>NZ_JAKNUT010000002.1 GCF_023155855.1 Microbacterium aoyamense | reverse complement strand
CCAACAGCTCCAGGAACCGAACACGAGACGCAGAAGGGCGCCGCCCCCGATAGGGGCGACGCCCACCTTGATCCTGCATGGCAACTCCCGATCACTCAGGCGTTGCATCGACCCCTAGAACTCAAGTATCGCGGGGCCCTTCGCTCGTACCGGTGGTGGGACTCGAACCCACATGTCCTCACGGACAACCGATTTTGAGTCGGTCGCGTCTGCCATTCCGCCACACCGGCCCGGCGAAGTCGTACTCCGCCGTCCGCGAACGACCATACCGTAGGATTCAAAGGTGACTGAGCTTGAAGAGCCCGCTGTGCCCGCGGCATCCACCCCTCGTCGTGTCGTTGTCGCCGAGGACGAGTCGCTCATCCGACTCGATATCGTCGAGATCCTCCGCGACAACGGATTCGATGTCGTCGGCGAGGCCGGCGACGGCGAGACGGCCGTGCAGCTCGCCACCGAACTGCGCCCCGATCTCGTCATCATGGACGTCAAGATGCCCCAACTCGACGGCATCTCTGCGGCTGAGAAGCTCAGCAAGAACCACATCGCACCCGTGGTGCTCCTCACGGCGTTCAGCCAGAAGGAGCTCGTCGAGCGCGCGAGCGAGGCCGGTGCGCTCGCCTATGTCGTGAAGCCTTTCACGCCCAACGACCTGCTGCCGGCGATCGAGATCGCGCTCGCGCGGTACGACCAGATCATCACGCTCGAAGCCGAAGTCGCCGACATGGTCGAGCGCTTCGAGACGCGCAAGCTCGTCGACCGTGCCAAGGGCCTGCTCAACGAGAAGATGGGCCTGTCGGAGCCCGAAGCGTTCCGCTGGATCCAGAAGGCCTCGATGGATCGTCGCCTCACGATGCAGGATGTCGCGAAGGCGATCATCGAGCAGCTCGCGCCCAAGAAGGGCTGAGCGCTCCTCCACAGCGGCGGCCCGGCGCTCGACTTCGCACGTCGCGAAATCCGTCGGAACGACACGCCGAAGCGAGCGCTACTCTCGACACATGCCGATGAGCCCCTCCGACACCGAACGCAAGATCCAGCAACTCGACAATGATGTGCAGGGCATCTACGAGATGATCAGCCGCATCGACGGCACTCTTCGTCGGCAGCACAGTCGCCTCGAAGAGATCTCGATGGATCAGGCTGGGATCAAGGCGCGCCTCGACGGTCACGACGAGCGATTCGACGGCATCGACAAGCGATTCGACGGCATCGACAAGCGATTCGACGGCATCGACAAGCGATTCGACGGCATCGACCAGCGGTTCGAGACCCTCGAGTCCAAGCTCGACCGCGTGATCTCCCTCGTAGGCGGCGACGCGACGGCCTGAGGTCTCAGGCGGCGGGCAGATCCTTGATCATGTTCGTGATGCGGACGGTCGAGCATCGCCGCCCCTGATCGTCGGTCACGACGATCTCGTGCACCGTCATGCTGCGTCCGAGGTGGATCGGCGTGCAGACGCCCGTCACGATCCCCGACGTCGCCGACCGCGTGTGCGTCGCGTTGATGTCGACGCCGACCGCGAGCCGACCGGGCCCCGCATGCAGGTTCGCGGCCATCGAGCCGAGCGACTCGCCCAGCACGACGTAGGCGCCGCCGTGGAGCAGACCGACGGGCTGCGTGTTGCCTTCGACGGGCATCGTCGCGACGCAGCGCTCGACGGAGAACTCCGTGAACTCCATGCCCATCTTCTCGGCGAGAGCGCCCATTCCGCGGCCGGCGGCCCAGTCGAGGCCGTTGATCTCGGCGGAGGATGGCACGCTCATAGGACTCGCTCTCGGGTGTCGGATGCCCTGGCTAAACTCGCAGGGTGACGGACTCCGCAAAGCCTACCCTTCTCGTCGTCGACGGCCATTCGCTGGCATACCGGGCCTTCTTCGCCCTCCCCGTCGACAACTTCTCCACGAAGGACGGCCAGCACACGAACGGCATCTACGGGTTCCTCTCGATGCTGATCAACCTCATCAAGGCAGAGAAGCCGACGCACCTCGCCGTCGCCTTCGACACGTCTCGTCAGTCCTTCCGCACCCGTGAGTACACCGAGTACAAGGCGAACCGCTCCGAGTCGCCGTCCGAGTTCAAGGGGCAGATCCCGCTCCTGCAGGACTGTCTCGCGGCGATGAGCATCCAGGTGCTCGCGAAAGAGGACTTCGAAGCCGACGACATCCTCGCGACGCTCGCGACGCAGGGCGCCGAGCAAGGCTACGACGTGCTCGTCTGCTCGGGCGACCGCGACACGATCCAGCTCGTGAACGACGACATCACGCTCCTCTACCCCAACGTGCAGGGGGTCTCCCAGCTCAAGCGCTACGACCGGCAGGCCGTCATCGACCGGTACGGGGTGCCGCCCGAGCAGTACCCCGACATCGCGGCACTCGTCGGCGAGACGAGCGACAACCTGCCCGGTGTGCCGAAGGTCGGCGAGAAGACCGCGGTCAAGTGGCTCACGCAATTCGGCTCGCTCGACGAACTGCTCGCGAACGCCGACAAGGTGACCGGCGTCGTCGGCAACAACCTGCGCGAGCACCTCGACGACGTCACGCGCAACCGGCGGCTCAACCGCCTCCTCACCGACGTCGAGCTGCCGGTGACGGTCGCCGACCTCGAGGTCCAGCCGATGGACGCGCAAGAGGTGCGCGACATCTTCGCCCGGCTGGAGTTCAAGACCCTCATCCCGCGTGTGGCCGAGCTCGCGGGCATCGAGCAGCAGATGGCGGCCGTCTCTTCGGCCGCCGCTCAGCTCGCACCCGTCGCGGAGCAGCTCGACGGCCCGGCCCTCGCGGCCTGGCTCACCGGCACGACGGGCGACGTCGCGATCACCTTCGTGGTCCAGGGCGGTCTGCCCTCGCGCGTGGGCGTGGCCACGAGCGGGGCAGCCGCCGAAGCCGACTGGTCCGCGGAGGTCGCGGCATTCATCGCCCCGTGGCTCGCCTCCGACGCACCCAAGGTCTTCAACGACGCCAAACCGCAGGTGAAGGCGCTCGCCCGCGCGGGCGCCGCACTCGGCGGCCTCGCCTTCGACACGAGCGTCGCGGGGTGGCTGCTCAAGCCCAGCTTCCCCGACAAGACCCTGGCGGACCTCGTCGACCGGTATCTCGACGAGAAGCTTCCCGAGGCGGACCCGACGCAGCTCGTGCCCGAGACCGAGGGCGCGACGCCCGGACAGCTGTCCTGGTACACGCTCCGCGTCTCCGAGGCGCTGCGCGCCGAGCTCGCGCCGAGCGTGGCATCCGTCCTCACCGACATCGAGCTGCCGACCCTCACGACGCTCGCCGACATGGAGCTCGCGGGCGTGTCCGTCTCGCACGACAAGCTGTCGGGCTTCTCGAGCGAGCTGGGTGCTCGCGCCGACGGGATCGCGCAAGAGGCGTACGCGACCATCGGTCGCGAAGTGAACCTCGGTTCGCCCAAGCAGCTGCAGGAAGTCCTGTTCGAAGAGCTGCAGCTTCCGAAGACCCGCAAGACGAAGACGGGGTACTCGACGGACGCCGCGGTGCTGGCAGACCTGCAGGAGCAGGCGCCGCATCCGTTCCTCGATCAGCTGCTCCAGCACCGCGAGGCGACGAAGCTCCGCCAGATCATCGAGTCGCTCGACAGCGCGATCGCCGCCGACGGGCGCATCCGCACGACGTACGTGCAGACGGGCAGCCAGACCGGTCGCCTCTCGAGCACCGACCCGAACCTGCAGAACATCCCCGTGCGCACGGAGGAGAGCCGTCGCATCCGCGCCGCGTTCGAGGTCGGCGAGGGCTATGAGACGCTGCTGACCGCCGACTACTCGCAGATCGAGATGCGCATCATGGCGCACCTCTCCGAGGACCCGGGCCTCGTCGAAGCGTTCAACTCGGGTGAGGACCTCCACCGCTTCGTGGGCGCGCGGGTCTTCGCCGTCGAGCCCGCCGACGTCACGTCCGCCATGCGCACCAAGGTCAAGGCGATGTCGTACGGCCTCGTCTACGGCCTCTCGGCCTTCGGCCTGTCGAAGCAGCTGCGCATCGAGCAGTCCGAGGCCAAGCAGCTCATGATGGAGTACTTCGCCCGGTTCGGCGCGGTGCGCGACTACCTGCGCTCGTCGGTCGAGCAGGCCCGCATCGACGGCTACACCGAGACGATCTTCGGGCGACGTCGGCCGTTCCCCGACCTCGCGAGCCCGAACCGCGTGCTCCGCGAGAACGCCGAGCGCGCGGCGCTCAACGCGCCGATCCAGGGCAGCGCGGCCGACATCATGAAGATCGCGCTGTTCCACATCCATGACGAGTTCGCGCGTGAGGGGCTCGGCTCACGGGTGCTGATGCAGATCCACGATGAGCTCGTTGTCGAAGTGGCGCCGGGGGAGTGGGATGCCGCGGAGCGCATCGTCCGCGAGCGCATGGGCGACGCGGCCTCGCTGTCCGTGCCTCTCGACGTGCAGATCGGGCGCGGCGCGAACTGGGACGAAGCAGCGCACTGACGTCCGTCGCCGCGGCGTCCGGTCGCGGATGACCCTTCGACCGTAGGACGTTCGGTTTTGGTCGCGTCCGAAGAGGCTCGTAGGCTCGTGGGCATGACTGATGCTTCACGCACCCCCACGCCGATCGACACGATCGCTGACGCGTGGGTCGACACCCTGGCCGAGCTCGAACCGTCACTGGCGACGTACATCGGGCGCTTCGAATACAACGACCGCTTCGGCGACTACTCGCCGGAGGGCACCGAGCGCCTCGTCGCCGAGGCTCGTGCGACGCACGCCGCCCTCTCGGCCGCGACGCCCGCCGACGCTATCGACGAGGTCACCAAGGTCGACCTCCTGCGCGAGATCGATCTGCAGCTCGAGCTGCACGACGCCGACTGGCACCTGCGCAACATCAACGTGATCGCTTCGCCCGTGCAGGAGCTGCGATCGGTGTTCGACCTCATGCCGACGGCGACGGCCGACGACTGGTCTGTCGTCGCGACGCGCCTGCGCGCACTGCCGGGCGCCATCGACGGCTACGTCGAGACGCTCCGTCAGGGCATCGCGAAGGGCGTCGTGCCCGCTCGCCGCCAGGTCGTCGAGTCGATCACGCAGATCGGGCGCTACACCGCTGACAGCGGCTTCTTCGCGACTTTCGCGGGCGACGCCGCACCCGCAGAGGGCCAGCTCCCGGCATCCCTCGCCGTCGAGCTCTCGGACAGCGCGAACGCCGCCCGCGTCGCCTACGACCAGCTCGCCGACTTCCTGTCGCGCGAACTCGCGCCGGCGTCGAGCGAGAAGGATGCCGTCGGCCGCGAGCTGTACGCGCTCAACTCGCGCCGGTTCCTCGGAGCGACGATCGATCTCGACGAGACTTACGAGTGGGGCGTCGAAGAGCTGCGCCGCATGGTGGAGGAGCAGACCTCGATCGCCAACGAGATCAAGGCGGGCGCCTCTGTCGAAGAGGCCGTCGCCTTCCTCGAGCAGGACGCGTCGCGCAAGCTCCACGGCACCGATGCGCTGCAGAAGTGGATGCAGGAGACCAGCGATCGCGCCGTCGAAGAGCTCGGACGCACGCACTTCGACATCGCCGAGCCGATCCGCCGCCTCGAGTGCATGATCGCGCCGACGAAGGAAGGCGGCATCTACTACACCGGTCCCACCGACGACTTCTCGCGTCCGGGCCGCATGTGGTGGTCGGTGCCCGAGGGCGTGACCGAGTTCGACACGTGGCGTGAGCTCACGACCGTCTACCACGAGGGCGTCCCCGGTCACCACCTGCAGATCGCGCAGGCCGTGTACAACCGGGCGCAGCTCAACTCGTGGCGCCGTCTGCTCGGCGGCACGTCGGGCCACGCCGAGGGCTGGGCGCTGTACGCCGAGCGCCTCATGCAGCAGCTCGGCTACCTCGACGATCCGGCCGACCGGCTCGGCATGCTCGACGGCCAGCGCATGCGCGCAGCGCGCGTCGTCCTCGACATCGGCGTGCACCTCGAGAAGCCCCGCCTCGACGGGTCCGGAGTCTGGGACCACGACTACGCGCTCGACTTCATGCGCGGCAACGTCAACATGCCGGACGAGTTCGTGCAGTTCGAGGTCAACCGCTACCTCGGCTGGCCGGGTCAGGCGCCGTCGTACAAGGTCGGCCAGCGCATCTGGGAGCAGCTGCGCGACGACGTCGCCGCGCGCGAGGGCGCGGCGTTCGACATCAAGGCGTTCCACAAGCGCGCTCTCGACATCGGCGGTGTCGGTCTCGACACTCTGCGCGAGGCGCTCGCGAGCTGACCGAGGAATACGTCGTGGCCGAGCCGAGTTCGCATTCACATGAATGAAATTCAGCTCGGCCTCGACACTTTCGGCGACGTCACGATCGACGAGCGCGGGGAGCGGTTGACGGATGCCGCGACCATCCGCAATGTCCTCGCCCAAGCGGTCCTCGCCGACGAGGTCGGACTCTCGTTCTTCGGCGTGGGGGAGCATCACCGACCCGAGTTCGCGATCTCGAGTCCCGAGATCGTGCTCGCGGCCGCTGCATCCGTCACGAAGGACATCCACCTCGGCACCGCGGTCACCGTGCTCTCGAGCGACGACCCGGTCCGGGTGTACGAGCGGTTCGCGACCCTCGACGCCGTCTCGAACGGGCGCGCCGAAGTGATCCTCGGGCGCGGCTCGTTCATCGAGTCGTTCCCGCTCTTCGGGTTCGACCTGCGTGACTACGAAGTCCTCTTCGAAGAGAAGCTCGACCTGTTCTCGCAGCTCATGACCGAGCAGCCCGTCACGTGGCAGGGCACCACGCGCGCGAGCCTCACCGATGCGAACGTGTTCCCCAAGACCGCGAACGGTCTCAAGGCGTGGGTCGGCGTCGGCGGGTCGCCCGAGTCCGTCGTGCGAGCCGCGCGCCATGGCTACGGACTGATGCTCGCCATCATCGGGGGTCCGGCGCACCGCTTCCGGCCCTTCGTCGACCTCTATCACCGCTCGCTCGACTCGTTCGGCCGAGGATCGCTGCCGGTCGGCATCCACTCACCCGGGCACGTCGCCGACACCGACCAGCAGGCCTGGGATGAGGCGTATGCCGGCTTCGAAGCCATGAACAACACGATCGGGCGCGAGCGCGGCTGGCCGCCCTACAACCGCCTGCGCTTCCAGCACGATATCGGCCCGGAGGGGTCGATCTACGCGGGCTCGCCCGAGACCGTCGCCCGCAAGATCGCCGACACCGTCCGCACCCTCGGCGCCGACCGGTTCGACATGAAGTTCTCGACCGGGACGCTGTCGCACGACAAGCTCATGCGCTCGATCGAGCTCTACGGCACGAAGGTCGCTCCGCTCGTGCGCGAGATGCTCGCATAAAACTTTGATCTCGGCGGTCGGCGCGGCATCCCTACGATGAAGCCATGACGGATGCCTCGACGACCGCGCCCGCCGCCACGACCTCCGAGCGGCTCGATCGGCTGCCGTTCACGAAGCAGCACCTGCGGGTGCTGACCGGATCGGGCATCGGCTGGGCGCTGGACGCGATGGATGTCGGACTCATCTCGTTCGTCATCGCGGCCCTCACCGTGCAGTGGCAGCTCCAACCCGAGGAAGCCGGATGGATCGCATCCATCGGCTTCGTCGGCATGGCTGTCGGTGCGACGCTCGGCGGGCTGCTGGCCGACCGGTTCGGCAGGCGTCAGATCTTCGCCGTCACGCTCGTGATCTACGGACTCGCGACCGGGGCGAGTGCACTCGTCGGCGGGCTCGCGCTGCTGCTCGTCCTGCGGTTCTTCGTCGGGCTCGGCCTGGGTGCCGAGCTGCCCGTCGCATCCACCTACGTCAGCGAGTTCGCCCCGGCGCGAATGCGCGGGCGGCTGATCGTCATCCTCGAGGCATTCTGGGCGGTCGGCTGGACGGCCGCCGCACTCATCGGCTTCCTCGTCATTCCCGAGTCCGCCGACGGCTGGCGCTGGGCATTCGCGCTCGGCGCGATCCCCGCCGTGTACGCCCTCGTCGTGCGCTGGGGCCTCCCCGAATCGGCGCGCTGGCTGGACCGGCGGGGACGCCACGACGAAGCCGACGCCGTCGTGCGCACGTTCGAGAAGTCCGCCTCGGTCACGTGGGAGGCCAAGCGCCGCCTCACGACCGGCCCCATCGTGATCCCCGCCGCCGCCACGACGGCCGCGGATCGCCTCAAGGCGCTGTGGTCGCGCGAGTTCCGGCTGCGCACGGCGAGCCTGTGGATCGTCTGGTTCTGCGTCAACTTCGCGTACTACGGCGCCTTCATCTGGCTGCCGTCGATCCTCGTGCAGCAGGGCTACGACCTGGTGAAGTCCTTCGGCTACACACTCATCATCACGCTCGCCCAGTTGCCCGGCTACGCCGTCGCCGCGTGGCTCATCGAGGTGTGGGGGCGACGCGTGACGCTGTCGGTCTTCCTCGCGGGGTCCGCGGCAGCCGCCGTCTTCTTCGGTACGGCGTCGACCGAGGCGACGATCATCGCGGCAGGCATGGCGCTGTCGTTCTTCAACCTCGGCGCCTGGGGTGCTCTGTACGCCGTCAGTCCCGAGCTGTACCCGACCTCGCTGCGCGCGACCGGATCGGGGTGGGCCGCGGGCGTCGGTCGCATCGCTTCGATCGTCGCGCCACTCGTGGTGGCATCCCTCCTCGTCACCGAGGGATCCACGGTCGTCCTCTTCGTCATGTTCGGCGTCTTCTTCGCGGTGGCCGCCCTCGCGACCTGGGGGCTCGTCGACACGCGCGGACGGACGCTCGACGAACGCTAGGTAGCCTGGAGGCATGAGCTCCATCCGCTACGCCGCGATCGGCGACTCGTTCACCGAAGGCGTCGGCGACGAACTGCCCGACGGCCGCGTGCGCGGGTGGGCGGACCTCGTCGCGGAAGGATGGGCGGATGCCGCGGGGGAGCCCGTCGAGTACGCCAACTTCGCGATCCGCGGCAAACTCGCGGGCCCCATCGTCGAACAGCAGCTCGAACCCGCGCTCGCGTTGAAGCCCACGCACCTGTCGTTCAATGGGGGCGGCAACGACATGCTGAGGCCCCGCACGTCGCTCGGGTACATCGCGGACTTCTTCACCCATGTCCTCGAGCGGTGCGATCAGGAGGGCGTGACGCTGATCGTGCTGTCGGGAGCGAATCCGTCCGGTCAGCTTCCGCTCGGCCCCGTGTTCCAGCGCCGCGGTGACCAGCTCTCGGCCGCCGTCGTGGCCCGGCTCGACGGCCGGCCGGATGTCGTGCGCGCTCTCAATTGGCCCGATCGCGAGCTCGCGACTCCGCCGTACTGGTCGCCCGATCGACTGCACATGAACTCGCGCGGCCACCACCGCGTCGCGGCACGGGTGCTCACCGCGCTCGGCATGGAGCCACCCGCCGGATGGTGGTCGCTTCCGCCTCTGCCGGATGCCGCGAACCTCCGCGGTGCGCGGTACTACCGCGAGCACGTGGGTCCGTGGGTCAAGCGCCGGCTGACCGGCACTTCGTCGGGCGACAATCGGCTGCCCAAGCATCCGGACTGGGTGACCGTCGCTCCGTCACACGCCTGAGACCAGCGCATACTCCGAGCCCGAGGGCGTGCGCTCGAGCAGTTCGTGGTCGACGAGGTAGCGCCGCAGCACCGCGACGTCTCCGCCCGGCGCGAAGGGTTCCAGACGCTCGTTCACCTCGCTCTCGGTGAACACCTCGTCCGCCGAGAACGCTCGCTCCGCAACCCATGCGAGCAGCTCGTGCCGGTCGCCGTGCTGCACGGGATACCGATCGATCCGGCCCGCGCGGTCGAGAAATCGGTCGGGCCCCGTGCGCTTTACGGCCGGATTCTCGTTCAGGATGCTGCGCACGAACGCTTCGTCGAACACCCGTTCGCCGTCGGCGCGCTCGGCGACGAGTCCGATATCGGCGAGCCGAGCGAAGGCGCGCTCACGGCGGTTGTCGGTCAGCTCGGCGGCGTTCAGCTCAGCCAACGCGGCGCGGAGCTCTGGGTTCACGAGCGCAGCGACGACAGCGCGCCAGCGATCGCTCATGCGTGCGACACCGTGTAGGTGAGCTCGGCGAACGCACCCGCCTGTCGCACGGCCGTGAGCTCGAGCACGTCGGCGCCCAGAGCGCGGGGGAGGAGGGGCTTGCCCGAGGGCAGCGTCGCGGGGGCGATCGAGACCCGGATCTCGTCGAGCAGACCGGCGTCGGCGAACTGCCCCGCCAGATCACCGCCCCCGACGACCCAGACGTCACGGTCGCCGGACGCCTCGAGGATGGCGG
The DNA here is from genome assembly GCF_023155855.1 of Microbacterium aoyamense. Lineage (GTDB taxonomy): Bacteria > Actinomycetota > Actinomycetes > Actinomycetales > Microbacteriaceae > Microbacterium > Microbacterium aoyamense. Next base: position 480,290 of record NZ_JAKNUT010000002.1, on the reverse strand, counting down.
GCCAGGCATCCGTCACCGCCCCGCGGACGAATCTGACGTCCGCCCCGTCGACGGCGGGCAGATCGCGCGTCGTGAAGACGAACGTCGGCCGGGCGCCGTAGAACGCGGGCCACTTCTCGGGGTGGGCGAGGAGGTCTTCGTGCTCGAGCACCCACTCGTAGGTCGACGACCCCTGCACGAGCACCCCGATGCCGTCGAGGAAGCGCTGGAAGTCGGCGTCACCGCCCTCGCCGCCGGGAGCCGCGAAGAGCCAGTCGAGCGAATCGTGATCGTCGGCGAGGAATCCGTTGAGCGTCGTCGCCGTGTAGAAGGTGACCTTCGGCATGATCGCAAACCTATCGAAGGGCGACGACATCTTGTATTCAACCGATTTGTATTGTACTGTTTGGTTGAATACGGAGGTGGTCATGTCGACCGATCAGCTGAGCAGGACGTTCTCGGCCCTCGCCGACCCCACGCGGCGCGCGATCCTCGCACGGCTCGCGCAGGGGGAGGCGACCGTGGGCGAACTCGCGCAGCCGTTCGATATGACCTTCGCCGCCGTCTCGAAGCACCTCCGGGTTCTCGAGGGGGCGGGGCTCGTCTCGCGCGGGCGGGACGCGCAATACCGCCCTGCGCGTCTCGAGGCGGGCCCGCTGGCCGTGGCGTCCCGCTGGATCGGCGACTACGCCGCCTTCTGGCAGGACAGCCTCGATGCCCTCGACGGCTACCTCAACGCACTTCAGACCATCCGCACCATCGACAAGGAAGACCACCATGGCTGACTACTTCACGATCACGCGCGACCTCGCCGCACCTCGCGAGCTCGTCTTCGAGGCGCTCACCAAGCCCGAGCACTTCGGCGTCTGGTTCGGCACCGCCGCCGTCGAGGTGCCGCAGGACTCCCTCACGATGGACGTCCGCCCCGGCGGGGCGTTCCGCGCCGTCATGCTGCTCCCCGACGGCAACCGCATCGATTGGGCGGGGGAGTACGTCGAGGTCGATCCGCCCGCCCACCTCGCCATGACCCTCACCGACAACCCCGACGAGTACGCGGGGCTCCCCGTGCTGTTCGACCTCGAGGACGTCGACGGCGCGACGCGCCTCACGATCAGTCAGGACCGCGCCGGCTTCAGCGATGAGCAGGTCGCCGCCACGATCGCGGGCTACAACGCCTTCATCGACGACATCGACCGCGTCGTCGCCGGGATGCCGCGAGGCTAGAGCGCGCCCGGTCGGTGCAGCGCCGCGCGTGCGAGCTCGATGCCCGCGCGTGCGGCGCTGACGGCATCCGATCCGTCCAGTGTCGCGACCAGGAATCCCGCGGCGAACGCATCGCCTGCCCCCGTCGAATCGACGACGTCTTCGCGGACGACCGGGACCTCGAGGGAAGCGCCGTCGATCGAGACGACGACGGGATCGCCGCCCCGCTTGACGACGTAGGCACCGTTCACGACGAGGCCGAGCTCCGTCACGAGCGCTGCTTCGTCGGCATTGGCGAAAACGACGTCGGGAGCGAGCGCGTCGAGAAGCTCTGCCAGGAGTTCGGTGCCGAGGACGCGCATCGTCGCGGTGCTCGACAGGTCGAGCGACAGCGGGATGCCGTGGCCGCGCGCCGTTCCCACGGCGGCGAGCAGCGCCCGGCGCGAACCCTCGTCCGCGAAGCCGTACAGCGGCACGTGGACGATCCGGGCGCCGTCGACCCATGTGGGGTCGACGGCCTCGAGCTCCGCCGCAGCACCGCGGTCGGTGATCATCGTGCGCTCGCCCTCGTCGTCCACCAGGATCACGATGGCGCCCGTGCGACCCGCGCGTTGGACTCTGGCATCCACGCCCGCCGCCTCGAGCTCGCGCACGAGGGTCGTGCCGAGCGTGTCGTCCCCGACGCGGCCGATGAAGCGGACCGCGCACCCCTCGCGTGCCGCCGCGACGGCGACGTTCGCCGCGCTCCCTCCGCGGGTGAGTCGCACCTCGGCGGGATTGTCGGTGCCGTGTGCCAGGCGCGCGCTGCCGAGCACGATCAGGTCGGCGACGAGATCGCCGATCACGACGAGCATCAGCCGGCGTCCGCCAGGGCGCGCGCGATCTCGGCGCCGAGCACGACATTGCCTCGATACACCTCGACGTTGACATCGAGGCTCCGGCCGCCGGTCTCGCGCTGCATGAAGTCGAGCAGGAACGGGGTCGTGTCGTGACCGGAGACCCCCGCGGCATCCGCCTCCGCGAGCGCCTTCGCGAGAACGTCATCATGCAGTTCAGGCTCGAGCTGCGTGTCGGTCGAGACCGGGTTGGCGACGAGGAGCGTCGATGCGATCCCCAGTGCGTCGCGGACAACCGCGATGCGCGCGATCTCGGCGGGGGAGTCGACGGAGTACTCGATGTCGTACCCCGAGTCCGAGATGTAGAAGCCCGGATAATCGGTCGTGCGGTACCCGACGACCGCGAGGTTGAGGGTCTCGAGGCGCTCGAGGGTGAGAGGGATGTCGAGGATCGACTTGACCCCTGCGCTCACGACGACGAGCGGCAGCGTCGCGAGCGTGCCGAGGTCGGCGGACTCGTCGAAGGTCTCCTGGGCACGCCGGTGGACGCCGCCGAGGCCGCCCGTCGAGAAGACGCGCACTCCGGCGAGGTGGGCGAGGTGCGCCGTCGCCGCGACCGTCGTTCCCGCGCTCAGGCCCTTGACGGCAGCGACGGGCAGGTCGCGCAGGCTCGCCTTGACGACGCCGTCGCTCGTCGAAAGGCGGGCGATCTCGTCGGCCGACAGGCCGATGGTCGGGATGCCGTCCACGACGCCGATCGTCGCGGGCACGACTCCCGCCGCCCGCACGCGGGCCTCTGCTTCGGTCGCGACCTCGAGGTTGCGCGGGCGCGGCAATCCGTGGGTGAAGATCGTGGACTCGAGCGCGAGCACAGGGCGCCCTGCATCAACGGCATCCCGCACTTCGTCGGCTAAACGCAGTGTCGACATCGCGTCACCCTCCTCTGTTCCTGGATCAGAGCCTATGGCCGTGTCCTCCGCGGCGCGCGCGGAGGGTCCATGCCGAGATGAACACGGGTCTTCCTGCGCTCGATCACGATGAACGCACCGCCGACGAGCCACAGCGGCACCTGCGTGAGGAACGCGAGGCGGAAGGCATCGAGCGTGTAGGTCGCCGGTGTGCCCGCGCCCTGCAGGTCGAGCGCGAGGCCGATCAGGAAGATGGCGATGAGCGCCGCGAGAAAGCCGCCCGCGTTGGTGACTCCGGTCGCCGTGCTGAGGCGGTGCGCGGGATTGTGGGTGCGCGCATGATCGAACGCGATCATCGAGGCAGGTCCGCCCATCGCGAGCGCGACGGCGAGCCCGAACAGCAGCCAGAGGGGCGCGGGGCCGGGGAAGGCGATGACGATGAGCCACGCGATCAGCTGGACGGCGACGGCGGGCAGCACGAGTGCGCGCGAGCGCCTGTGCGGGATGCGGCGCGACAGGTCGCCCATGATGGGGCCGAGCGCCATCCCGACGATGACGTAGGTCGAGATGATCGCCGCCGCCTCGGCCTTCGTGCGTCCCTCCGCAGCCGTGAGGAACGGCATGCCCCACAACAGCACGAACGCCGTGCCGGCGAAGGGCGTCGTGAAGTGCGACCAGAAGGCGAGGCGTGTACCCGGATGCGCCCACGCCGCGCGGATTCCGACGCCGGTGTCGACCGCCGACGTGACGACGCGGATCGCCCCCGTGTCGGTGTCGACGCTGACGTCGGCTTCGCGCTCCGGCGGGTGGTTGCGCACGATCGCGAACACCAGGATCGCGAAGAGGATGCCCAGGCCCGCCACACTGCCGAACGTGATCGTCCAGGTCGTGGCGTGGAGCAGCGCGGCCAGCGGAATGAGCGCCACGAGCTGTCCGGTCTGGCCGACGATGCCTGTGAACTGCACCATGAGAGGACCGCGCTGCGCGGGGAACCACGTCGCGATGAGTCGCAGGACGCCGGGGAAGACGGCCGCGTCCCCGGCGCCGAGCAGCACGCGCGCGATGATGGCGACGCCGACGCTCGGAGACAGGGCCATGGTGAGCTGGCCGACCGCCATCAGGATCATGCCGATCGTCATGATCGGCCGAGAGCCGTAGCGATCGAGCAGGACTCCGACCGGGATCTGCATGCCGCCGTACATCGCGAGCTGGACGACCGCGAAGAGCGACAGCGTCGCGGCATCCGCCTGGAATCTCTCGGCCGCGTCGACTCCCACCGCACCGAGCGACGTGCGGTTCGTGACGGCGAGCACGTACGCTGCGACGCCGACGGTCCAGATGAGCCACGCGCGTCCCCCGGGCTCCGCGCGGGGGGAGCCGAGGGTGGGACGCACCGTTCCACGGTATCGCGCCGCGGGCGGGCTACCGGGCGGATCGGAGCGGTGCGAGAATTCGCGTATGCGGGCACTGCCGGCCGTCGTCGTCCTGAGCACACTCGTCGTGCTGACGGGATGTGGCTCGCCCACGTCCGCGCCATCGCCTACGCGGGCGTCGCCCGGCGATGCTGCAGGCGGTTCCGACGGTTCCTCGGTCGACGTCGACCCGCTCTCGGCGTGCCTCGAGGGAACGTGGCAGCTCGACACCGCGGACTTCCTCGCGCAATCGCAGGAGTATCTCGTCGGGCTCGGCATCCCGCTCGACTCCCTCGACGTCGAGGGAGGCCAGCAGCTCGTCTTCGCTGCCGACGGCTTCACGAGCCAGTCGACGGATCTCACGTGGACGGCGTCGATGATGGGACAGACCGTGACGATCCCGTCGGAGTCGGCGGGCGAAGGCGCCTGGAACGGCGCGGACGGCGCCCTGACCGTGACGGACTGGGTGTGGAACGTGGACCCCGCCGACGCACCGCCGCCGAGCGGACTGCCGCCCGAGGCCGAGGTGCCAGACCTCGGCGGCTTCTCGCTGGACGGCGCGACGGTGCCGGACGTGGTGTGCGACGACGAGACGCTGGTGCTGCAGGGAGCGGACGCTCCGTTGCGGGCGGTCTTCGTGAGGTTCGGCTGAGCCGCGCCGTAGCCGAGGCCCGTCCGCGCTGTCAACGGGTTGGTCCGTGCGCCGTGGACGGACAGGGTGGATGCCGCGGGCACGATCGTGCCCCGGAAGGGAACGAATCATGAGCATCGGTGCAGGAATCGTCCTGTTCGTCATCGGCGCCATCCTCGCGTTCGCCGTCAACGTCGAGGTCGAGTGGGTGAACCTCGATCTCATCGGCTACATCCTGATGGGCGCGGGATTCCTCGTCTTCCTCCTCGGCATCGCCATGCTCGCGCGGCGCCGTCAGACCGAGACCGTGACCCGCACGGCCGTCGATCCTGCCGCGGGGGAGCAGGTCACGCGTCGCAGCACCAGCACGTCAGGAGACGTGGAGCCCTGAACCCCGCGACCCATCTGGACGAACCGGGGGTAACGGCGCGGACTCCCACGGCGAAAATGCAGCCCCAGACGCCAGTCACCCCAGCGCCGTCTCGGTCACCTGCGCCACCGCAGCCGCCGTTCGTCACTCAGCGGCTGACTCTGAGGCGCGCTCGCCCGCCGGACGCCTCCGTGTACCACCAGCTCTGGACCGAACGGGATCCCCGCGTGCCGGCCCATCGGCAACTCGACGATGACGGCCGGCCGACCGTCGACGACATCGCACGCGACCTCGCCGCCCGGCAGGGCGACTCCGAATCGCGCTTCGCCAAGCTTCTGACCGTCGAGGTGCGCGAGACGGGCCAGGTCATCGGCTACTGCGGCCTCGTGATCGACGACACTGCCGGGGCGGAGCCGGAACTCGCCTTCGAACTGCTCGCGGCGTTCCATGGCCACGGGTACGCGACAGAAGCCGCCGAGGCGGCCATCGGATGGGCGCGTACATGCGGGGTCACTCGACTGCAAGCGACCGTGTGGGACTGGAACGTCGCGTCACGCCGTGTCCTCGAGAAGCTCGGCTTCCACGAGACCGGTCGCATCGACAGAACGCTCGGCACAGCGACGAGCCTGATCACCGAGCTCGATCTCCGCGCATCATGATCGCCTTTATGTTCGACTCTCAGCCGAGATCATGCGCGTTCCACCGGCATCCACAGTTCGCACGTCGCCGTCGCGAAGTCGGGGGAGCGATCCAGTATCGAGACGAGCGACGGCCCAGGCCGCAGACGCCACGGGTTGGACGGGAACCAATCGGTCGCCGTCGCCGCCCATGTCTGCTGGAGGACGTCCGGGTAATCTCCAGACGTCCGGAACACCGCCCAGTGACCGGCGGACACGTCGACGACATCGAGGTCGGGCGGCAGGGGAGTATCGGTGGTCACCGCCACGCCGTGCAGATAGACGAGTTCGCTTCCGTCCTGATAGCCGGGATCGACATCCGCCGTCACCTGAAGAAGCCCGCCGGGCTCGGTGGCACTCAGTGCCTTGAGTCGCGCATGCTCGCCCACGGGGATCGAGGCGATGTGCGCCTGGATGTGAGGGTTCACACCCTCATGGATGAGCGGGACGCGCGCGGCGTGGCCGATCAGACGGAATGCGGGACGATCGACGATGCGAGTGTCCATGGGGGAGTTCCCTTCTACGGTCAGGCGGAACCTGAGCTGCGGTTGCGAGTGAAGGGGACCGCCATCGCGACGCGCAACCGCCGGCGACACGCCATGCACCATCCGGAACGCCCGATTGAATGCTTCGGTCGAGCTGTAGCCGTATCGCACCGCGATGTCGAGAAGCTCATCGGACGTCCCGACGAGGTCACCGGCGGCCACGGTCATCCGACGTCGCCGGACGTACTCCGACAACGGCATGCCGGCAAGCGATGAGAACATCCGTCGCACGTGATACTCCGTCGTGCCCTCGCTGCGCGCGAGGGCATCGACGTCGAGGTCATCGGAGAGACGATCCTCGACGGATTCGACGATGCGATTGAGAGCGGCGATCACGGTTCCCCCTTCAACGACCAGCATTCTGTGTCGCTCACGACGCCACCCGACAATCGCGGTCCGATGCGATCGTGCGTCTCATCAACCCGGGAGAGCGGGCTCCGAACGGTAAGCTGACATAATGTGCATTATCGGCGATTGCGATGCGAGGCGAGCTCAGGACTCGAGCTCCCACAACGCGCGGTAATACTGGATGCGTTCTTCATCGCGAGCGATGCCGTACGCCGCGAAGAACTCGTCCTGGTGACCGTCACCGAAGTTCCAGTCGAGACTCATGGATGCCACGGCCAGATCCGCCCAGCGATCGCCGACCGCGAGATCGCCGAAGTCGACGTTGCCGACCCATTCACCACTGGCCGAGATGAGCGTGTTCGGCGCGCACGCGTCGCCGTGCACGAGCACGGGCTCGTCGGTCGCCGGCCGATCACCCAGCGATGGCGGCCGCCGGACCACCCAGGACTCCCACCCGCGCGCCTCGTCGTCGACGGGCACGGCATGGATCGCGCGCAGCCCGCGCGCGATCGCGGCGATCGCCTCCGACCGGCGCGCACGCCACTCATCGCCGACGGCGTGGTCTCCGGGCATCCCGGCCGTCACCAGCCACTCCGCCTCGCCGTCGGCGCCGTACGACAGCACTCGCGGCGCCGGATGACGTCCGTCGAGCCACAGGAGTCGATCGCGCTCGCGCGCGAGGTCGATCCCCGCCGACCGCGGACTCCACTTCACATAGCGATCGCCGACGCGATACGTCAGCCCGCCCAGCTCGTTGCGCCACACCAGCTCGGGCGAAGCGTCGACAGCGAGCACGACGGATGGCACGGGGTCGTCGCCCTGCTCGTGGAACTGCGACAGGTCTTCGAACTCGGATGCCTCGGGCATCAGGTCATCGTAGTCATCGCGCGCAGGGCCGCAGCATCCCGCCCGTACATCTCGGCGTGTTCGATGAAGTCCACCCGCCCCGTCTCGGCTGCGCGATCGAGCGTGAACGCACGGAGATCGTCGAGGCGGTCGGCTGCTGCGGTGAGCACTTCCGAGCGCGTGAACGGAATGCCGTACGCCTCGACGAGCGCCGATAGGCGCGCACCGCGGTCGAGGTCCCCCACATCCTGCGCATCGGAGACGAACGGCACGATCCGATAGGCCAGGTAGGCGAGATCCCACAGGCGCGGGCCGGGCGACGCGAAGTCGAAGTCGATGACCCCGACCAGACGGTCGTCCCGCGCGATGAGGTTGTACGTCGCGAAGTCGTTGTGGCAGACGACTTGGGCGGGCGCGCGTCGCGCAGAACGCCACACCAGGGTGTCGTCGCCCGCGAGCACGACACTCGCATCGTGGATGCGACGCAGCAGCCGACCGGCGGCGATAAGCACCTCGTCAGACCACAGCGCGGACGAATCCTCCAGGACGTCGCCCGCGATGTAGCTCAGGATCTCCCGCCCGCGGTCGTCGAATCCGAGCGCACGCGGAGCCTCTGCGATCCCCGCCGATTCGAGTCGCTCCAGCAGCGCGTGCACAGCCGGGGTCCACTCCCCTGCCACGCGCCGGACCGTCTCGCCCACGCGGACGACGGGTTGCATGTTCCCGCCCGAGAGCTCGATCTCGTCCACCTCGTCATCATCGCATCGGCAGGATCGGACGTGCCAATAGGCTCGAATCATGCTGGAATCGCTCACGGGCTTCGTCGTCGTGGGCGTCGCGATCCTCGTGGGATGGATCATCGGCCGCATCGATCTGCTCGGCGAGCACGGCCGACCGGTGCTGGCACGCCTCACGTTCTTCGTACTGTCGCCCTTCCTCCTCTTCGTCGTGCTGGCCCAGGCCGATGTGCGCACGCTCTTCTCGGCGTACCTGCCGGTCGCCGCGATCGCCGCCGTGGCGATGTTCGCGGTCTACGTCGTCGTGGCCCGACTCGCCTGGCGGCGATCCGTCGGCGAGACCGTCATCGGCGCACTGAGCGCGGGTCAGGTGAACTCCAACAACATCGGCATCCCGTTGTCGCTCTATCTGCTCGGCAGTGCGGCGTACCCGGCGCCCGTCATCCTGCTGCAGCTCCTGGTCTTCACCCCCGTGACGATGGCGATCCTGGATGCCGTCGCCTTCGGTCGCGCGTCGTTCGGCAAGGCCGTCGTGCGCACGCTGACGAACCCCATCGTGATCGGATCCGTTCTCGGCACGATCGTCTCGGTGAGCGGCGTGGAACTGCCGCCGATCGTGTTCGAACCCGCCGTCCTCATCGCGAACGCGTGCGTCCCGGTGCTGCTCATCAGCTACGGCATCTCGCTGTACGGGCAGCGCGTGCTCTCGCCGTCGGGCCGGCGGCGCGACATCGTCCTGGCGACCGGGCTCAAGCTCGTCGCGATGCCTCTCGTCGCCTGGCTCGTCGGGCAGTACGTGTTCGGACTCGATCGCCACGACGTCCTGGTCGTCGTCGTCCTCGCCGCCCTCCCGACCGCGCAGAACGTCTTCAACTACTCGCAGCGCTACGGCGTCGGCGAGACGATCTCGCGCGACACCGTCTTCCTCACGACGATCGGCTGTCTGCCGGTCCTGCTCGCAGCGACCTTCCTCCTGGGCTAGCCACTGCGCAGTTCCGCCAACGCGCCGAAGACGACCCGCATCCCCTGAGGTGTGCGCAGCACCGTCAGCAGCGTGTGCGTGCACGAGCGGCATCGCACGATCGCAGCCGCGTCGTCGAGCTCGACGACGGCCTCGGCGAGCAGCGCCTCGGCGCCGCATCCGCCGCACGACCCTGCGAGCATCGTGGCATCCGTCTCGAACATCTCCGACAGCATGCCGGCGAGCACGTTCCCGTCGACGATCGTCGCATCCATGTCAGGCGCCTCCGAACCGTTCGGTCTTGATCCTCGCCGCGGGGTGGCCGAGGCGCACGAGCGCGTCCGCGACATGCTCGACGAATCCCGTCGGACCGCAGACGTACACGATCGGCTCGTCCCCGGGCGGCCACGCCGCCGCGCGGATCGCGTCGTCGTCGAGGCGTCCGACATCCCCGTCCCATCCCTCGGGAGCGGCCCGCGTGTACGCCCACGTGAGCGCCACTCCCCCGTCGGCCGCGTCGGCGACGAGTTCCTCACGATAGATCGCGTCCTGCGCTCGACGGACGGAGTAGAGAAGGCGCACGGATGCCGCGGCCCCGGCATTCTTCGCAGACCTCGCGATCGCCATCAGGGGCACGATCCCCGACCCGCCGGCGATGAGCTGAACGGGGCCCTCTCCCCCGGGCCGCCAGACGAAGTAGCCGCCGAGCGGCCCCTTGACCTCGAGCTCGTCGCCCGGCTGCACGTCGCGCACGAGGTAGGGCGACACCTCGCCGTCCGGCACCTCGTCGACCGCGAGCTCGACGCGCGTCGAAGAACCGTAGGATCCGAGCGAGTACGAGCGCACCGCCTGGTAGCCGTCCTCCGCCGTGAGGCGGATGTCGACATGCTGCCCGGCATCGTTCCCCGGCCAGTCCGGCACATCGATCTCCAGCACGCGAGCGGTGGGCGTGGCATCCCGCACTTCGGCGACCTTCGCGGGCCGCCAGCCGCCGACGATCACCAGTACCGCTCCTCCGTCCACGGATCGCCGTGCATGTTGTAGCCGTTCTGCTCCCAGAATCCGGGTTCGTCACTGTCCATGAGGGTCAGGCCGTTTACCCACTTCGCGCTCTTCCAGAAGTACAGGTGCGGCACGAGCAGGCGCGCAGGACCGCCGTGCTCGGGATCCAGCGGCTCGCCCTCGAACTCGAACGCGACCCAGGCCTTGCCTCCGAGCAGGTCCTCGAGCGGCACGTTGGTCGTGTAGCCGCCGTAGGAATGCGCCATCGCGAACGCCGCATCGGAATCGACGTGCCCGTACAGCGTGTCGAGCGACACACCTCGCCAGCGGGTGCCGAGCTTCGACCACCGCGTGACGCAGTGGATGTCGGTGTGCACGTCCTCGATCGGCAGGGCCATGAATTCGTCCCAGGACCAGGACGTCACCGCACCCGATTCGGTGCGGATGGCGAAGCGCCACTCCCCCGGATCGATGCGCGGAGTCGGACCCGCCGAGAGCACCGGAAAGTCCTCGGTCAGATACTGTCCGGGCGGCAGCGCGGGATCGCTCTCACGACGCCGGGCACCGAACGCCCTCGAGAAGACGGCCATGGCGAATCCTTTCGACGCCCTCACGCTAGCGCTGCGCGGAGCCGCGGCGCGAGTCATCCTCGAAATCACCCTCCGCGATCACCTGCAAACCTCGACCTCGGGTCTAGACTTCGAACGCCCCTTTTCAGGAAACTCCCAGGAAGGACAATCACATGTCCACTGACCTCCCCGTCGAGAAGGCCGCCGTCAACGGCATCCGGACCGCGCTCGGCATCGCCGGCGTCCTCGCCGTCATCGTCGGTATCCTCATCCTCGTCTGGCCCGGCAAGACAGCCATGGTCGTCACGGCGATCATCGCGATCTACGCGATCGCCGCCGGTCTCGTCTACGCCGGCCTCGGCATCTTCTCCAAGACCAAGGGCGGATGGTCGCGCGTCGGTCACATCGTGCTCGGTGTGCTGTTCATCATCGCGGGTGTCATCGCGTTCTTGAACCTCGGTGCCGCGACCGCGTGGCTCGCGCTGTTCCTCGGCATCCTGGTCGGCATCATGTGGATCGTCGAGGGCGTCGTGGCGCTCTCTACGCTCGGCGACTCCGCGTCGAAGGGATGGTCGATCTTCTTCGCGATCATCAGCATCATCGCCGGCGTCGTGCTCCTCTTCTCGCCGCTGTGGGGTGCCGTCGTGCTGTGGTGGCTGCTCGGCATCTCGCTGATCGTGCTCGGCATCATCAACGTCGTGCGCGCGTTCACCTTCAAGGGCGAGCTGTAGGCGATTCCACGGAAGAGGCCTCGGAGCGATCCGGGGCCTCTTCCGCGTCACTGGACGGGGAGTTTGCGCTTCCACCAGTCCAGGATCGCCGCGAACCGCTCCACGCGGTGACGCGGGCGGCCCGCCCGTGAGAGCTCGTGATTCTCGCCCGGGAAGATGAGCATCTCGGCTTCGGTGCCCTGGCGTTTGAGCGCCGAGTAGTACCGCGTGGCCTGCTCGAGAGGGCACCGGAAGTCGAGCTCCGAGTGGATGACGAAGGTCGGCGTCGTCACGTTCCCGACGACCGCGAGCGGGCTCTGCCGCGCGATGTCCGCGGCATCCACCCCCACGTACTCGTCGCCGAAGAACGAGCCGATGTCGCTCGTGCCCTGGAAAGACACGGGCTCCAGGAACCCGCGCTCGACGATCGCACCCGCGAAGCGGTGGTCGTGCGCGATGACCCACGCCGTGAGGTAGCCGCCGTACGAGCCGCCCTGCACGCCGACGCGTTCGCCGTCGAGGCGCGGATCCGCCGCGATCGCGCGCTCGAGCAGGTCGATGACGTCGTGGAAGTCGACGGTGCCCATCTGCTGACGGATGCTCCGCCCGTGCGCCCGCCCGTAGCCGGCCGACCCGCGCGGGTTGCCGTAGACGACGGCGTAGCCCGCATCCACCAGCACCTGCGTCTCGTCGAACAGATGGATGCCGTACGCGGCATATGGGCCGCCGTGGATCTGCAGGATGACCGGGAAGGGACCCTCGCCGTCCGGCGTCGCGACCCAGCCGTGCACGGGGTAGCCGTCGCGCCCTTCGACGGTGAGCTCCCGCGGCACCACGATCCCGCGCGCCGCCGCCCCCGCGCCGAAGGCCGTGACGATCCGCGATTCGCCGGATTCCACGACGAGCAGCTCGCCGAACGATTCGGGAGTCGCGATGGATGCCACGATCCGCCCACCGGCGGCGTCGTGCCCGTTCACCTCGAGGTCGCCACCGAGAACCTCGGTGAGCTCCCCCGCGCGCGTGACGCGTACGAGCCGCACGCGCCCGCGCGTGCGGTCCTGAACGAGCATGTCCTCGCCGTCGAAAGTGATGTGCGACCCGACCTCGCCGAGGTCGATCGTCGCGGGGTCGGTGAGGACGCGCGGTCCGGAATCCTCGAGCAGCCACAGCCCGACACCCGGGGCGACGAAGTCGACGCCGTCCGGCCCGGTCTCGTGCGCGAGCAGCACGATCGCTCCGTCGGGCGCGACCTCGAGCCCGTATACCGAGAGATCGGCATCCGTCCCGAGGATCTCACGGGATCCCGAGCCGTCGACCTTGACCGCGACGATCCGCGTCCGCAGATCTCGGCGGGCGGGCTCGATCTCGTCAGGGCTCGTGAGGATCTCGTCGCCGCGGAAGACGACGCCCGAATGGGATGCCGTGCCCTCGGTCAGCTGCCGGGCCTCCGCCGCGACGACCTTCTTCCTCGGAGCCTCGGCGCCTTCCGCCCGCACGGCGGGAGCCGGATCGTAGAACGGCTCGGCGTCGGTCTGCGGCGCGGCGATCACGAAGAGGTGCGCGGGGCGATCGCCGATGTAGCCCAGGCCGTTGGCGTGCCAGCGGATGCCGGTGATGTGGCGCGGAGCTTCAGCGGCGGCGTCAAGACCCTCGACGCTGCCGTACCGCCCCGGCTCGACGACCGACGCCGTGTAGGCGAGCGCGCCGCCGTCGGGCGACCAGTCGAACTCGATCACGCCCTGCGCGGCATCCGTCGCCTGCACGGGCTCACCGCCGGCTGAATCGATCACGAAGACCTGCGCCTTGCCCTTCGCATCGCCGCGCACGAACGCGACGCGCGCACCGTCCGGCGAGAGCCGGGGGCCGCTGTCGGCGACGCCGCGCGTGAGGCGGCGCGGCGCGCCGTCGGGGAGGTCGACACGCCAGAGCTGGCCGACGTTGCGGTTGGCCTCGAGGTCGGGGCGGGATGACGCGAAGATCGCGAACGAGCCGTCCGGCGCGATGACCGGGCGACCGACCGATACGAGGGTCGAGATGTCGTCAGCGCGCACGGATCACTCGGCCTCGAACGAGCTGATGTCACCCACGAGGCGCGTATTGTCGGCCGGAATCGCCTCGACGGCGGCCAGAGCGACCTCGGCGGCGAACTCGGAGACGTTGTAGAGGCGCCCGGCGGATTCGCGACGCGACGAGATCGCCCCGGGGTTCGCGCGTTCCAGCAGCGTCGCGGTGATCGTGCCCTCGATCATGTCGCCCGAGACGACGACGAAATCGATGCCGCGATCGGCGAGCTCCGGGATGCGCTCGCGCAGGGCGTCCTCGCCCGCGCGCTTGGACAGCGCGACCGGCACGTACTCGGGCATCGTGGGGGTCGTGCGGATGAAGTGCGCTTGGTGGCTCGTGACGAAGACGACCCGTGAGCCACGCCCGAGAAGGGGCAGCGCCGCCTCGAGGACGCGCACCTGTGCGTCGCGATTGAGCTGGAGCGCGTAGTCCTCGGCCATGCCGGCTTCCATCCCGCCCGAGGCGTTCAGGACGAGGATGTCGAGGCTGCCGAACACGCGCTCGACCTCGGCGAACATCGCCTCGACCGAGACCGGGTCGGTGAGATCCGCGCCGACGACGAGCGCTTCGACACCGAGCTCCCGCAGCTGGGCGCCGAGCTTGTCGGCGCGCGGCGCCTTGTTGCGGTAGTTGATGACGACGTTCGCGCCGGCCTCGGCGAAGTAGCGCACGGTGTCGGCGCCGATACCCCGGGACGAACCGGTCACGAGGGCGGTCTTGCCGGCGAGCGAACCGGGCTGGAGGACGGTGGATGACTCGGTCACGGGGTGCTCCCTGTCGTGGATCTCGCGGTCGCGCGAGGAGTGCGCGCACCGCGATCGACCCTACCCTTTGCAGACCTCCGGGCGCGGCCCCGACCGGCCTTCCGACGCGGCCCGCGTGATAGATTCGAGCGCACAGGAGGCACATCGTGGAGCTCATCCAGACGATCGAACAATGGGCGTGGATCGGATGGATCGTGCTGATCCTCGTCTTCCTCGTCATCGAGATGCTGACGCTCGATTTCACCTTCCTCATGCTCGGCATCGGCGGCCTCGCGGGACTCGGCTCCGACCTCCTCGGCGCGCCGCTGTGGCTGCAGGTCGTGATCGCCGCCGCCGTGGCCGGCGTCCTGCTGCTGGCGCTCCGACCGCCGCTTCTGCGCCGTCTGCGCCGAGGCGAGGATCCGACGAAGTCCAATGTCGACGCCCTGATCGAGCTGTCCGGCCGCGTGCTGTCCACGGTCACCAATCACGGCGGTCAAGTCAAGCTCGCCAACGGCGACACCTGGACCGCGCGCACCGACGTCGGGGTCGACCTCGAACCCGGCGAATCGGTCATCGTCGCCCGCATCGACGGTGCGACCGCCGTCGTACGCCCCGCCATCCGACCCGAGGAGCCCCTCGCATGAACGCCGAAGACGTCATCCCCACCGCGATCCTGTGGATCCTCGTCGCCGCGGTCTTCATCTTCGTGCTGGTCGTCCTCATCCGATCGATCCGCATCATCCCGCAGGCAAACGCCGGTGTCGTCGAGCGATTGGGCCGGTACCACAAGACCCTCCTGCCGGGCCTCAACATCCTCGTCCCGTTCATCGACCGCCTGCGTCCGCTCATCGATCTGCGCGAGCAGGTCGTCTCGTTCCCTCCGCAGCCGGTCATCACCGAGGACAACCTCGTCGTCTCGATCGACACGGTCGTCTACTTCCAGGTGACGGATGCCCGGGCCGCGACGTACGAGATCGCGAACTACCTGGGTGCGGTCGAGCAGCTCACCACGACGACCCTCCGCAACGTCGTGGGTGGGCTGAACCTCGAAGAGGCGCTCACGAGCCGCGACAACATCAACAACCAGCTGCGCGCCGTGCTCGACGAGGCGACGGGCAAGTGGGGCATCCGCGTCGGTCGTGTCGAGCTCAAGGCGATCGACCCGCCCCACTCGATCCAGGACTCGATGGAGAAGCAGATGCGCGCCGAGCGCGAGCGTCGCGCGACGATCCTCACCGCCGAGGGGTCGAAGCAGTCGCAGATCCTCGAGGCCGAGGGCCGTCGCCAGGCGCAGATCCTCGAGGCCGAGGGCGACAAGACGGCCGCCGTCCTGCGCGCGCAGGGCGAGTCGGAGGCCATCCAGATGGTCTTCGACGCCATCCACGCGGGCGACCCCGACGAGAAGCTGCTGGCCTACCAGTACCTCCAGACGCTGCCCAAGATCGCCGAAAGCCCGTCGAGCAAGCTCTGGATCATCCCGAGCGAGCTCACCGAGGCGCTCAAGGGCATCGGCGACGCGTTCGGCGGCCGTGCGCTGCCCAGCGACCCGACGGACCGTCCGCGCATCCCCACCTCGAGCAGTGCGGCGACGGACGAAGCGCTCAAGGCCGCGCGCGATGCCGCCTCAGCCGCCGACGGCATCGCCGCCGAGGTGAAGTCCGTCACGCCGAGCGGTGGCGCTGCGACGGCGCCCGATGCCTGAGCCGCGGCATCCCTTCTTCTCCACTCCCCCACCGCGCGTCCTCGCTCATCGCGGACTCGTGACGGCGGAGGATGCCGCGCACGGCGTGGCTGAGAACTCCTTCGCCGCCGTCGCAGCGGCGCACGCCGCCGGCGCGACCATCGTCGAGTCCGACTGCCACCTGACCCGCGACGGCGTCGTCGTGCTCTTCCACGATGACGATCTGTCGCGTGTCACGGGCGACCCGCGCAAGGTCGCCGATGTGACCGCCGACGAACTCGAGACCGTCATGGCTCCCTACGGCGGACTCATCACGCTGGAGCAGGCGCTCGAGGCGTTTCCGACGGTGGCGTTCAACCTCGACGCGAAGGCCGAGGCTGTGTCCGAGCCGATGGGCCGTGTCATCGGACCCCACGGCGCGCGCGTGCTCGTGTCGAGCTTCTCGGATCAGCGCCGCCGAGCGGCGCTTCGATCGGCGGCTGGGCACGCCAAGGACGGCGGCAGGCCCGCGACGTCCGCCGGCACCGGGACGATGGTGCGGCTGCTCGTCGGCGTGTGGCTGCGCCTCGAACCCCTTGTACGATCCGCCCTCCAAGGCATCGACGCACTGCAGATCCCGGAGCGACAGGCGGGCATCCGGGTGCTCTCACCCCGCCTCATCACGGCCGCGCACCGCTACGGTGTCGAGGTGCACGTGTGGACGATCAACGACCCCGAAGACATGCGTCGGCTGATCGAGATGGGCGTCGACGGAATCGTCACCGATCATGCCGATCTCGCGCTCAAGACGCTTACCTGACCCCGACGCTCGGAACCGCTGAGCATCGACTGTGAATGCCCTCCACAAGGGGCCGTTCGCATCCAGTACCCAGGTCGCCCGGGTATACCTGAAAGGCGACGAGAGGACCACACAATGGCAGACCGCAGTCTGCGCGGCATCCGGATCGGCGCCCAGAGCCTACAGAGCGAAGAGGGCGTCGTGTTCCATGAACGCGCACAGCACACCTACTCATGCACGTCCTGTGGACGTGACACCACGATGACGTTCGCGGCGGACGCCGAAGTGCCCGAGGCCTGGGAGTGCCGCACGTGCGGCGCCGAGGCGCTCCTGCGCATCGGCGACGGCACCGCGACCGTCGATCACTCGGGCGACAAGGTCGCGCGCTCGCACTGGGACATGCTGCTCGAGCGTCGCACCATCCCCGAGCTCGAAGAGCTCCTCGAGGAGCGCCTCGCGTACCTCCGCGCCCGTCGTGGCGCGGGCGACGAGGCCGCGCTCGACAAGCTCAGCGCCTGACGCATCACCTCTCCGAAGACGCCGGCTCCGATGGGGCCGGCGTCTTCCTTCGGCGGAGGCGGACGATGACGCCGAGGGCCACGAGCACGGCGAGGCTCCCCCACCCGATGAGGCCCTGAATCCACGGTCCGACGACGGATGCCGGCGTCAGTCCCGTCCGCAGAGGCACCTCGGTCAGCATGTGACCTGCCTCGCCCTCGGGCAGCGCGTCGATCGTCGCTCCGTCGGGAGAGATCACCTGGCTCGTGCCGACCGTCGAGAGGTTGACGACCGAGCGCCCGGTCTCGATCGCGCGCATGCGCGCGAAGGCGAGCTGCTGCAGGTTCTCGTCGGTGTCGCGGAAGTCGGCGTTGTTCGTCTGGAACATGTACACCTCGGCGCCACCGCGCGCGGCCTCCCAGATCACGTCGTCGTAGATGACGTCGAAGCAGATCGCGAGGCCGACCCCGATGCCGTCGAGATCGAACAGCGGCGGATTGGTCCCCGGCGTGTACTCCCGCTGGATGAGTCCGATGAGGTCGGGCGCGAGGGCCTCGAAGAACCACCTGTCGGGCACGTACTCGCCCATCGGCACGGGATGCGTCTTGTCGTGCAGCTGCACGGCGCCCTCCCCCGCGATCCACAGCATCGAGGTGTTGAAGACGTCGTCGCCGCGTTCGGTCGCCGCATTGACGATGAGCGGGGCATCCACCCGCTCCGACAGCGCGTCGAGGACTGCGGCCGTGCCGTCGTTGGCGAGCGGATCGCTGTCGATCCCGCCCTCGGGCCACAGGAGCACGTCCATGTCCTGACCGAAGAGCGGGGCCGATGCCTCGAGCTGCGCGTTCAGCACGGCATTGCGCTCGCGATCATCGAAGTACCCCGATGGGCCGTTGCCCTGTACCGAGCCCACTCGCAGCTCGCCCGCCGGGGTCGTCGGGAACTGCGGGACGAGGAGGAGGACGAGGGCCAGCGCGACGGAAGGAACGACGGTGCGGATGTCGCGGGGTTGCCGCATCCGGATCCACTCGATGACCGCCGCTGTGAACGCGACCATCAGGAAGGTGAGCCCGGAGACGCCGACCCACGAGGACAGGTGCGCAAGCGGACTCTCGGACTGGCTCATGCCGATGCGCGCCCACGGGAAGCCCGTGTACGGCCACGAGCCCATGAACAGCTCGCGCGCCGTCCACACACCCGCGACGAGGAGCGGCAGCAGGACCAGACGCGACCAGCGCCCCGGCAGCACGCGCGGCATCCAGCGGTACGCGAGCGCGATGAGGATCGACCCGAGCCCCATGAAGAGCGTCTCGATCCCCGCGAGGGCGAACCACGGGATCTCGCCCAGGTAGCGCGTGATCCAGACGATGTGGATGAGGTAGAAGGACGCCCCGAAGACGAGGCCGACCAGCAGTGCCGACCACGCGCGGCGGCCGACGAGGGCGATGAGCGACAGGCCCACGCCGACGAAGGCGAGCGGCCACCACCCGACGGACGGGTAGGCGAGGTCGAGGATCGGTCCCGCCGCGGCGCTGACGAGGAGCGCGGCCCACAGGGGAAGCAGCGGCTTCGGGCGGTCAGGCGGCGGTACGGCGTCGGGCACGGGACGAGCCTAGTTCTGGAATGCTGTGTGTCCGATCAGACCGAGGAGTATGCGACGATGCCGCGGCGCACGGCATCCAGCGCCCTGCGCGCCGTCGTCGCGAGGTCGCCGTCCGCGACGATCGAGAGCTGATCGAGCAGATCGATCGTCTGCTTCGACCAGCGCACGAAGTCGCCCGCGGCCATGTCGGCCTCGATCAGCACGCGTTCGAGCGGTACACCGCGCGCCCACGAGTACATCGCCTGCGCGAGACCGGCCGAGACGGGCTCCGAGCCCGGGAGACGGTGCTCGCGCTCGAGGTCGTCGAGCCGCTGCCACAGCGTCTGCGTATCGCTGAGAGCCTGCCGGAACGCCCCGCGCGGCAGACCGCGCTCACCCGTGCTGGATTCCTCGCGGCGCGGCTCGTAGACGAGACAGCATGCCAGCGTCGCGAGGGATGCGGCATCCAGTCCCTTCCACAGACCCTGCCGCAGCGACTCGGCGACGAGCAGATCGCGCTCGCCGTAGATGCGCCGCATGGTCCGGCCCGCCTCGGTGAGGACCGTGCGACCGTCGTCTTCGACGCGCACGTAGTCGAGTTCGGCGAGCACATCGACGACCCGGTCGAAGATGCGCGCAACGGCGCCCGTGCGCGCGCTGATCTGCTGCCGGGTCTTGTCGATCGTGCGCTTGAGCTTCCAGTACCGCTCGGCCCAGCGGGCGTGATCCTCACGGTCGGGGCATGAATGGCAGGAGTGCCGCTGCATCCGCTTGCGCAGGCTCTGGATCTCGCGCTTTCGCTGTTCGCGGGTCCCGCGCCCGGCCGTGACGTCCTTGCGGTTGAGCTTCTCGAGGTCGCTCAGGTCACGTCGGATCGCCGAGTAGTCGGTGAAGTCGCCCCGATCGCACGTCATGGCCTTCTCGTAGCCCGCGAGCGACTCCTCCTGATCGCGCACCTGCCGCGCGAGACCCACGACGGCACGGTCCGCCTGGAACTGCGCGAAGGACGACTCCAGGATCTCGCGGGCACGGCTCCGCCCGAACTGGTCGATGAGATTGACGGCCATGTTGTACGTCGGCCGGAAGCTCGAGTTGAGCGGATACGTACGGCGGGATGCGAGAGCCGCGACCGCCTGCGGGTCGAGGCCCTCGGTCCACTGGATGACGGCGTGCCCCTCGACGTCGATCCCGCGGCGCCCCGCGCGACCCGTGAGCTGTGTGTACTCCCCCGACGTGATCGCGACGCGGGCTTCGCCGTTGAACTTCTCCAGCTTCTCGAGCACGACCGTGCGGGCGGGCATGTTGATGCCGAGGGCGAGGGTCTCGGTGGCGAAGACGACCTTCACGAGCTTGCGCTGGAAGAGATCCTCGACGACCTCTTTGAAGGCGGGCAGCAGACCCGCGTGATGCGAGGCCACGCCGCGCTCGAGGTTGTCGAGCCACTCCCAGTACCCGAGCACCGCGAGGTCCTCGTCGCGCAGCGTGCGCGTGCGCTCCTCGACGATCGCGCGGATCTCGAGACGCTCCTCGTGCGACGTGAGCCGCACGCCCGAGCGCCGCACCTGCTGGACCGCGGCGTCACAGCCGACGCGACTGAAGATGAAGAAGATCGCCGGCAGCAGATTGGAGCGCGAGAGCAGTTCGACGACGTCGGGGCGATCCATGCGCTCGATGCGCTGCATGTTCGCCGAGCGCACAGGTCGTTGGCCGCCCTTGTGCGGACGACGGCGGGGCGCTTCGTGGCCCCTCTGCCGCGCGCTGTTCATGCTCTGCACGCGCCGGTTGTTGTCGAAGTTCGCGCCCTTGAAGGAGCGGATCCGCATGAGCTCCTGGTTCACCTGCGCCGTCGCGATACCGGCGCGATCGTCGAACAGCGGCAGCAGGTCGCCGCGGACGAGCACGTGCTGCTCGAGCGGCACGGGCCGGATCTCGGAGACGATGACCTCGGTGTCGCCGCGCACGGTGTCGAGCCAGTCACCGAACTCCTCGGCGTTCGACACGGTCGCCGACAGCGACACGAGCCGCACCGCGGGCGGGAGATGGATGATGATCTCCTCCCATACGGCGCCGCGGAAGCGATCGGCGAGATAGTGGACTTCGTCCATCACGACGTAGCGCAGGCCGCGCAGGGCCGCAGAATCGGCGTACAGCATGTTGCGCAGCACTTCGGTCGTCATGACCACGATGCGCGCATTGCCGTTGATGTTGGTGTCGCCCGTGAGCAGACCCACCTGGTCGGCGCCGTAGACGTCCTGCAGTTCGCGGAACTTCTGGTTCGACAGCGCCTTGATCGGCGTCGTGTAGAACGCCTTGTCGCCGGGCTCCCGCATCGCGAGATGGATCGCGAACTCCCCCACGATCGTCTTGCCGGCGCCCGTGGGTGCTGCGACCAGGACGCTCCGGCCGGCCTCGAGGGCGCGACACCCGGCGATCTGGAACGGATCGAGGTCGAAGCGCTGGGATGCCCCGAACGCCGCCGTGCGCGGATACTCGCGGTCGAGCGCGGCGCTGTCGCGCGCGCGCGCGTAGCGGTCTGCCGGACCGGGATCGCTCACGCGGTGTCGCCCGAGGCCAGGAGCTCGTCTTCGCGCTTCGCCTTGCGGCGGTCGAAGATCATCGACAGACCCGCGGCGGCGAAGAAGAGGACGACGAGGATGCCGGCGAGCAGCAGCATGCTCACGACGTCCGCCGCGGGGGTGGCGAGTGCCGCGAACACGACGGCGACGAGCACCGCGATGCGCCAGGACTTCAGGATCGCCTTGCCCGACATGACGCCGGCGAAGTTCAACGCGACGAGGAAGACGGGGAGGACGAAGGCGACGCCGACGACGATCAGGAGCTTGAACACGAAGTCGTAGTAGTACCCCGCGTCGTAGAAGGATGCACCGCCCTCCGGCACGAAGGTGTTCATGATCTCGACGATGTGCGGCATCGTCAGCAGGCCCACGTACGCGCCGGCGAAGAAGAGCGGGATCGCCGCCGCGAGGAACCCGACGGTGTACCGGACTTCCTTCTTCGTGAGACCCGGCATGATGAACGCCCAGATCTGCCACAGCCAGATCGGCGCCGAGATCAGCAGGCCGATCGCGAACGACATGCGCAGCCGCAGGTCGAAGCCCGATGTGATCGTCGAGAACATGAGCTCGACCTTGGCCTGATCACCCGACTGCTCGGCGATCACGCGGATCGGCTCGGTGATGAGCCAGATGACCCAGTCGGTGATGAAGAAGGCGACGACCATGCCCACGATGAGGGCCGCCGCAGCGATCATCAGTCTCTTGCGCAGCTCGACCAGGTGCTGGCCGAGCGACATGCGCTTCTCACGCCGCCGAGCCTCGGATTCGGGTGCTCGCGGCGTCTTCGCCGTCGTCACGCGGGGTCAGGGTTTTGGTGCTGGCGTGCCGCCGGCGTCGGGCGTCTGCGACGTGACGGGCGCCGGTGCCTCGACGGATGCCGCGGTACCGGCGTCGGTGGCCGCAGGAACGTTCTCGTCCTTCATGGCCTTCATCTCGCCCTTGAAGACGCGAGCCGACTGACCCATGCTCTTCGCGAGCGCGGGGAGCTTGGCTGCGCCGAAGAGGAGCAGGATGACGGCGAGGACGATCAGGAGGTGCCATCCGGTGAGATTGCCCATGTCGAAGTCCTTTCGGCGGGGTGGATTCAGTGTAACCCGCGATGTCGCGCCCGAAGCCCAGACCGGCCGTCTTCAGGAGTACTGCGCGAGCGCGGCATCCGCCCACGCCGCCGCCGCATGGCGCGCTGCCGGCGGGCCCAGGACCTCGACCAGACCGCCGCGGCGCGTGACGAGGCGGCGCAGGATCACTTCGTCGGCCACGCGCATCGTCGCGACGGTGACGCCGTCGGCCGTCTCGAGCGTCGCGCGGTCGAGGTAGTCGCCCAGGAGGGGCGCGACGTCCTCGGCGAAGCGCAGCCGGACGACGATGTCGCCTCCGCTGTCTTCGAACCAGTCCGGCAGCGGGTCCTGCCCGTGGGTGATCGGGATGTCGGTGAGCTCGGGATCGCTCACCCGATCGAGGTGGAACGTGCGGATCGACTGCCGCAGGTGGCACCAGCCCTGCAGGTACCACTGTCCGCTCGCGATGTGCACCTTGACGGGATCGACCGTGCGGGTCGTGGGCGCGGCATCGGGCGCCTTATAGGTGAAAGACACCGCGACGCCCCGTTGCAGCGCCGTCGCGACCGTGTCGCGTACGGCGTCGACGGGGCCGGGCGCCACGATGACGTCGACAGGCGTCCCGGATGCCCCGCGCGCGAGCTTGCCGAGCAGCCCGGTGAACAGATCCGTGTCGCCCACGCCCGGAATCGCACGCGCGAGTTGGAGCCCCGCCAGCAGGGCGGCTGCTTCGCGGGCGGTGAGCTTGGGCGCACGCTCGAGGCCCACGGCGTTCGTGATGACGACGACGTCCTGCGCCTCGAGGAGGTCCCAGTCGATGTCGAACAGCTCGTTCGCCATCTGCCAGTAGCCGCTGTCGCCGGGGAGGCCGATGACGGTGAGCTTCTCGACCATGGCGCGCATCTGGTCGGGGGTGACGTCGAACTCGTCCGCCGCTTCGGCGATCGACACCTCGCCCTTGCCGATCAGATACGGCACGAGCTGCAGGATGAGGGCGGCGCGATCGGTGGCGACGAGCGGCCTGCGGCGGCTCATGCGGCGCCTCCGTTCAGGTCGCGCGCCGCCCGCAGTCGCGCGATCACCTGATCCCGCAGATCGGACGGCTCGACGACCCGCACCTCGGGACCGTACGAGGCGAGCTCGTCGGCGAAGACGTGCACGTCGACGTAGGGAACGTGGATGCCCTGCTCGGCCGGTGACGCGCGCCTGCTCAACCGCAGCGACGCCTCGGTGCCCGGGTTCACCTCGAGCAGCGCGATGCTGCGTGCGGCGAGCTCCTCGAGCCCCGCGAGACCCCGCTCGCCGGCGCCCTCGCGGAGGGCGGGATCGAACGACTCGCGCGTCGTCTCGACATCGCCCACGACTCGCGAGAGGAGGAAGGTGCGGTCGGCCTGCATGTCGAGGTCGAAGCCGAAGACGTGCCAGCGCGCCTCGTACTCGACGAGGGCGAGCGGACGGATGCGACGCACCCGCGCACCGGATTCGCCGGGCTTGAGGTAGGTGAACCGCACGACGCGCGACCGCTCGATCGCCTGCTGGAGCGCGGGGAACGCGGGGTCGGTGACGCTGACGCGCGGCGAGAAGCCGATGATCGGCTCGTCGACGACGATGCCGAGGGCCCGGATCTTCCGCAGGCCCGTGCGCGCGTCGTCCGACAGCGAGCTTTCGCTCCACACTCCCCCGGCGAGGTTCAGCAGGGCGAGTTCGGCCGGCGTGAACGTGATGTCGTCCGGCAGTTCGTACTCGGCCGTCGGCACGCGATACCGGGCCTCGCGCAGGTCGTCGGGGTCGGCCCAGTCGCCGATCGTCTCGATCGGGATGCCGAGCCCGCGCAGGCTCTCCTTGTCGCGCTCGAACATCTTCTCGAGGGCGTCCTTCGACGCCCCCGCCTCGGCCTGCTCGCGGTAGCCCGAGACGTTGCCGAGGATCGTGTCCTTCGTGATGCCCTGCTCGGTCGCCATGAGCGCCACGACGAGGTTGACGAGACGCTCCTCGGGCGGATTCTTCACGGACGGGGTCGCAGGCACCGTTTCATCCTAGAGTCGCGTCGCAGCTTCGCCGCGGCAATCGGAGCCCTACTGCTCGACGGCGTCGATGCCGAGGATGTCGACGACGTAGATCTGCGTCTCGGCCTCACCCGGCACGATGACCAAGACCTGCGACCCGACCGTGTGGCCGATGAGCGACTCGGCGAACGGCGGAGCGTCTGCCCCGAACGTGATCGACGGAGCCGAGGCATCCCATGTCGTCTGCGTCTGCGTCTTGGACTCCCACCCGACGCTCGTGTAGTTGACGCGCACCGGCGCATCGCCCGTCACGACGTCGCCGTCGCCGCGGATGAGCGTCTCGACGACGACATCGGTCGGCGGCGCGGAGTCGGGCACGATGACGCCCGGGCGCCCGTCGGTGGCACGCACGACGCTCGGCAGGCCGAGACCCGAGTTGAAGACGTCGGCCCCCTGTGCGCGGGCGAGGTAGACCTGTCGCAGGTCGACGACGGCGATCGCCGAATCGCCCTCGCTCAGACCGACGGACTGCGCCGTGCCGGCGTCGATGCTGTCGGCGGGCAGCGCGACCACGACGCGCGAGCCCTCGGTCGCGCACCGCAGACCCTCGGACAGCCCCGGGAAGATGCCCGTCAGCTCGGACAGCTGGACAGCGCGGGTCG
The DNA here is from genome assembly GCF_023155855.1 of Microbacterium aoyamense. GTDB lineage: Bacteria > Actinomycetota > Actinomycetes > Actinomycetales > Microbacteriaceae > Microbacterium > Microbacterium aoyamense. Next base: position 454,905 of record NZ_JAKNUT010000002.1, on the reverse strand, counting down.
AGCCGTAGAACGGCTCGGCGTCGTCGTCCTCGCCGCTCACGACGGTGAGGTCGACCACGACGAGCTGGGTGTCGGTCGTGATCGCGTTGCCCTCGCCGACGATGACGTCGTCGGATGCCGTCGTCGTCGGCGTCAGGGGCCGGTAGACGTCGACCGTCGCTTCGGACCCGAACTCGCCCGACACCGTCACGACATCGGCGAGACCCGAGTCGTCGACGGGACGCTCGCACGCGCTCGTGGTCGAGGACGAGCAGCCGGTCAGAGCGACGACGGTGAGGCCGAGCACCGCGAGGGCGGCCGTTGTGAGGGGGATCTTGCGCACCGTGACAGCCTAGCTTCTACGCTTCTTCGTCCGTGCCGGCGTGCGCATCGGCCCCGGACGCCTGGCGCGCGCCCGCGGCGTGCTTCTGCGCCTCGCGCACCCGCTTGCGCAGCTGCTTGTCGGTGATCTGCCGATCGCCGACGGCTCCCGGAGTCCAGGCTTCGATGTCGGCATCGCCGTAGGTGGGCGTCTTGGCGGCGCGCTTCTTGACGTCGGGCGGCACGGCACCCGGCGCGAGCCGCCGCGCCGTGATCAGGAAGCCCGTGTGCGCGACCATGCGGTGGTCGGGCCGCACGGCGAGTCCCTCGACGTGCCAGCCGCGCACCATCGTCTCGCTCGCCTCGGGATCGGTGAACAGACCCGTGCCGCGGATGTACTCGGCGACACGGCTGAGCTGCGTCGCCGTCGCCACGTAGCAGAGCACGACGCCGCCCGGTGTGAGGACGTCGGCGACGACATCGATGCACTCCCACGGCGCGAGCATGTCGAGCACGACACGGTCGACGGATGCCGGGGCCGCGGCATCCGGCAGAGCCTCGACGAGATCGCCCACGACGACGTCCCAGTTCTCGGGCGCGTCGCCCGTGAAGGTCTCGACGTTCGCCTTGGCGACCTCGGCGAAGTCCTCGCGGCGCTCGAACGAGATCAGGCGCCCCTCGGATCCGATCGCCCGCAGCAGCCACAGCGACAACGCGCCCGAGCCGACCCCGGCCTCGACCACGACGGCCCCCGGGAAGATGTCGGCCTGCGACAGGATCTGCGCCGCGTCCTTCGGGTAGACGATCGCCGCACCGCGCGGCATCGACATGACGAAGTCGCGCAGCAGAGGACGCAGGGCCAGGTACTCGTGGCCACCGCTGTTGGCGACGACCGAGCCGTCGGGCTGGCCCACCAGATCGGCGTGCTTGAGAACGCCGTGGTGCGTGTGCAGTTCGCCGCCCTCGCGCAGTGTCGTGGTGCTCATCCGGCCCTTCGGACCGGTCAGCTGCACGCGGTCGCCGATGCGGAAGGGGCCGCTCGGCCGTTCCGAACTCATCGGGCCCCTCCTCGTGCGCGGTGCGCGGTATGGAAGTCCGCGAGATCCCCCGTCGTGCGTCCCTCGAGCGTCGGCCAGACGGCATGCGCGCCCGCTCCCGTGATCGACACCATGAGCGGCACGCCGATGACGGCGGCCCCGGATGCCACGGCCGACCGCAATCCGTTCGGGGAGTCCTCGATCGCGACGACCTCCGTCGGCTCGACCCCGAGCGCTTCGCACGCCTGCAGGTACGGATCGGGGAACGGCTTCGGACGCGTGGACTCGTCGCCCGCGACGATGACATCGAACGCGTCGAAGTCGATGAGGTCGACGACGGTGTCGGCCATGCGACGCAGCGACATCGTGACGAGTCCGGTCTTGACCCCGGCCGCGCGGAGGTCCGCGAGGAGCTCCCGTGCGCCCGGGCGGAACGGCACGCCGTCCTCGCGGAGCCGGTCCATGACGGCATCGGTCAGGTGGGCGACGATCGCCTGCTCGCTCATGCGCACGCCGGCCGCCTGCAGGATGCGGGCCGAGTCCTCGAGACCGAGACCGACCAGCTGGAGCGCCTGCTCATGCGACCACGTGCCGCCGTAGCTCTCGATGAGCGCGGTCTCGGAGCTCATCCAGTACGGCTCGGTGTCGACGAGGGTGCCGTCCATGTCCCAGAGGACCGCGGCGAGAGAAGGCGAAGTCACCGGTCAAGCCTACCGAGGGCGATCCTCCGCCCCCGCTGGGTGCAACCGGCCTATTCTGGATGGATCCCGCGGTGACGCGGAGGCTGGATGGATCCCGCGGTGACGCGGAGGCTGGATGGATCCCGCACACGGCGGGCGGAGGGGGTCTCTTGGACGGACTGGGTCGCAAGGTCATCGTCGCGGCGTTCGACGGCTGGAACGACGCCGGCGAAGCCGCGTCATCCGCCATCGCGCACCTCCGCGAGAACGGCGACTACGAGCCCGTCTTCTCGGTCGACCCCGAGCTGTACTTCGATTACCAGTACACCCGGCCCCAGGTCGAGGCCGACAGCGAGGGGCGCAGGTCGCTCCGCTGGCCCGAGGCGACGCTGCTCCGTCTGACCGAGCCGGGGGAAGGCACCGAGCTCTGGCTCCTCACGGGCGTCGAACCCGCGCGGGCGTGGCAGGCGTTCGCCGCCGAGTTCATCGACCTCGCCCTGCGTGAGGACGTGACGGGGCTCGTCTCGCTCGGCTCGATGATGTCGGACGTCCCCCACACCCGGCCGATCTCGATCTTCGCCGGCAGCGACAGCGACCTGCTGCGCTCCGAGCTCGGACTCGAACGCAGCACGTACGAGGGCCCCGTCGGCATCCTGAGCGTGCTCGGCGTCGCCGCCGACGCCGGTGGCATCGCCTCGGCGAGCCTGTGGGCGAGCGTGCCGCACTACGTCGCGGGCCACACGCCGTCCCCCAAGGCCACGCTCGCGCTCCTGGAGCGCCTGCAGGAGATCACGGGAGCCGTCATCCCCCAGGGCGACCTGTCATCGCAGGCTGCGGCATGGGAGGCATCCATCGACGCCGCCGCGGCGGACGACGAGGAGATGACGGAGTACATCCACCAGCTCGAGCGCACGCGCGACACATGGGACTCCCCCGAGGCGTCGGGCGACGCGATCGCCGAGGAGTTCGAGCGGTTCCTGCGCCGAGGCGGCGGCAGCGGCGATGGTCCGAGCAAGCCCGGACGCGACGAGCCCCGACGCTGAGTCAGCCCTTCGTCAGATCCTGCGCGAGCATCACGAGGATGCCGCTGGGCCCGCGCAGGTACGTCAGCTTGTAGACGTCCTGATAGTTCGCGACGCCTCGCAGCGGATAGCATCCGTGCTTCGCGGCGACGGCGAGCGACGCGTCGATGTCGTCGACCGAGAACGCGACACGGTGCATGCCGATCTCGTTCGGCAGGGTCGGCTCGGTCTCGATCGCGTCGGGGTGGATGTACTCGAACAGCTCGAGCTGCCCCTGCCCGTCGGGCGTCTGCAGCACCGCGATCTTCGCGTGGTTGCCGTCGAGACCGACGGCGGTCGATGCCCATTCGCCGCTGACCTCGTCGGTGCCGACGACGGTGAGACCGAGATCCGTGAAGAACGCGACCGTCTCGTCGAGGTCCCGTACCGCGATGCCGACGTTCTCGAGGTGGATGGGCATGTGAGGATGCTACGGCTGCAGCACGCCCGTGTCTTCGATCCTCGCCGAACGAGACCGCTTCCAACGATCAGGGCTGGAGGACTCCGGTAGAGAGGAGGACCAGGACCAGCGACCCCAGAGCGACGCGGTAGACCACGAACGGCAGGAAGCTGTGCTTCGAGATCCAGCTCATGAAGAACGCGATCACTCCGAGGGCGACGACGAATGCGACGCCCGTCGCGGCGGCGGTCTCGCCGAGCGTGAAGACGCCGGGCTCGTCCCAGCTCTTGAAGAGCTGGTAGAAGCCGCTGCCGAAGACGGCCGGGATCGCGAGGAGGAACGCGTACCGCGCCGCGGCGGCACGTTCGAAGCCCATGAACAGCCCCGCGGTGATCGTGCCGCCCGAGCGCGAGACGCCCGGGATGAGGGCGAGCGCCTGCGCGCCGCCGAAGATGCTCGCACTGCCGATCGTGAGTTCGTCGAGCTTGCGCTTCTTGGCGCCGACGTGGTCGGCGATGCCCAGCAGGACGCCGAAAAAGATGAGCATGCCCGCGACGAGCCAGAGCGAGCGGAAGGTCGTCTCGATCTGATCCTGGAAGAGGAGTCCGAGCACGACGATCGGGATGCTCCCGAGGATGATGAACCAGCCCATCTTCGCGTCGGGATCGTTGCGCGGGATCCTGCCGAACAGCGCCTTGAACCAGTTGCCGATGATGCGCACGATGTCGCGCCAGAAGAACACGACGACGGCCGCCTCGGTGCCGATCTGAGTGATCGCGGTGAAGGCGGCCCCGGGGTCCTCGGCCGAGGGCAGGAACGCTCCCACGATGCGCAGGTGGGCACTCGACGAGATGGGCAGGAACTCGGTCAGGCCCTGGATGAAGCCGAGGAAGATCGCCTCGAGGAAGTGCATGCGGAATCCTTCAGTACGTGCGGAGGAGGTCGGCGAGCACCTGCTCGCCGAAGACGAGCGCGTCCAGAGGCACGCGCTCGTCGACGCCGTGGAACATGCCGGTGAAGTCGAGGTCGGCGGGCAGGCGCAGCGGCGCGAAGCCGTAGCCCGCGATCCCCAGCGATGCGAGCGCCTTGTTGTCGGTGCCGCCGCCGAGGAGGTACGGGATGACGGGGATACCCGGGTCGTGCCGCCCGAGCGCCGCGACCATCGCATCGACGAGATCGCCCGAGAACGGCACCTCGAGCCCGATGTCCTGATGGACGATCTCGACCTCGACGTCGTCGCCGACGATGCGCTGGATGTCGGCGAGAGCCGCCTCTTCGGTGCCGGGCAGCACGCGCACGTCGACGAGCGCCTCGGCGCGGTCGGGGATGACGTTGTGCTTGTAGCCCGCCGTGAGACCCGTCGGGTTGGTCGTCGTGCGCAGCGACGAGCGGAGGAATCCGGATGCCGGGCCCGCCGCCGCCGCGAGGGCGTCGGGGTCGCCGGCATCGCCTCCCGTTATGGCGGCGAGACCGTCGACAGTCGCCTGCGTCGTCGCCGTGAGGCGGACCGGCCACCGCGTGCGGCCGAGCGCCGCGACGGCCTCGGAGAGCCGCGTGACGGCGTTGTCGTGGTGGAAGCTCGAACCGTGCGCCGCGCGGCCGCGCGCAGTGAGCTTCATCCAGATCAGCGCCTTCTCGCCGACCTGCAGCAGGTAGGCGCGGCTGTCGCCCACGGCGACGGAGTATCCGCCGACTTCGCTGATCGCCTCGGTCGCCCCCGCGAACCACTCGGGGCGGTCCTCGACGACGAGCGCCGAGCCCTCCACACCGCCGTTCTCCTCGTCGGCGAAGAACGTGAGGATGAGGTCGCGCTCGGGCTGAGCGCCGCCGCGGAGGATGCCGGCGACGGACGTGAGGATCATGGCATCCATGTTCTTCATGTCGACCGCACCACGGCCCCACAGCATGCCGTCCTTGATCTCGCCCGCGAAGGGGTCGACGCTCCAGTCCTCGGCGATGGCGGGGACGACATCGAGGTGCCCGTGGACGACGAGCGCGGGCTTCGAGGAGTCGCGGCCCTCGACGCGCGCCATGACGTTCGTGCGGTTCTCGATCGGCTCGTAGAACTGGGGCGTCAGACCGAGGTCCTCGAGGTACGCGCCGACGTACTCGGCTGCCGCGCGCTCGCCTTTGGAGCGCCCGCCGCCGTAATTCGTCGTGTCGAAGCGGATGAGGTCCCGCGCTACCAGGACGACCTCGGGCAGGTCGGAATCGGTCGTGGGCATGCCGACTAACCTACCCGCCCGAGCTCACGCCCTCGGTCAGGATGCGACCGAGATGACGCCCGTGACGATGAGCGCGATGGCCGTCGTCCACAGGACGATCGCGAGCCCCTGCCACACCAGGATGCGCCCACGACCGACCCCGGCCGCGGCGAGCATGACGGCGGTGAACTGGGTCGGCAGGAGCAGCGGTCCGAGCAGGCTCACACCGGGCACGCCGTAGCGCTCGAACGCCTTCTGGAACTTCGCCTGACGCGGGGTCTCGTCCTCGGAGAACGCGGGGACGTCGGCGCCGGTGGCATCGGCGGCGACGAGACGCTTCTGCCGCGACCGCGTCACGACGGCCCGACGAGCACCTGCACCGAGCAGCACGAGCACCGCGACGCACGCGAAGTTGCCGACGATCGCCGCGATGACGGCCACGACGGGCGGGATGCCGCCGAGGATGCCGATCGTCGCGGCTCCTTCGCCCTCGACGAACGGCACGGCGCCCGCCAAGGCGACGATGACCGGCTGGAGCCACTCGGGCACCTGAGCGACGAGGTCCTGGAAGCCTTCGATGATGTTCATGCCTCCATTCCAGCGGCGGGCGTGAAGTCCGGTAAGTGTGGGGCTGTCACCGATATCCATGGCTTCTGCACGACGCAGGCATGACAACTGTCACGCCCGTAGGGTGGTCGCATGACGAGGTCGCCCCGCGCCGACGCCGCCGTGCGTCTGCGCCTGGCTCGGGGAGTCACGGCGACCTGGTGGTACACCGTCTCGACAGTCATCTTCCTCGAGGTCTTCCTCGTGCTCATCTGGACGGGAGCCCTCGCCGAGCGCGGCGCGGACATCGGCGTGGCCGTGACCGTCGGCGCCTCGGGCCTCGTCTGGGCGGCCGCGACGGTCATGCTCCTGCTCGACTACCGTCAGCGCACGGAGGCCGCCCCCTGGGCGCGCGCCGGCCGGCTGATCGCTCCGCTCGCCGTCTCGGTGGCATTCGGGGTCGTCGCGGGTCTTCTCTCGGGCACGTGGGTGATGGCCGCGCTCCCCTTCGCGCAGGCGCTCGTCCTCGTGAACTGGCCGTCGGGGGTGCGCCTGCGCCTCACGATCGCCGTGACGGTGCTGCTGGGCGCGCTCTGGTTCATCGACACGAGCCGGCTGAGTCCCGCGCAGGATTCGGGATGGTGGCTCTTCGGCTTCTACTCGGTCGTGCTCCCCGCACTCTCGGTCGCGTCGCTGTGGTGGTGGGACGTCCTGGCGACGATCGACCGCGCGCGGGCATCCGAAGCGCGGCTCGCCGCGACACAGGAGCGGCTCCGGGTCGCGACCGACGTCCACGACCTGCAGGGGCATCATCTGCAGGTCATCGCCCTGCAACTCGAGCTCGCCGAGCGCCTCGCCGCCGCCGATCCCGCGGCGTCGCTCGACCAGCTCCGCGCGGCGCGGCGCAGCGTCGACGAGGCTCGGCAGGGCACGCGCGACCTCGCCACCCGCTATCGCGAGGTGCCGCTGACCGATGAGATCGCCAACGCCGTCGACCTGCTCCGAGCCGCGGGGATCGAGGCGGATGCGACGGTCGACGCGGGCACGGAGGATGCCCCGGCGGCCGTCCTGGCGCCTGTGATCCGTGAGACGACGACCAACGTCCTGCGCCATGGCGGTGGACGCTGGGCGCGACTCTCGCTGACGCGCCGCGCGGGTGTGTGGCGGTACGAGATCACCAACGACCCCGGCGACGTGGCGGACGACGGCGGCGGCGGCTCGGGCATCGACGGCATCCGCCGTCGCGTCGGAGAAGCCGGTGGGACCGTCGAGGTGAGAGAGGAACGCCAGGCGTTCTCGATCGTGTCGAGCATGCCGGATGCCGAGGTCGGACGATGATCCGCGTGCTGCTCGCCGACGACGAGGCGATGATCCGCTCGGCGCTCGCCGCGCTGTTGCGACTCGAACCGGACATCGACGTCATCGCGGAATGCGCCGACGGCACCGAGGCGCTCGCGCGCGCGATCGAGCTGCGGCCGGACGTCTGCCTGCTCGACCTCGAGATGCCCGGGCTCGACGGCGTCGAGGTCGCTGCCGCGGTCCGCAAGAAGGTGTCGTCGCGCTGCATCGTCGTGACGCGGCACGCGCGGCCGGGTGTGCTGCGTCGCGCGCTCGCTTCGGGAGTGGCGGGCTTCCTTCCCAAGTCGCGCGGAGCCGACGAGGTGGCCGAGGTCATCCGCCGCGTCGCCGCAGGCGGACGCTACGTCGACCCGGAGGTCGCGGCGGACGCCTTGAGCGATGAGCGGTGTCCGCTCACCGATCGCGAGCTCGACGTGCTGCGCGCGGGGCGCCGGGGTGAGACGACGGGTCAGATCGCGCGAGCGCTGTCGCTCGCGCCGGGCACGGTGCGCAACCACGTCTCGGCCATCCTCGGCAAGCTCCAGGTCGGCACACGCCAGCAAGCGGTGCTCCTGGCCGAGGAGCGCGGCTGGATCTGAGCAACGGTCCAGACAAAAGAAAAAGCCCCCTGACGGGGGCTTTTTCTTTTGTGCGCGAGGGGGGACTTGAACCCCCACGCCCTATACGGGCACTAGCACCTCAAGCTAGCGCGTCTACCTATTCCGCCACCCGCGCAAGGTGGTTTCGGTTTTGCAACCGAGGAATGACATTACCAGACTCACGCCCCATCGAAGAATCGGCGGCGCTAGCCGACCGAGACGCCGAACAGCAGCCCCAGCGCGTAGGTGATCGCGGCGGCGCCGAAGCCGATCGCGAGCTGACGCAGCGCGCGTTTGAGGGGCGGACCGCCCGACAGCAGGCCGACAGCCGCGCCCGTGGACATCAGGGCGATCCCGACGAGCAGGAGCGCGAGCAGCACGGCGGGCAGCCCCGACATCCCGAACAGCCACGGCAGCACGGGGATGATCGCGCCCGATGCGAAGAACAGGAAGCTCGACAGTGCCGCTCCCCATGCACCCCCGACGACCTCGTGATCGTCGGCCGCCTCGACCTCACGCTGATACGGCACGCTGCGGTCGGCCTTCTGCGCGGCCGAGACGACCGCCCGCGCGCGTTCGAGGGCATCCACGGCCGACATGCCGCGCGTGCGGTATACGAGGGCGAGTTCGTTCGCGTCGAGGTCGAGGTCGGGCAGCGCGTCGTCGGCGAAGTTGCTCGGTTCGGTGGCATCCAGCAGCTCGCGCTGCGACCGCACCGAGACGAACTCCCCCGCGCCCATCGACAGTGCACCGGCGAGCAGTCCCGCCAGACCGCTGAACAGGACGAACGGGCCGCCGACGCCCGTCGCGCCGATGCCGAGCACGAGCGCGAGGTTCGAGACGAGCCCGTCGTTCGCCCCGAACACGGCAGCACGGAAAGTGCCCGACAGACGACGACGACCGCGCGCAGCGAGGCCCCGCACGACCTCGTGATGGATCTTCTCGTCGGCAGCCATCGTCGGGGTCGCGAACGGGTCGGTCTCGTACGGAGAACGCGCTTCGGCGTTCTGCGCCAGCGCGAGGACGAAGATCGAGCCGAAGCGCTTCGCCATCCACCCGAGGACGACCGTGCCCGCGTCGGCCCGCGGAAGACGCGCCGGCTCGCCACCGAGCAACCCGAGCCAGTGCGCCTCGTGGCGTCCTTCCGCCTCGGCGAGCTCGAGCAGGATCTCGCGCTCCTCACCGTCGCGGCGCGCGGCGAGCGAGCGGTAGACCTCGGCCTCGGCTCGCTCGTTGACGAGGTACTGCGCCCAGCGCTTGCGGTCGCGGGCGGTGGGTGCTGCGGGCGCGCTCAATCGATGCCTCCGACGGCCGGTGGAAAGGGGGACGCGTCAACGCTAGCCAGGGGCGACAGGCAAACCCGCGTGAATCCGCGGATTGACAGCATTTCGGGGATCCGAACCTCAGCCTCCCAGCGCGCGGGCGAGCCCCCGCTCCCCCGCCCGCATGACCGAGGCGTGCGCTCGCTCGAAGACCGGGCGCAGCACGAAAGCGGTCCGGTTCATCCACGGGCGCTCGGTGGCGACATCCCAGTGGAAGACGATGGATGCCGCATCCGCCCCGCCGGGCACGACCTCGATGCTCCCCGCACCGCGCAGGTCTCCGTCGCTCGCCGCCACGATGCGCACCCCGGGGACGACATCGACGATCGCGAGGCGCACGCGCAGGCGATAGCCGAGCGGACTGCGCACCGCGAGGGTCATCCGCTCCCCCGCTTCGAGCGCCGACGGCGTCTCGACGAGCGTCACGCCCCGCCACCACGAGGGCCCGGCGCCGGGCGCGAGCATCCGCTCGATCTCGCTCCAGCAGCGGTCCGCGCTCGCGCCCACGCGCCAACGCGAGACGAACGAGTACGCGGCGGCCATGGCGTGAGTCTACGAACCCGAGACTACGACCTCACGCGATTCCGGAGGACGTCGATCCTGGCCTGCAGCTGCGCGACGGTGGCCTGCGCGACGGCGGGCCCCCCGCACACGCGGCGCAGTTCGGCGTGCACGGCGCCGTGCGGCTCACCGGATTGGCGGGCGTAGAGCCCGACCAGGCTGTTCAACAGCTGCCGCTGCTCCTTGAGATTGCGATGCAGGGCCTGCGGCGGCGCGGCGGTCGCGGCATCCGTCGACTCGCCGCTCGCCGCCTCGCGCGCCTCGCGGGCTTTGCGATGGCGACCCTGACGCGACTGGCGCTGCATGAGCAGTTCGTGCACGTGCTCGGGCTCGAGGAGGCCCGGGAGCCCGAGGAACTCCTCCTCTTCGGGGGTGCCCGGGACGGCGAGCTGGCCGAACTCCTTTCCGTCGTAGAGCACGCGGTCGAAATGGGCGAGGGAGCCCAGAGCCTGATACGTGAACTCGTACGCGAGGTCGTCGGAGGTCGTGTCACCCTGCTCCGCCTGGGCGAGCAGGTCGTCGTCGAGCGCCCATTCATCGTCGCCCTCGCCGTCGCGGTCGAGCGCGTGGTCGCGCTCGACCTCCATCGCGTTCGCGAGCGCCAGCAGCTGCGGCACGTTCGGCAGGAAGACGCTCGCGGTCTCACCCCGACGCCGCGCCCGCACGAAGCGGCCGATCGCCTGGGCGAAGAAGAGCGGTGTCGACGCGCTCGTCGCATAGACGCCGACCGCGAGACGCGGGACGTCGACGCCCTCGGACACCATGCGGACGGCGACCATCCATCGCGATGTCGACGACGAGAACTGCTCGATGCGCGCCGATGCGCCCTCCTCGTCAGACAGTACGACCGTCGTCTGCTCGCCCGTGATGCGCGTCAGGATCTCGGCGTAGGCGCGCGCGGCGGTCTGATCCGTCGCGATCACGAGGCCCCCGGCATCCGGAACCTGCTCCCGCACTTCGCTCAGACGGCGGTCCGCAGACGTCAGCACGGCGGGGATCCAGTCGCCCTCGGGGTCGAGCGCCGTGCGCCACGCCTGCGCCGTGATGTCCTTCGTGTTGTCCTGCCCGAGCTGGGCCTCCATCTCGTCGCCGGTCTTCGTGCGCCAGCGCATCTGCCCCGCGTAGACGAGGAAGATGACGGGTCGCACGACGCCGTCCTCGAGCGCGCGACGGTAGCCGTAGTTGTAGTCGGTCCTCGAGATGCGGATGCCCTTGGCATCGGGGTGGTACTCGACGAACGGGATCGGCGCCGTGTCGCTGCGGAACGGCGTGCCGCTCAGGAGCAGACGCCGCGTCGCGCGCGCGTAGGCCTCGCGGAGCGCGTCGCCCCAGCTCAGTGCATCACCGCCGTGGTGCACTTCGTCGAGGATCACCAGGGTCCGGCGATCGTGCATGAGGCGTTCGTGGACGGATGCCTTGACCGCGACCTGCGCGTAGGTCACGGCCACACCGTGGAACTGTCGCGACGGCAGGCCGTGGCGGTTGCTGAACCCGGGATCGAGCCGGATCGACACGCGGGCCGCGGCATCCGCCCACTGGGTCTTCAGGTGCTCCGTCGGGGCGACGACGACGATGCGCTCGACGATGCCGCGGCGCATGAGCTCGCTCGCCAGGCGCAGGGCGAAGGTCGTCTTGCCGGCGCCCGGCGTCGCCGCCGCGAGGAAGTCGCGCGGCCCACCGCCCGGTCCGTCCGGCCCGTCGAGGCCGAAGTACAGGTCGAGGGCCTCGGCCTGCCACGCACGCAGGCGCTGAGCGGTGCCCCACGGCGCGCGCTGCGGATACGACGGCGACAGGTGCTCGGCCGCGAAGCTGCCGATGTGGGCTTCGGTCGCGCCGCCTTCGGTGGGGACGGCGGTGTCATCGGCGAGGTCGGGTTCGGCCGTCGTCGATTCGTCCACGCGTCCCCCTCCCGGCACAGCGAGTCTCCACTGTAGGCGATGCCGACGACGTCACGGCGACCCCGGCGCTACCCTCGAAAGTGGTCACGAACCGAGGAAGGCCCGATGAGCACCCACGACAATCGCAGTCCCTACATCGCCAACAGCGGCGCGCACCCGTGGCGACGCTACGTCGCGATCGGCGACTCGTTCACCGAGGGCATCGGTGACCCCGTTCCGGGCTCGGCCTCCGACCACCGCGGCTGGGCCGACCGCGTCGCGGAGGTGCTCGGCGAGAGCGTCGACGATTTCGCGTACGCGAACCTCGCCGTGCGCGGAAAGCTCATCGGCCAGATCGTCGCGGATCAGATCGAGCCGGCGCTCGCGCTCAAGCCCGACCTCGTCACCTTCTCGGCCGGTGGAAACGATGTCATCCGGCCGGGCAGCGACCCCGACGCCGTCGCGCAGCAGTTCGAGGACGCCGTCGTTCGGCTGTCGAGCAACGGCGCCACCGTGGTCGTCTTCACGGGGATCGACACGAACTTCACACCGGTGTTCCGCGGCATCCGCGGCAAAGTCGCGATCTACAACGAGAACATCCGCGCGATCGCCGACAAGTACGACTGCATCGTCGCCGACCAGTGGGCGCTCAAAGAGGTGCAGGACATGCGCTTCTTCGACGACGACCGCCTGCACTACAACGCGCTCGGGCACCACGAGATCGCCCGCATGGTGCTGCGGTCGCTCAACGTGCCCAACGACCTGCAGCCCATGCAGCCCGATCCCATCCCGAACCGCACGTGGCGCGAAGCGCGCGCCGTCGACCTCGTGTGGGCGCGGGAGTACCTCGTGCCGTGGGTCCTGCGCCGCGTGCGCCACCAGTCGTCGGGCGATCACATCACGGCGAAGAGGCCCGAAGCGCTGCCCATCGTGACCCTGGCTCCGGGTCCCGGCCACGGCAAGAGCACAGGTCCGGATGCTTCGACCCCGCCGGCCGGGCGGGTCTAGGTCCGCAGCTCCCAGAGCGCGACGGCGCTGGCCGCGGCGACGTTGAGCGAGTCCACGCCGCCCGACATGGGGATCGTCACGACCGTGTCGGCGACCGCGAGAGCGCGACGGCTCAGGCCGTCGCCCTCCGCGCCGAGGAGCAGCGCGACCCGGTCGGGGCGCGATGCCGCGAAGGCGTCCAGCGCGACCGCGTTCTCGGCGAGGGCGAGCGCCGCGAGGTGGAAGCCGAGCTCGTGCAGCTGCGGGCCGGCGATGCGCCACTCGGGAATGCGCGTCCACGGCACCTGGAACACCGTGCCCATCGAGACCCGGACGCTCCGGCGGTAGAGCGGATCCGCGCAGCGCGGCGAAATGAGCACGGCATCCGCGCCGAGTCCGGCGGCGGCGCGGAAGATCGCTCCGACGTTCGTGTGATCCACGAGGTCCTCGAGCACGACGACGAGCCGCGCGTCCGCGACGACCTCGGCGAGTGGCCGGTCTGCGGGCCGGTGCATCGCGGCGAGGGCGCCCCGGTGCACGGCATAGCCCGTGAGGCCCTCAGCGACCTCGGCGGACACGACGTACAGCGGCACGTCGGGGTGGCCCTCGAGGAGGGCCGCAGAATCCGGAACCCACTTCTCCTGCACGAGGACCGAACGCGGGCGATGCCCCGCTGCGATCGCCCGCGCGATCACCTTCGAGGATTCGGCGATGTAGAGGCCGCCCTCCGGCTCGAGTACGCGGCGCAGCGAGACGTCCGTGAGATCGCGGTAGTCGACGAGCCGCGCGTCGTCCGCCGATTCGATGCGCACGGGGATCACTCCCCCACTATCGCACGCGCAACACGCACGAAATCCGGGCGACCCTAGACTCGGAGACGGAGGGGGTGGATGCCGGTGACGATGATCGTTCAGGATGCCGTGGCCGCAGCCGTCGACGCCCTTTCGGGACGCCGCATCGCCGTTCTGACCGGCGCGGGGGTCTCGACCGACTCCGGCATCCCCGACTACCGCGGCAAGGGCGCCCCCGTCCGCACCCCGATGACCGTCGAGCAGTACCTTGCGAGCGACGCCGCGCGCCGGCGCTACTGGGTGGGCAGCCATCTCGGCTGGCAGGCCTTCGCCGCCGCCGAGCCCAACCGCGGCCACCTCGCCCTCGCACGACTCGAAGAGCGCGGGCTCTCGACCGGGATCGTCACCCAGAACGTCGACGGCCTGCACGTGCGCGCCGGCTCGCGCCGCGTCGTCGAACTGCACGGCACGATGCGCAGGATCTTCTGCACCCACTGCGGCCAGGTGTTCGATCGCCGAGACCTCGCGCTGCGCGTCGAAGCCGACAATCCCTGGATCACGGTGCCCGAGAACGTCGCCCTGGGTCCCGACGGCGACGTGCTGCCCGAGAGCACCGACGGCTTCATCGTGCCCGACTGCAGTGTGTGCGGCGGCATGCTCAAGCCCGATGTCGTCTTCTTCGGCGAGTTCATCCCGGCGGAGAAGTTCCGCGAGGCCGAGCAGCTCGTGCGCACGAGCGATGCCCTGGTCATCGCCGGGTCGTCGCTCGTCGTCAACAGCGGCATCCGGCTGCTCGAACGCGCGCGTCGGCGCCGCCTGCCGATCGTGATCGTGAACCGCGGCGCGACCCGCGCCGACGCACGCGCGACCGTCAAGATCGACGCCGGAACGAGCGAGGTGCTCGAGGCACTGGCGTCCGCCCTCCCCCAGATCTGAGAGGCTGGAGGGGTGACGACCCTCTTCCTCGTGCGCCACGGCGAGACCGACTGGAACCGCGACCGCCGCATCCAGGGGTCGACCGACATCCCGCTGAACGACACCGGTCGCGGCCAGGCTCGCGATGCCGCGGCGGCGCTTCGGGACGAGCTCGGCGATGCTGCTCCCGTCGTGGTGTCGAGCGACCTGTCCCGCGCCCGTGAGACCGCGGAGATCATCGCCGAGCAGCTCGGCGTGCCGCTCGGCACCGCGTATCCCGAACTCCGCGAACGTGCGTACGGTGACGCCGAGGGCCTCGGAACCGAGGAGTTCCACGCGCGGTGGGGCGATTGGCACTCCGCCGAGGTCCCGAACGCCGAGCCCTGGGCAGGCCTGCGCACGCGGGCGATCGGCGGCATGCGCCGCGTCGTGCGCGATGTGCGACGCAGCGCGACACCGGCGGCATCCGTCATCGTCGTCACGCACGGCGCACTCATCCGCGAGGTGATCCGCCATGCGACCGCGGGTGCTCTGCCACCCGCGGGCGAGCGCCTCGCCAACGGCGCGAGCTTCCGGTTCGTCGTCGAACGCGAGCGGCTCAGCATGCACACGTACGCCGGCAGCGCCCTAGTCTGAGGGCATGGCAGCGCCTGAGACGATCGACGAGTACATCGCGGCGCAGCCGCCCGAGGTCGCCGAGCGACTGCGACGCATCCGATCGATCATCGAGGCCGAGGTCCCCGATCCCGAAGAGCGGATCCGCTACGGGATGCCGGCCGTCATGCTCGGCGGACGCTACGCCCTGCACTTCGCGGGCTGGAAGAAGCACATCGGCCTCTACCCGGTGCCGACGTTCGACGGGCCGCTCGAGGCCGAGATCGCGCCCTATCGCTCCGAGAAGGACTCGGTCGTGTTCCCGCACTCGAAGCCGATCCCGTACGTCCTCATCGGCCGGGTGACGGCCGCGATCGTCTCGCAGCGTCAATCCGCGAGCGACTGACCGCGCTCGGCGAGCTCTTCGCGCAGGATGCGCACGGCCTTCGCCCCGACCCCATGGATGGCGAGCAGCTCGCGCTGCGAGCGCTGCGCCACGGCGTCGTACGTCGTGATGCCGTGGGCCGCGAGCTCGCGCGTCGCGACCTTGCCGATCCGCGGCGTCAGATCGCTCATCCGCGCGAGATCAGCGCCCGCGCGTGGCGCAGCACAGGCTCATCGACCATGCGCCCCTCGAACGCGAAGACGCCGCGCTCGGTCTCGGCGACGGCGAGCACGGCGCGTGCCCACGCGAGATCGGCGTCGTCGGGACGATACGCATCGCGGATGATCTCGACCTGGCTGGGGTGGATGCAGGCGGTCGCCGCGAATCCGGATGCCGCGGCATCGGTCGCCTCGATCAGCAGCCGCTTCGTGTCGGCGATGTCGAGGTGCACGGCGTCGATCGCGCCCTTGCCGCGCGCGCCCGCGGCGAGCAGCACGCGCGCGCGGGCGTAGCGCGCGATATCGCGATAGCGCCCGTTGGGCTTGCGGCTCGAGGTTCCGCCGAGCGAGGCCACGAGGTCCTCGGCGCCCCACATGAGGGCCACGACGTTGTCGAGCGCTGCGATCTTGTCGGCCTGCGCGACACCCTTCGCGGTCTCGCACAGCGCGACGATCTCGAATCGTGCGTCGATCTTGGCGAGCCTTTTCGGGGACTCGGACTTCGCCACCATGATGCGCCGGTAGTCGGTCTGGGACAGCGTCGCGAGGTCGGAGGCGAACTCCTCGCTCTCGGGAGGGTTGACCCGGACGATCACGCGATCGGGATCGAGCTCGGACTCGATGAGGTGGCCGCGGGCCGCCGCCTTGGCATCGGCGGAAACAGCGTCCTCGAGGTCGAGGATGACGGCATCCGCCCTCTCCGCCGCCTTCGCGTACCGCTCCGGGCGATCGGCGGGGCAGAACAGCAGGGCCGGGCCGAGGTCGAACGTGCTCACGACTCTCCTTCGGTCGGACGGCACCACATCAGCGCGACGCGCGTCGCGGTCGCGACGACCTCGCCCCGCTGATTGCGGCCCGTGTGCGTCATGGTCACGATCCCCTGACCGGGACGTGAGCTCGAGAGGCGCTTGTCGGTGAACTCCGTCTCGACGTAGAGCGTGTCGCCGTGGAACAGCGGCGCGGGGAAGGCGACGTCGCTCATACCGAGCTGCGCGACGAGGGTGCCCTGCGTGATCTGCGAGACGGATGCCCCGACCATCGTCGAGAGCGTCCACATCGAATTCATGAGGCGCTGCCCGAAGGGCTGCTGCTCCGAGAACGCGGCGTCCAGATGGAGCGCCTGCGTGTTCATCGTGAGAGACGAGAACAGCACGTTGTCGGCCTCGGTGGCGGTGCGCCCGGGGCGGTGGAGGTACCGGGCACCGACCTCGCACTCCTCGAAGTAGAGTCCCCGCTGCAGGATGTCCGCCACGGGTTCTACGCTACTCCGAGCGCGCGGGCGATCACGAGGAGCTGCACTTCGTTTGTGCCCTCGCCGATCTCGAGGATCTTGGAGTCGCGGTAGTGCCGCGCGACGGGGTACTCGTTCATGAATCCGTTGCCTCCGAAGATCTGCGTCGCATCCCGCGCGTTGTCCATCGCCGCATCGCTCGCCGTGAGCTTCGCGATCGCCGCTTCGGTCTTGAACGGCTTGCCCGCGTCCCGAAGTCGCGCCGCGTGGTGCCAGGCGAGACGTGCGTTGTGCACGCGCAGCTGCATGCGCGCGATCATGAACTGGATGCTCTGGCGGGTCGAGAGGGCCTCGCCGAAGACCGTGCGCTTCCTGGAGTAGTCGATCGCCGCCTCGAGGCACCCTTCCGCCGCGCCGGTGGACAGCGCCGCGATCGCGATCCGCCCCTCGTCGAGGATGTGCAGGAAGTTCGCGAACCCGCGCCCGCGGTCGCCGAGGAGGTTGCCTTCGGGCACGCGGGCATCGACGAAGGTGAGCGGATGCGTGTCGGAGGCATGCCAGCCGACCTTGTCGTACGCGGGCTCGACCGTGAAGCCCGGCGTGCCGTGAGGGACGACGATCGTCGAGATCTCCTTGCGGCCGTCCTTCTCGCCCGTGACGGCCGTGACGGTCACGAAGCGCGTGATGGGCGTACCCGAGTTCGTGATGAACTGCTTCGCGCCGCTGACGACCCACTCCCCTCCGTCGAGCTTCGCCGTCGTACGGGTGGCTCCGGCATCCGACCCCGCCTCCGGCTCGGTCAGCCCGAAGCTCGCGAGCGCCTTCCCGGCGAGCAGATCCGGCAGGAGCTGCTGCTTCTGCTCCTCGGTGCCGAAGCGGAAGACCGGCATCGCACCGAGCGAGACGCCCGCCTCGAGCGTGATCGCGATGGACTGGTCGACGCGCCCGAGCGCTTCGATCGCGAGGCACAGCGCGAAGTAGTCGCCGCCCTGCCCGCCGTACTCCTCGGGGAAAGGCAGGCCGAAGAGGCCCAGCTCACCCATCTGCGCGACGACGTCCATCGACAACGTCTTGGTGCGATCGGCTTCGTACGCCTGCGGCGCGACGACCTCGTCGGCGAAGTCGCGCACCAGGCGTGCGAGTTCGAGTTCGTCGTCGGTGAGATTCGCGTGGTCCATCGTTCTTCTCCTATCCGGCTTCGTGGGCCGTCACGTGCGCGAGAATCTGGTCGCGGCGCACCTGCGCGCCAACGGCGACGTCCAGCCGCACGACGCCGTCGTGGGGGGCGGTGACGGGGTGCTCCATCTTCATCGCCTCGATCGTTACGATGCGCGTTCCCGCCACGACGGATGCGCCGTCGGCGACGTGCACCGCCACGACGGCACCGGGCATGGGAGCGCGCAGTTCGGGCGCGGCGGCGATGGATGCGGCATCCCGCGCCGCAAGGCGGTGTTCCATCGCCGCGCGGCGCGAGAGGGGCTGGAGGCGCGTCGTTGCTCCGTCGACGTGGATCCAGAGCCACCCCTCGGCGTCGACGGCGAAGGGTGCATCCGCACGGCTCACCGAGCCGTCTCGTGTCGCCGCCTCCGCCGGATCCGGACGGCCGGTCGCGACGGCTCGCGGCAGCGTCACGACCTCGCCCGTCGCCAGCAGCACCGACCCCGCGCCCCGGACAGACTCCGCCCCGGCCCGCCAACCGCTCCCGCGCGCCCACAGCGGCGACACAAATCGACCGTGAGAACCCATCTGCTCGACGAGGACCACGTCGTCACGAGTGTTCTCGTCGAGCGGTTGAGTTCTCGCGGGCAGCGCGGCGGCGCGCAGCGCGGCGGCGCGCAGCGCTGCGTCACTCGGCACCGGGGCCGCGAACGGGGGCAGGCGGTCGATCAGGCCCGTGTCGAGATCGCCCGCGACCACCGCGGGATCCGCGATCAGCGACCGCAGGAAGGCGATGTTCGACTCCACCCCCAGGAGCACCGTATCGGCGAGAGCGGCATCCAGTCGCGCCAGCGCCTCGGAGCGGTCGGCGCCGAACGCGATGACCTTCGCGATCATCGGGTCGTAGTCGGCCGTTACGACCGAACCGGTCTCGACCGCGGCATCCGTCCGCGCGTCACCGGACGGCACCCATGCGAACACCTCACCCGTTGCGGGCAGGAACCCGCGCTCGGGGCTTTCGGCGTACACGCGCGCCTCGATCGCGTGACCGACGAGTCGCACGTCGTCCTGCGAGATCTCGAGCGGGAGCCCCGCCGCGACGCGCAGCTGCTGCTCGACGAGATCGATGCCCGTCACGAGCTCGGTCACGGGGTGCTCGACCTGCAGCCGCGTGTTCATCTCGATGAAGAAGAACTCGTCCGGCCGGTCGCCGGCGACGAGGAACTCGACCGTCCCCGCGCCGCGATAGTCGACGGATGCCGCGGCCGCGCAGGCGGCGGCTCCCAGACGCGCGCGGGTCGCGGCATCCACCACCGGCGACGGCGCCTCCTCGACGACCTTCTGGTGCCGACGCTGGAGCGTGCACTCGCGCTCGCCGAGATGGATGACGCGGCCGTGCGCGTCGGCGAGCACCTGCACCTCGATGTGTCGCGGGCGCTCGATGAGCCGTTCGAGCAGCAGGGTGTCGTCGCCGAACGCGCTCGACGCGACGCGACGCGCCGTCGCGAGGGCGTCGGGCAGGTCCTCCGCCGATCGCACGACCTGCATGCCCTTCCCGCCGCCGCCCGCCGAGGGCTTGATGAGCAGCGGATAGCCCGTGGCATCCGCTGCGCGCGCGATCTCGGCATCCGTCATGCGGTCCGCGCTGAAGCCGGGCACCGTCGGAACATCATGCGCCTCGACGTGCGCCTTCGAGCGGATCTTGTCGCCCATGACCTCGAGCGCGCGCTCCCCCGGTCCGATGAAGACGATCCCCGCCTCGTCGCACGCGCGGGCGAACGCGACGTTCTCGGACAGGAAGCCGTACCCGGGGTGCACGGCCTGCGCACCGGTCTCGACCGCCGCGGCGAGAACGGCGTCGATGTCGAGGTACGACGCGGATGCCGCCGCCGGACCGATCCGCACCGCGACGTCCGCTTCGCGCACGTGGGGTGCTCCGGCGTCCGCATCGCTGTACACAGCGACCGAGCGGATGCCGAGCGCGCGCAGCGTGCGGATGACGCGGCGCGCGATCTCGCCGCGGTTGGCGACGAGGACGGTGTCGAAGAGCTGATCGGTCATGGAGTCACATCCGGAAGACGCCGAAGCGCGTGTCGGGGAGGGGCGTGCGCGAGACGACGTCGAGCGCGAGCCCCAGCAGGTCGCGGGTGTCGGCGGGGTCGATCACGCCGTCGTCCCACAGGCGGGCCGTCGCGTAGTACGGGTTGCCCTGCTCCTCGTACTGCGCGCGGATGGGAGCCTCGAACTCGGCCTGGTCGTCGTGCGACCACTCCTCGCCGCGCGCTTCGATCTGGTCGCGCTTGACGGTGGAGAGGACGGATGCCGCCTGCGGGCCGCCCATGACCGAGATGCGCGACCCCGGCCAGGTCCACAGGAACCGCGGCGAGTACGCCCGCCCGCACATCGCGTAGTTCCCGGCACCGAAGGAGCCGCCGATCACGACGGTGAACTTGGGAACGCGGGTCGTCGCGACGGCGGTCACCATCTTGGCGCCGTCCTTCGCGATGCCGCCGGCCTCGGCATCCTTGCCGACCATGAATCCCGAGATGTTCTGCAGGAACAGCAGCGGGATGCCGCGCTGATCGCACAGTTCGATGAAGTGCGCGCCCTTCTGCGCCCCCTCGCTGAACAGGACCCCGTTGTTGGCGACGATGCCGATCGGATGCCCGTGCAGTCGCGCGAATCCGGTCACCAGCGAGTCGCCGTACGCACGCTTGAACTCATGGAACTCGCTCGCGTCGACGAGGCGCGCGATGACTTCGCGCACGTCGTAGGGCTGGTTGACGTCGACGGGCACGACTCCGTACAGGTCGTCGGCGCGGACCGCCGGGGGGACGGACGCGATGACATCCCACGCCGGCGCGAGCGGGGGCGGCAGCGTCGCGACGATGTCGCGCACGATCTCGAGGGCATGCTCGTCGTCCTCGGCCAGGTGATCCACCACGCCCGACCGTGTCGCGTGCAGTTCGCCGCCACCGAGCTCCTCAGCCGTCACGACCTCGCCGATCGCAGCCTTCACGAGCGGAGGCCCGCCGAGGAAGATCGTCCCCTGGCCGCGGACGATCACGGTCTCGTCGCTCATCGCGGGGACGTACGCCCCGCCCGCCGTGCACGAGCCCAGCACAGCGGCGATCTGCGGGATGCCCTCCGACGACAGCCGCGCCTGGTTGAAGAAGATGCGCCCGAAGTGGTCGCGATCGGGGAAGACCTCGTCCTGCTTCGGCAGGAACGCGCCGCCGGAATCGACGAGGTAGATGCACGGCAGGCGGTTCTCGAGCGCGATCTCCTGCGCCCGCAGATGCTTCTTCACCGTCATCGGGAAGTACGTGCCGCCCTTGACCGTCGCGTCGTTGCACACGACCATCACGTGGCGCCCGTGGACGAGACCGACGCCCGCGATGACTCCGGCGGCGGGCGCTTCCCCGCCGTACAGGCCGTTCGCCGCGAGCGGCGCGACCTCGACGAAGGGGCTCCCCTCGTCCAGCAGCCGCGTGACGCGGTCGCGAGGCAGCAGCTTGCCGCGGGCGATGTGCCGTTCTCGAGACGCTTCGGGGCCGCCGAGGGATGCCTCGGCCAATCGCTCGCGCAGATCCGCCGCGAGCTCCGCTTGCGCTCTGCGCGTGCGCTCGAATGCGTCGTCCTGCACGACTGCGGTCGCCAGTGCGCTCATGTCATCCCCGTCGACGTCACGATCGGATCACGCGCCTTGTCGGCGCATGGTCGGAATGGTTAGTGTTCACTAACTGAGTCACCAGGTTAGCGAGGATTAACTGAAATGACAACCCGTCCGACGCACCGCGACCAGGCCAAGGCCGATCGCCATGCGGCGCTCCTCCATGAGGCTGCCCGACTCTTCGCCGAGCGCGGGTTCACGAGTGTGAGCCTCGAAGAGCTCGGCGCGGCCGTCGGCGTGACCGGGCCGGCTGTCTACCGCCACTTCGCGAACAAGCAGGCGATGCTCGGGGCGATCCTCGTCGGGGTCAGTGAGCGGCTGCTCGCGGGTGGACGGGATGTCATCGACACTCACGCCGACGCCTATACGCGACTCGACGGGCTCGTGCGCTTCCACGTCGACTTCGCCCTGACCGACGCCGACGTCATCCGCGTGCAGGATCGCGACCTCGAGAGCCTGTCCGACGATGATCGCCATGCCGTGCGGCGGCTCCAGCGCGAGTACGTCGAGGTGTGGGTCGGCGTACTGCAGGAGCTCCTGCCCGACAGCTCGCCCGCCGAACTGCGCGTGCGGGCGCACGCGTGCTTCGGCCTCATCAATTCCACACCGCACAGTGTGCGAGGGCTCAAGGACGCCCCTCGCGAGGCGGCCGTGCGCGGCATCCTCGAATCGATGGCGCGCACGGCCCTGCTCTCCTGAACAGCGCGGTCCGCGATTCGGCGCAGACCGATCGCGACGCGCCCGCGCCACCCCCACGGTCGGAGAATGTCATCCATGTCGGAGAATTCGGTCGTGTTCGCGCCGACCTGAGTGACATTCTCCGACCGTCGTGACGTCGATTCGAACACCGACGGGCGCGCGCGGGCTCATCGCGCATGTCGGACGGAGCACCCGCCCCCTACCGCAGCAGCATCGCGCGACCGGGCTCGCGCAGGACGTCCGCGACCTCGACCATGAACTTCGCGCCCTGCTCGCCGTCCACGAGGCGGTGATCGAACGACAGGGCGAGGGTCATGACGTCGCGCAGCGCGATCTCGCCCCGGTGCTCCCACGGCTGACGCCGCACGGCGCCGAGCGCGAGGATGCCCGCCTCACCTGGATTGAGGATCGGGGTACCGGCATCCACTCCGAACACGCCCACGTTGGTGATCGAGAACGTGCCGCCCATCATGTCGGCCGGCGCCGTCTTGCCCGCGCGGGCCGTCTCGGCGAGCGTCCGGATCGCGTCGGCGAGCTCTGCCAGTGCGAGCTCCTGCGCGTCGCGGATGTTCGGCACGACGAGCCCGCGACCCGTGGCGGCCGCGATCCCGAGGTTGACGTAGTGGTGCTCGACGATCTCGCCGGCTTCGTCGTCCCATCGCGAGTTGAGGCTCGGGTGACGGCCGAGCGCGAGGCACACCGCCTTCGCCGCAATGGCCATGATGCCGATGCGGTGGTCTGCCAGCGCGCGGTCCGCCTTGAGCGATGCGACGAGCTCCATCGCCGGGGTGACGTCGATCGTGAGGAAGGTCGTGACGTGCGGTGCGGTGAAGGCGCTCTGGACCATCGCGGCGGCCGTGTGCTTGCGCACTCCGCGGATGGGCGTGCGCGTCGTGCGCTCCTCCGAGTCGCGCCGCACGGCGGGAAGGACAGGCGCGGGCTCCGCGACGCCGACGCGCTCGGCGTACGCCTCGACGTCGGCGCGCGTGATGATGCCGGAAGCTCCGGATGCTTCGACCAGCACCAGATCTACGCCGAGCTGCTTCGCGAGAGCCCGCACAGGGGGCGTCGAACGCGGACGCTCCAGCGGCCGCTCGACGACATCGGGAGTCGGCGTCGCATCGTGCGGCGCGGCCTGCAGGACCTCGGACTCCAGCACGGCGGTGTCCGTGGCCGCTCCCCCGGTCGCGCGGGCGCGCCGCGCGGGGCGCTTGCTCGACGTGGGCGCCGCGCCATAGCCCACGAGGTTCGGCTCCGCCTTGGCTTCTTCCTCCGGCGCAGGCGCGGGCTCATCCCCACCCTCGAGGTCGTACGAGATGAGCACCGAGCCGACCTCGACCACGTCGCCCGCTGCGGCGTGCAGCGTGCGGATGATCCCCGCATGCGGCGACGGGAGCTCGACGACGGCCTTGGCCGTCTCGACCTCGGCGATGGTCTGGTTGAGCGCGACGGTGTCGCCCTCGGCGACGAGCCACTGCACGAGCTCGGCCTCGGGAAGACCCTCGCCGAGGTCGGGGAGCCGGAAGTCGACGGTCACAGGGACACCCCCGACATCGAGTTGGGGCGATCCAGCACGCGGTCGACGGCGTCGAGGATGCGGTCGAGGTCGGGCACATGGTGCTTCTCGAGCTTCGCAGGCGGATACGGGATGTCGTGCCCCGTGACGCGGGCGGGTGCAGCTTCGAGGTGGTTGAAGCAGCGCTCCGTGACGCTCGCGATGAGCTCCGCGCCGACGCCGGCCTCGCGGGCGGCCTCGTGCGTCACGACGACGCGACCGGTCTTGCGGACCGACGCCGTCACCGTGCGGTAGTCGACGGGCGAGATCGAGCGCAGGTCGATGACCTCGATCGAGACGCCGTCGTCTTCTGCGGCGGTCGCGGCATCCATCGCCACCGGCACCTGCGCACCGTAGGTGAGGATCGTGACGTCGCTGCCCTCGCGGGCGACGCGGGCGACGCCCATGGGCGGCGCGTCGGCCAGGTCGGCGTCGAGGTCCACCTCGCCCTTCGAGTGGTAGAGCCGCTTCGGTTCGAAGTAGACCACCGGGTCGTCCGAGGCGATCGCCTGACGCAGCATGACGTAGGCATCCTGCGGGTTGGAGACCGCGACGACCCGCAGGCCGGACGTGTGCACGAAGTAGGCCTCCGGAGACTCGGAGTGGTGCTCGGCCGCACCGACCCCGCCCGCCCACGGGATGCGGATCGTGATCGGCATCTTGACGTTGCCGCGCGTGCGGTAGTGGAGCTTCGCGACCTGGCAGACGATCTGATCGAACGCGGGGTACACGAACCCGTCGAACTGGATCTCGACGACGGGGCGGTAGCCGCGGAACGCGAGACCCACCGCCGTGCCCATGATCCCCGCCTCGGCGAGCGGGGTGTCGATGACCCGCTGCGCGCCGAACTCGGTCTGCAGCCCGTCGGTGACGCGGAAGACGCCCCCGAGCTTGCCGATGTCCTCACCCATGATGAGCACCTTCGGGTCGTC
Source organism: Microbacterium aoyamense (assembly GCF_023155855.1). Lineage (GTDB taxonomy): Bacteria > Actinomycetota > Actinomycetes > Actinomycetales > Microbacteriaceae > Microbacterium > Microbacterium aoyamense. The sequence continues at coordinate 429,842 of NZ_JAKNUT010000002.1, read as the reverse complement.
GGCCATGCCGCGGCGCAGGGCCTCGTTGATGGACTTCGCCATCGTCAGCTTCGTCATGATCAGGCCGCCTCGGTGTCGAAGCCGTCGAGGTAGGAGCCGTACCAGGCACGCTGTTCCGTCAGGCCCGTGTGCGGCTCGGCGTAGACGTCGTCGAAGACCTCGATCGCGGGCCGGGTCACGGCGCCCAGCGCCGCGGCCCGCACCTCGGCGCCCAGCGCGTCGGCATCGGCGCCGACCTGCGCCGCGAACGCGTCGTCGAAGGCATCCATCTTGCGAAGGAGCGCCTCGACACGGGCGATCGGGTCGCGGTGGCGCCAGCGCTCGACCTCTTCCTTGTCGCGGTAGCGCGTGGGGTCGTCCGACGTCGTGTGCGGACCCATGCGGTACGTCACCGCCTCGATGAAGGCGGGCCCGCCGCCGCGACGGGCGATGTCGGCCGCCCAGCGCATCGCGGCGAGGCAGGCGAGCACGTCGTTGCCGTCGACGCGCATGCTCGGGATGCCGAACCCGGGCGCGCGGCCGGCGATGGGGAACTTCGCCTGCACCGTGACGGGCTCCGAGATCGCCCACTGGTTGTTCGTGCAGACGAAGATCACGGGGGCACGGAACGAGGATGCGAAGACCATCGCCTCGTTGACGTCGCCCTGGCTGGACGCGCCGTCACCGAAGTAGGCGGCGGCGACCTGGTCGGTGCCGTCGCGCTGGATGCCCATCGCGTAGCCGACGGCGTGCAGCGACTGCGCGCCGATGATGATCTGCGGCGACGCGGTGTTGATGTCGTACGGGTTGTAGGTCGAGTGGGACTCGCCGCGCCACGCGAGGACGAAGTCCTCGGGCTTCGCGCCGCGGACGTGCTGGACGCCGATCTCGCGGTAGCTCGGGAACACGAAGTCGTCGGCGCGGAAGCCGCGCGCGGTGCCGACCTGCGTGGCCTCCTGGCCCTGGCAGGGCGCCCACAGCCCGAGCTGACCCTGGCGCTGGAGTGCGACGCCTTCGGTGTCGACGCGGCGCACGAGCACCATGTCGCGATACAGACTCTGCAGCATCGCCGTGTCGACGTCGGCGATCCAGCGCTCGAGGTCGGGATCGGCGATGCGCTCGCCGTCGGGCGTCACGAGCCGGGCGACATCGTCGATGTCGATCTGGGGCTCAGTCGTCGCGGTAAAGGTGTGCATCGTCGCCATCCCTCCTCCAGGGCCTCCCTCGTGAGGTGGCCTTTGCGGATCGCCGGCAGCATCGCCGACGAGCCCGACGATACGTCGGCATCGCAACTAGCTCAAGCAACCGAAGATCGCTTGAGCATGTTGCGTACATTCGGGTCCCAACTGCGTGCTATCGTTTCGCACTATGAGTTCCCTCGACCACGTCGACCTCGAGCTGCTCGAAGCTCTCGCGGCCGATCCGCGTGCGACCGTCGTCGCGCTCGCCGATCGCCTCGGACTCTCACGCAACACCGTGCAGGCGCGCATGAGCCGCCTCGACCGGTCGGGGGTCTTCCTGTCGTACGAGCGCGCGATCTCGTCGGCTGCGCTCGGATACCCGATCGAAGCGTTCATCAACGTCATCGTGCGCCAGGCAGACCTTCCGCGCATCACGAGCGAGCTCCAGCGCGTTCCCGAGGTCGTGCAGGCCCACGGCCTGAGCGGTCAGGTCGATCTGCTGGTGCGCGTCGCGTGCCGCGACACGCAGCACCTCTTCGACACGGATGCCCGCATCCTCGCGATCGAGGGCGTCGAGCGCACCGAGACCTCGCTCGTGATGGGCGAGGTCATCGGCCACCGGGTCACTCCGCTCATGGAGCTGGCGCGGCGCGAGCGCTGAGTCGGGTCAGGGAGCCGGCACGACGGGGACGACGGCTGCCTCCCCCTTCGGCTCGCCGGCGGACGAGGCATCCATCCGCACCAGCACGACGCCCGCGAGGATGAGCGCTCCGCCGACGAACTGGATCGGCGCCGGCGTCTCGCCCAGCAGCAGCCAGGCGAACCCGAGGGCGAAGAGCACTTCCGACAACCCGACGAACGAGGCGATCCGCGACCCGACCCGCGGCACCGCCATGACGCCGAAGGCGTAGCCGACGGTCGTCCCGATGCCGGCGACCCAGAGCAGCGGCATCCACCACGGCACCGTCGCACCCGCGAGCGTCACGTCGACCATCGGGGCCACGACGGGGAACACCCCGATCACGGCGAGCAGCGCCATGAGGGTCGTGCCGACGAGCAGCCCGCCCGAAGCGAGCGCCAACGGCGGCAGGTCGTCGCCCGTCCGCTCCGCGATGAGGAAGTACGCGCCCACGCACACGGCCGCGGCGAGAGCGAAGAGCGTCCCGAGCAGATCGAACTGCGCGCCGGAGATGTCCACGACGAGCACGAGTCCGATGATCGCGACGAGCGACCCCGCGATGACGAGCTTCGACGGAGCCCGGCGGGTACGGGCCCAGGCGAACAGCACGAGAAGCACGGGCGCCAGGTACTGGATGAGGAGCGCCACCGCGACCGGCATCCGCTGCATCGCCGAGAAGAAGAAGATCTGACACCCCGCGACCGCGGTGAGTCCGAATCCGACGATGAGCGCCCCGTGGCGGCGCAGGAAGCGCTTCTGCCGCCGGATTGCGAGGAACAGTGCCGGAGCGAGGATGAGCCCCGACAGCCCCATGCGCACGAGGAGCGCCGCGCCGAGCGACCAGCCCGCCTCGAGGAGCGGCTTCACGAGCGGCCCGCTGGACGAGAACGCGAGGGCGGATGCCACGGCCAGCACGATCCCCGACGTCATGCGGCTGGGCGCCGCGACCGGCGAGAGCACGGGAATGGGTGCGGTGGCGGTCATGGCGGCATCCGTCTGTCATGAGTCAAGCGTGGTTACACTGGTGACGGTACCGGATCGGGATGTCAGGAGTCAACATGGTTTTCATCAATGACACACGGCAAGCGCTCGACGCCGCCGTGCACCTCGTGAACACTCTTCCCGGGTACGACGGAGAAGACACGCTGCAGACCGCCGACGACCTCGGTGCGTACCTGATGGTCAACCCCTACACCGGCACGATCCGGCGCGACGCAACCGAGATCGCGGCGGTCCGCGCCATCCGTCCCCGCCTGCGGCAGTTGTGGGACGTGGACCGCGAATCCGCAGTCCCGCTCGTCAACGAGATGCTGCGCGACGGGCAAGCACTCCCCCAGCTGTCCAAGCACGACGATTTCGACTGGCACATCCACGCGACACCGGACGACGCATCCCTTGCCACCAGGATCCTCGTCGAAGCCGCTATGGCGTTCGTCGACGTCATCCGCTCCGATGAGTACGACCGCGTGCGCGTGTGCGACGCCGACGACTGCGAATCCGTCTACGTCGACTTCTCGCGCAACGGGTCCAAGCGCTACTGCGACACCGGCAACTGCGGCAACCGCATGAACGTCAACGCGTACCGGGAGCGGAAGGCGCGACGAACCGCATGATGGCCGACGCCGCGACCTGCGGCGTCTCGTAGTGGATGAGGTGCCCGACGTTCGGGATCTCGACGAGCTCGACGTCGGCGAACAGCGTCGCGAGACGGCGGACGTCGTCGATGTTCGTGATCTCGTCCTCCTGCGCCGCGATGAGGAGCGTCGGGACGTCGATGAGCGGCGCCGAGACCCGCACATCGTTCGACACCGACGCGAGGAAGCCCTCGTGCAGCACCGTGCGATCCGAGAAGCGCGAGAAGTAGAGGTCGTGCTGATCGCGCACGAATCGGCGGATCGCCGGGTCCTTCGAGTTCGTCATCGAGGCGCTCATGATGCGAACGACGGCCTTGCTCCGCAGGAGCTTGTCGCCGACGCTCTCGGGGAGCTTCGCGCCGACCTGGTAATAGACGATCGCGAGTCGGGTGAGGAAGCCCTTGCTGCCCTCGAGCGCCGGTGCGCCGATCGGGTTGATGAGCACGAGCCGCGGCGTCGGGAGACCGGCGGCGACGGCTGCGGCGCTCACGATCGAGCCGAAGGAGTGACCGATGAGCACGGCTCCCTGTGCGGTGGCCGCCGAGAACGCGGTCAGCCACGCGACGTAGGTGTCGAGGTCGTGCGTGCGGCCCGGGATCGGCGGCGTCTCGCCGAAGCCCGGCAGGTCGGGAGAGATCACCCGGGTGCCAGGCAGATGCGCGACGATCGGCTCGAGCCCGTGGTGCTCGCCGCGGTAGCCGTGGACGGCGAGGATCGTCGTCTCGGCGTCGTCCGGACCGTAGACCCAGTAGACGGTCGTGGATCCCATCACCTCGACCTCGCGGCGCTCGACCGGAATCGCATCGAGCAGCGGGGCATAGGGGTTCGCGAGGGTCACGGATCGATTGTACGAGCCCGGTCCTGAGAAGTCGGGCGGGGCGCACGCGCGATGTCGGAGGCGTCGCATACCGTCTGGGGCATGCGATCGGACGTGCTCCCCCTCTTCGGGCGGCCGGAGTGGGTCGAGGTCGTCGGCGTCTTCGATCTCGAGACGACCGGGGTGGACGTCGCGGGCGATCGCATCGTCACGGCGTACGTCGGTGTGCTGGATGCCGCAGGCACCGTCGTCCGCGAGCGGCGCTGGCTCGCCGATCCCGGCATCCTCATTCCCGAAGCGGCATCGGCGATCCACGGAATCACCACCGCTCGAGCGCGCGCGGACGGGCGCCCGGCCGGCGAGGTCGTCCGCGAGATCGTCGCGTCGCTGCGCGGACTGCTGGATGCCGGCATCCCCGTCGTCGCGTACAACGCGGCCTACGACTTCTCGCTCCTGCACCACGAGGCCCTGCGCAACGGCATCGAGCCGCTCGACTCCCCCGCGCCCGTCATCGACCCCCTCGTCATGGACAAGCGGTACGACCGATACCGTCGCGGCAAGCGCACGCTCTCGGTCGTCGCGGCGCACTATGCCGTGCGGCTCGACGACGCGCACGAGGCGTCGGCCGATGCCATCGCCGCCGGTCGGGTCGCACAGGCGCTCGCCGAGCGCTACGCGGCGTGGCTGCCGGGGAGCGCGCAGGAACTGCATACGCGCCAGATCGGCTGGGCCCGTGCGCAGGCCGACAGTCTGACGGAGTACTTCATCCGCATCGGCCGGATCGACCCCCACGACCGCCTCGACGGAACCTGGCCCGTGCGCTGAGTGGACCCCGGGACGACGAACCCTCGAACGACGAAAGCCCCGCAGGAGCGGGGCTTTCGTGAACGCGGAACTTACTTGCCGAAGTTCTTGAAGCGCTGGTTGAACTTCTCGACGCGACCGGCCGAGTCCATGATGCGCTGCTTGCCCGTGTAGAACGGGTGCGAGGCCGACGAGATCTCGACGTCGATGACGGGGTACTCGACGCCGTCGAGCTCGATCGTCTTGCTGCTCGTGACGGTCGAGCGCGTGAGGAAGGTCTCGCCCGAACCGAGGTCGCGGAACACGACGGCCTGGTACTCGGGGTGGATGTCAGTCTTCATGGGAAGTCCTTTAGTGTGATGCCCTGGATTTTGCCAGAGCGGACAAAGTCTGAATGGTGCAAGCGCACCAACCATCTAGCTTACCAGACGGGAGTCAGGACGCCGCACGCGCGGCGTACCGGCCGTCGGCCTCGCTGAGCACGATCTCGACCCCGAACGTCTCGGCCAAGGCCTCGGCCGTCAGGGTCTCGCGCAGCGGTCCGGCCGACACGACGGCTCCGTCACGGAGCAGGAGGACGTGCGTGAAGCCGACCGGGATCTCCTCCACGTGATGCGTCACCATGATCATGGCAGGCGTCGACGGCGCCTGCGCGTACCCGCCCAGCAGAGTGAGCAGTTCTTCACGTGCGCCGAGGTCGAGGCTCGCGGTGGGCTCGTCGAGCAGAAGAAGTTCGGGGTCGGTCATGATCGCCCGAGCGATCTGCACGCGCTTCTGCTCGCCGTCGCTCAGTGTGCCGAAGGTGCGATCGGCGAGGTGATCGAGCTTCCACTCCGCCAGGACCCGCAGCGCGCGGCGCTCGTCGATGTCCTCGTAGGCCTCGCGCCAGCGGCCGAGCACCGCGAACGCGGCCGTGAGCACGACGTCGAGCACAGTCTCTTCGGGCGGCACCCGACGCGCCATGGCCGAGGATGCGAGCCCGATACGGGGACGCAGGTCGAAGACATCCGTCCTCCCGAGCCGCTCCCCCAGGATCGTGACGACACCCGAGGTCGGATGCAGGAGCGTGTCGGCCAGCTGCAGCACCGTGGTCTTGCCGGCGCCGTTGGGGCCGAGGACCACCCACCGCTCGTCATCCTGCACGGACCACGTGACGTGATCGACGATGTCACGGGCGTTCCTGCGGACGACGACGTCGGAGAACTCGAGCACCTGCGGCATGCGTCCAGCCTATCGGGCGAGGCGGGTGGTGCCGCCGCGCCTCACCCCCGCGCGCCGACGACTTCCGTGTAGAGCGCCTCGGTCTGCTCGGCGATGCGCGCCCAGCTGAACTCGTTCGCCGCGCGTTCGCGACCCGCCGCCCCGAACGCGGCAGCCCGGGCGGGATCCGAGACCACCTCGGTGAGCACCCGTGCGAGGTCGGCGACGAAGCGCTCGGGGTCCACGGGCGTGCCGGTGCCGTCCTGCACCTGCTCGATCGGCACGAGCCGGCCCGTGACGCCGTCGACGACGACTTCGGGGATGCCGCCGGTCGCGGTGCCCACGACGGCGGCGCCGCACGCCATGGCCTCGAGGTTCACGATGCCGAGGGGCTCGTAGACGGACGGGCAGACGAAGGTCGTGGCCGCCGAGAGGATCGTGCACAGCTCGTGGCGCGACAGCATCCGATCGATCCATACGACACCGTCGCGCGTCTGCTGGAGTCCCCGCACGAGGTCCTCGACCTCGGTCATGATCTGCGGCGTGTCCGGCGCGCCGGCGCACAGGATGACCTGGACGTCGGCGGGCAGCAGCTCGGCGGCGCGCAGGAAGTAGGGCAGGCCCTTCTGCCGCGTGATGCGGCCCACGAAGACGACCGACGGCCGCGACGCGTCGACGCCGAGCTCGGCGAGGAGGGGCGGATCTACGACGGGATGCCACGCCTCGACGTCGATGCCGTTGTAGATCACCCGCACCTTGTCGGGGTCCAGCGCGGGGTAGCTGCGCAGGATGTCGTCGCGCATGCCGTTCGACACGGCCACGACCGCCGCGGCGCCCTCGTAGGCGGTCTTCTCGATGTAGCTCGACACGGCGTAGCCCCCGCCCAGCTGCTCGGCCTTCCACGGCCGGAGCGGCTCGAGGGAGTGAGCCGTGACGATGTGCGGGATGCCGTGCAGCAGGCTCGCGAGGTGCCCTGCGAAGTTGGCGTACCAGGTGTGACTGTGCACGACGTCGGCGCCCGCGACATCCGTCACGATCTCAAGATCCGTGCCCAGCGTCTGAACGGCCGCGTTCGCGCCCTGAAGCTCGACCGGGACACCGTACGAGGTCGTGCCCGGCTCGTCGCGCTGCGCGCCGAACGCCCGCACCTCGACGTCGATCGACGCGCGCAGGGCCTTCACGAGCTCGGTCGCATGGACTCCCGCTCCCCCGTAGATCTCGGGCGGGTACTCCTTGGTGACGATGTCGACGCGCATGACTCGCAACCTAATGCACGCGACACGGCATGAAAACCCGCTGACAGGGATGGCCGCGCGGATCTAGGGTGGTGCCATGCCATCAGCGCCGAAGGTCTTCGGAATCATCCTCGCCGGCGGCGAGGGAAAGCGCCTCATGCCCCTCACGGCAGACAGAGCGAAGCCCGCCGTGCCCTTCGGCGGCCAATACCGGCTCATCGACTTCGCGATCTCGAACCTCATCAACTCGGGTCTTCGCCAGCTCGTCGTCCTGACGCAGTACAAGTCGCACAGTCTCGACCGCCACATCTCGCAGACGTGGCGCATGTCGGCCCTGCTCGACTCCTACGTGGCATCCGTCCCCGCCCAGCAGCGCCTCGGCAAGCGCTGGTTCTCGGGCTCGGCCGACGCGATCCTGCAGAGCCTCAACCTCATCACCGACGAGAAGCCCGACATCGTCATCGTGATCGGCGCCGACCACGTCTACCGCATGGACTTCCGCCAGATGCTCACGGCGCACATCGAGTCCGGCGCACGCGCGACGGTCGCCGGCATCCGTCAGCCCATCGCACTGGCCAACCAGTTCGGCGTCATCGACGTCGACCCCGAGGATCCCGTGAAGATCCGCGACTTCCTCGAGAAGCCCCAGGATCCGACGGGGCTCGCGGACTCTCCCGGCGAAGTGCTGGCGTCGATGGGCAACTACATCTTCGACACCGACGCCCTGATCGAGGCCGTCGAGTCCGATGGCGAGCTCGCGACCTCCAACCACGACATGGGCGGCGACATCGTCCCGTACTTCGTCGGTCGCGGCGAGGCCGGGGTCTACGACATGAACCGCAACGATGTGCCCGGGTCGACCGACCGCGACCGGTACTACTGGCGGGATGTCGGAACCATCGAGTCGTTCTTCGACGCGCACATGGACCTCATCTCGACGCTGCCGATCTTCAACCTGTACAACACCGACTGGCCGATCCACTCGCAGGCGGTGAACTCGCCGCCCGCGAAGTTCGTGCGCGACTCGGTCGGGCGCATCGGCACCGCGATCGACTCGGTCGTCTCGCTCGGCTCGGTCCTGTCGGGCACGCATCTCGAACGCAGCGTCGTCGGCCCGTGGACCCTCGCCGGAGGCGGATCGACGATCACCGACGCGGTGCTGTTCGATCACGTGCAGGTCGGAGCAGGGGCGCGCATCGCCCGCGCCATCCTCGACAAGAACGTCGTGCTCGAAGACGGCGCAACCGTCGGTGTCGATCGTGAGAAGGACCTCGCGCAGGGCTTCACGATCACCGAAACGGGCATCACGGTCGTCGGCAAGGGGATGCGCGTCCCGCGCTGATTCCGGCGGTAGTTTTGGGGGATGCCTGATCCTCGGTTCCTCGTCGTGCTCGACGCCGATTCGACGCTCATCCGCAACGAGGTGATCGAACTGCTCGCCGACGAGGCGGGGCGCGGGCCGGAGGTCGCCGCCGCGACGGAAGCGGCGATGCGTGGCGAGGTCGATTTCGCGACGAGCCTGCGCTCGCGCGTCGCTGCGCTCGAAGGCGTGCCGGTGACGGCGTTCGCGCGCGTGCTCGCCCGCATCGAGCCCACGCCGGGCGTGCACGAGCTCATCCACGCCGTCCACGCCCGCGGCGGCCGCGTCGGCGTCGTCTCGGGCGGCTTCCACGAGATCCTCGACACGATCGCTCCCGACCTCGGCGTCGACGTGTGGCGGGCGAATCGGCTCGCGGTGCGGGGCGGCGCGCTGACGGGGCAGGTCGAAGGCGGAATCGTGGATGCCGCCGCCAAGGCGTTCTCGCTGCTCGAGTGGGCGGGCGCCGACGCGATCCCCGCGTCGCAGACGATCGCGATCGGCGACGGCGCGAATGATCTGAAGATGATGGATGCCGCGGGCCTCGGTCTCGCCTTCAATGCCAAGCCCGCCGTGCGGGCGCAGGCCGATCTGGTCATCGGTCCCGTCGATCTGCGCGAGGTCATCCCGCTCCTCCCCTGACGCGTGTCGGGGGCCGCCGGTAGCGTCGAGACATGGAGATCATCCTCATCCCCGGCCTCTGGCTCGACGCCGATTCCTGGAGCGACGTCATACCCACGATCGAGGCGGCGGGCCATCGAACCCACGCGCTCACCATGCCCGGCGTCGGTGCCACCGCTGCGGAGTCTGCCGACATCGGCATCCAGGACTGGGTCGACGCCGTCGTCGCCGAGATCGACCGCGTCGACGCACCGGTCGTCGTGGTCGGGCACAGCGGTGGCGGCAACGTCGCATGGGCGGCCGCCGAGGCGCGACCGGATCGCGTCGCGCGCGTCGTCTTCGTCGACACGGTCGCCCCGCCCGAGGGCGGTCAGATCTCGGAATTCGACGTCGTCGACGGCGTCATCCCGTTCCCGGGGTGGGACTTCTTCGACGACGACGACGTCGCCGACCTGGACGCCGAGACGAGGGCTCGCACCGCGCCGGCGGCGAAGAGCGTGCCCGCACGCGTGCCGACCGATCCGATCGCGCTCGGCGAGGGTCGTCGCCACACGGTGCCCGTGACACTGCTGTCAGGCGGGATGGACGACGCGACGTTCCGTCAGGTCATCACGCAGTGGGGACCATACGCCGACGAGTTCGCCTCGATCCAGGATGCCGAGGTCGTCCGCCTCGGCACCGGTCACTGGCCTCAGTTCTCGAAGCCCGCCGAACTCGGCCAGGCGATCGTCGCCGCAGCGCGCTAGTGGCCCATGCCGAGGCCGCCGTCGACGGGGATGACGGCGCCTGAGATGTAGGCGGCGTCGTCCGAGGCGAGCCACGTGACGACGCCGGCGACCTCGTCTGCGGTCGCGAAGCGCCCGGCCGGGATGTTCTTCTTGTACTCGGCCTGCGTGTCTTCGGGCAGCTCGGAGGTCATGTCGGTCTCGATGAAGCCCGGAGCCACGACGTTCGCCGTGATGCCCCGCGCGCCGAGTTCGCGCGTGAGCGACCGCGCGAAGCCGACGAGGGCGGCCTTCGACGATGAGTAGTTGATCTGCCCGGCCGAGCCGTAGAGGCCGACGACGGACGAGATGAGGATGACGCGACCCCAGCGGGCGCGCAGCATCCCCTTCGACGCGCGCTTGACGACGCGGAAGGTCCCGCCGAGATTCGTCGCGACGACCGAGTCGAAGTCGTCCTCGCTCATCCGCAGCAGCAGCGTGTCCTTCGTGATGCCCGCGTTCGCGACGACGACCTCGACGGATCCCAGCTCGTTCTCGACCGCAGTGAAGGCCGCATCGAGCGCAGCCGAGTCGGTCACGTCCGCCCGGACCGTGAACGTCCCTTCGGGGCCTTCGCCGGAGCGAGCGGTCACCGCGACCCGATAGCCCTCGGCGACGAAGCGCGCGGCGATCGCGCGGCCGATGCCACGATTGCCTCCGGTGACGAGGACGACGCGGTCGGTGGTCATGGCGATACTCCTGAACGACGGGGATGGAACCGCCCCAGCCTATCGGCGCGGCGTTTGACACCCGAGGCCGCACGCTGGAAGCCTGGAGCCACTAACGACGAAAGGCCGCACCGTGAGCACTCCCGACTCCTCCACGCCCGCCGAGCCCACTCCGCCGGCAGAGGGCGCGGTTCCGCCGGCAGAGGGCACCGTCCCGCCGCCGTACACGCCGCCCGCCTATACGCCGCCGCCCGCGTACACCGCCCCGCCTGCCTATACGCCGCCGGCGCAGCCCGCCGAGCCGCCGTACGGCGCTGGCCCCACCTACGGTGCCCCACCCGCGGGCGACGCGGCTCCGTCCGCCGCACCCGGCTACGGTGCACCCGCCGCCGCGCCGGGTGCCTACCCGCCGCCGTACCAGGCGGCTCCGCCCGCGTACGGCGCACCCGCGTACGGCGCACCGGCACCTGCCTACGGATACGGCTACGCACCTGCCAGGACCAACACTCTCGCGATCGTGTCGCTCGTCGCGAGCATCGTCGGATTCCTATGGATCCTGCCTTTCATCGGCAACCTGGCCGCCGTGATCACGGGCCACATCTCACTGAAGCAGATCAAGCAGACGGGTGAGGGTGGTCGAGGCATGGCCCTCGCGGGCGTGATCGTCGGCTGGGTCGGCCTCGCGATCGTCGTCCTCGTCGGAATCATCTTCCTGTCGATCTTCGTCTTCGCCGTCGCGGCCGACAACGGTCGCTACTCGTAGAGGAGAGGCGGTCCCCCGCGCCACGAGCGGCGTACTCTGGAAGCGTGAGGAACTCGTCGGAACGCCCGTCTGCGACCTCGCTTCCCGCGTCGCCGCAGGATGACGCGCACGGGCGCACGCAGCGGTACCTCATCATGATGGGCGTGCGCATCGTGTGCATCATCCTGATGATCGTCATCACGCCCTACGGCTGGTACACGTGGGTCCTCGGTGCGGGCGCCGTCTTCCTCCCCTACATCGCCGTCGTTCTGGCCAACGTCGGCAGCGATGTCGGCGGTGCAGACCCCGAGAACCCGGAGCGGGCGCTGCCGCAGCATCCCTCGCCGTCTGCGTCCGACGACACGACCGGCGTGATCCGCATCCAGGAGAGCCCCGCGCTCGCGCCGTCGCCGCAGAAGGACGACGACGCGTGATCGGGGACGACGTCGACCGCACGTGTTCGCGGGCGGGATGCCGCGCGCAGGCGAGCTGGCGGATCGACTGGCGCAACCCCAGGATCCATGGGCCCGAGCGGCGCAAGACGTGGGTCGCGTGCGACGAGCACGTCGACTACCTGCGGTCCTTCCTCGCAGCGCGGGACTTCCCCCTCGAGGTCGCAGCGCTCGAGGTCGTCTCGTGAGCCGTCGCGCATCGGCGCCGGCGGCCGTCCGGTGGACCGCCTACGTCGCCGTCGCGATCGTCTTCGCGATCGCGTGCGCCTTCCTCTCGAACTGGCAGTTCACGCGGAACTCGGCACGTGCGGCTCAGCTCGCCCTCGTCGAGGCGAACTACGACGCTCCCCCCGTCGCGCTCTCGGACGTGCTGGCCCCGGACGGCGCACTCGACCCGCTCGACGAGTGGCAGCCAGTCGAACTGGTCGGCGAGTACCTCACGGACGATCAGCTGCTCGTGCGCAACCGTCCGCACGGCGGCACCGCGGCGTTCGAGGTGCTGGTGCCGATCCGGCTCACGGATGGTCGCGTCGTCGTGCTCAATCGCGGCTGGGTTCCGCCGGGCGAGCATCAGCCCGACCCCGATGTCGTCCCCGGCGCGCCCGAGGGCGAAGTCACCGTGATCGCCCGTGTACGCCCGGGTGAGGCAGCTCCGAGCGGCGGGCGATCCGCCGATGACGGCAAGGTCCCCAACATCAACCTGCCGATCATCGCCGATGCCGTCTCGCCCGAGACCGCCGCCGATCTCGAGCAGGGAGCGTACGGCATCGTCGTGTCCGAGGACCCCGCGGCGGCGACCATGCCGAACGCCCTCGAGGCACCGACGGAGGACCCGGGCCCTCATCTGTCGTACGCGATCCAGTGGATCCTGTTCGCGATCATGGGCTTCATCTTCATCGGCTACGTGATCCGCACCGAGCTGCGACACCGGAAAGAGGATGCGGAGGACGCCGCGGCCGGCGTCACCGCGCCTCGCCGGCCCGCGGCATCCCCCCGTCGCGACCGCGACGCGGAGGACGAGGACGCCCTGCTCGACGCGCGCTGAGAGTTCGGCGTACGTCAGGCGAGCGTGATCAAGTCGGCGTAGTCCTTGCCCCAGATGTCCTCGACGCCGTCGGGCAGGATGAGGACGCGCTCGGGATTGAGCGCCATCACGGCGCCCTCGTCGTGCGAGACGAGGACGACGGCGCCCTCGTAGTGCGCGAGAGCGCCGAGGATCTCCTCGCGCGACGCGGGGTCGAGGTTGTTCGTCGGCTCGTCGAGCAGCAGCATGTTGGCCGAGGAGACCACGAGCGTCGCGAGCGACAAGCGCGTCTTCTCACCGCCCGACAACACCCCCGCGGGCTTGAGCACATCGTCGCCCGTGAACAGGAACGAGCCGAGCACCTTGCGCGCCTCGGTCGCGGTGATGTCGGGCGCGGCCGACATCATGTTCTCGAGCACGGAGCGGTTCACGTCGAGGTTCTCGTGCTCCTGCGCGTAATAGCCGATCTTGAGACCGTGTCCGGGTTCGAGCTGCCCGGTGTCGGGCTTGTCGACGCCCGCGAGGATGCGCAGGAGAGTCGTCTTGCCGGCACCGTTCAGACCGAGGATGACGACCTTCGAGCCGCGGTCGATCGCGAGATCGACGTCGGTGAAGATCTCGAGCGAGCCGTACGACTTCGACAGTCCGGACGCCATGAGCGGCGTCTTGCCGCACGGGGCGGGCTTGGGGAACCGCAGCTTTGCGACGCGATCCTCCTGCCGTACGTCGTCCAGCCCGGAGAGCATCTTCTCGGCACGCGCGACCATCTGGTGCGCGGCAGCGGCCTTGGAGGCCTTCGCCCCGAATCGGGCCGCCTGCATCTGCAGCTGCGTCGCCTTCTTCTCGACGTTGACACGCTCCTTCTTGCGGCGTTCCTCGTCGGCCACGCGCTGGCGCAGGTAGTTCTTCCAGTTCATGTTGTACGTGTCGATGACCTGGCGGTTCGCGTCGAGGTAGAAGACCCGGTTGACCGTCTCGCCGACGAGTTCGACATCGTGGCTGATCACGATGAGCCCGCCCTTGTAGTTCTTGAGGAACTCGCGCAGCCACACGACACTGTCGGCGTCGAGGTGGTTGGTGGGCTCGTCGAGGATCATCGACTCGGCGTCGGAGAACAGGATGCGGGCGAGCTCGATGCGACGGCGCTGACCACCTGACAGCGTCGACAGCGGCTGGTCGAGGATGCGGTCGGGCAGCGAGAGGTTGTTCGAGATGATCGCGGCCTCGGCCTCGGCCGCATAGCCCCCGAGCGCCTCGAAGCGCTCCGTGAGGTGCGCATAGCGCTTCATCGCCTTCGCGGCGACCTTCTCGTCGGCATCGCCCATCGCGAGGGTGGCGTCGTGCATCTCGATCGCGAGCGTGCCGAGCCCGCGGGCGTCGAGGATGCGGGTACGCGCCAGCATCGACGGGTCGCCCGAGCGCGGATCCTGCGGAAGATAGCCGAGTTCGCCGCTGCGCTCGACCTTGCCGTCAGCCGGCATGAGGTCGCCCGCGAGGACCTTCGTGAGCGTCGTCTTGCCGGCTCCGTTGCGGCCGACGAGACCGACCTTGTCACCGGCCGACACACGGAACGAGACGTCGGACATGAGCACGCGCGCGCCGACGCGGATCTCGAGATCGTGTACGGCGAGCACGGCGAAGGGTCCGATCCGTCGGTGGAGTGGGGGATGTGGCCGATCGGCCGATCTCCGAGTCTACCGCCGTTGCCTGAGCGAAAGCCCGCTCGTGCGTCGCGTCGCCACTGGACAGAACCGACGATCGCGAGTCGCCGGATTCGTGGACACCGTTCATGAATGTGCACATGGGACGCTCTAGGCTGAGCGCATGTCTGCCATCGCCGCCGCACCTCGCCGCCTCGTTCTCGCCGACCTCATCGCCCGCCCGTCGACCCGCGCCCGCGCGTTCGCCGTCGACGCGGGCCTCGTCCTCGCGGGTGTCGCTCTCGTGGCTCTCCTTGCGAAGGTCTCGTTCTTCATCGGTCCGATCCCGATCACGGGTCAGACACTCGGCGTGATCGTCGTCGGCGCCGCGCTCGGGGCACGCCGGGGTGCGGCATCCCTCACGACCTACATGCTGCTGGGCCTCGCCGGGCTGCCGATCTTCGCCGGCCCCGTCGCCGGACCGGCCTACGTCCTCTCCCCCTCGTTCGGCTTCATCCTCGGTTTCATCCCGGCGGCGTTCATCGCCGGGTGGTTCGCAGAGCGCGCGTGGGACCGCAAGCCCGTCCTCGCCTTCGTCGGCTTCGTCGCGGCGAGCATCGTGCCGTTCCTCGTCGGCGTGCCCTACATGGCGCTCATCCTCGCGACCGTGCTCGGCGTCGAGGTGACGTTCGCGTCGGTGATGGATGCCGGCGTCCTGCCGTTCATCGTGCCCGGGCTCATCAAGGCCGCCTTCGCCGCGCTGCTGGTGCCGGCCGCCTGGTGGCTCGCCCGCAAGGCCGATCGCGCCAAGCGCGCCTGACCCGCTTCGCGGAGCGCCCCGTCCAGGAGACGGGGCGCTCCGTCGTTTCCGCACCCCCGGAAAGTCACACGATTCGCACGCTGAGGGTCACCTGGGTAATGTAAGGCTGTCCTAACCACAGCTCTCCTCGATACGCGAAGGATCCTCATATGAAGCGATTCCGCTCCGCCCTCGTCCTCTCGGCGGCCGCAGCACTCGTCCTGACCGGCTGCGCGAGCGGCACCGACGCCGGGTCCGGCTCGGATGACTCCGCAAGCGACGCGGCGTTCCCCATCACGATCACGCACGCTCTCGGCGAGACCACGATCGACAGCAAGCCCGAGCGCGTCGCGACGGTCGGCTGGAGCAATCAGGACGTCGCCCTCGCTCTCGGTGTCGTGCCTGTGGGCATGGACACCCAGGTGTGGAACTGGACCAACGACGCCGATCCCGGCGTCTACGAGTGGACGCAAGATGCCATCGACGAGCTCGGCGGCGACGAGCCCGTGCTGTTCACGACCTCGGACGGCACCGACTTCGAGGCCGTCGCCGACACCGCTCCCGACGTCATCCTCGCCGCGCAGTCCGGACTCGATGAAGAGAGCTACGCCACGCTCAGCGAGATCGCCCCGGTCGTCGCCTACCCCGATGTCGCGTGGTTCACGTCGTGGCGCGACACGATCACGGTCAACGCCGAAGGCCTCGGTCTGAGCGCCGAGGGCGACGAGCTCGTGTCGTCCCTCGAGAGCCAGATCGCGGATGCCACGGCCGATGCCGACTTCGCCGGCAAGACGGCGGCGTTCTTCTCCATCACCGCGGCCGACCTGTCGACGGTCTACCTGTACACCGAGGGCGACGCGCGCACCGCTTTCCTCGGAGACCTGGGCTTCGATCTGCCGCAGATCGCGGTCGACGCAGCCGCCGGCGGTTCGTTCTTCGAGGAGTTCAGCGCGGAGAACGCCGATCAGCTGGCCGATGTCGACGTCATCGTCACGTACGGCGACGGCACGACGCTCGCAGCCCTGCAGGCCGACCCGCTGTGGAGCACGCTCTCGGCCGTGAAGAACGGCGCCGTCATCGAGGTCGGCATGGGCGACGCGTACAGCGCCGCCGTCAGCCCGACCGCCCTGTCCATCCCGTGGGTGCTCGACCGCTACGTCGGCGACCTCGAGGACGCCGCAGCGAAGGTCCAGTGACCTCGACGGCCGTCTCACGACGCCGCGCGTCCGCCCCCGCGGGGGACGCGCGGCGTCGCGGCGTCGTGCTCGCAATCGCGATCGTCGCCGTTCTGGTGTCGATCGTGCTCTCGCTCTCGTTCGGGTCCCGACCCGTCACGTGGAACGAGATCGTCGACGGGATCACGTCGTGGTTCCTCGGCACGACGCCGACCGACATCGGAGCTCTCGCCGTGCAGAGCCGCATCCCGCGCACGGCGCTCGCCCTGCTCGCGGGGGCCGCCCTGGCACTCTCGGGCGCACTCATGCAGGCGATCACGCGCAATCCGCTCGCCGACCCCGGCATCCTCGGTGTCAACACGGGCGCCGCGCTCGCCGTCGTCATCGGCATCGCGTTTCTGGGCACGACCGGGGCCTTCGGGTATCTCGGACTCGCACTCGTCGGCGCGTTCGTGACGGCGTTCTTCGTCTACTTCGTCGGCTCCGTCGGCCCGGGCGGCACGACGCCGATCAAACTGGCACTCGCCGGAGCGGCGACGACGGCCGCGTTGAGTTCGGTCGTCGCCGCGATCCTGCTCCCCCGGCGCGACGCGATGGATGAGTTCCGCTACTGGCAGGTCGGCAACGTCGGCCGCGCCGAGTGGGAGACGATGGCTCTGGTCGCCCCCATCCTCGTCATCGGCGCCGCCGTGGCGATCCTGTGCGCGTCGTCGCTGAACGCCCTCGCTCTCGGCGACGACGTCGCCGTCGGTCTCGGCGTACGCGTGGGTCGCATCCGCATCGTCGCCGCGATCGCAGGCGTCACCCTGTGCGCCGCGGTCACCGCGGTCGCCGGCCCGATCGGCTTCGTCGGACTCATGGTCCCGCACGCCGTGCGGCTCGTCTCGGGGTCCGACCAGCGCTGGCTGCTCCCGCTCTCGGCGCTCGGCGGCGCGGTCCTGCTCACGCTGGCCGACACCCTCGGCCGGGTGCTGGGCTCTCCGGGCGAAGTCGAAGCCGGCATCATCACCGCCTTCCTCGGCGCTCCCGTGCTCATCGCCATCGCCCGCCGCACTCGGATGAAGGCGATCTGATGACGACGACGCCCATGAGCGCGGCATCCGTCTCCGCGAGCGACATCGATCTCGTTCGCTCGGGACGCGCGCGGCGCGGCCGTCGCCGCACCGTCGCGCTGACCGTTCTCGCGGTGCTGACGGTCATCCTCTTCGTCGCCATGCTCATGCTCGGCAACACGATCTACCCCTTCTCGGACGTCATCGGCGTCCTCATGGGCCAGCAGGTGCCGGGTGCGTCCTTCACGGTCGGCACCCTGCGTCTCCCGCGAGCGCTGACCGCCGTGCTCGCCGGCGTCGCCTTCGGCGTGGCAGGCGCGACGTTCCAGACGATGCTGCGCAATCCGCTCGCAAGCCCGGACGTCATCGGCATCACGTCCGGCGCGAGCGCGGCGGCGATCCTCTCGCTGATCGTTCTGCACTGGAGCCACACCGCGACGATGGGCCTCGCGCTCGTCGCGGGGATCGTGACAGCCCTCGTCATCTACCTTGCCGCCCGAGGTGGCGAGTCCACCGGCGGACGACTGATCCTCATCGGCATCGGCGTCGGCGCCATGCTCGACGCCGTCGTGGCGTTCCTGATCGTGCGGGCGGACGTCAACGACGTCGCAGTCGCCGCGAGATGGATGACGGGAAGCCTCAACGGATCGCGGATGGATGCCGTTCCCCCGCTCCTTCTCGCGGTCGTCATCCTGGTCCCGATCGTCCTGATGCTCAGCCGCGACCTCGGCGCGCTCGAACTGGGTGACGCCTCCGCGACGGCGCTCGGCGTCCGCGTCGACCGCACGCGTGTGCTGCTCGTCGTCGCCGCCGTCGCCCTGGCGTGCTTCGCGACGGCGACCACGGGACCGATCGCGTTCGTCGCGTTCCTCTCCGGCCCCATCGCCGCCCGGATCGTCGGGCCGGGCGTGCCCGTCATCCTGCCCGCCGCGCTCACCGGCGCCGTCCTCGTGCTCGCGGCCGACCTGCTCGGGCAGTTCGCGTTCGACACGAAGTTCCCCGTGGGTGTCATCACCGGCATCCTCGGCGCGCCCTACCTGCTCTACCTCCTCATCCGAACCAGCCGCCGCGGAGGATCATCATGACCGCCCTGCACACGCTGCGCACCGACGCACTCGTCTCGGGCTACGGGCGCACGACCATCGTCGACGACATCGACCTCGAGATCCCCTCCGGACGCATCAGCGTCATCGTCGGGGCGAACGCATGCGGCAAGTCGACGCTCCTCAAGACCATCTCGCGCCTGGTCCCCGTGCAGGGCGGTGCGGTCGTCCTCGACGGCAAGAGCATCGACCAGATCCCGACGAAGGAGCTCGCGCGCACGCTCGGCCTGCTCCCGCAGCAGCCCATCGCCCCCGAGGGCATCGTCGTGGCCGATCTCGTCGGCCGAGGCCGGCATCCGCACCAGAAGCTCTTCCGCAGCTGGACGCAGGAGGACGACCGCGCCGTCACCGAAGCGCTCCGCGCGACGGGCGTGCTCGAGCTGGCGGATCGTGCGATCGACGAATTGTCGGGCGGTCAGCGCCAGCGCGTGTGGATCGCGATGGCGCTCGCACAGGAGACCGACATCCTGCTCCTCGACGAGCCCACGACCTTCCTCGACGTCTCGCACCAGATCGAGGTGCTCGATCTCCTGACCGATTTCAATGCCTCCCGCGGCACGACGATCGTGATGGTGCTGCACGACATCAACCTCGCGGCGCGCTACGCCGATCACCTGTTCGCGCTCAAGCACGGACGACTCGTCGCGAGCGGCGCGCCGGTGGATGTCGTGACGAGCGCACTCGTGCGCGAGGTCTTCGACCTGGACTCGCAGGTCATGCCCGATCCGGTCTCGGGCACCCCACTCGTGCTCCCGCGCGGCCGACACCACGTCCTCGGCGCGACGGACGCTTCCACCGATTCGAGAGACTCATGACGACCACGACTCTGCCCACGAGCGGCTTCTTCCGCGCCCGCGTCATCGCGATCACCGACCTGACGCCGAGCTTCCGCCGCTTCACGTTCCAGGGCGACGACCTGGAGCACTTCGGGGACCCGGGCCTCGATCAACGGATCAAGGTGGTGTTCCCCACGCCCACGATCAGCCTCGACGACATGCCCACGGGCGAGGACTGGTACACGCAGTGGCGCGAACTGCCGGAGGACGCGCGCCCGCCGTTCCGCACCTATACGACGCGGTTCGTGCGCAACGCGCAGCGCGAGATCGACATCGACATGGTCGCGCACGACGTGCTCGGCCCCGCGTCGGAGTGGATCGAGCGCGCAGCCCTCGGCGACGAGCTGCTCATCTGGGGTCCCACGACGGCGCACGAGGGAGTGAGCTACGGCATCGACTTCGTGCCGCCGGCCGAGACCGAGAACATCCTGCTCGTGGGCGACGAGACGGCGGCGCCGGCGATCGCCGTCATCCTCGAGCAGCTGCCGCCCGAGGCGACGGGCGTCGTCGTCGCCGAACTGCCGCACGCCGACGATGCCGCGTACTTCCCGCAGCATCCCGGGTTCCAGTACTTCGTCTCGGGCCGCATCGACGAGAGCCGCCACGCGCATCTCGTGGCGGCGGTATCGGATGCCGCGGCTGAACTCGCTCCGGAAGGGCGCGGCGCCGAGGTCGAGGAGATCGACATCGACACCGACATCCTGTGGGAGGTCCCCCGCACCGCGAAGGGCGGAGCCGCTCTCAAGAAGGCGCCCCTGTACGCATGGCTCGCGGGCGAGTCCGGTGCGATCAAGACGCTCCGCCGCCACCTCGTCACGGAGCGCGGCGTCGATCGTCGCGCCGTCGCCTTCATGGGCTACTGGCGCCTGGGCAGGGCAGAGAACTAGTACTGCTGTCGGGTGGGGTACTTGTCGCTGATCGTGCGATTGAAGAAGGCGCCCGGGCTCGCGGCATCCATCAATCCCCGATGCACCGACGGCGGCACCGCGAAGTAGCGGTACACGTCGCCGGACGCGAACTCGATCTCGAGCACCGCGGTCTCGGCCTCGTAGCCGACGGACCGGAGGAAGCTCGACTCGATCGACTCTCTGCGCACGGCTCCAGGCTAGCGAGCGGCCTCGTGGGCGTGACCCATCCGCAGCCCCGGCACGAGGGCGAGGAGTGCGAGCACGATGGCGATCGCGAACACGGCGGGGAATGCGGCATGCGTGCCCGACAGCGCCGTGAACGCGAGGCCCAGAACCGCGATCGCGGTCGCCGCGCCGATCGAGTCCGAGATCGACAGCGCCGCCGAGTTGAACCCCTGGTTCTGCGGGGTCGAGTACGCGAGCGTCAGCACCGTGAGGCGCGGGTACATGAGACCCATGCCGCTGCCGGCGAACGCCCACCCCACGACGAGGACGACGGGATGCAGGTGCCACCACGCCGTCGCGGCGACGATGACCAGCGCTGTGACGAGCTGCACGATGCCGAGGATCGTGATGCGGGCGTTGCCGAGCCGATCGCCGAAGCGACCCTGCACTTCGGCGGCGACCGCCCACAGGATCGCGGCCGCCGTCAGACCGAGGCCCGCCCACGTCGGTGAGAAGCCGTAATCCGCGATCAGCAGGTAGGGCACGTAGATCTCGGCGCTGAAGAGCGCCCCCGCGATGAGGCCGCGCATGAGGATGACGCTGGGCAGCCCCGCGCCCGACAGCAGCGTGCGACGCGGCAGGAGCGGCCGGGCGGCGAACCCGATGACGACGATGGATGCCGCGACGACCGCGCCGGCGAATCCCTGCGCTTCGCCCGCGAGGCTGAGCCCCAGCGTGCCGGCGGCGACGGCGATCGCACACAGGATGCGCGGCAGGAGGCGCGCCGTCGACGGATGGTCGGTGTGCAGCGGGGTGGTCCAGAGCCTGATCGCCACCATCGCGTAGGCGACGCCCGTGAGCACCGCGACGCCGAGGAACACCCACCGCCAGTGCAGGTACTCCGTGACGGCGCCCGCGAGGAACGGGCCGATGAGCGACGGGACGACCCACGCGGCCGAGAACGCGGCGAAGACGCGGCCGTGCAGCCACGAGGGATAGATGCGCGCGACGACGACGTAGAGGGCGACCGTCATCCCGCCGGTCCCGAGCCCCTGCACGAGGCGCCCAAGGACGAGCAGCTCCATCGTCGGCGCGAAGCCGGCCATGAGCAGCCCCGCGAAGAACAGCACGACGGCGCTCGTGAGCGGCCAGACCGGCCCCGATCGGTCGCTCCACCCGCCCACGACGACCATGCCGATGACGCTCGTGGCGAGCGTGCCCGAGAAGGCGACGGCGTAGAGGGCCGCACCGTCGAGATCGTCGGCGACGATCGGCATGACGGTCGTGACTGCGAGAGCCTGCATCGCGGCGAGGAACACGAGGGCGATGGCGCCGATCGTCACCCACAGGTACTCGGGCGCCCATACGCTCCCGGACTGTTCGTCATCGACGGGCGCGACGACGTCGAGCGGTCCGGTGGGAGCGGGCTCGTGCGGCTGGCTCATGACCGCGCGAGTGCGCCGACGCGCTCGATCGCCTCGGCGAGCATGTCGGGCGAGCAGCCGAAGTTGATGCGCACGAAGCCCTTGCCCTCGTCGCCGAACAGCGGACCGTGGTGGAACGCGACCTTCGTCCGCCGCAGGATCTCACGCGCCGGATTGTCGCCCCACCCGTACGCCGAGACATCCACCCACGCGAGGTATCCGGCGTCCGGCTCCACGTAGGTCGCGAGAGGAAGATGTGCGGCGAGAAGCTGCGACAGCAGTGCGCGATTGTGCGCGAGCGCCGCCAGCAGGCTGTCGACCCAGGCGTCGCTCTCGGGTGAGCACGCGGCGACGTGCGCGAGGCCGCCGAAGATCCCCGTGCGCCACTCGACCTCTGCGGGGAGTCGCCGGAGCACGTTCGCCTGACGATCGGATCCACCGATCATGACGGCGCACTTGAGGCCCGCGAGGTTGAACGTCTTGCTCGCGCTCGTGACGGCGTAGCCGACGCGGCGCGCGGCGTCGGACGCCGTGAGGAATGGAGTGAACACGACGGGCGCGTGCGCGAGAGGACCGTGGATCTCGTCGCTCACGACGGGGACGCCGAATCGGTCCGCGAGATCGGCGAGTGCCGCCAGGCTCTCGCGCGAATGGACGGTGCCGGTCGGATTGTGCGGGTTGCACAACAGGATCGCTCGCGCGCCCGCCTCGAGCGCCGCCTCGACGCCGTCGAGGTCGATCTGCCACCCGGCATCCGTCCGCTGCAGCGAGACGCGTTCGACGACCGCGCCCGCCTCTTCGACCGTGTCGTAGAAGGGCGGATAGACGGGAGGCATGACGATGACGCGGTCGCCGGGCTCGATGATGCGGCGCAGGATCTCGACGACGCCCATCATGACGTCGCCCGTCCAGAAGACGTGCGACGGATCGACTGTCCACCCGAAGCGCCGCTGCGCGAAGCCGACGAAGGTCTCGCGGATGCCGGGCGCCGGCGGCGTGTAGCCGGTGTCGCCCAGCTCGACCGCGCGTTGGAGCGCTCGCGTGATCGCGGGCGCGAGCGGATAGTCCGTCTCGGCCACGAAGAAGGGCAGGACGTCGTCCCCGTACTTGCGCCACTTCGTGCTCGCCCGCTGTCGCAGGAGTTCGAGGGGGAGTGCTTCGAGGGGGGTGACGCTCACCCATCGAGCCTATCGGCGGGGCGCGCCTGGCCGATCGGCGACGTCAAATCGCGAAACCGAGCGCCCGCATCATGTCGCGGCCGTCGTCGGTGATCCGCTCCGGGCCCCACGGCGGCATCCAGACCCAGTTGATGCGGAAGCGCTCCACGACGTCGTCCAGGGCCTGCGCCGTCTGCTCTTCGAGCACGTCGGTCAGCGGGCAGCCGGCCGACGTGAGCGTCATGTGGATGACGAGAGCGTCGTTCTCGTCATCCCAGCCCAGGTCGTAGATGAGCCCCAGATCGACGACGTTGATCCCCAGTTCGGGGTCCATGACGTCCTTGAGCGCATCGGTGACCTCGTCGTACTTCTCGGGTGCGAGGGTTGCGGTCATATAACGATCCTACGCGTCCGCGTCGACGACGGGCTCGAGGAACCGGTCGTAGCCTTCGTCCTCGAGGCGATCGGCGAGTTCGGGACCGCCCTCTTCGACGATTCGGCCCGCGACCATGACGTGCACGAAGTCGGGGTGGATGTAGCGCAGGATGCGGGTGTAGTGCGTGATGAGGAGCACACCGAGGTCGGTCTCGGCCTTCGCCCGGTTCACGCCCTCGGACACGATCTTGAGCGCGTCGACGTCGAGGCCGGAGTCGGTCTCGTCGAGCACGGCGATCTGCGGCTTGAGCAGCTCGAGCTGCAGGATCTCGTGGCGCTTCTTCTCGCCGCCCGAGAACCCCTCGTTGACGTTGCGCTGCGCGAACTTCGGGTCCATACGCAGATTCTTCATGGATTCCTTGACGTCCTTCGTCCACGTGCGGATCGAGGGCGCCTCGCCGTCGATCGCGGTCTTCGCGGTGCGGAGGAAGTTCGTCACGGTGACGCCGGGGATCTCGACGGGGTACTGCATCGCGAGGAAGAGACCCGCGCGTGCGCGCTCGTCGACCGACATCTCGAGGACGTCCTCGCCGTCGAGCGTGATCGACCCGCTGACGACCTGGTACTTGGGGTGACCGGCGATCGTGTACGCGAGGGTCGACTTGCCCGAGCCGTTGGGGCCCATGATCGCGTGGGTCTCGCCCGTGCGGATCGTCAGGGTCACGCCGTTGAGGATCGGGGTGGTGCCGGCATCCGTCTCGACCGTCACGAAGAGGTCGCGGATCTCGAGGGTCGTCATGAGATGTCCTTAAGAATGGTGGGATCGATGAGCACGTCGTCGCCGTCGATCACGACGGCGTAGACGGGAACGGGCTCGTAGGCGGGAAGGTTGAGGGGCTTGCCGGTGCGCAGCGAGAACGCCGAGCCGTGGGCCCAGCATTCGAGCGTCTCACCGTCGACGAAGCCCTCGGCGAGCGAGATGTCGCCGTGGGTGCACGTGTCGCCGATCGCATGCACTTCGCCGTTGGAGTCGAGGACGAGCGCCATGGGCACGCCGTCCACCTCGACACGGATCGCGGCATCCTGCTCGAGCTCGCTGAGTGCGGCGACGCGCTGTGCGCTCACAGCTCCGCCCCGCGGGTGAGCTCGACCTCGATCGCGGCGAAGAGCTCCTCTTCGAGGTCGGGGATCCCGATCTTCTGGACGATCTCGGCGAGGAAGCCCAGCACGACGAGGCGACGGGCCTGCTCCTCATCGATGCCGCGAGCCTGCAGGTAGAACAGCTGCTCGTCGTCGAAGCGCCCGGTGGCGCTCGCGTGACCGGCACCCTGGATGTCGCCGGTCTCGATCTCGAGGTTCGGGATCGACTCGGCCCGTGCGCCGTCCGTGAGCACCAGGTTGCGGTTCGCCTCGTAGGAATCGGTGCCCGTGGCATCCGGTCCGATGAGCACGTCGCCGATCCAGACGCTCCGAGCACCCGAACCCTGCAGGGCGCCCTTGTAGAGCACGTCGCCCTTCGTGTGCGCGCCCTTGTGGTGAAGGTAGACCTGGCTCTCGAGGTGCTGACCCGAGTCGGAGTACGACAGCCCGAACAGCTCCGCCTCGGACCCCGTGCCCGCGAGCTCGACGGAGGGATTGACGCGCACGACGCCGCCGCCGAAGCTCACGACGATGTGGCGGAGCTTGGCGTCCTTGTCGACGCGCGCCTGGTGGGCGGACACGTGGATCGCGTCGTCCTCCCACTCCTGCACCGAGACGACGTCGAGGTTCGCACCGTCCCGGACGATGATCTCGAGGTTCTGCGCGTGGGTCGCCGTGCCGCGATGGCGCAGCAGCACGGTGCCGCGCGAGTTCGCCTGCGCCTCGATCACGACGTGAGCGTGGGCGAGGCCGGGGGTTCCGACGAGGTCGATCACGACGGGCTCGTCGAGCTCGACACCCGCAGGGATGCGCACGAGCGGCGCGACGGGCTCCTGAGCCCAGGCGATCGCACTGGGCAGGTCTTCGGGCCGGAAGACCTCGCCGCGAGGCGCCTCGCCGACCTTCAGCTCGAGCTGCTGGACGGATGCCGGGGCGCTCACCGTAACGTCGATGACGCCGTGGGGGCCGGCTTCGTCGACGAACAGCGGCACGAGGCGCGCGATCGGAGTGTGCTTCCAGTTGACCTCGAAGCCTGCGGGGGCCTCGAAGTCGGCGGGGTCGAACGACCACGGGCGCGCCGAACGGGTCTGGACCGGCACGAAAGCGCCCGCACCATCGGTGTGGCCCTTCGCGCCGGGGATGGTCACGGGGCTCTGAACAGCCGAGCTCATTTAGCCGACACTGCCTTCCATGCCCATCTCGATGAGCTTGTTGAGTTCCATCGCGTATTCCATCGGCAGCTCGCGCGCGATGGGCTCGATGAAGCCGCGCACGATCATCGCCATCGCCTCGTCCTCGGGCATGCCGCGGGACTGCAGATAGAACAGCTGCTCTTCGCTGACCTTGGACACCGTCGCCTCGTGACCGAGCTGCACGTCGTCGACGCGGATGTCGATCGCCGGATACGTGTCGGAGCGCGAGATCGAATCGACCAGCAGGGCATCGCAGCGAACCGTGTTCGCGGAGTGGTGGGCGTTCGCATCCACCCGCACCTCGCCGCGGTAGCCCGCACGGCCGCCGCCGCGCGCGATCGACTTCGAGACGATCGAGGACTGCGTGTACGGCGCCATGTGGATCATCTTCGCGCCGGCGTCCTGGTGCTGACCGGGGCCCGCGAAGGCGACCGAGAGCGTCTCGCCCTTGGCGTGCTCGCCCACGAGGAAGATCGACGGGTACTTCATCGTGACCTTGGAGCCGATGTTGCCGTCGATCCACTCCATCGTCGCGCCCTCGTGCGCGATCGCACGCTTGGTCACGAGGTTGTAGACGTTGTTCGACCAGTTCTGGATCGTCGTGTAGCGCACGCGGGCGTTCTTCTTCACGATGATCTCGACGACCGCCGAGTGCAGCGAGTCGCTCTTGTAGATCGGCGCCGTGCAGCCCTCGATGTAGTGCACGTACGAGCCTTCGTCGGCGATGATGAGCGTCCGCTCGAACTGGCCCATGTTCTCGGTGTTGATGCGGAAGTAGGCCTGCAGCGGGATCTCGACGTGCACGCCCGGCGGCACGTAGACGAACGATCCGCCCGACCAGACGGCTGTGTTGAGCGCGGCGAACTTGTTGTCACCCGCGGGGATCACGGTGCCGAAGTACTCCTCGAAGAACTCGGGGTGCTCGCGCAGCGCCGTGTCGGTGTCCATGAAGATGACGCCCTGAGCCTCGAGCTGCTCGTTGATCTGGTGGTAGACCACCTCGGACTCGTACTGCGCGGCGACGCCGGCGACGAGACGCTGGCGCTCGGCCTCGGGGATGCCGAGCTTCTCGTAGGTGTTGCGGATCTCTTCGGGCAGTTCCTCCCAGGACCCCGCCTGCTTCTCGGTCGAGCGCACGAAGTACTTGATGTTGTCGAAGTCGATCTCGCTGAGGTCGGCGCCCCACGTCGGCATCGGCTTGCGTCCGAAGAGCTGATAGCCCTTGAGGCGCGTCTTGAGCATCCATTCGGGCTCGTTCTTCAGGGACGAGATCCCCTTGACGACGTCTTCGTTGATGCCGCGCTGCGCGACGGCGCCCGCGGCGTCCTCGTCGTGCCAGCCGAACTCGTACTGACCCAGGCCTTCCAGCTCGGGTCGATCGATCAGGACATCCGCCATCGTCACACTCTCCTCTGGGCCGCAACGGTGTCATCCGCCCCGGCATTCCGAACCGGCGATGTATTCGCAGGAATGGATGCCGCTGGTGGGCCCCTCAAGTGGCGCCGTCCATCGCGCCTAAACTGTCAGTGGATCGCGCAGCTCGCAGAGCGCGCAGTCCGACCCCTTGATTCTACAGGCTCCTCCCCGACACGGGGGGCCTGATGCCCACTCGGCACGATCCCCAGGAGGCCGCGCGCCATGACGCCGCAACCGTCGACCGCCGCACGCCCGGGCATGCCCACGCGCCTGTGGCGCCGACTGCCCGACCGCGTGGGCCGGGCGGCACGCGTGCTCGCGTGGCTCGTGCTGATCAGCAACGTCGTGATCGTCGCGACCGGCGGTCTCGTGCGGTTGACGGGATCGGGAATGGGATGCGAGACCTGGCCGTACTGCACGGCCGACTCGCTCACCCCGACGCAGGAGCTCGGCGTCCACGGCCTCATCGAGTTCGGCAACCGCACGCTCACCGGCGTCCTCGTCGTGATCGCGCTGCTCGCCTTCCTCGCCGTCATCCGCACCACTCGTCGGGACCTCAAGGCCCTCGCGTTCGCGAACGGCATCGGCATCATCCTGCAGGCCGTCATCGGCGGCGTCATCGTCTGGCTGCACCTGCCCCCGACCCTCGTCGGCATCCACTTCGTCATCTCGGCGGCACTCGTCGCGAACGGTGCTGCGCTCGTGTGCCGCACGTACTCCCCCGGCGGCCCGCGCACCCGCGCGGTCGGCACAGGTTTCACCGCTCTCACCTCTGCGACGGCGGCCGCCGTCGTCGTGACGGTGCTCATCGGCATCCTGTTGACGGGCTCCGGCCCGCACGCGGGGGACGACGAAGCGGCCCGCAACGGCCTCGACCCGGTGCTGTGGCAGCACATCCACTCGTGGCCCGCGTACGTGCTCTTCGCCCTCACGATCGCGCTCTTCATCGCATCGTGGCGCACGCCGCCCGCGCAGCGCCTGCGCCTGTGGGTCGGGCTCCTGCTCGCGACGGAGTGCGTGCAGATCGCCGTCGGACTCTGGCAGGCGCGCACGGGGCTGCCCATCGCGCTCGTGAGCATCCACATGGTGCTCGCCGTCACCCTGGTCGCCGCGATGACGGCGGTCGTGATGAATCTCTCGACACCCGCAGCGATCGGCGCCGTCGCGCCGTCGGAAGTCGAAGAAGCCGCACGTTCGTAGCTGATCCATAGGAACCGCATACGTTCGACTCGGGTCGGCACAAGAGAGTGATGGATGCCGCGGCCGCTCGTGCCGCCATGACTCCCGAGGAGACTCCCCCATGACAAGCCGTCCCAGCCTCGTCCGCAGCATCCCGTTCTGGGTTCTCGTCGCCGGCTCCCTCGCCAGCGCCGCCGCCGGAGCCGCGATCCTCGCCGACAAGATCGGCGTCATGACCACGACCCTCACCGACGGCAGTGCCACGGGCCTCGAGGTGTACGTCGGCCAGACCGTCGCCGTCGTCGGCGCCGTCCTCGTCGGAGCGGGTGTCGTCGGCATCCTGCTCGCGCTCACGGTCGCGTCCCTCGCGACGCTCCGTCCCGCCGCGCCGGTCGAGGTCATCGAGCCGATCGACTGGACCGAAGAGGAGTACGCGGTCGAGGAGCCCGCCGTCGAGCAGGTCGCGGTCGCCGACATCGAAGCGGCCACTCCCTCCGCAGAGCCCGTCGGGGCGGACACCGACGCAGAAACCGTCGAGCCGGCGGAGTCACCCGCGCGCTGACGGTCAGCCGCCCACCGCGCCCCCTCCCGGCATCTCGTCGGGCGGGGGCGCGGCCGTCTCCGCCGCGAGAGGCCCGATACTGACAGCGTGGATCCCGTCGCAACGATCACCTGGATCGTTCTCTTCGTTCTCACGACCGTCACCGTCACGGGACTCGTCGGGCGGCTCGGCTGGTCCGCGCCCGTCGCGCTCGTGGCGGTCGGCGGGGCCGTCTCGTTCATCCCGGGCGTGCCCCAGGTCGTCGTCGAACCCGACCTGATCCTCTACGGCATCCTCCCTCCGTTGCTGTTCGCCGCCGCGATCCGCACATCGCTCATCGACATCCGCGCCCGCCGCGACAGCATCCTGCTGCTCTCGATCGGCCTCGTCGCGTTCACGGTCGTGACGGTCGGCTTCGCGACATGGCTGCTGATCCCCACGATCACCCTCGCCGCCGCTTTCGCCTTCGCCGCGGTCGTCGCTCCGACCGACGCGGTCGCCGTGACGGCGATCGCGGGCCGGCTCGGCCTCCCCCGCCGCGTCGTGACGATCCTCGAAGGCGAGAGCCTCCTCAACGACGCGACGGCGCTCGTCGCCCTCAATGCCTCGATCGCGGCGATCGTCACCGTCGTCACCCCGACCGAGGTGGCTCTCGACTTCGTGGTGGCCGTGGTCGTCGGCGTCGGTGTCGGCTCCATCGTGGGCTGGCTGGTGACGCTCGTCCGCTCGCGTCTGCGCTCGGCCGTACTCGACACGAGCCTCACGCTCGTGACGCCCTTCGCGACCTTCCTGATCGCAGCGCTGCTGCACGGCTCCGGCGTGATCGCCGTCGTCATCGCCGGGCTCTTCCTCGCCTACCGAGCACCCGCCGTGGCCTCCGCGGAGGCGCGCGTCGCGGAGCGCCTGAACTGGCGCACGATCCAGTTCCTGCTGGAGAACGCCGTGTTCCTGTTCATCGGGCTCAATCTCTCGGGAGTGCTCGCCGGCGCGATCCGTACGGGCCCGGGGGTCTGGCCGACGATCGTGATCTGCGCCGGTATCCTGCTCGCCCTCGTCGCATCGCACTTCGCCTGGGTCATGGCGACGACGCTGCTGTACCGCCGCGGTCCGCGGCGACTGCGCGAACGCAGCTGGGCGTGGGGCAACGGCGTCGCTGTCGCGAGCGCCGGTGTCCGCGGCGTCGTGACCCTGGCCGCGGTCTTCCTCCTTCCGGCCGAGACACCGGGTCGCGAGTATCTCCAGTTCCTCGCCTTCGTCGTCGTGGTCGCGAGCCTTCTCGGCGGCCTCGCACTCCCCCGCATCATCCGCACGCTGCACCTGCCGAGGCCGAATCCCACGCAGGAACTCATCGAACGGCGCATGCTGACCGCCGAGGCCCAGGCGGCTGGCCTCGAACGCCTCGACCGCGAGATCACTCCCCAGGTCGACACGCGGACCGTCGACCAGCTCCGCCGCGACTCGGGTTTCCTGGGCGAGACTCTCGACACGTTCGGAGCGGATGCCGCCATCCCTCAGCTGGAGGAGAAGGCCCGTCTGCGCCGCGCGATGCTGGAGTCCGAGCGAGCGGCGATCCTGCTGGCGCGCGCGGAGGGCAGGTACCAGGAGCCGGCGATCGTCTCGGCGCTGCAGGCGCTGGACGCCGAGGAGACCGCTCTCAAGGCCCAGTTCCCCAAGCCCGAGGCGTGAGCCTCGGGCGGGCGTCAGAAGGGCAGAAGCGGGTCGACGGCGATCGCGACGAACAGGAGCGTCAAGTACGTGATGGATGCGTGGAACACGCGCATCGGCCGGGGCTCGGTGCCGCGCACGGCCCGGTTGTAGAGCCGGTGGGACTCGTAGATGAACCAGCCGCCGAAGACGACCGACGATGCCGTGTAGACGAGGCCCATCCCCGCGACCGGGATGAGGAGCAGCGAGCAGGCGACGGTCGCCCACGCGTAGAGGATGACCTGGAGCCCCACCTGCGACCCGTTGCGGGTCGCACCGAGCATCGGCACGTCGACTTCGTCGTACTGGTCCTTGTACTTCATGGACAGCGGCCAGTAGTGCGGCGGGGTCCACAGGAAGACGAGGACGAAGAGGATCACAGGCGGCCAGGCGAGCGAGCCGGTGACGGCAGTCCAGCCGATCAGCACGGGGAAGCAGCCCGCGATCCCGCCCCACACGATGTTCTGCTCCGTACGCCGCTTCAGGATCATCGTGTAGATGACGACGTAGAAGAAGATCGCGATCGCCGAGAACGTCGCAGCGAGCCAGTTCGTCGTGATCCACAGCCAGACGGTCGAGAAGACCGCGAGCGACCACGCGAAGATGAGCGCACCTCGCGGCGACACCTCGCCCGTCACCAGCGGGCGATTCACCGTGCGCTGCATGTGCGCGTCGATGTCCCGATCGAGGTACATGTTGAACGCGGCGGCCGAGCCCGCGGACGCCGAACCGCCGATGACGGTCGCCAGGACCAGCCAGAGGCTCGGGAAACCGCCCTGCGCGAGGATCATGACCGGCACGGTGGTCACGAGCAGGAGCTCGAGCACGCGCGGCTTGGTCAGCGCGACATACGCGCGGATGGTTCGGCCGAGGGAAGGACGCCGGGTCGGCGCCGCCACCGCGGCCGCCGACGCTGTCGAGATGTCCATCGCCCCCGCAATCGCCGTCTGAAGAACCACCCAAGTCTATGGCATCGCCCGCGCACGACTGTTTTCGCGGCGCGCGCAACATACTCGTGTCACACAGCGTCCCGCATCCCCGACGCGGCATGCGCCTTCGCTATGCTGAAACCACACGCGCGCCTTCGCGCCGGCTGCTCCTCCCGTGGTGACGCGGTCCGCGGACCGGCCTCGAACGGCGCACTCCCTCTCTCTTTGGAAGGCGGCCGGGTGTCGGATCTGCGTTGGGATGAAATCGATCGGCGCGCGGTGGACACCGCCCGAGTTCTTGCGGCGGATGCCGTGGAGAAGGTGGGCAACGGCCACCCGGGGACGGCGATGAGCCTGGCCCCCGCGGCGTACCTCCTGTATCAGCGGGTGCTGCGGCATGACCCGTCCGACACGCACTGGGTGGGCCGCGACCGGTTCATCCTCTCGGCGGGCCACTCGTCGCTGACGCAGTACGTGCAGCTCTACCTCGGCGGCTTCGGCCTCGAGCTGGGCGATCTTGAGGCGCTCCGCACGTGGGGGTCGCTCACGCCGGGTCACCCCGAGTACGGGCACACGAAGGGCGTCGAGATCACGACCGGCCCGCTCGGCCAGGGTCTCGCGTCCTCCGTCGGCTTCGCGTACGCGGCCCGCTACGAGCGTGGCCTGTTCGACCCCGAGGCGCCGGCGGGCGAGAGCCCGTTCGACCACCACATCTACGTCATCGCGGGCGACGGCGACCTGCAGGAGGGTGTGACCTCCGAGGCGTCCTCCCTCGCCGGTCACCAGAACCTCGGCAACCTGATCGCGATCTACGACTCGAACCAGATCTCGATCGAGGACGACACGAACGTCGCCTTCACCGAGGACGTCGCGAAGCGCTACGAGGCCTACGGCTGGCAGGTGCAGGTCGTGGACTGGAAGAAGACGGGCCAGTACGTCGAGGACGTGCAGGAGCTGTACGCGGCGATCGAGGCGGCGAAGGGCGAGACGGCCAAGCCATCGCTCATCATCCTGCGCACGATCATCGGCTGGCCATCGCCCGGCAAGCAGAACACCGGCAAGATCCACGGCTCCGCGCTCGGCGCCGACGAGCTCGCCGCGACGAAGAAGGTCCTCGGGTTCGACCCCGAGAAGAGCTTCGTCGTGGCCGATGACGTGCTCGCACACACGCGTGAGCTGCAGGCGCGGGCAGACGAGGCACGTGCCGAGTGGCAGGAGTCCTGGGATGCCTGGGCCGCCGCGAACCCCGAGCGCAAGGCGCTCTGGGATCGCGTGTCGGCCCGCGAGCTGCCCGGCGACATCGCGGCGGCGCTCCCCTCGTTCGAGGCGGGCAAGGATGTCTCGACCCGCGCGGCATCCGGCCTCGTGATCAACGCCCTCGCCGGCGAGCTCCCCGAGCTGTGGGGCGGCTCGGCCGACCTCGCCGAGTCGAACCTCACGACGATCAAGGACGCGAAGTCGTTCATCCCGGCCGAGTGGTCGACGCACGAGTGGTCGGGCGATCCGTACGGCCGCGTGCTGCACTTCGGCATCCGCGAGCACGCCATGGGCGCGATCGTCAACGGCATCGTGCTGCACGGTCCGACGCGCGCCTTCGGCGGTACGTTCCTGATCTTCAGCGACTACATGCGTCCGCCCGTCCGTCTCGCGGCGCTCATGGACATCCCGAGCCTCTTCGTGTGGACGCATGACTCGGTCGCGCTCGGCGAGGACGGACCGACCCACCAGCCGATCGAGCAGCTCGCGACGCTCCGCGCGATCCCGAACTTCACCGTCGTGCGCCCCGCGGACGCGAACGAGACGGCCGCCGCGTGGCTCGAGCTGCTCCGCCGCCACGGCGGCCCTGCGGGCATCGCCCTGACGCGTCAGAACATCCCCGTGTTCCCCCGCGGTGTCGACGGCTTCGCAACGACCGAGGGCGTCGCGAAGGGCGCCTACGTCCTCGTCGACGCGCCCGACGGCGCGACGCCCGACGTCATCCTCATCGCGACCGGCTCCGAAGTGCAGCTCGCCGTCGCCGCCCGCGAGACGCTCGCGGCCGAGGGTGTGAAGGCGCGCGTCGTGTCGGCGCCGTCGCTCGAGTGGTTCGCCGAGCAGTCGCCCGAGTACCGCGAATCCGTGCTCCCCAAGGCGATCAAGGCCCGCGTGTCGGTCGAGGCGGGCATCGCGCTCACGTGGCGCGACATCGTCGGCGACACCGGCCGGTCGGTCTCGATCGAGCACTTCGGCGCATCGGCCGACTACAAGACCCTGTTCGAGAAGTTCGGCATCACCGCCGACGCGGTCGTCGAAGCGGCACGCGCAACCCTCAAGGAGAACGCATGAGCACCCCCACCGAACAGCTCTCCGCGGCGGGCGTCAGCATCTGGCTCGACGATCTCTCGCGGTCGCGGATCACGTCCGGCAACCTCGCCGAGCTGATCGCGACGCGCGACGTCGTCGGTGTGACGACGAACCCGAGCATCTTCCAGGCCGCGATCGGCGGTGGCGCCGAGGCGTACACCGCCCAGATCTCGGAGCTCGCGGCATCCGGAGCATCCGTCGACGACGCCATCTTCGCCGCGACGACCGACGACGTCCGCGACGCGGCCGACATCTTCACGCCCGTGTTCGAGAAGTCGGGCGGTGTCGACGGGCGGGTATCGATCGAGGTCTCCCCCGACCTCGCCCACGACACCGACGCGACCGTCGCGCAGGCCAAGGAGCTGTGGTCCACCGTCGACCGCGCGAACGTGCTCATCAAGATCCCCGCGACCAAGGCCGGTCTGCCCGCGATCACGCAGGTGATCGGCGAGGGCATCTCGGTCAACGTGACCCTGATCTTCAGCCTCGAGCGGTACGCCGAGGTCATCGACGCGTACCTGGCGGGCCTCGAGCTCGCACAGGCGAACGGCCACGACCTCTCGAGGATCCAATCCGTCGCGTCGTTCTTCGTCTCGCGCGTGGACACCGAGGTCGACAAGCGCCTCGCCGCGATCGGCACCGACGAAGCCCTCGGCCTGAAGTCCCTCGCCGGCGTCGCGAACGCACGTCTTGCGTACGAGCTGTACGAGCAGAAGTTCGCCGAGCCCCGTGCGACCGCGCTTCTGGCGGCGGGCGGCACGCTGCAGCGGCCCCTGTGGGCCTCGACCGGCGTCAAGGACCCGGCCCTGCCCGACACGCTCTACGTCACCGAGCTCGTCGCCCCCGGCACCGTCAACACGATGCCCGAGAAGACCCTCGAGGCCACCTTCGACCACGGTGTCGTCGCGGGCGACACGATCTCGGGCACCTACGAGACGGCGCACAAGGTCTTCGCCGACCTCGCCGCGGTCGGCATCGACTTCGCCGACGTCACGCAGCTGCTCGAAGACGAAGGCGTCGAGAAGTTCATCGCCTCGTGGCAGGACCTCAAGAACACCGTCCGCGAAGCCCTCAACACGGCGGCGGTGGCACGATGACCTTCGACATCCACCTCACCGGCCACGTCAAGGCGGTCGTCGCCGAGACGCTGCCCGGACTGATCGGCGACCTCGTCGCGTCGGGCATCACGGCGGGCGACGCGACCCTGTGGGGCCCCGCCGCCGAGGCCGAGGCCTCGAAGCGCCTCGGGTGGGTGCAGGCCGTGAGCGTCTCGCGGCCGCTCGTCCCCGAGATCCAGGCACTCCGCGCCGAACTCGTCGCCAAGGGTGTCACGCGTGTCGTCCTCGCGGGCATGGGCGGCTCGTCGCTCGCCCCCGAGGTCAT
Organism: Microbacterium aoyamense; assembly: GCF_023155855.1. Classification (GTDB taxonomy): domain Bacteria; phylum Actinomycetota; class Actinomycetes; order Actinomycetales; family Microbacteriaceae; genus Microbacterium; species Microbacterium aoyamense. The sequence goes on along the minus strand of NZ_JAKNUT010000002.1, from coordinate 394,223 downwards.
CGCGCAGACGGCAGGCGTACCGCTCGTCATCCTCGACTCGACCGCGCCCGGCCAGGTGCTCGCCGCGCTCGACGGCGACGCCGAGTCCGGCGGACTCGAGCAGACCGTGCTCGTCGTGTCGTCGAAGTCCGGCTCGACGGTCGAGACCGACTCGGCGAAGCGCACGTTCGAGGCCGCCTTCCGCGACCTCGGCATCAACCCGCTCGAGCGCATCGTCGTCGTGACCGATCCCGGTTCGCCGCTCGACGTCGCGGCACGCGCCGACGGCTATCGCGTCTTCAACGCCGACCCGACCGTCGGCGGCCGCTATTCCGCCCTGACCGCCTTCGGCCTCGTGCCGACGGGACTCGCGGGCGTCGACATCGGAGAACTGCTCGACGAAGCGGATGCCACGCTGCTCGAGGTCGCGATCGACAGCCCCGACAACCCGGCCCTCGTCCTCGCGGCCGCGATCGCCGGCGGCAGCCCCCGACGCGACAAGCTCGGCCTCATCACCGACGGCACGCACATCGTCGGCCTGCCCGACTGGATCGAGCAGCTCGTGGCAGAGTCCACGGGCAAGGACGGCACGGGCATCCTGCCCGTCGTGCTCCTCTCGGTCTCTCCCGAGCTCGAGGCGAAGCCCGCAGACCTGCAGATCGTCCGACTCGTGGACGAGGCGAACCGCTTCCACCTCTTCGAGCACCACGAGGGCGAAGTGCTCGTGTCGGGCTCGCTCGGCGCACAGCTGATCGTCTGGGAGTACGCGACGGCGATCGCCGGCCGGATGCTGGGGATCGACCCGTTCGACCAGCCCGACGTCGAGTCGGCGAAGATCGCGACACGTGGCCTGCTGGATGCACGCCCCGAGCCGACGGCCCCGGCCTTCACGGTGGACGGCGTCGAGGTGCGTGTCTCGGATCCTGAGCTCGCGGCATCCGGAACCATCGCCGGCGTCCTCGACGCCCTCTGGTCGCGACTCGACACCGACGGCTACGTCTCGGTTCAGGCCTACGTCGACCGACTCCGCCTGCCGCAGCTGCAGGGCCTGCGCGAGCTCGTCGCGGCCGACTCGGGTCGCCCCGCGACCTTCGGCTGGGGCCCGCGCTTTCTGCACTCGACCGGCCAGTACCACAAGGGCGGACCCGCGAACGGCGTGTTCCTGCAGATCCTCGAGCAGACCGATGTCGACCTGGAGATCCCCGGTCGCCCCTTCACGTTCGGCCAGCTGATCCAGGCGCAGGCCGCGGGCGATGCGAGCGTGCTCGCGGATCACGGCCGCCCCGTCGTGACGCTCACGCTCACCGACCCCCAGGTCGAAGTGCTGACGCTGTTCGAAGCAGCCCAGTAGCCCGGACGGATCACCAGGAAGCGACACATGTCAGTCGAGATCTCGCGCGGGCACAACCCGCTGCGCGACGCCGAAGACCACCGCCTCAACCGCATCGCCGGTCCGAGCGCGCTCGTGATCTTCGGGGTGACGGGAGACCTCTCCCGCAAGAAGCTCATGCCCGCCGTCTACGACCTCGCCAATCGCGGCCTGCTGCCCCCCGGGTTCGCCCTCGTCGGCTTCGCACGTCGCGACTGGGATGACCAGGACTTCGCGAAGGTCGTGCATGACGCCGTCAAGGACCACGCTCGCACCGAGTTCCGCGACGAGACGTGGCAGCAGCTCATGGAGGGCATCCGCTTCGTCCAGGGCGAGTTCGACGACGAGAAGGCGTTCCAACGCCTGAAAGAGACGGTCGACAAGCTGGATGTCGAGCGGGGCACGATGGGAAACCACGCGTTCTACCTGTCGATCCCGCCCAAGGACTTCCCGATCGTCGCGGAGCAGCTGAAGGCCTCGGGGCTCGTCGACGACACGGCGGATCAGCCCGAGCGCTGGCGTCGCGTCGTGATCGAGAAGCCGTTCGGCCACGACCGCGAATCGGCGCAGGAGCTCAATGACGCCCTGCGCTCGGCGTTCCCGACCGACTCGATCTTCCGCATCGACCACTACCTCGGCAAGGAGACGGTCCAGAACATCTTGGCGCTGCGCTTCGCGAACGAGCTGTACGAGCCGATCTGGAACGCCAACTACGTCGACCACGTGCAGATCACGATGGCCGAGGACATCGGCGTCGGTGGTCGCGCCGGGTACTACGACGGCATCGGCGCGGCGCGCGACGTGATCCAGAACCACCTGCTGCAGCTCCTCGCCCTCACGGCGATGGAGGAGCCCATCACCTTCGATGCGAAGAACCTCCGCGCCGAGAAGGAGAAGGTGCTCGCCGCTGTGACGCTGCCGAAGGATCTTGCGCGCACGACGGCCCGCGGCCAGTACGCCGGCGGTTGGCAGGGGGGCGAGAAGGTGCTCGGCTTCCTCGAAGAGGAGGGGATGAACCCCGAATCCACGACCGAGACGTATGCCGCCGTCACCCTCGAGATCAACACGCGCCGCTGGGCGGGGGTGCCGTTCTACCTGCGCACGGGCAAGCGCCTCGGCCGCCGCGTCACCGAGATCGCCGTGATCTTCAAGACCGCGCCCGAGCAGCTCTTCTCGCGCAGTCAGACGGCGGGGCAGGGGCAGAACGCCCTCGTCATCCGCGTCCAGCCCGACGAGGGAGTCACGATCCGCTTCGGCTCGAAGGTTCCCGGCGCCGGCGCCCAGGTGCGCGACGTCACGATGGACTTCGGCTACGGGCACGCCTTCACCGAAGCGAGCCCCGAAGCGTACGAACGACTCATCCTCGACGTGCTCCTCGGCGATCCGCCGCTCTTCCCCCGCCACGAGGAAGTCGACCTCTCGTGGAAGATCCTCGACCCCATCGAGCAGTTCTGGGCGCAGCAGGGCGGTCCCCTCGAGCAGTACGCCCCCGGTTCGTGGGGCCCGGCATCCGCCGACGAAATGCTCGCCCGCGACGGGCGCACCTGGAGGCGACCGTGATCGTCGATCTGCCCGACACCACCGTGAGCAAGATCTCGCGGGCTCTCGTGAACGTCCGCGAAGAGGGCGGCGCGGTCGCTCTCGGTCGCGTGCTCACCCTCATCATCCTGACCCGCGAGGGCGCGATGGAAGAGGTCATCGAGGCCGCGAACGACGCATCCCGCGAGCACCCGATGCGCGTCATCGTGCTCGTCATCAACGCCGACGACGCCGACTCGCGACTCGACGCGCAGATCCGCGTCGGTGGGGATGCCGGAGCCAGCGAGGTCGTGACGCTGCACGCCTTCGGCGAAGCCGGCTCCTCCAATCTCGAGAGTCTCGTCACGGGGCTGCTGCTGCCCGATGCTCCCGTCGTCGTGTGGTGGCCCAACACGACGCCGGAGTCCCCTTCGACGACGTCGATCGGCCGCATCGCGCAGCGACGGATCACGGATGCCGCGACGAAGTCCGATCCGTCGGCCTGGGTCGCACACCTCGGTGACAACCACGCCCCGGGTGACACCGACCTCGCGTGGACGCGTCTGACGCACTGGCGCGAGCAGCTCGCGGCCGTGCTCGACCAGCCGCCGTACGACACCGTGACGGCGGTCGAAGTGCGGGGCGCGAGCACGTCGCCGTCGACCGCACTGCTCGCCGCGTGGCTGCGGCTCATGCTCGACGTGCCCGTCGACTGGCGCTATCTGCCCGAGAGCGAGTGGCACGACGGCATCAAGTCGGTCAAGCTCATCCGCGCGAGCGGCGATGTGCTCCTCGAGCGTTCCTCGGCGGCGATCGCCTGCCTGACGCAGCCCGGTCAGCCGATGCACGACCTCGTGCTGCCCCGCCGGACCCTGCGTGAATGCCTCGCGGAAGAGCTCCGTCGCCTGGATCCCGACGTCCTGTATGGTCGAGTCATCACGGAGGGCTGGGCCCTTCTCGACCCACCGGCGACGACGGAGACGCATGCCTGAGTACTCGACCGAGAAGCGCGTCGTGATCGCCTCCGATTCCCGCGCTCTCGCCGAGTCGGTGGCGGAACGCTTCCTTCACCGCGTCGCCAAGCGCACCTCGCTCGGCAAGCGCGCGCACATCTCGCTGACCGGCGGGTCCATGGGCGGCGCTGTTCTCGCCGCGGCCGCGGCCCAGCACCGCTCCACCGAGATCGACTGGTCGCTCGTGCACTTCTGGTGGAGCGACGAGCGGTTCCTCGCGGTGAACGACCCGGAGCGCAACGAGGTCCAGGCGCGCACCGCGATGCTCGACGCCCTCCCCCTCCCGCCCGAGAACATCCATGCGGTCGCCGCGACCGACGACGGTCTCTCGCTCGATGAGGCCGCCGACGCGTACGCCGACGAACTCGCACGATTCCGCTGCGCCGAGTTCGCGTGGCCGTCGTTCGACGTGTGCTTCCTCGGCGTCGGCCCCGATGCGCACATCGCATCGCTGTTCCCCGATCGCCCCGAGATCCAGATCGCGGACCGCGCGGTCGTACCTGTGCGCGACTCCCCCAAACCCCCGCCCGAGCGTGTCAGCTTCACCCGCCCGGTCATCAACTCGTCCAAGCGCGTGTGGATGGTGCTCGCCGGTGCCGACAAGGCGGCGGCTCTCGGCCTCGCCCTCGCAGGCGCGAGCTATGAGAGCGTTCCGGCAGCTGGAGCGAAGGGGCGCAAGCGCACGATCTTCTTCGTCGACCAGGCGGCAGCCGCAGAGGTGCCGCCCGAGCTCATCGACAGCGAGTACTAGAAGAGCGGATGCCTCACGGCATCCGCTCTTCTCAAATTCAGACGTTCTCAGTCCTGGCCGCGACGCTCGCGCAACTGGTGCAGGGCGTCGTCGAGGAGGCTCTCGGCCTCTTCTTCGGTCCGGCGCTCCTTCACGTAGGCGAGGTGCGTCTTGTACGGCTCTGTCTTGGCGACCGCCGGCGGATTCTCTTTGTCACGACCGGCGGGAAGGCCGGAGTGCGGGGAGTCGATCGTCTCGGGGATCTCCTCCTCGGGGATGCCCGCCGCGAAGTAGCGAACCGTCTCGTTGCCCAGGGCGTCCCAGTACGAGATCGCGACGCGATCGGCGTGGAAGCCGTGGTCCTGCTCGCCCATCGGGCCCGCGCCGACGCGGGTGCCGCGGATCGCGTTGCCACCGGTAGCCATCAGAGACCCTGGAACTTCGTGATCAGGCCGAGGGCGACGATCGAGATGAACCACGCGAGTGCGAGGACGATCGTGAAGCGGTTGAGGTTGCGCTCCGCAAGGCCCGACGATCCGAGGGCCGACGTCATGCCGCCGCCGAACATGTCGGACAAACCGCCGCCGCGCCCCTTGTGGAGCAGGATGAGGAGGGTCAGCAGGAGGCTCGTGATGCCGAGGAGCACCTGCAGGACGAACTCGAGGATCTGCACTGTTCTTCAAAGCCTTTCAAGGCGACCCGTCGGATCGCACAAGGGTCAAGTATACGGGTGACCTAGACGCCGACGTGCTTCTGGTAGCGGATGATCGCCGCGAACTCGTCCACGACGAGGCTCGCACCGCCCACGAGCGCCCCGTCGACGTCGGGCTCGCGCATGAAGCTCGCGACATTGGAGGACTTGACCGAGCCGCCGTACAGGATGCGCGTGCGGGCCGCGGCATCCGCGTCCAGTTTGTCGGCGAGCACGGCGCGCAGCGCAGCGCAGACCTCCTGCGCCTGCTCGGGCGAGGCGACCTGGCCCGTCCCGATCGCCCACACCGGCTCGTAGGCCACGACGATATCGGCGGAGGCGGGCACCCCTTCGAGCGCCACCTCGAGCTGCGCCACCGAAACCGCGGTGGGCCCGGACTCCTCGCGCTGCTCGAGCGTCTCGCCGACGCAGATCACGGGAACCAACCCGTGACGGAGCGCCGCCTGGACCTTGGCCGCGACGACCTCGTCGGTCTCGTGGTGGTACTGGCGACGCTCGGAGTGCCCGATGATGACGTAGCCGCACTGCAGCTTCGACAGGAAGGCACCCGAGATCTCGCCCGTGTAGGCGCCCGAGTCGTGCGTCGAGAGGTCCTGCGCGCCGAAGGCGAACGGGATCTTGTCGGCGTCGATGAGCGTCTGGACCGTGCGCAGGTCGGTGAAGGGCGGGAAGACCGCGACCTCGACCGAGTCGTCCTCGTGCTTGGCGTCCTTCAGAGCCCAGTGCAGCTTCTGGACGAACGCGACCGCCTGAAGGTGGTCGAGGTTCATCTTCCAGTTGCCTGCGATGAGCGGGGTTCTGCCATTCACTGCCATCCGAGGACCTCCAGTCCGGGGAGCTTCTTGCCCTCGAGGAACTCGAGGCTCGCGCCGCCGCCCGTCGAGATGTGGCCGAATTGATCGTCGCGGAAGCCGAGCTGACGCACGGCTGCGGCGGAGTCGCCGCCCCCGACGACCGAGAGTCCGTCGACGGCGGTGAGCGCCTGCGCGACCGCCTTGGTGCCGGCGGCGAAGGCCGGCATCTCGAACACGCCCATCGGGCCGTTCCAGAAGACCGTCTTCGATGTGCGGATCGCGTCGGCGAAGAGCTTCGCCGTCTCGGGTCCGATGTCCAGGCCGAGGCCGGACGCCCCGAACGCGGTCTCTTCCAGCGCGTCGGCAGGAGCGACCACGTGATCGGCGTCGGCGCTGAAGGATGCCGCCATCACGGCATCCACGGGAAGGATGAGCTCGACGCCCTTCACTGCCGCCGTCGCGATGTAGCCCTTGACGCGGTCGATCTGGTCTTCCTCGAGGAGCGACTTGCCGACCTTGAAACCCTGCGCCGCGAGGAACGTGAACAGCATCCCCCCGCCGACCAGGATCTTGTCGGCGCGCGGCAGCAGATGCTCGATGACGCCGAGCTTGTCGCTCACCTTCGAGCCGCCGAGCACGACCGCATACGGGCGCTCGGGGTTCTCGGTCAGACGATCGAGCACGTCGAGCTCGGTCGCGATGAGCAGCCCTGCGGCCGACGGCAGGATCTCGGCGAGATCGTAGACCGACGCCTGCTTGCGGTGCACGACGCCGAAGCCGTCCGAGACGAGGGCGTCGCCGAGCGCCGCGAGCTCATCGGCGAAGGCGCGGCGGGCCGCGTCATCCTTCGCCGTCTCACCCGGGTTGAAGCGCAGGTTCTCGATCACCGCGACATCGCCGTCGTCGAGCGCGGCGACCGCTTCGTGCGCGGACTCCCCCACCGTGTCACGGGAGAAGGCGACGGGCTTGCCGAGCAGCTCGGATAGCCGCTGCGCGACCGGCTCGAGGCTGTACTTCGCGTCGGGCGCGCCGTCGGGGCGACCCAGGTGCGAGCACACGACGAGGCGTGCGCCCTGGTCGATGAGGGCGTTGAGCGTGGGAAGCGACGCCCGCACGCGGCCATCGTCCGTGATGACGCCGTCCTTCAGGGGGACGTTCAGATCACAACGGACGATGACGCGCTTGCCGGCGAGCGACCCCAGCGAATCGAGGGTGCGCAGGGCCATGATCGTCAGAGCTTGTCGGCGACCAGCTCGGTGAGGTCGACGAGGCGGTTGGAGTAGCCCCACTCGTTGTCGTACCACGCCGAGACCTTCACGAGGTTGCCCGAGACGTTGGTCAGGCCGGCGTCGAAGATCGACGAGTGCGGGTCGTGCACGATGTCGGTCGAGACGATCGGGTCGGTGTTGTACTTCAGGTACCCGGCGAGCTCGCCGTCGGCCGCGGCCTTCTCGTACGCGGCGTTGATGACGTCGGCGGTCAGACCCTCGGCCGGCGTGATGATCGTGAGGTCGACGATCGAGCCCGTGGGGATCGGCACGCGGTACGACGAGCCGCTCAGTTTGCCGTTGAGCTCGGGCAGCACGAGGCCGATCGCCTTCGCCGCGCCGGTCGAGGCGGGGACGATGTTGATCGCGGCCGCGCGGGCACGGTGCAGGTCGCTGTGCGGGCCGTCCTGCAGGTTCTGGTCGGCCGTGTAGGCGTGCGCCGTCATCATGAAGCCGCGCTCGATGCCGAAGTTGTCGTTGAAGACCTTGGCGAGCGGGGCGAGGCAGTTCGTCGTGCACGACGCGTTCGAGATGATGTTCATCGTCGCCGAGTCGTACGTGTCGTCGTTCACGCCCATGACGAACGTGCCGTCGACGTCCGTGCCCGGAGCCGAGATGATGACCTTCTTGGCGCCACCGGCGATGTGCTTGCCCGCATCGGCGGCGTTGGTGAACCGGCCGGTCGACTCGATGACGATGTCGACGCCGAGCTCGCCCCACGGCAGGTTCGCCGGGTCGCGCTCTTCGAAGACCTTGATGGCCTTGCCGTTGACGGTGATCGAGTCCGCATCGTACGAGACGTCGGCGTCGAGGCGACCGCCCACCGAGTCGTACTTGAGGAGGTGCGCGAGGGCCTTGTTGTCGGTGAGGTCGTTCACCGCCACGATTTCGAGGTCCGCGCCCTGCTCGAGCGCTGCGCGGAGGAAGTTGCGTCCGATGCGGCCGAAGCCGTTGATCCCGATCTTGACAGTCACGGAATGTCTCCTGAGTGTGTCGTGCGCGAATGCGCGAAATGATGCGATTACGACGGTGGACAACGGCGTCCCGGCGGGCGAACCCGTCGGGACGCCGCGCTTGCTATGACAGTACCAGCAGGCCCGAGGTCTTCTCGCGGGCTGCGGCGAGGCGATCAGCGACGTTCTGCCAGTTCGCGATGTTCCAGACGGCCTTGACGTAATCGGCCTTGACGTTGAGGTAGTCGAGGTAGAACGCGTGCTCCCACATGTCGAGCTGGAAGACCGGGATCGTGCCCTGCGCCGTGTTGCTCTGCTGGTCGAAGAGCTGCTGGATGATCAGCTGCTCGCCGATCGGGTCCCAGCTGAGGACGGCCCATCCGGAGCCCTGGATGCCGTTCGCCGCGGCGGCGAAGTGCGCCTGGAACTTCTCGAAGCCACCGAAGAACTCGTCGATCGCTGCCGCGAGCTCACCCTCGGGCTGACCGCCGCCGTCCGGCGACAGGTTGGTCCAGAAGATGGAGTGGTTGACGTGGCCGCCGAGGTGGAACGCGAGGTCCTTCTCGAGCTTGTTCACGTTCGCGAGGTTGCCCGATTCGCGTGCCTCGGCGAGCTGCTCGAGGGCCGTGTTCGCGCCGGCCACGTACGCCGCATGGTGCTTGTCGTGATGCAGCTGCATGATCTTGCCGCTGATGTGCGGCTCGAGCGCCGCGAAGTCGTAAGGGAGGTCGGGCAGGGTGTACTTCGCCATGTTCTCTTCTTCCTGTCGACACCGCGCATGGAGGCTCCCCGCGCGGCGAGGGTGACGCGTTTCATCCTACTGAGAGGCAACGCACGAGCGAGGGGGTTGTTCCCTCGATGACGTGCTGTTATCAGTCCTCGACGCCGGCCGGAACGGCCGACTCGGTGTCGGGCAGCCCCTCGACCTCGGCCTTCTTGTCGGCCATCGCGAGCAGGCGACGGATGCGGCCGGCGACGGCGTCCTTCGTGAGCGGTGGATCCGCGTGGTGGCCGAGCTCGTCGAGACTCGCATCGCGGTGCGCGAGGCGCAGTTCGCCCGCTTCGCGCAGGTGCTCGGGCACCTCGTCGCCGAGGATCTCGAGCGCGCGCTCGACACGCGCGCACGCCGCGACGGCGGCCTGCGCCGATCGGCGCAGATTCGCGTCGTCGAAGTTCACGAGGCGGTTCACACCCGCGCGGACCTCACGGCGCTGACGCATCTGATCCCAGTCGGCGGCGGCGTTCTTGGCCCCCATCATCGCCAGGGCGACGCGGATCGCCTCGCCTTCGCGGACGACGACGCGCGGGATGCCGCGGACCTCGCGCGCCTTGGCGGGGATGCCGAGCCGTCGCGCCGCGCCCTCGAGCGCCATCGCCGCCTCGGGGGCGGGGCACGTGATCTCGAGCGCCGCCGAGCGGCCGGGCTCGCTGAGGGAGCCGGCGGCGAGGAACGCGCCACGCCAGATCGCCGCAAGATCTTCGCGCGAGCCGGTCGTGAGCTTGTTCGGAAGCCCGCGCACGGGGCGTCGGCGCTGGTCGAGGAGACCCGTCTGGCGCGCGAGGGTCTCGCCGCCGTCGATCACCCGCACCGCATAGCTGCCGCTGCGCCCACCGGACCCTTGCACGTGGACGAGCTCGGGCCGCACTCCGTAGAGCTCCATGAGATCGCGCGCGACGCGACGCGCGAGCTGGTCGGTGTCGAGCTCGGCCTCGACCGCCACGCGGTTCGCGATCGAGTGCAACCCGCCCGAGAACCGAAGCAGCGAGGTGAGTTCGGCCACACGGGCGGTCGGGCGCGGGTCGCGCACGGCGGTCAGCTCGGCCTTCACGTCGGCTGTCAGCGACACGTTTCTCCTCTGAGGAATGGGGCGGGGAAGATCGTCCAGCCTACCCGCCGTCACTCGCGGCCGAGGTCGCGGTGCTTGATCCGGACGGCGACGCCGGGCACATGCGCCAGGCGCTCGGCGAGCTCGCGAGCGGTCACGACGGAGCGATGCTTGCCCCCCGTGCAGCCGACCGCGAGCACGGAATGCCGCTTGTTCTCGCGCTGATAGCCCTCGAGCACGGGCCGCAGCGCCGCGGCGTACGCGTCGATGAACTCCACGGCGCCTTCTTGATCGAGGACGAAGTCGCGCACGGCTTCGTCCTCTCCCGTGAGGGACTTCAGCTCGTCGTTCCAGAACGGGTTCGGCAGGAAGCGCATGTCGGCGGCCATGTCCGCGTCGGGCGGGAGCCCGTACTTGAAGCCGAAGCTCATGATCGTGAGCGTGTGCCGCGCGGAACCTTCGTCCGAGAACAGGTCGACGATGCGGGTCGCCAGCTGGTGGATGTTGTAGCCGGACGTGTCGAGGATGACGTCCGCGCTTTCGCGCACGGCCGCGAGGCGCTCGCGCTCGCGTCGGATGCCGTCGATGATCGTCCCCTCGGCCTGCAGGGGGTGAGGCCGGCGCACGGCTTCGAATCGACGCACCAGGACGTCGTCCGAGGCATCCAGGAACAGCAGTCGCAGCTTGCGGCGATCCCGCAGCTGCTGCAGGGCGACCGGGAGCTCGGAGAACAGGTCGCGGCCGCGGACATCGACGACGACGGCGACCTTCGGCAGCGCATCGGCCGCGATCTCGGTGAGATCCAGCAGGGGCTTGAGCATCTGCGGCGGCAGATTGTCGACGACGTACCAATCGAGGTCTTCGAGCGCGTTCGCCGCCGTCGAGCGCCCGGCACCCGACATCCCCGTCACGATGAGCACTTCGCCGCTCTCGCGTCGCGACACGTCGTCGCTCATCACCACCCCCGTCGTCGGATCCAGCCTAGCCACTCGCGAGGTGCTCGTGAATCGCCGAAGCGAGCTTCGGACCCACTCCGGGCAGTTCGGCGATCTCGTCGGTCGTCGCGCCCTTGAGTGCTGCGACGGAGCCGAAGTGCCGCAGCAGCGCCCGGATGCGGGCTTCGCCGAGGCCCGGGACCTCGGCGAGCACGCTCTGGATGTCGCGCCGCCGGCGCCGGCGCTGATGCGTGATCGCGAAGCGGTGCGCCTCATCGCGCAGGCGCTGGAGCAGGTACAGCGCCTCGCTCGTGCGGGGCAGGATGACGGGGTACTCCTCCCCCGGCATCCACACCTCCTCGAGCCTCTTCGCGATGCCGCACAGCGCGATCTCCTCGTGGCCGGCATCGCGCAGCGCGCGGGCGGCGGCCTCGACCTGCGGCTTGCCGCCGTCGACCACGAGAAGCTGCGGCCGGTACGCGAACCGGGGCTTCTTGCGGGTCGTGACGACGGAGCCGTCGGCCGCGGCATCCGGGATCACGTCGTCTTCCTCGGGCCGATCGAGATACGCGAGCCGTCGACGGAGCACCTGATAGAGCGAATCGGTGTCGTCGGTGGTCTCAGCGACCCCGAACGAGCGGTACTGATCCTTGCGCGCGAGCCCGTCCTCGAAGACGACCATCGAGGCGACGACATTCGTGCCGCCGAGGTGCGAGACGTCGAAGCACTCGATGCGCAGCGGCGCCTCGGCGAGATCGAGGGCCTCCTGCAGATCCGTGAGCGCCTGCGTCCGAGCGACGTAGTCGCTCGTGCGCCGCGTCTTGTGGAGCATGAGCGCCTGCTGCGCATTGAGGTGGGCCGTCTTCATGAGCTCGGCCTTGCGCCCCCGCTGCGCCACCTGGATCGTGACGTTCTTGCCGCGCTTGTCGCGCAGCCACTGCTCGAGCTCGGCGGCGTCGTCGGGCAGGGACGGCACGAGCACCTGCTTCGGGATGTCGGATGCCGGAGCATCCCCGTACGCCCGCTGGATCACCTGATCGACGAGATCGGCACCCGCGATGTCGATCTCCTTCTCGATCGTCGTCGCGCGCACGCCGCGCACGCGCCCGCCGCGGATGACGAAGTGCTGCACCGTCGCGGCGAGTTCGTCCTCGGCGACGCCGAACAGGTCGGCGTCGGTGTCGGCGGCGAGCACGAGGGCGCTCTTGTTGAGCACGGCGTCGATCGCCTGCAGCCGGTCTCGGTACACGGCGGCGGCCTCGTAGTCCATGGCGGCGGATGCCTCGCGCATGCGCCGCGTCAGGTCGCGCGTGAAGCGCTGGTCGCCGCCGGCCATGAAGGCGACGAAGTCGTCCACGATCGCGCGGTGCTCCTCGATCGTGACCTTCATCGAGCACGGGCCGCCGCAGCGGCCGATCTGCCCGGGGAAGCACGGACGCCCTGTCGCCATCGCCTTCTTGTACGACGAGTCGCTGCACGTGCGGATCGGGAAGACCTTGATCATCTGGTCGATCGTGTCGTGCACGGCCCAGACCTTGGGATACGGCCCGAAGTACTTCGCTCCGGGGATGCGACGGTTGCGCGTCACGATGACGCGCGGCGCTTCGTCGCCGAGCGTGATCGCCATGAAGGGGTACGACTTGTCGTCGCGGTAGCGCACGTTGAACGGCGGATCGAACTCCTTGATCCACATGTACTCGAGCTGCAGTGAGTCGACGTCGCTCGCGACGACCGTCCATTCGACCGATGCCGCGGTCGTGACCATCCGCCGCGTGCGTTCGTGCAGCGTGTGCAGCGGTGCGAAGTAGTTCGACAGGCGCGCACGGAGGCTCTTCGCCTTGCCGACGTAGAGGACGCGGCCGTCCTTGTCACGGAAGCGATAGACCCCCGGATTGGTCGGGATCTCGCCCGGCTTCGGTTTGTAGGAGACCGTGGGGCGACGGGATGCCGGCATCCGCTCAGCCCGCCTTGCGGGCCGCCTGCGTGCCGAGCACCTCCGCCAGGAAGGTCGCCGTGTGGCTGCCCTCCACCTGCGCGACCTGCTCGGGCGTGCCCGTCGCGATGATCTCGCCGCCGCCCGACCCGCCCTCGGGGCCGAGGTCGATGATCCAGTCGGAGGACTTGATGACGTCGAGGTTGTGCTCGATCACGATGACGGTGTTGCCCTTGTCGACGAGGCCGTTCAGCACTTCGAGCAGGCGCGCGACGTCTTCGAAGTGCAGACCCGTCGTCGGCTCGTCGAGCACGTAGATCGACCGGCCGTTCGAGCGGCGCTGCAGCTCGGTCGCGAGCTTGACGCGCTGCGCCTCGCCGCCCGAGAGCGTCGTGGCGGACTGGCCGAGCCGCACGTAGCCCAGGCCCACGTCGACGAGCGTCTTGAGGTAGCGGTGGATCGCCTGGATCGGCTCGAAGAACTCCGCCGCCTCGGAGATCGGCATCTCGAGCACCTCGGCGATGTTCTTGCCCTTGTAGTGCACCGCGAGGGTGTCGCGGTTGTAGCGCTTGCCGTGGCAGACCTCGCAGTCGACGTAGACGTCGGGGAGGAAGTTCATCTCGATCTTGATCGTGCCGTCGCCCGAGCACGCCTCGCAACGGCCGCCCTTGACGTTGAAGCTGAAGCGCCCGGGCAGGTAGCCGCGCACCTTCGCCTCGGTCGTCTCGCTGAAGAGCGTGCGGATGCGGTCGAAGACGCCCGTGTAGGTCGCCGGGTTCGAGCGCGGCGTGCGGCCGATCGGCGCCTGGTCGACGTGCACGACCTTGTCGAGGTTGTCGAGTCCCGTCACGCGCGTGTGCTTGCCCGCGACGCGACGCGCGCCGTTGAGCTTGGTCGCGAGGACTTCGTACAGGATGCCGTTCACGAGCGACGACTTGCCCGAGCCGCTGACGCCGGTCACGGCCGTCATGACGCCGAGCGGGAAGTCGACGGTGACGTTCTTCAGGTTGTTCTCGCGCGCGCCGACGACCGTGATCTGGCGCTTCCTGTCGATCTTGCGCCGCTTCTTCGGCGTCTCGATCGAACGGCGTCCGGCGAGATAGTCGGCCGTGATCGACCGTGGTTCGGTCAGCAGCTCGGCGAGCGGGCCCGAATGCACGACGTCGCCGCCGTCGACGCCCGCACGAGGGCCGATGTCGACGATCCAGTCGGAGGCGTGGATCGTCTCCTCGTCGTGCTCGACGACGATCAGGGTGTTGCCGAGATCGCGGAGCGTGAGCAGCGTCTCGATGAGGCGCCGGTTGTCGCGCTGGTGCAGACCGATCGACGGCTCATCCAGCACGTAGAGCACGCCCGTGAGTCCCGAGCCGATCTGCGTCGCGAGCCGGATGCGCTGCGCCTCGCCGCCCGAGAGCGAGCCCGCCGACCTGCTGAGGCTCAGGTAGTTCAGGCCGACCTGCAGCAGGAAGTCGAGGCGCGCGCGGATCTCGCGGAGCACCTGCGCCGCGATCTTGGCCTCGCGGTCGGTGAGCTGGAGGTTCGCGAAGTACGCGTGCGCGTCCGCGAGGCTCAGACGCGAGGCATCCGCGATGGAATGCCCGTGCACGAGCACTGCGAGCACTTCGGGCTTGAGACGGTTGCCGTCGCACACGGGACACGGCACTTCGCGCAGGTACTCGGACCAGCGCTGGCGCTGCGTGTCGGACTCGGCCTGCACGTATTGGCGCTCGATGTAGGGCACGACGCCCTCGAAGCCGGACGAGTAGCGCATCTCGCGGCCGTAGCGGTTCTTCCACTTGACCGTGACCTTGTAGTTCTCGCCGCGCAGAACCGCCTCCTGCACGTCGACCCGGAGGTCCTTCCACGGAGTGTCGAGCGAGAAGTTCAGATCGGCGGCGAGGCCCTCGAGCAGGCGCTCGTAGTACTGGAAGAGACCCTTGCCCTGCGTCGTCCAGGGGATGAGCACGCCCTCGCTGATCGAGAGCTCCTCGTCGCCGAGCATGAGCTCCTGATCGACCGACATGCGGGTGCCCAGACCCGAGCACGCGGGGCAGGCGCCGAACGGCGCGTTGAACGAGAACGTGCGCGGCTCGATCTCGGTGAGCTGCAGCGGGTGGCCGTTGGGGCACGCGAGCTTCTCGGAGAACGACTGCCACGCGGCATCCCCCTCTTCGTCGACGAAGTTCACCTGCACGACGCCGCCTGCAAGGCCGAGCGCGGTCTCGACGGAGTCGGTGATGCGCCCCAGGATGTCGTCGGCGGCGACGAGGCGGTCGACGACGACGGCGATGTCGTGCTTGTAGCTCTTCTTGAGCACGGGCGGCTCGGCGAGCTGGATGAGCTCGCCGTCGACGATCGCGCGCGCGTAGCCCTTGGCCCCGAGCTCTTTGAAGAGGTCGACGAACTCGCCCTTCTTCTGAGTGACGATCGGCGCGACGATCTGGTACCGCGTGCGCTCCGGAAGCTCCATGAGCTGATCGGCGATCTGCTGCACCGTCTGGCGCTGGATCACTTCGCCGCACTCGGGACAGTGCGGCACGCCGATGCGCGCCCACAGGAGGCGCATGTAGTCGAAGATCTCGGTGATCGTGCCGACGGTCGAGCGCGGGTTGCGGTTCGTGGACTTCTGGTCGATCGAGACGGCGGGCGAGAGGCCCTCGATGAAGTCGACGTCGGGGCGGTCGACCTGCCCCAGGAACTGACGCGCGTAAGCGCTCAGGGACTCGACGTAGCGGCGCTGGCCCTCGGCGAAGATCGTGTCGAACGCGAGGCTCGACTTGCCCGAGCCCGACAGGCCCGTGAACACGACGAGCGAGTCGCGCGGGATGTCGAGGTCGACGTTCTTGAGATTGTGGACGCGGGCACCGCGAACGCTGAGCGTTCCACTCGAGTTGCCTCGAGGGTGGGTGTCATGCCCCCCGGAGGAGGACGGGAATCCGGGCGCGATGACGGGAACGATGGGCACGTTACAAGTTTAGGTGGGGCCTCCGACATGGGATCCGCTTCGTGTTCGCGGGCCGCGAAGCGTCACCCGAAGACGATGGATGCCGCGGGGCCTCGACCCCGCGGCATCCATCGTCCATCAGGCGCCTACGGCGCGACGAGCTTGAACCGCAGCGTCGTGACGTTGCCGAGCACGTCGTAGACCTTGAGCACGTTCGCGCCGGCCTTCGCGCCGAAGGAGCCCGGCTTCACGAAGTTGAGATCCGACCACGCGTTATCGGTCAGGTTCTTCTCGGTGCCGTTGAGCGTGATCTTGTCGATCTTGTACTGGTCGTACAGCTTGAACGAGACCTTCTCGTACCCGCGCGACGCGGTTCCGACCGTGAAGCTCTCACCGCTCTTGACCGTGATCGTCGGCGACACGTCGTCGAGGACGAAGGCCAGCGTCGCGACGTTGCCCGACGCGTCGTAGACCTTCAGCTCGTTCGCGCCGTACTTCGCGCCGTACACGCCCGGCTTCACACCGTTCAGCGAGGCCCGCCGCGCGTCGGGGAGGTCGGTCTCGACTCCGTTGATCGTCAGCTTGTCGAGCTTGCCCGTGTCGGCGAAGGCGAACGAGACGCGCTTGTACACGCCGTCGACGCCCTGCGAAGCGGGCTTGACCGTCACGGTCGGTGCCGTCGCGTCGGCGATCGTGATCGGCACCGTCACCTCGGTGCCCGTCTCAGCGCCCGAGAGCGTCAGGACGGCTGCGCCGAAGGGCACGTTCGCCGGCAGATCGACCGAGATCGAGGCGGTGCCGTAGTCGTCGTACACCGCGGTGCCGATCGAGTTGTCGAGCGGGAAGCTGCCCAGCGAGCGATTCCCGAGCGATACGTCGACGTTCGTGTCCTTGACGTCGGCTGCGGTGGACATCGTCCACGACTTGACGTCGAACGCGACGGTCGCGCCTGCCTCGTACGATGCCGGGGCATCGGCGGGGAAGGCGACCTCGACGGCGCGCTGCGCGTAATCCGCCGTGAGCGGAGTGGTCGCCGCGAAGGCATCCATGTAATCCACCATCGCCGTCAGGTCGATCTTGCCGGTGTCGCGCTTGCCGGTGCCGTTCGCGAGCTCCCGGAAGTTGTCGCCACCCGTCGAGAGGAACGAGTTGACCGTGACGGAGTACGTCGCCGCCGGATCGATCGGCTCGCCGTTCAGCGTCATGCTCGTGATGGTGCCCTTCGGCGCCGAGTAGGTCAGGCCCGCCTCGTTCGCCGCGGTGTTCGGGTTGTCGAGCTGCGTCTCGGTGACGGTCGCCTGCGAGTAGGTGTACTCGAACCCGTCGGACACGCCCAACCGCAGGAACGGCCGCGTCGGCAGCGCGTTGAAAGCATCGCGCTGCCACTGCTGTTCGAGCACCGTCTTGATCTGCGCGCCGGTGAGCTGCAGGTTGACGAGCGTGTTCGCGAACGGCTGCACGACCGCGGCCTGCTTGTACGTCAGCGTGCGCGGGTACGAATCGTCGCCGGGGTTCGTGCCCACCATGTCGGCGCGCAGGCCGCCCGGGTTCATGAACGCGATCTGCGCCGCGCCCGACTCCGGCTCCTCGGTCGCCCAGCGCTGGACTTCGGCGACCAGGTTGCCGAGCGTCGACTCTCCGCCGCGGTTCTCGTTGGGAAGCCCGGTGGTGGAGTTGATGCTGCTCAGCTGCGCACGATTGAACGCCGCCCCGATCTGACCGAGCGGCTCGGCTCCGAGGATGTCGGCCTCGACCCGCGCCTTCTCGACGATGGCTGCGACATCGGGATCCGCCTTGTGAGTGCCGTCGGTCAGCGTGATGATCGACTGCGTCTTGGCCGCGACCTCTCCGTCGGTGACGGTGAAGGTGAGCTTGTTGAGGTTCGTCCCGTACTGGCCGGCCGAGACGACCGGACGATTCTTGACCGCCTTGTCGGCCCACGCCGCGACGGGGAACTCGCAGTTGTAGGCGAGATGCGTGTGACCCGACACGATCGCGTCGACGTCGGCCGACACGTTGTTGACGATGTTGGCCCACGCGCCGGTGCCCTGGTTCATCGCCGTGCAGTCCGTGCTGGGCGCACCCTCATGGACGAGCATGACGACGAGGTCGGCGCCCTCGTCGTTCACGAGCTTCGTCGCTTCGGCGTTGACCGAGTCGACGATCGACGTCACCTCGATGTCGGCGATGCCACCCGGGCTCACGAGGGCGGGGAGCTCCTCGGTCACGGCTCCGACGAATCCGACCTGCACTCCGCCGCGCTCTTCGATCCACGTCGCCGGGACGGCGGGGTTTCCGGTAGCGCGGACCTTGAGGTTGGCCGCGATGTACTGCCACTGCGCGCCGCCCTCGGGGTCGGTCGGGTCCATGACGCGGTTGATCAGGTCGTCATAGCCCTGGTCGAGCTCGTGGTTGCCGACCGCCGAGACATCCAGTCCGGCGGCGTTGAGCGCGTCGATCGTCGGCTTGTCGTTCGCGATGAACGACTCGAACGTCGACGCGCCGATGAGGTCGCCCGCCGCGGCGAAGATCGTGTTGGGGTTCGTCGCCCGCAGGTGCTTCACCGCACCCGAGAGCACGGCGGCGCCGGCGGCGTTGGCACCGTCGGCGAGGATGCGGCCGTGGAAGTCGTTCGTCGCGATGATCTGGATCTCGGTCGTCGCCGCCTGAGCGGGAGCGGCCGCGAGAACGCTGGCACCGAGGGCCGCGACTGTCGCCGCCGCAAGAGCGGCGACGCGACGGCGAGTGGGGGATGACACGTGGTCGGGGTGTGACCGAGATCGCATGGGATTCCTCTGAGTTCTGACCGATGGGGACGCGTCGGGGGCTCGATCATGTCGCGCCGCCGTGCGCACGTTCGAGCCTATGATTCCGCCGGGAATCCACCCAGGAACATGAGAAGGAGTTCATCGAACGGCAACGCAACCGAGACAGAGCGGTCGCGTCGGCGTCACGTGGAGCGGGTCGTGCCGCCCGCGAAGCGCGACAGCGCATCGCGCAGGCGCGCGATTTCAGCCGCATCGAGACCCGTGCTCGCCATGATCCGCCGCGGCACATCGAGCGCGTCCGAGCGCAGCGCCCGGCCCTCGTCGGTCAGCCCGATGTCGAGCACGCGCTCGTCCGTCGCCCGTCGGGAGCGCGTGACCCTGCCTTGCGCCTCGAGCCGCTTGACCAGCGGGCTGAGCGTCGCGGGCTCCATGGCGAGTTCGTCCGCAAGTTCACCGAGCGCGCGGGGCGAGCTCTCCCACAGTGCGAGCATGACGAGGTACTGCGGATGCGTCAGCCCCAACGGCTCGAGCACCGGCCGATAGACGGCCACGACGTTCCGCGCAGCGGTCACGACGGCGAAGCACAACTGGTTCTCGAGCCGCAGCAGATCGTCGTCGCTCATGCGGAGCATCCTATCGGCACGAATCGTTAGTACACTAATGACCATGGAGCGAATGGATGCCTCGGCCGACGGCTCACCGAAAGGGACCGGCTCGCTGCGCGAGCGCGTACGCGCGGCGGGTGGCTGGTACGCCTACCTGAACGCAAGGCTCATCCGTCTGGCCGGCCCCGCGGCGGTCGGCCCCTACGAGACGACGCCCGAGCCCGTGCGCACCGAGCGCCCCTGCCCCCTATGCGGCGCGGCCATGTCGGCGCACACGTTCGACCGTTCCGGGCCGAAGCCGCTCATGCACTGCCCGTGATCGGGCGCCGCGCCGTCAGGCGTGGCCCGCACGCTCCATGGCGCGGAGCTCCTTCTTGAGGTCCTGAACCTCGTCGCGGAGGCGCCCGGCGAGCTCGAACTTGAGCTCGCCCGCCGCCGACAGCATCTGCGTCGTGAGGTCGGCGATCGTGGCCTCGAGCTGTTCCGCGCCCTCGGCCGCGATGCCCTCGCGGCGCAGGCTCGGCGTGGGCGACTTGCCTTTGCCGCTCTTGGTCTTCGCGGACGCGCGCGACAGCATCTTCTCGGTATCGGCTCCCTCGCGGGCGAGGGCATCGGTGATGTCGGCGATCCGCTTGCGCAGCGGCTGCGGATCGATGCCCTTCTCCTTGTTGTAGGCGATCTGCTTCTCGCGCCGGCGATCGGTCTCGTCGATCGCGTTGCGCATCGAGTCGGTCACCGAATCGGCGTACATGTGGACCTCGCCCGAGACGTTGCGGGCCGCACGGCCGATCGTCTGGATGAGCGACGTACCCGAACGGAGGAACCCCTCTTTGTCGGCGTCGAGGATCGCGACGAGCGAGACTTCGGGCAGGTCGAGACCCTCGCGGAGCAGGTTGATGCCGACGAGCACGTCGTAGACGCCCGCGCGCAGCTCGCTCAGCAGCTCGACGCGACGGAGCGTGTCGACGTCGGAGTGCAGGTAGCGCACCCGCACACCGTGCTCGCCGAGGAAGTCGGTGAGCTCTTCGGCCATCTTCTTCGTCAGTGTCGTGACGAGCACCCGCTCGTCACGACCGGCGCGGATGCGGATCTCTTCGAGCAGATCGTCGATCTGGCCCTTGGACGGCTTGACGATGATCTGCGGGTCGACCAGGCCCGTCGGGCGGATGATCTGCTCGACCACCCCGTCGGCGATGCCCATCTCGTACCGCCCGGGTGTGGCCGAGAGGTACACCGTCTGGCCGATTCGATCCTTGAACTCGTCCCACCGGAGCGGTCGGTTGTCCATCGCACTCGGCAGGCGGAACCCGTGCTCGACGAGCGTGCGCTTGCGCGAGGCATCCCCCTCGTACATCGCACCGATCTGGGGAACGGTCGCGTGGGACTCGTCGATCACCATCAGGAAGTCGTCGGGGAAGAAGTCCAGGAGCGTGTGCGGAGGCTCACCGGCTGCGCGCCCGTCGAGGTGGCGCGAGTAGTTCTCGATGCCCGAGCAGAAGCCGAGCTGCTGCAGCATCTCGAGGTCGAACGTCGTGCGCATGCGCAGTCGCTGCGCCTCGAGCAGCTTGTTCTGCGACTCGAGTTCTTTCAACCGCTCCTCGAGCTCGGTCTCGATCGTGCCGATCGCCCGCTGCACCGTCTCGGTACCCGCCGCGTAGTGCGTTGCGGGGAAGATCGGCACCGAGTCGAGTCGCTGGACGACGTCGCCGGTGAGCGGATGCAGCATGTACAGCGCCTCGATCTCGTCGCCGAACAGCTCGACGCGGATCGCGTACTCCTCGTACACGGGAATGATCTCGATCGTGTCACCGCGCACGCGGAAGTTGCCGCGCGAGAAGTCCACGTCGTTGCGGTTGTACTGCATCGCGATGAATTTGCGGATGAGCGCGTCGCGATCGTAGCGCTCCCCCACCTGAAGGGCGACCATCGCCCGCAGGTACTCTTCGGGCGAGCCGAGGCCGTAGATGCACGACACCGTCGAGACGACGATGACGTCACGGCGCGACAGGAGCGAGTTCGTCGTGGAGTGCCGCAGCCGCTCGACCTCGGCGTTGATCGACGAGTCCTTCTCGATGAAGGTGTCGGTCTGGGGCACATACGCCTCGGGCTGGTAGTAGTCGTAATAGCTCACGAAATACTCGACGGCGTTGTGCGGCATGAGCTCGCGGAACTCGTTCGCGAGCTGAGCGGCCAGCGTCTTGTTGTGGGCGAGCACGAGGGTCGGCCGCTGCACCGCCTCGACGAGCCATGCGGTCGTGGCGGACTTGCCGGTGCCGGTCGCACCCAGGAGCACGACGTCGGTCTCACCCGCGTTGATGCGCGCTGCGAGGTCGGCGATCGCATGAGGCTGGTCGCCCGAGGGCTCGTATTCGCTCACGACTTCGAACGGCCGGACGGAACGTGTGGTCTGCACCGTTCCAGGCTAGACGCGGCCGCCGACACGGCGCCCGAATCCGCTCAGAGCGCACGCCCGCTCAGTGGACGTCGTCGTCGCCCGACTCGAAGTCGCCCATCGCGAAATCGTCCCAATCGCCGTCGTCGAAGACGGCCGATCCATCGGTTCTGCGTGCCATGGCGGTGCTCCCCCCGGAGTAGAGGTGGTGCTCAGGTCATGGCGCGAGGCTACCGACGCGATGTGAACACGACGTATCGCGGCTGTATCGCGACGACGTCACATGCCTCCGCCGCCGTCGAACCCGCCGCCGAAGCCACCCCCGTCGAACCCGCCGAATCCCCCACCGTCGTAGCCGCCGCCGTCATGGCCGCCGCCGTCGAGCCCGCCGGGGCCTCCGTCCCAACCCGTGCCGCCCGCCGATCCCGGATCGAACGTCGAACCCACCCAGCCGGGCTCGGCATCGATGCCGATCGAGCCCGCGCCCTGCGTGAAGTACACCGCGATGACCGACGAGACGAGGATCTGATTCGCGACGAGCCCCATCACGCCCGCATTCACCAGGACGTCGCGCGAATCGACGCCGTCGCGCTCGCGGACGGCCGTGGCCGTCGCGGTGGTCGCCGCCGCATCCGTGCCTCCCGCTGCACGCTGCGCCCGGTGCTCCTCGGCGCGCCGCAGCAGTCTCGCCAGGACGATGGGATCGTCGGATGCCGCGTCCCGCTCGCTCTCGGCCATGAACGGCTTCAGCTGCTCGAACATCTCGCGGCGTTGTGCGGCCGGCAGGTCGGCGAACGCCGTCGCGTGCGCGGACTCGATGACGGATGCCGGCAGGGTGTTGAGCAGGTACACGTACCGGGAGATCTTCTCCTCCTCGGTCACGGCCGCGTAGGGCACCGTGCGTCGGCGGAATCGTGACAGAAAGCCCATGTCGCACCTCCTCGGAGAGTGCCCTCCAGGATACGCGCGTCCTGCCGAGACGGACAGCCTCAGCGCGCGGCGCGCTCGGCGACGCGATCGTCGAGCGTCTCCCACAGCTCGTCGGACTGGTCGAGGGTGTGTTGGATGGTCCCGGAGGTGTCGATGACGACATCGGCGATCGCGAGCCGCACCTCGTCGGACACCTGCGACGCGAGGCGGGCTGCGGCATCCTGCTCCGTCATCCCCCGCAGATCCACCATCCGCCGCGTGCGGACGTCGGCCGGGGCATGGGCGACGACGATGAGCTGCCACGGGTCGCTCGCGCGCGCTTCGACGAGGAGAGGGACGTCGTACACGACGACCGCGTCGGTATCAGCCGCGAAGGCCTCCGAGAAGCGGCGGGCGGACTCGTCTCGCACCGCGGGATGCACGATCGCGTTGAGCCGCGACACGGCCTCGGGGTCGCCGAAGACCCGCGCGCCGAGCGCCGGCCGATCAAGAGACCCGTCTGCGGCGATGACGTCGGACCCGAACGCGTCGGCGAGCGTTGCGAGCACGGGTGTTCCGGGCTGCTGGACGTCCCGCACGATCTGGTCGGCGTCGACCACCACGGCGCCGTGCTCTGCGAGCCTGCGGGCGATCGTCGATTTGCCGGATGCGATTCCACCCGTCAGCGCGATGAGAGGCATGACTTCGAGGATGCCACGCCCGCGGCATCCTCGACGCCCGTCGCTCAGGTTTGGCTCAGGACGGGCATCTGAAGACGCTCCTGAGCCTCAGCCAAGGACGCCCTGAGGACGGGCCCATACCGTCTCTCATGTCGCAAGCGAACGGAGTCGAAAGATCCGGGGGGATCACTCCAGGCGACACCCACACTTCCTCGAAAGGCACGTCATGTCGGACCTCACCACGCAGCCCACCACTCGCCGCGAGAACCGCACGGCGGCTCCCAAGAAGAACAAGCGTCGCCCCATCGTGGCCTTCGCCCTCGCGACCCTCGCGGTCGGCGGCGTCGGCGCCGCGCTCACGAGCGCGGCCTGGACCGACAACGTGTTCATGGCTGCGGCCGCCGACGGCGCGACCTTCGATCTGCAGGCCTCGCTCGACAACAAGGACTGGAAGCAGTCGGACGACAAGAAGGCCGTGCAGATCACGGTCGCGGCCGACAAGTTCGCGAAGCTCCTGCCGGGTCAGACGCGCACCGTCACGCTCTACGTCAAGAACGCGGGCAACGTCAACGCCAAGCTCGTCTCGTCCGTCGAGTGGGCCGGCTCCACCTTCGCGACCAACCCCAAGGCCGAGGTCGGCGACCTCGCCGCATCGCTCGCACCGTCGGGTTCGACCGGCGACACCGACGCCTTCACGCTCACCGTGACGGCACCGGCCGACTGGGACGTCGCCAACAAGGGCAAGTCCGGCACGATCGTCGTCACGCTCGCCGGCGAAGCCACCTCCTGACCCTGATCCATCACCCTTCCGCAGCTACGAGACCCAGAGGAGAACATCGTGAACACGCTTCGTCGCATCGCCATGGTCGCCCTCTGGGCTCTCGCCGCTGTCGGAATCGCCTGCGGCCTGGTCTGGGGAGCGACGGCCGCCGGCATCATCAAGCCGCTCATCGTGATCTCGGGTTCGATGGAGCCCGGCATCATGACGGGCGACCTGCTCGTCGCGACGAAGGCATCCGCCGCCGATCTGGGGGTCGGCGACGTGGTGAGCCTTCCGAGTGAGCTCACGAGTCACCTCGTGACGCACCGCATCGTGGCGATCGAAGCCGAAGGGGACGGCTTCCTCGTCACGATGAAGGGCGACAACAACGAGTTCGAGGACGCGCTCGACTACCACATCTCGGGGGAAGTGTGGAAGCCGACGATGCAGCTGGCGGGGGCCGGCACGGTCATCTCGCGCGTCACGACTCCGGCTGTTGCGATCCCGCTCATGATCGGTCTCGTCGCCCTCCTGGGCATCACGTGGCTGATCCCGGCACCGGTCGCGCGTGACCCGAAGACGCGCTCCCGTGCCCACCGCGTGGCGGGGGCCACCGGATGAGCCGGCGATCAACGGTCGGCCGTGCGGCCGTCATCGATGTCGCGGTGGGGGCCGCGCCGATGACGGCCGCCATGGCCGGTTCACCCTCGTGGCGCTCGCGGGCGCTCGCACTCGTGGCCGCGCTCGCTCTCGTCGCCGGTGTCGCGGTGGCCGCCGCATCCGTCGCTCCGACGCAGGCGGCGTGGACGGATGCCTCGTACTCGTCCGCTGCCGTGACGTCGGGCGACTGGGCGCCCGCGCCACCCGCCGCCACGTACGGCTGCGTCGCGATGAACCAGAACGGCACGGTCATGCAGGGCGGAACCTGCACCGTGACCAAGGTGCGCTACGACCAGTGGGGCGACAACTCGCAGCACTTCCGCAACTACTACGTCGATGTCCAGTCCAACGCCGGTTCGGGATACGTCCAGCTCACCCTCGACCTCAACGCCGCGACGCTGGGCAGCGACACCGGGGTCGGCACGTGGAAGTGGAACAACGCCGCCACGACCGGCGGCGAGATCA
This sequence comes from Microbacterium aoyamense, assembly GCF_023155855.1. Lineage (GTDB taxonomy): Bacteria > Actinomycetota > Actinomycetes > Actinomycetales > Microbacteriaceae > Microbacterium > Microbacterium aoyamense. Next base: position 369,010 of record NZ_JAKNUT010000002.1, on the reverse strand, counting down.
CCCCGACCTCCGCATGCTCCGAGCTGCCCAAGCTCGTGGCCAACACGGGCCAGTTCTGGCAGTCGTCGCGGACCTTCTACTTCACCATGGTCGACAAGCGCGGAACGGGGGTGACGTGCAAATGAGCAACGACGTGGCGGGCCGCCGCTTCCGTGAGGTCTTCTGGGATATCATCGCGGATGTCACGGGGCCTAGAGCTTCCGAAGAATCGATGAGCGGGAGTGTGAGCGTGGACGAGAACCGCGTCGCCGTCGTGATCGAGGACGAAGCCGACATCCGGCAGCTTCTGAGCGACGTCCTCGCCTCGGCCGGTTTCGAAGTCCACGCGGCGGCGTCGGGCCTGGAAGGCATCGAACTCGTGCGCGAGCATCGCCCCGTCGTGACGACGCTCGACGTCAGCATGCCCGGCATCGACGGGTTCGAGACAGCCAAGCGCGTGCGCGCCATCAGCAGCACGTACATCGTCATGCTCACCGCTCGCAGCGAAGAGATCGATGCCCTGCAGGGCCTCGAATCGGGTGCCGACGACTACGTCACGAAGCCCTTCCGCCCGCGCGAACTCCGTGCCCGTATCGAGGCGATGCTGCGCCGGCCCCGCGTGCACAGCGCGGCTCCGGCCGATGCCGCCGCCGACGTCGAGGCGCCCGCGGGTGCCGCGCCCGCTGCCGCCGGGGCGCCGACGGACGACGGTGCGTGGCTCGAGCATCGCGGCCTGCGCGTGCATCCCGCCATGCGCATCGTGAGCCGCGATGGCGAGGAGTGCGACCTCACCCGCAGCGAGTTCGACATCCTCGCGGAGCTCCTGGCCGCCCGAGGCCGCGTCGTCGGCAAGACGGACCTCGCGCTCATGCTGCGCGGCGACAGCTATGGCAGCGACTACGTCAGCGACGCCGACGCGCGCGCCATCGAGGTGCACATGGCGAACCTGCGGCGCAAGCTCGGCGAGACTCCGAGCAACCCGCGCTGGATCGAGACGGTGCGCGGCGTCGGGTACCGGCTGACCCGCTGACGAGGCTGCCGCCCGAGGCCGCTGATCAGTCACCGCGTGAGAGCACGACGACCTTGTCCGGACTCGCTGCGGCCTCCCGCGCCGCTGTCCGCGCCTCGCGGATGAGCACGCCCGGCTCGTAGCCGCACCGCGAGCTCAGGCTGATGCCGACGCCGACGACGGGCAGGATGACGCCGACGACCCCGCTGAGCTCGTCGAAGAGTCCGCGCCGGATCCGCATCGCGATGCGGCTCGCATCCGTCTCGGAGTCCGCCTGGATGCCGACGAGCAGGCCGGTCTGGCCGTCCATGCCGACGAACGCGCTCGTCGGCGCGTACCGGCGCACGATCGCCCGGAACGCGTTGCCGACCCCCGCAGCGGCTTCGCTGCCGAACGCCGTCGCGATGGCGGGCAGGTCGTCGATGCGCAGCGAGACGACACCGACGAGGTCCTCGCGGCGCCGCGCGCGGGCTGTCATGTCGAGCAGAACGTGTGCGAAGGACACTTCGGGCAGGACGTCGTCGTCGCTGAGCGTGAGACGTTCGGGATCGATGGATGCCGTGAGCCGCGCGCGTCCCGACAGCAGCACGGTCGTGACCACCACGGCGACGATCGAGAGCGTGATCGTGAGGAAGCTCGCCGGGACGGTGTCGAGCCAGGTCCGGAAGAACTCGCTGTCGACTCCGAGTGCGAAGAAGGCGACGATGCGCACGGCGAAGAACACCGTCACGAGCCCGAGGCTCACCGACATCGCCCAGGCGAGACGATTCTGGCCCATCTCGCCCCGCAGGCACTCGAAAGCTCCGAGCCCCGCGAACAGCATCACCCCGGCCAGGAAGACGGCAGCGCCCGCCCAGTCGCCGCCGGCCGGGCCCTCGAGAGCGACTGCGACGGCCGCCGCGACCGCGCCGACGCCCACCGCGATGCTCGCGATGCCGATCGGGTGGTTGTTGAACCGTCGAGCACCGAGCCACATGCTGCCGATGTTGGCCACGAAAGCGGCGTTGCCGACCGCGACGGCCCACCAGGAGTCGGGCGTCGCCGCCCAGACCAGATACGACACGACCGTGAGCAGCCCCATGAGGAAGGCGAGCCCCCAGAGCCGCCCGGCGTCCTCGTCCTTGCGCAGCAGCATCCCGACCAGGAACACGACGCTCGAGACGACGACCACGAGCGCGGTCAGCAGCGAGACCGTATAGAGATCCAGACTCATGATTCCTCCTGAGGGGTGGGCGTGGCCACGACGTCGATCAGCCCGGTCGCCGGTGCCGCGCGCAGCGGCAGCCGGACGACGAACGTCGTGCCGACGCCGAGCTCGCTCTGCACCGTGATCTCGCCTCCGTGCGAGCGGATGATGTCCCGACTGATCGAGAGTCCGAGCCCGCTTCCGTGCGTCGAGGTCTTGCGTACGGCGTCGGCGCGGAAGAATCGTCCGAACAACTGGGGCAGCTCGGTGTCCGAGATGCCGGTGCCCGAGTCCCGGACGACGATCCATGCGTGGTCGGCGTCGGCCGTCGTGCCGACGTCGATCGTGCCGTCATCCACGTTGTACTTGACCGCGTTCGACAGCAGATTGTCGAGCACCTGTCGCAGCCGCGATGGATCGACATTGGCGATCGCCGGCTCGAGCCCCGACGCATCGATCGTGATCCCGCGTTCGGCGGCGCGCGGCGTCTGCAGCTCGACGGCGGCTGCCGCGATCACCGAGATGTCGGTGGGTTCGGGATGGATGCTGAGCTCGATCGTCGAGCGACCGCGACCCGAGGCGGCGAGGATGTCGGCGATGATCGTGAGCAGTCGGTTCGCGTTGCGCTCCGCGACTTCGAGGCCGCGGCGCGCGGACGGCGCGAGACCTTCTTCGTCGAGAACGAGCTCGAGGTAGCCGACGATCGACGTCAACGGCGTCCGCAGCTCGTGCGAGACGGAGGCCACGAGGTCCTCGCGCGCGCGGATCGCGCTCAACTCGACCGTGATGTCGCGCGAGATGACGACGGCTCCCGCCGGACTGCCGTCGTCGTTGTGCACACGTCGTGTCGTGATCGTGAGAGCGCGACGTTCCTCGCCCGGCTCGCCGAACCACACGACCTCGTCGTCGAACGCTTCGCCGCGCAGGGCGCGTGCGAGCGGCTGCCGCCGGGCCGCCAGGAGCGTGATTCCGTCACGCGCATACGCCGGCCGGACGATGGGCGGCCCCGTCGGATCGGCGGGATCGGGGAAGCTCTGCAGCGACCAGTGCGCCTCGTTCGTGACGGCGATGCGGCCGTCCGCATCGATGCGGATGATGCCGAAGTCGACCGCGTCGAGGACCTCCGTCACCGTCTCCTCCTGTTGGCGAGCCTGCGAGAGCGCCTGACCGAGCAGTCGGGTCTGCGCGTCGAGCAGATAACGCTGCATCCTGGCGCGGCGAGCGGTGATGTAGCTCGTCGTGGCGAGTGCGATGACGGCGAACGGCGGGAGAAGCGTCGTGATCGAGACATCGTTCTCGTCCGTGATCGACTGCACGGTGTAGACGATGCAGATGGATGCCACGCCGAACACGAGTCCCGGCATCCCGAAGCTGCCCGCGAGCCACATGGCCGGGAAGATGAACAGCAGGCTGAAGCCCGACGTCGAGCTCGCTTCGCTCATCATCGCGATGGCGACGACGTCCACGATCGGCACGACGGCGCTCACCGTCGCGGGGATACGGTTCCAGGGAACGACGATCGCAGCGGCCGTCGCGACGAAGACGATGACGACCGCGAGGTAGAAGAGCGCCCGGTCGCCCTCGAAAGGGCGCACGAAGCCGACGATGGCCAGCAGCAGCACGACAGCGCCCAGGAGGAGCTGATTCAACAGGGCGGTCCTCGCGCGCGTGCGCCCCTCGAACAGCTCACCCCTCGAGATGCGCGATGCGCGAACGGGGGATGCCATGCACCGACGCTATCGCTCCTGCGCCCGTTCACCCGCGCAACGCGACGGCCTCGCTGACCCAGCGTGCATACCGACTCCACGGGTCGATTCCGCCGGCGAGCGTTTCGATGTGCTCCCGCAAGGGGATGGATGCCTCGAACCACTCGGTGCGGGCGAAGCGCTCGTCGGCGAATTGCTCGTGCCGGTGGCGTTCGAGCGTGCGGTCGCCGCGCTCGAAGGCGAGCACCTCGTCATGCCAGATGGCCGCGAACCGCTGCCGCGGATTGACGCTCGTGCCGATCTTGATCCGGTCGTCGAACCGCAGGTAGTAGACGACGTCCACGCGCGGCGGCGGCAGGTCGGTGTCGGGGATCTCGCCGTAGGGCCACTCGCACACGGCGCACAGCCACCCCGACGGCCAGCGCACACCGAGCCGGGACCGGCAGAGCAGACAGGGCGACGGCAACAGGTCCGTCGCGCCGAAGGACACGGACGCGGACTCCCCCGCGATCGCGAGGTGCCGCTCGCACAGAGCGATCGGCGAATCCGGCGGCACGAGGCCCCGGCATCCATCGCCCACGAGGCAGGAAGAAGAGGGCACGGATCGACCGTACCGACCGGCGCCGACAGCGGAAGCGGGCCGCCACCCGTTCCGAAGAACGGCTGACGGCCCGACCGGCGCCGACAAGGGAAGCGGGCCGCCACCCGTTCCGAGGAACGGCTGACGGCCCGCTTCAGAGCGTGCTGCGGATCAGCGACCCGAGAGCTTCTCGCGAAGCGCCGCGAGGGCCTCGTCGTCGGCGAGCGTGCCGCCCGAGTTCGACTCGGACGAGAACGAGGACGCACCCGACTCGGCGACGGGCGAGTTCGCCTCGGCCTCGATGGCCTTGGCGACAGCAGCCTTGTGCTGCTCCCAGCGAGCCTGGGCAGCCGCGTACTCCTGCTCCCACTTCTCGCGCTCGGCGTCGAAGCCTTCGAGCCAGACACCGTTCACGGCGTCGAAGCCGTCCGGGTACTTGTACTCGCCGTTCTCGTCGTACTCGGTGACCATGCCGTAAAGCGCCGGGTCGAACTCGGTGCCGTTGGGGTCGACCGACTCGTTCGCCTGCTTGAGCGAGAGCGAGATGCGGCGACGCTCGAGGTCGATGTCGATGATCTTGACGAAGACCTCTTCGCCGACCGAGACGACCTGCTCGGCGAGCTCGACGTGCTTGCCCGAGAGCTCCGAGATGTGCACGAGGCCCTCGATGCCGTCGGCGACGCGGACGAACGCACCGAACGGAACGAGCTTGGTGACCTTGCCCGGAGCGACCTGACCGATCGCGTGCGTGCGGGCGAAGACCTGCCACGGGTCCTCCTGCGTCGCCTTGAGCGAGAGCGACACGCGCTCACGGTCGAGGTCGACCTCGAGGATCTCGACGGTGACTTCCTGACCGACCTCGACGACCTCGGACGCGTGCTCGATGTGCTTCCACGAGAGCTCCGAGACGTGGACGAGACCGTCGACGCCACCGAGGTCGACGAACGCACCGAAGTTGACGATCGACGAGACGGTGCCCTTGCGGACCTGACCCTTGTGGAGGTTGTTGAGGAACGTGGTGCGCGACTCGGACTGCGTCTGCTCGAGCAGGGCGCGGCGCGAGAGCACGACGTTGTTGCGGTTCTTGTCGAGCTCGAGGATCTTGGCCTCGATCTCCTGGCCGAGGTACGGCGTGAGGTCGCGGACACGGCGCAGCTCGATGAGCGAAGCCGGGAGGAAGCCGCGGAGGCCGATGTCGACGATGAGGCCGCCCTTGACGACCTCGATGACCTGACCGGTCACGACGCCGTCGTTCTCCTTGATCTTCTCCACGTCGCCCCACGCGCGCTCGTACTGCGCACGCTTCTTCGACAGGATGAGACGGCCTTCCTTGTCCTCCTTCTGGAGAACGAGCGCCTCGACGGCGTCGCCGACCTTGACGACCTCGTTGGGGTCGACGTCGTGCTTGATGGAAAGCTCGCGCGAGGGGATGACGCCCTCGGTCTTGAAGCCGACGTCGAGGAGGACCTCGTCGCGGTCGACCTTCACGACGGTGCCTTCGATGAGGTCTCCGTCGTTGAAGGACTTGATGGTCAGTTCGACCGCGGCCAGGAAGTCCTCAGCAGATCCGATGTCGTTGATGGCGACCTGCTTGGTGGCCGGGGCGGTCGTTGCGATAGTCATGTAGGGGGTTGTCCTTGTTGGGTGTGGGTATCGGGCTTCGCGCCGCATACGCGCACGGATGCACGCGGATGCTTCGGCGGAAGCGAATGGATTTTCTTACGATGTCTTGGACGCACGGCAATGAAGCCACACGAGTGACGTCTCAAGACTACCAGAACGCCCCTGTCGCCCGGAATGTTCCTCAGCGCACCTCGCCGTCGAGGTACCACCACCGCCCGCTCTGGCGCACGAAGCGGCTCCGCTCGTGCATCTCGCCCGCGCGCCCGGCCTCTCGCCATCGCGCGCGGAACTCGACCGTTCCCCGCTTCTCGCCGTGCTCGGCGGCGACGACCTCGAGCCCCGTCCAGTGCAGCCCCGGAGTGGGCTCGAGAACGTCCGGCCGTGTGCCGGGATGCCATGTCCGGGCGACGTACGCGAGATCGCCGAGCGCGTACGCGACGTAGCGCGAGCGCATGAGCGCCTCGGGCGACGCGGCGAGCTCCCCCGCGAGGAGCGGGCCGCAGCATCCATCGAAGGACTCGCCGCTGCCGCAGGGGCACGGTGACGCGGCGCGCGGACTCATCCCGCCACTCTACGAGCGGTCTCCTAGACTGACCGCGATCGGGAGGATCGGATGACGGATGCACCGGTGGCCGCATGCGCGGCCGGGACCTTCCGCGGCGAGACGTCGCGCGGCGTGAGCGTGTGGCGGGGCATCCGCTACGCGCAGGCGCCCGTCGGATCCCGGCGGTTCCGCGACCCCGTCGCCGCCGAGCCCGCGGGCGAGGTGGACGCCCTCGCATTCGGCGCCACAGCCCCCCAGCAGCGGCTTCCCGTGCTCGACCTCGGGCCTGATGCGCGCATCGACGAGGACTGCCTGTTCCTCAACGTCTGGACGCCGTCTTCGCCGCCTCACGCTCCGCGTCCCGTCATGGTGTGGCTCCACGGGGGCGCGTACACGTACGGCGCCGGCAGCCAGCCCATGTTCGACGCGACGAACCTGGTGACCCGGGGCGATCTCGTCGTCGTGACGCTCAACTACCGCATCGGTGCGCTCGGGTTCCTCGACCTGAGGTCGTACGCGACCCCGGAGGACCCCTACGACGGGAACCTCGCCCTCAAGGACGTGCTGCTCGCCCTGCGGTGGGTGCAGGTCAACATCGCGGCGTTCGGCGGCGATCCCGACCGTGTGACGATCTTCGGCGAGTCCGCGGGAGGCGGGCTCGTCACGACGCTCCTCGCCACGCCCTCGGCGGAGGGACTCTTCCACCGGGCGATCGCGGAGTCTTCCCCCGCGACGAGCATGTACGGCCCCGTGCGAGCTCGACGCGTCGCCGAGCAGTTCCTGACGGCGGCGGGGATGGATGCCTCGTCCGCCGCCGGTGTGCGCGAACTCGCCGTCGACGACATCGTCAAGGCCGGCATGGTCGTCTACGCCGGCGTGCCCACCGAGGCGCCGGGCACGCTCGCCTTCGCCCCGGTCGTGGACGGCGACCTGCTCCCCGAAGCGCCGGCGGACGTGCTGTCGTCGGGCCGCGGCATCCCGGTCCCGCTGCTCATCGGGACCAACCACGACGAGGCGTCGTTCTTCATCCACATGAAGAGTCCGCTCATGCCGGTCACCGAGGACCGCATCCTGAAGATGTTCGCCGACATGAGGGCGGAGCGGCCCGACCTGCCCCTGCCCGACCGTGCGACGGTGCTGCGGGCATACGAGGGCGTGCGGCAGCGGGCGGTCGGCTCGGGCGTCGCACGCGACATCGCCTTCCGCCTGCCGACGATCTGGATCGCGGAGGGACACAGTCGAGTCGCCGATGTCTGGCTCTACCGGTTCGATCACTCCACACCCGCGCTCGACGCCCTCGCGATCGGTGCGACCCACGGCGCGGAGCTCGCCTACGTGTGGGACAACTTCTCACGCGGACGGATCGACCCGACCTTCTGGCTCGGGGGTCGTCGCATCGCCGAGGAGGTGTCCCGGCGCGTCCAGGCCCGCTGGATCGCGTTCGCGCGCGGCGCGACACCCGGCGCCGAGATCGATGCCGCCGAGCCGCTCTGGCCGGCGTACGACCTCGAGAACCGGTCGACGCTCGTGATCGATGCGACCGACCGCATCGTGGACGATCTGGATGCCGCGCTGCGCAGCAGCTGGGGCGACCGTGTGCTCGCGTTCGACTGAGCAGTGAGGTCAGGCCCCGCGCTACCCTCCGGCGCGCTCCGCGCAGGCGACGCAGCGGGTCGCGTCGGGTCGCGCGGCGAGACGTGCGGACGGGATGTCGCGGCCGCAGTCCGTGCAGACGCCGTACGAACCCGCGGCCACGCGGGCGAGCGCGGCATCCACCTCTTCGACCTCGCGCGCCGCGTCGGAACGCAGCCCTTCGAGCCGCGACCACTCGCCCGAGAGCGTCGCCCCTTCGGGATCGTGCTCGTCGTCGGCGCTGTCGGCGCCGCGGTCCTGGCGCAGCCCCGCGAGCACGTCGTCGAGGTGCGCCAGGCGCGTGAGGACATCGCGGCGGCGCGCCTCGAGCGCGTCGCGAGGGTTCACGGCCGCAGCAGGACCTTCGTCGCGCGGCGCTCGTCCATCGCGGCGTACGCCTCGGCGGCCTCGGTCAGCGGAAGCTCCAGATCGAAGACGAGACCCGGCTCGATCGCGCCGGAGCGCACATCGGGCAGGAGCTCCTCGATGTAACCACGGACGGGCGCGACACCTCCGTTGACGCCGACGTTGCGGCTGAACATCGAGCGGATCGGCAGCTCGGGCCCGCCGTTGGGAACGCCGACGTACCCCACCATGCCGCCCGGGCGCGTCGAGCGCAGAGCCTGATCCATCGACTCCTTCGTGCCGACGCACTCGAGCACGCGGTCCGCCCCGATGCCGTCGGTGAGCTCGCGCACGGCATCCACTCCGGCATCCCCCCGCTCTTCGACGATGTGCGTCGCGCCGAAGCGGCGCGCGAGCGCCTGGCGCTGCGGATGCCGCGACATCGCGATGATCGTCGTGGCGCCCAGCCGCTTCGCGGCGATGATCGCGCACAGGCCGACGGCGCCGTCGCCGACGACCGCGACGGACTCCCCCGAGCGCACTCCCGCCGAAACGGCGGCGTGCCAACCCGTGCCCATCACATCGCTGAGCGTGAGCAGGCCGGGGATCTCTTCCGGCGCGACGGGCCCGGGGACGACGGCGAGCGTGCCGTCGGCGAGGGGCACGCGCACGCGCTCTCCCTGCCCGCCGTCGGCGAACCCGCCGAGTCGGTCGTCGCTCCCCCACCATCCGCCGCCGAGGCACGAGGTCGAGACGCCGTTGCGGCAGTTGAGGCACGTGCCGTCGCACACGTAGAAGGGGGCGATGACGAAATCGCCCTCCTTGACGAGCTCGACATCGGGGCCGACGGCCTCGACGACGCCGACGAACTCATGGCCGATGCGGTGCGGCTCGTTCGTCGGCGTGACGCCGCGGTAGGGCCAGAGGTCCGAACCGCACACGCACGCCGCGACGACCCGCACGATCGCGTCGCCCCCGGTGGAGAGCACGGGATCGGGAACCTCTTCGACGCGGATGTCGTGGGCGGCGTGGATGACGGTGGCGAGCATGCATCGAGCCTACGGCCAGGCGTACCCTGGCGGCATGACCCCCGACGAACTGGGCGCCGCCCTCGATGAGACAGCCCGCGGCAAGGGCATGTCGGGCACGATCCGCATCGACGTCGAAGGCGAGACCGTCTTCGCCGGGGCCTACGGTCTCGCCGATCGCGGGCACGGGATCCCGAACACGACCGAGACCCGCTTCGCGGTCGCGAGTCTCTCGAAGGGCTTCACGGCGATCGCCGTGATGTCGCTCGTCCAGGACGGCCTCCTGTCACTCGACACGCGCGTGCGCTCCGTGCTCGGCTCGGATCTGCCGCTCGTCGACGACGACGTCACGATCGAGCAGCTGCTGGCCCACACCTCGGGCATCGGCGACTACCTCGATGAGGAGGCCGACTGGGAGGTGGATGACTACGTCCTGACCCTGCCGGTGCACACGCTGACCGACGTCGAGGCGTTCGTGCCGATGCTCGACGGATTCCCCCAGAAGACCCCGCCCGGCGAGACGTTCCAGTACAACAACGGCGGCTTCATGCTCCTCGCCCTCGTCGCGCAGCGCGCGAGTGGGACGCCCTTCCACGAGCTCGTGCAGGCGCGGGTCCTCGACCGCGCGGGTCTCCCGCACACGGGGTACCTGCGCACCGACGAGCTGCCGGGCGACGCGGCGCTCGGCTATCTCTACGAGGATCCCGCGTCGCTGCGCACCAACCTGCTGCACCTGCCGATCCGCGGCAGCGGCGACGGGGGCGCGTTCACGACGGCATCCGACATCTCGACGTTCTGGCGCGCGTTCGTCGGCGGACGGATCGTGGATGCCGCGACCCGCGACCTCATGACGGCACCGCGCAACGTCGACGAGGACGAAGACCTGCGCTACGGCCTCGGCCTCTACCTCGACGAGGACGGACCAGGGCTCATCCTGACGGGATACGACGCCGGCGTCTCTGCCTGGACGCGTCACGACCCCCAGACCGGGCTCACCGTCACGATCCTGTCGAACTCGTCCGAGGGCGCGTGGCCGGTGGTGCGTCGCTACATCGACGAGATGGAGGGGTAGCCGCCCCGCTCCCGACGCCGCGGACCGCGCGGCTACGCTCGACCCATGCGCATGACCGCCGCTCTCCGCGCGCCGCGCCGGTCGCCGTTCCTGCAGGTGCTCAAGTCGGCGGCTGCGACGATCGCGGCGTGGCTGCTCGCAGGTTGGCTCATCCAGGGACCGCCTCCCGTCTTCGCCGCGATCGCGGCGCTGCTGGTCGTGCAGCCGAGTGTCAACCAGTCGCTCACGAAGGCGCTCGAACGCTCCATCGGGGTCATCGCCGGCGTCGTCATCGCGTCCGCCCTGGGCATCGCGTTCGGCGGCGCGACGTGGGTGATCCTGCTCGCGACGGTCATCGCGCTGCTCGTGGCGTGGGCGCTGCGGATGACGCCGGGTACCGCCAATCAGGTGGCGATCAGCGCGCTGCTCGTCCTCGCCCTCGGCGGGACGACGCCGAGCTATGCGCTGGACCGCATCCTCGAGACGCTCCTGGGCGCGGCCATCGGCATCGTCGTCAACCTCGTCATCGTGCCGCCCGTCGCCGTCTCCCCGGCGCGTGACGCCGTCGACGGGCTCGCGGCGGAGCTCGCCGCGTCGCTGGAACGGCTTGCCAGCGCGCTCGAATCGCCCCGCTCGCGTGCGCAGGTCGAAGAGCTGCTGCTCGAGGCGCGACTCATGAAGCCCATGAGAGAGAAGGCGGATGCCGCGCTGGCCGAGGCATCCGACTCCCTCACTCTCAACCCCCGGCGCGCGCATCGCAGCGAACTCGCGGCGCTGCGGGCGGAGCTCGACCGCTTCGCACCGATCGTCACGCAGACCATCGGCATGACGCGCGCCTTCGCCGACCACTACGACCCGTCTGTCACCGATGAGCCGGTCGTCCAGGCGATCGCCGAGCAGCTGCGCCGCGCGGCGCACGACGTGCGGATCGTCGGAGGTGGCGCGGCCGTCGAGCCCGACGAACTGCCGGCGCTCACGCGGCCGGTGGACGTGCGGGCACCGAACTCCGAGCATTGGATGCTCATCGGATCCATGCTGGAAGACCTGAGACGAATCCACGAGGCACTGAGCGAATGATCGAACCCGGCAGATATCGGCACTTCAAGGGCGCCGAGTACGAAGTCATCGGCGTCGCGCGCCACAGCGAGACCGAAGAGGAGCACGTCGTGTATCGCGCGGTCTCCGGCGACGGCGGGCTGTGGGTGCGGCCCGCGTCGATGTGGACCGAGACCGTCTCGCGCGACGGCTATTCGGGGCCGCGGTTCGTCAGGACGTGACGTCCACTGTGAAGGTGACGTCCTCGATGCCGCCGTCGCTGTTCGACAGCACGACCTTCGTCGATCCCTCGGCGAGACCCTTGACACCGGGATTGAACTGGGCGTCCTGCGTGTCGGAGCCCTTCACGAACTCGGCGATGCTCGTGTCTTCGACCTCGCCGCTGTAGCTCGTCACCGCGAGGCTGCCGGTGTTGATGTTGAGCACCTGCCCGACCTTGAGGTCGACCGTCGCGCCCTGCAGGTCGTTCACGTCCATCGTCACAGGGGCGATGACGGGCGTGCCCGCGGACGTGCAGGCGGTGAGCGCGAAGGCGACGGCGAGGACGGCGACGGCGGCGATGCGGCGAATGCTCATGGGGCAAGAATGGCAGGAAGGTCCTCTTCTGCACAGGGGCGTCGGTGTGGATAAATCGCGGACGGTTCACGTGCCCGGTGCTTACGGTTGTCGGCGTGAAGTTCCGGATGCTGTGGTCTCTCGCCGTTTTGTCGCTCGCGGCGTCTGCACTCGTGGGGTGCAGCGCGGCTGCCGATTCCGTGCCGTCTTCGTCGCCGACCATCGCGACGTTCGCGACGGAGGAAGAGGCGTTCGCCGCGGCGGAAGAGACGTATCGGGCGTATGTGGATGCGTTGAACCAGGTCGATCTGGCCGACCCGAGCACTTTCGAGGCCGTGTATGCCTGGACTACCGGGGAATTGAATGCGAGCGATCGTGGGACGTTCTCCGAGCTCCACGCAGAGGGATACGCCCTGCGAGGTAAGAGCACCATCACGGCCATCGACTTCAGTCGCGCGACGCTCCGACCGCTCGAGCTGACCGCGGACGTGTGCTTGCTCTCTGAGGGAGTAGACATCATCGATGCCTCGGGCAGGTCAGTACTGCCACCCGATCGGGCCACCCTCCAATCGATCCAGGTCAGCTTCGCTCCATCTAAGTCATCGGAGACCGCGCTCATCATCGACTTCGTGGAGCCGGGGAAAGCCGGTGCAGAGTGCTAGCGACGTTGTTGACTCTTGCGCTTGCGCTGAGCGTCTCGTCGTCCACTCACGCCGCCGAGCCCTGCAGCGCAGTCCAGGTGTCATCCGGCCTCTGTGCGAGCACCACCAACGGCGGCGATCACGTCGACGTGACAGGTTCGACCTCGACTCCGGGGGCGGGGCCCGACGCCGGCTCGGAATCCGGATCGAACGGGCCCGGCATCCCCAGCCCGCGTCCGATTCCCGGCCGCGACACGTGCGACGACCAGCTCGACAACCGCTGCGGCTACGCGGTCGGCGCGCTCCCCACGGTCTACGCCGAGGACCTCGTCTCGTTCCGCCCGGCAGCACCGAGCATTGCAACGGAGCCCGCCGGGCTCGGGGTGGCGGGGCTTCCGACGAATCTCGTGGCCGCGGCATCCGTCCAGCACATCTCCGGCGACCTGCTCGGCTTCCCGGTGACCGTGCGGTTCGTGCCGGCGGGCTTCGTCTTCGACTACGGCGACGGTGCGACGCAGCGTTCGGCGAGCGGAGGCGTCACGTGGGCACGTCTGGGGGCCGCGCAGTTCACGCCGACCGCGACGAGCCATGCCTACCGCGAACACGGCACCTACGCGGCATCCGTGCGCGTGCTGTACGACGCGGCAGTCGACTTCGGCACGGGGAACTGGCGCCCGGTCATCGGTCAGGTCACGGCATCCACGTCTGGCCACAGCATCCGGATCTTCGAGGCGCGCACAGCGCTCGTGCTGGCGTCGTGCGCCGAGAATCCGCGCGGTCCCGGCTGCTGATCAGTCCGCACCCGCGCGCAGGGGCGAGCCGACGACGTCGAACCGCGTGCCGCCCATGTCGCCCGTAAACTGCGGCGACGACCGCCGCGTGACCGAAATTCGCGCCCCCACTTTCCGGGCCGGCGAAGTGAGGGGCGCAATCTGCTGCACGAGCGCTCCATGACCGCGGATCGCGACCCCCGGTCGAGGATGGCGCTACAGCGCCGCGAAACGCGTCGGCCAGCCCTGCCAGACTGTCGTCATGGCCGACCGTCTCATGCTCCTCGACAGCGCCTCGCTGTACTTCCGCGCGTTCTACGGCGTGCCCGACACCGTGCGCGCCCCCGACGGACGACCTGTCAACGCCGTCCGCGGGTTCCTCGACATCATCGCGAAGCTCGTGACGATGTACGAGCCGACGCATCTCGTCGCGTGCTGGGACGACGACTGGCGGCCGCAGTGGCGCGTCGACCTCATCCCGACCTACAAGACGCACCGCGTCGCCGAGGTCGTCGCGGGCGGCCCCGACGTCGAAGAAGTGCCCGACCCCCTCGAGATCCAGATCCCGGTCATCCGCGAAGCGCTCGCGGCCGCGGGCATCGTGATCGTCGGCGCAGCCGAGCACGAGGCGGACGACGTCATCGGAACCCTCGCGACGACCGCGACGATGCCCGTCGACGTCGTGACGGGCGACCGTGATCTGTTCCAGCTCATCGACGACGCGCGTGACGTGCGGGTCGTCTACACGGCGCGCGGCATGAGCAACCTCGAGGTGCTGACGGATGCCTCGGTCGTCGCCAAGTACGGCGTCCTGCCGAGCCAGTACGCCGACTTCGCGACGCTGCGCGGAGACTCGTCCGACGGACTCCCGGGCGTCGCGGGCATCGGAGAGAAGACCGCCGCCGGCCTGCTGGCCGCGCACGGCGATCTCGCCGGCATCCTCTCCGCCGCAGAGACGGGTGAGGGCATGTCGGCCGGCGTCCGCGCGAAGCTCGACGCCGGCCGCCCCTACCTCGCCGTCGCACCGACCGTCGTGGCGGTCGTACGCGATCTGGATCTGCCGACGGTGGACTCCCGCCTTCATCCCCTCACCGAGGATCAGAAGACGGATGCCGCGGCCCTCGCCGAGAAGTGGGCCCTCGGCGCCTCGATGACGCGACTGGTCGAGGCTCTCGACTCCGTCGGCTGAACCGCGGACTGTCTGAGGATTCCTCTTTTCCGCGAGCTTGACAAGTCTCGAATTTATGTACTAGTCTCTAGGTACGCGAAGTGCCCGTCGCGCCGATCGATTCGCTCGTTGACCGAGCCTCGAACCTGGAGCCGCAATGGGCGCAAGCAGTACCCCTCCGCCGCCGCAGTGGTCGGCGTTGAGCGACCTCGTCGATGACGTGGTCGAGGTGCGCTCCTCGATCGCCGCTCTGCAGGCTCGAGAGGCTCGACTCCTCGCTTCAGCCGCCGACCTCGTCACCAACCGATCCGACGAGCTTCGTCGCGAAGGCCGCCGCTCTCGAGCCGATCTGCCGCTGCGCGAAGTCAGCGCCGAGCTCGGCACAGCGATGCGGGTCAGCGATCGCGCGATCCAGGGGCGCATCGGCGACGCGTGGACGCTCGTCACCCGCTTCCCGGCGACCCTGCATGCGTGGGAGAGCGGTCGCGTGGACTCCGCACACGTGTCGGCGATCCTCGACGCGGGCGCGGGAATCGTCGATGACGACCGCCGGGCACACTTCGAACAGGAGATCCTGCGCATCGCCGACACCGAATCCGCACCGCGCCTGCGCGCGATCGCCCGTGCGATTGTCGCCAAGATCGACCCCGAAGGCGTGCAGGACCGGATGACGGATGCCGAGGCCCGCCACATGGTGCGGGTCACGGATCGGGGCGATGGCATGGCGCGTCTGACCGCCGATATGAGTGCTCCGCTCGCCCACGGCATCGTCGACCGCCTCACGCAGATGGCCCGTGCGGTCAAGGATCGCCCTCCCCTTGCCGACGTGTCGGACGCGGATCGGTGCGAGGATTCGTCTTCCCCGAATGCGCGCGGGCCTGCTGACGTGCACACCGAAGCCGGATGCCCGACCGACGCACCCCCGGACGACGAGGCGTCGTCAGCGGACTCTCTCGGACGTCTGGAAGTCGTCACCGGAGCGCGATCCGTGACCGGTGGACCTCCCGCGCCAGCCGATCAGACGCCTGACTCGCGAACGATGGACCAGCTGCGCCTCGACATCCTGTGCGACACCCTGCTCGGCGGTTCGCCGGTCGCGCACGGTGACGGTCTCGCCGCAATCGCGGCCAGGGTTCAGGTGACGATTCCCGCCCTGGCGCTCGCAGGACGCGACGCCGGTCCGGCGATCATCGCGGGCTCCACGCCCATCGACCTCGCATCGGCACGACGCCTGGCCGGACACGCGCCGGGCTGGGACCGCGTACTGACCGACCCATTCACGGGGGACGTCCTCGCTGTGGATCGCTACCGACCCAACCCCGCGATCGTGCGCTTCCTCGCAGCCCGAGACGAGCACTGCCGGTTCCCCGGCTGCCGCCGACCCGCGCACCGTTGCGACATCGACCACACTGTCGACGCAGCGCGCGGCGGCGCTACGACGGACTGCAACCTCGCGCACTTCTGCCGACGCCATCACACCCTCAAACACGAGTCGGCCTGGACGGTCCGCCAGGTGGGCGGCGGCGTCCTCGAGTGGACGAGTCCGACCCGGCGCATCTACATCGACCGACCCCCGCCTACGGTGAGGTTCGTTCCGAGCTCCGGCCACGGGAAGGCGACTCCGGGCACGGAAGACGACCCACCGCCGTTCTGATCGATCCGTTCTTATCGATCAGCTCTGTCGAGCCGTACGGTCAACCCATCAGGTTTGACCGCGTGAACGTGGCCGTGATCCCACGCGCGCAACGGCCCCGATCGCGTAGCCGCGCGCCACCGTTCCGACCGGCCCGCCGCGCGCCGCGCCGAACCGCACCGCCGCGCGCCACGCCCGATGGCACTCGAACGATCGTTCCGGGCAGCTCATCATCCGCCTGCGGAGGAGGGTTCGAACGCTCCACCTCCGCGCGTCTGATTTCACTCGCCCGCTTCCTGCCGGCACCGCCAGATCCGGTCGGCGCGCCAGGCAGCCCAGGGCATCGTGGCGGCACGCGGCGGCCACCGCGCTCACACGCGAGAGCCGCCGGGCGCACCGCGCGCGGCGCACGCCATCCACTGCGGGCACAGCGCACCGACCACGCCGTGACGACACCGAAGGTCCACGTCACGCCGAAGCGATCGGTGAGCATCCCGAACCGGGCACTCCACGCCGACGCCGCCAAGGGTTCGACGACCGTCGCCCCCTCCGACAGACCGTTCCACAAGGTCGTCACGTCGTCGAGTGTCTCGCCCGATACCGACACGAAGAAACGGCTGATCTGTGAACGTCATCCCGTTCTCACGTCGAGCCGACCCCGCCCCTACGGAACCACTCGGGGATGAGCCCGGGACGTCGTACGCCATGATCCGGAACCCGTTCTGCGCGACCAGAAGTCCGAACACCACCCCCGACGCGCCCGGCGCCTCCGACGGCATCCCGAGTTCCTGATATGTCGTGATGGCGAGATGGCCGCCGAGAACCGATCGTTAGTGCTCGAGCGCAGCACAGGCATTGCCCGCGCTCGTCGAGGCGTTCGCGACCCTCGCAGCGCGCACCGCGCGGACGCGCCTACTCCCGCGGGAGTAGGCGCGAGCACTCCCCGGCTCAGACGACGCTCAGCGAACCCGGGCGTAGGCTCGTCCGCATGTCGGGGCCCTACGCGATCGAGAGCGAGCCCCGATTCCGACCGCCGCCCGGGCTCACGCTGTACCTCCCGGTCGCCCTCGCCTTCCTGATCCAGGTCGGCGGAACCGTCGCGATCGCGGCGTGGACCCGCACGCCCCCCGCCGCGGCGTCCGCGAGTCTCGCGCTGGCCGCGGCATCCGCCCTCGCCCTTCTCGCCGCGCGCCGATTCCCGGGGCCGACGGTCGCCGTCGTCGCCGCGCTCACCGCCCTGGACCTGTTCGTCGCCCCCGAAGCCGGGCCGCCCTTCGTCGCCCTCGCCTTCGCCATCGTCGGAGCCGTCGTGCGCGGCGCGCGCCTCTGGGCCCTCATCTCGGTCGGCAGCGCCTGGCTCGCCACGATCGTCGCCGCGGGCGCGATCGGGATGACGTGGCATCCGTTCCGCGTCGCCCTCACGACGCTGGGTCTGGCGCTCTGCTTCGCGATCGGCGAGGGAATCCGGGCCGCCGCGAGCACGGGGCGGAGCGACGCGCACAGCTCGCCGAGCGGCGCCGCGTCGCCGAGCAGGAGGAGCGCGCCCGCATGGCTCGCGAGCTGCACGACGTGCTCGCGCATTCGCTCAGCCAGATCGCGGTGCAGTCGGGCGTCGGTCTGCACCTGTTCGACCGCGAGCCGGAGCGTGCGCGCGAGGCCCTCGCGAGCATCCGCAGCCTCAGTGCGACCGGTCTCGACGAAGTGCGCGGCGTGCTGTCCTTCCTGCGTGGTGATACGGCGGGCGCGCCCGCGACCGCGCCGCTCACGCCGCAGCCGCAGCTCGCCGAGCTTCCTGCGCTCGTGGCCCAGCGCACGGGACTCGGGCTGACGGTGACACTCGACGACCGCCTCGCGGACGAGCGCCCGCGGGGTGCCGTGCAGACGGCCGCCTACCGCATCGCGCAGGAGGCGCTCACGAACGTCGTGCGACACTCCGCAGCTACCCGCGCGAACGTCGTGGTCGACCACCGCGACGACGCGCTCGTCCTCTCGGTGACGGACGACGGCACCGGCGTGCACGGCGGCGAGGGCGCCGGCATCCGCGGAATGCGCGAACGCGCCGAGCTCGCCGGCGGCGACCTCGCCGTCACGCCGGGCACACCGAACGGCACCGTGGTGACGGCCCGGATCCCGTGGGACGGCGCAGCGTGATCCGGGTCGCGCTCGCGGACGACCACCAGCTCGTGCGGGCCGGATTCCGCGCGCTCCTCGACTCGGAGCCCGACATCGAGGTCGTGGCCGAGGCATCCGGAGGCGAAGAGCTCCTGCGGATCCTGCGGACGACGCCCGTCGACGTGGCGATGATCGACATCAGGATGCCGGACGGCGACGGTCTGTGGACGACCGAGCAGATCGCGGCCGACCCCGCGCTCGCCCGCACCAGGGTCGTGATCGTCACGACCTTCGAGCTCGACGAGTACGTCGCGCGGGCGATCCGCGCCGGTGCGAGCGGCTTCCTCGTGAAGGACACCGAGCCCGTCGACCTCATCCGCGCCGTGCGCGTCGTCGCGGCGGGCGACGCGCTGCTCTCGCCGGGCATCACGCGACGACTCCTCGAACGCGCGGCGACCGGAATGCGCGATGCGCCCGATCCGCACCTCCTGAAGACGCTCACCGAACGCGAGGTCGACGTGCTCCGCCTTGTCGCAGAGGGGCTCACGAACGACGAGATCGCCCAGCGGCTGTTCCTCTCGCCGCTGACCGCGAAGACCCACGTTTCCCGCGTCATGCAGAAGCTCCACGCGCGCGATCGCGCCGCCCTCGTCGTCATCGGCTACGAGGCCGGCCTCGTCACCCCGGGGTGGCGCGCCGACTGACCTCGTACTCCACCGGGAGCAGAGCGATTCACGCCGACGGGCGGATTCCGGGATGCCGCGGGTCGGGTGGACTGGTGATGCGCTCGGCGACCGCCGGGGCACACCGAGAGGAAAGCCCATGTCCGACGTTCTCACCGCCGTCGCCCTTCACCCGCACGGCCCCTGGGGCTGGGGTCCGGGACCCGGCCTGTGGTTCCTGCTCATCCCGCTGTTCTGGATCGCCGTCGTCGCCCTGCTGTTCGCGATCTTCGGCCGCCGCTGGCGTCACGCGGCCGCCGAGCGGCGCCGGACGCCGGGTCGTCGGGCCGAGAGCACGCTCGCCGAGCGGTTCGCGCAGGGCGACATCGACGAGGTCGAGTACCGCGCGCGGCTCGAAGTGCTGCGCGCGAACGCGCCGTCCTAGCGGGGACGGCGCGTCCACTCCCGCAGTCGGTCGAGCGGCCACGTCGTGACGATCCGCTCGGCCGGTACCCCCGCCCGCTCCGCCCGCTCGGCGCCGTAGTCCAGCAGCGACAACTGCCCGGGCGCGTGCGCATCGGAGTCGATCGAGAACAGGCATCCCTCGCCCAGCGCGATCGCGATCAGATCGTCGGGGGGATCCTGACGCTCGGGTCGCGAATTGATCTCGACCGCCACTCCGTGCTCGGCGCAGGCGGCGAAGACCGGCCGCGCGTCGAACGTCGACGGCGGGCGCGTCCCCCGCGAACCCTCGACGAGGCGGCCCGTCACGTGGCCGAGCACGTCGACCCGCGGGTTCGACACGGCCTTCACGAGCCGCCGCGTCATCGGCCCGCGCTCCATGCGGAGCTTGGAATGCGCGGAGGCCACGACGATGTCGAGCTCGTCCAGCAGATCCGGATCCTGGTCGAGCTCGCCGTGGTCCAGGATGTCGACCTCGATGCCCGACAGGAGCGTGAATCCGTCGCCGCTCATGTCCGCGACGACCTTCAGCTGCGCGCGCAGTCGCTCCGCCGACAGGCCGTTCGCGACGCGTAGCCGCGGGGAATGGTCGGTCAGAGCGAGGTACTCGTGCCCGAGCGCACGGGCTGCATCGACCATCAGATCGATCGAGGTCAGGCCGTCCGACCAGTCGCTGTGCGCGTGGAGGTCGCCCCGCAGCAGGCCACGCAGGGTCGACGAGCGCTGCACCCCGGCCCGCTCCCGCAAGTCCGCAAGATAGCCCGGCACCTCGCCCGAGAGCGCCTGCTGGATGACGGCGAACGTCGAATCGCCGATGCCCTTGCGACGGCGGAGGGATGCGGCATCCCGCACCTCCGCGTCACTCAGCCCTTCGATCGCATCGGCCGCTGCACGGAACGCCTTCGACTTGTAGCGCGACGAACGCTCACGTTCGAGCAGCGTCGCGATCTCGGAGAGCGCCTCGTGCGGGTCCATCCCCGCAGGTTACGCGTCGGCGAGGCGCGCGCGCTTGACGACGACCGGCGCACTCGCGAGGCGGTGCAGCGCCCAGCCGAAGAGGATCGACAGGATGCCCATCCCCATCGCGAAGAAGGCGACGCCGAACGACACGACCGACGTGAAGAGGGAAGCGCGCAGGAACGAGGCGTTCATGAGCGTCGCCCGCACCGGGTCCTCCATCGGCAGCTCCGCGTAGGTCTTGCCGTCCGACAGCGCGAGCGCGTGATGCTGGATGATGTCGGCCTGCACATACGCCGTGAACGGCCCCTGCACGATCTGGCCCTGGAACGCCATCGCGTCGTCGGGGATCGTGATGTTCTCGGCCCGCAGCTGCGACGACACCATGATCCACACGACGATGCCGCCCACGATCAGCACGATGCCGGCGAGGATGCCGAGGATCCCCACGACCTTGACGGCCCCGAGAGAGCGTGCAGGCGGCTCGACGGCGGCTGCGGTGTCTGAAGCGGTGATGTCGGTCATGGCGTCCTCCTCGCGGAACGGGAACCTGTCACCGTCACGCTATCGGCGCGCCCGACACGAGCGGAAGGGCGCCGCGCCGTGCAAAACGCGCCCGATCACGGGCGTCAGCGCGACAGTTCCCGCGTCACGGCCACCCACTGGTCGAGTGTGCGCTGCGCGCGACCGTCGTCGATGGATGCCGCGGCATCCGCCATCGCCCCCGCGAGCCGCTCGACGATGGGCCGCTGGACCTGCGCGGCGTCCCGGAACAGCCGATAGGCGACGATCCCTGCTGCCGCGTTGAGCAGCACGATGTCGCGCACGGGCCCGGTCTCGCCGCCGATCACGCGGCGCACCACGTCGGCGTTGTGCGCAGGGTCACCGCCCAGCAGATCGTCGATGTCGGCGAGCGGGATGCCGAGGTCGCGCGGGTCCAGGTCGTGTTCGTGGATGTCGCCGCGACTGACCTCCCAGATGCGGCTGTGGCCCGTCGTCGTGAGCTCGTCGAGGCCGTCGTCGCCGCGGAAGACGAGCGCCGTCGCGCCGCGCGTGCGGAAGACGCCCGTGATGAGGGGCACGCGATCGAGCTGGGCGACGCCCACCGCGTTGGCCTCGGCGCGCGCGGGGTTGCACAGGGGGCCGAGGAAGTTGAACACGGTCGGCACACCCAGTTCGCTCCGCGTCGGACCCGCGTGCTTGAACCCGGGATGGAAGGCGGACGCGAACACGAACGCGATGCCCGCGCGCGAGAGCGTCTCGGCGACCGATTCGGGCGTGAGGGTCAGGTCGATCCCGAGAGCGCCCAGCACGTCGGACGACCCCGACGACGAGCTCGCGGCGCGGTTCCCGTGCTTGACGACGGGGACGCCGGAGGATGCCGCGACGATCGCCGCCATGGTCGAGACGTTGACGGTGCCGAAGCGATCGCCGCCCGTGCCGACGATGTCGAGCACCCCGGCATCCACCGGAAGCGGGACCGCCGCCTCGAGGATCGCGTCGCGGAATCCGACGATCTCGTCGACGGTCTCGCCCTTCGCGCGCAGCGCGACGAGGAACCCGCCGATCTGCGACGGCGTGGCTTCGCCCGCCATGATCCGGCGCATCGCCCAGGTCGATTCCGAGACGCTCAAATCGCGCCCTTCGAGCAGGTTCGTGAGCACATCGGGCCAGGAGAACAGATCCGCCATGTCACCAGAGCCTAGCCGCGGGCGCCGTACAGCCCGCGCCGAGCCGACGCACGGCGGATTCTCGGCCATCTCTTAGGCATGCCTAAGTTCGCATCAACCCAAATCGATACCCGCCGATGCGAAAATCGCGCCGCGGTATCGGCAATAATGGGGAGCGTGACGACCACCTCAGCGACCTACTCTCAGGCGATGCGGTCCGTGAAGCGACCGGATCCGGTCGCTGTCGGAACCATCGTGTGGCTCGGCAGCGAGGTGATGTTCTTCGCGGGCCTGTTCGCGATCTACTTCACCCTTCGCAGCACCTCCCCCGGCCTGTGGGCCGAAGAGACGCAGCTGCTCAACGTCCCTTATGCGCTGGTCAACACGATCATCCTCGTGCTGTCGTCCGTGACCTGCCAGATGGGCGTCTTCGCGGCCGAGCGCTTCCAGCCCTACACCGTGAAGTCGAACCGGTTCTGGCACCGCTGGGGCATGGTCGAGTGGTTCTGGCTGACCTTCGCGCTCGGCGCGATCTTCGTGTCCGGCCAGGTGTGGGAATACGCCCAGCTCGTCTACGAAGGCATGCCGATCTCGGCCAACGCGTACGCCTCGGCCTTCTACATCACGACGGGCTTCCACGCCCTGCACGTGACGGGCGGCCTCATCGCCTTCCTGCTCGTCATCGGCCGCGCCTACGCGGTGAAGAACTTCGGGCGCAAAGAGATGACCTCGTCGATCGTGGTCTCGTACTACTGGCACTTCGTGGATGTCGTCTGGATCGCCCTGTTCCTCGTCATCTACTTCCTGAAATAAGAGTGGAGCTGAACCCCCACATGGCACGACACAAGACGCGCCGCCAGGCCGGCCGCCGCAGTCCCTGGGCTGCCGCCGCGCTCATCGGCATCGGTCTTCTGCTCACCGGCGGCATCTACGCCGGCGCCTCTGCGGCGGTCGCCGCCACGAGCGACACCCAGGTCGCCTCGGCCCTCTCGGTCGAAGACGGCAAGAAGCTGTTCCAGGCCAACTGCGCCACCTGCCACGGTCTCGATCTGCAGGGCACCGAGAGCGGCCCGTCGCTCTACGGCGTCGGCGAGCTCGCGGTCGAGTTCCAGGTCGCTACCGGTCGCATGCCGCTGCAGATGCAGGGGCCTCAGGCTCCGCAGAAGCCGGTGCAGTTCACCGAAGAGCAGATCAAGGCGATGGCCGCCTACGTGCAGTCGATGGCGCCCGGCCCGACCTATCCGTCCGAAGAGACGATCGACGGCGAGGGCGATGTCGCACGCGGCGCGGAGCTCTTCCGCATCAACTGCGCCATGTGCCACAACGTCGCCGCCGCGGGTGGTGCGCTCACCGAGGGCAAGTACGCCCCCGGCCTGCAGAACACGAGCGCACTGCACATGTACGCCGCGATGGTCACCGGCCCGCAGAACATGCCGGTCTTCAACGACATGAACCTCACGACGGAAGACAAGCGCGACATCATCTCCGCGCTGCTCTTCCTCCAAGAGAACGAATCACCGGGCGGCTTCTCGCTCGGCTCGCTCGGCCCCGTCTCCGAGGGCCTCTTCATCTGGATCTTCGGCATCGGCGCATTGATCGCCATCACCGTGTGGATCACGGCGAAGTCCAACTGACGAACGATACGAAACACAGCACGAACGAGGAGCAGCATGGCACACGAGGATGACGCGCTCGAGCACGAGAGGGCTTCTTGGAAGCCCTCCCCCGGGCTCGCCGTCGCGGTCACCGACCCGGTGCACAACCCGGAGCTGCCGCCGCACCGCGCGCGGATGACCGACAAGGACCCGGCGGCGATGAAGACCGCCGTCCGCACCGTCTACACGCTCTTCTACCTCTCGGTCGCCGCGTCGATCTGGGCCGTCGCGGCCTACATGATCTTCCCGATCGAGAGCGGCCGGATCGTCGACATCCGCAACAACAACCTCTTCGTCGGACTCGGCATCGCTCTCGCTCTGCTCGCCATCGGCATCGGCGCCATCCACTGGTCCAAGGCCGTCATGTCCGACAAGGAGTTCATCGAGCCCCGGCACGCGACACGCGGTCGTGACACGACCCGTGCGGCTGCCGTCCAGGCGTTCGCGGACGCCAACGAGGAGTCCGGGTTCGGGCGCCGCACGATGATCCGCAACTCGCTCATCGCGGCGGTCGCGGCATCCATCGTCCCCGGCATCGCGCTCTTCCGCGGTCTCGCGCCGCAGGACACCCCCGAGCACCCCAACGGCGGCAACCCGGTCTACCTCCTCAGCCACACGATGTGGAAGAAGGGGATGCGACTCGCGCACGACCCCGAGGGCACGCCGATCCGCGCCGCCGACATCACGCTCGGCTCCGCCGTGCACGTCATCCCCGAGCCGCTCGCCGAGCTCAGCCACCACGACGGCTACCTCGAAGAGAAGGCGAAGGCGATCGTCCTGCTCATGCGCCTTCTCCCCGAGCAGCTCAACCCCGAGACGAACAAGCTCGACTGGACGTACGACGGCATCGTCGCCTACTCGAAGGTCTGCACGCACGTCGGCTGCCCCGTCGCGCTGTACGAGCAGCAGACCCACCACCTGCTGTGCCCGTGTCACCAGTCGCAGTTCGACGTGGCCAACGGCGCCGCGGTGATCTTCGGCCCGGCTGCGCGCGCGCTGCCGCAGCTGCCCATCGAAGTCGACGACGAGGGCTACCTCGTGGCCATGAGCGACTTCACCGAACCCGTCGGCCCGAGCTTCTGGGAGCGTCATTGAGTACCGCCACTGTCTCTGAAGAGCACGGGACCGACACGACGTCGCAGCCGGAGAAGCCGCTGGGGGGACGATTCGTCGCCGCCACGGCCAACTACATCGACGAGCGAACGAGCCTCTCGGGTTTCGTCAAGGAGCTCGGCCGCAAGATCTTCCCCGACCACTGGTCGTTCATGCTCGGTGAGATCGCGCTGTGGGCCTTCGTGGTCGTGCTGCTGTCGGGTACGTTCCTGACGTTCTTCTTCCAGGCCTCGATGGTCGAGACGCACTACACGGGGTCCTACCTCCCGATGCGCGGTCTCGAGATGTCGGCGGCGCTCGACTCGACCCTGCGGATCTCGTTCGACATCCGCGGCGGTCTGCTCGTGCGGCAGATCCACCACTGGGCTGCTCTCGTGTTCGTCGCCGGCATCGGCGTGCACATGCTCCGCGTGTTCTTCACGGGCGCCTTCCGCAAGCCTCGTGAGCTCAACTGGGTCATCGGCTTCATCCTCTTCATCCTCGCGATGGGCGAAGGGTTCACGGGCTACTCGCTCCCCGACGACCTGCTCTCGGGCAACGGCCTGCGCATCATCGACGGCATGGTCAAGGGCATCCCGCTCATCGGCACGTGGACCTCGTTCCTGCTCTTCGGCGGCGAGTTCCCCGGCACGCAGATCGTCGGACGCCTCTACACGCTGCACATCCTGCTGCTGCCGGCGATCCTCGTCGGCCTCCTGGTACTGCACCTCATGCTCATGGTCATCAACAAGCACACGCAGTTCGGCGGCCCCGCCCGCACGAACAGCAATGTCGTGGGCTACCCGATGATGCCCGTGTACATGACCAAGATGGGCGGCTTCCTGTTCATCACGTTCGGCGTGATCGTGCTCATCGCCTCGCTGTTCACGATCAACCCGATCTGGAACTACGGCCCGTACGACCCGTCGCCCGTCTCGGCCGGTACGCAGCCCGACTGGTACATCGGCTTCGCCGACGGCGCCCTGCGACTCGTGCCCCCGCATCTCGAGAGCGTCTTCCTCGGTCACACGTGGTCGTGGAACATCCTGATCCCGCTCGGCGTGATCGGCGTCTTCATCGTGCTCGTCCTGATCTACCCCTTCATCGAGGCGTGGGTCACGGGCGACAAGCGCGAGCACCACATCGCACAGCGCCCCCGCAACGCGGCGACCCGCACGGCGATCGGCGCGGCCGGCGTCACGTTCTACGCGGTGCTGTGGGCCGCGGCATCCTCCGACATCATCGCGACGCACTTCTGGCTCACGATGGAAGGGGTCATCCACACCCTCCAGGCGCTGCTCATCATCGGGCCGATCATCGCCTACTTCGTCACGAAGCGCATCTGCATCGCGCTCCAGAAGAAGGACCGCGAGATCGCGCTGCACGGCTACGAATCGGGTCGCATCGTCCGACTTCCGGGCGGCGAGTACATCGAGGTGCACCAGCCGGTCGACGAGTACGAGCGCTGGAAGCTCGTGGGCTTCGAGACGTACGAGCCGCTGGTCGTGCGCCCGAACTCGCGCGGTCGCATCCCGTGGCACGAGAACGTGCGTGCCGTCGTCTCGCGCTGGTTCTTCGAAGACCGCCTGATCCCGGTCACGCAGGCCGAGGTCGATGCGGCACTCGCCCACCAGCATCACGAGCTCGAGCACATCGCGCACGAGGAAGACGCCGAGATCCAGGGCGCCCACGAGCGCGCCGGTGTTCCGGATGCCCCGCACGTGCCGATCGACGATGGTGTGCACTCCGAGACCGCCGTGCGGCCCTCGAACGTCATCGTGCCCGAGCCCGAGCCCGGCACGAAGCCTCCTCGCAACAAGGAGAAGGACGGCGGCTCGTAAGGGCGGCAGGAATCGAACTGAGAGTGGCGCTCCCCGAATCGGGGGGCGCCACTTTCGTGTCCTACCGTGGAGCCATGACCGATGCGATCACGTACTTCTCCGCAAAGCTCGCTCTCGAGACCGACGCCTCCGACGTCTACGCTGCGCAGAAGAGCGGTGACGAGTTCGTGCTCGTCGACGTGCGAGGGATGGATGCCTGGACGCAGGGCCGCATCGTCGGCGCCGTGCACATCCCTCACCAGGAGATCGCCGCACGAGCGCCCGTCGAACTCGATCCCGCGGTGCCGGTCGTCGTCTACTGCTGGAGCCCCGGCTGCAACGGCGGCGCGAAGGGCGCCCTCGCGTTCGCGAAGCTCGGCTATCAGGTACGCGAGATGATCGGCGGATACGAGTACTGGGTACGCGAGGGTCAGCCGACCGAGAACGACGAGGGTCCCCTCCCCCGCGTCTTCGACTCACAGGTCATGGTCGTCAGGCCGTAACACCTACGCTGAAGCGCTCCCCAGTTCCTCCGTGAATCGATTCGCGGCGCTCCCGTAGAAGACGGGCCGTTCAGGATGCGGTGGACCCTCCACGACGTCACAGACGAGGACGGTGACGTTGTCGCGCGTCCCTGCCTCGAGCGCGAGGTTGACGGCAGCGCGTGCCGCCTCGCTCGGCGTTCCACGTTCGAGGAGCCCTGCGACGTCGGGCTCGGGGACGTAGTCCGTCAGCCCATCGCTGCACAGCATCCATCGATCCCCGACGCGCGCCTCGCGGGTCGCGACGCTCGACTGGTCGGCCTCGCCGCCGGCGAAGGAGGACATGATGATGTTGCGCTGCGGGTGAGACTGAGCGGCCTCGGGAGCGACGAGACCGCGGTCGACGAGCGCCTGCACGTACGAGTCGTCCCGCGTCTCACGACGCAGTCCACCGTGGCGCAGAAGGTAGGCGCGCGAGTCGCCGGCGTGCGCGAGCAGCAGATCACCCTCGCTGCCTACGAAGATTCCCGTGAAGGTGGTCGCCATTCCGCGCAGGGAGCCGTCTCGTTCGACACGAGCCCGGAGGTCCCAGTTCGCGATCCGTAGCATCTCAGCGAGCTGCTCGGCATCCAGACCCGGAGCAGAACCCGCTACCAGACGGTGCAGGAGCGTCGCTGACGCAAGATCGCCCGACGGCCCACCACCGACACCGTCGGCGACCCCAGCGCCCCAGGGCGCCGTGAATGCGGCGTCCTGATTCACCGTGCGATGCGCACCGACATCCGAAGCGCCACCGACGTCGAGGCGGATCACGGGATCAGCGCGCGAAATAGCCCCGGTAGTACTCGTAGACCCAGCCGACGATCGCCACGACGAAGATCGCGAGACCGATCGGGAACATCCAGACGCCGACAGCCAGACCGAGGATGCCGACCGCTGCCGAAGCCGCGAGGACGATGGGCCACCACGACCACGGGCTGAACTCGCCCGCCTCGGGGTCGCCGTCGTCGATGTCGGCCGTCAGGATGTCTTCGGGCAGCTCACCACGCTGGGCCTTGTGCACGCGCCCGATGTAGAACGCGATGAACGCCGCCATGAGTGTCACGAAGAGCAGCGCGACGGTGCCGACCCACTCGGTCGAAAGCGTGAAGACCTCCCACCCGCTGACGTCGGGCGCCGCGTGTGTGTCCCAGTGCGCGAGCACGTTCCAGATCGTGTAGACCACGAACATCAGGAAGAAGAATGCGCTCAGCAGCCACCAGAGGCCGGTATTGGTCTTCACTTACTTGACCTCTCGCGTCTCGGCGTCCACAACGGGGGCATCGGGGGCATCCTTCGCCGGGCCCACGCCCACGGGCACGCCCGCTTCGGGGTGGTTGAGATCGAATGCGGGGCGCTCGCTGCGGATGCGCGGAATCGACGTGAAGTTGTGGCGCGGCGGCGGGCACGACGTCGCCCACTCGAGCGATGCGCCGTAGCCCCACGGGTCGTTGACCGTGACCTTCGGCGCCTTGCGTGCCGTGATCCAGACGTTGAAGAGGAACGGGATCATCGAGGCACCGAGCAGGATCGCGCCGATCGTCGAGATCTGGTTCTGCCACGTGAAGTTGTCGGCCGCCGAGTAGTCGGCGTAGCGACGCACCATGCCCTCGACGCCCAGCCAGTGCTGGATGAGGAACGTCATGTGGAAGCCGATGAACAGCATCCAGAAGTGCACCATGCCGAGGCGCTCGTTGAGCATGCGCCCCGTCCACTTGGGCCACCAGAAGTAGAAGCCGGCGAACATCGCGAACACGACGGTGCCGAACACCACGTAGTGGAAGTGGGCGACGACGAAGTACGAGTCGGAGAGGTGGAAGTCCAACGGCGGCGAGGCGAGGATGACGCCCGTCAGACCACCGAACACGAACGAGACCAGGAAGCCGAGGGCGAACACCATCGGCGTCTCGAAGGTCACCGACCCTCGCCAGAGGGTTCCGATCCAGTTGAAGATCTTCACACCCGTCGGCACCGCGATGAGCATCGTCATGAGGGCGAAGAACGGCAGGAGCACAGCACCCGTGACGTACATGTGGTGCGCCCACACCGCGACGGACAGCGCCGCGATCGCGATGGTCGCGTACACGAGCGTCTTGTAGCCGAAGATCGGCTTGCGGCTGAAGACCGGGAAGATCTCGGACACGATGCCGAAGAATGGCAGCGCGATGATGTAGACCTCGGGGTGGCCGAAGAACCAGAAGAGGTGCTGCCAGAGGAGCACACCGCCGTTGGCGGGGTCGTAGATGTGGGCGCCCAGCACGCGGTCCGCGGCGGCGGCGAGGATGGCTGCGGCGAGGACGGGGAAGGCCATCAGCACGAGGATGCTCGTGATGAGCGTGTTCCACGTGAAGATCGGCATGCGCCACATCGTCATGCCCGGCGCGCGCATCGTGATGATCGTCGTGATGAAGTTCACCGCGCCGAGGATCGTGCCGAAACCGCTCATGCCGAGGCCGAGCATCCAGAGATTTCCTCCCACGCCCGGTGAGAACGTCGCGCTGGCGAGAGGTTGATACGCGAACCAGCCGAACGCCGCGGCGCCCTGCGGCGTGAGGAAGCCGGCGACGGCGATCGTCGAGCCGAAGAGGAAGAGCCAGAACGCGAAGGCGTTCAGTCGCGGGAACGCGACATCGGGGGCACCGATCTGCAGCGGCATGATGACGTTGGCGAACCCGGCGAACAGCGGCGTCGCGAACATCAGCAGCATGATCGTGCCGTGCATCGTGAACAGCTGGTTGTACTGCTCCTTGGTGGGGATGATCTGCATCCCGGGCTCGAAGAGCTCGGCCCGGATGATGAGGGCCATCACGCCGCCGAGCATGAAGAAGATCACCGAGGCGATGAGGTACATGTACCCGATCGTCTTGTGGTCGGTGGAGGTGATCCACTTGACGACGATGTTGCCCTTCTGCTCGACCCGCGAGGAGCTGAGCAGAGCGGCCTGGCGCGGCGGCAGCGTCGTGGGGCGGCCGTTGGCCGGCTCGTTGAGGGGAAGTGTCGTCGCCATGATCAGTGCTCTCCCTCGGACGTTTCGCCGTCCGTTCCGGGCAGGTTCCCCAGCCTGTCGTATTCGTCGTTGATGTCGCCCGTCTGACCGGCGGCACGCAGCGAGTCGAGGTACTGGTCGTACTCCTCGGCGCTGACGACCTTGACGTTGAACAGCATCATCGAGTGGTACTCGCCGCAGAGCTCGGCGCACTTGCCGGCGTACTCGCCCTCGCGGGTCGGCGTGAACGACCAGTAGTTGTCACGCCCGAGGTACATGTCCTTCTTGTACAGGAAGTCGATGATCCAGAAGGAGTGGATGACGTCGCGCGACTGCAGCTTGATCTTCACCGTCTCGCCCACCGGGAGGTAGAGCGTCGGAAGCTTGCTGACGATGTTGCCCGCGTCGTCGGTCTCGGCCTGGACGCCCATCGACCAGACGGTGTCCTCTTCGGAGTCGCCGTCGTACTGGAAGTCCCACGCCCACTGCTTGCCGATCGCGGTGATCGACACGTCGGGATCCTCGGTCTGCGTCTCGAGGATCGTCTGGTCGCGTGCCGTGAAGGCGAAGAAGCCGATGACCAGGATGAGCGGCACGATCGTGTAGAAGATCTCGATCGGCATGTTGTAGCGCAGCTGCACCGGCAGGCCGCTCTGACCGCGACGACGGCGGTAGGCGATCGCCGCCCAGCCCATGAGGCCCCACGTGATGACACCGACGGCCAGCAGCACGATCCAGGAGTTGACCCACAGGCCCGACACCATGCCGGTGTGATTGGTGGTGTTGGGCTCGTCAGCCAGGAAGCCGGGCAGATAGCCGTTCAGCTCGGTCGGGGTGCACCCCGCCAGTACGACTGCCGTTGCGATCCCGACGGGGAGAACGGCCCAGCGGAAGCGGCGTTTCGAGGGCACGGATGCACCTTTCCGGATCGCGAACAGGACTCTCGTCAGTCTAGAGCAAGCATCCAGCGGATTCAGGCCATCCGCTCAGGTTGTCGCGTCGTTTCGGACAGGAAAAGACCGGGCCCGGCGCTCGAAACGAGCGGCCGGACCCGGTCTGAAGTTCTCGGCTCAGTGGAAGCTGTCGCCGCACGCGCAGCTGCCCGCTGCGTTGGGATTGTCGATCGTGAAACCCTGCTCGGAGATCGTGTCCTTGAAGTCGATCGAGGCGCCGTCGAGGTACGGCACGCTCATGTCGTCCACGATGACCTCGACGCCGTCGAAGTCGACGGCCTGGTCGCCGTCGAGGAAGCGCTCGTCGAAGTACAGCTGGTAGATCAGGCCGCTGCATCCGCCCGGCTGCACCGCGACGCGCAGACGCAGATCATCGCGGCCCTCCTGCTCGAGGAGGTTTCGCACCTTGCGCGCGGCGGCCTCGGTGAGCGAGACGCCGTGGGCGGGAGCCGCGACCTCGGTCGCGAGTGTCGTGTCGGTCATGTGGTTCCTCCGGTGGAAGAGCGACGGGATGCCTCGATTCTACGCCGGGATCCTGGCAAAGGGCCGGTCACAGAGTCCTCGCGTCGAGTTTCTCGAGCAGGAGCGCCTCGGCGATCAGGGCGTGACGGAACGTCTCGACGTGCAGGGACTCGTTCGGGCTGTGCGCCTTGGCGTGCGGGTCCTCGACCCCCGTCACGAGGATCTGCGCCGAGGGGAACTCGCGCACGAGGTCGGAGATGAACGGGATCGACCCGCCGACGCCGAGGTCGAGGGATGCCGCGCCGTAGCCCTCCGCGAGGGCTTCGCGTGCCGTCTCGACGGCCCAGCCGCTCGTGTCGACGAGGAACCCGTCGCCGAGGTCGAGGTCGATGATCTCGACCTGGGCGCCGAACGGCGCGTGGGCGCGGACGTGCCGCTCGAGGGCCTCGTACGCCTCGCGCGCGGGCTGCCCGGGAGCGATCCGCGCGCTCAGCACGACCGAGATCTCGGGGCTCAGCGTGTTCGAGGCGTTGACGACGCTCGGCGCATCGATGCCCGTGACCGTGATGGAGGGCTGATTCCAGATGCGGTCCAGGATGCTGCCGTGCCCGATCGGCTCGACACCGGCGGGCAGGCCCGCCTCGTCGCGCAGGGTCTCCTCGGAGTACTCGGGGGTCGCGGCATCCCGCGACGTCATCCCCTCGACCGCGACCGAGCCGTCCTGCGCCCACAGTGTCGCCAGGAGCGTGATCGTGGCCATCATGGCGTCGGGCGCGGCGCCGCCGAACATGCCGGAGTGCGAGGCGTGGTCGAGCGTGCGCACACGCAGGGTGAAGCGCACATTGCCGCGCAGCGACACCGTGAGCCCCGGGGTCTTGTCGTCCCAGTTGCCGGAGTCCGCCACGACGATGACGTCGGCGCGCAGCGCGTCGGCGTTGTCCGACAGGAACTGTGCGAACGAGCGCGAGCCCGCCTCCTCCTCGCCCTCGATGAAGAGCGCGACGCCGAGGTCGAAGTCCTCCCCCAACGCCTCCTTCAGGGCGCGCAGGGCGCCGATGTGGGCCATGACGCCGGCCTTGTCATCGGCGGCGCCGCGCCCGAAGATGCGACCGTCGCGCACCGTGGGCTCGAACGGCGGCGACTCCCACAGCGCGTCGTCGCCCGTGGGTTGGACATCGTGGTGGGCGTAGAGCAGGATCGTCGGCCGACCGTTGCGCGCCGCGCGCGACGCGAGGACGGCGGGCATGCCGCGCTCGTCCGTGCCCGGGATCGCCGCGTCGCGGATCTCGACGCTGTCGAAGATGCCGAGGCCTTCGGCGAGGGATGCCACTGCCTCTGCGCTGCGGCGGACGTCGGCCGGGTCGAAGCCCGGGAACGCGATGGACGGGATGCGCACGAGGGTGCCGAGATCGGCGAGGGCGGCGGGGACCGCGGCGGCCGCGGCATCCCGCACTGCCTGGGGACGAGAGAGCTCAGTGGTCATGCGGGTAATCTTAAGGGCGAACCCGTCCCGCTCTCCCGAGGATCATCGTGGCCAAGACTCCCGCCGCTCCGGCTCCCAATGACGCGCCGTCCGAGGGGACGACCCTGAACGGCGTGCCCGTGGGTGCGTCCGGCAAGGGGCGCGCGACGCCCTCGCGCGCCGAGCAGGAGGCCGCCCGCAAGCGCCCGCTCGTGCCCGACACGAAGGAGGCGAAGGCCCGCGCCCGCGCCGACCTCAACGCGCAGCGCGAGAAGGCGCGCATCGGCATGGCCGCCGGCGAGGACAAGTACCTCCCGGCCCGCGACAAGGGTCCGCAGCGCAAGTTCGTGCGCGACTTCGTCGACTCGGGCTGGCACCTCGGCGAGGCCGTCATGCCCGCGATGGTCGTCGTCATCGTCGCGACCTTCATCCCCGTGCTCGGGATCCAGTACTGGTCGTTCGTCGCCCTCTGGATCTTCATCTTCTTCGTGATCGGCGACATGATCATCACGTCGATCCGCGTCAAGCGCGCCACGAAGGCGAAGTGGGGCGACAAGGTCGAGAAGGGCCTCGGCTGGTACGCCGCGATGCGGTCGATCCAGATGCGGTTCCTGCGCCTGCCGAAGCCTCAGGTCAAGCGCGGCCAGCGCCCGGCGTAGGCCGTATCGCGATCCCGGTCAACGGGAGCGCTTCAGCCCCCGGTTGATCTGCCGGGCCCACAGCGGCCCGCGGTAGAGGAATGCGGTGTAGCCCTGCACGAGGGTGGCTCCGGCATCCATCCGCTCCTGAACGTCTGCGGCGGTCTCGACGCCACCGGCGGAGATGACGCAGAACTCGGGTGGGACGACGGCACGAACGAGCGCGAGCACTTCGAGAGCGCGTGCCTTGAGCGGAGCGCCTGAGAGGCCGCCCTCCCCCGCCGCGTCGATCACTGCCGGGTCGGTGCGCAGCCCTGCGCGCGAGATCGTCGTGTTGGTCGCGATGATGCCCGCGAGTCCGGCATCGACCGCGAGACGCGCGATGCCCTGGACCTCGTCGTCCGCGAGGTCGGGCGCGATCTTCACGAGGAGCGGCGTCGCACCGGCGGCGGCGCGCACGGCATCCAGCAGCGGGCGGAGCGTCTCGACGGCCTGCAGACCGCGCAGGCCCGGGGTGTTGGGCGAGGAGACGTTGACGACGAGATAGTCCGCGAGGGGCGCGAGCAGCGATGCGCTGCGCACGTAGTCGGCCGTCGCGTCGGCCACGTCGACGACCCGGCTCTTGCCGATGTTGACGCCGATCACGGCCCTGTTGTCGCGGGCACGGAGGGGCCGCAGGCGGGCGGCCGCGGCATCCGCTCCCCGGTTGTTGAATCCCATGCGGTTGACGACCGCGCGATCAGGGATGAGCCGGAAGAGGCGCGGGCGCGGATTGCCGTCCTGCGGGATGGCCGTGAGTGTGCCGACCTCGACATGGCCGAAGCCGAGAGCCCACAGGCCTTGCGCGCCCTTGACGTCCTTATCGAAGCCCGCCGCGACGCCGAACGGCGACGGGAAGGTCAGACCGAGGGCCGTCGTCTCGAGCGAGCGATCGGGCTTGGCGATCGCTCGAGCGGCCCACGCGAACGCGGGAAGGCCGAGGATGCGGATGACGGTCATCGCGGCATGGTGCGCGGATTCGGGATCCATGCGCGAGAGCACGACGCGGAAGAGGAGGGGATACATCCCGTCCAGATTATCGGTCGAGATCGCTCACGACGCGACGCGGGTGGTCGGCGCGCAGCGCCTCGATCGCGGACTCGAAGTCCTCGAGCGAGTCGAACGCCTGGTAGACGCTCGCGAACCGCAGATAGGCCACCTCGTCGAGCTCGCGCAGGGGGCCGAGGATCGCGAGACCGATCTCGTTCGCGTCGAGCTGCGAGGCGCCGGTCTGTCGGAGCGTCTCCTCCACCGTCTGGGCGAGCACGGCGAGGTCGCTGTCTGTCACGGGACGCCCCTGGCACGCCTTGCGCACGCCCGAGATGACCTTCTCGCGACTGAACGGCTCCATGACACCGGACCGCTTGACGACGTTGAGGCTCGCCGTCTCGACGGTCGTGAAGCGTCCGCCGCACTCGGGGCACTGACGACGGCGACGGATGCTGAGGCCGTCGTCACTGGTGCGCGAATCGATGACGCGCGAGTCGGAATGACGGCAGAACGGGCAATGCATGGCAGGAAGAGACTACGCCTGCGCGCCGGTGAAGCGGGCCGTGATCGCTTCACCGTGCGCCGGGAGCTGTTCGGCTTCCGCGAGGGTCACGATCGCGTCGCGGACGTCGGCGAGGGCCGCGCGGTCGTACTCGATCACCTGCTGGGGCCGCAGGAAGGTCGCCGCCGAGAGCCCGGACGCGTAGCGCGACTGACCGCCGGTCGGGAGCACGTGGTTGGAGCCCGCGAGATAGTCGCCGAGGCTCACGGGCGAGTCGGGACCCACGAAGACGGCCCCCGCGTGCACGAAGTCCTGGGGGCGGGGGTCGACGAGGTGCAGCTCGAGGTGCTCGGGCGCGTACGCGTTGCTGAACGCCGTCGCCGCTGCGAGGTCGTCGACGAGGACGATCGCGGACTGCGGGCCCGCGAGCGCCACCGCGACTCGCGCCGCGTGGTGCGTCGCCGTCGCCGCAAGGCGCGTCTCGGCGTCGACAGCGCCGGCGAGCTCGGGCGAGTCCGTCACGAGCACGGCCGCGGCCTGTTCGTCGTGCTCGGCCTGGCTCACGAGGTCGAACGCGATGAGCCGCGCGTCGGCCGCGGCATCCGCCACGACGAGGATCTCGGTCGCGCCGGCCTCGGCATCCGTCCCCACCCGCCCGGCGACGGCGCGCTTGGCCGCCGCGACGTAGTTGTTGCCCGGGCCCGTCACGACGTCGACGGGATCGAGCCCGAGCGACGCGACGCCCTCGGCGAAGGCGCCGATCGCGCCCGCGCCGCCCATCGCGTAGACCTCGTCGATATCGAGCAGACGTGCGGCGGCGAGGATGACGGGGTGCACGCGTCCGCCGTGCGAACGCTGCGGCGGCGAGGCGAGGGCGATGCGCTCGACACCGGCGACCTGCGCGGGCACGACGTTCATGACGACGCTCGACGGGTACACCGCCTTGCCGCCCGGCACGTACAACCCCACGCGGCGCACGGGCTGCCAGCGCTGCGAGACGCGGGCACCGGGCCCGAGCTCGGTGACGACGGGCGCGGGCACCTGGGCGCGGGATGCGGCGCGCACGCGCGAGATCGCCTCGTCGAGCGCCGCGCGCACCGACGGATCGAGCTGCGCGAGCGCCTCGTCGAGGTGCTCGGACGGCACACGGATCTCGTGATCGGTCACGCCGTCGAAGCGCTCGGCCTGCGCGCGCAGCGCGCGCTCGCCATCGGCCGCGACATCGGCGACGAGCCGCGCCGCCGAAGCGAGCGCTTCATCGCGCGCGGCGGTCGCCCGCGGGACAGCTGCGAGAAGCTCTGCGGGCGAAAGGTCGCGCCCGCGGAGGTCGATCGTGCGGAGCAAGAGCTACCCCCGCGTGACGTCGGTCACATCGAGCAGGTAGCCGACGCGGCCGTCCTCGTGGCGCACGACGAAGCGGCTGCCGTGGTCTTCGATGACGAGCGCCCACGCGGTCGGACCGATGCGGAACAGCGGGACGCCGTTCTCGTCGACGACGTCACGCTCGACGGGCGCGAGCGCCCAGAAAGCCTGGTGCCGCACGGGTGCCTGCTCGACGGGTGCTTCGTAGGTGCCACGCGTCTGCGGCGGCGTCCACGCCTCGCCCGACTCGTCGACCGGCTCGGCCGTGTAGACGGGTTCGCCCTGCGTGCTCGCGTCATAGGCCGCCTGCTCCTGCACAGGGGCATACGGGGCGTACTCGCCGGTCTGCGCGTCGTCGCCCGCGGTGTACTCCGCCGGAGGGGCGAACTCCTCGGCGGGAGCGGGCGCCGGCCGCGGCTCGCGGGCCGGACGCGGCGAGACGGCGCGGATCGGGCGCGCGTTGCGGTGTGCGGGAACCTCGGCACGACCACGGAAGTCCTCGTCGAACGGCGGGATGAACGGAGCGAACACCGTCAGCACGACGCCGATGAGCATGAGGACGAGCTCGACCCAGACGACCCACGACCGGAGCCAGCCACCGCCCGCGATCGAGAACGCGACGGTCTCCCAGGCGAGCTGGAGCCAGATGACGGCGGACACCGAGAAGGCGACTGACGCGAACTGGTCGATGCCGAGCGAGCCGACTCGGCGGATGCCATCGGGTGAGAGCCGGCGCAGAGCCAGGAGGAACACGGCGGCGGTCGGCAGACCGATCGTCAGGATCCAGCCGAGTCCGGACGTC
The DNA here is from genome assembly GCF_023155855.1 of Microbacterium aoyamense. Lineage (GTDB taxonomy): Bacteria > Actinomycetota > Actinomycetes > Actinomycetales > Microbacteriaceae > Microbacterium > Microbacterium aoyamense. Next base: position 331,357 of record NZ_JAKNUT010000002.1, on the reverse strand, counting down.
CAGACGGATCCGAAGCCGAACAGGAGAGTCTGCCCTGGGCCGCTGATGAACGCGGCGACCTGGAAGAACGACACGACGAACGCTGCGACCCAGACGCCGGCGAGGGCGACCTCGCGGATCGAGAAGGGCCCGACACCGTACTGCGGGGGCTCTTCGACGGTCTCGAACGTCTCGCCGTCGAATTCGGTGAGTGCGGGGGTCTCGTCCAGCTGGTCGCTCACGATGGGGGTCCTTTCGGCTCGGGCGCGTGGAGCCGATCCTACTCGGAGGGCCTATGCGCGCCAGGTCGCGGGTCGCGGTGTGTCAGAGGGGTTTCGGGTACGGCAGCGCGAGAACAGCGTCAGCCCAAGCACTGGGGGCCGAGCAGACCCTTGAGCTCGCCGAACAGGTCGGCGCTCACCGAGACGGGCATCGGCACCTCGAACACCTTCGCCGCCGAGCCCTTGTAGAGGCGCAGTGTGACCTCGGTATCGCCCTGATGACGCCGCAGAACCTCGGCGAGGTCGTTCACGACGGCCTCGCTCGCACGATGCTCGGGCATGACGAGCATGAGCGGGCCCGCGGCATCCATCGTCCCCAGATCCGGAGAGAACGCCGCCTGCGCGTGCAGGTTCAACCCGTCGTCTCGTCGGGACACGCGCCCGCGCACGACGAGGATCGAGTCCGCCTGCAGCATGGACTGGAACTCGGTGTAGGTCTTGCCCATGAACATGACCGTCACCTCGCCGTTGAAGTCCTCGACGGTGATCATGCCGTAGGGATTGCCGCTCTGCTTCGCGACGCGGTGCTGCACGCTCGTGACGAGCCCCGCCACCGTGACCTGGTCTCCGTCGTCGATCGTCTCGGAGGAGAGCAGGTCGTGGATGGTGAGGGATGCGTGCTTCGCGAGCGGGATCTCGAGGCCCGCGAGCGGATGGTCCGACACGTACAGCCCCAGCATCTCGCGCTCGAACGCGAGCTTGTCCTTCTTGGTCCATTCGGGGCGTTCGGGCACCTTGGCGGGCTGGATCTCCTCGGCCTCGTCGTAGAGGGAGTCGAAGTCGAACCCGATGGCCCCGGTCGCCGCCTTGCGCTTGGTCTCGACGGCGGCCTCGGTGGCGTCCTCGTGGATCTCCATCAGCGCCCGCCGGGTCGAGCCCAGCGAGTCGAACGCGCCGGCCTTGATGAGCGACTCGACCGTCCGCTTGTTGGCCACGTGCATGGGCACCTTGGTGAGGAAGTCGTGGAAGCTGACGAAGCTGTCGTCGGCGCGCGCGGCGACGATGCCGTCGACAACGTTCGCGCCGACGTTGCGGACGGCGCCGAGCCCGAAGCGGATGTCCTCCCCCACGGCGGCGAAGTAGCGGATCGACTGGCCGACGTCGGGCGGCAGAACCTTGATGCCCATGCGGCGGCACTCGTTGAGGTAGACCGCCATCTTGTCCTTCGAGTCGCCGACGCTCGTCAGCAGGGCGGCCATGTACTCGGCGGGATAGTGCGCCTTGAGATACGCCGTCCAGTACGACACGAGACCGTAGGCGGCCGAGTGGGCCTTGTTGAAGGCGTAGTCAGAGAAGGGGAGCAGAATCTCCCACAGTGTCGTGATGGCCTCTTCGGAGTACCCGTTCGCCTTCATGCCGGCCTCGAAGCCCTCGAACTGCTTGTCGAGCTCGGACTTCTTCTTCTTGCCCATCGCGCGCCGCATGATGTCGGCCTGACCGAGCGAGAATCCGGCCACCCGCTGGGCGATCGCCATGACCTGCTCCTGATAGATGATCAGACCGTAGGACGTGTCGAGGATGTCGGAGAGACTCTCGGCGAACTCGGGGTGGATCGGCGTGATCGGCTGCTGCCCCGTCTTGCGCAGCGCGTAGTTGATGTGCGAGTTCGCCCCCATGGGGCCCGGGCGGTAGAGCGCGATGAGCGCCGAGATGTCTTCGAAGTTGTCGGGCCGCATGAGCCGCATGAGGCTGCGCAGCGGGCCGGAGTCGAGCTGGAAGACTCCGAGCGAGTCGCCGCGGGTCAGCAGCTCGTACGCCGCCGCGTCATCGAGTCCGAGATCCTCGAGCACGAGCTTGGTGCCGCGGTTCGCCTCGATGTTGTCGAGAGCATCGTTGATGATCGTGAGGTTGCGCAGCCCCAGGAAGTCCATCTTGATGAGGCCGAGCGCCTCGCACGACGGATAGTCGAACTGCGTGACGATCTGGCCGTCCTGCTCCCGCTTCATGATCGGGATGATGTCGATCAGCGGCTCGGACGACATGATGACGCCGGCGGCGTGGACGCCCCACTGGCGCTTGAGGTTCTCGAGGCCCAGGGCCGTGTCGAAGACCGTCTTGGCCTCGGGGTCGGTATCGATGAGCGCGCGGAACTCGCTCGCTTCTTTGAAGCGCGGGTGCTCCTTGTCGAACATGCCCTCGAGCGGCATGTCCTTGCCCATGACGGCGGGCGGCATGGCCTTCGTCAGCTTCTCGCCCATGCTGAAGGGGAACCCGAGCACGCGCCCGGCATCCTTCAGAGCCTGCTTCGCCTTGATCGTGCCGTACGTGACGATCTGGGCGACGCGCTCGTCGCCGTACTTCTCGGTGACGTACGTGATGACCTCGCCACGGCGACGGTCGTCGAAGTCGACGTCGAAGTCGGGCATCGAGACGCGGTCGGGGTTGAGGAATCGCTCGAAGATGAGGCCGTGCTGCAGCGGATCGAGGTCGGTGATCCCCATCGCGTACGCCGCCATGGAACCGGCACCCGACCCGCGGCCGGGGCCGACGCGGATGCCGTTGCGCTTGGCCCAGTTGATGAAGTCGGCCACGACGAGGAAGTAGCCGGGGAACCCCATCTGCAGGATGACGCCGGTCTCGTACTCGGCCTGCTTGCGGACGTGGTCGGGGATGCCACCGGGATAGCGCTTCTCGAGACCGATCTCGACCTCTTTGACGAACCAGGAGTCCTCGGTCTCGCCCTGCGGCACCGGGAATCGCGGCATGTAGTTCGCGCTCGTGTTGAACTCGACCTCGCACCGCTCGGCGATGAGCAGGGTGTTGTCGCACGCCTCGGGGTGGTCGCGGAAGATCTGGCGCATCTCGGCGGGCGTCTTGACGTAGTAGCCGTCACCGTCGAACTTGAACCGCTTCGGGTCGTCGAGCGTCGAGCCCGACTGCACGCACAGCAGCGCCGCGTGGCTGCCCGCGTCGTGCTGGTGCGTGTAGTGCAGGTCGTTGGTCGCGACGAGCGGAATGTCGAGGTCCTTCGCGATCTTGAGCAGATCGGCCTGCACGCGCCGCTCGATCGACAGACCGTGGTCCATGATCTCGGCGAAGTAGTTGTCTTTTCCGAAGATGTCCTGGAACTCGGCGGCCGCCGCGCGGGCGGCGTCGTACTGCCCGAGCCGAAGTCGCGTCTGGACTTCGCCACCGGGGCAGCCCGTGGTCGCGATGAGACCGCCGCTGTAGGTCTGCAAGAGCTCGCGGTCCATGCGCGGCTTGAAGTAGTAGCCCTCCATGCTCGCCTTCGACGAGAGGCGGAACAGGTTGTGCATGCCCGCCGTCGTCTCGCTGAGCAGCGTCATGTGGGTGTACGCGCCGGAGCCCGAGACGTCGTCGTCGTTCTGCTCGGGCGTTCCCCAGCGCACGCGCGCCTTGTCGGATCGGTGGGTGCCCGGTGTGACGTACGCCTCGATGCCGATGATCGGCTTGATGCCGGCGTCCTTCGCGGTCCTGTAGAACTCGAACGCCGCGAAGGTGTTGCCGTGGTCGGTCACGGCGATCGCGGGCATCTGCTGCCGTACGGCCTCTTCGACCATGGGTTTGATGCGCGCGGCCCCGTCGAGCATCGAGTATTCGCTGTGCACGTGCAGATGAACGAAGGAGTCGGATGCCACGGATCGAGTCTACGGACGGCTCCGACATCGGTCGCCCGAGGGCGGCGCGGGTCGTCGAGGTCGTCTCACCCTCGAGTTGAGGGTGAGACTGGGGTCGGGACGGGTGCGGGTAGCGTGGCCGGATGCCTACCCCCGACTACGTCCTGTCGATGCGCTCCTGCATCGGCCACGCTCCGCTCTTCCTCGCCGGTGTCACCGCGATCGTCGTGCGGGATGGTCGCATCCTGCTCGGGCGCCGCAGTGACAACGGCGCCCTCACACCGCCGACGGGGATCGTCGACCCGGGCGAGGAGCCCGCCGACGCGGCGGTGCGCGAGACGCTCGAGGAGACCGGCGTCAGGGTGCGGGCTGAGCGACTCGCGTGGGTGCACCAGATCCCGAGGGTGACGTATCCGAACGGCGACGAGTGCGACTATCTCGGTCTCGTCTTCCGCTGCGAATGGATCGAGGGCGATCCGCACCCGGCCGACGGCGAGCTCACCGACGTCGGCTGGTACGACCTCGACGGACTCCCCGAGCTCGAACTCGCCGACATGCGCCGGCGGATCGACCTCGCACTCGGCGCGGATCTGCCGACCCGATTCGAAGGCGGCACGGCACCGGCGTGATCCGACCACGCAGAATCGGCGATCGACTACGCAAGTACGGCGCTCGAGTACGGCATCCTGCCGCGTCCGCCGCTCCGCCCCAGGCTGCTTCGTACGGTGGAAGTGCGACGCCGGGACCGAGGAGTCCGTGGGGGATGTCACCCGGACCGGCGTCGCAACCAGGTCAGAGGTCGAGGCGCATGAGGACGCGCGGGAAGCCGTTCAGAACCGACTCGGTGTCGGCCGCCTTGCGGAATCCCGCCTTGCGGAATCCCGCCTTCGTGCCGACGTAGGCCATCGTGAGGTCGACCTTCTCGCCCCGATTGTCGACCGGGTACCCCTCGATCGCGGGAGCACCGTTGTCACGGGCGAAATCGACGGCGCCCTGCAGGAGCGCGTGCGAGATGCCCTCGCCGCGATGCCCCGGACGCACGCGGATGCACCAGATGCTCCAGACGTCGAGGTCGTCGACGTGCGGGATGCGGCGGTTGGTCGCGAACGACGTGTCGGCCCGCCGGTGCACCGCCGCCCAGCCGACGACCTCGTCACCGTCGTACGCCAGCACTCCGGGCGGACCCTGCCGGAGAAGCGCGGACATCTTGCGTCCGCGGGCCTTGCGGTGCAGCGACTGGTTCTCTTTGGACGTGAGCCGGTAGCTCAGGCACCAGCAGACATCGGCGTCGGGGCTCTTGGGCCCCACCATCGTCTTGACGTCGGCGTATGTCTCGGCCGGCCGGATCTCGATCGACATACCGACACCTTGGCACCGGCATGCGACATCCGTCACTCCTCCCGCAGCACCTCGAGGGCGTGCGCGAGGTCGGCGGGGTACGCCGAGGTGAACGTGACCCACTCCCCCGTGGCCGGGTGCGAGAACGACAGCTCGTGCGCGTGCAGCCACTGGCGGGTGAGCCCCAGGCGTGCGGACAGCGTCGGATCGGCGCCGTAGAGCGGGTCGCCGACGCACGGATGACGGTGCGCGGCCATGTGCACGCGGATCTGGTGCGTGCGTCCGGTTTCGAGGTGGATCTCGAGGAGGGATGCCCCTCGGAACGCCTCGAGAGTCTCGTAGTGCGTGACGGAGTCCTTGGCCTCGGGCGTCACGGCGAACTTCCACGAGTGCGACGGATGCCGCCCGATCGGCGCATCGATCGTCCCCGCGAGCGGGTCGGGATGCCCCTGCACCACGGCGTGGTAGATCTTGTCGACCTCGCGCGCCTTGAACGCGTGCTTGAGTGCCGTGTACGCGCGCTCGCTCTTCGCGACGACCATGAGACCGCTCGTACCCACGTCGAGCCGATGAACGATCCCCTGGCGTTCGGCCGCACCCGTCGTCGCGATGCGGAACCCCGCCGCGGCGAGGGCTCCGAGCACCGTGGGGCCCTCCCACCCGAGTGAGGGATGCGCGGCGACGCCGGACGGCTTGTCGATCACGACGATGTCGTCGTCGTCGTAGACGATGCCGAGCTCGGGAACCGCGATCGGCACGATCTGCGGCTCGAGCTTGTCGGTCCACGTCACGTCCAGCAGCGAGCCCGCCGTCACGCGATCGGATTTGCCGACAGAGCGACCGTCGAGCTGCACGCCGCCCTGCTCGGCGACGTCGGCCGCGAAGGTGCGCGAGAAGCCGAGCATCTTCGCGAGCGCCTGATCGACGCGCGCGCCCTCGAGCCCGTCCGGAACGGGAAGCAGCCGAGAGGGCATGTCAGTCGTCGGAGCGGCGCTCGCCCCGCGCTTCGCGGTCGGCCTCGGCTTCGACGGCCCGCTGATCCGCCTCGCTGAGCGGAGGCAGCCCACGCTCATCGGCGGGGATGCCGGCATCCGGATCCGCAACGGGGAACTCGTCGCCGAAGCCGGCGATGGGACCGTCCGGCGGCGTCTCGTCTCCCTCGCCCAGGATCGTCTCTTCGTCCTGGCGCGCCCGGCGGGGTTCGCGTGTTCCGTCCATGTGCACTCCTACGACGACGAGCAGTGCGACCAGGATCATGTCGCACACGATGAAGATGTCGGCGACGTTGTAGATCGCCGGCATCATCCACGGGGTGTTGATGAAGTCGATGACGTGACCGACGGGGAATCCCGGCTCGCGGAACAGTCGATCGGTCAGGTTGCCCAGCACGCCTCCGAGAAGGAGGCCCAGCACGACTGCCCAGAGTCGCGATTGCACCCGACGTACGGCGAGCCAGCCGATCGCGATCGCGACGACCGCCAGCGCGATCGTGAAGATCCACGTGACACCCTCGCCGAGAGAGAAGGCGGCGCCGGGGTTCTTGACGAGGTAGAAGATCAGGAAGTCGCCGAGGATCTTCACCGGCTCCTCGAGCGGCAGGTTCTGCAGCGCGAGGTACTTCGTGAACTGGTCGGCGGCCAGCACCAGCACCGCGAGAACCGCGATGATGGCGCCGGCCGACGAATGACGCAGAGGCTGGCGTTCGGACACGCCGACCTTAGAGGCCGATGGCAGAGACCGGGGTCGATCCTGACGAGGTCGCGGTGGTCTCGAGGTCGCGGAGCTTGCCCTCGATGTAGCTGCGCAGCTGCGAGCGGTAGTCGCGCTCGAAGTTCCGAAGCTCGGTGATGCGCGTCTCGAGCACGCTGCGCTCGCGGTCGAGCTTCGCGAGCTCCTCGCGGCCGCGCGTCTCGGCGTCGGTCACGATCGCGGCGGCCTGCGACTTGGCCTCGGAGATGAGCTGGTCGCGCTGGGCGATGCCCTCGGCGACGTGCTCGTCGTGCAGACGCTGCGCGAGCTCGATGATGCCGGCAGAGGCTCCGGCGCCCGTGGAGACGGCGGCGGCTTCGGCGACGACCGGCTCGGGGGCGGCGGTCTCGACGACCGGTGCCGCGGCCGGTGCTGCGGCGGGTTCGGGGGCGGATGCGCCGGACTCGTAGGCCGCGAGCTTCGCCTTCAGCTCTTCGTTCTCGGCGAGGGCCTTGCGCCACTCCACGACGATCTCGTCGAGGAAGTCGTCGACCTCGTCGGGGTCGAAGCCGTCCTTGAATCGGACGTGCTGGAACTGCTTGGTGACGACGTCATCGGGGGTCAATGCCATGGTGGTTCCTCTTTCGAGCGCTCAGGTCGCTGGCAGCTGTCTGTGGCGGGCCCAGTGGGGGCGGGCCGTATCAGGCAAGCATAGTCGCGCCGTCGCGCCTGTGTGGAAGTCGGGTCGGTTCGTGTCACGAACTCGCGAAAACGCGGGTGACCGCGAGCAGCACGAAGCACAGGAGCATCGTGAGCGCGAATCCGAAGTCGATCGCGATCGCCCCGACCCGCAGGGGCGGGATGAAGCGACGGAAGAAGCGGATGGGCGGATCCGTGACGGTGTAGATGATCTCGGCGATCACGAGAACGGCACCGCGCGGGCGCCACTCCCGGTTGAAGAACGGGATCCATTCCAGGATCAGCCGCGCGAGCAGCACGAGGACGTAGATGACGAGCGCGGCGTTGAGGATCGCCGCGATGAGGCGGACGATGTCCACGGGTCAGTGCTGCGAGAACGGAACCGACTCGGGGTCGGCCTGCGCCACGGCGCCGTCGCCCGATACGGCGACGTTCTCGGGCGAGAGCAGGAACACCTTGCTGGTGACCCGCTCGATGCGTCCGTAGAGCCCGAGCGAGAGGCCGCTCGCGAAGTCGATCAGGCGGCGCGCATCGGCGTCGCTCATCTGCGACAGGTTGATGATGACCGGGATCCCCTCGCGGAAGTTCTCGGCGATCACCTGCGCATCGCGGTACTGCTTGGGGTGCACCGTGAGGATCTCGCTGATCGCGGTGGGCGAGGGCTGGCGCACGACGGTCGGCCGGTGGATCGGCGTCACGGGTGCGGCCTTCTCGACCACGGCCTCGGTGCGGCGTCCGCGAGGCTGCGGCGTCTGCTCCTCGTACACCTCTTCCTCGTCGGCGAGGCCCAGGTACACCATGGTCTTCTTGAGCGGGTTCGACATCGCATCCTCCTGATCGCTCGTCTGTTCCGAGGTTAACCGTGCATCGGGCGCGGACCCGTGATTGCCGACCCGATCCGAAGGTGTGTCGCGCCGGCGGCGATCGCTTCGACGAAGTCCGCGGTCATCCCCGCCGACATCCAATCGGCGTCCGGCACGACCGCACGCAGCCGGTCGCTGTACGCGCGCAGGCGCGCGAAGGCGGACGCAGGCTCCTCGTCCAGCGGAGCGACGGCCATGACTCCCCGGACCCGGAGGGTGCGGCACCCGTCGACGTGCTCGGCGAGCGATTCGAGTTCGGCAGGCTCCACACCGCCGCGTCCCGGGTCGTCCGTGAGATTGACCTGCAGCAGGACGTCGAGCACCGATTCGTCGTCGGGTGCGGCGGCATCGAGTGCGTCGGCGAGTCTCGCCCGGTCCACCGAGTGGACGATGGATGCCGCGGCCCGCACCGCGCGCGCCTTGTTGGTCTGGATCTGGCCGATGAAGTGCCAGTTCGCATCGAGGTCGGGCAGTTCCGCGCGCTTGGCGGTGAGCTCCTGCTGCTTGTTCTCGCCGACGTCGCGCACCCCGAGCGCCGCGAGCTCGCGGACGAGCTCGGCGGAGTGGAACTTCGTCACGACGATGCGCGTGAGCAACGCCGGATCGCGCCCGGCGTCGCTCGCGGCCTGCGCGATGCGACCGTCGACCTCGTCGAGACGGGCGGCGAGATCGCGGTCCATCGAGCGTTACTTGAGGAAGTCGGGGATGTCGAGGTCGTCGTCGCCGAACGCGGAGTCGTAGCCGCTGTCGGTGACCGCCGCGACCGCGACGGGCTCGGGCGTGTCGAACTCGCGCACGACGTCGTCGGCCGTCGCGTCCGTCGACGGCAGCGCGGGCGGCGTCACGACGCGCGAGGCGTTCACGGGGTCGATCCGCAGCGACGGCTCGCCTCCGTCGAAGCCGGCCGCGATGACGGTGACCCGCACCTCGTCGCCCAGCGTGTCGTCGATGACGGTTCCGAAGATGATGTTCGCCTCGGGGTGCGCGGCCTCTTTCACGAGCTGCGCCGCGTCATTGATCTCGAAGATGCCGAGGTTGGACCCGCCCTGGATCGACAGGAGCACGCCGTGCGCACCCTCGATCGAGGCCTCGAGCAGCGGCGACTCGACGGCGAGCTCGGCCGCCTTGATCGCGCGGTCGGCACCGCGTGCCGAGCCGATGCCCATGAGCGCGGAGCCCGCGCCCTGCATGACCGACTTGACGTCGGCGAAGTCGAGGTTGATGAGGCCCGGGGTCGTGATCAGGTCGGTGATGCCCTGCACACCGGCGAGGAGCACCTGGTCGGCGGTCGCGAACGCCTCGATCATCGAGATCCCGCGGTCGCTGATCTCGAGCAGGCGATCGTTCGGCACGACGATGAGGGTGTCGACCTCTTCCTTCAGCTTGCCGACGCCCGTCTCGGCCTGCTGCTGACGACGTCGCCCCTCGAACGAGAACGGCTTCGTCACGACGCCGATCGTGAGGGCGCCGATCGACTTCGCGATCTTCGCGACGACGGGCGCGCCACCGGTGCCCGTGCCACCGCCTTCTCCGGCGGTCACGAAGACCATGTCGGCGCCGCGCAGGGCCTCTTCGATCTCTTCCGCGTGGTCTTCCGCCGCGCGACGACCCACCTCGGGGTCGGCGCCCGCGCCGAGACCGCGCGTGAGTTCGCGACCCACGTCGAGCTTGACGTCGGCGTCGCTCATGAGGAGCGCCTGCGCGTCGGTGTTGATCGCGATGAACTCCACGCCGCGCAGACCGAGGTCGATCATGCGGTTGACGGCGTTGACGCCGCCGCCACCGACTCCGACGACCTTGATCACCGCGAGGTAGTTCTGGTTCTGGCTCATGCCGGCCTCCGTCTGACCCAACCTTCAACCTCATGTAGAGGTTTAAAGAATTGCTCGGTATGCAATTCCTAGATCGAAAGTAGGCGGATGCCGCCGCACACCGTGGAGCGACATGGGCGTGTCGGGGATTAGCCGGCCGATCAGCGCACGACGACGGCCCGCGGCGACGAGACGTCATACTCGCTCACCGTCTCGGGCGGCCGGGCGGCCATCGCCTTGGCGAGCACGACGCCCTTCAGCGCCGACTCCTCGGCGCTCCCCCACACGACCGTCGTGTTCGTGCCGCCGAGGGTGAGGGTCACATCGTCGGGGGTGGATGCCGCGACCGCCGTCACCTGCGCGCGGATGCTCAGGGGGAGTGCGCGCATGACGGCGCCGGCCGCGGCGAACGCCGGCGTGTCGGAACCGCCCGCGATCGTCAGCATGGGCCCCTCGCTCCCCGGGGTCGGTGCGGTCGAGAGGACGACGCCGGCGGCATCGACGAGCGAGAACCCGGCAGGAGTCTCCAGGTAGCCGACGGGTGTGCGCTCGACGATGCGCACGACGAGCTCGTGCGGAGGACGCGCCTCGAGCGTGTACGACTCGACGAGCGGGAACGTGACGAGGGCGGCCTTGACCTCGCTCTCGTCGACGAGCGGCAGCGGCGTGCCGATCTGGCCGTCGAGCGCGGCCTCGACGGCATCCGCGTCGAGCTGCGAGGCCCCGACGATGCGGATCTGCTCCACCGCGAAGAGCGGACTGTACGCCGCGCCGAGCGTCGCGAGCACGAGCAGGACGAAGGATGCCGCGACTCCGATCCACGTCGCCCGCCGGCGGCGCTGGCGCACTGTGAAGCGGCGCACTTCGGCGCGCAGGGCCTTGCGCCGCGCACGGGCCGCGGACCACACGGCACGAAGACCGACGGGGGTCGCGGGATTCGGCGCCTCGGCCTCCGCCGGTGCAGCGGGATCGGCCGGGGCATCGTCGGGCACGGCGATCGGAATCGGCCGTGGCGGCGCGAGGGGGGCAGTCTCCGGCGCCGGCGCGGCGTCCGGATCGCGGATGATCGGGATCGGCTCGGTGATCGCGGCGTCGGGCGCGGCCGGGCTGTCGGCGAGGGACTCCTCGCGCTCGTCCGCCGAGGGGTCGACCTCGGGCGCCGGCGCGCGCGGCACCGCCGACTGCGGCAGCGGCGAAGGCCGACGCATCCGGCTACTCCCCCGCGGACGACGTGCGCGCGAGGGCGTCGAGCACCTGGGGCACGATGAGGTTGACGTTGCCGCAGCCGAGTGTGATGACGAAGTCGCCGTCACGGGCGACGGACGCGGTGTAGTCCGCGGCATCCTGCCAGTCCGCGACGAAGTGCACGTGCTCGGGCTCGGCGAACGCCTCGCTGACGAGGGCGCCCGTCACACCTTCGACGGGGTCTTCGCGCGCGCCGTACACGTCGAGGACGACGGTGTGGTCGGCGTGCGATTCGAGCACGTCGGCGAACTCCTGGAACATCGCCTGGGTGCGCGAATAGGTGTGCGGCTGATGCAGGGCGATGATGCGCCCGTCACCGACGACGGTCCGTGCGGCGGCGAGTGCGGCCGCCACTTCGGTCGGGTGATGCGCGTAGTCGTCGTACACGCTCACGCCGCGAACGACGTCGTGCAGTTCGAAGCGGCGGGCCGTGCCGGCGAAGCCTTCGACCGCGCGAGCGGCGTCGAGGAACCCGTGGCCGAGCGCGACGAGCACGCCGATCGCGCCCGCCGCGTTGATCGCGTTGTGCGCACCGGGCACGGCGAGCTGGATCTCGGCGGCGGCGACCCCGTGGCGCACGGTGAAGCGCACCGGGCCGTCGGTCACGATGTCGGTGACGCGGATGTCGGCATCCGCCGCCTCTCCGAACGAGACGACGTTCTCGTGCGTGAGGCGTGCGCGCACCGACACGGCGCCCTCGTCGTCGGACGAGATGACGACGGCTTCGCGCGCGCTGTTGGCGAACTCGGCGAACGCGGCGTCGAATGCGTCGCGCGAGCCCCAGTGATCGAGGTGGTCGGGATCGACGTTGGTGATGAGCGCGATCGAGGTGTCGTAGAGGAGGAACGTGCCGTCGGACTCGTCGGCCTCGATGACGAACACGTCGTCGGCGCCGCTCCCGCTCGAGACGCCGAGCTGCGCGATGACGCCGCCGTTGACGAAGGTGGGGTCGACTCCGAGTGCCTGCAGCGCGGTGACGACCATGCCCGTCGACGTGGTCTTGCCGTGCGCCCCCGCGATCGAGACGAGCCGGCGGCCGCCGATGAACCAGTGCAGCGCCTGCGAGCGATGGATGACGTGCAGCCCGCGCTGCTTCGCCAGGACGAACTCGGGGTTCTCGGGCCAGATGGCTCCCGTGTGCACGACCGTGTCGACGTCGTCGCCGAGGTTCGACGCCTCGTGCCCGACGTAGACGGTCGCACCCAGTGCCTCGAGCTGGCGAAGGCCGGGGCTGTCGGCACGGTCGGATCCCGAGACGCGGATGCCGCGCTCGAGGAACATGCGGGCGAGGCCCGACATGCCGGAACCGCCGATGCCGATGAAGTGCGCGGCCTCGATGTTCTCGGGGATGGGAAGGCTCAAGTCGGGTCGAATCATGACCGGTCAAGTCTAGGTCGGTGGTCGGAGAGGCAGGCCCCGGCGCGCGGTGGCGCATTGTATTGACACATTGATACAAACGACGTACAAAAGAGGGATGGACGGCCTCTACCCTGACATCACCCGCGGAATGAACATCGTCCTGACGATCATCGTCGCCATCATCGCCGTGTGCTTCTTGGTCGCGATGTGGGACAGGTCCTCGGGCCGGGCGCGCGCCGACCGGTTCTCGATGGGTGTGCGCCTTCCCTACGGCTCGGACCAGACGCGGGTTTCGGTCGCCCGCGCTCTGCGGGCGCGGGCCATCGCCGGCGCGTGGGCGATAGTCGCGGGGGCCGCGATGGCCGCCCTGCTCCTGCTCACACCGCTCGCGACGAGTGCCTTCTTCATCTTCTACACGCTCCTCACGGGAGTCGTCGTCGGCAACGTGATCGGCACCACGATCGTCGCCGTCCACGAGCGACTCTTCCATCCGGCGCCCGACGCGCCCCGCGTCGCGCGGGCGCGGGTGATGACGGCGGCGGACTACCTCGGTCCGGCGCGCCTCCGGATCCCGTGGGTGATCGCCGGCGCGGCCGCCGTCGCGGCCGTTGCCGTCGGAGTCGTCGCGATCGCCGCACCGACCCGCGTCCAGGCGTCCGCCGCGATCGCCGCCGCCGTGTTCGGCGTCGTCGCAGCCGGCGTCTTCATCGCTCTTCCACGCCTCGAGCGGCTGGTCCTCGATCAGCCGCAGCCGGCCTCGCACTCGCTCGAACTCGCGTGGGACGACGCGCTGCGCGCGGCGACCATCATGTCGCTCCGCCTGTCGTGCGCGATCGCAGGATGGCTCGTCCTGTCGTTCGCGATCATCTCGCTGACGACGCCCCTGGACACGCTGTGGAGCAGCTGGGCCACGCAGATCCCGACGTGGGGAATCATCGCGCTCAGCTTCATCTACCCCGCGAGCACCGGGCGCCCCCTGCCTGCGGCGCTCTATCCGGATTGGCTCCGCCATCCCGTTCCCGCCGGCAGCACCTCATGATCGTCGTCGATCCCCGCTCCCCCGTGCCGCCGTACGAGCAGCTGCGCGCTCAGCTGCTCGAGGCCGTCACGTCCGGCGAGCTCGCCGCCGGCGCGCGGCTTCCGACGGTCCGACGCCTCGCGGAAGACCTCGGGCTCGCGCCGGGAACGGTCGCCCGCGCGTACCGCGAGCTGGAGGCATCCCGCGTCATCGAGACCCGCGGACGCAACGGCACGTTCGTCGCGCTGTACGGCGACCCCGCGCGGCAGGAGGCCCAGCGCGCCGCGGCGCGGTTCGCGGAGCAGGTGCGACTGCTCCGCCTCGACGCAGACGAGGCGCTCGCGCTCGTCGCCGCGGCTCTGAAGTCCGAGCCCGCGACTTAGGCGCGCCCCTCGTCGACAGGGGCGCCGACCGACCGACCGAACACCATTCCGAGAAGCATGCCTGTGCCGACGGCCGGCCCGAAGGTCGTCCAACCGCTGACGAACGAGGCGATCTCCTCATCCCGCAGTCCCGGCTCATCTCCTCGGTCCCCGCTCTCACAGACCGTCGCCGCGACGCCGAAGAGCACGCCCAGCAGCGGAGACGCCTCGGCATCATCCAGCGCCTCGCGGTAGTAGCGATTCGCAATGCCTTCACGACCTTCTGTGCGACCGGCGTAGACCGAGATCCGATCGGCATCTCGAGTGCTCAGTGCACTCAGCTCGACCGCGTCGTCCAGAATGCTTCGCAGCGTGGCGCTCGCGTCGCCCCCACGACGGAAAGCTTCGCGTTCCCGACGGAGCGTCCTTCCCATCTCGGGTGTCCCGAACGCCAGCGCGCGCGGAGGGACGGAGGGTGTTTCGTGCGTGTACGAACCCGACATGGTTCTCCTGTGCTGCAGCCGACGACTGGAGCACAACCTAGGGCCGATGCTCCTCGCCGCGCATCCGTGTCAGCCGTGATACTGGGAGAACTCGGCGCGCGTGAGCCCCAGCTTGTCCGTCGCTCGGTAGACGTGGCCTTCGATGGTTCGGACGGAGACGCCCAGCTGTCCGGCGATCTGTCGGTTCGACTTGCCGGTCGCAGCGAGGTGCACCACTTCCCGCTCCCGGTCCGTGAGGGGCGACGGCCGCGCGAAGCGATCCAGTTCCGGCGTGTTGGCCTCCTCGCAACGCAGGAGGAGCTCCATCGTGCGGATGCGGGCCCGAGCAACATGCCGTCGATCGGCGGCCGACTGCCGCCCACGTGATGCGAGACGGAACGACTGTGCACTCGCCGTCGCCGCAGCGAGCTGATCACCCATCTCGTCCCACGCGTCCGACACGCTCAGCAGTGCTCCCGGGTCGGAGGTGGAGAGCGCGCGATCGTGCGCGAGTGCCAGACCGACCCGGGGGCCGTCCACGATCCCGGCGAGTTCCGACAGCCTTCGGTCTGCGCCGGATCGTCCCAGCATCACCCGCATCTGCAGCGCGATGACCTCGTTGGCGAACAGTCCGTGCTCTCTCGCGAACCGGGCCGCCTGATGGATGAGCGCGATCGCCGCAGCGACCGCTCCGAGGCGGGCCTCGACCATCGCGTTCGCCAGGAGCCGATCCGGCTCCCAATGACGCATGGATTCCAGTACCCGGGCGTTGAGCTCATCGCGCGCTGCGACGGCCTCCCCGGGCGTGCCGCACAGCGCGAGAGCGCGCGTCACGGCGATCTGAGTCGCGTACTTCCAGCCGCCGAAATAGATCAACCCCGCCTTGGCCTCCCGCAGCAGCGCGACAGCCGAGCGGGGCCGTCCGCGTGCCAGCTCGTTGGCGCCCAGCAGATAGGCGGCGACCGCGCTCACCGGGCCGCTGTCGCGCAGGCCGCCGACCAGGTCGCGTTTCGTCTGCTCGGCTGCATCCAGACGCCCCGCCCACTCGAGTCCGAGCGCGTACGACGCTATGAGCGGCGTCCGGAAGGCTCCTCGCGCGAGAGTCGAACTGTCCGCGAGTGCTCGCTCGATGAAGGGAGCGAGTCCCTCGACCCGGCCGGATCCCGCGCGCGCCGCGACGAGTGCGGAGGTGGCGAGCGCGACGCTGTCCCGATCGAGCCCCGGCATGGCGAGCAATCGCTCGGCGGTCGCACTCGCCTCAGCGGA
The DNA here is from genome assembly GCF_023155855.1 of Microbacterium aoyamense. GTDB lineage: Bacteria > Actinomycetota > Actinomycetes > Actinomycetales > Microbacteriaceae > Microbacterium > Microbacterium aoyamense. The sequence continues at coordinate 315,387 of NZ_JAKNUT010000002.1, read as the reverse complement.
TCGCGCGAGCCGCTCGGCGAAGAGTGCGCCGATCGCATCGATGTGGGCGATCGCGATCGGATCGCTCAGAGCGCTCCGCGCACGGCGGAGCTCGGCCTCGGCCTCCTGCGGACCATTGCGCTCCCAGGCGATGTGCGCGATGCGCATCGCCGCGGCTCGTGCGCGTTCGACCTCGTCGCCGGCCAGAGCTTCGAGCCGGTCGAGCTCGGCCACCGGGTCTTCGCCGGGCACCAGAGCAGCGAGGTTCGCGACGTAGGCCTGCGTCTCGAAACCGGCACCGGCCCCGATCGCCGCGGTGGCGAGCCGGTGCGCGAGCGGCACGTCGACCAGGTCGGCGGCGCGGTCGACTGCCGCGAGCAGCAGCTCGAGCTGAGGCCGGTCGCCGGCGTCGAGCTCCAGCACGGCGCGGCGCATGACGTCGCCGGAGTGACCGAGCGCCGGGTCGGCCATCGCGCCCGCGGCCCGACGCCGCAGACGCCTCGCCCGCGCCGCGCCGAGTACAGCCCGACGCGCTTCACCGAACAGCGGGTGCGCAAGTCGGACGAAGTCACGATCGTCCGCGGATCGCTGGATGCTCACGAGGCCGTGCGTCTCGACGAGTTCGACGACGTCGCCGCCGACGAGGTGCTCGGAGAGGTCGATCGAGAGAGGCTCCGCGAGTGCAAGGATGTCGAGCAGTTCGCCGACGTCGCCCTCGACTGCTCCGATGCGATCCGAGACGAGCTCGACGAGACTGGACGGCAGCCGAAGTGGTCTCGTGAGCTGCCACAGGCCGTCCGCGTACGCGAGCCACCCCTCTTCGAGACCCCCTCGGAGCAGCTCTCGGAGATAGAGGGGATTCCCGCCCGCAGCTCGACGCAGCGCACGCCGCGCGGCGCGATCGACGGGCGCGTCCAACGACGCGTCGATCAGACCGTCTGCGATGTCCGACGGGATCTCGGCCAGGTCGATCCGGATCATGCGCTCGCTCCGCAGGAGCGCGGACACGGCATCGGGGGACGGTGTGCACGCCCTCTGCGTCATCACCACCCGAATGACCCCCTGGGTGGCGAGTTGGTGGACGAGCACCACCGAGGCCTGGTCGAGCAGGTTCACGTCGTCGACGCCGAGCACGAGCGCGCCCTGGCGCGGTGCGAGGTTGCGGATCGCTTCGGCCAGGCGCTCTGTCACGCTCTGAGACGGCGCCGCGTCCTCCCACCGTGACAGCATCCCGGCGAACGCTCCCAGCGGCAGTTCACGGGAGGACTCGGAGCCGACCGCCCAGGCGGTCGGCACGCCTCGCGACGAGAGTCGCTCCAGTGCCTCTCGAGCGAGACGGGTCTTGCCGACCCCGGGTGCGCCGACCAGCATGACACCGCCGCCGGCGACGGAGAGCGCGTCGTCCATGCGGCCGAGTTCGGACTCGCGACCTGCGACCGTCCAAGCCCTGAGAGAGGCAGATGCCGCCGCGCGGAGGTCCACCTTGGCAAGCTACCGCGGGGCGGTCACACCTGCAATCGTCCGCGACCTGCGTGCGATCGGCGAGAACGAGTAGTGACTACGCGTGCGGGCTGCGGGCTCCCGGGGGAAGCTGGGCTTCCGACGCACCGACGTGAGGAGAGGGAGATGTCCACGGTCGACCAACCAGTCCTGAGCGCCGCGCACCTGACCGCTCGTGAGCGGGACGTGCTGTCGCTGATGGCGCACGGTCTCACCAACCGCGCGATCGCGCGACGGCTCTGGGTCTCGGAGCGGACAGTCGAGAGCCATGTGACGAGCGTCTTCGCCAAACTCGCCATCTCAGCGGGCGCAGACGCCCATCGACGCGTCCTCGCCGTCCTCGCCTTCGTCGGTGCCACGCCGCTGTCCTGAGGAGACGTGCGGCCTCTCGGTCGACCTACCCTGCGCTCAGCGCCTCGTCGACGAGGGCGACGACGTTCTCGGTGCCGTGCCGTTCGCCGATGGATGCCGCGGCCTCCGCCATCTGGTCGCGTGCGCCGGAGTCGGTCAGCAGCGGCACGATCTCGCTCCGGACGCGATCGCTCGTGAACTCGGCATCGGGGATGAGACGCGCGGCCCCCGCGCGGACGGCCGAGGCCGCGTTCTGCGCCTGCTCGCCGTTGCCGACGGCGTACGGCACGTAGACCGCGGGGATGCCGAGGGCGCTGATCTCGCTCACGGTCGCGGCTCCCGCGCGCGAGACGACGAAGTCGGCCGCGGCGAAGGCGAGGTCCATGCGGTCGACGTAGCGACGCAGGGCGTAGCCCGCGGCATCCGGATCCTCGAGCTCCGACCTCTCCCCCGTGACGTGCAGCAGCTGCCACCCCGCGTCGAGGACGTCCTGCCACGCGCCCTCGAACGCGGCGTTGAGCCGCGCGGCGCCGAGCGAACCCCCGAACACGAGCAGCGTGGGCTTCGCGGGGTCGAGGCCGAAGTGGGCGGCGCCCTCGGCGCGCACCGCGGCGCGGTCGAGCTCCATCAGCTCCCGCCGCAGGGGCATGCCCACGACGCGCGAGCCGCGCAGCGATGTGCCGTCGAAAGCGACGCCGGATGCCGCTGCCCACCGCGCACCGAGGATGTTCGCGAGCCCGGGCTTGGCGTTGGCCTCGTGCACGACGAACGGCACCCTCGCGCGGCGCGCCGCGACGTACGCGGGGGCCGAGGCGTAGCCGCCGAACCCCACGACGACGTCGACCCCGCGCTCCGCGATGATCGTCCGCACCTGCGCGATAGCGCGCCGGAAGCGCGCGGGGAAGCCCGCGGCATCCCGATTCGGACGCCGCGGGAAGGGGACCTTGTCGACGAACACGAGCTCGTAGCCGCGCTCGGGGACGAGGCGCGCCTCGAGTCCCTCACGGGTGCCGAGCACCAGCACGAGGGCATCGGGCTCGCGCTCACGCAGCGCGTCTGCGACAGCGAGCAGCGGATTGACGTGACCCGCGGTGCCACCGCCGGCGAGAAGGTACGTGCGGGGAGAACTCACTCAGCGATCTTCGCACGCGTGCGCGTGGATGCCCGCGGCGAGCCGGGGGTGCGCGGCGCCGGAAGCGAGCGGGCGAACGACAGGAGCACACCGCACGCGACGAGCACCGACAGCAGCGACGTGCCGCCCTGCGACATGAACGGCAGCGGCACACCCAGCACGGGGAAGACGCGCAACACGACGCCGACGTTGATCAGCGCCTGACCGACGATCCACACCGTGATGCCGCCCGACACGATGCGCACGAAGGGGTCGTTCGTCTTGCGGATGACGTGGAACGCGCCGACGGCGAACAGGGCGAAGAGGGCCAGGACGACGACGCAGCCGATGAGCCCGAGCTCTTCGCCCACGATCGCGAAGATGTAGTCGTTCGCCGCCGCGGGCAGCCAGTCGTATTTCTCGCGCGAGTTGCCCAGACCCAGCCCGAAGATGCCCCCGCTCGCGAGCGCCCACATGCCGTGCAGCGGCTGGTAGCAGCTCGTCAGGTAGTCGTCGAGGCAGTTCTCGTTGAACAGGCTCATGATGCGCGCCATGCGGTTGGGGCTCGTGATGGCGTAGACCGCGACGAGGATGCCGCCGAGGATCAGCGGCACCAGGAAGATCCGCAGCTTGACGCCCGAGAAGAACAGCGCGCCCAGCGCGATGAGCACGAGCACCATCGCCGTGCCGAGGTCACCGCCCATCAGCACGGTCAGGATGACGAGGAAGGCGACGGGCACGATCGGGATCGCGACGTGCTTCCACGAGGCGAGCAGCGTCTGTTTGCGGAAGAGCACGTAGCCGAGCCACAGTGCGAGGGTCAGCTTCAGGAACTCGGCGGGCTGGAACTGGAAGCCCGCGATCTGCACCCAGTTGCGATTTCCGTGGGCTTCGACGCCGAGGCCGGGTACGAAGACGAGCAGCTGGAACAGCGTCGCGAGGATGAGCGACGGCCAGGCGACCCGCTTCCAGAACGTGATCGGCAGGCGGCTCGCGACGAACATGAGCGGCACGCCGATGACTGCGAAGACGCCCTGCTTGATCATGGCCTCGTACGGAGGCTCGCCCGCGGCCGTCGCCGTCGCCGACGTCGCGGACAGCACCATGACGAGTCCGAACACCGTCAGCAGCAGTGCCGTCGAGGCGATCAGCAAAAATTCGCTCGGCACGGGGGCGAAGACCCGCCCCAGCGAGACGCGCGCGGCGAGGCCGCGTTTGGTCTCCGGAGCGGGGTCAGGCGTCGGCCGGGGGGTGCGTGTCGCGGTCGTTCCCGCCATCGCTCCCCCTCCCGAGACGATCGTTCACTGCTGCGGCGAAGCGCCGGCCACGGTCCGAGTACGACGAGAACTGATCGAAGGATGCCGCGGCAGGCGCCAGGAGCACCACGTCTCCGTCCTGCACGACACTCATCGCCGTCTCGACGACCTGCGCCATGACGTCTTCAGTCTGAGCGCCGTCGACCTCGAACAGCGGCACCTCGGGCGCGTGTCGCGAGAACGCCGCGACGACGGCCGACCGGTCGGAGCCGATGACGATCGCCGCCTTCGCGCTCGATCCGCGCGAGGCCACGAGGTCCGCGATGTCGACGCCCTTGAGCAGCCCGCCGACGACCCACACGGCACCCGGGTACGCGGCGAGTGAGGACGCGGCGGCATGCGGATTCGTCGCCTTCGAGTCATCCACCCACGTCACACCCGAAGCGACGGCGACGACTTCGATGCGATGCGGGTCGAGACGGAATCCGTCCAGCGCCTCGCGGATCGCCTCGGGGGGAACGTCGAGCGAGCGCGCGAGCGCCGCCGCCGCCAGGATGTTCGCGACGATGTGCGGGGCTGCGAGCCCGCGCGCGGCGAGGTCTGCGAGTGTCGTGAGCTCGAGGGCGCTGGTGCGGCGGTCCTCGAGGAAGGCGCGGTCGACGAGGATGCCGTCGACGAGGCCGAGATCGCTCGGCCCGGGCACCCCGAGATCGAAGCCGATGGCCCGCGCGCCCTCGACGACCTCGGCGTCCTCGACCATTTCGCGCGTCGCGGCATCCGCCTTGTTGTAGACGCAGGCGACGCGGGTGTTGTCGTAGACGTGGGCCTTCGCGGCGCGATAGGCGTCGGGCGATCCGTGCCATTCGAGATGGTCGTCGGCGAGGTTGAGGCACACGGCCGCATGGGGCGACAGCGGCTCGGGCCCGGTCTGCAGCCCGAGGTACCAGAGCTGATGGCTCGACAGTTCGACGACGAGGGCGTCGAAGCCCGCCGGGTCCCGGACGGCGTCGAGCACCGGCGTGCCGATGTTCCCGACCGGCGCGGCTCGCAGGCCGCCGGCCACGAGCATCGTCGCCGTCAGCCGCGTCGTCGTGGTCTTGCCGTTCGTCCCGGTCACGAGGATCCAGTCGGCGGGCGTGCCGTCGTCCCGCACGACCTTGTCTCGGACACGCCACGCCAGCTCGACGTCACCCCACAGCGCGATGCCCGCATCGAGCGCCCACGAGATGACGGGATGATGCGGCGCGAACCCCGGCGAGGCGACGACGACGTCGGGCGCGAACTCGACGAGCGCGGCGGGCGGCTGCGCGAGCGATCCCGTCCACAGCGTCGCACCGATGACGGGAACGAGTCCCGCGTACTCCTCGCTCGCCTCTTCCGTGAAGACGGCGACGTCGGCGCCGAGCTCGGCGAGCGTGTCGGCGGCGGAGAAGCCCGTGACCGAGAGGCCCAGCACGGCGACGCGCAGACCCTTCCAGTCCGCGTGCCAGCTCGTGAGGCCGTCGAGGCGCGCGGCACTCACGTGCGCGACAGCCACTCGACGTAGAAGAATCCGATGCCCGAGACGGCCAGGAGGCCGGCGATGATCCACATCCGGATCACGATCGAGATCTCGGACCACCCGCGCATCTCGAGATGGTGGTGGAACGGGCTCATCAGGAACAGCCGCCTTCCGCGCGTGGCCTTGAAGTACATGCGCTGGAGGATGACCGACCCCGGCCCGATGATGAAGGCACCGGCCACGAGCACCGCGAGCAGCTCGGTGCGGGTGAGGATCGCGAGCGCCGCGATGACGCCGCCGATCGAGAGGGAACCGACATCCCCCATGAAGACCTCGGCCTTGGGAGCGTTCCACCACAGGAACCCGACCAGCGCGCCGACGAACGCCGCGGCGATGATCGCGAGGTCGAACGGGTCGCGCACCTGGTAGCACGCGGAGTCGAGATCGGGTGAGAGCGCGCCGCCGCTGCATGCCTGGTTGAACTGCCAGAACGCGATCAGGCTGTAGGCGCCGACGACGAAGATGGCGCAGCCGGCGGCGAGACCGTCGAGGCCGTCGGTGACATTGACGCTGTTCGAGAACGCCACCCCGATGAACGTCACCCAGAGGAGGTAGAGGATCCACCCGATCACGAGGCCGAGCGTCATGAAGCCGAGCCACGGAACGTCGCGGAAGATCGAGATGTAGGGCGATGCGGGCGTCTGCCCGGCCGCGTCGGGGAACATGAGGGCGGCGATGCCGAAGGGCACCGTCACGAGCACCTGTCCGAGCACCTTGCGCCAGCCGGTGAGCCCTAGGCTGCGCTGGCTGCGCACCTTCATGAAGTCGTCGATGAAGCCCACGACTCCGAGCCCCACCATCATCCAGATGACCAGCCACCCCGAGATCGTCGGCGGGTTGTTGCCCGTGTAGGTGCCGACGAGGTAGCCGACGAGCGTGCCGACGATGAAGATCGTGCCGCCCATCGTCGGAGTGCCGCGCTTCTCACCATGGCTCGGGTTGTGCACGTTCTCGGGCGTGCGGATGACCTGACCCCAGCCCCACTTGCGGAAGAGCCGCAGGAACACGGGGGTGAGGAAGAGCGTGAAGGCCAGCGAGATCGCGGCTGCCGTCAGGAGTGATCTCACGAGAACGATTCTCCCAGACGATCGCCCAGGAAACGCAGACCCGACGCGTTCGATGACTTCACGAGCACGCGGTCGCCGTCGCGCAACTCGTCCACGAGGTAGTCGTACGCTTCGTCCGCCGTCGCGAAGAAGACCGCTTCGTCGTCCCATGACCCCTGCGCGACGGCGGCGAGGAACATGCGACGGGCTTCGGCACCGATCACGACGATGCGCGGAATGCGCAGGCGCACGGCGAGCTCGCCCACGCGGTCGTGCTCTTCTCCCGCGTACTCCCCCAGTTCGCTCATCGCGCCGAGCACGGCGACCATGCGCTCATCGGGCCCCGTGATCTGCGCGAGTGTGCGCAGCGCCGCCGCCATCGAGTCGGGCGAGGCGTTGTAGGCGTCGTTGATGATGCGCACGCGATCGGAGCCCATCGGCTGCATGCGCCAGCGCTCCGCGATCTCGACCGTCTCGAGGCGCCCGACGGCATCGGCGAGCGACACGCCGAGCGTCGTGGCGGCCGCGATCGCCGCGAGTGCGTTCATGACGTGGTGCTCGCCGAGGACCTTGAGGTGCAGGGGCAGCGACGCGCCGTCGACCGTGATGACGCAGGAGGTGCCGGATGCCGTCACCACGACGTCGTCGGCGCGCACGGCCGCTTCGGGGCCGCGCCCGAACCAGCGCACGGCGACGCCGCGCTCCGCCGCGATCGGCGCCATCGCCGCGACGCGCGCGTCATCGGCGTTCAGAACCGCGACGCCGCCGGGGCGCAGTGCGCGCACGAGTTCGGACTTCGCCTCGAACGTGCCCTCGAGTCCACCGAAGCCCCCGGCGTGGGCCATGCCGACCATGAGAACGACACCGACATCGGGCTCGACGAGACCCGCGAGATGCGCGATCGCGCCGGGGCCGCTCGCACCGAACTCGCTCACGAGGTACTGCGTGTCGGCCGTGACCCGCAGCATCGTGAGCGGTGCGCCGACCTCGTTGTTGAACGACGCCTTCGGCGCGATGGTCTCGCCCTCGCCCTCGAGGATGCGGGCCAGCAGGTTCTTCGTCGTGGTCTTGCCGTTGGACCCCGTGATCCCGACGATCCGCAGGACGCCCGCGGCGCGCACCTCGGCCACGACGACGCGCGCGAGGTCCGAGAGCGCGGCCACGGCATCCGCAACCACGATCTGGGAGACGGGGGCCTCGACGAGACGCTCGACGATCGCGACGACGGCGCCCCGCTCGATCGCCGCGCCGACGAAGAGGTGGCCGTCGGTCTCGTCGCCGGGCTTGGCGACGAACACACCGCCGGGCTCGATGAGGCGCGAGTCGGTGTCGACGGCGCCCTCGACGATCGTGTCGGCGGTGTCGTCGCCGAACGGATGCAGGGCGCCGCGCACGGCGTCGGCGAGGTGTTCGAGGGTCAGGGCGATCATCAGGTCTCCGTGGCCGGATCGGGCGCCGCTCAGCCGAACTTGGGGAGCAGCGTCGGCGCCGTCGTGGAAGGCAGCACCCGGTAGGTCTTGAGCACCTGGGCGACGGCCTTCTGGAACGCGGTCGCGTTGGCCGCAGACGACTTTACCTTCAGCGGCTCGTCGAGGGTGGCGACGACGACGAACTCCGGGTCCTCGATCGGCGCGAGGCCGATCATCGTCGTGTAATACACGCCGTTCTTGTAGCCACCGGTCGCGGGGTCGGGCTTCTCACCCGTTCCCGTCTTGCCGCCCACGCGGTATCCCGCGTCCAGGAGCGGCTTCGACACGCCGCTCTGCAGGAACACGCTCTCGAGGATCTCCCGCGTCTTGGCGGCGGTGTCGGCGCTCACGACCTGTACGGGGTCGGGCAGATCGGGTGTGACGACCGTGCCGTCGGCCTTCGTGCACGACTCGATGAGCGAGAGCGGCATCCGCAGTCCATCGTTGCCGATCGCGGCGTACGCGCCGGCGAGTTCCGCCATCGTCGTGGTGAGGCCCTGGCCGTACGCGGTGTTGTAGATCGTCTGGTTGTCGCGGTCGAGCGGCGGCAGATCGCCCTTCGCCTCGCCGGGGAACCCGACGGCCGTGCCCGCGCCGATGCCGAAGTTCTCGAGGTACTTCTGCCGCGTCGGCACGTCGGCGCGCTCGCTGAACTTCGAGATGCCGGCGTTGGACGAGTCCATCAGCACCCCCGCGAGCGTGTAGGTGTACGCGGGGTGGCCGAAGGCGTCGTTGACGCGCGCGCCGTTGGCGAACGTCTCGCGCCCCGAGGCGACGACGGTCGACAGGGGGTTCTGGCCCGCGGCATCCATCACCGTCGCCGCCGTCAGCGTCTTGAAGGTCGACCCGGGCTCGAACGTCGCGCGGAAGATGCGGCTCGAGCGATCGTTCGGCCCGGCGCCGTCGACGTTGTTGGGGTCGACGGTCGGGTATTCGGCCGCCGCGCGGATCTTGCCCGTCTTGGTCTCGACCACGAGGATGGACCCGCTCTGCGCGCCCATGTCCTGCGTCTGCTCGGCGATGAGCTGCTGCAGGTACCAGTTGAGGTCGCGGTTGATCGTGAGCTGCAGCGTGCCGCCGTCGACGGCGGGCACCTCGCGCTCGGTGCCCGGGATGATGACGCCGTCCTTGCCCTTCTGGTACGACAGCGAGCCGTCGGTCGCCGCGAGGCACGAGTCCTCCATGGACTCGATGCCCTCGAGCGGTTCGCCGTCGGATCCGACGAAGCCGATGAGGTTGCCGGCGACGGCGCCGTCGGGATACGTCCGCGCCGGATGCGAGAAGCACGCGAGGTACGGGGCGTCGAGGTCGGCGAGGGCTCGGAACTGCTCGGTCGACAGTCCGCTGCCGAGCTTCGCGTACTGCGACGACGCGTCTTCGGCGAGAGCCGTCGACACGATCGCCTGCACGTCTTCGGGGGTCGAGCCGGTGATCGACGCGATCTCGGTCGACACCTGCGACCAGGGCTCGGCTTCCGACGTCCCGTTCGCGATGTCGGCGTCGATCTGCGTGATGAGCAGCGGGCTCAGCTGGCAGTCGTAGAGCAGGATGCTGCCGGCGAGCGTCTGGCCCGATTCGTCGACGATCGACCCGCGTGTGCCGTATAGCGGCTGCGAGCCCGCGAGCGCCTTGTCGAGCGAGTCCGCGACGTGATCGTCGGCGTTGACGACCTGGATGTCGACGAGTCGCACGAAGAACGCCGCCAGGACGGCGAGCACGACGGTCAGGGCCACGACCGTCCGACGGCGCGGGCTTCGGGTTGCTCTCGTCGTCATGTACTCAGTGTGTGCTCGGAGTGGGCAGTCCGTCGGTGATCGGCGGCGGTGTGTTGGGGTCTCCGGTCGTCAGATCCGCGGGCGGCGGCGTGACGCCCTCGATCGTGGCGTCCTCGACGGTGACGAGCGGAGTCGAGGTGATGAGGGAGTTGGCGACCGCTCCGCGGCCGATCGCGTCGACGGACGACGTCCACGCCGCAGCCTGCCCCGAGCCGAGGAGTGCGTTGTCGCTGAGCCGCAGGTAGCTGGGCGACTCGTTGATGACCATGCCCAGGGCCGCGGCGTTCGCCGCGAGGTACTGCGGCGAACCGAGACCCGCGACGTCGTCGGCCAGGATCTGCTTCTGCCACGTGAGCTCGCGCTGCTGGCTGGTGAGCTTCGTCAGTTCGTACGACGTCTGCGTCGTGAGGATCGAGAGCGACATCTGCGCCGCACCGATCGCGAACGCACCCGCGACCGCGATGATGCCGTACATCAGGCGCGGGCGACGGCGCTTCTTCGCGACGGGTGCGAGTCCGAAGCGCCGGCGCGGGGCGCTCTTCTTCGCCGGAGCCGGCGCGACGGCGGGGACGGCGCTCATCGCGCCTCCCTGATGCGCTCGGCGGCGCGCAGCCGCACAGGCGTCGCGCGCGGGTTGCGTTCGCGCTCCTCGTCGGACGCGAGCTCGGCGCCCTTGACAAGCAGCCGGAAGCGCGGCGCGTGCTCCTCGAGCTCGACCGGCAGACCGGGCGGCGTCGTGGAGGCCGCTGCGTCGGCGAACTCGCGCTTGACGAGGCGGTCCTCGAGCGACTGATAAGCGAGCACGACGATGCGACCGCCGACGGGAAGGATGCCGAGAGCAGCCGGAACGGCGCGCTCGAGCACCGACAGCTCGCGGTTGACCTCGATGCGCAGCGCCTGGAAGACGCGCTTGGCAGGGTGCCCCGACCGCTGGGCGGCGTACGGCGTCGCCGCGATCAGGATCTCGACGAGCCGTCCCGAACGTTCGATCGCGGCGTCGTCGCGGGCCGCGATGATGGCCCTCGCGTAGCGTCCTGCGAGCTTCTCTTCGCCGTACCGCTCGAAGATGCGCCGCAGGTCGCCCTCGCCGTAGCTCGCGAGGATGTCGGCGGCCGTCGTGCCGGCCGTCTGGTCCATGCGCATGTCGAGCGGCGCATCCTTCGAGTACGCGAAGCCGCGCTCCGCCTCGTCGAGCTGCAGCGACGACACGCCGAGATCGAAGAGGATGCCGTCGGCCGCGGCGAATCCCGCCGATGCAACCGCCTCGGCGATGCCGTCGTACACCGTGTGCACGAGCGTCACGCGGTCGCCGAAGCGCGCGAGACGCTCCCCCGCGATCCGCAGAGCGTCGGTGTCGCGGTCGAGGCCGACGAGGCGCAGACCCGGGAAACGCTCGAGGAACGCCTCGGAGTGGCCGCCCATGCCGAGCGTCGCGTCGACGAAGACGGCGCCGTCGCGCTCGAGCGCAGGCGCCAGCAGCTCGAGGCAGCGCTCGAGCAGAACGGGAGTGTGGATGTCGCGGAGGCTCATGGTGCTGCGGGATCCGGTGGTCCTTCGGTCCTGATCCCCATCCGCTCCGACCTGGCACCGGGGAAGGTGCGCCAGGGGTGAGCGGCTGGGAGTCAGGACCGAAGGGCCTCAGAACAGGCCCGGGATCACCTCCTGCTCCAGTTCGGCATAGCTCTCTTCGTTGGCGGCGGCGTAGGCGTTCCAGGCCTCCGCGTCCCAGATCTCGGCGTGGGCGCCGACGCCCGTCACGACGAGTTCCTTCTCGAGCCCCGCGTAGGCGCGCAGGGGCGGCGGGATCGTGACGCGGTTCTGGCTGTCGGGCTTCTCGGCGCTCGCGCCCGAGAGGAACATGCGCAGGAAGTCGCGGGCCTGCTTGTTCGCGAGGGGGGCCTCGCGGATGCGCTCGTGCACGCGCTCGAACTCCTGCGTGCTGAAGACGTAGAGGCAGCGGTCCTGCCCGCGGGTGATGACGACGCCGGCGCCGAGGTCGTCGCGGAACTTCGACGGAAGGATGACGCGGCCCTTGTCGTCGAGCTTGGGAGTGTGCGTGCCCAACAGCATCGGTCGCCACCCCCCTTCGTCCGGCCCCCGCGGGATATGGCTCCACGCTACTCCACTTTCCTCCACATCGCTATCGAAATGCCGTCGAACTTCTCCCCTGCGCGCCCCGGGCACGCAAAAAAGCACCGACCCGGAGGTCGGTGCTTTTCAGTGGTGGCCGCGGAGAGCGGCAGAGATCAGTGGTCGCCCTGGCGCTTGTCCCACCGGTCGTTCATGCGATCCATGAACGAGGTGTTGGTCTTCGCCTTTGCCGGTCGGTCCGGCTCAGCCGTCGGGATCTTGCCGAGGCCCCGCGTCGGAGTGACGGCGAGGATGACGCCGCCGAGCATCACGACGAAGCCGATGACCCCGACGACGATGAGCGGGGCTGCGACGCCGACGATCAGGCCGCCGAGACCGAGGAGCACGAGGACCGTGCCGTACACGATGTTGCGATAGCTGAGAGTGCGGCCGTCCCTGGGCGCGCTCACGACGTCCGCGTCGTTGCGCATGAGATGGCGTTCCATCTCGTCCAGCAGGCGCTGCTCCTGTTCGGAGAGTGGCATGCATCCCCCTCTGGTGCTATGTCTTGCACGATTCTACGTCTCGCGTCGATCACTAGGCTAGGCCCGTGTCACCCTCCTCGGATGCGATCGAAGCGGTTTCCCAGCGACTCGACAACTTCGTCACGGTTCAGAAGTCCGAAACCCGGGGTTTCGGCCCCGAAGCAGCGCTCTTCGTCGACGCCGCCGCCGAGGCTCTGCGGGGCGGAAAACGACTGCGCGGCCGCTTCCTGATCGGCGGGTGGAGGGCAGTGGAGGATGCCACGGGCACGCACGCCCCGCTGGCCGACTCCGTCGTCGGCGCAGCCGCAGCGCTCGAGGTCTTCCACGCGGCCGCGCTCGTGCACGACGACGTCATCGACAACTCCGACACCCGTCGCGGTCGTCCCGCCGCCCACCGCTCCCTCGAGGCCGCACACCGCGCGGCGCGCTGGACGGGCGATGCCGAGGCGTTCGGGCGGTCCGGCGCGATCCTGCTCGGCGATCTGCTCGTCGCCTGGAGCGACGATCTGCTCGAGGACGCCCTGTCGGGAGGCGAAGCATCCATCGCCTCCGCGGCCCGCGCGCAGTACGCGATCATGCGCCGCGAAGTCACGATCGGCCAGTTCCTCGACATCGCCGAGGAGTCCGCATTCCTCACGGAACCCGACGAACGTCACGCCGAGCGCGCACTGCGCGTCGCCTCGCTCAAGTCGGCGCGCTACTCGATCGAGCAGCCGCTCGCGATCGGTGCGGCCTTGGCGGGGGCGGATGCGGCGCAGGTCGACGCGCTTCGCGCATTCGGTCATCCGGTCGGGATGGCGTTCCAGCTGCGCGACGACGTCCTCGGCGTCTTCGGCGACGAGAGCGCGACGGGCAAGCCCTCCGGTGACGATCTGCGCGAGGGCAAGCGCACCGTGCTCATCGCGTACACGCGCGAGGCTCTTCCCCTGCCGGCGCGCCGGATCGTCGACGAGCTCGTGGGCGATCCGCTCCTGGACGCGGACCAGATCGCGTCGCTGCAGCGGACGATCGTCGAGTCAGGAGCCCTCGAGCGCGTCGAAGCGCTCATCGCCGACTACGCCCGACAGGCCGAGCGCGCCCTGTCGGGCGCCCGGCTCGGCAACGCCGCCGTCGGCGAACTTCGCGACCTCGCGCGCGCCGCGACGGTGCGCACGACCTGAGCTCTCAGGCGAGGGTCGCCGCCACGCGCCGGACCTCGGCCTTGCGCCCCGCTACCAGGGCGTCGATAGGCGGCATCCCGATCGAGTCGTCGGGCGAGAGCAGCCAGTCGATCGCCTCGTCATCGCTGAAGCCCGCATCGTGCAGGACGATCACGGTCCCGCGCAGCGACGTCAGTGGCTCGCCGTCCTTGATGAACACCGCGGGCACGCTGATCGCGCCGTGGCGGCGCGAGCCGACCAGATGGAGGTCTTCGATGAGCCGCCTGACGCGGCCTACGGGTTCGTCGAGCACATCGGCGAGTTCGGGGAGGGAGAGCCAGGCGGTCGGATGCTGCCGCGCGAGGTCATCGGTCACTCCCCCACTATCCCACTCGGCGCCGCGCGCAGCACGGTCGATCGAGTCACATTCGTCACACAGATCACATGAGTCACTTCTCATAGCATCTGTTGACTCCTATTCACTTCCGTGACACGGTGTGTGAGTCGGAAAAGGGGGGACCTTATGCCGTTCGACACCGTGTTCCGCTCGTCGCAGCCGGCGCGCACGCTCACCGTGCCCGCGGCGCTCGCGGGCTCCATCGCGCTCATGATGAGTGCGGCGCCCGCGCAGGCGGTCCCGGCCGAGCCCGAGAGCACGCGCGGCCTCACGCTCGCGGCGATCCCGGCATCCGTCCTCCACGGCGCCGTCAAGGCGACCGCTGCACCCGCGACGTATACCGTCGTCGCCGGCGACACCATCAGCACGATCGCGCAGCGATTCGGTCTGCGGACGGCCGACGTGCTCGCACTCAACCGTCTGTCATGGTCATCGGTCATCTACCCCGGGCAGACCCTCACCCTCGTCGGTGCCGCCGCCCCCGCGCCGGCGCCGGCCGCGGCATCCACCTATGCGGTCCGCGGAGGCGACACGCTCATCGGCATCGCGCAGCGTCACGGCGTGACGCTCAAGGCCCTCTTCGACGCCAACGGGCTCGGGTACAGCTCCGTCATCTACCCCGGACAGACGATCGCGATCCCCGGCGGCTCCGCGCCGGCGGCTGCGCCGGCCCCCGCGCCCGTTTCGGCACCGGCGGCTCCCGCGGCATCCACGACCCACACCGTCGGCGGCGGCGACACCCTGAGCGGCATCGCGCAGAAGTACGGCGTCACCCTGAAGGCCGTCTTCGACGCCAACGGACTCGGCTGGTCGTCGATCATCTACCCCGGGCAGACCCTCGCGATCCCGGGCGCCGCGGCGCTCGCGGCAGCGCCGGCTGCCGCACCCGCCGCCTCGGTCGACGGTCTCGACGCCGAGCAGGTCGCCAACGCCCGCATCATCATCCAGGTCGGACGCGAGCTCGGCGTCTCCGATCGCGGCATCGCGATCGCGCTCGGCGCAGCGATGCAGGAGTCCTGGATCCGCAACCTCGATTGGGGCGACAGGGACTCGCTGGGCCTCTTCCAGCAGCGTCCGAGCACCGGCTGGGGGACGCCGGGCGAGATCCTCGACCCCGTGCGCGCGACGAAGGTGTTCTTCGGTGGGGCATCCGACCCCAACGGCTCGCGGACGCGCGGCCTCCTCGACATTCCCGGCTGGGAGGGCATGTCGTTCGCGCAGGCCGCCCAAGCCGTGCAGATCTCGGCGTTCCCGGATCGTTATGCGCGCTGGGAGCAGCCCGCGTACGCCTGGCTCGCAGCCCTCGGTTGAGTCACGCGGGCCTGCCGTGCAGGTGAGCCGCTGCCAGGAGTCGCCCCTTCCGCTCCGTAGACTTTCGTCGTGAGCACGAGTCAGCAGGCAGACCCGCTGATCGGCCGTCTGGTGGACGGCCGATACCGCGTGCGCGCCCGCATCGCTCGCGGAGGGATGGCGACCGTCTACGTCGCGACCGATCTGCGCCTCGAGCGTCGCGTCGCCCTCAAGGTCATGCACGGCCACTTGAGCGACGACTCCGTGTTCCAGAGCCGCTTCATCCAGGAGGCCCGTGCCGCGGCGCGACTGGCCGACCCGCACGTCGTCAACGTCTTCGACCAGGGCCAGGACGGCGAGATGGCGTACCTCGTCATGGAGTACCTGCCCGGCGTGACGCTGCGCGACCTGCTGCGCGAACAGCGGCGGCTCACGGTGCCGCAGGCCGTGACGATCATGGACGCGATCCTCTCGGGTCTTGCCGCCGCCCACCGCGCCGGCATCGTCCATCGCGACGTCAAGCCCGAGAACGTCCTGCTCGCCGAGGACGGCCGCGTCAAGATCGGCGACTTCGGACTCGCGCGCGCCACGACCGCGAACACCGCCACCGGGGCCCAGCTCCTCGGCACGATCGCCTACCTCGCCCCGGAGCTCGTCACCCGCGGCACGGCCGATGCCCGCAGCGACATCTACGCGCTCGGAATCATGCTGTACGAGATGCTCACGGGCGAGCAGCCCTACAAGGGCGAGCAGCCGATGCAGATCGCCTTCCAGCATGCGACCGACTCGGTGCCGCGGCCGAGCGTCAAGAACCCCGGCGTCCCCGAGCAGCTCGACGAGCTGGTCCTGTGGGCGACCGAACGCTCCCCCGACGACCGCCCGCTCGATGCGCGCGTGATGCTCGACCGACTGCGCGAGATCGAGCGCGAGCTCGGCATCTCGCCCCAGATCACCCGCACCCCGCCCGTCGGCACGATCCGCGACGAGGGCATCCCGTCGGGCGAGCTCACGCAGGTCCTCCCCGTCACGGGCTCGACCGCCACAGCTCCGCTCGATGCCGCGGACAACGCGACGCGCCTGCGTCGGGCGACGAAGAAGCGGTCGGTGCGCGGCTGGTGGATGCTGGTGCTCGTGCTGCTGCTCGCCGGCGCCGCCGGCGGAGCCGGCTGGTGGTTCGGCTCCGGGCCGGGCTCCATGGTGGCGGTCGCCGACGTTTCGGGCGGGACCTTCCAGCAGGCCTCGGATCGTCTGCTGCAGGACACGCTGGTGGCCGTCGAGAAGAGCGAGAACAGCCTCGAAGTCGCGGCGGGCACTGTCATCCGCACCGTGCCCGAAGCCGGCACGCGCGTCGACAAGAACGCACCGGTCGAGGTGTACGTCTCACTCGGCCCGGCCGAGGTGTCCCTCAACCCGCTCGCCGGCATGAGCGAGGATCAGGCGCGCACGTATCTGCAGGAGAACAGCGTCTCGGTGGAGGATGACGCGTCCCGCGTCTTCTCGGCCGACGTCGCGGTGGATGTCGTGCTCACGGCATCCATCGTCCCCGCAGCCGGCGGCGACCCGATCGACTGCACGGTCGCGTGCACGGTCCACCAGGGCGACACGGCGACACTGACGGTCTCGGCGGGGCAGCTGCCGGATGTCGCGGGCGCCAGCGTCGAAGACGCGACCGCGGCTCTCGCCGCCGTCGAGCTGACGGTATCGGGCACGAGCCAGGAAGCCAGCGAGTCGATCGAGGAGGGGCGCGTCATCGGGATCGGCGCTCCCCCCGAGGGGACGTCGTGGAGCCCGGGCAACAGCGTGCCGCTCATCGTCTCGTCCGGCCCTCCGCTCTTCGCCGTGCCGAACGTCGTCGGACTCACGCGCGACGAGGCGAAGCAGAAGCTGGCCGATGCCGGATTCAAGGTGTCCTACTTCACCGCGTGGGACCTCTTCCCGAACGGCGCGACCCGCGTCGAGGCGCAGGATCCGGGAGCGAATGCGATGCGCGTCAAAGGCACGGTCGTCTCCCTCGCGATCGAGTCGAACTGACCTGACGCGATCGCGTGGGCGCTCGACGCGTCAGAGCTTCTCGAGCTCCTCGGCCACGAGGAACGCGAGCTCGAGGCTCTGCATGTGGTTCAGGCGCGGGTCGCACAGCGACTCGTAGCGCGTCGCCAGTGCGGCCTCGTCGATCTCCTCCGAGCCGCCGAGGCACTCGGTGACGTCGTCGCCCGTGAGTTCGACGTGGATGCCGCCGGGGAACGTTCCGACCGCCCGGTGCGCCTCGAAGAAGCCGCGCACCTCGTCGACGACGTCGTCGAAGCGGCGGGTCTTGTACCCCGTCGGCGTCGTGATGCCGTTGCCGTGCATCGGGTCGGTGACCCACAGCGGGGTCGCGCCCGAGTCGCGCACGGCCTCGAGGAGCGGCGGAAGCGCGTCGCGGATCTTGCCCGCACCCATGCGCGTGATGAACGTCAGGCGGCCGGGCTCGCGCTCGGGATCGAGCTTGTCGATGAGCGCGAGAGCCGTGTCGGTCGACGTGGTGGGTCCGAGCTTGACCCCGATGGGGTTGCGGATCTTCGAGAAGTAGTCGACGTGAGCGCCGTCGAGATCGCGCGTGCGCTCGCCGATCCACAGGAAGTGCGCCGACGTGTTGTACGGCGTCGCCGTGCGCGAGTCGATGCGGGTCATGGGACGCTCGTAGTCCATCAGCAGGCCCTCGTGGCCCGTGTAGAACTCGACGCGCTTGAGCTCGTCGAAGTCGGCGCCCGCCGCCTCCATGAACTTGATGGCGCGGTCGATCTCGGTCGCGAGCCGCTCGTACTGCTGGTTGGCCGGGTTCTGGGCGAAGCCTTTGTTCCACGAGTGGACTTCGCGCAGGTCGGCGAAACCGCCCTGTGTGAACGCGCGGATGAGATTGATGGTGGATGCCGCGGTGTGGTAGCCCTTCAGCAGTCGCTGCGGGTCGGCCTGGCGCGAGAGTTCGGTGAAGTCGTAGCCGTTGACGATGTCCCCGCGGTAGGCCGGGAGTGTGACGTCGCCGCGCGTCTCGGAGTCGCTCGACCGGGGCTTGGCGAACTGGCCCGCCATCCGGCCCATCTTGACGACGGGCATCGACGCTCCGTACGTCAGGACGACCGCCATCTGCAGGATCGTCTTGATGCGGTTGCGGATCTGCTCGGCGGTCGCACCCGCGAAGGTCTCGGCGCAGTCGCCGCCCTGCAGCAGGAAGGCCTGGCCGGACGCGGCGCGTGCGAGCCGATCGCGCAGGTTGTCGACCTCGCCCGCGAAGACGAGCGGGGGGAGGCTGCTGATCTCGTCGGAGACGGCGGCCACCGCATCGGCGTCGGGCCACGAGGGCTGCTGCTTGATCGGCAGAGTCCGCCAGTGGTCGAGCGCGTCGAGGTGCTGAAGCATCCGCCAAGTCTATCGGCGTCAGGATGCCTCGCTGGCCGTGTTGCGGCCGTCACGCCTTCGCGGGAAGCCGGTCCTTCACGGTCGACGCGTACACGTCGTCGTACTGCTGCTCGCCGAGTCGCTGGAGCGCGACCATGATCTCGTCGGTCACCGAGCGAAGGATGTAGCGATCGCCCTCCATGCCGGCGAAGCGCGAGAAGTCGAGGGGCTCGCCGATCACGACACCGATGCGCACGACGCGCGGGATCGTGTGCCCGATGGGAAGCATCGTCTCGGTGTCGACCATGACGACCGGCACGACGGGCACACGCGCTTCGAGCGCCATCCGCGCAAGTCCCGTGCGTCCGCGATACAGCCGTCCGTCCGGACTCCGCGTGCCCTCGGGATAGATGCCGAGCAGGTCGCCGCGGCCGAGCACCTGGAGCCCCGTGTTGAGCGATGCTTCGGATGCCTTGCCGCCCGACCGGTCGATGGGGATCTGCCCCGTCGCCTTCATGAACATGCGGGTCGACCAGCCTTTGATGCCCCTGCCCGTGAAGTAGTCGCTCTTGGCGAGGAACGACATGCGGCGATCGATCATGAGCGGGAGGAAGACCGAGTCCATGACGGACAGGTGATTGCTCGCGAGGATCGCCGCGCCCTCGGCGGGGACGTTGCGACGCCCGATGATCCACGGGCGCCAGATCGCCTTGACGATCGGCCCGATCACGACGTACTTCATGAGCCAGTAGAACATCGGCTACGCCACCTCTCCGGACGGCACCGCGAGGTCGGCGACCCCGATGAGTCCCGCGTCGTTGCCGAGCTCCGCGATGGCGAAGGATGCCGTCGGCCGATCGCCGTAGCCGGGCAGCGAGGTCTCGTAGGCGATGCGAACCGGCGCGAGCAGCTCTTCGCCGAGCTGCGCCACGCCCCCGCCGATGACGAAGAGCTCGGGATCGAGGATCGCCTGGAACCCGCCGCACGCCTCGCCGAGGGCCGTCGCCACCCGACGCAGCGCCTCGACGGCTCCCGGATCACCCGCGAGGACGAGCCGCGAGATCGCAGGGCCCTTGATCGTGCCCTTCTCCGCCCGCAGAGCAGCGAGGCCTTCACCGATGCCCCCGCCGTCGGCGATCGCGTTCGCCTCGCGTTGCAGGGCACGACCCGAGGCGTACTGCTCGATGCATCCGTTCTGCCCGCAGCCGCAGGGCAGTCCGTCGCGGGTGAAACGAGTGTGGCCGAGCTCGGCCGCGATGCCGTGCCCGCCCCGGTAGAGCTCACCGCTGAGCACGACGGCGCCGCCGACTCCCGTACCCATCGTGAGCATGATCATGTGCTCGGCATCGCGGCCGGCGCCGAAGCGGAACTCGGCCCAGCCTGCCGCGTTGGCGTCGTTCTCGATCGTGACGGGGATGCCGATGCCGGCCTCGAGCACGGCCTTGAGCGGTTCGTTGCGCCACGCGATGTTCGGCGCGTGGATGATGGTCGCGCGGTCGGCGTCGACGAAGCCGGCCGCCGCGACGCCCACGGCGCTGACGTCGTGCTCGGCGATGAAGTGCTTCGCCATGTCGATGACGGCCCGCGCGAGTTCGCCGGTGTCAGTGGGGGTATCGACGCGGAGCTTCTCGACGATGCGGCCGTCGGCGTCGACGACGCCTCCGGCGATCTTGGTTCCGCCGATGTCGATGCCGACCTTGAGCACTGCCTGGTGTCCTCTCGTAGGCGCACGACTCCGGCGCCGGGGCCGGTCGACATGCGCGCGACGGCGCCTTGCAGTCTATCCGCGCGCAGTCCCCGGCGCCGAAGCTCCGCGCGGAGTGGCACGGAGGGTCACGTACACTGGGATCGAGTCTCAGCAGATCGGCCCGTCGACGAAGACCGTGCCGGGTTAGACTCGAAAAGGATCGTTACCCGACACCGAAGGAGCTGCCGTGGTTCAGTTCGAAGTCCCCGCCATCGTGCCTGCCGACCCGCAGGCGAACGTGACCGACTTGCTCGTGGAGCGCGTGAAGAAGACGCCGAACCTGGCCCTCTTCGCCGTGCCGGACGGCGCAGGCTGGCGCGACATCACCGCCGCCGAGTTCCACAAGCAGGTCATCGCCCTCGCGAAGGGCTTCACGGCAGGCGGCATCGAACCCGGCGACAAGGTCGGCTTCATCGCGCGCACGACGTACGAGTGGACGCTCGTCGACATGGCGCTCTTCTTCGCCGGCGCCGTGATGGTCCCGATCTACGAGACCAGCTCCCCCGCCCAGATCGCCTGGAACCTCACCGACTCGGGCGCCGTCGCCTGCATCGTCGAATCCGCCGACCACTCCGCCCGACTGGACGAGATCCGCGACGAGGTCCCCCTCATCCGCTCCGTGTGGGCGATGCACACCGGCGACCTCGAGAAGCTCGTCGCGCAGGGCAAGGACGTCACCGACGAAGAGATCGAGCGCCGACGCAGCATCGCGAACGGCGCCGACATCGCGACCCTCATCTACACCTCCGGTTCGACAGGTCGACCCAAGGGCTGCGTGCTGACGCACAGCAACTTCGTCGAGCTCGTGCGCAACTCGTCCAAGTCGCTCGAAGAGGTCCTCACGGTCCCCGATGCGTCGACGCTGCTGTTCATCACGACGGCGCACATCTTCGCGCGCTTCATCTCGATCCTCGACATCCACGCCGGCGTCAAGACGGGCCACCAGCCCGACACGAAGCAGCTGCTCCCCGCTCTCGGCTCGTTCAAGCCGACCTTCCTCCTCGCGGTCCCGCGCGTGTTCGAGAAGGTCTACAACTCGGCGGAGCAGAAGGCCGAAGCCGGCGGCAAGGGCAAGATCTTCCGCGCCGCCGCCGCGACCGCCATCGAGCACTCGAAGCTCCTCGAAGAGGGCAAGAAGGTCCCGTTCGGCACGAAGATCAAGTTCGCGCTGTTCGACAAGCTCGTCTACAGCAAGCTGCGCGAGGCCATGGGCGGCCGTGTCGTCTACGCGATCTCGGGCTCGGCGCCGCTGGGGCCGCGCCTCGGCCACTTCTTCCACAGCCTCGGCGTCGTGATCCTCGAGGGCTACGGCCTCACCGAGACGACCGCTCCCGCGACGGTCAACCTCGCCAAGAAGTCGAAGATCGGCACCGTCGGCCCCGCGCTCCCCGGTGTGGGCGTCCGTCTGGGGGACGACGGCGAGGTCGAGGTCCGCGGCATCAACGTCTTCAAGGAGTACTGGCGCAACCCCGAGGCCACGGCCGCGGCGTTCGACGGTGACTGGTTCAAGACGGGCGACATCGGCACGTTCGACGATGAGGGCTTCCTCAAGATCACGGGCCGCAAGAAGGAGATCATCGTCACGGCCGGCGGCAAGAACGTCGCCCCCGCCGCGCTCGAAGACCCGATCCGCGCGAACCCGATCGTCGGCCAGGTCGTCGTCGTCGGTGACCAGAAGCCGTTCATCGCGGCACTCGTCACTCTCGACTCCGAGATGCTCCCGACGTGGCTCGCGAACAATGAGCTGCCCGGCGACATGTCACTCGCGGATGCCGCCAAGAACCCCGCCGTGCGCGCCGAAGTCCAGCGCGCGATCGACATCGCCAACAAGAACGTCTCGCGCGCCGAGTCGATCCGCAAGTTCACGATCCTCCCGACGGAGTGGACCGAGGCGAGCGGCCACCTGACGCCCAAGATGAGCATCAAGCGCAACGTCATCATGGACGACTTCGCCGGCGACGTGGAGGAGATCTACGCGGTGCCCGTCAATACGACGAACGTCTCGCTTTCGTAAGAGCGGACGGATGCCGGAAGCCCGGGCCTCTACGGAGGTCCGGGCTTCGTCGTTCCGTCATCCACGCGCTGGCCGCGAACCGTCGCGAACGGCCACCCGCACGGCATCCATCCGACCCATCGCGACGGCTCGAGCACCCCACGACGGGCACCGTCACAGCGAACCGTCGCGAACGGCCACCCGCACGGCATCCATCCGACCCATCGCGACGGCTCGAGCACCCCACGACGGGCACCGTCGCAGCGAACCGTCGCGAACGGCCACCCGAACGGCATCCATCCGACCCATCGCGACGGCTCGAGCGAAGCCCTCGACCCTGCCGTCAGAACCAGCTGGACTCGCGGATCTCGCGCATCGCGATCCGGCGCGTCTCGGGGGTGAGGCGGTCGATGTAGAGCTTGCCGTCGAGGTGGTCGATCTCGTGCTGCAGCGCCTGGGCGAGCAGCCCCTCGCCCTCGAGCACGACCTCGTTGCCGTCGAGATCGATGCCGCGCGCCGTCGCACGGGGGTAGCGCACGGTGTCGTGCCACAGACCCGGAACCGACAGGCATCCCTCGCCGATGGCTTCGGGCTCGCCCGAGACCTCGACGAGCTCGGGGTTGATGAGGTACCCGATGTCGCCGTCGATGTTGTAGCTGAAGACGCGGACGCCCACACCGATCTGATTCGCTGCGACGCCGGCGCGGCCGGGCAGCTCGACGGTGTCGATGAGGTCCTGCACGAGTGCGCGGGTCCCCTCGTCGATCGTCCCGACGTGCGCGCACGCCGAGCGCAGGACCGGGTCGCCGAAGACCCGGATGGGCCTGACAGCCACGTCAGGCCGCCGGCGCGAGGGCGCGCAGCCCTTCCACGACCGCCGCCGCGAGTTCGCGAGCGGCCTGCCGCGTCTCGGGCTGGAGGTCACGGAACGTGATCGCGCTGCCGGCCGCGATGTGCGGGTCGTAGGGCATCCGCACGACCGAGCGTACGCGCGTGCGGAAGTGCGCGTCGAGCTCTTCGGGCTTCACGAGCGGCACACCGGGGCGCGCATTGTTGAGCACGACGACAGCGCCGCGCACGGCATCCGCGTATCCGTTCGTCTCGAGCCAGGTGAGCGTCTCGGACGCGAGACGCGCCTCGTCGACGCTGAGACCCGACACGATGACGAGCTCGTTCGCACGCGCGAGCGTCGCGCCCATGACGGAGTGCACGATGCCCGTGCCGGTGTCGGTGAGCACGATCGAGTAGTAGTGCGCGGCGATGGATGCCACGTCCTCGTAGTCCTGGTCGCTGAACGCCTCGGACACCCGGGGATCGGAGTCCGATGCGACGACATCGAGACGGGTCTCGTCCCGCGCGACGATGGCCGACAGGTCGTTGAACCCCACGACATCGCCGTGGATGCGGACCAGATCGCGGACGGTCTTGCCGCTCGGGCGCGCGACGCGCTCGGCGAGCGTCCCGCGGTCGGGGTTCGCGTCGACGGCGATCACACGGTCGTCACGCGCGTCGGCGAGGGCCATGCCGAGCAGGGTCGTGATCGTCGTCTTGCCGACGCCGCCCTTGCGCGAGAGCACCGGCACGAATCGGGCACCGCCCGCGAGCGGGGCGGCGATGCGGCGATCGAGCTCCTTGCGCGCCTTGGCGCGCTTCCCGTCGCCGAGGTTGATGCGGCGTCCGCTGATCGAGTAGACGAAGTGCTGCCACGCACCCTCGGGCTCGGGCTTGACGACCTGGTGCGGGTCGAGCAGACGGTCCGCCGTCAGGAGGTCCGCCGTCTCGCGGTCGGGCTCGAACTCGCCGATGCGCTTCGACGTGAGCGCAACCTCCGCCACGGGATACGCGGAGCGCTCGACGGCGGCGGGTCGCGTGACGGGCTCGGGCCGCGGGGCCGGTTCGCGACGAAACGCGGGTGCCGGCGCCGGAGCGGGCTCGGTGATCGGCTCGACCGTCACGACATCGTCATCCACGCTCACGGAGACGTCGTCGACCGGTTCTACGACCTCGGCCTCGGCCGTGTCGATCGTCACGACGAACGGCTGGCTGGCGGCGACATCGGAGTAGGGCACCTCGTCGTCGACGACGTCGTCGTCCGAGAAGTCGTCCTCCGACTCCTCGGGGAGGGAGACGCTCACCTGCGCGGTCGCGTTGCCGATGATCCCGAGCCCCGTCGTGTCGAGGCTTCCGGTGTCGGCGAGCACGCCGTTCTCGGCGTCGTCGTCGAGCGGCTTTTCGGGGCGATCGGGCGTCACTGCGGGGTACTCCAAGCGGTTCGAGGGCGGCTCACGTCGCCCGCGAACTCGTTCGCGGCGCGCAGTGGGCCGCCCCCAGGCTAATGGGCAGGGCGGATGACGACCAAAAGATCGCCCGCATCCACCTGCTGGGTCGCGCCGATCGCCAGCCGTTCGACGACCCCGTCGACGGGGGCGGTGATGGCCGCCTCCATCTTCATGGCTTCGATGGATGCGACGGGCTGCCCGGCCGTGACGGTGTCGCCGACCGCGGTCTTGACGGTCACGACGCCCGAGAACGGGGCTGCGACCTGACCGGGCTTCGAGGTGTCCGCCTTCTCGACCTGCTTCGACTCGACCTTGATGCTCCGGTCGCGCACGTACACCGGCCGAAGCTGTCCGTTGAGGATCGCCATGACCGTGCGGATGCCCTTCGCATCGGCCTCGCCGATCGCCTCGAGGCCCACGTAGAGCTGCACGCCCGGGTCGATCTCGGCGACGTGCTCCTCCCCCGGCTTCAGGCCGTACAGGTAGTCCGGCGTGCCGAGCGCCGAGAGGTCGCCGTACGTCTCCCGGTTCTTCTCGAACTCCTTCGCCGGTCCGGGGAAGAGCAGCCGGTTGAGCGTCCGGCGACGGGTCGCGGCATCGCCCGCGATGCCCTCGGCCTCCTCAGCGGTGAGCGGAGGGATCTCGATGGAGATCTGCTTGCCCGCGAGCACCTTCGTGCGGAACGGCTCGGGCCACCCCCCGGGCAGATCGCCCAGCTCGCCCGCCATGAAGCCGACGACAGAGTCCGGGATGTCGTAGTTCTGCGGGTTCTCGGCGAAGTCCGCCGGGTCGGCCTTCGCTGCGACCAGCGCGAGAGCGAGGTCGCCGACGACCTTCGACGACGGCGTGACCTTGGGGATGCGACCCAGGATGCGGTCGGCTGCGGCGTACATGTCCTCGATGCGCTCGAAGTCGTCGGCCATGCCCAGCGCGATCGCCTGCTGGCGCAGGTTCGACAGCTGCCCGCCCGGGATCTCGTGGTGGTAGACGCGGCCCGTGGGGCCCGGGAGACCGGACTCGAACGGCCGGTAGAGGTGGCGCACGGCCTCCCAGTAGGGCTCGAGGTCGCTCACCGCCTGCAGGTCGATTCCCGTGTCGCGGTCGGTGTGCGCGAGGGCTGCGACGAGTGCCGAGAGCGAGGGCTGGCTGGTCGTGCCCGACAGCGGCGCGGCCGCGGCATCCACCGCATCCACTCCCGCCGCGCTCGCGGCGAGCAGCGTCGCGAGCTGCCCGCCCGCGGTGTCGTGGGTGTGCAGGTGCACCGGCACATCGAACCGCTCGCGCAGCGCCGTCACGAGCTTCGCGGCGGCTGCGGGACGCAGCAGGCCCGCCATGTCCTTGATCGCGAGGATGTGCGCACCCGACGAGACGATGTCGTCGGCGAGGCGCAGGTAGTAGTCGAGCGTGTAGAGCTTCTCGTTCGGGTCGAGGAGGTCGGACGTGTAGCAGAGCGCGACCTCGGCCACGGCCGTTCCGGTCTCGAGCACCGATGCGATCGCGGGCCGCATCTGGTCGACGTCGTTGAGCGCGTCGAAGATGCGGAAGATGTCGACGCCGGTCGCCGCCGCTTCCCGCACGAACGCGTCGGTGACCTCGACGGGTCGCGGCGTGTAGCCGACGGTGTTGCGGCCGCGCAGCAGCATCTGGATCGGGATGTTGGGGATCGCCTCGCGGACGGCGGCCAGGCGCTCCCACGGGTCCTCCGCGAGGAAGCGGAGCGCGACGTCGTAGGTCGCACCACCCCAGGCCTCGACCGAGAGGAGCTCGGGCGTCATGCGGGCGACGTGCGGGCCGACCCGCACGAGGTCACGAGTGCGCACTCGGGTGGCGAGCAGCGACTGGTGCGCATCGCGGAAGGTCGTCTCGGTCACGGCGAGAGCGGTCTGCACCCTCAGCGCCTTCGCGAAGCCCTCCGGGCCGAGTTCGCGCAGCCGCTGCACGTTGCCCGCCGGCGGCGCGGCCGCGAGGTCGATCTCGGGGAGCTTGCTGCCCGGCGAGACCGACAGCGGCTTCTCGCCGTAGGGGCGGTTGACGGTCACGTCGGCGAGCCAGTTGAGCAGCTTCGTCGCGCGGTCGCGCGAAGGGTTGGCCGTCAGCAGCTTCGGACGCTCCTCGATGAACGCGGTCGAGAGGTCGCCCTCGACGAACGAGGGGTCATCCAGCACGGCACGCAGGAACGGGATGTTCGTCGCGACGCCGCGGATGCGGAACTCGGCGAGAGCGCGCTTGGCACGGGCGACGGCTGCCGGGAAGTCGCGCCCGCGGCACGTGAGCTTGGCCAGCATCGAGTCGAAGTGGGGGCTGATCTGCGAGCCCGCGGCCGTCGTGCCGCCGTCGAGACGGATGCCGGCGCCACCCGGCGAGCGGTACGTCGTGATGCGCCCCGTGTCGGGACGGAAGCCCTGCGACGGATCCTCGGTCGTGATGCGGCACTGCAGGGCCGCGCCGCGCAGCACGATCCGGTCCTGCGCGAGACCGAGGTCGTCGAGGGTCTCGCCCGCCGCGATGCGCATCTGCGACTGCACGAGGTCGACGTCGGTGACCTCCTCGGTCACCGTGTGCTCGACCTGGATGCGGGGGTTCATCTCGATGAAGACGTGCTCGCCGGCGCGCTCGCCCGCGGTGTCGACGAGGAACTCGACCGTGCCGGCGTTGACGTAGCCGATCGACTCGGCGAACGCGACGGCATCGCGATGCAGCGCGGCGCGCAGCTCTTCCGAGATGTTGGGCGCGGGCGCGATCTCGATGACCTTCTGGTGGCGGCGCTGCACGGAGCAGTCGCGCTCGAACAGGTGGACCGTGTGGCCCGTGGCATCCGCCAGGATCTGCACCTCGATGTGCCGCGGACGCACCACTGCCTGCTCGAGGAACACGCGGGAGTCGCCGAAGGCGGCGCCCGCCTCGCGCATCGCCTCGGCGATCGCGGGCGGCAGGTCGCCGGGCGTCTCGACCCGGCGCATACCGCGACCGCCACCGCCGGCGACGGCCTTCACGAAGATCGGGAAGCCGATGTCCGCCGCCTGCGCGACGAGCGTGTCGACGTCGTCCGAGGCATCCGTCGACTTCAGCACGGGAACACCCGCCGCGATCGCGTGCTCCTTCGCGGTGACCTTGTTGCCCGCCATCTCGAGCGCCCGGGACGGCGGTCCGATGAACGTGATGCCCTCTTCGGCCGCTCGCGCGGCGAGCTGCGGATTCTCGGAGAGGAATCCGTAACCCGGGTAGATCGCGTCGGCGCCCGACTCGAGGGCGACGCGGATGATCTCCTCGACGTCGAGATAGGCGCGGACGGGATGCCCCGGCTCGCCGATCGCGTAGGACTCGTCGGCCTTCTGGCGGTGCAGCGAACCGCGATCCTCGAACGGGAAGACGGCGACCGTCTTGGCACCGAGTTCGTATGCGGCGCGGAAGGCCCTGATGGCGATCTCGCCCCGATTGGCGACCAGGATCTTGCGGAACATGACACCTCGCAGACAGGCCCACCGGCGGGGCTGAGTGTGAACACAGCCTATTGGACGGTAACGTAGTCGCTTGTGCACGTACTCTCCGTCAGCTCGCTCAAAGGCGGGGTCGGCAAGACGACCGTGACGCTGGGGCTCGCATCCGCGGCTTTTGCGCGGGGCGTCCGGACCCTCGTGGTGGATCTCGACCCCCAGTCGGATGTCTCGACAGGCATGGACATCCAGGTCGCCGGCCGGCTCAATGTCGCCGACGTCCTCGCCAACCCCAAAGAGAAGGTCGTCCGCCAGGCGATCACCTCGAGCGGATGGGCGAAGGTGCATCCGGGCACGATCGACGTCATGATCGGCAGCCCGTCGGCCATCAACTTCGACGGTCCGCACCCCAGCGTGCGCGACGTGTGGAAGCTCGAAGAGGCGCTCGCCACGATCGAACCCGACTACGACCTCGTCCTGATCGACTGCGCTCCGTCACTCAACGCCCTCACCCGCACGGCGTGGGCGGCCAGCGACCGCGTGATCGTCGTCACCGAGCCCGGGCTCTTCTCCGTCGCCGCCGCCGACCGCGCGCTGCGCGCGATCGAAGAGATCCGTCGTGGCCTCTCCCCGCGTCTGCAGCCGCTCGGCATCGTCGTGAACCGTGTGCGGCCTCAGTCCATCGAGCACCAGTTCCGCATCAAGGAGCTCCGCGACATGTTCGGCCCGCTCGTGCTTTCGCCGCAGCTGCCCGAGCGCACCTCTCTCCAGCAGGCGCAGGGCGCCGCGAAGCCCCTGCACATC
The DNA here is from genome assembly GCF_023155855.1 of Microbacterium aoyamense. Taxonomy (GTDB): domain Bacteria; phylum Actinomycetota; class Actinomycetes; order Actinomycetales; family Microbacteriaceae; genus Microbacterium; species Microbacterium aoyamense. Next base: position 286,263 of record NZ_JAKNUT010000002.1, on the reverse strand, counting down.
TGGCCCGGCGACTCCGCTCAGGAGCTCGCGGCCGACTTCGACGCGCTGCTCGACCGCGTCATGCGCACCGGCCGCATCCCCACGCCCGGCGCCTGACCCGCTGCGCCCCACGCTCACCCGTCGTCCCGACCCCGCGCCCTGACATCTTCGGTCGGAGAATGTCACCGGTGTCGGAAGATCGTCGACGGGATGCTCCGACCGAAGAGCGATTCTCCGACCGAAACGCATTCCGCCCACGCGGAAGAGCGGAAGAGACGGAGCGTCGGAACGTCAGGCGGAGCGCGCCGCGCGGCGAGCCGAGAGCTCGTCCTGCACATCGGGCGCCTGCGGGTCGAACTCGACCAGCGTCGTCTCGACTTCGCGCAACACCTTGCCGACCGCGATGCCGAAGACGCCCTGACCGCGGCTCACGAGGTCGATGACCTCGTCGTTCGACGTGCAGAGGTAGACCGATGCCCCATCGCTCATGAGCGTCGTGCCGGCGAGATCACGGATGCCGGCGGCACGCAGCTGCTCGACGGCCGTGCGGATCTGCTGCAGCGAGATGCCGGTGTCGAGGAGTCGCTTGACCAGCTTGAGGACAAGGATGTCGCGGAAGCCGTACAGGCGCTGCGAGCCGGATCCGGATGCGCCGCGCACCGTCGGCACCACGAGCTCGGTGCGTGCCCAGTAGTCGAGCTGACGGTAGGTGATCCCGGCGGCGCGCGCGGCTACCGCGCCGCGGTAGCCGACCTCGTCATCCATCTGCGGCATACCGTCGGTGAACAGGAGGTCGTCGGCGAAGGATGCCTCGCCTGTCACTTCACGAGCATTCATGCTCATCCCCCTTCCGACATCGGACACCTCAACGCTAGATCAGCACCGACCTCGCGGCAACGACATCCGCTTCGGGCGTGTCGCGCCGAGTTGTTCAGCCGAGCAGCTTCTCGATCGCCGCGCGGGCGAAGATCCCTCGCACGTCTTCGAGCCGCTTCGCGAGCTCGGGAGCGAGTTCGGCCGCCCGGCCGCGAGACGATGCATCCGTCCGCCGCAGCAGGGGCGAGAGCGCCGACTCGACGAGGGCGACGTCGCGTTCCGCGCTCTGGCGCAGCGCCCGCACGTGGCGCGGCTCGATGCCGTGCCGATCGAGCGCGACGAGGGCGCGCAGGAGCGCGACGGACTCGTCGGTGTAGGCGTCGGTGCCCACCATGACGCCCGTGCTGATCGCGTCGTTGAGCAGCTGAGGCGCGGCGCCTGCCGCGGCGAGGAGCTCTTCGCGGCGATAGCGACGCGGCGCGGGGACGATGGAGGGCACGGCCGAGGGCTGCACGGGATCGCGGCCCGCGTCGAGGTCGGCGAGGTAGTCGCGGATGACGCTGTGCGGCATGAAGTGGTCGCGCTGCAGGGTGAGCGCGAGGCGCAGACGGTCGAGGTCGGCGGGCGAGAACTTGCGGTAGCCCGACTCGGTCCGGGTCGGGCTGATGATGCCCTGCACCTCGAGGAAGCGCAGCTTGCTCGCCGACAGCCCCGGAAAGTCCGGCGAGAGCCGCGCGAGGACCTGACCGATGCTCAAGAGACCGGCGGACGAAGACCGTTCGCCGGGTGAAACCGCCGGCATCAGTCGTCCGCAGCCTGCGCGAGATCGGCGGGCGAGACGAAGAAGTTGAGGCGGAACTTGCCGACCCGCACTTCGGCGCCGTTGCGCAGCGTCGACCGGTCGGCGCGTTCGCCGTTGACGTAGGTCCCGTTGAGCGATCGCTGATCGACGAGTTCGAACGTGACGCCGTCACGGGTGATCTCGGCGTGGCGACGCGAGACGGTCACGTCGTCGAAGAAGATGTCGGCCTCGGGATGCCGCCCCACGGTCGTCACGTCGGTGTCGAGCAGGTAGCGGGCTCCGGCCGTCGGACCGGAACGGACGATCAGCAGCGCAGCCCCCGTGGGGAGTGCTCCGATCGCTTCGAGCTCGGCCTCGGAGAGCTCGCTGCCGAACGGCACGAACGAGAGGTCGGAGTCATGACCGAACGTCTGAGTGGTATCGGTCCCTCGCTCGGAAGATCCCCCGTCACCTTCGACGCCGGGAACCCGTCGGATCTCATCCGGTTCGGGTCGGCGGTTGTCGCTCACGATGATCCTCCTCTGGCTTGCAAGCCTAACCGATCAGGGGTCGGCGACGAGGTGCGGATTCTGCCCCCAGAGCGTTCATCCGTCATGTTTCGCACTGTGTCGCTCCGGATGCTCCGCGCCGGCGCTCGACCTAGCCTGATCAGAGATCGAACCTACTGACAGGAGACTCCCGTGTCGACCCCGCGCCTTCATCTTCCGCCCCGCCAGGTGCGTGAGCGTGCGGCGTGCATGTGCGTGACGGGCAACGCCTGCTCCTCGTTCGCTCCGGGTCACGCGCTCCACCTCATCCAGACGCGCCTGGCGTCGGCGACGCCGACGGAGTGGGTCGACGCCGTCGTCGCATCGTCCGACGCGGAGCTGGGCGAGGTCGTCGTGGCTCCGCTCGACGGCAGCCCGGCCGTGGTGCTCTGGAACGCTGGGGGCGCAGCATCCCACGCCGTCGTAGGCACCCCCGTCGCGCTCCACGCGCGCTACGACGTGCTCGCGATCGGTCGCGAGCGCTTCAACACCGCTCGGGTGTAGCTCAGGCCATCATCGGCATCATGGCGTCCTTCATAGACATGCAGGCGTCCATGCAGGCCTTGCACGACTGAGCGCACATGCGGCAGACGTCGCTCATGTCCGCGTGCTCCATGCACTCGTCCATGCACATCTGGCACATCGCGATGCACGCGTCGAGCATCGCCATCATCGTCGCGGGGGTCATGCCCTCCATGCGCAGCATCGAGCGCATCATCGTGTTGCACATGTCGGCGCAGTTCATGCAGGCCGGAGCGCAGTCCATGCCCTGCGTCGAGCAGATCGTGCACGCCTGCTCGCAGGCCGAGCAGGCGTCGATACACGCCTGCATGACGGCCATGTCCATCTTCTCCATGCCCGGCATCGACGCCTTCGACATCGCGCCCATCATCATCGAGTCCATTTCGCCCTCCACTTCCGCCGAGCCGGATGCCCGGTGATCGGCACGTTACTCCGCACGTCGGCGCGCGTCACCCCGTGAGGCGTACCCTCACGAGCAATTCACACGCACGTCATACGCCGCGCTGATCGCGCAGAGGGATGCCGCAGCCGCGCGGTCTCTCCTGCGGCGATAGCCTGGTGGGGATGCCTCGACACAGCCGCTCCCCCAGATCCTTCGCCCGCTTGGCCTCGGCCGCTCTCGCCGCAGCGGTCCTCACGTTCGGGGGGTTGCTCATCGCCTCGCCGGCGAGCGCGCACGACGAACTCATCGGCTCGGACCCGATGCCGGGTCAGGAGATGCCTGCATCGCCCGCGCAGCTGACGCTGACGTTCAGCGGGAACATCTCCGACGCGGAAGGCGCGTCGGTCGTCGAGGTCAGCGACGCGAGCGGCGCGATCCCCGTCAGCGATCTCGTCACCACCGACAACGTGCTGATCGTCGTGCTCGACGGAACCGCGTCGGGAGCCGTCACGGTGCTCTGGAAGGTGGTCTCGAGCGACGGCCACCCGATCTCGGGCGAGTTCGACTTCACGGTGGCGGGCGCCCCGACCGCTTCGCCCACACCCACGCCTTCTCCGACCGAGACGGCGATCGCTCCGGTCGAGACCACGACCCCCACGCCGACCGCGGCGCCCGAGCCCGAGGACTCGACCTTCTCTAGCGCGTGGCCGTGGGTCATCGGCGGGCTGGTGGTCGTCGGCGCGATGGGCGCCGTCGTGTTCCTCCTCGTGACTCGCGCACGGGAGCAGAAGGCGCTGGCCGAAGCGCGCGCGAAGGCGCTGTCCGGCGGAACCGAGCCGCCCGCCGAGCAGTAGGATTTTGGTATGCCTCATTACGATGTCGTCATCCTCGGTGCCGGCCCCGGCGGGTACGTCGCGGCCGTTCGCAGTGCTCAGCTCGGCCTGTCCGTCGCGATCATCGAAGAGAAGTACTGGGGCGGTGTCTGCCTCAACGTCGGCTGCATCCCCTCGAAGGCGCTTCTGCGCAACGCCGACCTCGCGCACATCTTCCACGACCAGGCCGATCTCTTCGGCATCTCGGGCGATGTGTCGTTCGACTTCGGCGTCGCGTGGGACCGCAGCCGCAAGGTGTCCGAGACGCACGTCAAGGGCATCCACTTCCTCATGAAGAAGAACAAGGTCACCGAGTACGAAGGGCGCGGCACCTTCACGGGGCCCAACGCCATCACGGTGGCCAAGGCCGACGGCTCCACTGAGGACGTCACGTTCGACAACGCGATCATCGCGACCGGCTCGCGGGTGCGTCTGCTGCCGGGTGTCACGCTCAGCGAGAACGTCGTGACCTACGAAGAGCAGATCATGAGGCGGGAGCTCCCGAAGTCGATCGTCATCGTCGGCGCGGGCGCGATCGGCATGGAGTTCGGGTTCGTCATGACGAACTACGGCGTCAAGGTCACGATCATCGAGTTCCTCGACCGGGCGCTGCCCAACGAGGACGCCGACGTCTCGAAGGAGATCGCCCGCCAGTACAAGAAGCTCGGCGTCGACATCCTCACCTCGACGAAGGTCGAGACCGTCGTCGACTCGGGCGACAAGGTCACCGTCGCCTACTCCCCCGCCGCCGGCGGCGAGCAGCAGTCGATCGAGGCCGACAAGGTGCTCATGTCGATCGGCTTCGCCGCCAACGTCGAGGGCTTCGGGCTCGAGGCGACCGGCGTCAAACTCACAGACCGCGGCGCGATCGAGATCGACCACTACATGCGCACCAACGTGCCGCACATCTACGCGATCGGGGACGTCACGGCCAAGCTCCAGCTCGCGCACGTCGCCGAGGCGCAGGGCGTCGTCGCCGCCGAGACGATCGGCAAGGCCGAGACCATGACCCTCGGCGACTACCGCATGATGCCGCGCGCGACGTTCTGCTCGCCTCAGGTCGCATCGTTCGGTCTCACGGAGCAGCAGGCTCGGGATGCCGGGTACGACGTCAAGGTCGCGAAGTTCCCGTTCTCCGCCAACGGCAAGGCGAACGGCCTGGGCGAGCCCATCGGCTTCGTCAAGCTCATCGCCGACGGCGAGCACCTCGAACTCCTCGGCGGCCACCTCATCGGTCCCGACGTCTCGGAGCTGCTCCCCGAGCTCACACTCGCTCAGAAGTGGGACCTCACGGCACTCGAGGCTGCACGGAACGTGCACACGCACCCCACGCTGTCGGAAGCCGTGCAGGAGGCCTTCCACGGCCTCGCCGGCCACATGATCAACCTCTGATCGACGCTCGACCGGTCGTCGCGTTCGCGAGACTCCTGAAACGAAGGACACACCCCGCGGACTCCTGAAACGAAGGACACACCCCGCGGACTCCTGAAACGAAGGACACACCCCGCGGACTCCTGAAACGAAGGAGGGCACCAGGCGATGTCCTTCGTTTCAGGAGTCTCCACGGGGAACACGAAAAGTCCCGGCGCGGGAGACCGTCGACACCCGACCGCGATGGGAGCCGTGCGCAGAGCAGCCGCGACGGTGCCGATCGATCCCCGCGATCGAAAAGCGCCGAGCCTCCGCCCGGCCTCAGCGCTGTAGGACGAGCAGCGAACTCGTCGCCGTCGCGAGCGGGCGGCCCGCGGCATCCTGCAGCACTCCTTCGGCGAAGATGACGCGCTGGCCCGGCTTGACGACGCGACCGATCGCGCGCAGCGTGCCGCTGGTCGCGAGGATCGGCCGCAGATACGACACGTTCAGGTCGATCGACGTGTAGCCGACGCCCTTCGCGAGCGTCGTGTGCGCCGCGCAGCCGACGACGGTGTCCAGGAGCGTGCAGGCGAGCCCGCCGTGCACCGTGCCGAGCGGGTTGTAGTGGTACTCCCCCGGCTCGCACTCGAAGATGGCCTCGCCCTCGTTCGCCTCGACGATCTCGAAGCCGAGAAGGCGGGCGATGGGCGGGGGCGGATACTCGCCCGCGATCAGCCCGCGGAGGTAGTCGAGTCCCGACAGCCCCGCCGAGGCCTCGAGCGGCGGCAGCGGGTCGTCCCACGTGACGGTGCGCGACCGCTCGAACGTCTCGGAATCCACGTCAGACCCCGAGAGCGCGAGCGAGTTTGGATTCGGATGTCGCGCCCCGCGCGCCTGCGGCGAGCGCCGCCTGTTCGACGGCGGCGAAGAAGGCCGCGTGATCGGCCGGGGCGGCCGGACCGAGCTCGATCTCCCACTCGTGCCACGATCGCTCGACACCGGCGCGCTCGTCGCGGGTCGAGACGTGATCGTCGGCGAACTCCGCGACGACACCCCCGTCGGCCGCGAGCAGGTATTGCACGGCACGCGAGTTGCGGATGCGCGCGAGCGGCGCGAACGGGCCGGTCGAAACAGCCGCGACACGCTCGGTCACCGCCGACGGCGGCACCGAGTCGTCATCGAGGGGCCAGTGCAGTTCGACGCGGCCCCCGTCGGCGCCGCGCGGACCCTTGATGTGCCAGCCGGCGTCGGGCCCGCCCGTGCGCCGACGCAGAGCGTAGCCGGCGCGACCGAGCGCGGCATCCGGATCATCGAAGTACACCGCGTCGAGCTCGCGCCACTCGGGCGCCGAGACCGAGGCCACGCCGGGCACTCCCGACCAATCCGGCGTCGCGACCTCTCCGTCGACGTCGAACTTCAGCTCGATCTCGACGGACCGCGCGGGTTCAGTCGTCACGTCCGTCGGGATTCGGGTCGATGTCCTCGGTCGCCTCGACGTACACGAAGCGCACCTCGGTGGGGCCGTCGTCCGCACCCGTGTGCTGCTCGTCGCCCTCGCGGTGGTAGACGAGCTGACCCTCACCGTAGGGGACGATGTAGGAGTCCGAGACGCCGGGCTCGAGGGGGATGATCTGCCCGTCGAGCGGGCCTCCGTGGAGTCGTGCGATAGCCATGGGGCGACTCTACTCCGGGCCCTCGACGCGGCTCGGTAGGCTTGACACGATGAAGCCGTTCCTCCTGCTCGCGACCCGCGCCGAAGACGTGCCCGCCGACGAGGAATACGCGCTCTTCGTTCAGTTCACGGGCCTTTCGCCCGAGCAGCTCATCCGCGTGCGCCTCGAAGCGGGGCCGATGCCGGCATACGACCTCGATGACCTCTCGGGCATCTTCGTCGGCGGTGGTCCTTTCAACGCATCCGACCCGCCCTCGAAGAAGTCGGTGGTGCAACACCGGGTCGAGGCGGAGTTCCACGATCTCCTGGATGAGGTCGTCGCGCGCGACTTCCCGTTCCTCGGCGCGTGCTACGGGATCGGCACCGTGGGTGCGCACCAGGGCGCGACGATCGACGGAACCTATCGCGAGCCCATCAGCGTCGTACCGGTGACCCTCACCGAGGCCGGGGCATCCGATCCCCTGCTGGTCGGAATGCCGCGCGAGTTCGAGGCATTCGTCGGGCACAAGGAGGCGATCTCGGTGCTTCCGTCGTCGGCGACGCTGCTCGCGTCGTCGCCGACGTGCCCCGTGCAGATGTTCCGCGTCGGGAGCAACGTCTACGCGACGCAGTTCCACCCCGAGCTCGACCTCGACGGCATCACGACGCGCATCCACGCCTACGCCGATCACGGCTACTTCGCGTCCGACGAGCTCGAGCTCACCCTCGCCGCCGTGCGGCGCGCCGCCGTGACGCACACCGGACGCATCCTGCGGACGTTCGTCGAGCGGTACGCCCGCTGAGGGGTTCTACAGGATCGGCGGCGTGTGCCAGATCCGGTCGATGTAGTCGCGGATCGAGCGGTCCGACGAGAAGAACCCCGTGCGGGCGACGTTGAGGATGGATGCCCTGGTCCAGGCATCCTGATCCCCGTACGCCGCGTCGACCTTCGCCTGCTCGGCGATGTAGGACGAGTAGTCCGCGAGCACCATGAACCGGTCGTCGTAGAGCAGGTTCGAGACGACGGGTTCGAACACCGAGCGGTCGCCGTCCGAGAACGCGCCGGACGCGATGAGGTCGATCGCGCGCCGCAGTCCGGAGTCGGCCTGGTAGAACTCCGCCGGCTTGTAGCCTTTGGCCCACAGCGCCTCGACCTCGGGCTCGGTCATTCCGAAGAGGAAGAAGTTGTCGTCGCCGACGAGCTCGCGGATCTCGACGTTCGCGCCGTCGTCGGTGCCGATCGTGAGCGCCCCGTTGAGGGCGAACTTCATGTTGCCCGTTCCGGATGCCTCCTTGCCCGCGAGCGAGATCTGCTCCGAGAGGTCGGCGGCCGGGATCACGCGCTCTGCGAGGGTGACGTTGTAGTTCGGCGGGAACAGGACCTTGAGGCGCCCCTCGACCCGGGGATCGTCGTTGACCACGGATCCGACGGCGTTGATGAGGTGGATGATGCGCTTGGCCATCGCATAGCCCGGCGCCGCCTTCGCTCCGAAGATGAACGTGCGCGGCTGGACGCTGGATGCCTCGACGCGGCCCGAGACGATGCCCTCGTACTCGGTGACGATGTGCAGGAGCTTGAGCATCTGCCGCTTGTACTCGTGCAGGCGCTTGACCATGACATCCAGCAGGTGATCCTCGTTCAGCACGAAGCCGTCGCGCTCGCGCAGCACATCGCTCAAGATGCGCTTGTTCGCACGCTTGACCTCGGCGAACTTCACCCGGAACTCGGGGTCCTCGGCGAACGCCTCGAGCCCGCGGAGGCGCTCGAGGTCGACCGTCCACCCTGCGCCGAGCGCCTCGGTGATGAGCCCCGCGAGCCCGGGGTTCGCGAGGCGGACGAATCGGCGGGGCGTGACGCCGTTCGTGACGTTCGTGAACTTGCCGGGGTAGAACTCGTCGAAGTCCGGCAGCACCTTTTCGCGCAGCAGCTGCGAGTGGAGCTCGGCGACGCCGTTGACCTTGGCCCCCGCGACGGTCGCGAGGTACGCCATGCGCACGGATCGCGGGTTCTCGCTGATGATCGACATGTTGCGGATGCGCAGCTCGTCGTCGCCGAAGCGCTCCCGCACCTCGAGCAGGAACTCCTCGTTGATGCGGTAGATGATCTCGAGGTGGCGCGGCAGCAGACGGCCCAGCAGATCGACCGGCCAGACCTCGAGCGCCTCGGGCAGCAGCGTGTGGCACGTGTACGCGAAGCACTTCTGGGTGATCGCCCACGCGGCATCCCACTCCATCCCCCGCTCGTCGACGAGCACGCGCATGAACTCGGGCACGGCGATGACGGGGTGCGTGTCGTTCAGCTGGAAGATCACGCGTTCGGGCAGGTTCTCGAGGTCGAAGTCGGCCGACAGCTGGTGATCGAGGAAGTCGGCGATGGATGCGGCGACGAAGAAGTACTGCTGCTGCAGCCGCAGCTCCTTGCCCTGGGGGGTGGAGTCCTCGGGGTACAGCACCTTCGAGATGTTCTCGGCGAACGTCTGCGCACGGACGGCTTCTTCGTAGTCGCCCGAGTTGAAGATGCGCAGATCGAAGGCGTTGGATGCCACGGCCCGCCACAGGCGGAGGGTGTTCACGCGACCGTTGTGGTAGCCGGGGACCATGTAGTTGTAGGGCACGGCGAGGACGTGCCAGCCCGGCACCCAGGTCGTCGTCTCGACGCCCTGCTCGTCGGTCGTCTTCTCGGTGTGACCGCCGAAGAAGATCTTCTGTGCAGCCTCGGGGTGGGGGAACTCCCACGGCGACCCCAGCGTGAGCCACGCGTCCGGCTGCTCGACCTGCTGGCCGTCGACGAACGTCTGGCGGAAGATCCCGTATTCGTAGCGGATGCCGTACCCGATGCTCGGAACGCTCATCGTCGCGAGTGAGTCGATGAAGCAGGCCGCGAGCCGGCCGAGACCGCCGTTGCCGAGGCCCGGCTCGACCTCTTGCTGTCGAAGTTCGTCGATGTCGATTCCGCACGCGACCATCGCCTCGGTCGCGACCTCGGTGAGGCGCGCGGCGAGCAGGTTGTTGTCGAGCTGACGGCCCAGGAGGTACTCCGCCGAGAGGTAGCACACGCCCTTCGCCTGGAGCTCCCGCTGGCGGGCCTGGTCTTCGAGCCAGCGCGCCATGAGGTAGTCGCGGACCGTGTAGGCCAGCGCCATGTAGCGGTCGTTCGGCGCGGACGACGACAGTGCGACGCCACGCTCGAAGTTCAGATTGCGCAGGAACTCGCGCACGAACCCGTCGACCGACGCGGGCGGAGCGGCGACGGGAGCGAGGGCGAGGGGATGCGATGCAGCGGCAGGGGTGGACTCTTGTGCAGACACAGGGAAAACCTACCGAGGTTCCGGATCCGCCGTGAATCGGGTGGGCCGGCGGGCGCCAGAGTTTACGTGCTCGTCACTTTCCGGCGCGCTCCTTCTCGACGTCGGCCCGCGCATGCGCGAGTTCGTCGGTCGCGACCTGAACCGCCTTCTCCGCCTGCTTCGCCCGTCGCTCGGCGAACGTCGTGGCTCCGTAGCGGGCGCGCACGCGGTCGACGTCGTCCTCGACCCCGACGATGATGTAGGCACTGGCGATGAGGATCACCTGCGCCGACAGGTTGAGCCACAGCAGCAGCGCGATGAGCGATGCGAAGGTCGCCAGCAGCGGATTGCTGGATGCCCCGCCCACGAACAGGCTGGACAGCTCCTGCAGGACGACGAGTCCGACACCACCCAGCAGTGCACCGGTCCACAGCGCGCGGGGCTTCGGCCGCACGCCCGACAGCACGCGGAAGAGCACCGCGATGACCGCGACGTCCAGCGCATACACGACGAGCAGCGAGATGATGCGTCCGCCGACGGTGACGGCCGGATCGTCGGCGGCCAGACCCAGCCAGCCGGTCACGATGCTCGTCCCCGCCGTCGCCAGCATCGTGATCGCCGCCGATGCGGCGAGCGCCGCGCCGATGCCGATCGCGAGGGCGAGGTTGCGCAGCATCACCCAGACGAACAGTACGTCGTCGTGCACCTTGTCCGCGAGCACCCGCAGTGCCGTGCGCAGCGATCCGATCGCGCCGATCGCGGCGCCGACGAGACCGACGAGCGACAGGATGCCCGCGATCGTCAGGCCTGCAGGAGCCTGGATATCGTCGGGGTCGATGAGCCCGCCCTCGCCGACGAGGCCGGGGATCGCGGCATCCACCGCATCCACCAGCGCATCCCACGCCGCCGGATTGCCCGCGAGGAAGAGCGCGGCGAGCGAGAACCCGAGCAGGACGCCCGCGAAGACGCTGAACAGCGTGCGATAGGTGATGCTGTCGGCGAGCATCGGACCACGGTGTTCGGAGTAAAGGAGGAATGCGCGCACGGGCTTGCGTGCGAGCGCCCACGCGATGATGCCTTTCACTCGGTCAGGTTATCGACGGGATCCCCTCAGTTCTCGCCCTTGACAGGGTTCTCCGCCGCCGTCTCGCACGTAGGATGAGTGAAGGGGCTGGGGAGCCCTGCTGGGGATCGTCGCGTCGTCGCGACGCTGGAGATTGGGGACTCCTGTGAGAGGAATCGCACAGACGCTCGTGCTGACGGGCGCGGTGCGTGCCCAAGAGATGTCCGTTGCTCTTGCGCAGATGGGCGACGGCGACGAGCTCATGCGCTATCTCGTCGACAACCGTGTCGTCACCGACGCACAGGTCGCCGAAGCCGTCGCCCTGCATACGGGGCACCGATACGTCGACATCGCGAACACCGAGCTGGACCCCGAGGTCGTGGCCCTGGTCTCCGGCGCAGTGTGCCGCCGCCACGGGGTGATCCCGCTCGACCTCAGCCGCGGACGGCTGCTCGTGGCAATGCTCGATCCGACCGACATCATCGCGATCGACAACATCTCGAGCTTGACGGATCTGCAGGTCGACCCTGTCGTGGTCGCCGCCGACGCCCTCGGTCAGGCGTTCGAACGGTATCTGCGATCCGACGAAGAGCTCAGCGATCTGTCAGCGACCCTCGAGGAGTCAGCCTCCTCCCAGGCGGTCTCGTTCACCGAAGCGCTCGACGACGCCGATGCCGATGCTCCCGTCGTCCGGTTCGTCAATCTGCTCATCACGCAGGCGATCAACGACCGTGCGAGCGACATCCACATCGAGCCCGGGGAGCACCAGCTGACGGTGCGCTTCCGGATCGACGGAGTGCTGCACGAGATGCAGCGCACGGACCGCACGATCCAGGATGGTGTGATCTCCCGTCTCAAGATCATGTCGTCGATCGACATCGCCGAGCGCCGTCGCCCCCAGGACGGCCGCCTGTCGGTCGTCCACGAGGGCCGGCAGGTGGACCTCCGGGTCGCCACCCTCCCCACCGTCTGGGGCGAGAAGATCGTCATGCGCATCCTCGACAACTCCGGTCAGACGATGACGATGGCCGACCTTCGATTCTCGGCGATCAACTCGGAGCGGTTCACGAGCGCCATCACGCGGCCGCACGGCATGATCCTCGTCACGGGGCCGACGGGCTCCGGCAAGTCCACGACGCTGTACACGGCCCTGCGGGCGGTCGCCAACCCGCGGATCAACGTCATCACCGTCGAGGACCCGGTCGAATACCGCATCCCCGGCATCAGCCAGGTGCAGGTGAACAACAAGGCCGGCCTGACCTTCAGTTCGGCGCTGCGATCGATCCTCCGCAGCGACCCCGACGTCGTCCTCGTCGGAGAGATCCGCGACGAGGAGACCGCGGTGATCTCGATCGAGGCGGCCCTCACAGGTCACCTCGTGCTCTCGACGCTCCACACGAACGATGCGCCGAGTGCCCTGACGCGTCTCACCGAGATCGGAGCCGAGCCCTTCCTCGTCGCGACCGCCCTCAGTGCCGTCGTCGCTCAGCGCCTCGCCCGCAGGCTCTGCACGAAGTGCCGGCAGCCGGTCGTCGAGCCGTCCGATGTCCTGACGTCGCTCGGCTTCCCGCACGACCCTCAGGACCTGCCCCAGCTGTATCGCGCCGTCGGCTGCCCGGCATGCTCGGGCACCGGCTATCGCGGCCGTGTCGCGCTGCACGAGGTCATGACGGTGACCGAGGAACTCGAGCAGCACGTCGTCCTGCGTGCGACCGGCACCGAGCTGCGTCAGATCGCGCTCGCCCAGGGCATGGTGCCGCTCCGCGAGGACGGTTGGGCGAAGGTCGCCGGAGGACTCACGACGATCGAGGAAGTCCTCCGCGTCAGCGTGTGACGCGGAGGATGGATGCTGCGGCCCGTGCCGCGGCATCCATCCTCCGCACCTCAGCCGGCCTGCGAGTTGAGTTCTCCGTAGATGCTGAAGATCGGCATGTAGAGCGCGAGGACCATGCCGCCGATCACGACCCCCATGAGCACGATGAGGATCGGCTCGATCGTGCTCGTGAGCTGTTCCGTCGCGGCCTGCACTTCGGCCTCGTAGAAGTCGGCGATGCTGCCGAGCATCTCGGCGAGAGTGCCCGACTCCTCACCGACGGAGACCATCTGCGACACCATCGCAGGGAACACGCCGGACTTCGCCAGCGGCGCCGAGAACGACTTGCCCTGGCGGACGGACTCCTGAACGTCCTGTACGGCCCGCTCGATCGCCCAGTTGTTCGACGCCTGCCCGACGATCGAAAGCGCCTGAAGGAGCGGGACCCCGGCGACGAGCATCATCGAGAGATTGCGGCTGAACCGCGCCACGGCGATCTTCGTCGAGAGCTTGCCGAAGACCGGCATCCGCAGCTTGAAGGGATCCACCACCCGACGCACGGCTTCCGTGTGCCGATTGCGCACCCACCAGATCCACGCACCACCCAACACGACCAGGAGCAGCGGGAGGATCCAGATCATGTTGTGGGACAGCGTCACGAGGATCTGGGTCGGCAGAGGCAGGGATCCACCGAGACTCGCGAACATGCCCTCGAAGATCGGCACGATGAACGTCACCATGCCGATGACGGCCACGAGGGCGATGATCAGCACGATGACCGGATACGTCGTCGCCGATCGCACCTTGTCCTGCAGCTCCGCCTCCGAGCGGTAGGCCTTCGCCACCGCGGTCAGCGAGTCGCCCAGGAACCCGCCGGTCTCGCCCACCCGGACGAGATTGATCAAGAGCGGCGGGAAGATCCTCGGCTGACGCGCGAGGGCCGCGGAGAACGACTGACCACTCTCCACGTCCGTCTGCACCGCCACGAGGGCGGACTGCAGGACCTTGTCGTCGGTCTGCTCGATCAGGATCGCCAGAGTGCGCATGAGGGGCAGACCGGCATTGATGAGACCGGCCATCTGGTTCGCGAAGATCGCGAGCGACTTCACCTTCACGCGACGCTCGAAGCCGGGGACCTTGATCTCGCGATGAAGACCGGTCCTCGACAGTGCCGCGATGTCGATCGGAGTCAGACCCTGGGCGCGAAGCTTGCCGGCGACGGCCGTCTCGCTCGCCGCTTCGATCGTCCCCTTTACGGTGGCACCGGCGGCCGCGTCGATGGCGGTGTACTTGAATTCCTCGACGAGTGCCATCGTCAGAACCTTCCTCCCACGGAGGCGTGACCGGGCAGATGACTGACCCAGGCCTCCGCGTCGAGATCCTTCGGCCGCACGCGGACGCCGTCGAGGGCATGCGGGTCGATCGCGTACTGCCGCGCCACCTGGTGGGCGACCGCTCCGGACGCGACGAGCTCCTGGAGGCTCTGGTCGAGCGTGTGCATCCCGACCCCCGAGCCGGACTGCATGACCGAATACAGCTGCTGGATCTGACCCTCGCGGACGAGATTGGCGACGGCCGGTGTCTGGACCAGGACCTCTGTCGCCACGACGCGCCCGGCGCTCTGCGCCCGCGGAAGCAGTGTCTGACTGATGACCCCCTGCAGCGAGTCGCCGAGTTGCGCGCGCACCTGCTCCTGCTGGTGCGCAGGGAAGGCATCGACGATGCGGTTGATGCTCTTGGCGGCGCCCTGCGTGTGCAGCGTGGCGAGCACGAGCTGACCGGTCTCGGCCGCCGAGAGTGCCACGGCGATCGACTCGGGATCACGGAGTTCGCCGATGAGGATGACGTCGGGGTCCTGACGCAGCACCCGACGCAGCGCCTCGGCGAACGAGGCTGTGTCCGACCCGACCTCACGCTGGTGGATGAGCGCCATCTTGCTCGGGTGGATGTACTCGATCGGGTCCTCGATCGTGATGATGTGAGAGGGCATCGATTCATTGATGACATCGACCATCGCCGTGAGAGTGGTCGACTTGCCCGATCCGGTCGGTCCCGTCACCAGCACCAGTCCGCGCGGTCGTGTCGCGAACTCGCGCGCGATGTCAGGGATGCCGAGATCGGACAGCGATGCCGTCGTCTCGGGGACCAGCCGGAGCGCCGCCGCGACGTGACCCAGTTGGCGGAACACGTTGACGCGGAACCGGCCGACACCAGGAACGTCGTGCGACAAGTCGATCTCGTTGTCCGTCGCGAACTCGTCGCGTTGCCGCGACGTCATCAGAGCCAAGAGCGCGGATTCGACCCATGCGGCAGACAGCGCCGTCTCGTAGCCGCGCATGGGAACCAATGCGCCGTCGACCCGTGCGCGCGGCGCCTCATCGGCGGAGATGTGGACGTCGGATGCCCGCAGCGACTGCGCGTCTCGAAGGATGCGGTCGATCTCGTTGATCTCCACGACGCTCACTCCCCCGCCGCGGGGATGAGAGCGAGCGCGAGCGCGGTGATCGTGGCCGTCGCTCCCTCGCTGCCTGTCGCGATCTGCGGCTGGATCGACGCCAGCAAGCGAGGTCCCGCGCGGAGCGCATCGAGGAAAGCGGTCATGCTGTCGAGCGACGGCGCGGTCACGTCGATCGTGACCGGGATCTGCACCCGCCCGGTCCCCGGTTCCGCGGGTGCGGCCTCGGCTGCATCGGTCGCCGGTGCGTCGGAACCGGATGCTGAGGCGGCGGCCGCCTCGAACGAGACAGGCTCCGACGGCGAGAAACTCGTGACCGTGACACCCGTCTCGCTCGCCGCCGTGGCGACCAGTGCCGAGATCGTGTCGATCCGCGCCGCCGACGGGATCTCCGCCTCCAGCGCTGCGAGGTCGTCCTCCAAGTCGTCGAGCTGGGATTGCTCGGCGGCCAGTCCGTCGACGGCGGACTGCTGCACGTCGTTCGACTGCTGGACGGCGAGCGCCTGCGCCTGGACGGCCGTCGACTGGAGCCAGAGCGGCAGAGCGACGAGTCCGACACCGGCGAGGAGCACGGCGACGGCGATGATCGCGCCGATGGTGTTGATGAGCTGCTTGGGCATCAGTTGCCGCCGTCCTGGGCGGGGTCGCCCGTGTAGATCGACTGGTCGAAGGCGATCGTCGCGGTGAACGTGTAGTCGGTGTCGCCGGACAGCGTCAGCGAACCGGCGTCCGCCGAGAGGACTCCCTCAGCACCGAGGAGAGCTGCGACGGTCGCGGCCTGGTCGGCGAGGTTCTTCGTCGTGAACGTGAGATCGCCCCGAGCCCCGACTTCGACGGTCGGATCGTCTCCCACCGGCGGAGCGCCCGGCGTGAGGACGACGCTGGCGAGCGTGACGCCCTCGGGGAGGACGCCCGTGATCGTCGCGACGAGCGGCCCCCACGCGAAGTCGTTGACGCGAGCACCCGCGCGAAGCGCGTCGAGCGTCTGCGCGTCGGAGATCGCTGTGCTCACGGCCGAGTACTCCGCGATCTCCGTCAACAGTGCCGTCGTGCGCGCCTGTTCGGCTGCGAGCTGGGCTTCCGCCGCAACGCGCAGGCCGAAGGCTCCGGCGATGACGAGCACGGTGACGACCGCGGCCGCGCCGATCAGCACTGCCCACCGACGCGTGAGCACAACACGTGCTCGCGACTCGCGCTCGATGCGCGGCATGAGATCTACCCGGGGCACTCCGGCGAGTGCCAGCGGCGCTGCCTGACGAGCCATCAGTTCTCCTCTCCGAGAACCACACCCACGGTGCTCACGAGGTTCCTCGCGCTCTCGGCCGTGACATGGATCTTGAGGCCGAGCGTGGCCATGGTGTCGAGATCGACGCGCTTCCACGGCACGTCGATCGCATCCTCGAGTCGCGCCGAGATCTCCGGCATCCCGGCACCAGGACCGGTGACGTGGACGCTGCCGATCCGAGCCGACGTCGGGCGCCCACCGTAGAACGCGAGCGTGCTGCGGATCCGGCCGACCAAGTCGGCGACCACGCTCTCGGCGCCCCCTCCCGCCGCCCGGCTCGACGAGCGGCCGCGGGTCGAGCCGCCACCGACGAGCGCGAGCTCCGGCTCGGGCTCGACGATCTGCGCCAGCGCGAGGCCGGGCGCCACGATGTCGGCCGGAATGACCCGGACGAAGTCCGGCACCCCGTCGGTCGCCACGACGACGTAGGACGTGTGCTCGCCGAGGTAGATGATCGCCGAAGTCTCTCCCGGCGCTGCCACTGCTCGCTGCACCCGTGCAAGACCGAACGGGGTGAGGTCGACGCGCGTGACCGTCAGCTTGGCACGCCTCACCGCGGCGAGGAGCTCCTCCACCGTCTCGGACACCGCCGCCACGAGCAGGCCGTGCACCTGACCGGCGGACTCGGCGACCGGGTAGAAGTCGAGCACGGCCTGGTTCGCCGGCACGGGCAGGAGGTCCTGCACCTGGTACGGGAGCGACGCCTTGATGAGCTCGAGGCTCATCGTGGGCGTCGAGAACTCGCGCACGAGCACGCGACGACTGCCGATGCCGAGCACCACCTTGCGGCTCTTGATGCCGGTCTGCGACCAGAGCTGTCGAAGCGCAACAGCGACGGCATCCGCATCCAGCACCTCCGAGTCCTTCGCCGCTCCGGCGGGCAGCGGCACCTCGCCGAGGGCCACCACGCTCTGCGCACGCCCGGTGGTCACCTCGATCGCGCGCACGCACTCCTCTGTGATCTCGAGGGCCACGACTGTCTTCGCCATCGTCACTCACCTGTCCTTTCCGCGTCCGATTCGATGTCGTTCATGAAGCCCCTCCGAGGAGTCCGAGATACCAGCGCGCGAGCGGGCCGGAGAATGCTGCGCCGACCCACGCGCCGAGGATCATCCATGGGCCAAAGGGGATCGCCGAACCACGGCCGGCGCGGCGCAGGACGAGCAGCGCGACACCGAAGACACCTCCCAACAGGAAGGCCGCGGTCGCTCCGACCACGAGCGTCGGCCAGCCGAGCCAGCCGAGGTAGAGACCGAGGACACCCGCGAGCTTGACATCGCCGCCCCCCATACCGTCTGGGCGCACAAGGCGCAGGACGAAGTAGAAGGCGAAGAGCGCGCCGGCACCGGCGACGGCGCGCCCGAGCGACCACCAGTCGGCACCCACGGCGCAGGCAGCGGTGAACAGGAGCGCCCCGACCGCATAACTCGGCAGCACGATGGAATTCGGAAGCCGGTGGGTGTCGAGGTCGATCAGCGAAAGGGTGATGCTCACGGCGGCGAGGTAGAGGAACGCGATCGTCACGAGAACGGTCGCCGCAACGGTCGCCTCGGGTCGGATCTCGGTCAGCCACCACACGATCCCCGCGAATGCGACGGCCGTGAGCGACTCGACGAGCGGATAGCGGGGCGAGATCGTCGCCCCGCACTTCGCGCAACGACCACGCAGGGCGATCCAGGAGGCGACGGGGATGTTCTGCCACCACCGCACCGCCGTGTCGCAATGCGGACACCGACTCTCCCGGGTGAGCGGGATCCCGGCGGGTACGCGGAAGATGACGACGTTCAGGAACGAGCCGATCACCAGCCCGAGAAGGGCGGCGATGAGGAGCAGGAAGATCAGGACGGCGGACGGCATCACGGCTCCGTCTGGTAGATACGCGTGCCCATACGTTTGCCCGACACGATCTGCTGCCCCGAGCCCCCGATCGTGTCGACGTTGCACGGCATGTCGATCGTCCCGGGGATCTCCATGCGCTGACAGTCGATGCGCGACAGCACGTCCGACGTCGCGGTGTCGTTCGCGACATACAGGTGGCCGGACCACGACTGGAACCAGTTCGTCGACCCGCTCCCCCAGGACGTGCCGCAGGGCGCGTAGAGCATGACACGTACCAGGGGATCCCAGGTGAGGCCGAACCAGTTCGCGCCGAGCGTGTCGATCGGCTGGCGCCCGGCGCAGTCCGGCTGCGGTTCAGCGGGCGCGGTCGCGTCGTACGACGGCTTCTGCATCCGCAGGTCATCGTCGACCTGGATGATGAAGAACTGGCGCGGGGTGCTGCCCGAGCGCGTGAACCGGATGAACTGCACCTCGACGTTGTTGACGAGGAGCACGGCGTCCCGGTCGAACCGCAGGCTCGCCCATCCGGTCAGCCTCACCTTGCGGGTTCCGCACGTCGTGGCGTCGATGACGACGGGATCTCCCGCGGTCTGCACCTGGTTGCGCACGACGTTCATGGCGTTGTCGCAGTCGGCCGCGGTGAAGGTGTACCGATTCGTATAGCCGTTCCAGACGGTGTGGGTACCGAGATCGACCCATCCGGTGCGGACGTGGAGGTTCTGATAGTCCGGCTCGGTGAACACGTAGGGGGTCGGCGGATCGGGCGCGATGATCCCCGTCGGCCCCTGCGGTGTCCCCGGTGCCGCCGGCGCGACGCCGGACGGGCTCGTCGCAGACGCCGCGGTGTTGACGGCGCTGGAGTTCGGCGTGTTGTTCGACGGCAGGACGCGATACCGCGAATCGGCCGCCCACGCGCGGGCCTGCACGCTGCCCTTGATCCACACCTGCGTACGCGGTGTCTGCCCGGTCGAGGTGTTCGCCGGCAGAGTCGAGGGAGAGGTCGCAGCGGCATACGCCTTGACGTCGCCTCGGATGATGCAGCGCGCGGGGTTGCCGGAGTCGTTGGACTTGCCGAGGGTGAATCTGGCGGTGGTGGCGGCGAGCACGCTCCCGTAGAGCGTGCACGTCGAACTCGACTCGAAGGTCGACGCCGACCTGACGTCGAATCCGGTGACAGGCCCCTTGAGAGAGATCGACCCCGCGGTGATCGATCGACCGCTCACCGTATCGGTCTGGAAGGTGCCGGTGTCGGTCGAAGTCAGCGCGAGTCGGGCCAGGATGCTGCCGCTCGTGGAGGCGATCGTGCCGCGCCCGGTCGTGATGGCGCCGCCCGCATGGACGTCTCCCGCCGCCGAGACGGTTCCCGAGCCGACCATCGTCGACCCGCTCGTGCCGGTGGTGGCGATGTCGCCGACGGCGACGACCTTTCCGCCGGTGGATCGGATCGTGCCACCCGGAGTCGCGATGGATCCTTGAGCGATGATGTCGCCCGTCGCCGAGAACGTGCCCGTTCCCGACGTGCGGATGTTGCCCAGGGAACGGATGCTGGTGCTCGTCGACACGCTGCCTGCGGCCACATCACCGACGGCGAGGACGGCGCCTGCCGACGCAGCGATCGTGGATGAGGTGATCCGACCGCCGGCCCGGACGTCACCGAGTGTCGCCTGAACCGTGCCGGTGCCGCGGATGTCCGAGACGGCCGCGACCCCCGCCGCGCTGAGCTGCCCCGAGTTCACCTCGATGAACGCTCCGGATGCGACCGAGCCGGCCGATGCCGAGAGGGTGATGCCGTTCTGACCCGATGGGCCCGAACCGTTCGCCGTGATGCCGGCGACGGCCGATATCGCCGTGCGCGCATACGCGCCACCTCCGCTCTCGACCGAGACCGTCGACTTCGAGCGGATCTCGCCCGTCGTCGTGCGCAGCACGTTGCGGGTCGTGATCGCCCCCTCCGCCGCGATGTCACCTCTCGCATAGGTGACCGTCTCAGTGCTCTGCGTGTAGGGCTTCTTGACGTCGGCTCCGCCGGTCGTGAGTGCGCCGTTGCCTCCGACGGAGATCGTGCCCTTCGCCTCGATGTCGCCCTTCGCGTTGATCGGACGGTCGGCGACGACGTTTCCGCTCGTGCTGATGCTGCCGGCGACCGTCAACTGGCTCGACACGAGTGAGAAGGAGGGCACTTCGACGCCGCCGCTCGCCACGACATCTCCGTTGATGGTGCACGTGGAGCCGGTGTCGCCGACGTAGAAGCCGAACAGGTACACCGGCGTCGCGACGCGGACCTTGCCGTCGAGTACGAACACGCTGCCGTTGATGACCGAGCCTGATGCGCACGTGAAGTTGCCGTTGCGAACGACGATGTCGCCGCTGTAGGTCACGCCGTACGTCGTGTACGCGGCATCCATGAACCCGAGGCCACCGCCTTCGGCCACCTGCCGGTAGGCGTCCCAGGTGTAGACGGAGTCGATCTTCTCGGTTCCGCCGTTCGCACCATCACCCTCGACCACGAGTCGGACGTACGTCGTCGCGTTGGTGGGGCAGGTCTTGGTCCACTTCGTCGCGACGCTGAGCGACGCCTGGTCGAGGTCGGCGGCCGCGAGCGTGGCGAGCGTCGAAGAATAGATGGCGCCGCGGAAGACCGGATCGGTGCCCGTGACGGGCGCCCCGCTGGCGCAGGTCGGCGTGGTCGTCGAGAGCTGTCCGACGATCGCGTCGCGACCAGCTTCGGCGGCGGCGAAGGCCTGGACGTTCTGGCGGTTCTCGGTCGTCTGCCCGATCGCGAAGAGGCACGCGGCAGCGATCGTCGAAGCGACGATGAAGCCCACCGCCATGAGACCGACGACCACCACGAGGCTCGCGCCGCGATCATCGCGGGTCGTCGCGCGCAGGCGCCGGAGGATTTCGTCGAGCTTCACGAACACGAGGCACTCACCGACCCTCCGGTCGAGCGCGGGAGGATCGAGCCCACGAAGGTGACGGGCTGGCTGTCGGTCGGGAACGCCAGGTGGTATGAAACCGCCGAGTCCCCTGATTCGGAGAAGTACACGGAGGATCCCTCCGGCAGCTCGACGTCCTCGGCGAACGTCTTCCAGGACGGCGCGCCGCCGCCCTGCGCGATCTGCAGCGCGCCGCCCGAGACCCGCCACGACTGGCACGGCGTCGCGAGTGTCGTGAGCACGGTGATGGTCGAACCGTCGGACGACACCGAGACGTCCTTCGCATTGCGCACGGCACGCTCGATCGCCTGCACCGCCGTCTGGCCGCGCGTCGTCGCGGTCGTCACAGCCGTCACGGTCTCCTGGCCCTTCAGCGTATTGATGAACATGAATGCGGCGAGTGTCGCGATCACGGCCGACAGCGCGGCGTAGATGATGACCTCGACGAGTGAGATGCCGGCGTCGTCGTCGTGCAGCCCGGTGCGGTGGATCATTCGCCGATTTTCGGGAGGAAGATGCGGGTCGTCGCGGAGGCGAGCGCCTCGGTCGGATCGCTCACATCGCGCGCGACGACGATGTACTTGACGGTCGCGGGCGCCGTCACACCGGTGCACTGAGGGTTCGGCGTCACCGTTGCGGTCGGCGACGGCGACGGCGACGGCGACGGCGACGGAGTCGGGCTCGGCGAGGGTGTCGGCAACGACGAGAAGAAGGATGCCTCGTCCGTCGTCTCGGCGACGACCGCGCCGACGATCTGGATGGTCGCGCCGCGTCCATCGCTCGCGTACCGCGTCACGTCGAGTGCTGCACAGCCGAGCGCGATGTTCGCCCGCGCATCATCGATCCCGGAGCTCACGAGCTGCGTGGCCGAGGCCACCCTGCTCTGGGTCGTCGAGACCTGCAGGCCCGTGATGATCATGGGCAGGACGGCGATCGCGAGGAGCGCGAGGATGCCCATCGCGATGACGACCTCGACGAGGCCGAAGCCGTCGTCCGCACGCCTGGTACCCACGATCGCCCCTTCCCCAGAGCTTGCGACGATGCGTTGCGGAACCGGCGACGATGAGCCGCCGGTCCCACACACTTCGGCTATCAGCAGCCGGGGCCGGCCTTCGCAGCAGTCGCGCCGTCAAGCGCCTTGCCGGAAACTGCTGTCGCGGTCACGCAGAAGTTGTCGAGCGTGACGGTTCCGGAAGCTGGCGTCGTGATCGCGATGGTCCAATCCGCGGACTTCATCTTGGCGAGTTGCGTTGCGGGCGCCTCACCATTGGCGACAGCGGCAGCAACAGTCGTCGCGCCATTCGATGCGGCCGTCTGGAGCGAGTTGGTCTTGGCGGTCGCCTGGATGCTCGTGAACACCGGGATGGCGATCGCGACGAGAACGCCGAGAATGGCCACGACGACGATGAGCTCGATGAGCGAGAAGCCCTTGTCGTCGCCCTCTTCGCGACGCTTCTTGACGGCGTCGATGTACTGCTTGATGGTTGCACGCATGTGCGCATCTCCCCAGATGATGTGAAAAGTGGTCAGCTCTGACCGGGCATACGCGTGCATGCCGAAGTGAATCCCCAGATTCCTAGTTCTCCCCAGAGCTAGGCATAGGTCGCGGGTGCCCTTCTCAGAACCCGCTCCCCCTCCCGAGAGTAATCATGAGAGATCTCTCATACTTCAGCAAGGCCAGAAGGTCACGGAAAAGTAACGAAGCCGAGATCGTGCAAGTGGGCTAGCGATCCATCTCATGAATCGAGCATTTCTCAGCGGCCGAAGCCCGGAGCCAGACCCTCGTCGGCGTCGGGAATCCACTCCTCGCCGCCCGCCGCATCCGACGTCGCACGACGATTCCACGCGGCGCCCTCGGGCCAGCTCGCGGCGAACGTCGGCACCACACGCCAGACGCGCCGCCACAGCCCCCGCTGCGAGACGAGTGGCCGTGCCGAGACGGGCATCTTGAGCTCGGGGTCGTATCGGACGCCGTCGGTCGGGCGCAGCCGGATCGTGAGATCGAGATCGTCGTGGATGCGCGGGTTCGCGCGATCGACGCGGTCGCGGACACGCTCCCACACGCGCGACCGCATCGCGAAGTTCGAGCCGAAGACGAGGGGGATGCCGAGGAACTTCTTGATCCAGTAGTGCCCGCCGCCGATGTACCAGTGCTCGCCGAGGTAGTTGACCGTCGGGCTGGCCCCGTAGAACTCGGCGCCGCCGGTCAGCACGCCGAGGCCGGGATCAGCCACGAAGGCGCGCACGAGTCGCGCGACCCAGTCCGGATGCGGACGCGAATCCGCGTCGAGCCGCGCGATGACGTCGGCGTCGGCGAGCGCTTCGTCGTACCCGCGGGAGGCCGCTGGCCAGATCCCGGGCGTGGGCTCCTCGACCACGACGGCGCCGAAGCGACGGGCGACGGCGGCCGAGGCATCCGTCGATCCGTTGTCAACGACGATGATGCGGTCAGCGGCATGCGTCTGCACCGAGAGCGCCTGCAGGCAGTGCTCGAGGAACTCGGCATCGTCGCGGCACGGGATCACGACCGTGACGCGAAGCGGGAGGGGCACGCAGTCAGAGTACTCCCGCACTCCCGCGCCGCTCTGCCGGACCGGCGGGAAGGGCGTGATCGCGTCGTGAGAGGAACCTCATGTCGCACCCCCTTGAAGCGCGCCTATGGAATGGTTACTGTCCTGTAAGTAACGGCGATCCCGCCGCCATCGTGATCCCTCGACGGAGAGGAATTCGCATGACAACTCCCCCACCCACCCGCCGCTTGCGGCGATGGCTCGCCGCCCTCACGGGCGCTGCCCTCGTCGCGGGCGCACTGATGGCGGCGCCCGCCGCCACCGCCGTTCAGCCGGCCGTCGTCCCGGCGAACCCCGGCTTCGGCTCCAACGTGACGATCTTCTCGCCCGAGACGCCCGTCGCCGACATCAAGGCCCAGATGGACGCCCTCGCCGCGGCGCAGCGCGATGCCGAGATGAGCACCGCGCGCCATTCGGTGTACTTCCTGCCCGGCACCTACGGCTCGGCTGCGGAGCCCCTTCAGTTCGAGGTCGGCTACTACACCGAGGTCGCGGGGCTCGGAGCATCCCCTGCCGACGTCGTGATCCACGGCGCGGTCGAGGTCTACAACCGCTGTCTCACTCCCGACAACTGCCTCGCGCTGGTCAACTTCTGGCGCACGATCTCGAACCTCACGATCGAAGTCGACAAGGCAGGACAGGATGGATGCCGCTCCAGCGCGAACTTCTGGGCCGTCTCGCAGGCGGTGTCGATGCGTCGGGTCGAGGTGCGCGGCGGCAACCTGTCGCTCATGGACTACTGCACCGCCGGACCGCAGTACGCCAGCGGCGGCTTCATCGCCGACTCGAAGCTCTCGTACACCGTCAGCGGCTCGCAGCAGCAGTGGCTCACGCGCAACAGCGACGTGTCGGCCGGCTGGAGCAACGGCGTGTGGAACCAGGTCTTCTCCGGCGTGACGGGCGCGCCGAGCGAAGCAGCCTTCCCCGACCCGCCCTACACGACCGTCGATCAGACGCCCGCGAGCCGCGAGAAGCCGTACCTCTACGTCGACGGCGCGGGCAAGTACCAGGTGCGCGTACCGGGCTACGCCCAGAACACGAGCGGAATCTCGTGGGGTGCCGGTGAAACGGCGGGCCGGAGCATCCCGATCAAGGACTTCTTCGTCGCCAAGCCCGGTGACTCGGCCCTCAGGATCAACGCGGCGCTCGCGCTCGGCAAGCACCTGATCTTCACGCCCGGCGTGTACGACATCTCGTCGACGATCCTCGTGTGGCGGCCGAACACGGTCGTGCTCGGGCTCGGTCACGCGACGCTGACGGCCAAGAACGGCGCGACTCCGCTCGCCGTCGTCGACGTGCCCGGCGTCGTCCTCGCCGGCGTCACGATCGACGCGGGCGAGAAGCTCTCGCCCGTGCTGCTCAAGGTCGGCCTCACCAAGAGCCTCAACCTGTCGAGCAAGGCGTCCACGTCGAACCCGATCACGCTCAGCGACGTGTACTTCCGCGTCGGCGGGCCGCACATCGGCAAGACGACGACGGCGCTCGAGGTCAACGCCGACAACGTGCTCATCGACCACACGTGGGTGTGGCGCGGCGATCACGGCGTCGAGGGCTTCACGAACGGCGTGAACGGCGACACCGACCGGTGGAAGACCAACACCGGCACGAACGGCGCCATCATCAACGGCGACAACGTCACGGCGACGGGCCTGTTCGTCGAGCACTTCCAGAAGTACAACCTGCTGTGGAAGGGCGAGAACGGCCGGGTCATCCTGTATCAGAACGAGCTGCCGTACGACCCGCCCACGCAGGCGGACTGGACGCAGCCGGACGGCACGCTCGGCTACCCGGGCTACGTCGTCGACCAGAAGGTCAAGAACCACCGCCTGGACGGCGCCGGGGTGTACGTGTTCAACCAGAACAACCCGTCGATCATCACGGCGAACGGGTTCTCGGTTCCGGACAAGCCCGGCGTCAAGCTGCACCACATCATGACGGTCAACCTCTCGGCCGGCACGATCCAGCACGTCGTCAACGGCACCGGAGGCCAAGCCGACAACACGAACACGGGTCAGCCGCGGTTCATCGTCGACTACCCCGCGCCGTAGAAGACGGAGAACGGATGCCTCGGCCCGCTGCGGGGGCCGAGGCATCCCCTTCTCACCAGAGCGGGTGGATCGCTTCGCGAAGGTCGCGGTCATAGACCTCGCGCACGACACGACCGAACGCCTCGACGTCGAACCCGCCATCGAGCAGGGCTGCGGCAGCCGCGTTCGCCTCCGCCTGTCGCACGTTGCGCGCACCCGGGATGACCGTCGTGACGCCCTGTTGCGCGGCGATCCAGGCGAGGGTCGCGGCCGGAAGGCTGACGCCTTCGGGGAGGGATGCCGCGAGCTCGGCCGCCGCCGCGACCCCGACCTCGAAGTCGACGCCCGAGAAGGTCTCGCCCCGATCGAAGGCCTCGCCGTGGCGGTTGAACGTGCGGTGGTCGTTGGCCGCAAACGTCGTCGTCGCCGTGTACTTGCCCGACAGCAGCCCCGAGGCGAGCGGCACGCGCGCGAAGATCGCCACGCCGGCAGCCTCGGCCGCGGGCAGGACCTCGTCGAGCGGCTTGAGCCGGAACGGATTGAAGATGATCTGCACGTTCGTGACGTTCGGCCGCGAGATGGCGGCGAGCGCCTGATCGCATGTCTCGACCGAGACGCCGTAGGCGGCGACCGCGCCCTCGGCGACGAGCGCATCGAGGGCGTCGTAGGTCGCGGCATCCTCGATCACCGCCGTCGGCGGGCAGTGCAGCTGCACGAGGTCGAGGGTGTCGACCCCGAGGTTGCGGCGCGAGCGCTCCGTCCACGCGCGGAAGTTCTCGGGCGTGTAGTTCTCGGGCTCCTGCGCGAGGCGCCTGCCCATCTTGGTCGCCACCGTCATGGCGTGTCCGGGGCGCGCCGCGAGGAGTGCGCCGATGATCGACTCGCTGCGCCCGTCGCCGTAGACGTCGGCCGTGTCGAAGAGCGTGACGCCGTGGGCCATGGATGCTTCGAGCACCGCGGTGGCGTCGGCTTCGCTCACATCGCCCCAGTCCGCGCCCAGCTGCCACGTGCCGAGGCCGATGGCCGATACCTGTCGTCCGGTGCGTCCGAGGGGGCGTTGAATCATTCGTCCAGCTTGCCAGGTCTGCGCACGGCCGCGTCGATGAGTCCCGCCGTCACGACGGCCGCGATGTAGATCACGAGATCTCGCGCGTCGAACACCGTGCCGAGCAGCAGCATGACGGGTGGGAGCAAGCCGCCGAGCGCGAGCGGAATGCCCGTCAGCTGGAACAGCTCGACCGCGACGCACCATGCGCCGGCGATCAAGGCCACGACCCACGGCTTCAGCCGCGGCGCGAGCAAGACGATGCCGGAGTACGCGGCGACGGCGTAGAGCGCGTCACCCGCGATATCGGTCGCGGAGGTATCGGGCAGAAACGCGTGGACCGCGAGACCCGCGACGATGACGGATGCGAGGGCGATCGCCGCCGCCACTCGACGGCTCACGCGAGGACCCCGGCTGCGCGTGCCGGTTCCGCATACGCGGCGGCCAGTGAAGCGACGGTGTCATGCGCGTTGAGTCCGCTCGGGTTGGGAAGCACCCACAGCTGCGCGCCGCCAAGACCATCGGGCTGGCGCCCGACGATAGCTTTCGGCCGGTCGAACCCCACGCGATACGCCGTGACGCCGACGATCGCGACGGCCTTCGGCGAGAGCTCCTCGATCTCCGTGGTGAGCCGTCGGGCGCCCTCGCGCAACTCGTCCCGCGTGAGCTCGTCGGCACGCGCGGTCGCGCGCTGCACGATGCTCGTGATGCCGATGCCCGCGTCGAAGAACATCCGACGGTCGGCCTCCGGCATCCCGTCGTCGTCGATCACCGGCAGCCTCGGCACGATCCCCGCCTCGACGAGCGCCGGGTAGAACCTGTTGCCCGGTCGCGCGAACGGCACGCCGGTCGCGGCGGTCCACAGGCCGGGATTGATGCCGACGAAGACGAGTCGAGGATGCCGCGGCATGAACTCCGGGATCGCCCGATCCCGGAATCCCTCGAGCTCGCCGCGCGTGAAACCCATCGGTCCAGTCTGCCTGGACCGTGTCCGCGCCGCCTGCCAAGATCGGTCCATGCCGATGAACGAGGCGCAGAGCGCGATGGCCGATCGAGTGCGCTCACTGCTCGCCGACGAGCCGACGCTGACCGAGAAGTCGATGTTCGGCTCGCGAGCGTTCATGGTCAACGATCGGATCCTCGTCGCGGTCTTCCGCGAGGCGGACCTGCTGATCCGCGTCGACGAGGAGCAGGAGGCGGTCCTCATGCTCGAACCCGGCGCTGGCAGGGCCTACATGGGTCCGAAGAAGCGGGACATGGGCCCGGGCTGGCTGCTCATCGAAAGCGATGCGATCGCCGACGATGATCGACTGCTGTTCTGGGTGGATGCCGCGCGCGAGCGCAACCGCGCCGAGGCCGAGCGGGGCGGTTGATCACCTTCGGAATGAAGAAGGGCCGGCCTCTCGGCCGACCCTTCTTCATTTTGTCGGGATGACAGGATTTGAACCTGCGACCCTTGGAGGATTAGGGCGATTTCCGAATCCATCCGGATGTCTTGAAAACCCTCGCGTTCCCTTGTGCTGACAGGGAACCGGACGGTTCGAATTCTCCGATTGTATCCGGTCGCCTCGGGTTGTCGCTGGGTGATTGAGGTGGGAAAGTGATGACCACTCCGCGCGCGAGCACCCGGCGGTAGCCCGCCGCCGGCTGAGCCCCGCCTGGACTCAGCGGTAGGCCCTGGGCAGCCAGATCAGCGCTGTGGCTGAGGCAGCCAGTCCCGCGACGCTGGCGAGCCACAGCACACTTTCATAGCCGCTCATGGCGGCGAGCCCGGCCGCGACGCAACCGAGGGCCGAGCCGAGTGCGGAGGAGGCGAAGTAGTAGCCGTTGGCTCGTGTCGGCGATCGGGTTTCGAGACGGGCAGCGAGGTCGGGCGCTGCCAGGCGCGGAATCGGGATGCCCTGGTAGGCGACGAGCATCGCAAGGGCTGCCAGGATGAGCACGGGAGAGGTGATCAGCCCGATCAGTGCCATCGCGAGCGCGCCGACGCCACGGATGACGGTGCCGACGGTGAACACACGCATCGATGTGGAGCGTGCCATCGCACGACCGGCGAGGATCAGGGTGGCGATGTTGAGCAGTCCGGCGATACCAACCAGAAGCGCTGTTGCGACAGGGGTGAACCCGTACACGGCGGGCATGATGTTCGCGAGTTGACTGACCAGCCCGTTGCTGCCCAGAGAAGAGAGGAACACCACGGCGAGGAAGGCGGCGAACGCCGTGACCTGCCCCCGCTGCACAGTGCTCTTGGTGGCGTACTCCCGATCCGTGGTCGGTCGAGCAGTGTCGGACGCCGCGAGCGACCGCGATATCGGTCCGGCCGTGGCCCAGGTGACCATCGCGAAGCCGGCGAGGGTGAGGGCACAAACGAGGAAGATCGCTCCGGGTTCGACGCCGAGGGCGAGGGAGACCGCGACAATGACCGCTCCGAAGAGGACCCCTGCGGGGTAGGCGAGACTGTACACGGTAAGCCTGCGAGCCGTCACTGCGGCTGGATCCGGGCTGCCGACGATGAGCGCCGGGCCGATTGTGCCCTGGGTCGCCCACGCCGCACCGAGCAGCAGGCCGAATAGCGGCGAGTACCACTCGACCGCGGCGTCGATCGCGAGCAGCGCGTATGCCGCCGCCATCGCGGCGATCGATCCCGTCAGGGCGACACGGTGGGTGCGGGTGCGATCGACGACTGCCCCCACCCACGGTCCAACGGCGGCAGCGAGGCTGAGCGCAGCGAAGATGACGCCGACGCGCCACGGTTGCCCGGTGACGTCTGTGACGAATGGGGGCAGAAGCAAGGTGAGGAACGACCCCGTCGCCGCACCGGTGGCGACGTTGGACAGCATCCACCATTCCGCCGCCGGGTGTACGGCGGACTTCCGCCCCTGACCGTTCGTGAACGCGCCCAGGCTCAATCGAGTCGGACGAAGTCGCCGACGACGTACTGCCGGTCGAAGAACTCCTGCGTGGGGCCGTAGAACCGGTACAGGCTGAACCAGCCGCGACCCGGGACCGATCTCAGCCAGTTCTTCGCCCCTTCGGGCGGGTTGGGTCCGACGAAGAGCGTGATCGATCCGTCGTCGTTGAGCGGGACGTCATTCATCCCGTTCAGCGATGGGTACTCCTGCCCGTCGGCATCGACCCCTGAGGCGGTTTCGGCGTCATAGATGGTGATCGACCAGAAGAGGTTCGCCGGCGGATTCGGCGGCAGCTCTATCCGGTAGGTGCGATCACCCATCAGGAATTCGCCGTCCCTGTCCTTGTAGGCGTTCCCGTACTTCGCACCCATCCCGACGACGGAAGTCATCATGCCCGTGCTGATCGAGTAGTGGTTCACGAACATGTGGGCCTTCGCGACGACATCGGTGTGACCTGTCGCACGGTCTCGCCACTGCTCATCGAGCAGGGTATGCATGAAGTCATCGGGCTGGGTGAGCACGTGCGCGACCCAGTGCCGGTCGTTCCACCAGCGCGCATGCGGCCGCTCATCGAAGTTCGCCGCCTCGGTCTTCGCGATCTTCCACGCCGTCGCCGCGGCCAGGTCGAGGAGCTCCCGCTGTCGTTCGGTCGGCTCGAACGTGGCCCCCTTGCGGATGCCCAGGGCTGAGAGCATCCCATGCATGTAAGGGTCTACAGAATCGACCGTCTCATCCTGGATGAACTCGTCGAGCATGTCGAAGTACGAGCTGTCGTGCGGGAACAGCGCGTTCGCCGGAAGATCCGAGACATGCTCGAACCTCATCCGCTCGCCCTCCCCGTGCAGCGGTCGGATCGAGATGCCTTCGATCGCCGCGACGCCGGGTGAGAGGTCTTCCACCGATGAGAAGAACCCACGAACAAAGATGAAGACGCCGTTGGTCGGACTGGTGAACACGAATGCACCATCGGGTACAGCACCGTCGTACCCCTCGGGGACTATTACATACGTGCCACCCTGTCCATGGTCGGGTCCGGGAATGCCCACATCGCCGAGGTACGTACGCCCATCGACGGTCGGGCCGACGAGTGGCCGGTGCCAGAAATCATCCAGCAGCGCCTGCAGCTTGGGCGGAGCATCGATCACCAACGGCCCACTCACACCCAGATCCGCGAACGCGAGCGCATAGATCACATCGGAGTTCGGGGTAGTGATCACGGTGTTCGGCTTGAGGCGCTTCTCATACACCGCGACGACGTTGTAGCCGACTCCCGACGTCCTCTCATGACCCTTCTTCATCGCCACCATGTTCATCGCCGGCAGAGCCCACAACCACGTCTGCACAGCCCGCTGGAAGAACACCTCCTCCTCCAGCGCCCGAGCCGCTTCCGGGGTCGGATATCCCCCCTGAAGCGGGATGCTCGCAAGTTCGTCGTACCTGCCGGGCGATATCGACATCATTCTCCTCACGGTGACCACCGCCAGCCTGGCCGACCGAGCATCCCGCCGTCAATCGAAGCGCCAGGTTGACGGGGAATGCGAGGATCGCCAATCCTGGGATCGTGCAGACAGCCCCCGAGACCGTGACATTTGACAACTTCGTTCGCGCCGAGACGGCGAGCTACTTCCGTAAGCAGCTGAGTCAGGCGCCCGTCAACGAGTACTTCCACAACCGAGTTCCGGTGAACGTCGAGAACCAGGTCATCATCCGCTCGAATGTGGACCTGATCTACTCGTACGCTGTCGTGGACGTGACCGAGGAGGCGACCTTCTCGGTAGCGGCATCCGACACCTATCAGGTGGCTCAGATCATCGACGAGAATCACTACATCGCAGCCGTCGTCTACCCCGGCGAGACGGTCACACTGCACCCGGCGGACCTGACCGGCGGCACACACGTGTACATCCTCGCCCGCACCGCGACCGCACACGGGCTCGATACTGCGCACCAGCTGCAGGATGCGCTCACCATCGACGCGAAGACGGCGAACACGTTCGTCGCGCCAGACTTCGACGACGCTTCGCTGCAGGACGTCAAAGCGCAGATCGAGGCGAAGGCCGCCGAGGCGGACTTCAGCAAGGGCTTCGGCACCCCTGAGACCACCGACACCTACAACCACATGCTCGCAGCCGAGCTCGGGTGGGGTGGCCTCTCCCCCCAGCACGCCCAGTACTTCCAAGCCGTCACGACCTGCTCGGGCTGCGACGAGTGGACGTTCCCGGTGCCGCCCCTGGACTACGAGCACAACGGGTACTTCTCCGTCATCAAGTACGACGAGAAGGGCTGGCTCGACGTCGAAAAGCCCTGCCTGACCGACAATGACCTCACCCGCAACGCGGACGGAACGATCACCGTCCGGTTCGGTGACGGCGCCTGCGGCACCGAGAACCTCATCGAGGCCACAGAAGGGCAGAAGTACTTCTACGGCATCCGGCTGTACCGACCCAAGGACGTCGACGAAACCCGCACCTTCATCGAGCAACTGCGCGCCAACCCGATCGTCGCAACACGGTGAACGGAGTCGTCGGCGACATCCTCCCGGTCGCGCTGGGGGTTGCGATCAGCCCGGTGCCGATCATCGCGGCGATCCTCATGCTGCTCTCGCCGAAGGCGCGGGTGACCAGCGTCGGATTCCTGCTCGGATGGGTGCTCGGAATCGTCCTCGCTTCGACGATCTTCACCTTGCTCGCGTCCGTGCTGCCCGACAGTGGAGAAGACGAATCCGCCCCCGTCAAGGGGGTGATCCAGCTTGCACTGGGCGCCCTCCTTCTGCTGCTTGCCGTGCGGAACTGGCGCAACCGCCCCAAGCCGGGCGAAGAACCCGAAATGCCGAAGTGGATGGGTGCGATCGACAGCATGTCGTTCTTCGGCGCGGCGGGACTCGGCATCCTGCTGTCGGGGGTCAACCCGAAGAACCTGCTGCTGTCTGCCAGCGCGGGTGTCACGATCGGGTCAGCCGCCCTCGGAACGGGAGCGACGATCGGTGCGATCGCGATCTTCACCGTGATCGCGGCCTCCACCGTGCTGGTTCCCGTCCTGGCCTACCTGTTGGCGGCCGACCGCCTTCGAGGCCCGCTCGATGCGCTCCGCGAATGGCTGGCGAAGCAGAACGCCCTCATCATGGCGGTGCTTCTTCTGGTGCTCGGCGTCGTTGTCATCGGCAAAGGCATCGGCAGCTTCTGAACCCGGGATGAGCTGAACAGCGAAGAGGCACGGAACCTTTCCGACGCTGCGCTACACCCTGACACCCTGTGACCCTCGTGCTCGGTAGCTCGCGACTGAGCACCGATCGTGGACTGGCGTCGAGCGCGGACGCCGCGGGTTGCTTCGAGTCAGAGGCAGCGATATCAGGCAGCACTCCCTCAATACGACGAATCCCCGGTGAGATTTTTACGATCTCACCGGGGATTTTTCTGAACCGTCGGGATGACAGGATTTGAACCTGCGACCCCTTGACCCCCAGTCAAGTGCGCTACCAAGCTGCGCCACATCCCGTCACCCGGACTCGCGTCCGGACAACTCCACTATCCTACCCGGTCGCCGCACCGGCCGCGAACCGTGGCGGGATGCCCCGCCCAGAGGGCGGATCCCCCCACTTCGCGCTTCGTGACCATTTCGTGATTTTGCAACCCCTTCAGCAGCCCTCATCGGCCACAGCAATGTCGGCGGCCTTTCGTACATTTGTTCTATGGCACCCACCGACCCGACAGCTGCCGTCAGGCTGATCGACGCCGCGACCCGCGTTCTTGCCAGCTGTGGCGACGACGACGTCGCAAGTGTGGTGCTGCGGCTCGACGACGACGACCTGCTGACCTTGATGACGGATGCCTCGGCCGCGCGGTCGGCAATCGATGTCATCGTCGCAGCAGCGTCGGCTGAGGTCGGGCGCCGTTCGGTCCGCGAACTGGGGTACGCGGGGCTGGCGCAGCGGAAGGGACACCGTAACGCGACTTCGCTTGTGCAGAACATCACCGGGCAGTCGCGAGGTGATGTGTTCAAGGCGATCCGCACGGGGGAAGATCTCGTTCCGCCCCCGAACGCTGCGCCGGTTGCCGGCGGCGACGCAACCCCGCCGCCGGTTGTATCGCGATGGCTGGTGCTGCTCCGTGGAGCGCTCTCAGCCGGTCGAGTGGGGCAGGCGAAGTTCCAGGCGATCCGCGGTGGCCTCGGCGAGCCGCCTGTTGATCGGTATCCTGACCTCGACCCTGATTTCCTCCCGGCCGCGTGGGCCGAGGCGGTCGAGATCCTGCTCGCCGAGGCTGCATCCACCCCCGTCGAAGAGCTGCGCAACGCCGCTCGCACCGCCCGTGACCGTCTCGACCCGATCGGGGTGACCCTGCGGTTCGAGGAACGCTTCGCCGCACGCTCGTTCCGCACCTGGATCGACGAGCACGGCCAGCATCACGCTCGCATCGACTTCGACGACGAAGCTGCCGCGTGGGTGCATGCGATCGTCGGTGGCGCACTCCGCCCACGCCGCGGACCGAGGTTCGTCGGTTCCGACGCCGGCGAACGTGCGCGCGCCGCAGACCATGACGAGCGCTCCAACGAGCAACTGCAATACGACACGCTGATCGCGGTGCTGCGCACCGGAGCGAACGCCGACCCTGCGCAGGCGTTCGGCGATCGCCAGCCCGGGGTCCGGGTCACCGTGGATGCAAGCGCGATCGGCGACGCCGAGCGACGTGGCGAGATGCATGTGCGAGGCGTCGGGCACCTCGAAGACACCGGCGCCGCACTGCCCGGCGGCATCATCGAAAAGCTGCTCTGCGACGCGGGTGCCACCTCAGTACAGTTGGACGCGTTCGGTCGACCGCTCGATGTCGGCCGAGACCAGCGACTGTTCACCCGCAAGCAGCGCATCGCGATCGCCATTCGCGACGGCGGCTGCCTGTGGCCGTCGTGTGTCGCGCCGATCTCGGAATGCGAGTTCCATCACGCCGATCATTGGTGGGCGGATCATGGCCGAACCGACGTCGACGACGGGGTGCCGTTGTGCCGCAATTGCCACATGCGGCTGCACAATCAGGGCTGGAGGATCCGGAGAACGCGGGATCCGATCACGGGCATCGACGGGTACTGGCTCCACCCACCGCCAGACGCTGAGACGGGTCAAACCGCTGCGCCACTCCTCCTGCAGTCGAAGTCGCCGCGCCGCTTCCAGGCGGCGTGATCGCGGGAGGCGAATGGACCTGCAACGCGCGCGGCCACGATCGACAGTCGCCGACCCATGATGCGTGAGCGCACTCCGGGTTGGCAGGACACCCCAGGTCAACAGGACACCCCAGGTCAACAGGACACCCCGCTCGAGAAGAGACCCCGCTCGAAAGTCATCCGACGTGGTAGCGCGTCGAAGCCGGGAGCAAGCCCCGGACAGCAGCATCCCCGGCACGGAGAAAGAGTCGAGCACGCCCCGTCGTGGAGGGATGGAGCGCGCAGATCATGTACGCAGCCGGTCGAGGATTCGAGAGAGGCAACACGGGGCGACAGCGCGCCCGGAACGCCACATCACCCAAGGGCGTACCCGTTCACGCTCCGCGCGGCGGTACCGGATGTCGGCGACCTTCACTACGGTCGGTGCCATGCCGAAGATCGTGATCGAGCCCGCGACAGCCGACCGCTTCGACGACGCCGAGCACGCGCTCACCGGCGGGGGTGACGGGCGTGGCTGTCAGTGCCAGTGGTGGACGCTGACGAACGCACAGTTCCAGGCAGCATCGCAGGCAGAGAAGCGGGAGCTCCTCGCCGGCGATCTCGAGGCAGAGGTCTCACCCGCACTCATCGCCTACGTCGACGGAGAAGCTGCCGGCTGGGTGCGCGTGAGCCCCCGCACGATCCAGCAGCGGATCGCGCGGACGAAGATGATCAAGGACGCGACATCAGAGCCCATGGACGACCCGACGGTCTGGGCGGTCTCGTGCTTCGTCGTCCGCAAGGAGCATCGGGGGCAAGGCCTCAACGCGAAGCTGCTGGGTGCCGCGATCGATCACGCCCGAGCCCACGGCGCACGCGTGATCGAGGGCTACCCCGTCGATGCGGCCGTCGGCAAGCATCCCTCCAACGACCTGTACCACGGTGCGCTCTCGACCTTCGTCGATGCCGGGTTCGAAGAGGTCGCCCGCCCCAAACCCGATCGACCGATCGTCGCGATCAGACTGGACTGACCGAGCGCGCGCGACGCACGGCATCCACCTCGATCACGATCACGACCGCAGCGAGCAGCACGGCCGTGGCCGCGTACTCCCCCTCGGGAAGCAGGCCCGCGAGTGCGATCAGCACCGCACCGAGAACCACGAGCGCGGATGCCCACGGCGCGATCTTCGTCCGCAGCAGGATGATCCACGAGCTGAGCACGACGATCGCGACCGGCAGTGTCAGCGACAGCCCGGCGATGACCTCGGAGACGTGTGCATGCCCGGTGATCTCGTCGATCTCGACCTCGACGCCGGCGGAGACGGCGCCGACCGCCGCGAAGATGACGTAGTGCAGGTATCCGAATCGGAAGCCCGCCGTCATCCCCCGCAGCCTGCCGTGCTGCTCGCGGGCGAAGTACACCCACCAGATGCCCGCTGTGATCACGAGCCCCGACACCCCGAGCCCGATGAGCTCGCCGACGTGCTCGCCCTCTCCGAGAGCGTCGAACAGGGCGTTCGCCGACGCCAGCAGGCTCTCGCCCAGAAGAAGCAGCGTGAAGAGGCCGAACCGCTCCGCGATGTGATGCGGATTCCACGTCGTCCGCCCCGCAGACTCTCCCCACACGGGCACGAGCAGCTCGAGGGCGACGAGCACGAAGAAGCTCCAGAACTCCAGCGCGCCGTCCAGAAGATACAGCCGAGCGACCCACAGCACCTGCACGATCGCGATCCCGACGGCGAACCGCAGCGCTGTTCGGCGGGACGCCGGATCGGATGCCGCGGCCCGCAGCCACTGCGCCACCATCGCCAATCGCATGATGACGTACCCCCACGTCACGACGACGAAGTCGAAGTCGACCATCGCGGCGTGCACGCCGGCGGCGAGGACGAGAACCCCGCCCATCTGCGCGATCGTCAGCACGCGATACAGCCAGTCGTCGGTGTCGAACGCCGAGGCGAACCACGTGAAGTTCATCCACACCCACCACACGGCGAAGAACACCATGAGGTAGGCGAGCACGCCCTGGCCCGTGTGATCCTCGCTGATGAGGTGGTGCAGGTTCTGCGACGCCTGCGAGACGGCCACGACGAAGACGAGGTCGAAGAGGAGTTCGAGTGGACTTGCGACGCGGTGGTGCTGATCGGCATCGCGAGCGGTCATCCGGCGCAGGCCGAGTCGGGAGAGCGTGTCGGGCATGCGACGATTATGTCGCCGCACGCGACCTCGGAGGATCATGCCACGGCTCGTCATCGGGTTCATCCCCTACATCGCGGTGTCGATCGTGCACGTCGGCGCGCTCGCGGTGGGGTCGGATGCCATCGCGGGTCCGACCAAGTTCGCGCTCATGCCACTCCTCGCATTCGCCGTCGTCTGGGGCATACGCGGCACGCGCTGGACGGCCGCGACGACCCTCCTCGTCGCCGCGATCGCACTGTCGTGGCTCGGCGACGGAGCCGGCACGTTCTTCCCCTTCGCGCCCGAGGTGCCGATGATGCTCCTGTGCTTCGGGCTCGCGCACGTCTGCTACATCCTGCTCTTCTGGCGCGTGCTCGCGGTGCGCCCGGTGCCTGCATGGTCCCTCGTCTTCACCGTCTGGTGGGGCGTGCTCCTCGCCGTGCTGTGGCCGAGCATCGGGGCACTCCTCGTGCCGGTCGCGCTCTACGGGTTCGTGCTCGGTGGTACGGCGGTCGCGGCATCCCGCTGTCGTCCCGTCGTCCTGTGGGGCGGTGTCTTCTTCCTGATCTCGGACTCCGTGCTCGCGTTCCGGCTCTTCGTGCCCGATGCGATGCCCGACTGGACGAGCCCGCTGGTCATGCTCACCTACACGCTCGGCCAGGGACTCATCGCGGCGGGCGCCGTCGTGTCGCTGCGCGCCGACGCGCGAACGCAGGCGGCGGTGACGACATGACGGATGCCTCGGCCCGGGTCGACGCGTGGCTCTGGGCCGTGCGGATCTACAAGACGCGCTCGCTCGCGACGGCCGCGTGCCGTGCGGGGCATGTACGCGTGAACGGCGAACGGGCGAAGGCGGCACAACCCGTGCGCCCCGGCGACGAGGTGCGGGTCCGCATCTCGGGCTTCGATCGTCACCTCGTCGTGAAGCAGACGATCACGAAGCGCGTCGGCGCCGCGGTGGTCGAAGCATCCGTCGACGATCGCACTCCCCCACCGCCTCCGCGCGAGCTCACGGCATTCGTTCCCGTCCGTGACCGCGGTGCCGGACGCCCGACCAAGCGCGAGCGCCGAGACATCGACCGACTGCGGGATCGTCAGAGCTGATCGAGCAGCCAGCCGGTACCGCGGGTGGACGCTCCCGCCGCGGTCACGCGGGCGACGAGTCCGCGATCGCTCGTGACGACCGTCACGGTGCGTCCGCGCGCGATGAGACTCTCCGTGCGCGCGACGATCGCGTCGTCTCCGGATGCCTCGGCCCGCACGACCTCGACGCCCGGAGCCTCGTCGGCTGCGCGCGCGGCCCCCTCGACGACGGCGGTCCACTCCGGGAACCACACGTCCTCGGGCAGGTCGAGTGCTCCGCCGGAGACGCCTCGGTCTGCGAGACCTGCGATGCGTGCGAGGAGGCGGGATGCCGCTCCGGCGCGGTCGCGCCACCAGCCGTCGGGGACGGATCCCACGACGTTCGCGGCGTCCACGACGACGACCGGCCGCACGCCGAGAACACCGCGCAGCTGCCGCCACGACGCCGCGAATCCCGGATGCAGGGGGCGCTCGTCGACCTCGTCGAGCGGCACCCACGCGAGCGCGCGGCTCTCGGGATCGCTGATCGTCGGTTCGAAGGGACGGATGACGTCGGCGACGAGCGTCGTGTAGCTCCAGTACCCGAGATCGAACACGCTCAACAGGCGCGGCCGGGTCGCGGCATCCGGAACCCCCGCTTCCTCCTGCGCTTCGCGGATCGCACCGTCCACCGCCGACTCTCCCTCATGGCGGGCGCCGCCGGGGAGCGCCCACGTGTCGCCGTGGTGGCTCCACGACACGCGGTGCTGCAGCAGTACGCCCCGGTCGGGGTCGAGCGCGAGCAGGCCGGCGGCACCGAAGGCACCCCAGTAGCGCTCCCCGCTCGGGGCGACCACCCATGCGTCACCGGGGTCACGCGGCCCGTGCGGGCGGCGCGGTTCACCCGAAGCGGGGGGCTCGATCGTCACTCACTCAGACTGTCACATCCGACAGGCCGCGGATCCGCGATCACCTCGGCTAGCGCTGACGCTTCTCGCGCACCCGCATGTTGACGACGATCGGCGTGCCCTCGAAGCCGTACACCTCGCGCAGGCGCCGCTCGATGTATCGGCGATAGCCGGGATCGAGGAACCCCGTCGTGAACAGCACGAAGGTCGGCGGCCTTGTCGACGCCTGCGTCGCGAAGAGGATGCGCGGCTGCTTGCCTCCACGGAGCGGGTGCGGGTGCTCGGCCACGAGCTCGGTGATGAACGCGTTGAACTTGCCGGTCGGCACGCGCTGATCCCACGAGTCCAGCGCGGTCTCGAGAGCCGGAACGAGCTTGTCGAGGTGACGCCCGGTCTTGGCCGAGATGTTGACGCGCGGCGCCCACGCGACGTGAGCGAGGTCCTGCTCGATCTCGCGCTCGAGGTAGCGGCGACGATCCTGATTCTCGAGGTCGTCGTCGTTCAGGCGGTCCCACTTGTTGAACGCCAGCACGAGCGCGCGGCCGGACTCCAGCACGAGGTCGATGATGCGGATGTCCTGCACGCTGATCGTCTCGCTCACATCGAGCACGACGACAGCGACTTCGGCCTTCTCAAGGGCAGCCGACGTGCGCAGCGACGCATAGAAGTCCGCGCCCTGCTGCAGGTGCACACGACGGCGGATGCCGGCCGTGTCGACGAGGCGCCAGAGCTTTCCGCCGAGTTCGACGATCTCGTCGACGGGGTCGCGCGTGGTGCCGGCGAGCTCGTTGACGACCACGCGCTCTTCACCCGCCGCCTTGTTGAGCAGCGACGACTTGCCCACGTTGGGGCGACCGAGGATCGCGACGCGACGCGGTCCGCCGATCTCGGCCTTCGCAACGGCGGAGATCTCGGGCAGCACCTTCATGACCTCGTCGAGCAGGTCGGCGACACCGCGACCGTGGATCGCCGAGACCGGATGAGGTTCGCCCAGGCCCAGGTTCCACAGCGCCGTGGCCTCGGGTTCCTGGCGCGCGTCGTCGATCTTGTTCGCCACGAGGAACACGGGCTTGCCGCTCTTGCGCAGCAGCTTGACGACCTGCTCGTCGGTGGAGGTCGCCCCCACCATTGCGTCGACGACGAAGAGCACGACGTCGCAGAGATCGATCGCGATCTCGGCCTGCGCGGCGACCGACTTGTCGATGCCCTTCGCGTCGGGCTCCCAGCCTCCGGTGTCGACGAGTGTGAACTTGCGGTCCATCCACTCGGCTTTGTACGTCACACGGTCGCGCGTCACACCGGGGGTGTCCTCCACGACCGCCTCGCGGCGCCCGAGGATGCGGTTCACGAGCGCGGACTTGCCGACGTTCGGCCGCCCGACGATCGCGACGACGGGGAGTGCCGGCAGCAGGTGGATGCCGTCTTCCCCGCTTTCGAGGCCCGCGAGCAGCGCGGCGTCCTCGTCGTCGAGGTCGTAGTCCGCGAGCGCGGCGCGCAGTGCGCTGGCGCGCTGCTCCGCGAGTTCGTCGTCGAGGTCGGCGAGGGTCTCGACGAGGTTGTCGTCCTCGGCCTCGAAGTCGTCGTCGAATCCTGAATCAGCCATGATCGGCTCCCACCTGTGTGCGGCGACCCGTGCGAACGACGTCGAGCACGGCCTCCACGGTCTGTTCGAAATCGAGGTCCGTCGAGTCGACGACGGTCACGCCGGGTGCGGCCGTGAGGAAGTCGACGACGGAAGAGTCGGATGCGTCGCGCTTGTGCATCGCGGCGGCGACGGATGCGGCATCCTGCGTCGACACTTCGGCGCTGCGCCGCGCGGCGCGCACCTCCGGTGCCGCGGTCAAGAGGATGCGCACGGGGGCATCGGGCGCCACGACGGTCGTGATGTCGCGGCCTTCGACGATGACGCCACGCCTGCCCGACCCCGCCACGAGGGCGCGGAAGAGCGCATTGACGGACTCGCGCACCGCGGGTACACGCGCGACACCGCTGACGGCTTCGGCGACGCGGGGCTCGCGGATCGCCTCGGTCACGTCGGCGGCGCCCACGCGCACTGTGTACGCGTCGGGATCGAGCGAGATCGCGAAATCGAAGTCGCCGGAGACATCGAGGACGGATGCCGCATCCGACGTGTCGATGCCGTGCTCGAGCGCGTGCCACGCGAGCGCGCGGTACGCGGCGCCAGTGTCGAGGTAGCCGAAGCCCAGCGCTCGCGCGGCCTGCTTCGACACGCTCGACTTGCCGCTGCCGGCCGGTCCGTCGATCGCGACGATCACGGGGTCAGTCATTGGTGGTGCTCGCAATCTTCCAGCCGCGGGCCTCGAGTCCCTCGACGGCGGGGCGGACGGCGCTCGGCACGACGCTGATCTCGGCGAGCCCGAACTGGGCGCCGGGCGAGTGCTCCAGCCGGAGGTCTTCGACGTTCACCTCGAGTTCGCCCAGCTCGCCGAAGAGGCGGCCGAGCTGGCCCGGCGTGTCGTCGACCATGACGACGACGTTCTCGAAACGACGATTCTGCCCGTGCTTGCCCGGCAGCAGTTCGACGCCCTCGTTCCCGCGGCGGATCGTGTCGGCGACGGCGCGGCGCGCGCCCGGGGCATCCGGCGCGCGCAGGGCGTCGGCGACCGACGAGAGGTCGGCGGCCAGAGCGTCGAGGACGTCGACGACCGGCGCCGCGTTCGCGCCGAGGATCTGCACCCACAGCTCGGGTGCCGATGCGGCGATGCGGGTCGTGTCGCGCACACCTTGCCCAGCGAGACGCAGCGAGCCGTCGGGAGCGCCGACGAAGCGTCCCGCGAGCAGGCTGGCCACGAGCTGCGGCACGTGCGACACGAGAGCGACCGAGCGATCGTGCTCCTCGGGGCTCATCTCGATCGGCGTCGCGCCGAGATCGAGGGCGAGCCCTTCGACGAGCGCGAGGTCGGTCGCGGAGGTCTCCTCGTCGCGGCACACGACCCAGGGTCGCCCGATGAAGATGTCGGCGCGCGCCGAGATCGCGCCACCTCGTTCGCGGCCCGCGAGCGGATGGGAGCCGATGTAGTGCGTGAGGTCCACGCCCCGCTCGCGCAGCGCGCGCAGCGGCTCGAGCTTGACGCTCGCGACATCCGTCACGACGGCGTCGGGGTGGGCGACGAGCTCCCGCTCGATCACGTCCGCCGTGACGTCCGGCGGGACCGCGACGATCACGAGACCGGGCCGGTCGTCGGCGCGCGCGGCGCGACCGGCGCCGTAGTCGATCGCGAGGCGCAGCTGTGCGGGTGACGTGTCGGCGAGCGCGACGTCCACGCCGAGTGCTGAGAGCGCGTGCCCGATGGATGCCCCCAGCAGGCCGGCGCCGACGATGCGCACCGTGCCGTGGACGCGCGGAGCGAGCCTTCCTCCGGGCGCGACTGCGCCGGACCGATCGCTCACTCTGTCTCCTGATGCTCCGGGGTGTCGGAGGCCGACGCTCCGCGCGACAGCGTCAGCAACGCGCCCCGTTCAACCTTAGTCAACTCGCGGGCGCGCCCCACGGGGAGGGTTCCCAGGTGCAGTGGTCCGAACTGGCGGCGGACGAGCTCGACGACGGGATGCCCGACCTCGGCCATCATGCGCCGCACGATCCGATTGCGGCCAGAGTGCAGCGTCAGCTCGACGAGCGAGTCGCGGGATCCCGTGTCGAGGAGCCGCGCCTTGTCCGCTTTGATGAAGCCGTCGTCGAGGTCGAATCCCTTCGTGAGCTTCGAGATCGTCTGCGGCGTGACACGCCCGTCGACCTTCGCGATGTAGACCTTCGTGACACCGAAGGACGGATGCGCGAGCACGTGCGCGAGTTCGCCGTCGTTCGTGAGCACGAGCAGGCCGCTCGTATCGGCATCCAGTCGCCCCACGTTGTACAGACGCTCGGTCCACTCCTTCGTGAAGCGACGCAGATCGGGCCGGCCGCGGTCGTCCTTCATCGACGAGACGACTCCCGTCGGCTTGTTGAGGATCACGTACCGCTTGGACTGGTCGAGCTGCACGGCTGTGCCGTCGACGTCGACGAGGTCGTTCTCGGGGTCGATCCGCCGACCGAGCTCGCTCACCACTTCGCCGTTCACGCGGATGCGCCCCGCCACGATGTAGTCCTCGATCACCCGCCGCGAGGCCACGCCCGCGTTCGCGAGCACCTTCTGCAGGCGAACGCCGTCGGTCCCCGCATCGCTCATCGGACGACCTCCGCGTCGAATCCGTCAGCGCCATCGTCGAGCAGCGGCGAGATGTGCGGCAGCTCGTCGAGCGAGTTGATCCCGAGGTTCACCAGCAGCGCGTCGGTCGTGCCGTAGTTGATCGCGCCGGTCTCGGCATCCGTGAACACCTCGGTGATGAGGCCGCGCGACAGGAGCGTGCGCACGACCGAATCGACGTTGACGGCGCGGATGGATGCCACCTGCCCGCGCGTCACGGGCTGCTTGTACGCGATGACGGCGAGCGTCTCGAGCGCGGCCTGCGACAGGCGCGACGGCGCCTGGGAGTTCACGAACTCGCTCACGAGGTCGTCGTGGTCGTCGCGCACGTACAAGCGCCAGCCGCCTCCGACCTCGCGGAGCTCGAACCCGCGCCGCGGTCCGCCGGTGAGCCCGTCGTAATCCTCGACCAGGCCCTCGACCGCCTGACGCACGGCGGGAACCGGAGACCCGACCGCGGTGGCGAGGCTCACGAGGCTCTGCGGCTCGTCGACGACGAAGAGGATCGCCTCGAGGCGACGGGCGACGGAGGCCGCATCCTGCGCCCGCACGGGAGCGTCGGGCTCGATCGGGTCATCGGTCATAGTCGGCCCCCAAGGTGGCGAGGTTCTCGTCGGACCACCGCTCGGCGGTCCAGCGCAGGGTGAGCTCTCCCAGCGGCTCGAGCTGCTCGAAGGACAGCGCGGCGTGCCGGTAGAGCTCGAGGATGGAGAGGAAGCGCGCCACGATCACGCCCTGCTGCGCGACACCGGCGATCAGTTCGCGGAACGACAGGGTGCCGGACGAGCGCAGGAGCGTCACGACGACGGCCGCCTGCTCGCGGATGCTCACGAGCGGTGCATGCAGGTGGTCGAGTCCGACGTGCGGGATCTCCTTCGGCGACATCGCGAGCAGGGCGAGGGCGGCGAAGTCGTCGAGGCTCAGGGTCCAGACGAGCTCGGGCACCGCGTTGCGGTGCTTCTCCTCCAGGCGCACCGAGCGCACGTGCCGGCGATCCTCCAGCGCGAGCGCGCGTGCGAACCACGCCGACACCTCTTTGAACGCGCGGTACTGCAGCAGTCGGGCGAAGAGCAGATCGCGCGCCTCGAGGAGCGCGACGGATTCGGCATCCACCAACTCCCCCTGTGGCAGCAGCCCCGCGACCTTCATGTCGAGGAGCGTCGCGGCGACCACGAGGAACTCGGAGGCCTCTTCGAGCTCCTCATCGGGTCCCAGCTCGCGCAGATAGGCGATGAATTCGGCGGTGACCTTCGACAACGACACCTCGGTGATGTCGAGTTCATGCTTGGACAGCAGCGTCAGCAGGAGGTCGAACGGCCCGTCGAAGACGCCGAGCGAGACCCGGAAACCCGGCTCCGCC
Source organism: Microbacterium aoyamense (assembly GCF_023155855.1). Classification (GTDB taxonomy): domain Bacteria; phylum Actinomycetota; class Actinomycetes; order Actinomycetales; family Microbacteriaceae; genus Microbacterium; species Microbacterium aoyamense. The sequence goes on along the minus strand of NZ_JAKNUT010000002.1, from coordinate 241,281 downwards.
TCGCCATCACGCGAACCGTCGGAATCGGCCGCGTCGACGTTCACCCGAGCGGCCGTCTGCGACGGATCGGTGCCCTCGGCCGACGGAATCACGTCGTCGGCGATCGGCTCTTCGCCGAATTCGGAGGCGTGAGGAGCCGAGGCGTCAGGCGACGGCACCGCGGGCGACCAGTTCCCGCGCGAGGCGCAGGTAGGCCTGGGCGGCCGCGTGCTCCGGCGCGAATTCCGTGATGGGCATGCCCGACACCGAGGCATCCGGAAACTTCACCGTGCGACCGATGACCGTCTCGAGCACGTCGTCGCCGAACGCCTCGACGACCCGCTCGAGAACTTCGCGCGAGTGGAGAGTGCGTGCGTCGTACATCGTCGCGAGCACACCGTCGAGCTTGATCGAGGGGTTCAGGCGGTCGCGGACCTTGTCGATCGTCTCGATGAGCATCGCGACGCCGCGCAGCGCGAAGAACTCGCACTCCAGCGGGATCACGACACCGTGGCTCGCCGTCAGGGCGTTGACGGTCAGCAGGCCGAGGGACGGCTGGCAGTCGATCAGGATGACGTCGTAGTCGGGCGTGACCTTGCGCAGCACGCGGCTGAGGATCGTCTCGCGCGCCACTTCGTTGACGAGGTGCACTTCGGCCGCCGACAGGTCGATGTTGGCGGGGATGACGTCGAGGTTCTCGGTCCCGGTGTGCACGATCGCGTCGGCAGGGTCGCGCTTGGTGTCGAGGAGCAGATCGTAGATCGTCGGCACGTCATGGGTCTGGATGCCGAGACCGGCCGAGAGGGCGCCCTGCGGGTCGAAGTCCACCGCGAGGACTCTGCGACCGTACTGCGCCAGCGCCGCAGCGAGGTTGATCGTCGTGGTCGTCTTGCCGACGCCGCCCTTCTGATTGCACAGGGCGATGATGCGCGCCGGGCCGTGGCTCTTCAGCGCCGGGGGCGTGGGGAACCCGTGATACGGACGCCCGGTCGGGCCGATCGGACCGCCGTCCTCCGACGTCTTCGTCGCGCCCCGCGTGCTGCCCGCCACCGACTCTCCTGCCTTCGCCATGTCGTGCGTCGATTCTCGCACATAGCCCGGCGCGCGCAGGGTCTACCGCGCGCGGGGATGCGACGTCGCGTACACGTCGCGGAGCGCGTCGACCGAGACGTGGGTGTAGATCTGCGTCGTCGCGACCGACGCGTGACCGAGCAGCTCCTGCACGACGCGGACGTCCGCTCCGCCCTGCAGCAGGTGGGTCGCGAACGAGTGGCGGAGCGTGTGGGGCGAGACATGGGCGGTGAGGCCCGCTCGCTCGGACGCGGACTGGATGACGAGCCACGCGCTCTGCCGGGACAGCGGCGCTCCGCGGGCGCCGAGGAACAGCTTGGGTGTCGCCCGACCCCGCCGTGAGAGCTCTGGTCGAGCCCGCGTCAGGTACGCGTCGACGGCGGCACGCGCGTACGAGCCGATCGGTACGATCCGCTCCTTCGAGCCCTTCCCCCGCACCCTCAGGACATCGCCGTGCGCGAGGTCGTCGACGTCCAGCTGCACGATCTCGCTCACGCGCGCGCCCGTCGCGTACAGCAGCTCCAGCAGCGCGCGATCGCGCATGCCCACGAGCTCGCCGGGCATCGCGTCCGCGGGTGCGGGGCCCGCGGCATCCAGCAACCGCTCGGTCTGCTCGATCGTGAGCGCCTTCGGCAGCCGCCGTGCCTGCTTCGGCGGCGTGAGCTTCGAGGACGGGTCGACGTCGTCGATGCCCTCGCGCACCAGGAAGCGGTGGAGGCCCCGGACGGAGGACTGCAGGCGAGCGAGGCTGGAGGCCGCGACGGGCGGCTGCGCGGCCGCCCGGTCCGCCGCGAACTCGGCGACGAGCGCCGGCGTCACGGCTGCGGAGTCGACGACGCCGCGCCCCTCGAGCCATCCCCGGTAGACCGCGAGATCCCGCCCGTAGGCCGCGACGGTGTGGTCCGAGAGCCCGCGCTCGATCGCGCTGTGCCGCAAGTAGGCGTCGACGGCGCGCTCGAGCCGCATGTCAGCCCGCGCGGAGCTTCTCTGCCGCGGCGAGGACGCCGGTGGCGAGGATGCCGTTGCGCAGTCGCCCCGCGAGCACGCCGGCCACGGCATCCTGCAGCGGTATCCACTCGACGCGGATATCGGCTTCTTCATCCTCACGTTCGTGCACCTCGGCGAGCGGCGAGAGCCCGCGCGCGAGGAAGAGGTGGACGACCTCGTCGTTGCCGCCGGGCGTCGTGAAGACGCTCACGAGAGGCTCCCACGACGACGCCTCGAGGTCCGCCTCCTCAGCGAGCTCCCGTACAGCGCTCTCGAGAGGCGACTCGCCCGCGACGTCAAGGAGCCCGGCGGGGATCTCCCAATCGCGATGGCGGATGGGATGCCGGTACTGCTGGATCAGCAGAACGCGCTCGTGCTCGTCCACCGCGACGATCGCCGCGGCGCCCGGGTGAGCGACGTACTGGCGCACGATCCGTCCGTCGCCGTACTGCACGGTGTCGCTGCGGACATCCCACACGCGCCCCTCGTAGACGAGATCGCTCTCGAGCACCTCCGGCTCGAAAGGCTCGTCGCGCAGGTCAGTCATTGTCGACGTCGAAGAGTTCGCTCGCGCTGTGACGCTCGAGCGCCGCAGCGACCAGTCCGCGGAACAGCGGGTTGGCGTTGGTCGGGCGCGAGCGAAGCTCGGGGTGCGCCTGCGTCGCGATGTAGTACGGATGCTCGTCGCGCGAGAGCTCGATGTACTCGACGAGGTCGAGGTCGGGGTTGATGCCCGAGAACACCATGCCGGCCGCGGCGATCTGATCGCGGTAGCGGTTGTTGACCTCGTAGCGGTGGCGGTGACGCTCCGACGCCGTCGTCGAGCCGTAGATCTCGGCCGCGATGGAGCCCTCCGCGAGCTTCGCCGGGTACAGGCCGAGTCGCATGGTGCCGCCCATGTCGCCGGCTTCGAGGATGTCGACCTGCTCCTCCATCGTCGCGATGACCGGCGCTGTCGTGTCGGGGTCGAACTCGCTCGACGACGCATCCTCGATCCCCGCGACGTGACGCGCGTACTCGATGACCATGCACTGCAGGCCGAGGCAGATGCCGAGCGTCGGGATGCCCTGCTCGCGCGCGAACTTCAGCGCACCGATCTTACCCTCGATGCCGCGGATGCCGAAACCGCCCGGGATCACGATGCCGTCGAGCGGCGCGAGCGCCTTCTCCGCGCCTTCGGGGGTCTCGCACTCGTCCGACGGGATCCACCGGATGTTGACGTGGGTCTCCTGCGCGAAGCCGCCGGCCTTGAGCGCTTCGGTGACGCTGAGGTACGCGTCCGGCAGGTCGATGTACTTGCCGACAAGTCCGATCGTCACCTCGTGCTTGGGGTTGTGCACCGCCTGGAGCACCTTCTGCCAGCGCGCCCAGTCGACGTCGGCGGCCTTCGAGAGCCCCAGCGCACGCACGATGTAGTCGTCGAGGCCCTGTTCGTTGAGCATCGAGGGGATGTCGTAGATGCTCGGCACGTCGACCGCGTTGACGACCGCGCCCTCGTCGACGTCGCACATGAGCGCGATCTTGCGCTTGTTGGACTCGGTGACGGGGCGATCGCTGCGCAGGACGAGGGCGTCAGGCTGGATGCCGATCGATCGCAGTGCCGCGACGGAGTGCTGCGTCGGCTTGGTCTTCTGCTCACCCGACGCCCCCATGAACGGCACGAGCGAGACGTGCACGAAGAAGACGTTCGCGCGGCCCAGCTCGTGCCGGATCTGGCGCGCGGACTCGATGAACGGCTGCGACTCGATGTCACCGACGGTGCCGCCGATCTCGGTGATGATGACATCGGGCTTCGGGTCTTCGTCCGCCTGCAGTCGCATGCGGCGCTTGATCTCGTCGGTGATGTGCGGGATCACCTGCACGGTGTCGCCGAGGTACTCCCCACGACGCTCCTTGGCGATGACCTGCGAATAGATCTGCCCTGTCGTGACGTTGGCGGCCTGGCTCAGCTCGATGTCGAGGAAGCGCTCGTAGTGGCCGATGTCGAGATCGGTCTCGGCGCCGTCGTCGGTCACGAAGACCTCGCCGTGCTGGAACGGGTTCATCGTCCCCGGATCGACGTTGAGGTACGGGTCGAGCTTCTGCATGACGACGTGCAGGCCGCGGGCGGTGAGCAGGTTGCCGAGGCTCGCAGCCGTCAGGCCCTTGCCCAACGAAGAAACGACACCGCCGGTCACGAAGATGTGCTTGGTGGTGTCGTTCGAAATGTCGCCGCGGGAAGAATCAGAAGTCTGCATCACGGGCTTTGATCCTATCAGTCGGTTCTGGCAGAGCGCCGTGTCCGGCGTCGTGTCGAGTACAGCACAGCGATGGACAGCACCGCACTGATGACAAGCGGGATGCCGAGCTGCCAGAGGACCGGATCATCGGCGGATGCCTCGACCGAAGCCCAGAACCACGACACGAGCTGGGCCGCGGTGAGCCAGGGCGGCACCCAGCGCACGAGGTCGCGCAGGATCCCCCCGCGCAGCCGCTCGGGAGCGACGGCCTGGACGACGAGCCCGATGAGTGCGAAGCAGACCGCGACCGCACCGAAGATCAGCGGAACCGCGAACGGAAGCGCCATGGTGATCGAGAACCACACCCAGGATGCCGGGCGAGGTTCGCCGTAGGTGCCGTCGGGGAACTGCAGCTGCACGCCGATGTCCGAGTGGCCGGCGCTCCCCCACCATCCGTCATCGTCGACCAGTGCGAGATCGTAGGTGATCAGGTCGCCGGATGCCTCGCCCCGGCCGAACGGCGTGAGCTCCAGCTCGTCGCGGAATCGCACTCGTTCGAACCAGCCGCTTGCGGTGGTCGCGTCATCCACGATCTCCTGCGGGACGCTGATCGAGAACGAGACGTCCTCGACCTCGTGATCGACGCCGCTCCAGCCGTAGTCCCATCCCGGGGTGAGTGCCGTCCACCGGAGCTGATCGCGCCACTGGCCGTCTTCGTTGACGGTTCCCACGGCGTCGGCCAGCGTGTAACGGATGATGATCTCGTGCTCGCCCGGCCACTCGTCGCCGATGCGGGTCTGCAGCAGCGCCATCCCCTGGGTGCGCCCGACGTCGAAAGGCACGGCTGCGCCGTCGACCGTGACCGACTCGACCGAGAGGCCCATGTCGTGGCCGCCGACGACATCGCGCCACTGTCGCAGCACCTGGGGGACATCGCGGTAGTTCGAGCCGACATCTGCCGACAGACGCTCCTCGACCTCGACGCCCAGACGCCCGTCCTCGGCGCCCACCACGGTCGCGTCCGAGCGGAACTCCTGCACGAAGACGCCGTAGTCGCCGGGAAGATCACCGGAGTACACCTCATCCTCGGGCGTGCCCCGCAGGTGCACGGGAGCCCAGATCACGAGGGCGAGCGCCACCAGCACGGGCACGACGGAGAGGATGCGGACGGCCAGGCGTGGTCCGGTCACGAAGTCCGGATCATCGATCTTCTCCCTGGCGAAGCCCGCCTCCTCGACGAGGGCTGCGACGCTGCGGCGCACGTCCCGGGGGCGGGCGAACATCACGGCGTACGGGAGCAGGCGATCTTTCAGCGAGGTGCGCTCGAGACCAGATGTCTGGGCGAGGTACAGCTCGAGTCCGAGCAGGTGCTCGCGACGCAGCGCGCCCTGCCTCGTCAGCGGCCGCGCCGTCAGCGCGATGGCGACGACGATCAGGGCGAGTGCCGTCGTGACCACGACGATCGCGACCGGCCACCAGTACACGCTGAGCGCGAACTGGTACGAGAGCTGCCGCACCAGCCCCCACTGGACGACGGTCAGCGCCAGAGATGCGCCCAGGAAGCTGTCCCGGACGAATCCCCGCGGGATGCGACGCAGACCGCGCGTGAACTGCTCGCGCCACGCGACCCGGTCGAGGTAGGTCAGCCATGCAGCCGGAAGATTGCCCGCGCGACCCGCCCGACGCGCCGCCCGCACGAGCGCGCGACGGCGACGGCTGTCCTGGGGCGAGAGCTGGTACGCGGCGACGGCGTCGACGAGGGGCGAGAGCTGGACGGTGCGCGTGAGTCGCGTTGCGAGCGCGGGTGACACGTCGCTCTGCGGTGCGCTCTGGCTGATGAACCAGGCCCGACCCCGCGCATCCGACCACGCCACGGCGCGGGCCGCGAGCGCGAACAGCAGCGTCACGGCGAGCAGGATGAGCGGCACGAAAGGCCCGACAGCCTGTATCCAGAAGAGCGCGGACGGCGGGGGCATGGCGAACGTACCGGGCTGGAACCGCAGATCGAACCAGAACTGCGCATGCGGGGGAATGTTCTGATCGTTGTCGACCGTGTAGACCACGGCGTTCCCGGCATCCCTGTCCGGCGTCAGGGTCACGCTGTCGCCGACCAGCAGCCACGCGATCCCCGCGCTCGGCTGGCGCGAGTAGGCGTCGACGAGGTCGTCGCCGACCGTGATGGTGAGATGACTCTCGGCGACACCGTGGGGCCACGACGGGCCGAACGCGTCCCACAGGACGACCTCTTCTGTGAGGCGGGTCGATGCGTCCGTCTCGGTGAAGGCCACGTCGTGCAGCGTGTACTCGTACTCCACGATGTGATCGCCCGAGAAGTCGTCGTCCTCGACCACCGCGACTGTCGTGCGCGTCGCACCGCGGGCGATGCGCGGATCGACCTGCGTCCCGTCCAGGGTCACGCGCTCGATCGTCGGATGAAGATCATGCCCCTCGTACTGACTCGCGATGACGCGTTCTATGCGATCGTCGGAGACGTCGTCCGGGAAGTACACCTCGATCGTCTCGTGCACTCGCATACTCATCCGGCCGCCGTCGTCGCGCAGGATCTCGACGTCCGAAGTGAAGGACCGCGCAATCCACCGTTCGGTGGCGGTGGAGGCCGACGAGGTGATGTCATCGAAGCTCAGTGGTTTGTTGATCACGGGCCCGAAGAGAAGCAGAACGCCGACGAGCGCGACGACTGCCCACACCGCGCGAGTCGCCCAGCGCACGCTCGTCGATCCGGCGGCGCGCACCCGCGTCTCGAGGCGCAGCAGGATCCGGGAAAGCGCCGCGTACACGGGCGTGTGGCGCGGAGCCGGGAGGACGATCGCGCCGGGCGGCGGCGGTCCGTCGAGATCCTCTTCGAGCTCGGTGTCCGCTTCGGCCGCCGGCAGCGCCGGATCACCGTGTGCGTCGGGCCCGTCCCGTCGCCTGCCGCGCCTTCTCGTCACGCCGTCGCGCCCCGCAGCGCGAGCAGTTCGCGCGCGTGCAGCAGAGCGGCTTCGGAGTCCGGCATCCCCGACAGCAGCCGCGCCATCTCGGCCTCGCGGTCGTCGCCCTCGAGACGGCGGACGTCGGATGCCGTGACCGACCCGTCGCTCGCCTTGACGACCGAGAGGTGATTGTTGGCGAACGCGGCGACCTGCGCCAGATGGGTGACGGCGATGACCTGCGACGACTCGGCGAGCCGCGCGAGCCGGCGACCTACCTCGATCGCGGCGGCACCGCCGATCCCGGCATCCACCTCATCGAAGACGAACGTCGGCACGGGATCCACCCCCGCGATCACGACCTCGATCGCGAGCATGACGCGACTGAGCTCTCCGCCGGATGCGCTCCGCGCGACCGATCGCGCCTCGGCACCCGGGTGCGGGGCGAGCAGGATCGCGACGTCATCGCGGCCCGCGCTCGACGCCTGCCCGGGCGCAACCTGCACCTCGACCCGCGCATCGGGCATCGCGAGAGCGCGCATCTCTGCCGTGACCTGCGTGCCGAGTCGCGTGGCGGCCTTCTGCCGGGCGGCGGTGAGAGTGGCGGCGGCCGCGTCGAGGGCGGATGCCGCGGCATCCCGCTCCGCTTCGAGTCGCTCGACGCGGTCACTGTCGTCGTCGAGTTCGGCCAGCCGCGTCGGCCCGGTCTCGAGCAGGCTCAGCGCGGCCTCGAGCGAGCCGTGCGTGCGGACGAGGCCGTTCAGAACGGAGCGTCGCTCTTCGACGGCCGCGAGTTCGTGGGGCCCGGACTCGTCGAGGTCGGCGAGATAGGCGGCGAGAGCGGTCGCGAGATCGGCCGTGCGGTAGCCGATCTCGGCGACCTGCGTCGCGATCTCTTCGAGCGCGGGGTCGTGGGCCCGTTCGAGGGCGCGGCGGGCATCGGCCAGAAGCGCCCCGGCATCGGGCTGCTCGCCGTCGCCCGAGAGCGCCTCGTGCGCCGTCGCGGCCGCGAGCCGCAGATCCTCGGCGTTGGCGAGTCGCTCGGCCCGGACAGCGAGGTCATCGTCCTCGCCCGCGACCGGCGTCGCCTGCGCGAGCTCGGCGAGCTGCGCGCGCAGTTCGTCGGCCTCACGCGCGCGCAGATCGCGATCCTCGACGAGATCGTGCAGCTCGCGCTCGATCGCGCGCGCACGCTCGTACTTCTCGCGATACCGCGCGAGCGCCGTCTGCACCGCACCGCCGCCGAAGCGATCGAGGGCGTCGCGCTGCGCCGCGGTCGATCGCAGTCGCAGCTGGTCGGATTGACCGTGCACGACGACGAGCTCGTCGGCGAGATCCGCGAGAACCCCCGCGGGTGCGGCGCGGCCGCCCACCGAGGCTCGACCGCGGCCCTCGCTCGAGATCGACCGCCCCACGAAGAGCTCCGCGCGCCCGTCGCCCAGCGGTTCGAGATCGCCACCGGCATCCCGCACGCGCTCTGCGACGGCACCGCCGTCGGGCACGATCCACACGCCGTCGACGGATGCCTGCGCGGCTCCCGCGCGGACGGCACCCGAATCGGCACGCTGGCCGAGCAGCAGCCCGAGGCCCGTGACGACCATCGTCTTGCCCGCGCCGGTCTCTCCCGTGATCGCCGTGAACCCGGGGCCGATGGGCAGCGTCGCCTCGGCGATGACGCCGAGGTCGCGCAAGCGCATCTCTTCGATCACGGAGTCTCCCCCGGTGGCAGAGCGGAAGGACCCCGCCACCCTTCGACGGGCAGGCGGAACTTGCGCACGAGGCGATCGGTGAAGGCTGCGGGATGCAGGCGAGCCAAGCGCACGGGTCGCTCCGAGCGCCGCACGACGACGCGGGCCCCGGGGGGCAGATCATGTGAGCGCCGGCCATCGCACCACAGGATGCCGACGCCGTTGGTGCGCTCGAGCACTTCGATCGCGACGGTGTGCTCCGGGCCGACGACGAGCGGCCTGGCGAACAGCGCATGCGCCGACAGCGGGACGACGGAGATCGCTTCGACCGTCGGCCAGATCACCGGACCGCCCGCCGAGAAGTTGTATGCGGTCGAGCCGGTCGGCGTCGAGACGACGACGCCGTCGCAGCCGAACGACGACAGCGGGCGCCCGTCGACCTCGATGACGACTTCGAGAAGACGTTCGCGGCTCGCCTTCTCGACCGTCGCCTCGTTGAGCGCCCATGTCTCGTAGAGCACCGAATCGTGCGCATCCTTCACCCGCACCTGGAGCGCGAGCCGCTCCTCGACCGCGTAGTCCCGGGCGATGACGCGGCGGACCGCGTCATCCATGTCGTCGCGCTCGATCTCGGCGAGGAAGCCGACGTGCCCCATGTTGATGCCGAGCACGGGCGCCGTGCCCTCGCGCACGAGCTCGGCCGCGCGCAGGATCGTGCCGTCGCCGCCGAGGACGATGGCGAGTTCGACATCGGCGACCGCGACATCCACATCGAGGATCGCGACGGGGCCCAGCGTCGGCAGCTCTGTCGCGAGTTCGAGCGCGTCGTCTGCGGCGAGCACGGGGGTCGCGCCCGCGCCGCGCAGGGCGCCGATCACACGCTCGGCCGCGCGAACGGTGTCGCCGCGACGAGCGTGCGCGACGACCAGGATGCTGCGCTGCGGCTGTGTCATGGGCTCCCCGCCAGTCGGTTCACGGTGCTCAACCATTCTGTCGGATTCGTACCGCGTCCCGGCGCGAGATGCGCGATGTACTCGGCGTTCCCGTGGGTTCCCAGCAGTGGGGAGGAGACGACGCCGAGCGTGCCGAGCCCGGCATCCCACGCCGTCCACAGCACGCGCGCGACAGCATCGGAGCGCAGCACCGGGTTGGTCACGAGGCCGCCCTTGACCGCTGTGCGCCCGACCTCGAACTGCGGCTTGATCAGGAGAACGATGTCGGCGTGGTCGCCCACGACCGCCGCGACGGCCGGGAGGACGAGGTCGAGCGAGATGAACGACAGATCGCCCGTCACGACCGACGGTGTCGCATCGACGCCGCTCGCCTCGGCGAGGGACGCGCGGGACATGTACCGCACGTTGAAGCCTTCGACCGAGACGACGCCGGGGTCCGAGGCGATGGATCCCGCGAGCTGCCCGTGGCCGACGTCGACCGCCAGGACGGGCTCGGCCCCGCGTTCGCGGAGCACCTGCGTGAACCCGCCGGTGGACGCCCCCATATCGAGCGCGACCCGCCCCGACACATCCACTTCGAACGCGTCGAGGCCCGCGAGGAGCTTGTGCGCCGCCCTGCTCACGTAATGGTCGGCGCGGGCGACCTCGATGAGTGCGTCGTCGGGAACAGCGGTGGATGCCTTGACGACCGGCCGGCCGGCCACCGTGACCAGCCCGTCCGCGATGAGTGCTGCGGCCTGCGTACGCGACCGGGCGAGACCGCGCGCGGCGAGTGCGGCATCGAGCCTCATGCGGTCGCCGTCACGTGCGCGGTGCGGACGGGTCCGCTTCGAGGCGCCGCGCGAGGGAATCGTGAAGAGACTCGTACGCCGCGGCGCGTGATGCGAGCGGCTGCGCCTCGATCACCTCGAGGTGCGACAGCAGGTCTGCGGTGGCATCCTCGCTCGCGGATTCCGTCATGCGTTCAGACTACGTGAACCGCCCCACGGAGCCTCGGAGCCTCACGGCTTGTGGAACGGATCCGCGTACAGCTGTTCGGGTACGCGGAAGCCGTAGATCGCACGGCCCGTGTCCCAGATCGCCTTCGCGCCCGCCCGCAGCAGATCGATCGGCTCGCCGGCCGCGAGGATCTGCACGTCCGGACCATCGATCCGCACCCTCGCATCGCCGACCGCCACGACGTCGTCCTTGACCCGCGCCTCGGGGTAGGGCGCGTGCAGGTCCCGCAGGTCGGCGAGGATGAAGGTCGGCTGGGATCCTGCGGGAGCGGCGAGCACGTGTTTGGGCCGGTCGATGCCCGTGAGCACGAGTGCCGATGGCATGCCGGCCCGGTTGGCGCCGAGGATGTCGGTGTCGAGACGGTCGCCGAGGAACAGGGGATGCTGCGCACCGAACCGCGCGACGGCCTCTTCGAAGATCGGCACCTCGGGCTTGCCGGCGACGGTGGCGAGGCGACCGACGGCCGTGTGCACAGCGGACACGAGCGTGCCGTTCCCCGGCGCGATACCGCGCGCCTGGGGGATGGTCCAGTCCGTGTTGGTCGCGATCCACGGGATCCCGCCTTCGTCTTCCGGCAGCTTGAGGGCGTACGCGGCCTCGGCGAGCTGAGACCAGCCCACTTCGGGCGCGAAACCCTGCACGACAGCCGCCGGCGCATCCTCTGCGCTGCGCGTGACGACGAAACCCGCCTTCTCGACTTCGTTCACGAGACCGTCGCCGCCCACCACGAGGATCGTGGCACCGGGCGCGACTCGCTCGGACAGCAGGCGCATGGCCGCCTGCGGGCTCGTCACGACCTCGTCCGGGGCAGTCTGAAGACCGAGCTCCGTCAGGTGCGCCGCGACCGACGCATCCGTCCGCGAGGCGTTGTTCGTGATGAAGCCGAGTCGTCGCCCTTCGCGCGCGCGCTCGAGACTGTCGACCGCGTACGGCAGGGCCCCCGCTCCGGCGTAGACGACACCGTCGAGGTCCGCCAGCACGACATCCACTCCAGCGAGCGGGGTCGACGAGACACGCCGACCGGAGAACAGCGCCATCAGTCGTCGATGCGTTCTTCGTCGATGCCCGCCTCGGCGAGGATCTCGTCGACTTCGTCCTCGATCGTGAACTCCTCGGACTGGGGATCGGCCTCGTCGACCGCGGCTCCACTCTCCTCGAAGGCCTCGGGTTGGTCGTCCTCGGGCTCGACCACGGAAACCTCGTCGAGGGCCGTCTCGAAGATCTCCTCGATCTCGATCGTCTCGAGGTCGCCCAGTCCGCTCGCGGCGTACAGTGCCTCCGCCGCGACGATCGCCCGCGTCTGCCACTCAGCCGCTTCTTCCGTGCGGCCGAGTTCCTCGAGCACCGCCGCACGGGCGGCGAACAGGCCCGGGCTCCACTCGAACGCGCGATCCGGATCCAGCTCCGGAATATCGAGCTCGGTCAGAGCACGCGCGGGGTCGTCGAGGTCGAGACGTGCACCGGACATGGCGATGGCGAGTTCGACACGGACGGATGCCGGCAGAGCCCCGCGATCGACGGCACGCCCGACCTCCAGGGCACGGTCCGGCCGACCGACGCCGCGTTCGCTGTCGACCATGAGCGCGATCTGATCGTCCTTGCCCGAGATACGGCGGTACGTCCGCAGCTCGCGCAGCGCGAGTGCGTAGTCCCCCGTCGCGTAGGCGGTGATCGCAAGCGTCTCTCGCACGATCCCGATGCGCCCGGCGCGCCGAGACGCCGAAAGGGCGTGCTGGTGCGCGAGCTCGGGGTTCTCATCGATGAGGGAGGACGCCATCGCGAGGTGGCGAGCCACCCACTCGGCGTTCTCCTTCGACAGCGTCTTCAGCTCGTGGCGCGCCGCAGGGCTGAGGTCCTTCGGAGTGACCTCGTCGGGCACGAAGGGATCGTCGTGGCGCGGGCGCACCGAACGCAGGGCGTCCTGCACCGGATCCCGAGGAGCGCGATCAGCGCCGGCTCGCGGCGCGTGCTCGCGCTTCTGGTACGGCTTGCGGTCACCGTCGCGGGGCGGATACGGCTTCCGCTGCCCGTCGCGAGGCGGGTAAGACTTCCGCTCACCGTCGCGAGGCGGGTACGACTTACGCTCACCATCCCGCGGCGGGTACGACTTACGCTCACCATCCCGCGGCGGGTACGACTTACGCTCACCATCCCGCGGCGGGTACGACTTACGCTCACCATCCCGCGGCGGATACGACTTACGCTCACCATCCCGCGGCGGATACGGCTTCCGCTGCCCGTCGCGCGGTGGGCACTTCTTGCGGTCAGCACCTCGTCCGGAGGCAGCGCCGCGGGACTGCGAATCACGGGATGAACCACGTCCGGAGCTCGAGGAGCGCGCAGAATCCTCGCGCTCGGGCTTGTCGTCGGCCATGGTCACTCCCTGCACTCCACCTCGATCATGGCGGATGTCGCGTTAACGCGAAATGGCCACCCAACACTGGGTGGCCATTTCTCGAAAGAAGTCCGGCGGTGTCCTACTCTCCCACAGGGTCCCCCCTGCAGTACCATCGGCGCTGTGAGGCTTAGCTTCCGGGTTCGGAATGTAACCGGGCGTTTCCCTCACGCTATGGCCGCCGAAACACTATTGATGTCTCAGTCTGCACAACAAATAAGTCATTGTCATGCGGTTCTCGACCGTACATCGAGAACCACTCAGTGGACGCAAGCACCAAAAACGGTGTGTTATCAAGTCATCGGCTTATTAGTACCGGTCAGCTTCACGTGTTACCACGCTTCCACATCCGGCCTATCAACCCAGTAGTCTGGCTGGGAGCCTCTCGCCCGAAGGCATGGAAATCTCATCTTGAGGCCGGCTTCCCGCTTAGATGCTTTCAGCGGTTATCCATCCCGAACGTAGCTAATCAGCGGTGCTCCTGGCGGAACAACTGACACACCAGAGGTTCGTCCAACCCGGTCCTCTCGTACTAGGGTCAGATCCTCTCAAATTTCCTGCGCGCGCAGCGGATAGGGACCGAACTGTCTCACGACGTTCTAAACCCAGCTCGCGTACCGCTTTAATGGGCGAACAGCCCAACCCTTGGGACCTACTCCAGCCCCAGGATGCGACGAGCCGACATCGAGGTGCCAAACCATGCCGTCGATATGGACTCTTGGGCAAGATCAGCCTGTTATCCCCGAGGTACCTTTTATCCGTTGAGCGACAGCGCTTCCACAAGCCACTGCCGGATCACTAGTCCCGACTTTCGTCCCTGCTCGACCTGTCAGTCTCACAGTCAAGCTCCCTTGTGCACTTACACTCGACACCTGATTGCCAACCAGGTTGAGGGAACCTTTGGGCGCCTCCGTTACTTTTTGGGAGGCAACCGCCCCAGTTAAACTACCCATCAGGCACTGTCCCTGAACCGGATTACGGTTCTAAGTTAGATATCCAGAGTGACCAGAGTGGTATTTCAACAATGACTCCACATGAACTGGCGTCCATGCTTCAAAGTCTCCCACCTATCCTACACAAGCCACACCGAACACCAATACCAAACTATAGTAAAGGTCACGGGGTCTTTCCGTCCTGCTGCGCGTAACGAGCATCTTTACTCGTAGTGCAATTTCGCCGAGTTCGCGGTTGAGACAGTTGGGAAGTCGTTACGCCATTCGTGCAGGTCGGAACTTACCCGACAAGGAATTTCGCTACCTTAGGATGGTTATAGTTACCACCGCCGTTTACTGGGGCTTAAATTCTCAGCTTCGCCTTGCGGCTAACCGGTCCTCTTAACCTTCCAGCACCGGGCAGGCGTCAGTCCGTATACATCGTCTTGCGACTTGGCACGGACCTGTGTTTTTAGTAAACAGTCGCTACCCACTAGTCTCTGCGGCCTCCAAACGCTTTCGGAGCAAGTCCTAATACGTCGAAGGCCCCCCTTCTCCCGAAGTTACGGGGGCATTTTGCCGAGTTCCTTAACCACGATTCTCTCGATCTCCTTGGTATTCTCTACCTGACCACCTGAGTCGGTTTGGGGTACGGGCGGCTTGAACCTCGCGTCGATGCTTTTCTTGGCAGCATAGGATCACCCACTTTTTATCCGCATCGTGTCTCAGCCTGTATGAGTGACGGATTTGCCTATCACTCGGCCTACGCACTTGCACCAGGACAACCATCGCCTGGCTTGGGCTACCTTCCTGCGTCACACCTGTTAATACGCTAACCGCCTCAGCATAGGGTCGTGTGCTAGGCCTGAAGCTCCTCCCCGAAGGGATCGGTCATCAGGATTCAGACACTTAGCATTACTGGATTGGTTTGGGCGGTTCTTCGCCGGTACGGGAATATCAACCCGTTGTCCATCGACTACGCCTGTCGGCCTCGCCTTAGGTCCCGACTTACCCAGGGAAGATTAGCTTGACCCTGGAACCCTTGGTCTTTCGGAGGACGTGTTTCTCACACGTCATTCGCTACTCATGCCTGCATTCTCACTCGTGTAGCCTCCACGGCTGGGTCACCCCGCCGCTTCGCTGGCCACACGACGCTCTCCTACCCATCAATACGGCTGGACCACGAAGGCCTACCAATAATATCAATGCCACAACTTCGGTGGCGTGCTTGAGCCCCGTTACATTGTCGGCGCGGAATCACTTGACCAGTGAGCTATTACGCACTCTTTCAAGGGTGGCTGCTTCTAAGCCAACCTCCTGGTTGTCAAGGCAACTCCACATCCTTTCCCACTTAGCACGCGCTTAGGGACCTTAGTTGGTGGTCTGGGTTGTTTCCCTCTCGACTATGAAGCTTATCCCCCACAGTCTCACTGCTGCGCTCTCACTTACCGGCATTCGGAGTTTGGCTGACGTCAGTAACCTTGTAGGGCCCATCGGCCATCCAGTAGCTCTACCTCCGGCAAGAAACACGCAACGCTGCACCTAAATGCATTTCGGAGAGAACCAGCTATCACGAAGTTTGATTGGCCTTTCACCCCTATCCACAGCTCATCCCCTCAGTTTTCAACCTAAGTGGGTTCGGTCCTCCACGACGTCTTACCGTCGCTTCAACCTGGCCATGGATAGATCACTTCGCTTCGGGTCTAGGACATGCGACTGAATCGCCCTATTCAGACTCGCTTTCGCTACGGCTACCCCACTCGGGTTAACCTCGCCACATATCGCTAACTCGCAGGCTCATTCTTCAAAAGGCACGCTGTCACCCCTACTAAGGAGGCTCCAACGGTTTGTAAGCAAACGGTTTCAGGTACTATTTCACTCCCCTCCCGGGGTACTTTTCACCTTTCCCTCACGGTACTTGTCCGCTATCGGTCATCTGGGAGTATTTAGGCTTATCAGGTGGTCCTGACAGATTCACACGGGATTTCTCGGGCCCCGTGCTACTTGGGATACTCTTCGCGCCAAGGGAGGCATTTCGACTACGGGGTTGGCACCCTCTTTGACCAGCCTTTCAAGGCTGTTCGTCTATACCTTCTTGTAACGCCGGCTGCTCGGCAGAGCAGCCTGAAAAGTCCCACAACCCCGAATACGCAACTCCTGCCGGATATCACACGTACTCGGTTTAGCCTGTTCCGGTTTCGCTCGCCACTACTAACGGAATCGCGGTTGCTTTCTCTTCCTGTGGGTACTGAGATGTTTCACTTCCCCACGTTCCCTCTACCCGCCCTATATATTCAGGCGGGAGTCACTGGGTCGGCACGCCGCCCAGCGGGGTTTCCCCATTCGGAGATCCTCGGATCAAAGTGTGCTTATCCACTCCCCGAGGCTTATCGCAGATTGCTACGTCCTTCTTCGGCTCCAGATGCCAAGGCATCCACCGTTTGCTCTTAAAGACTTGAAATCACATGAGTTTTATCAGAATCGACATCGGACCGAAGTCCGAATTGAAATTGACTAATGATCTTTAAGATCATCTATAAGAAACGACCGAAGTCGTTTCAAAGATGCTCGCGTCCACTGTGTAGTTCTCAAAGTACGGGCGGTACCTTCCCCGCTTGCCGTGTAGGCAGCCAAGAAAGGCCCTGAGGTTCGTCTGCTCCCGATCCGAAGATCGGAGCGCATCCGGTCCCTCAGGACCCAACAGCGTGCATGTGCCGGCGACGTCACCAGAACCTTTCCAGCTGCAAGCAGCGTACTGAGTTCGGGATTCCCCGTTCGGCACCTTGTCTAATGTTCCACCCATGAGCTACCAGTGAAGAACGTGTGTCTTCAATCTGGCGCCTGGACACCTCGAGAGGTGCCAGATGCTCCTTAGAAAGGAGGTGATCCAGCCGCACCTTCCGGTACGGCTACCTTGTTACGACTTAGTCCTAATTACCGATCCCACCTTCGACGGCTCCCTCCACAAGGGTTGGGCCACCGGCTTCAGGTGTTACCGACTTTCATGACTTGACGGGCGGTGTGTACAAGACCCGGGAACGTATTCACCGCAGCGTTGCTGATCTGCGATTACTAGCGACTCCGACTTCATGAGGTCGAGTTGCAGACCTCAATCCGAACTGGGACCGGCTTTTTGGGATTCGCTCCACCTTACGGTATTGCAGCCCTTTGTACCGGCCATTGTAGCATGCGTGAAGCCCAAGACATAAGGGGCATGATGATTTGACGTCATCCCCACCTTCCTCCGAGTTGACCCCGGCAGTATCCCATGAGTTCCCACCATTACGTGCTGGCAACATAGAACGAGGGTTGCGCTCGTTGCGGGACTTAACCCAACATCTCACGACACGAGCTGACGACAACCATGCACCACCTGTTTACGAGTGTCCAAAGAGTTGACCATTTCTGGCCCGTTCTCGTATATGTCAAGCCTTGGTAAGGTTCTTCGCGTTGCATCGAATTAATCCGCATGCTCCGCCGCTTGTGCGGGTCCCCGTCAATTCCTTTGAGTTTTAGCCTTGCGGCCGTACTCCCCAGGCGGGGAACTTAATGCGTTAGCTGCGTCACGGAATCCGTGGAATGGACCCCACAACTAGTTCCCAACGTTTACGGGGTGGACTACCAGGGTATCTAAGCCTGTTTGCTCCCCACCCTTTCGCTCCTCAGCGTCAGTTACGGCCCAGAGATCTGCCTTCGCCATCGGTGTTCCTCCTGATATCTGCGCATTCCACCGCTACACCAGGAATTCCAATCTCCCCTACCGCACTCTAGTCTGCCCGTACCCACTGCAGGCGCGAGGTTGAGCCTCGCGTTTTCACAGCAGACGTGACAAACCGCCTACGAGCTCTTTACGCCCAATAATTCCGGATAACGCTTGCACCCTACGTATTACCGCGGCTGCTGGCACGTAGTTAGCCGGTGCTTTTTCTGCAGGTACCGTCACTTTCGCTTCTTCCCTGCTAAAAGAGGTTTACAACCCGAAGGCCGTCGTCCCTCACGCGGCGTTGCTGCATCAGGCTTGCGCCCATTGTGCAATATTCCCCACTGCTGCCTCCCGTAGGAGTCTGGGCCGTGTCTCAGTCCCAGTGTGGCCGGTCACCCTCTCAGGCCGGCTACCCGTCGACGCCTTGGTGAGCCGTTACCTCACCAACTAGCTGATAGGCCGCGAGCTCATCCCTGACCGAAGTTCTTTCCAGCTGCTGAAGATGCCTTCGCAGCTCGTATCCGGTATTAGACGCCGTTTCCAGCGCTTATCCCAGAGTCAGGGGCAGATTGCTCACGTGTTACTCACCCGTTCGCCACTGATCCAGAGAGCAAGCTCTCTTTCACCGTTCGACTTGCATGTGTTAAGCACGCCGCCAGCGTTCATCCTGAGCCAGGATCAAACTCTCCGTAAAGAAATTTTGCTGCGATCGAATCGGAATGGATTCGAAGCAGCGAGTTTGATCTGACGATCGGATGTCATTGCTGACATCTCGTTTAATCTCAAAAGAATCTCATCGACCGACTAATGTCGGCCGCGAGGTTTTTTGGCATTTGACAAGTGCACGCTGTTGAGTTCTCAAGGATCGGATGCTCCTGCTGCTCAGCCTCTCGGCCTTGCCCGCAGGGCAACTTCTCTATCTTATTCTTCGTCTTCCGCTTGTCAAATCGACGTTTTCAGCGGCTCGAAGGCTGCAGAAGCTGTCGGTGACGGCGTCTCACGAAGCTAGATCAGGTGCCCTGCGTTTCGGCTTCAGCCGGCCCGCTGGGCAACTTCTCTATCTTATCCCTCTCCGTCAGCTTGTCAAATCGGCGGTTCGTGACGATCAAGCGTCTGTGAACAGCACTCAACGACAGCTTCGAGGAGTGGGAACCTCCATCCTAGACCAGAAGGTCATGCACTCTCAATGAGAAGCGCTTCGGATGGGGGGTGGTTCTCCGCTTGAGGGGGGTAAGGCTCTCGGCCTCTCCGCTTCCCTGTGGGGCGAACAAGTAATAAGTTACGTGGGTTCTGGGGATCGGGCAAATCCTGCCCGCATCCCGGGCGTGTCGCGAGCGGGATCCGCGTGATTCCGCGGTTTTCACGCATGCGCGCCCGACCCGGCGCTCATCCCGAGAAAGCGGTCAGGATTCCCGAGTCGCCGGTGTCGGGTCTTCCCGGTCCGCATTCCGGCGCCGCAGCTGCACGACGACGCAGAGCACGACCGAGAGCACACCCCACAGCGCGCACGCCGGCGGAAGCACGCGATAGGCCAAGTGCGCCGGGCCGAAGTGCTCGTCGAACCCGCCGTACAGCGGCAGGAAGACGAACCACGCACCGACGAGGATCGCCGGGAGCGAGAGCCACCAGATCCAGCGCACCGCATCGGGGATGACACGCGAGAGGCGCCCGACCGGCGTGCGCCGGGACAGCCAGACGAGCATCCAGATGCCGATGATGACCAGCCCGATGACGCTCGAGCCGTGCTGCAGCCACTTGTAGCCCGTGAGAGGACCCCAGTTCTCATCGAGCAGGGGGAAGAGCTCGACACCCCACCGCGCTTCGTGCGTGAACAGATCCCACACGATGTGCGAGACCACGCCGATCGCGAGCGAGGCGATCAGGAGCAGGATCGCCGACACCCGTCGCGGGAAGGTCTCGCCCCACGCGGCGCGGGCCCCGGCATCCCACTCCCCCGGAAGCCGACGCGCGAGCCACACCGGGGCCAGCTCGCGCGTCGCGGGACGCAGGATGCAACGCCACACGAGCAGTAGCCCGAGCGCCACGAGCACTGTCGCCGGCAGCCAGACGAGGTCGTGCGTGCGCCCGTACTGGAGCGGCGTGCCGCGCACGAACAGCGGCAGATCGGGAGTCATCGCGCCGATGGCGATCGCCGCCGGGACGAGCGGCGTGCGCAGGAACGGGAGCGCGACGACCGCGTGGCTCGGGGTGAACGGCATGCCGCGTCAGGCTACGACGAACAGGCCCGCGAGCGTCTTCTTGCCGCGCCGCAGCACCGACACCCCGCCGGGGAGCGTGCCCGTCACGACGGCGGCTTCGTCGTCGACCTTGGCACCGTCGAGCGAGACGCCACCCTGCGCGATCGCGCGCCGCGCTTCACCGAGGCTCGAGACGAGGCCCGTGTCGACGAGCGCCTGCACGACCGACGTCCCCGCAGCGACGGATGCGTTGGGGAGCTCGTCGAGCGCCTGGCGGAGCGTCGCGGCATCGAGTGCCGTGAGATCGCCCTGTCCGAAGAGCGCATCGGAGGCCGCGATGACGGCGGATGCGGCATCCACCCCGTGCACGTACGTCGTCACTTCGCGCGCGAGACGCTTCTGCGACTCGCGGCGGAACGGCTCGGAGGCGACGAGCCGCGCGTACTCCTCGATCTCGGCGCGGTCCAGGAACGTGAAGACCTTGAGACGCTGCACGACGTCGGCGTCGTCGCTGTTGAGCCAGAACTGGTAGAACGCGTACGGGCTGCACATCGCCGCATCGAGCCAGATCGCGTTGCCCTCGCTCTTGCCGAACTTCGTGCCGTCGCTGTTGGTGATGAGCGGGGTGCCGATGGCGTGCACGCTCACACCTTCGGTGCGATGGATGAGGTCGACACCGCTGGTGAGGTTTCCCCACTGATCACTGCCGCCGGTCTGCAGGACGCAGCCGTACTGCAGGTACAGCTCGCGGAAGTCGAGCCCCTGCAGGATCTGGTAGCTGAACTCGGTGTAGCTGATGCCCGCGTCGGAGTTGAGGCGGGCGCTGACGGCATCCTTCTTGATCATCGTGCCGACGCGGTAGTGCTTGCCGATCTCACGGAGGAAGTCGATCGCGCTGAGGGGCGCCGTCCAGTCGAGGTTGTTGACGATGCGCGCGGCATTGTCGCCGTCGAACGAGAGGAAGCGCTCGACCTGCGCTCGCAGGTAGCCGACCCACTCCGCGATCGTGTCGCGGTCGTTGAGCGTGCGCTCGGCGGTCGGCCGCGGGTCGCCGATGAGTCCCGTCGACCCGCCGACGAGGCCGAGCGGCTTGTGGCCCGCCAGCTGCAGGCGGCGCATCGTGATGAGCTGCACGAGGTTGCCCAGGTGAAGGCTCGGCGCCGTCGGGTCGAAGCCGCAGTAGTACGTGATCGGGTCGCCCGCGAGAAGGGCGCGCAGCGCCCCCTGGTCGGTGGACACATGCACGAGGCCACGCCAGACGATCTCGTCCCAGACGTTCTCGAACGTGGGATCGTTGGCGGGCGCGGTCGCGCTCACGACGGTTTCAGACACGCGTTTCAGGCTATCAGCGGGCGGCGCGGGCTCCGTTGCGTCAGGCGGCGGAGATCTCGTCGTAGACGCCGATGATGTTGCCCTCGGAATCCTTGAGATAGGCGTAGCGCGCGCTCTCGCCCATCGGTTCGATCGCTCCGATGAGCTCGCCGCCGTTGGCGACGGCGAGCGCGAGCACGTCTTCGATGCGGTCGACCGTGAAGACGACGGTCGGATGCGGCGTGACGCTCCGGATATGCAGGTCGCCGTTGACGCCCTCGCCCTCGGGCTGCATCAGCATTCCCTGGTCATCGCCCCACGGCTCGTACGAATAGCCGAGCACGGATGCGTAGAACGCCTGTGCGCGGGCGATGTCGTCGACGGGGATCTCGAAGTGCTCCATCTTGGCCATGACTCGAGCCTGGCGTGAGTACCGCGTGCGGGCAAGCCCCGTCGTCGCCCCGTGCCAGACTGACGAACGTGGACTCCGCCGCCGACATCCTCGTCACGACGATCGTCGTGATCTTCCTCTTCGCCGCGCTGTGTGCATCGCTCGCGCTCGTGACGGTCTCGCTGCGCCGGCCGAGCGTCGTGCTGCTCGCCGTCGCCGGGGGGCTCGTCGTGCTCTGCTTCGTCGTCGTCTCGGTGCTGCCGTACAACGTCCCGCTGCTGTTCGGCGCACTGCTCGCGATCCTCGGGGTGGCGCTGGCCGTGCTCGGCGGCAATCCCTTCTCCCGCTGGGCGCTGTCGGCGGCCGACGGCGGCCGCACGAAGGAGGGTACGCGCGGCGGCATCCTCGTCGAGCTCATGACCGAGGACTCGCCGGCTCGCGAAGAGGAGATCCTCCGCGGCGGGACGGCGATCGGCTATCTGGAGCGCGCGGCGGTCGCTCTGGGCATTCTCGCGGGGTTCCCCGCCGTCATCGCCGTCGTCGTGGCGCTCAAGGGCATCGGCCGCTTCACGGAGCTCGCGACGCCCGCCGCGCGCGAGCGGTTCATCGTTGGCACGCTCGCGAGTCTGCTGTGGTCGAGCGCCGTCGTGGGAATGGTGTGGCTCGCGATCTGGTGACGATCAGTCGTTCTGCCGCGTGAGAATGCGGAGTCCCTCGATGAGCGGCCCGGCGTCTGCCGTGGCGATCGCCTGCGAGACGGCGGACTGCCCGACGCCCTCGGCGGCCGCGATCTCGGTCTGCGTCTCGCCCAGCCAGCGTCGGTAGACGATGCGACGCGCGCGCGGACTCAGCTGAGCGACGGCCCGATCGCGGGCGAGGAAGCCGTCGTTGGCGATCCGTACGAGCTGCCGGACCTCGGCGGGAGCGGATGCCGGGGCCGCCACCCGGGTGCGTGCCGTCGGCGCCGCGCGACGCGCGAGTGCTTCGACCTCTTCGATCGCCTGACGCGCCGCCCACCACGCTTCGCCTTCGGACAGCACACCCCGCACCGACGGGATGTCTTCGATCGCGCCGAGGCCGATGCCGAACCGCAGTTCGATCTCCGCGGGGAGCATCAGCTGGAGCAGCATCGTGGCCGCCGAGGCCGAGACGAGATCGGGGTACACCCCCTGCAGTTCATCGCCCACCGTGGGCAGGAGCGCGGCGTCGGCTGCGGGCGCGACCTCGGCCACGAGGGCGAGCGACTCTTCGAGCGCGCGCTGCGCGACGGCGCGGTCGGCGAGCTCGCGAGACCCGACGATGTCGGCGATCACTGTGGCGACCATGAGATCAGTCTCTCACTGATATTCAGTTAAAATCAACGATTCGCTGATATTTCTCGAGATATAAGTGAATCACTGCTTCTCAAGGAGCTGTAAAGCGACCGCCTGCGCCCGTGCCACCAGGTGCGCGCGCTGCTCGGTGACCCGCACGGGCGCGGTACCACCCACCCCTGTCCGGCTCGCGACCGAGCCGTCGACCGACAGCACCTCACGCACCTCAGGTGTCAGCAGCGGCGATACCTCAGCCAGCAACTCGTCGGGGGCGTCCTCCAGCCCGATGCCCCGCATCTCGCACGCGCGCACGAGCGCGCCGGAGATCTCGTGGGCATCCCGGAAGGGGACGCCGCGCTTCACGAGCCACTCTGCGACGTCGGTCGCGAGCGAGAAGCCCTCGGGCGCGAGCGATCGCATCCGCTCCGCGTCGAATCGCATCGTCGCGACCATGCCCGCGAAAGCCGGGAGCACGACCTCGAGCGTCGCGACGGAGTCGAACACGGGCTCTTTGTCTTCCTGCAGGTCGCGGTTGTACGCGAGCGGGAGCCCCTTGAGCGTCGCGAGGAGCCCGGACAGGTTGCCGATCAGACGTCCCGCCTTGCCGCGCGCGAGCTCGGCGATGTCGGGGTTCTTCTTCTGCGGCATGATGCTCGAGCCCGTCGAGAAGCCGTCGTCAAGCGTGACGAAGCCGAACTCGCGCGTGTTCCAGAGGATGATCTCCTCGGCGAGGCGCGAGAGGTCGATCCCGATCATCGCGGTCACGAACGCGAACTCGGCGACGACGTCGCGCGCGGCCGTGCCGTCGATCGAGTTCTCAGCCGGCCGGTCGAGTCCGAGCTCGGTCGCGACGAGCTGCGGATCGAGTCCGAGCGTCGATCCCGCGAGCGCTCCCCCGCCGTACGGCGAGACGACGGCCCGTGCCGACCAGTCGCGGAGGCGCTCGAGGTCGCGCACGAGCGGCCACGCGTGCGCCTGCAGGTGGTGGGCGAGCAGGACCGGCTGTGCGTGCTGCAGGTGCGTGCGCCCCGGCATGATCGCGTCGGCGTGCGCCTCGGCCTGCGCGACGAGCGCGTCGATGACCCGAAGGATCTCGCGCGCGATCGTGCGCGAGTGATCGAGCAGGTACATCCGCACGAGGGTCGCGATCTGGTCGTTGCGGCTGCGGCCGGCGCGCAGCTTGCCGCCGAGCTCGGCGCCCACCTCGGCGATGAGCGCCTGCTCGAGCGCGCCGTGGACGTCTTCGTCGGCGTCGGATGCCACGAGCGTGCCGTCGACGATCGCGCGCGCCAGGGCATCCAGTCCCGCATGCATCGCGCGCTCTTCGTCAGCCGTCAGATACCCGGCTGCGCTCAAAGCCTTCGCGTGCGCGTGCGATCCCGCGATGTCGTACAGGGCGAGAGCCCAGTCGAAGTGCGTCGATCGGCTCAGCGCCGCGAGCTCCGGCGAGGGTCCGGATGCGAAGCGGGCGCCCCACAGCGCGCCCTCGTTGGTACCGTCGGCCTTCTCGTCGCTCACTCGACCAGCCTACCGACGCGCCGTTGCCGGGTGACCGCCCGCGACACGGCTGCTGAGCGGGCGTTGCACGGTTCGGCGAATTCGGCACCCTCGCGCGGGATCCGAGCTTCGGACCTCCGCCCGGTGGGCGCATTCCGCGGCTTCGCGCGTTCCGCACCGTGAAGTGCGCCAACCGCGCCTCGGGCCGGCGTCTCGAGTCGGCGCGGATCGGTGCCCGCCGCCACCCGCACGACGATTCGTGCCAATCCAGGCGGGTGGCCGCATCCGTTCCTCCCCAGACGGACTCGCGGCGCATCGTCCTGCGAATCGCCCTCCCGCGGTGCGGGCGGCATCGCGCACCGACGACGATGGGCGGATGTCACGCCATCGCCCCTTTCCGACGTCCCTCGGCGCACACTTCTCTGTCGCGGACGCACGACGCGAGGGCGTCTCGGAGGGACGGCTGCGCGGTCGAGACCTCGAGGCACCGTTCCACGGCGTGCGGTCGAGGCCGGATCCCGTCGAGACGGATCTCCCGGATGAGAACCCCCGGGCCAGAGAGAGCCGACGGCTGCGGCGGGAACTGCTGCGCCGCATGCGCGCGTTCGCGAAGGTGGCGCCCCGCCACACGTTCTTCACGCACGTATCGGCGGCTGTCGCGTGGGGACTGCCGTTGCCCCTCGCAGTGCTCCGCGGAGATCCTTCGTCCGACGGCGCCGAGCACCGGCCGCGCGACGTCGACGCCGCTGTGCTGAAGCCGCATCGCGCGTCGAGGGCCGCGAACGTGCGCGGGCGACAACTCGCGACGAGGGCGGTTTCGGTGCGAGAGCACGACGGCTTGCGTCTCGCGAGCCCTGCCTCGGTGTGGGCGCAACTCGCGGACGAACTCACCGTGGCCGAGCTCATCGAGGTGGGGGATGCCATCGTCCACGTTCCGCGTATGCGCGGGATGATCCGCGGCCAGGTCGGGCTGGCGACGATGCGACAGCTGGAGGCTTCCGTTGCGACAGGGCGACGTCGGGGCGCCGGGAAGCTGCGGTCTGCGCTCGCGCTCATCCGAGTCGGTGCGGCCTCCCCGTTCGAGACCCGCGTGCGCCTCGGGATCATCGACGGCGGGCTGCCCGAGCCCGAACTCGACATCGACCTCTTCGACGAGAACGGCGACCCCATCGGCTACACCGAGATCGCCTTTCCCTCCTACCGTCTGCTCGTCGAGTGCGAAGGGGATCATCACCGACTCGACCCCGCGCAGTGGAACCGTGACATCGAGAAGCACGCCGCCTGCGTGCGCGCGGGTTGGACGGTGCTTCGGCTCACCGCCGCCCACGCCTATCCCTCCGTCGCTCCGGCAGTAGCGCGTATCCGCGACGCGCTCATCCGCAACGGCTGGACCCCGTGAGTGAGCGCGCGGACGCAGACACCCCTCCCCACGTGATCCTTCGTCGGCGCAAACCGCCCCACCCGACACGCGAAACCCACCAAACGCGCCGACCTTGCATCGGCACGCCCAGCCGAGTCGGCGCAAACCGCCCCACCCGACACGCGAAACCCACGAAATGCGCCAACCTTGCATCGGCACGCCCAGCCGAGTCGGCGCAAACCGCCGACCGGACGCGCGAAACCCACCACATGCGCCAACCTCGCATCGGCACGCCCAGCCGAGTCGGCGCAAACCGTCCGACCGGACGCGCGAAACCCACCACATGCGCCAACCTCGCATCGGCACGCCCAGCCGAGTCGGCGCAAACCGTCCGACCGGACGCGCGAAACCCACCAAATGCGCCGACCCGGCGTCAGCGGGAGCGCGTCAAAGCACGAGATGAGGTGTCCGTGAACCATTCGAGCGGCCCGCGGCCGATCACGAGCGCCCACGCGGTGCACGCGACGAGCACCGTCAGGGTGAGCGGCCAGAAGGGCTCGAGGTCGCGGAAGCCGGCCAGGTCGCCCGTGTCGCCGAGCACCGACGCCGCGACGATGGCCCACGCGACGATCTGTGCGACGTAAGCCGTGAGCGGCATCGCGCCGACGGCGCGAAGAGGCAGCACGAGCCATGTGAGCACCGTGCGACAGACGAGGAGGGATGCCGCGATCACCGCGAGCGCGAACCCTCCCGAGCCGATGACCTCGAACAGGCCCGAGGAGTGCGGGTCGGCGCTCCACACCGACGCCTCGTCCTCGAAGACGCCGAGCGAGTACCCGGCGAACGCGAGGACGGCGCCTGCTGCCAGCATCCATCCCTGAACCTTCAGGCGTGTCACGCCGGCGCGCGCGACGCCGAGGCCCGCCACCACGAAGGCGATCCACACCGGGAACGGATAGTGCCAGCCGATCAGCAGTCCGACGTCGTGTCCCGCGACGGTCCGCCAGAAGGGGAGCTCGTCGAGCCAGACCTGAACGAACGGCATGACCAGCGCAAGACCGCCCGCGAGCGGCAGCACCACGCGTGCGGGGAGGGCGAGCAGGGGCAGCGCGAGCAGGAACAGGATCGCGTAGGCGGGGAGGATGACGAAGACCGGCACCCCCGTGAGGATCAGCACGATGCCGATGATCCACAGGAGGATCGCCCGTACCACCAGCCGCAGGCGTGCGGTGGTGAGCCCGCGGCCGGTCAGTGGTGCGCGTCCGCCCGTGACGAGGCCGATCGACACTCCCGCGAGGGTCGCGAACAGGATCGAGGAGCGTCCGTCGACGACGGCGATCCAGGTCGCGGCATCCGTCCAGTCGAAAGGTTCGGTGATCCACAGCAGGTGCGCGGCGATCATCCCGAGCACCGCGAGCCCGCGCGCGAGGTCGACGCCGCCGATGCGCTGAGGGCCGTTGAGGCGCTCCCAGCGGGAGCGCAGCCAGGTCACTGCTGGCGCAGCAGCCACACCAGGAGCGCCTTCTGCGCGTGCAGGCGGTTCTCGGCTTCGTCCCACACGACGCTCTGCGGCCCGTCGATGACCTCGGCATCGACTTCGTAGCCGCGGTCGGCGGGCAGGCAGTGGATGAAGATCGCGTCGGAGTCGGCGAGCGTCATGAGCTCGCTCGTGACCTTGTAGCCACCGAGATCGCGCAGTCGCGAGAGCTTCTCCTCCTCCTTGCCCATCGACACCCACGTGTCGGTGACGATGACGTCGGCACCGGCCGCCGCCTCGTTGGGGTCGGTGTAGAGCGTGACGGAGCCGCCGGTCTCGGCCGCTCGGCGGTCGGCGTCGGCGATCACGTCGTCGCGGGGCGCGTAGTCCTCGGGCGACGCGACGCGTACGTGCATGCCCGCGGTGACGCCCGCGAGCACGTAGGAGTGCGCCATGTTCGACTTGCCGTCGCCGAAGAACGCGAGGGTGAGGCCCGACAGGTCGCCCTTGTGCTCCTTGATCGTGAGCAGGTCGGCGAGCAGCTGGCACGGGTGGAAGTCGTCGCTCAGTGCGTTGACGACCGGTACGCGGGTGTCGCGCGCCATCTCCTCGAGGCCCGCCTGCGCGTACGTGCGCCAGACGATCGCGGCGACCTGGCGCTCGAGCACGCGGGCCGTGTCGGCGGGGGTCTCTTTGCCCCCGAGCTGGCTGTTGGCCGTCGAGATGATGAGCGGCGAGCCGCCGAGGTCGGCGATCCCGACGGCGAACGACACGCGCGTGCGCGTCGACGACTTGTCGAAGATGACGGCGACGGTCTGCGGGCCGGCGAGGGACTTGTCGGCCCAGCGGTCCTTCTTGAGCTCGACCGCGAGGTCGAGGATCTCGGCCTGCTCGGCCGCCGTCAGGTCGTCGTCACGCAGCAGGTGGCGGGTCACGCGGGGTGTCCTTCCGTGAGGAGAACGGCGTCGAGGGATGCCGCGAAGAGCGCTTCGAACTCGTCGAGCTCGACGTCGCCGATGTTGAGGGCCGGCACGAGCCGGATGGTCGTGTCGTTGGGCGCGTTGATGATGAGGCCCCGCTCCTGCGCGGCCGCGACGAGCGCCTTGGCGACGGGCTGCCGCAGGCCGACGCCGACGAGCAGGCCCTGCCCGCGACATCCGCTCACCAGCGGCGAATCGATCCGCGCGATGATCTCGCGCAGCTGCGCCCCGCGCTCGGCCGCGTTGCGGACGAGGCCTTCGCTCTCGATCTGGGCGAGGACCGCGCCCGCGACGGCCGTGCCGAGCGCGTTGCCGCCGAAGGTCGAGCCGTGCGTGCCCGGGTAGAAGAGCTCGGCCGCGGTGTCGAACGTGATGAGCGCCCCGATGGGGAACCCGCCGCCGATGCCTTTGGCCACCGTGATCGCGTCGGGGGTGATGCCGGCATGCTGGAAGGCGAACCACTCCCCCGTGCGTCCCGCGCCGGTCTGGATCTCGTCGATGATGAGCAGCGCCCCGTGGCGGGCCGTCAGCTCGCGCGCGGCCACGAGATACCCGGTCGGCAGCTCGATCACTCCGGCCTCGCCCTTGATGGGTTCGACGAAGAGGGCCGCGACACGATCGTCGAGCGCGGCCTCGAGCGCCTCGATCGTGGAGTCGATGAACTCGACGCCCGGCACCATGGGCAGGAAGGGCTCCTGCATGTACGGCTTGCCGGTGAGGGCGAGCGTGCCCATCGTGCGGCCGTGGAAGGCGTCGGTCAGTGCGAGGACGCGCGGGCGGTCGGAGCCGCCGTGCAGCCGCGCGAGCTTGAACGCCGCCTCGTTCGCCTCGGCGCCCGAGTTGCCGAAGTACACCCGGCCCGCGTCGCCCGTGCCCGCGATGCGCTTGAGCTGCGCCGCGAGAGCGAGCTGCGGCGGCGTCGCGAAGTAGTTCGACACGTGCGCGAGAGTCGCCGCCTGCGCCGAGATCGCTTCGACGAACGCGGGATGCGCGTGTCCGAGCGAGTTCACGGCGATCCCCGCGAGGAAGTCGAGGTAGCGGTTGCCGTCGGCATCCCACAGGTAGGCACCCTCGCCGCGCACGAACATCGCCATGCGATCGCCGAAGCTCTTCACGAGATCGCGTCCCGCGTCATCCTGCCAGCTCATCCGAGCACCACCTCAGTCCCGATTCCCTTGCTCGTGAAGATCTCGACGAGCACCGAGTGCGGTACGCGTCCGTCGATGATGGCCGCCGTCTCGACCCCGCCCTCGACGGCTTCGAGGCACGCCTGCATCTTCGGGATCATGCCCGATTCCAGCGAAGGCAGCATCGTGCGCAGCTCGGTCGAGGTCAGATGCGAGACGAGCGACTCGCGGTTCGGCCAGTCGGCATACAGGCCCGCGACGTCCGTGAGGACGACGAGCTTCGCGGCGCCCAGAGAGACGGCGAGGGCGGATGCCGCGGCATCCGCATTCACGTTCAGCGAATGCCCCGGGTGGTCGAGGTCGGGCGCGATCGACGAAACGACGGGGATGCGTCCCGCCGCGAGCTGATCGAGCACGGGCTGCGGATCGACCTCGACGACGTCGCCGACACGGCCGAGGTCGTGCTCGACGCCCTCGATCACGACGCCGCGGCGGCGGCCGCCGAACAGGCCGGCGTCTTCACCGCTCAAGCCGGTCGCGACCGGACCGTGCGCGTTGATCTTGCTCACGAGCTGCGGATTGATCTGCCCCGTCAGCACCATGCGGACGACCGAGATCGCCTCGGTGCTCGTGACGCGGTAGCCGCCCTTGAACTCGCTCGGAATCGCGAGGCGATCGAGCATCGACGAGATCTGCGGGCCGCCGCCGTGCACGACGACGGGCTTGACGCCCACGTAGCGGAGGTACGCGATGTCGGCGGCGAAGGCATCCTGCAGCTCCTCCGAGACCATCGCGTTTCCGCCGTACTTGATGACGACGATCTGGTCGCGGAACCGCCGCAGCCACGGCAGCGATTCGATGAGGGTCGCGGCCTTGACGCTGGCCTCGGCGGGGTCGGTGTCCTGAAGATCGTTCATGACGAGTAGGCGCTGTTCTCGTGGACGTAGTCGTGCGTGAGGTCGTTGGTGAGGATCGTCGCGGCGGCGTCGCCGACCTTGAGATCGATCACGAGGTGCGTCGCACGCGGTGTCAGGTCGACGTCCTCGCGCGGGCGGTCGGGACCACCGGCTGTGCAGACGCGGACGCCGTTCATCCACACGTCGACGTCGTAGGGGTCGAAGGCTGCGTCGGTCGTGCCGATCGCGGCGAGCACCCGGCCCCAGTTCGGGTCGTTGCCGAAGATCGCGGCCTTGAAGAGGTTGTTGCGGGCGACGGACCTGCCCACCTCGACGGCGTCGTCTTCGGATGCCGCGTTCGTCACGGCGATCGTGATGTCGTGGCTCGCCCCTTCGGCGTCGCCCTGCAGCTGCGACGCGAGGTCGAGGCACACCTCGGCGAGCGCTTCGGCGAACGCGTCGGCGGCAGGCGTGATCCCCGAAGCGCCGCTGGCGAGCAGCGTGACCTGGTCGTTCGTCGACATGCAGCCGTCCGAGTCGAGTCGGTCGAAACTCACGCGGGTCGCGCTGCGCAGCGCCGCGTCGGCACCGGCGGCGTCGAGCACCGCGTCGGTCGTGATCACGACGAGCATCGTCGCGAGCCCGGGCGCCAGCATCCCGGCGCCCTTCGCCATCCCGCCGATCGTCCAGCCGCCGCGCGTCACGGTGGAGCGCTTGGCCTTCGAGTCGGTCGTCATGATGGCTTCGGATGCCGCGACCCCGCCATCGGAGGAGAGTCGTGCGATGCCCTGCGCAACGCCGTCGAGCACCTTCGCGCGGAAGACCTCGTCGCCCGTGCCGATGAGCCCGGTCGAGCAGACGATGACATCGCCCGCGCTCACACCCAACAGCTCCGCCGCCTTCTCGGCGGTCTGGTGGGTCGTCTGGAAGCCGAACGAGCCGGTGAAGCAGTTCGCCCCACCCGAGTTCAGCACGACGGCTTCGACCACACCGTCCTGGATCGCCTGCTGCGACCAGATGATGGGGTTGGCCTTCGCGCGGTTCGAGGTGAAGACGGCGGCACCGACTTTGAGCGGGCCGCGGTTGACCACGACCGCGACGTCTTTGTTTCCGGACGACTTGAGGCCCACGGCGACGCCGGCCGCCTCGAAGCCCAGGGCTGCGGTGACGCTCACGGGGCGACTCCGTTCACGGTGAGGCCCGTGCCCTCTGCGAGGCCGAGCGCGATGTTCATGGACTGCACGGCGGCGCCGGCCGTGCCCTTGACGAGGTTGTCGACGGCCGTCACGACGACGACGCGGTTCGCCGCGCGGTCGATCGCGAGGCCCATGAGCGCCGTGTTGGCGCCGACGACGTCGGCCGTGCGCGGGAACTCTCCGGCCGGCAGGAGCTGCACGAAGGTCTCGTCACCGTACGCGTCCTCCCACGCGGCGCGGACCTGGGCGTCGGACACGCCCGCCGCAAGGGGTGCCGTCGACGTCGCCAGGATCCCCCGCGCCATCGGGACGAGCACGGGAGTGAAGGAGACCTTCACCTCGCCCGCACCTGCGGCCATGAGCGCCTGGCGGATCTCGGGGATGTGCCGGTGCGTACCGCCCACGGCATACGGGTTCGCGGTGCCGAGGATCTCGGAGGCGAGCAGATTCGTCTTGAGGCTCTTACCGGCACCCGACGGCCCGACGGCGAGAACGCTGACGATGTCGGACGGATCGATGACCCCCGCGGCGACGCCGGGGGCGAGTGAGAGCGAGACGGTGGACGCGTTGCAGCCGGGTGCGGCGATGCGGGATGCCCCGACCAGTCGCTCGCGCTGCTTCACGCCGTCGACGAGCAGTTCAGGCACGCCATAGACCCATGGGTCGTGGAAGTCGCCGCCGTAGAAGGCGTCCCACTCGGCGGGATCGGTGAGACGGTGATCGGCGCCCGCGTCGATCACGAGCGGCGCACCCTCGAGTGCGTCGGTGTACTGCCCCGACTGGCCGTGCGGCAGAGCGAGGAACACGATGTCGTGCCCGGAGAGGATCTCGGGC
Source organism: Microbacterium aoyamense (assembly GCF_023155855.1). Lineage (GTDB taxonomy): Bacteria > Actinomycetota > Actinomycetes > Actinomycetales > Microbacteriaceae > Microbacterium > Microbacterium aoyamense. Next base: position 208,845 of record NZ_JAKNUT010000002.1, on the reverse strand, counting down.
GTCGTGTCCTGCAGGGTGAGGTGCGCGAGTGAGCGCAGGTGCGGCTGGTGCTGGATGAGCGGCTGTCCCGCGTTCGAGTGCGCGGTGACGGTGCGGATCTCGACGTCGGGATGTGCGGCGAGGATCCGGAGGATCTCACCGCCCGCATAGCCGGATGCGCCGGAGACGGCGACCGAATATGTCATGGATTCCACCTTAGAGAGTGTTGGATGCGGGCCGGGAACGGCGACACCCACTGCAACCCCATGACGGAGCCGTGCGGGGTCGCCTAGAGTCGGCGGCCGCGAAGGCGGAGGCGTCGGCGCGCGGGAGCGACGCTCATCACGAGCGTGGCGAGTCCTGCGAGGGCCGAAGGCATGCCGCGACGATATCGGGCGGCCGCGGCATCCGGCAAATCCAACTCTTGACACAAAGTAGTTTGCATCGCAAAGTTGTTTGCATGAGCGACGATGAGAACCCGCCAGAGGACCCGCGCGAGATGCTCGCACTGATGGATGACGCACGCCATTCAGCGGCGCGAAAGCTGTCGAACCGGTACATCAGCCTGTTCGTCGTCTGGGCCGTCGCCTGGGCGATCGGCTTCGGCATCCTCTACATCACCACCGGAGCGGGCGCCTTCGACGTCGTCCCGACGGTCGTGGGATGGACCGTCTTCGCGGCGCTGATCATCGGGGCGATCATCTGGTCGACGATCGTCGGCATCAGCGCAGCGGGGGACGGCATCCGCGGGCCCTCTCAGCTGCAGGGCATGCTGTACGGCCTCTCGTGGACGATCACCATGTTCATGGCGTGGCTGCTCATCGCCGGTCTCCAGCGCAACGGGCTGGAGGGCGATCTCCTGCAACTCGTGTACCCCGGCGTCTACGTCTTCCTCGTGGGCGTCCTGTACCTCTCGGGCGGCGCCGTGTTCCGCGCCGTCCCGATGTACGTCCTCGGCGGCATCCTGATCGTGGTCGCGTGCGTCGCGACCTTCTTCGGCTACCCGACCCACTACCTCGTCTACGCGACGGTCGGACCCGCGGCGATGCTCGTCGTCGCGGCCCTCATGGCGTGGGGTCCCCGTCGGATGCGGATCGGATCATGACCGACCTGGATGCCGTCATCCACGTCCCCGCACGTCTGCGCATCATGACGACGCTCGACGAAGCGCTCGAGGAGGGCGATGAGATGACCTTCCCCGCTCTCCAGAAGCTCCTCGACATGACGGCGGGCAACCTCACGACCCACCTCGCGAAGCTCGCCGACGCCGGCTACGTCGAACTCACGAAGACCTTCGCCGGCCGCAAGCCCGTCACCTACGTCGGCATCACCCTCACCGGGCGTGCGGCGTTCCGCGCCTACCGGCGCCAACTGCTCGAACTCCTGGGAGGGACTTCCTCGTGATCGACCTCGACTTCACCCGTGACCTCATCTTCACCGCCGCCCTCTTCGGCGTCGTGACCTTCGTGTGGACGGGCTGGGCGCAGGAGCGTCCGCCGTCGACCGCGTGGCGGATCGTCCTCGCCGTCTTGAGCCTCGGAGGCGCTGCTCTCGCCGGACTCACCGTTCCGCGACTGCTGCGCTCGTGGGACGAGCCGACCGCCATGGTCGTGGGCTCGCTGCCGTGGATCGTCTACATCGTCGTGTTCTGGATCGAGGTCATCGCTCTCGTCCTCGGCGCCGTCGTCCTCGCGAAGAAGGGGCGGAAGGAGTTCATCGCGCCGCTGGCCCTGCTCATCGTGGGACTGCACTTCTTCCCGCTCGCCTTCGTCTTCGGCCAGCCGATCATGTTCGTCACCGCCATCCTCATCACCGCCGCGGCGATCGCGGCCGCACTCCTCCCCCGCGAGAAGTGCGCACCGAGCTTCTGGTGCGGCATCCTCGCCGGCCCGATCTTCCTCACCATCGGCACGATCTGCGCCCTGAGCGCCTGACCCCGAGGACATCCTGTGAACGCCTTGATCCGTACGGAAAGTCTCACGAAGCGCTACGGCGACAACGTCGCGCTGGACGATGTCTCGCTCGACATCCACCCCGGCGAGTGCGTGGGCCTCCTGGGCCCGAACGGCGCCGGCAAGACGACGCTCCTGACGCTCGTCGAAGGGCTCCGGATGCCGTCCTCCGGCCGCGTCGAGCTGTTCGGAGGCGATCCGCGGGACGCATCGTCGCGCACGCGCCTCGGCTCGACACCGCAGGCGACAGCCCTGCCCGAAGCGCTCAAAGTCGGCGAGGTCATCGACTTCGTCGGCGCGCATTTCCCCGCCCCGACGTCACGGGATGCGCTCATCGAGGAGTTCGGTCTCGCGCCGTTCGTCGGCAAGCAGTGCGGATCGCTCTCGGGCGGTCAGCAGCGGCGCGTCGCCGTGGCCCTGGCGTTCGCGGGAAACCCCGCTCTCGTGCTGCTGGACGAACCCACGACAGGACTCGACGTCGACGGACGGCGGATGCTGTGGGATGCCGTCCGCGCGCGCCACCGCGCCGGGACGGCGATCGTCGTCACGAGCCACCACCTCGAAGAGATCGAACAGCTCGCCGAGCGCGTCGTGGTCATCGACCACGGCGTCGTGCGTGCCGACGACACGCTCTCTGCCGTCGTCGCCGGGGTGTCCCGCCGACGGGTGACGCTCCGCGGGGTGTCGGCGGGCGACATCCTCTCGCTGGACTCCGACGCGACCGCGGAGGAGGAGGACGGCGTCGTCACCGCCGTCGTATCGGACTCCGACCGCCTCGTACGCGCCCTCGTCGCGAGCGGGCTCCCGTTCCGCGACCTCGCCGTCCGCGGCGCGACCCTCGAAGAAGCCTTCCTCACGATCACGAAGGGAGCCGCGTGATGTCGACCCTGACGCTCGCCGCCGTCCACACCAAGTACAGCCTGCTCGAGACGATGCGCGTGCCGATCGCGATCATCGGAACGATCGTGTTCCCGACTCTCGCGTTCTGCCTGTTCGTGCTCCCCCAGCGGATGGTGACCGAGAACCCCGAGTTCGCGACCGCGGCCATCGCATCCATGGTCGTCTTCGCCTTCATGTCGGCGAGCCTGTTCAGCATCGGCCTCGACATCGCCGACCAGCGGTCCAAGCCGTGGTGGCCGTACCTGCGCACCCTCCCCGGCTCGCCCGTCGCCCGCATCGCCGGCCTCATGGCCGCGACGCTCATCCTCTCGGTCGTGGCGATGATCCCGCTGCTGATCGTGGGCGGGCTGTTCACCGCGGCATCCGTCGCCGTGCCGAGCCTCTTCGCCGCCGTCGGTCTCGTCATCCTGACGGCGGTGCCGTCCGCGCTGCTGGGGATCATCATCGGCACGACCGCGGGCCCCAAGGCGGCGATCGCGATCACGCAGGTCGTGATGTTCCTGCTCGCGTTCGGCGGCGGGCTGTTCCTCCCCCCGATCATGTTCCCGTCATGGCTGGACCTGGCCTCGAAGTTCCTCTGGGTGCGCGAAGCGCGCGAGATCGTCGTCGCCGCCGCTCTCGGTATCGAGGTCCCGCTGTGGGCGATCCTCGGGATCCTCGCCTGGACCGTCGTGCTCGGGGTCCTCGCGGTCTGGCTCTACAAGAGCGACGAGGGACGCCGCTACCGCTGAGGCGTGCACAACGTCGGCAATCAGGCTCGGAAGAGCGCGTGATCGATGGCCGATCGGCTCAGGCCGACGATCTGCCGACGTTGTGCACGTGCGTGTCAGCGGAGTTCGGCGAGGATCTCCCGCTCGTCGGCGCGACTCAGCCCCGATGCGCGCTCGCGGCCCAGGCCGCGGGCGCGTTCGTCGTCGAGGGTGCGCTCGAGCGTCTCGCGCAGGGGGCGCAGCCGACCGCCGCGGGCGCGGTAGACCGCGTTCGACCGGGTCCAGTGCCCGATCGCCTCGTCGGGCAGCCACAGGGGCAACGATCGCGGACCCATCCAGTACGACACGTCGTGCTCTTCGAGCCACTCGCCGGGTGCGCTGACGACCTCGCCGGTGTGCCCCGCGACGTCACGTGCGAGCGTGAGCACCTCATCGAGCGGGAAGCCGTGGCCCACGGCGTTCGCGACACCCGACCAGCGCTCGCGGCCTACCGCGAAGACGAGATCGGCCAGGTCGTCGACGTCGATGACCGAGACTCCCGCGGTGCTCGCGGGCACGAGCACCGGCTCGGATCCGGCGAGCGCGAAGCGCGAGACCCAGTACCCGAACCGGTCCGTCGGGTCGCCGGGTCCGACGACGAGTCCGGGGCGTACGATCGCCGCGCGATCGTCGAGTGCGGCGAGGACGGATGCCTCGGCCGCCGCCTTCTCCCGGGAGTAGTCGTACTCGTCGCCAGGCTGCGCAGGCTCGGCGAGCGGTGCGCTCTCGTCCTCTCCCTCGACGTCGTCTCGCGCGTACACCGAGACGGTCGACACGTAGGTCCAGTGCGCCGCGCGGTCGGCGAGCGCGGCGACGGCCGCCGCGACGTGCTCGGCGCGCGATGAGATGTCGACGATCTCGTCCCACTCCCGATCCGCGATGGCACTGTAAGCATCGGGCTCGCCCCGGTCGGCGACCACCAGCGCGGCTGCGGCGGGCGCCGGTCGCCCACCGCGCGCGAGACAGGTGACGGCCGCCCCCGCATCCACCCACCGCCTCGCCACCTGGCCGCTGAGCCAGCCTGTTCCGCCGAGGATGAGCACGTCTGTCATGCGACCCATCCCACCAGGCGGATCGGGCGATGTCATCCCCTTCCGCTCAGGGCAGGGCGTGCACAACGTCGGCAATCCAGACGCGTTCCCCGGCAACGGCGGCCCTCGCCGGCCGTAGGGCCGCGTACCTCCGACGTTGTGCACGGCAGCGGAGCGGAACGTGTCGGCAGTGACTGAAAGGATGGGCGGATGCTGACCACCGTCGCGATCGCCGGGTATCGCTCGCTGCGCGACGTCGTGCTGCCGCTCGGCCCGCTGACGGTCGTCACCGGCGCGAACGGCACCGGGAAGTCGAACCTCTACCGCGCACTGCGGCTGCTCGCGGCGAACGCGAGTGGCACCATCGTCGGGGCGATCGCTCGCGAGGGCGGCCTGTCCTCGCTGCTGTGGGCGGGCCCCGAGAACGGCGGCGAGCAGGGCACCGTGCGCAAGAACCCGGTCGCCGTGAAGCTCGGCTTCGCGTCGGACGAGCTCGGGTACTTGGTCGATCTCGGCATCCCGCAGGTCGACCAGCGGAGCCTGTTCGCACGCGATCCCGAGATCAAGCGCGAGCAGGTGTTCGCGGGCCCCGTCGCGAAGCCCGCGACGCTGCTCATCGACCGCCTGCGCGGCGTGGCGCGCGTGCGCGACGGGGCGTGGACGACGCTCGACCAGCAGCTCGCGTCGTACGAGACGATCGTGACCGATCTCGCCGACGGCGACACGGCGCCCGAGTTGCTGGCGCTGCGACGCACGCTCGGCGGCTGGCGGTTCTACGACCACTTCCGCGTCGATGCGGATGCGCCCGCGCGACAGCCGCAGATCGGCACGCGCTCGCACACGCTCGCCCACGGCGCCGAGAATCTCGCGGCCGTGTGGGCGACGATCCAGGATGCCGGGCACGGCGATGTGCTCGCCCGGGCCGTCGCCGACGCGTTCCCCGGCGCACGCGTGCGCGTCGAGGCGGCCGACGGTCGATTCCGGCTCGTCATGAAGCAGCGCGGCCTGCTGCGCGAGCTCGAGACCGCCGAGCTGTCCGACGGCACACTGCGCTATCTGCTGCTGTGCGCCGCGCTGCTGCCGGCGCGACCGGCTCCCCTCATCGTGCTCAATGAGCCCGAGGCGAGCTTGCACCCCGACCTGCTCGAGCCGCTCGCAGCGCTCGTGGCCGAGGCATCCACACGCTCTCAAGTGCTCGTCGTGACGCACGCCGAGACGATCGCCGCGGTGCTGGAAGCCGCCGGGGCGACCACGCATCGCCTGCTCGCCAGTGGCGCCGGCACGGTCGTCGACGGTCAGGGCATGCTCGACAGACCCCTGTGGAACTGGGGCTCGCGCTGACGGGAGCATCGTTTCGTCTTGCTGCGCTCGCTCGACGACCGACTCCTGCCCGCTGAGCAAGGAACGCAGCGACGAGACGAAACGAAGGCCGCGCTGAGCGCTACTCCCTCAGCGTCGCGCCGAACCGCTCGGCGGCGATCGCGACGCCCGCGAGCTTGGCCTCGGTCGCCTCGGCGGCCGTGAGCGTGCGATCCGGCGCGCGGAAGCGCAAGGCGAACGTCAGGCTCTTCGCGCCGTCGGGCAGCCCCTGCCCGCGGTAGTCGTCGACGAGTCGCAGCGACTCGAGCAGGTCGCCCGCGCCCTCTTCGAGCGCGGCGCGCACATCGGCGGCCGGCACGTCGGCGCCGAGCACGAGCGAGACGTCCTGCGTCGCGGCCGGGTAGCCCGACAGCGACGCCGCGACGACACGCTCGCCCGCGAGCGAGAGCACGAGGTCGAGGTCGAGCTCGGCGACGACGACACGACCGTGCAGGTCGGATGCCTCGGCGACGGCGGGCAGGAGCTCGCCGACATAGCCCACCTCGACCGCGCCCACCGACAGCACTCCGGTGCGTCCGGGATGCAGCGCGGCCCGCTCGCCCTGCGCGACGTCGATCGCGACACCGGCTGCGGAAGCGATCGTCCGCACGGCGTCCAGCGCGTCGGCGAGACCGGCGGCCACGGCCGCCTGGCCCGGCTGCTTCGCGACGGTCGACCCGGCAAGCAGGACGGCGACGTGCCGCTGCTGCGGCGGGATGGATGCGTCGAGCGCCGCAAGGGTCGCGGCATCCGGTCGCACCGCCAGCGGCGGTACGAAGTCCGTCCCGTACGTCACGCCGGGCTCGGGGAGGAACACGACGCCCGTCTCGAAGAGCGCGAGATCCGTGAAGCCGCGCGACTGGTTGCGGTGCGCGACGGCGATCAGTCCGGGAAGCAGCGACCGACGCAGGAACGGCGCCTGTCCGTCGAGCGGGTTCGCGAGCTTGATCGAGGGCACGTGTCCGCCGGAGGCCGACGCGTGCAGATCGTTGTGCTCTTCCGTGGTGAAGCCGAACGAGGGGGTTTCGACGTACCCCGCCGCGGCGAGCGCGTTCGCGACGCGGCGACGGCCCTGCTGCGCGAGCGTCAGGCCGCGACCCGACGGCGGCAGCGGCAGCACCGACGGGATGCGGTCATAGCCCTCGATGCGCGCGACCTCTTCGGCCAGCGTCCACTTGTCGGTGAGGTCGGGTCGCCACGACGGCGGGATGACGTTCCAGCCCGCGTCGTTCGCTGAGACCTCGGCGCCGATCATCTCGAGCGCCGCGACGATCTCGTCCGTCGTGTAATCCACGCCGATGAGGCCCTCGACGAACCCGGCGGGCAGGTCGATGCCGGCGATGAAGACCTCGGCGAACAGCGCACCACCGAGATCGGTGTCGTGGGTTCCGCCCGCGTACTCGACCATCAGGTCTGCGACGCGGCGGGCCGCCACGAACGGCACGAGCGGGTCGACGCCGCGCTCGAAGCGCCGCGACGCCTCCGACGGCAGCTTGTGCCGTCGGGCCGTGCGAGCTATCGACACCGTGTCGAAGGTGGCCGCCTCGATCAGGACGTTGCGCGTGGCATCCGTCATCTCGGTCGTGCCGCCGCCCATGACGCCCGCGAGGCCGATGGGGCCGGACTCGTCGGTGATCAGGAGATCCTCGGCGTCGAGCGTGCGGACCTTGCCGTCGAGCGTCTCGAGCTGCTCGCCCGCCGACGCGCGGCGCACCGTGATGCCGCCCGACAGCCTGTCGAGGTCGTAGCCGTGGATCGGCTGGCCGAGCTCGAGCATGACGTAGTTCGTGATGTCGATGAGGATGCCGAGCGACCGGATGCCGGCGAGCGTGAGGCGCGCGACCATCCACGGCGGGGTGGGCTTGGTGGGGTCGACGTCGCGCACGACGCGCGCCACGAACTCGCTCGCGCCGACGCGTCCGCGGATGGGGGCGTCGTCGACGACCGCGATCGGGAATCCCGACGCGGGTGCGACGTCGTCCCACGCCCGCTCCGCCGGGTCGCGGAAGGCCGCGCCGGTCGCGTGCGAGTACTCGCGCGCGACACCTCGCACCGACAGCGCGTAGCCGCGGTCCGGTGTCACGTTGATGTCGATCGCGACGTCGTCGAGGCCGAGGAGCGCGATCGCGTCGGTGCCGACGGGCGCGTCGACACCGAGTTCGACGAGACGGAGGATGCCGGAGTGCTCGTCTCCGAGCCCGAGCTCCTTCGCCGAGGCGATCATGCCGTCGGAGACGTGCCCGTACGTCTTGCGCGCCGCGATCGGGAACGGACCGGGCAGCACGGCACCGGGAAGCGTCACGACGACCTTGTCGCCCGCGAAGAAGTTGTCGGCACCGCACACGATGCCGCGCACTCCCCCGTGCTCCGGACCGACGTCGACCTGGCACCAGCGGATCGTCTTGCCGTTGGACTGCGGCTCGGGCGTGAATTCGACGACTTCGCCGACGACGATGGGGCCCTCGAGCTCGAAGCGGTGGACGTCCTCTTCTTCGAACCCGACGCGCACGAGCGCCTCGAGGACGTCTTCGGGCGCGGCATCCACCGGCACCTCGACGTACTCACGCAACCAGGAGAGCGGGACGCGCATCAGACCACCATTCCGAACTGCTCGCTGAAACGGACATCGCCTTCGGCCATGTCGCGCATGTCCTGCACGTCGCTGCGGAACATGAGCGTGCGCTCGATGCCCATGCCGAATGCGAAGCCCGAGTAGACCTCGGGATCGATGCCGGCCGCCCGCAGGACGTTGGGGTTGACCATGCCGCAGCCGCCCCACTCGATCCAGCGCGCGCCGCCCTTGAAGGTGGGGTGCCACAGGTCGAGCTCGGCGGACGGCTCGGTGAAGGGGAAGAAGTTGGCGCGGAAGCGCGTCTTGGCCTCGGGCCCGAAGAGCACCTTGGCGGCGTGGTCGAGCGTGCCCTTGAGGTGCGCCATCGTGATGCCCTTGTCGATCACGAGACCTTCGAACTGCGTGAAGACGGGCAGGTGCGTCGCATCGAACTCGTCCGTGCGGTACACCCGGCCGGGGCACAGGACGTAGATCGGGATGTCGCGCTCGAGCATCGAGCGCACCTGAACGGGGCTCGTGTGCGTGCGCATGACGAGGTGGCGGTCGATCGGATCGACGAAGAAGGTGTCCTGCATCTGCCGCGCCGGGTGGTCGACGTCGAAGTTCAGCGCGTCGAAGTTGAACCACTCGTGCTCGAGCTCCGGGCCTTCGGCGATCTCCCATCCCATGCCGACGAAGATGTCCGCGACCTGCTCCTGGAGGAGCGAGATGGGATGCCGCGCGCCGACCCGTGCGCGAGCGCCGATCGCCGTGATGTCGACGCGCTCGGCTTCGAGCTTCGCAGCCGTCTCGGCCTCCGCGAGCTCTGCCTCTCGAGCGGCGAGCGCCTGGTTCACGCGCCCGCGAGCCTGACCGACGAGCTTGCCGAACTCGGCCTTGTGCTCGGGGGCGACCGAGCGCATCCCCGCGTTGAGTCGCGCGAGTGGAGAGCCTTCGGCCGTGTGCTCCGCACGTGCGGCCTTCAGCTCGGCGGTGTCGGCGGAGGCGGCGATGGCGTCCAGCGCCGCCTGGACCGCGGCATCCACCGCATCTGGGGTGATTTCGGGAACGTCAGACACGAGAGACGAGTCTACCGACGGGTGGATGCCCCGCCCGTCGCCGAGGGAACGTCAGATCGACTGCCCCGCCTGATTCTGGCCGCCCTCGAGATTGCCGGCCCGGCTCTTCACCGCGCCCTGCGCGACGATCAGCTCGGTGTCCGTGACCTCCTGGGTCGGCTGGTTCGCCGCCGCGATTTTTCCGCCGCGGCCACCACGGCGGAGTCGCTTCTCAACCGTGGTCGCGACGGCCGAGAGGATCAGGCACAGCCCGATGTAGATCGCCGCGACGATCATCGTCGCCTGGACGATCGGCGAGTCGTAGGTCGCCTGCGATCCGATCGAGCGCGCCAGGAACAGGAGCTCGGGGTACGTGATGATGAATCCGAGCGCCGTGTCCTTCAGGGTGACGACGAGTTGGGCGATGATGACCGGCATCATCGCGCGGATGGCCTGCGGCAGCAGCACGAGCCGCATCACGCCCGCCTTGCGAAGGCCGATCGCGTAGCCCGCTTCGCGCTGGCCGCGCGGAAGCGACTCGACACCGGCTCGGATGACCTCGGCCAGCACTGAGCCGTTGTAGAGGATGAGCGCGATCACGACGGCCCAGTACGACGGCAGCCGGACTCCGAGCACGGGAAGCCCGTAATACAGCAGGAACATGAAGACGAGCACGGGCACGGCGCGGAGGAACTCCACGACGGCGCCCACGGGAATACGCAGCCACGCGTGGTCGGAAAGGCGTCCGATCGCGAGCACGAAGCCGAGGATGAGCGCACCGACGGCCGCCACCGCGAACGCGGCGAGCGTGCGCAACGTGGCGGCGCCGATCTGCATCCACACCGATGAATAGGTGAAGATGTTCCACTTCTCGGCCGTGAACTGCCCCGTCACGGCAAGCCGCCAGACGAAGAATCCGACGATCGCCGCAACGACGATGACGACGACGACGCCGATGATCCGATTGCGCGCGACCGCGCGAGGGCCGGGGACGTCGTAGAGAACACTGCTGCTCATCGTGCGATCCTCCAGCGGTTCTCGAGAGTTCGCTGCAGCCAGGACAGCAGCAGCACGAGGACGACGAAGATGACCATCAGCCAGAGGATGACGAGGAACTGGTTCTCACCGCGCTCGCTCAGATAGTTGCGCGCCATTCCCAGGTTGGCGACCGAGAAGCCGGCCGCGACCGTGGTGTTCTTGAGGAGCGCGATCAACACGCTCATCATGGGAGGCACGACGGAGCGGAAAGCCTGCGGCATCACGACGAGCCCCATGACCTGACCGAACGTCAGTCCGAGTGCGCGCGCCGCCTCGGCCTGACCCACCGAAACGGTGTTGATACCGGATCGGATGGTCTCGGCGACATAGGTGGCGGTATAGATGCCGAGCGCACAGATCGCGAGCGTGAGGGTCGTGGCATCGGTGAGCCGGAGTCCGAGCAGCGGGGGCAGCGCGAACGAGAAGGCGAAGAACACCAGCGTCAGCGGGGTGTTGCGGATCGTGCCGACGTAGAACGCGCCGACCGCCCGCGCGATCGGGACCGGTGAGACTCGCATGGCGCCCACGATCGTGCCGAGGACGAGCGCGAGGATCCCTCCCGCGAAGAACAGGATCAGTGTGCCGACGAGCAGTTCGCCCCACAGATCCAGGTTGCCGGTGATGACGCCCACCGCGCGCTCCTTCCGTTCGATCGCGGTTCGGGGCGGCGATCACGATCGCCGCCCCGAACTCGGGTCACTCGTCGGCTGTCGGCTGTTCGCCCTCGATGCCGGCGGGCGCGAGGTTGGCGTCGAACAGTGCCGTCCACACGTCTCCGCCGTCGTTGAACAGCGCGTTGATCCAGTCCTTCAGAGCGGTGTCGCCCTTCTCGAGGCCGACGCCGTAGCGCTCCTCGCTGAAGGGGTCGCCCACGATCTTCAGGGCGTCGGGCTCGAGCGCGACATACCCGGCGAGGATCGCCTGGTCGGTCGTGACGGCATCCACCTGTCCGGCCTTGACCTGCTCGATGCACTCGGAGTACGTGCCGTTCTCGACCGTGTTGCCCGGGTTGTACTCGTCGCGGATGCGCTGCAGCGGCGTCGACCCCGTCACGGAGCAGACGATCTTGCCTTCCAGATCGTCGGGGCCGTTGATGTCCTCGTTGTCGGCGGCTACGAGGAGCCCCTGACCGGTGATGAGGTACGGACCGGCGAAGTCGATCTGCTCCTTGCGGGAGTCCGTGATCGAGTACGTGCCGACGTAGTAGTCGATGTTGCCGTTGACGATCTCCTGCTCGCGGTTGGCCGAGGGGATCGTGACGTACTCGATCTGATCCTCGGAGAAGCCGAGCGACGCGGCGATCCACCGTGCGATCTCGATGTCGAAGCCTGTGCGCTCACCGGTCACGGTGTCTTCATAGCCGAGTCCCGGCTGATCGTTCTTCACGCCGACGATGACGCCGTCGCGCTCGACCATGCGGTCGTAGGTCGGGCTGTCGGTCAGATCGACGTCGGTCGCGACCTCCCACAGGGCGCCGGACTCTTCACCTCCGGCGTCTTCCGAGGGGGCGGCGCCCGGCGTGCCGCTGTTGCACGCCGTGAGGCCGAGGGCGGCGACGGCTGCCAGACCGATGCCGACGAGAATTCGAGACTTTCGCATGTGTACTCCTTGGTTGCGCATGTGTGCTGTGTGGTTCCGTGTGTCCGACGTTCGGGTCGTGCGGAGTCGCGGTCGGAAGATGTGGCGGGGCGGATCCTTCCTCTCGGTGCGGGGTGTCAGTGGGTCAGGAGCTTCGAGAGGAAATCCTTGGCGCGATCGCTCTTCGGCTTCGTGAAGAACTCCTCAGGCGTCTCCTCCTCGACGATCTGACCGTCAGCCATGAAGACGACGCGATCGGCGGCCTTGCGGGCGAAGCCCATCTCATGAGTCACGACGATCATCGTCATGCCGTCCTGTGCGAGGCCGACCATGACGTCCAGCACCTCGTTGATCATCTCGGGATCGAGTGCGCTCGTCGGCTCGTCGAAGAGCATGACCTTGGGCTGCATCGCGAGAGCCCGTGCGATGGCGACGCGCTGCTGCTGGCCGCCGGACAACTGAGCGGGGAGTTTGTCGGCCTGCACGCCGACTCCGACCCGATCGAGGAGCTGACGCGCGAGGGCCTCGGCATCCTTCTTCTTCATGCCCTTGACCTTGATCGGGCCGAGCGTGACATTGTCGAGGATCGTCAGGTGCGCGAAGAGGTTGAACGACTGGAACACCATGCCGACATCGGCACGCAGACCGGCGAGAGCCTTGCCCTCCTTCGGCAGCTCTTTGCCGTCGATCATGATCGTGCCGCTCGTGATCGTCTCGAGGCGATTGATCGTGCGGCAGAGCGTCGACTTGCCAGAGCCCGATGGTCCGATGACCACGACGACCTCACCGCGATTGACCGTGAGGTCGATGTCCTTCAGCGCCTGGAAGTCGCCGTAGTGCTTCTGCACATCGTGGATCTCGACCAGTGGGTCACCGCGCCTGACGGAGATGTTCGACGTCTTCGGCGCACCATCGGAGGTCGTCATGTCTTCGACACTGTCACCGGGCCGCGGGGACCGCCAGGGCTTGACCTCAGCCTTTACCGTCTTGTAACAGGAGCGGAACGCTGGATGTCAGGATGCCGCGCGCTGAGCGAACGCCGTCTCGTACAGACAGACGCTGGCTGCCGTCGCGAGGTTGAGCGACTCGGCGGCGCCGTAGATCGGGAGCCGCAGCGACAGGTCGGCGAGCGCGATCGCGTCGTCCTCGAGCCCGCGCGCCTCGTTGCCGAAAAGCCATGCCGTGGGCTCGGCGAGCAGGTCTCGGGATGCCAGGAAGTCGGCCCCGCCGACGTCGGCCGCGATGACGCGGACGCCGGCCAGGTGTGCATGCTCGACGGCGGTCCCCAGATCCACGCCCACGGCCACCGGCAAGTGGAAGAGCGATCCGGTCGTCGCGCGGACGACCTTGGGGTTGTAGGGATCGACCGTCCGCCCGGTGAGGACGACGGCATCCGCCCCCGCCGCGTCCGCCGCGCGGATGATCGTGCCGAGATTGCCGGGATCCCGCACCTCTTCGCAGATGACGACGAGACGAGGGGATGCCGCGAACACCTCGCGCACGGAGGTCGGCGTCTGCCGCGCGACGGCGACGATCCCCTGCGGGGTGACGGTGTCTGCCATCGCGTCGAGCACGGGCTCGGTCGTGAAGACGACCTCGACGCCGGCCCGCTTCGCCTGCTCGCGGATGTCGGAGTGCTTCTCGAGCGCCGTTGGCGTCGCGAAGAGCTCGACGACCGTCGCGGGGCGGTACGCGAGCGCCTCTCGCGCGGCCTGCGGACCCTCGAGGAGGAAGAGCCCCGTCTCGTGCCGAGCGCTGCGTTTGGTGAGCTTCGCCACGGCGCGAACACGGGGCGAGCGCGGGTTCTCGAGCACGCGACAAGTCTAGGGCCGCGGCATCCCGCAACCTGGTTCCGGAAACGCCGATGGGCGCCCTCGGAAGAGGACGCCCATCGTACGAGTGGGAGCGCTTACGCCTTGGGGGCGTTGACGTTCTCGGGAAGCCCTGCCTTGGCCGTTGCGACGAGCGACGCGAACGTCTTGGGCTCGTTCACCGCGAGCTCGGCGAGCATGCGGCGGTCGACCTGCACGCCGGCGAGGCCGAGACCCTGGATGAAGCGGTTGTACGTCATGCCGTTGGCACGCGCGGCGGCGTTGATGCGCTGGATCCACAGGCGGCGGAAGTCGCCCTTGCGCTTGCGACGGTCGCGGTACGCGTAGACGAGCGAGTGGGTGACCTGCTCCTTCGCCTTGCGGTACAGACGCGAACGCTGACCCCGGTAACCGGAGGCGCGCTCGAGGATGACGCGACGCTTCTTGTGGGCGTTGACGGCCCGCTTGACTCTAGCCATTTCGTTTCGTTCCTATTCCTGCGTCGGCGATCAGATGCCGAGAAGCTTCTTGGCGACCTTGGCGTCACCGGGGGCGAGGATCTTGTCAGCCGACAGGCGACGCGTGCGCTTGGTGGGCTTGCCCTCGAAGTTGTGGCGGAGGTTCGCCTGCTGCTTCTTGATCTTTCCGGTGCCGGTGACCTTGAAGCGCTTCTTGGCACCCGAGTGGGTCTTCTGCTTCGGCATGTCTCTTCCTTCGTTGTGGTTCCCGCCGCAGCGGGAGTCGGTTCCCGCCTCGGCGGGGGTCTGTGGGGCCTATTCGGCCGCGTCTGTGGTGACGGGCTCGGATGCCGGAGCACCCGTCCGCGCAGATCGTGCCGCCTCCTTGTTGGCGGCGCGAGCAGCGTTCTGCTCCGTCTTGACCTCGGACTTGTTCTTGTGCGGTGCGATGACCATGACCATGTTGCGACCGTCGATCGTCGGGTTCGACTCGACCGTGCCGAACTCCGCGACGTCCTCGGCGAACTTGCGGAGCAGGCGCACACCCTGCTCGGGCCGCGACTGCTCGCGACCGCGGAACAGGATCATGGCCTTGACCTTGTCGCCCGTCTTGAGGAAGCCCTCGGCGCGCTTGCGCTTCGTTTCGTAGTCGTGGTTGTCGATCTTCAGGCGGAAGCGGACCTCTTTGAGGACCGTGTTCGCCTGGTTGCGGCGAGCTTCCTTGGCCTTCTGCGCGGCTTCGTACTTGAACTTCCCGTAGTCCATGATCTTGACGACGGGCGGCTTCGAGTTGGGAGCAACCTCGACCAGGTCGAGATCGGCTTCCTGAGCCAGGCGCAGCGCGACCTCGATGCGGACGACGCCGACCTGCTCACCCGCGGGTCCGACGAGGCGGACCTCGGGAACGCGGATGCGGTCATTGGTGCGGGGATCGCTGATGCGGAACTCCTCTTTCGTACGGGTGATGGCCCTCGCGACACGGGGTGTCTCGAGCGAAAGAGGAGTATTCCACCCGCACGGCGTCGTGACGCCGGCTTTCTGCACCCTGACTGCTCCGGACGCAGAGCGTTCGGAGCGGAGTGCGTGACCCGGTAGCCTTGAGCGGCAAGCGCGGGTGGGATGTGATCCTCTTTCAGTCCGATGCAGAACGCACCGGAGCCCGCACGAGTCTAGCAGAGAGAGCGGCGTGGACAGAATTCAGGACGATGACATGGATGCCGCGCGGCAGGCTCGCTGGGAGGAACAGGAGCGCGCGGCGTCCGAAGCCACCCGGGACATCGCCGACGTTCCCGCCGTCGAGGTCATCACGACCACGGCCGTGCACCTCATGAGCGCCGCCGCCGTCAAGGTGGGTCTCGCTGACGATCCCGCGACGCAGACCGACCTCGACGAGGCCCGCAAGCTCATCAACGCCCTCGCCGGACTCATCACCGCCGGTGCCCCCGAGATCAGCGACATGCACGCCCGCTCGCTGCGCGACGGGCTGCGGTCGCTGCAGCTCGCGTTCCGCGAGGCATCCGTCATCCCGGATCCCATCGGCAAGGGACCCGGCGAGAAGTGGACCGGCCCGGTCAACTAGCCGCGGACGAGCTTGACCGACAGCGAGTCCACGAGGACCGCGATGCGATCGTCGGCGGCCCAGCGACGCGCGAGTCGCTGCAGGACGGCGTCGAGCTCGGCCTGATCCAGCCCGTCGATGAGGTGCAGGCGCACGACGAGCTCCGGTCCACGCAGTCGTGCGTCGGGGTCGCCCGCCGCGACGGCGAGATCGAGCACGGCGAGTTCGCCGCCGATGCTCTCCTGGAGCCCGCGGAACACGTCGGGGGCGGTGTGGCTGGGCTCCCAGGTCCGCCCCTGGGCGATCGCCCAGACTGCGGGCCGGCGCAGGACGAACTCGGTCTCCGAGCCCGGGTCGATCACGATCAGATCGGTATCGTCGTCGGCTGCCGCGACCGCCGTGCGCACTCCATCGGCCGGCACAGGGCGGGCCGCGGCATCCCACGCCTTCATCGCATCCACCGACGTGAACACGGGGAGCACGCGACGCCCGTCGGGGGCCGCGACGGTCACGATCGAGAGCTCCTGCGTCTTGTCGACGTCGAGTCCGTGCGCGCCGATTCCGTGGTCGCCCTTCTCGGCGACGAGCGGGATCAACAGGCGCGCGGCGCGATACGCGTCGACGACGGCGACCTGGTCGCCCTCGCCCCCGCGGAAGGCGGTCAGCGCGGCCAGAAGCGCGGGGTCGGCGGACCCGTCATCGCCCGCGTTCGGGTTCTCGTGGAACGAGCGGCCCTCCCACGGCACCCCGGCCGAATCGGCGCGGTGGTCGTGCGCCGGATCAGTGCCCTGCGACATCGAGCGCCTCGGCGAGCGTGAACGCCCCCGCGTACAGCGCCTTGCCCACGATCGCGCCCTCGACGCCGAGCGGTACGAGATCGCGCAGGGCTGCGATGTCGTCGAGGCTCGAGATGCCGCCGGAAGCGATGACGGGTTTGGGGGTGCGCGTCGTCATCTCGCGCAGCAGATCGAGGTTCGGTCCCTGGAGCGTGCCGTCCTTCGTGACATCGGTCACGACGTAGCGGCTGCAGCCGGCCGCCTCGAGCCGCTCGAGGACGGTCCACAGATCGCCGCCCTCACGCGTCCAGCCGCGGGCCGCGAGGGTCGTCCCCCGGACGTCGAGGCCGACAGCGACGAGTTCGCCGTAGCGGCCGATGACGTCGGCGGCCCACTCGGGGTTCTCGAGGGCCGCTGTGCCGAGGTTGACACGTGCCGCGCCGCTCTCGAGCGCGGCCTCGAGGGACTGGTCGTCCCGGATGCCGCCCGACACCTCGACCTGGACGCCCCGGACCTGCTTGATGACCTTGCGCAGCACACCGCTGTTGCTCCCGCGGCCGAAGGCGGCGTCGAGATCGACGAGGTGGATCCACTGCGCACCCTGGCGCGCCCAGTCGAGGGCCGCGTCGACGGGGTCGCCGTAGTTGGTCTCGCTGCCGGCCTCCCCCTGAGTGAGTCGCACGGCTTTGCCGTCGGCGACGTCCACGGCGGGCAGCAGGATCAGTTCGGGCGTTGACGCGAAATCGTTCATGGCTCCTCGTGCGAGAGGGTCACGCGGAGCGGATTCATCCGCGGACGGCACGATCTCCGAGGGTAGTCCCGCTCAGCCCGTCGATCCAATTGGAGAGGAGTCGGATGCCGGCATCCCCCGACTTCTCGGGGTGGAACTGCGTCGCCGACAGCGGCCCGTTCTCGACCGCAGCGAGGAACGGCGTGCCGTAATCGCACCAGGTGAGCGTCGGTTCGGGGAACGGCGGCTGGACGTCGAGGAGCCAGTGCTGCACGCCGTACGAGTGCACGAAGTAGAAGCGCTCGTCCTCGATCCCGGCGAACAGGCGCGTGCCTTCGCCCGGCTGCACCGTGTTCCAGCCCATGTGCGGCAGGACCGGGGCATCCAACTCCGTCACGACGCCCGGCCACTCCCCCATGCCCTCGGTGTCGACGCCGCGTTCGACGCCGCGATCGAACAGCACCTGCATGCCGACGCAGATGCCGAGCACCGGACGCCCGCCCGCGAGGCGGCGACCGATCAGCTCGGTGCCGCGGCTCGCCGCGAGCGCGTCCATGACGGCGCGGAACGCCCCGACACCGGGCACGACGAGACCGTCGGCGTCCATGACGAGCCCACGATCGGACGTCAGGCGCGCATCGGCTCCGGCCGCATCGAGGGCCTTCACCGCGGAGTGGACGTTGCCGGATCCGTAGTCCAGCACCGCGACGAGGGGCCTGGAACTCACAGAGCACCCTTCGTGCTGGGCACGCCCTCGACGAGCGGATCGATCGCCTTGGCCTGGCGGAACGCCCGCGCGAAGGCCTTGTACTCCGCCTCGGCGATGTGGTGCGGGTCGCGGCCGGCGAGCACGGTGACGTGCACCGTCAGCCCGCCGTTGAAGGCGATGGCCTCGAAGGTGTGGCGCACGAGCGAACCCGTGAAGTGGCCGCCGATGAGGTGGTGCTCGTATCCGGCGGGCTCGCCGGAGTGTACGAGATAGGGGCGACCGCTGATGTCGACCACCGCCTGGGCGAGGGCCTCGTCGAGCGGCACGAGCGCGTCGCCGTAGCGGCCGATGCCGACCTTGTCGCCGAGCGCCTCGCGGATCGCCTGCCCCAGCACGATCGCGACGTCCTCGACCGTGTGGTGGGCGTCGATGTCGGTGTCGCCCGACGCGCGCACGGTGAGGTCGGTGAGGGAGTGCTTCGCGAAGGCCGTCAGGAGGTGATCGAAGAACGGGACGGTCGTGTCGATGTGACTGCGGCCCGTTCCGTCGAGGTCGAGCTCCAGTTCGACGGTGGACTCACTCGTCGCGCGACGGAGGGAGGCGGTGCGGTGCTCTGCGGCGCGCGTCATGACGCTGATCCTACCGAGGCGAGTGCGTCGAGGAACGCGGTCGTCTCGTCCGCGGTCCCCGCCGTGACGCGCAGGTGGTACGGGATGCCGACGTCGCGGATGAGCACACCGCGGTCGTAGAGCGCCTTCCAGGTGGACGCCGGATCCTCGACCCCGCCGAAGAGCACGAAGTTCGTCCACGACTCGTACGGTCGGTAGCCGAGTGCCTCGACGGTGGCCGAGATGCGGTCGCGCTGCTCGCGGATGTCGTCGACCATCCGCATCATCGTCGACGCGTGGCGCAGCGCGGCGGACGCGGCCGCCTGGGTGAGCGCGCTCAGGTGGTACGGGAGACGGACGAGCCGCAGTGCGTCGATGACGGCGGGATCGGCCGCGAGATAGCCCACTCGCGCCCCGGCGAAGGCGAAGGCCTTGCTCATCGTGCGCGAGACGACGAGCCGCTCACGCCCCGGCAGGAGCGTCACAGCGGAGGGCGTGCCGTGCGGCGCGAACTCCTGGTAGGCCTCGTCGACGATCACGATTCCGTCGGTCGCGTCGTAGGCGGCCTCGATGACGTCGAGCGTCAGTGGCGTGCCGGTCGGATTGTTCGGCGCGCACAGGAACACCACGTCGGGGGACGCAGCGGAGATCTGGGATGCCGCGTCCTGCGCGTCGATCGTGAAGTCGGCGCCGCGCACGCCCGCGACCCACGTGGCCCCGGTGGCGCGGGTGAGGAGCGGGTACATCGAATACGTCGGAGCGAAGCCGAACGCGGTCCGCCCGGGCCCGGCGAAAGCCTGGAGGAGGTGCTGGAGCACCTCGTTCGAGCCGTTCGCCGCCCAGATCTGATCGGCCGTCAGCCCGTGGCCGAGGTAGTCGGCGAATCCCTCGCGCAGCGCGGTGAACTCGCGGTCGGGGTAGCGATTAACCTCGCGCAGCGCGATCGCGATCGCGTCGAGGATGTCATCCGCGACCTCCTGCGGCACAGGATGCGTGTTCTCGTTCACGTTCAGCGCCACGGGCAGCGGTGCCTGCGGGGCACCGTAGGGCGCGAGCCCGCGCAGATCGTCGCGGAGGGGAAGGTCTTCGAGGCTGGCCGTCACTCGCTCCATGGTAGAGGGGGCTCAGAGCTCCATCCGGTGGGCGCGTAACACGGGTCCCGGGATCAGGGCGCGTACTCCGCGGGAATCGCGAGCGACTGACCCGCCGAGATCTGCGCACCGTCGAGGGCGTTGAGCCGCACGATGGCATCGACGACGTCGCGCGGGTCGGCGGTCGGGGCGATGTCTTCGGCGATCGACCAGAGCGTGTCGCCCGCCGAGACCGTCACGGTTGCGAACGACTGCGCGGGCGCGCCATCGTCGATCGTCGCGAGCGCGGCCCCGCCGCTCACCACCGCGAACGCGAGGGCGATCGCAGCCGGGAGCGCCGCGACGGCGGTGAGGAGTCGACGACCTCGCGCCGTGAGGCGCAAGCGCGTGCGGTGTGCCATCGGGGCGGTGATCGCGGTCATGTGGGTTCTCCTCGCTGGGGAGAGATTCGCATCCGGCCCTCGGCCGGGAGGGCCTGGATGCGAAGCTCTCTTCCGAAGCTATCTTCGATGTTGTAGCCTGTCAAGTGGTCGACATCGTCGCCGGCTTTCGAACGCGACACGCGGCGGATCTCCGCCGAGGGACGCTCTGAACCGGATACGGTTTCGATAAGGTCACCCCATCACCGACCTCCGACATTCGAAGACCCCGACATCCGACCAGGAGCAGTCATGACCGACACGACCGGGCGCGACAAGCCCCAGACGCGACGCCGCAAGAGCCTGAGCGACAAGCAGCTGGCGATCCTCGAGGTCATCCAGCGCTCCATCGCGCGGCACGGCTATCCGCCGAGCATGCGCGAGATCGGCGACGCCGTCGGACTCAAGTCGCTCTCGAGCGTGACCCACCAGCTCAATCAGCTCGAGCTCAGCGGCTACCTCCGCCGTGACGCCGGCAAGACGCGCGCGATGGAGGTGCTGATCGACCTGCCGGGCATGTCGACCGAGAATCCGGCCGACACCGCGCCCGCGCTCGGCGACGCGGCGCTCGTGCCGCTCGTCGGCCGCATCGCGGCAGGAGTGCCGATCACCGCCGAGCAGCAGATCGAGGAGATCTTCCCCCTCCCCCGTCAGCTCGTCGGCAAAGGCGACCTGTTCATGCTCAAGGTGTCGGGCGAGTCGATGATCGACGCGGCCATCTGCGACGGCGACTGGGTCGTCGTCCGTTCGCAGCAGACCGCCGTCAACGGCGACATCGTCGCGGCGATGCTCGACGACGAGGCGACCGTCAAGACGTTCCGCCAGCGCGACGGCCACACGTGGCTCCTGCCGCGCAACAGCTCCTTCGAGCCGATCCTGGGTGACGACGCCGTCGTGCTGGGCAAGGTCGTGGCGGTGCTGCGCGCCATCTGACGCCGGGGTCACCCGGGGTGATTTCCGGTCCACGTCGTGCGGTGGGGTGACGATCACGACAGAATGTCGACATGACGCAGATCGATGCGGCGGGCGCCGAGCCCGATGTCGCAGCCCTCGCCGAACGTGTCCGCCTGCTGGAGGCCGAGAACGCCCGCTTGACCGGTGAGACGCCGCCGCGGACGACCGATCGCCGCGGATGGTGGCGCGGGCTGCTGTCGGCTGTGGTCATCGTGATCGCGACGATCCTCGTCCCGGTCTCGATCGTCACCGGCTGGGCACGTCTGCAGCTCGTCGACGAAGAGGCGTTCGTCGCGACGATGGCCCCGCTCGTCGACGATCCCGCCGTGCAGGGCATGATCATCGACGAGACCGTCGAGGCCATCAATGCGCAGGTCGATTTCGACGAGCTCACGGCGAACGTCTTCGACGGCATCGCCGACCTCGGACTCCCCCCGCGTGCCGCCCAGGCGCTCGGGCTCCTGCAGGCGCCTGCGGCGGACGGCCTGCGCGGCCTCGTGTCGCAGACCGTGACGCGGGTCGTGGAATCCGACGCCTTCTCGGACGTCTGGGCGGGGACGACACGTGCGGCGCACCGCGCGCTCACGACCGCCGCGACGAGCGACGGCGGGGGCCTGGTCGTGCGCACCGACGACGGGGTGGGCATCCAGCTCGGCGCGATCGTCGAGCGGGTGAAGGAGAACCTCACGGAGCGGGGCGTCGGAATCGCTCAGCTCATACCCGGTGTCGACCGCGTCATCATCATCGGTGAGGGCAACAACCTCGCCATGATCCGCACGGGCTACGCGCTGGCGAACGTCGTCGGCTGGTGGTTGCCCGTCATCACCCTCGCGCTCTTCGGGCTCGGCATCCTTATCGCGAGGCGTCGGTCCACGGCCGTCCTCGGCACGGGAATCGGCCTGGCCGTCGGCGGAGGCACCCTCGCGGTCACGCTCGCCATCGGAGGGGCTGCGATGGGCGCCGTCGCGGGGTCACTCGACATCTCGCCGTCCGCCCTCGACGTCATCTACGGGCAGCTCGTCGATTCGATGCGTCGCACGGGTGTCGTCATCGCCGTGCTCGGCGTCTTCGTCGCACTGCTCGGCTGGATCATGGGGCGCTCGCGTGCCGCGGACTCGGTGCGACGCACCGTCCGCGGCCTCAACGCGACCGCGCGCACGAAGCTCGCGGCACGCGGCCTCGACACCGGCGGGTTCGGCACGTGGCTCGCGCGCTACCGCGTGCTCGTGCGCTCGATCATCGCGATCCTGGCGGTCGTGTGGATGCTGTCGCTGAGGCCGCTCTCGTTCGGCGACGTCGTGCTCGTGATCGTCGTCGCGATCCTCGTCGCGTGGGTGCTCGAGCTGCTGCAGAAGCGTCCTGCGGAGCAGGCGGACGCAGCCGACCCCGCAGGGGAGGCCGCGGCCGCCCCTGCCGAGCAGATGACCGAGGCATCCGAGCTGTAGGACTGCTAGCCGAGGACTGCGACACCGAAGCCGGCGACGACCGTCCGCACCTCCGTGAGGTACCGCTGCGCCTGCTCGGTGAGCGGAATCGAGGCGTGCCCGATCCAACCGATCTCGATGCGTTCGTCGACGTCGAGCGGGATGGCCACGATCTCAGGGTCGAGCTGATCGCTGATGATGCCGGTCGAGATCGTGTAACCGTCGAGCCCGATCATCAGGTTGAAGATCGTAGCGCGGTCGGAGACTCGGATCTCCTGCGTGGCCGACAGGGTCGAGAGGATCTCTTCGGCGAAGTAGAACGAGTTGTTCGCCCCCTGGTCGAAGCTGAGCCGCGGAAGGTCCGCAAGATCGGCAAGCGTCGCACGATCGTGAGCCGCGAGGGGGTTCTTCCGGGAGATGAAGATGTGCGGCTCGGCGACGAACAGGGGGGGGAACGCGAGCCCGGATTCCCGGAGCAGCTTGTCGATGACCTTCCGGTTGAAGTCGTTCCGGTAGAGGATGCCCAGTTCGCTGCGGAGAGTCCGAACATCCTCGATGATGTCCCAGGTGCGCGTCTCACGCAGCGAGAACTCGTACTCGGCCGCTCCGCCGGCTCTGACCATCCTGACGAACGCATCCACCACGAATGAGTAGTGCTGCGCCGACACCCCGAGCAGGCGTCGCGCCGGCGGCCGGCCGAGGTAGCGCTGCTCGAGCAGCGCCACCTGCTCGAGCACCTGTCTCGCGTATCCGAGGAACTCCGCACCGTCGGCGGTGAGGCTGATCCCGCGGGCGGAGCGGGCGAGGAGCGCGCGGCCGACCCGGGCCTCGAGATCCTTCATCGCTGCGGACACCGTCGGCTGTGCGACGTACAGCAGGTCTGCGGCGGCGGAGATCGACCCCTCCGCGGCCACTTCGACGAAGTAGTGCAGCTGTTGCAGCGTCACGCCGCTGACTCCCCGAGACATAGGCAAATCCTATACGGAGGTATAGAAGCGATAAGTTACCCGATATCTCTTCGGGGGTTCGAGGATGGAGTCATCGACTCCCGAGGGCCGCGCAGCCCTCACCACTCATCGGATTGGCCACTCATGGCGGACGACTTCACGTTCAGCATCACCACCACGCGCTTCGACGACGACTACGCGCCGTCGAAGAGCTCCCGGGTCACGACGAATTTCGCCAATCTGGCGCGAGGCGAACACCGCCAGCAGAATCTCCGCAACACCCTGACGATGATCGACCGGCGCTTCAACGACCTCGCGCACTGGGACAACCCGGACGGGAACCGCTACACCGTCGAACTCGACATCGTCTCGGTGCAGCTGCGGTTCACCGCAGAGGGTGCCGACCGGGAGTTCCCGCTTCTCGAGGTTCTCGACGTGCAGATCGTGGACACCTGGACGAGCATCCGCCGCCACGGGATCGTGGGGAACAACTTCTCCTCGTACGTCCGCGACTACGACTTCAGCGTGCTTCTTCCCGCGGTCAACGCCGATTCGCCGAAGCCCACCGTGCCCGGCGACTTCGGCGACCTCCACGGCAAGCTGTTCCGGCACTTCCTCGACTCGCCCGCGTACCGGGAGCGCTTCACTCTGCCCCCCGTGATCTGCATCAGCGTGTCGACGAGCAAGACGTACCACCGCACTGCGAACCAGCACCCGGTGCTCGGCGTCGAATACCAGCAGGAGGAGTACTCCCTCACCGATGAGTACTTCTCGAAGATGGGGATGAAGGTGCGCTACTTCATGCCGCGCGGCAGCGTTGCGCCGCTCGCCTTCTACCACCGCGGTGACCTGCTCAACGATTACGCCGATCTGCAGCTGATCGGCACGATCAGCACGATGGAGACGTTCCAGAAGATCTACCGCCCGGAGATCTATAACGCGAACTCGGCCGCCGCACCCGTCTTCCGGCCGAGCCTGGAGGTGCAGGACTACTCCCGAACCGAGATCGCCTACGACCGCGTGGAACGCAGCCGGCTCGCGATCACGCAGGGGCAGTACACCGAGGAGCAGTTCATCAAGCCCCACGGTGAAGCTCTTGCTCAGTGGGCCGCCGACTACCTTGTCCCGGTCGCATGACCAGCGGACGATCTTCGGACCTGCACACGCTCTTGCCGACTTCGATCGTCGGCAGTCTGCCGAAGCCGTCGTGGCTCGCGCAGCCCGAGACGCTCTGGTCGCCATGGGAGCTGGAGGGCGATGCCCTGATCGAGGGCAAGTACGACGCACTGCGCGTCGCCGTGCAGGAGCAGACTCGACGCGGCATCGATATCGTCAGCGACGGCGAGCAGACCCGTCAGCACTTCGTGACGACCTTCATCGAGCATCTCAGCGGAGTCGATTTCGAGAAGCGTGAGACCGTGCGCATCCGCGACCGCTACGACGCGAGCGTGCCGACCGTCGTCGGGGCGGTGAGCCGCGAGCGGCCCGTGTTCGTCGACGACGCGACGTTCCTCCGCGCATCGACCGATCGCCCGATCAAGTGGGCCCTGCCCGGCCCGATGACGATGGTCGACACTCTCTACGACGACCACTACAAGAGCCGCGAGAAGCTGGCGTGGGAGTTCGCGACGATCCTCAATCAGGAGGCGAAGGAGCTCGAGGCAGCCGGGGTCGACATCATCCAGTTCGACGAGCCGTCGTTCAACGTCTTCTTCGACGAGGTCCAGGACTGGGGAGTGGCCGCGCTGGAGAGAGCCGCGGAGGGATTGCGCGCCGAGACCGCCGTACACATCTGCTACGGGTACGGAATCAAGGCGAACACCGACTGGAAGGCGACCCTCGGGTCGCAGTGGCGGCAGTACGAGGCATCCTTCCCGCTCCTGCAGCAGTCCGCCATCGACATCGTCTCGCTCGAATGCCAGCACTCCCACGTGCCGATGGACCTCATCGAGATCCTGCGCGGCAAGAAGATCATGCTCGGGGCCATCGACGTGGCCGACGAGACGATCGAAAGCCCGGAAGAGGTCGCCGACACGCTCCGGAAGGCCCTGGAGTTCGTCGATGCCGACAAGCTCATCCCCAGCACCAACTGCGGCATGGCGCCGTTCCCCCGGAACGTCGCGTTCGAGAAGCTGAGCGCGCTGAGCGCAGGGACGAGGATCATGCGCGAGGAGCTCGCCGGCAGGCAGCCCGCCCTCGTGTCCTGAACGTGTCGGAGCCGGGACGCACGCCCAGTGTGACCTCGTGTTTCGTGCGGCGTACGGTGGGGGTGTGACGATCCCGTACGGAGCCTGGCCATCCCCCATCTCGGCAGCGGCGGTCTCGGCCGCGAGTCCGCGCATCGAGGGTGCGCGCTTCGTCGGCGACGACATCTGGTGGGGCGAGAGCGTGCCCGAAGAGGGTGGTCGGTCCGCCGTCCGTCGTCGCGGTGCGGACGGCGTCGCGCACGACGTGCTCCCTGCTCCGTGGAGCGCGCGATCGCGCGTGCACGAGTACGGCGGCGGCGCATGGACGACCGTCGATGACGACGACCTCGTCTTCATCGAGAAGACCGATCAGCGCGTATGGCTGCTCTCGCCGGGCCGGCCGCCGCGAGCGCTCACGGCCGCCGCCGGCGACGTGCGCTTCGGCGGACTCGTGTGGCAGGCCGGTCGGCTCATCGCGGTGCGCGAGAGGCACGGCGGCTCGATCGTGCCGGCGCGCGACCTGGTCACGATCCCGCTCGACGGATCAGGCGCGGCGGATGCGGCATCCCTCGTGCAACTCGTCGCCGGGAGCGACTTCCTCGCGCAGCCCGCGCTCTCGCCCGACGGCACGCGTCTCGCCTGGATCGCATGGGATCACCCCTCGATGCCGTGGGATCGCACGGAACTGCGGGTGGGCCGCGTCGAGGACGACGTCGTCGTGGAATGGACGACCGTCGCGGGCGGCGAGACGTCACCGCTCCAGCCGATCTGGTTGGACGACGAGGATCTGCTGCACCTGGACGACCCGACCGGGCGCTGGAACATCGAGCGCCTGCACCTGTCGGCTGAACTCCCCGAACGCGCCGTCGCGCCCGCCGACGCCGATACGGGCGCGCCGCTGTGGGTGCTCGGAGCGCGGTGGTACGCCGTCCTCGAAGACGCCCGCATCGTGGCCGTGCGCACCGACGGCGCGGACGCGCTCGTGCTCATCACGGGCGGCGACGCGGCCCCGATCGCGGCAGCCCCGGTGTGGAACACGAACATCGAGGACGTCCGCGGCACGCGGGTGCTCGTGAGCGGTGCGAGCGGTTCCGCCGGTCCGGGGCTGTGGAGCGTCGACGTCGACTCCGGTGCGGTCGAGACGGTGCGCGGCGGCGAGTCGCCGTGGGGTGAGGAATGGATGCCGCGTCCGCGCGCGGTCTCGTTCGACGGCGCCCGTGGGCCCGTGCACGCGTTCGACTATCCGCCGACCAACCCCGACGCGACCGCACCCGACGACGAGCTTCCCCCATACGTCGTCTTCGTGCACGGCGGCCCGACGACGCACGTGGGGCCTGCGGCATCCCCCCGCATCGCGTCCTTCACGAGCCGGGGCATCGGAGTACTCGACGTGAACTACGGCGGCTCCAGCGGCTACGGGCGCGCCTACCGCGAGCGACTGCAGGGCGGATGGGGCATCGTCGACGTCGAGGATGTCGCGGCCGCGGCACGCGGCCTGGCGGCATCCGGGGTCGCAGACCCGGCGCGCATCGCGATCGCGGGCGGGTCGGCGGGCGGATGGACGGTGCTCGCGGCACTCGCACGCACCGATGCGTTCGCCGCGGGGATCTCTCGCTACGGGGTCGGCGACGCCCGAGCACTCGCGGCCGACACGCACGACTTCGAGGCGCGCTACCTGGACGGACTCATCGGTCCGCTGCCCGAGGCCGAAGCGGTCTACATCGAGCGGTCACCACTCACGCACCGCGATGGATTCCGCGTGCCGATCCTGCTGCTGCAGGGCGCGGACGACCAGGTCGTGCCGCCTGCGCAATCCGAAGCCGTGCGCGACGCGCTCGTCGAGCGGGGCGTGCCGCACGCCTACATCGTCTACGAGGGCGAGGGCCACGGCTTCCGCCGCACCGAGACGCTCGTGCACGCGTACGAATCGGAGCTCGCCTTCCTGGGTGCCGTGTTCGGCTTCGACATGCCTGGGATCCCGCCGATCGAGCTCAGCTGACCCGTCGCTTCGCCTCGTCGCTCAGCCACCGACCCCGGGTCGCCTAGGGAGCGCAGCGGGACGAAGCGACAGCGTCTTAGACCGCGAAGGGCGCGAGCTCGTTCGCGAGACGCTCGGGCACGTGCGCGTGCAGCGCGGTGCCCTCGGCCTCGTGCGACTGCGCGACGATGTGCCCCGTCTCATGGGCGGCCGAGATGAGGTCGCCCCGGTCGTACGGAACCAGGGCGCGCACTTCGATCGCCGGAAGCGGGAGCGCGTCTTCGATCGCGGCGCGGAGCTCGTCGATGCCCTCGCCCGTGCGGGACGACACGAACATCGCGCCGGGCTCCAGGCCGCGCAGCACGAGCCGCGCGTCCTCGTCGACCAGGTCGGCCTTGTTGAAGACCACGATCTCGCGCGTGTCGCGCGCACCGACATCGCCGATGACGTCGCGCACCGTCGCGAGCTGCGCGGCGGGATCGGGATGCGAGGCATCCACGACATGCAGGAGGACGTCGGCGTCGCCGACCTCTTCGAGCGTCGAGCGGAACGCCTCGACGAGCTGGTGCGGCAGATTGCGCACGAAACCGACCGTGTCGGTCAGCGTGTAGGTGCGACCGTCGGCCGTCTGCGAACGGCGCACCGATGTGTCGAGTGTCGCGAACAGCGCGTTCTCGACGAGCACACCCGCGCGCGTGAGGCGGTTGAGCAGCGACGACTTCCCCGCGTTCGTGTACCCCGCGATCGCGACGGCGGGGATCGTGTTGCGCTTGCGCTCGGCACGCTTGGCCTCGCGTGCGGGGCCGAAGTCGCGGATCTGTCGACGCAGCAGCGCCATCTTCGTGCGGATGCGGCGGCGATCGAGCTCGATCTTCGTCTCACCCGGACCGCGCGAGCCCATGCCCGCGCCGCCCGCGCCGACCTGCCCACCGGCCTGACGGCTCATCGAGTCACCCCAGCCGCGCAGGCGCGGCAGAAGGTACTCGAGCTGCGCGAGCTCGACCTGCGCCTTGCCCTCGCGCGACTTCGCGTGCTGGCTGAAGATGTCGAGGATCACGGTCGTGCGATCGATGACCTTGACCTTCACGACGTCCTCGAGCGCGCGCCGCTGGCTGGGCGCGAGTTCGGTGTCGGCGATCACGGTGTCGGCGCCCACGGCGGCGACGATGTCGCGAAGCTCCTGCGCCTTGCCACGGCCGACGTACGTCGCGGGATCGGGATGCGGGCGCCGCTGCAGCACGGCGTCCAGCACGATCGCGCCCGCCGTCTCGGACAGCGCCGCGAGCTCGCGGAGCGAGTTCTCGGCGTCCACCTGCTCGCCCTGCGGGTGCACGCCCACCAGCACGACGTTCTCGAGCCGCAGTTGGCGGTACTCGACCTCGGTGACGTCCTCGAGCTCGGTGGACAGGCCCGGCACGCGGCGCAGCGCGGCGCGCTCTTCGCGGTCCCACTGCTCGCCGTCCGAGTCCGCGCGCGAGATCGTCGCGTCATCCTGCAGCGCCTGGGCGTTGCCGAACACGCGCACCCCCGAGCGGGCTTCTGCCCGCGCCAGCACGCGATCCACCGGGTCGACCGGCGTCTCGTCGATGCTCTGGGGTGTCGTCGTATCCGTCATGTGTTCCTTCCGGGATGCCGTCGATGCGGCATCCGTGGATTCTAGCCTCCCGCGATCGGGAGGTCCTCCGCTACGCTCATCCTCCATGGGGAGTGACCACTACTTCAGCGCGTCCCCCGCCAGTCCCGAGAATCTCCGGCGCATCCGCGTGACCCTCGCGGGTCGCGATCTCGAGGTGACGACAGCGGGCGGGATCTTCAGTCCCGATCACGTCGACGACGGTACCGCGGTGCTGCTGGCGAACACGCCGCCGTCGCCGCCCGGCGGCAATCTGCTCGACCTCGGGTGCGGATGGGGGCCGATCTCGCTGTCGCTCGCGCTGGAGTCCCCGCACGCCACCGTGTGGGCCGTTGATGTCAATGAGCGGGCCCTCGATCTCGTGCGTCGAAACGCCGCCGATCTCGGGCTCGACAATGTCAACGCCGTGCTGCCCGACGATGTTCCCGATGACGTGACGTTCCGCACGATCCGATCCAACCCGCCGATCCGAGTCGGCAAGAACGAACTGCACGGGCTGCTCGAGCGTTGGATCCCGCGACTGGACGAACGGTCCGACGCGTGGCTCGTCGTGCAGCGCAATCTCGGTTCGGACTCGCTGCAGCGCTGGCTCGCCGCGACGTTCGCCCACGGCTACACCGTGCACCGTGCCGCGACGGGCCGAGGCTTCCGGGTGCTCAAGGTGCGCCGGCACGGCTCGCCGCCGAGCGAACCGATCGATCTGCCCTGATCCTCACCCGTTCAGGCGAGCGTGACCTCACCCGAGTAGACCAGGGTCGCAGGTCCCGACAGCAGGACGCGGCCGTCCACCATGCGCACGCCCAGCACCCCGCCCGGAACCTCGACGGTCCAGTGATCGGGCGCCGCCGGGCCTGCCCAGTGACGCACGGCGAGCGCCGCCGCCGCGACCCCCGTGCCGCAGCTCAGGGTCTCGCCGACCCCGCGTTCGAACACCCGCATGCGGATCGTGCCGACGCCTTCGTGCACGAGCGGATCGCTCGGCACGACGAACTCGATGTTCGCACCGTGCACGGGCTCGGGATGCAGCTGCGGAACGACGGACAGGTCGAGCCCCTCGAGCTCGGCGTGGTCGGGCAGTGCGACGACGACGTGGGGGTTGCCGACGTCGATGCCCAGGCCGGGGCGGGGCGCACCGACGCCTTTGGCGCGAACGAGGACCTCGGGTTCGACCGTCCAGGGGCCGAGGTCGACTTCCAGGCCGCGGTCGCTGCGGGTGAGGGTCTTGACTCCGGCCCGCGTGCCGATCGCGAGCGGCGCCGCGTCGACATCGGCCCAGCCCACGTCGACCAGATAGCGGGCGAAGACGCGGATGCCGTTGCCGCACATCTCGGCGGCCGAGCCGTCCGCATTGCGGTAGTCCATGAACCACTCCGCCTCGGGGGTCGCCGCCCCCTCGGGCAGTGCCGACGAGCGCACGACCCGCAGGATGCCGTCCGCTCCGATGCCGAAGCGCCGGTCGCACAGCACGGCGACCTGGTCGTCCGAGAGATCGAGCGCCCCGCCGGGGTCGGGGATCAGCACGAAATCGTTGCCGGTGCCGTGCCCCTTCGTGAACGAGACGGTCTGCGGCATCCCCCGAGTCTATTCGGGCCGCGGGCTCAGTCGGCGATGAGGCGTTTGCCCGTGGCCCAGGTCTCGAAAGTCTCGTAGCCGATGGCGTCGTAGAAGCCTTTGGCCACGTTGTTCTCGGGCCGCACCATGAGCTGCACCTTCGGGCACCCGAGCTCGATCAGCAGTTCTTCGGCGCGCTCGACGAGCCGCCGCGCGATTCCTTCGCCGCGCCGGGACGGCGACGACCCGAGGTAGTAGAGCCACCCGCGATGGCCGTCGTAGCCGGCCATGACCGAGCCCACGATCTCGTCGCCGTCTGCGGCGACGAGGAAGAGCTCGGGCTGTACACGGAGCTTGCGGCTGATGTCCTGATGCGGATTGTTCCACGGCCTGGTCAGTCCGGTCTCCTGCCACAAGGCGACGACGGCGTCGGTGTCGGTCAAGGTGAACGTGCGGATCTCGACGGTCATCGTCCCAGTCTTGCAGGCGTGTCGGACGCTCAGTCCAGGGCTTGCGCCACGAGCGAAGAGGCGGAAGCATCCGGCTCCACCCAGGTGAGGTCGGCGTACCGTCGGAACCACGAGACCTGGCGGCGCGCATACCGGCGCGTGAGCGCCTGCGTCTCGGCGATCGCTTCCGCCTCGGACGCCGTACCCGAGAGCTGGGCGAGCGCCTGCGCGTAGCCGATCGCCCTGCGCGCTGTGACCCCGTCCTCGAGCCCGACCCCGCGCAGAGCGTCGACCTCGGCCACGATGCCGCCCGACCACATGCGCTCGACCCTCGCATCCAGTCGCTCGACGAGTGCGGCACGCGGCACCTCGACCCCGATGAGCGTCGTCGGGTCGTGCCACAGGACGGGCTCCTCGGGGAGGGCGGCGCCGTGGGTCTGCTCCCCCAGCGCCAGGATCTCGAGCGCCCGGACGATCCGCCGGCCGTTGCGCGGATCGACGCGCTGAGCGGTCGCCGGATCGGCGTCGCGCAGACGCGCGTAGAGGGCACCGGGACCCGCTTCGTCGAGCTCGGCCTCGAGTCGCGCGCGCAGGTCGGCGTCACGCGGGGGGAAGCGGAAGTCGAAGACGACGCTCGAGACGTACAGCCCTGAACCGCCCACGAGGACCGCATCGGCCCCGCGCGCGTGGATCCCCCGGATCGCGGCGCGCGCGGCATCCTGATACCACGCCACCGCTGCCTCATCGGTGACGTCGAGCACGTCGAAGAGATGATGCGGGATGCCGCGGCGCTCGCTCTCGGGGAGCTTGGCCGTGCCGATGTCCATGCCCCGGTAGAGCTGCATCGCGTCGGCGTTGACGATCTCGGCGGACCGGCCACGTGCGGCCAACGCGTCAGCGAGGTCGAGCGACAGCGCGGTCTTGCCCGTGCCGGTCGCCCCGACGACGGCCCAGAGTCTGGGGTTCACACTCCGATGCGCAGCGTCGGGAGTCCGAGCGAGACCGCACGGGGCGCGCCGGCCTCTCCCGCCGGGGCGGGGACGCCGCACGACTCGGCCTGCGTGCGGTCCCACGCGTCGCCGGACCGCGTACGTCGGATGCGCAGCGGCGCCCCGTCGGGAGCGTCGGCGAGCAGGTGGAAGGGCGCAGCGTGCGTCACGACCACCGAGACCACGTCTCCCGGTCGCGGGAGGTCGGAGCCCTCGGTCACCTCGAAGTGCACGAGTCGGTTGTCCTCCGCACGGCCCGTGAGCCGGTGGGTCGCGGCATCCTTCTTGCCCTCGCCCGTCGAGACGAGCACCTGCACCTCGCGTCCGACCTGCTTCTGGTTCTCTTCGAGCGAGATGCGCTCCTGCAGCGCGATGAGCCGCTCGTAGCGCTCCTGCACGACCGCCTTCGGCACCTGGTCCGCCATCGTCGCGGCGGGCGTGCCCTCGCGGATCGAGTACTGGAAGGTGAAGGCGCTCGCGAATCGCGCCTGCTCGACGACACGCATCGTGTCGTCGAAGTCCTCGTCGGTCTCGCCGGGGAAGCCGACGATGATGTCGGTCGAGATCGCGGCATCCGGCATCTTCTCTCGGACGCGATCCAGAATGCCGAGGAACTTCTCGCTGCGGTACGAGCGCCGCATCGCCTTGAGGATGCGGTCGCTGCCGGACTGCAACGGCATGTGCAGCTGCGGCATGACGGCGGGCGTCTCAGCCATCGCGTCGATGACGTCGTCGGTGAACGCGGCGGGATGCGGGCTCGTGAAGCGGATGCGCTCCAGACCGGGAATCTCGCCCGCGGCGCGCAGGAGCTTGCCGAACGCCTGACGATCGCCGAACTCGACGCCGTACGAGTTGACGTTCTGACCGAGGAGCGTGACCTCCATCGCGCCGTCGTCGACCAGCAGGCGGATCTCGTTCAGGATGTCGCCGGGGCGGCGATCCTTCTCCTTGCCGCGCAGGCTCGGCACGATGCAGAACGTGCAGGTGTTGTTGCAGCCGACCGAGATCGAGACCCAGCCGCTGTGCACCGAGTCGCGCTTGGTCGGCAGCGTCGAGGGGAAGATCTCGAGCGATTCGAGGATCTCGAGCTCGGCCTCGCCGTTGTGACGCGCGCGCTCGAGCAGGCTCGGCAGCGAGCCCATGTTGTGGGTGCCGAAGACGACGTCCACCCACGGCGCCTTCTGCTGCACGGTGTCCTTGTCCATCTGGGCGAGGCACCCGCCGACGGCGATCTGCATGCCTGCGTG
Source organism: Microbacterium aoyamense (assembly GCF_023155855.1). Lineage (GTDB taxonomy): Bacteria > Actinomycetota > Actinomycetes > Actinomycetales > Microbacteriaceae > Microbacterium > Microbacterium aoyamense. Next base: position 175,132 of record NZ_JAKNUT010000002.1, on the reverse strand, counting down.
CTGGTCCTTGCGGGACTTGAGGTGCCCGAGGGTGCCGTAGAGCTTTCCGGCGGCGTTGTCGCGCACGGCGCACGTGTTGATGACGACGACATCCGCCTCGGTGCCCGCCTCGGCGCGCACGTAGCCTGCGCTCTCGAGGGAGCCCGAGAGTCTCTCGGAGTCGTGCACGTTCATCTGGCAGCCGAACGTGCGCACCTCGTAGGTCCGGGCGTGGCCGTCGGGGGCGATCGCGGCATCGGAGGGCGCGATGAGCGTCGGAGTCGAGACAGGCGTGGTCATGATGCGTGCCATTCTACGAGCCGTGGTGCGCAGGTCGGCTGAGGATGGATGCCGGCTGCTCAGCGGATCCGCGAGCGGATGCGCCCGGCGGCGAGCGAGGTGAACCCGATCGCGAACAGCAGCAGGACGCCGATGGCGACCCAGGGCGTGACGAGCGCATCGCCGACGTAGGCATCGATCCCGTAGAACCCCCGCACGGCTTCCGTCGCCTGCGGGACGTCGGTGAGTGTTCCGAGGGTGTCAGCCGTGAACTCGCGCCGCAGGAGCATCGCACCCTGCGCGAACGGCAGGGCGTTGATGACGTTGCCCACCGCGACGGGGAGGGAGCCGATCGGGATGTAGGCGCCGGCGACGAAGCCGAGGATCGTTCCGACCACGGTCGCGAACGCCGAGAAGGCACCGGGCGTCTTGACGAAGGAGACGACGAATGCGCTGAGCGCCGTGAACGCGAAGCAGCACAGCACCGTGAAGAGCAGGATCTTGAGGATGCGGTCGAACGGTAGCCAGGCGTGGTCGAAGATGCCGAGGTACAGCACGGAGAGCACGAGCACGACGCTCGACATGATGACGGCCACCACGACGGCGGAGATCAGATAGCCGAGCACGAGTTGCCCGCGAAGGATCGGCGAGACGAGGAAATCCTTGAACCGCCCGGACTGCCCGTCCTCGACGAGCTGCGACATCGCCCCCATGCCCGCCGTCACGGTCGTGAGCAGCACGATTCCCGAGAACATCCAGCTGTCGATGAACGCGAGCACCTGCGCCTCGGACGCCTGGGGGAACGACTCGCTCAAGCCGTCGATCTGCAGTCTCGCGAGGAACAGCGTGTACAGGAGGAACAGGATCACGCCGCTCAGGAGCGAGAAGAAGACGTTGAGTCGGTCGCGGAAGAACAGACGGAGGTTCCGACCGACGATGCCGAGGACGACGCTCACGCGGCCTCCGCCTCGTCCGCGCCGCGGCCCGTGACGGCGAGGAAGACATCATCCATCCGCCCGTGACGGAACTCGAAGTCGCGCACCGAGGAACCGTGTTCTGCCAGCAGCGACTGCGCGGACGCGGAGTCGGGGACGGCGATCGTCACGATCTCACCCGCGGAAGCCGGCTGCAGTCCGCGCGCACGGGCGAGAGCGTCGAGAGCGGTCGGATCGGCGGATGTGACGGTGAGGATGCTGCGACTGTGCCGCGCCCGCAGCTCGGTGGGCGTGCCCTGCGCGACGATGCGCCCCGCGTCGATGATGCAGACGCCGTCGGCCTCTTCGGTCTCTTCCATATAGTGCGTCGTGAGGAAGACCGTGAGCCCGCGCTGGACGCGGAGCGTCTGCACGGTGTTCCACACCGCGATGCGGCTCGCCGGGTCGAGGCCCGCCGTCGGTTCGTCCAGGAACAGCACGTCGGGGTCGTGAAGGAGAGCACGGGCGATATCGGCGCGACGTCGCTGGCCGCCCGAGAGCCTCCCGTAACGGCGATCGGCGAAATCACCGAGCTCGATGAGGTCCGACAGCTCCTCGATCCGTCGCGCAGCCGCATCGCGTTCGAGGTGCATGAGACGCGCGCGGAAGCGCAGATTCTCGCGCACCGTGAGCCCGTCGTCCATGAGCGAGTCCTGGAAGACCACGCCGATCCGTCGGCGGACGTTCTCGCCGTCGGTGCGGGCGTCGTACCCGGCTACGCGGACGGTTCCGCCGTTGAACGGCAGCAGCGTCGTGAGGCACGAGATCGTGGTCGACTTGCCCGCCCCGTTGCTCCCGAGGAAGGCGAACGCCGCGCCGTCCGCCACATCGAATGAGATGCCGTCCACGGCCGTGAGGGTCTTGTACCGCTTGACGAGATCGTGCACCTCGATCGCCACGGGTGTCCTTTCGGCCGGGGAACCTCAGTCTGTCATCACGGGGCCAAGAGGCGCACGACCGAATGCGGACTCAGCGGAATCGCACACCGCTCTGCGGTGCGGAGACCTCGTCGAGCGCCGTCCGCGCCGCTGTCAGGGCGACGGACCCCCCGTACCCACGCCTGGCGAGTTGGCCCGACAGCCGCCGCAACGCCGTGTCGCGGTCGAGACTCGCCATGCTCTTGGCCTTGCTGCGGGCGAAGTCGAGAGCGCGCTCGTCGTCATCGTCGGGAAGCTCGGCGAGCACCGCGTCGACGACGTCGCGCGGGATGCCGCGCTTGGTCATGGTCTGCGCGATGACTCTGCGCCCCTGCCCCTTGCGGTCGGAGCCCGTGTGGACGAGCTGCTCCGCCAGAACGACGTCGTCGAGGTAGCCCAGCCGCTGGAAGCGCTCGAGCAATGACTCGATCGCATCGGGTTCGATCTCGTGCTCGCGCACGACATCGCGCGCCTCGGCCACCGAGAGCGACCGGCCCCGCAATCGTCGCAGGAGTGCCCGCTCCGCGATCTCGAGCTCGGTCTTCCCGTCGGCGTCGGCGGGTTCGCTCGGCGTCGGTGCGACGCCGTCACCGCCGTCCTCCTCGATCCAGCTCGCGTGCCAGGGACGAGCCGCCGCCGAGCGGGAGTCTCGCGCGCCGTCGTTCGTCACGGCGCTGATCGGCCGTTCGGGCGGCGGACCGCCGAAGATCGGGATGACGGGGGCGAGCTCGTCGTGCTCGCCCCCACGATCCACGGTCATGCGGGGCGGCGCTGCGCCAGCTCGTCGCCGACGGGAGCCTCGACGGTCTTCGGCTGTCCGATGCCGAGCTTCGCCAAGATCTTGGACTCGATCTCGGCCGCGACATCGGCGTTCTTGATGAGGAAGTTGCGGGCGTTCTCTTTGCCCTGACCGAGCTGCTCGCCGTCGTAGGTGTACCAGGCGCCCGACTTCTTGACGATGCCCTGGTCGACGCCGTAATCGATGAGGCTGCCCTCTCGCGAGATGCCGACACCGTAGAGGATGTCGAACTCGGCCTGCTTGAACGGCGGGGCCATCTTGTTCTTGACGACCTTGACGCGCGTGCGGTTGCCGACCGCGTCGGTGCCGTCCTTGAGCGTCTCGATGCGGCGGATGTCGAGCCGGACCGACGCGTAGAACTTGAGCGCCTTTCCACCGGCCGTCGTCTCGGGCGAGCCGAAGAAGACGCCGATCTTCTCGCGCAGCTGGTTGATGAAGATCATGGTGGTGTTGGTCTGGTTGAGACCACCCGTCAGCTTGCGGAGCGCCTGCGACATGAGGCGCGCCTGCAGGCCGACGTGCGAATCGCCCATCTCGCCCTCGATCTCGGCCTTGGGCACGAGAGCTGCGACGGAGTCGATGACGATGAGGTCGATCGCACCGGAACGGACCAGCATGTCGGCGATCTCGAGCGCCTGCTCCCCCGTGTCGGGCTGCGAGACCAGCAGCGCGTCGATGTCGACGCCGAGCTTCTGCGCGTAGTCGGGGTCGAGCGCGTGCTCTGCATCGATGAAGGCGGCGATGCCGCCGGCGCGCTGCGCGTTGGCGATCGCGTGGAGGGTCAGCGTCGTCTTACCCGACGATTCCGGACCGTAGATCTCGACGATGCGGCCGCGCGGGAGTCCGCCGATGCCGAGCGCGACGTCGAGGGCGATCGACCCGGTGGGAACGACCTCGACCGGTGCGCGCTCATCGGAGCCCAGGCGCATGACCGAGCCCTTTCCGAACTGCCGGTCGATCTGGGCGAGGGCCGTGTCGAGGGCCTTCTCGCGGTCAACTGCTGAGGGCATGGCGTACTCCTAGTGCTCGTGTTCCGTCGCCTGTAGGCTGCCGCGCCCCGACCCGGTGGGACGGATGCTGCGGCAAGGCATGAGGTTGTCGTTCGACGTGGTCCACGCTAGGGAGGGGTTCGGACATCGGTCGTCACTCCTCCCGCTCACGTGGAAAACACGCTCTCGACACCTGCTGTGCAGGAGCCTACGCCAGGATAGAACACACGTTCGACTGCGACACGCCGCGCGACGGCGGGCGATCAGCGGCGCTTGGGCTCGAGTCGTCCCACGCCGTAGCGGCGGTCGAGGGGCACGTCCGTCTCTGCGCAGAGCGCGAGCCAGACCTCTTTCGGCGGGATGCCGGCATCCATCGCCTCGCGCGCCGTGCGGCCACCGAGAGTGGGCAGACTCAGATCGACGAGAAGCGATGAACCGCGGGCGCCGAACTCATCGCCGACGGCGCGTTCGAACTCACTGCGACGCATGCAGCGCCGGTCAGCGGAACGAGAGCTCGGAGCCGACCTCGGCCACGAGATCGTCGGGAACGACGTCGGGGAAGACCTGCACACCCTCGAGGATCGAGATGCGGTCGCCGACTTCGCGCATGATCGTGGAGATCGGCACATCGAGCGCTTCGGCGACGGAGGCGAGGATCTCGCTCGACGCTTCCTTCTGGCCGCGCTCCACCTCGCTGAGGTAGCCGAGTGCGACACTGGCGCGGCTCGCGACCTGGCGAAGGGTACGGCCCTTCTGCTGGCGGTAGTCGCGAAGCACTTCGCCGATCTCTTGACGAACCAGGATCATTGTGGGCCCCCTCCCCTTGCTTCCGCCCGATTGTCCGGGTGGACAACGGTACAACACCGGTCGTTGTCAATCTAATCCCACCCGCTGAGGAATGGGTGGGAATCGCCGAATGTCACACACCCGAAACACGGGCGTCGGGATGCGGCAGGGCGGCGAGAACGGCGGCCAGCGCGGCCTCGGTCGAGGCCCGTCGGATCGCATCGCGGTCACCGGCGAACATGCCGGTGCCCGTCGTCGTGGCATCCGGCGTCGCGACGGCGATGCACACCGTGCCGACGGGCTTGCCGTCCTGGGGCTCGGGACCGGCGACGCCCGTCGTGGCGATGCCGACGTCGGCACCCAGGACCCGGCGCACTCCCTCGGCCATCTGCAGGGCGACATCGGGATCGACCGCGCCGACGGCATCGAGGAGCGCGGCATCCACTCCCAGCACGTCGCGCTTCACCTCGGTCGCATAGGCGACGACTCCCCCGCGCACGGTCTTCGAGGCGCCGGGCACCTCGATCAGCGAAGAGACGACGAGTCCGCCCGTGAGCGATTCGGCCACGGCGATCGTCCATCCGTGCTCGGCGAGCCGCGCGAGGACGGCCGCGGCATCCGTCATGCGCGCTTCTTCCGCGCAGCGCGCAGTTCGGTGACGACGTAGTCGATGCCGCTCGCGATCGTCAGGATGACGGCGATCGTCATCGTGACGCCATTGACCCAGAAGATCCAGTCGCCGACGAGCGTCCACAGCGGCAGCAGCGCGAGGGACAGGGCGACAGCCTGCGCGACGGTCTTGAGCTTGCCCATCCAGGCCGCGGCGAGTACGTGGTCGCTCACGACCATGAAGCGGTAGACCGTGATGCCGATCTCGCGGATGAGCACGACGATCGTGATCCACCACGGGAGCTCCCAGAGGATCGAGAGCCCGATGAACGCGAAGCCCGTGAGCACCTTGTCGGCGATGGGATCCAGGAGCTTGCCGAGATCGGTGACGATGTCGTGCTTGCGTGCGAGGTAGCCGTCGATGCCGTCGGTCGCGATCGCGACGATGAACAGCGCCGCGGCCCACCAGCGCAGCTGCCCGTCGGCGCCCTCGTCGGCCAGCAGAAGCCAGAGGAAGACCGGCGCGCAGAAGATGCGTACGATCGTGATCGCGTTGGGGAGCTGCCGGGGAATCGCCACGGGCCGAGCCTATCGGGCCGTCAGTCGCGCCCGGTGAGGCCCCAGGCGTCCTCGGACCCCTCCTCCGACTCGACGACCTCGTACCCCTCGAACTGCGCATCGACCGGGTCGGACGCTGCGGGCACGTCCTCGCCCCGCAGGCGCGCGAGCACTGCCGGCAGCTGCTCGTTCGTCACGAGCACGTCCCGCGCCTTCGAGCCCTCCGACGGGCCGACGATCTCGCGCGACTCGAGGAGGTCCATGAGACGCCCGGCCTTCGCGAACCCCACGCGGAGCTTGCGCTGCAGCATCGAGGTCGAGCCGAACTGGGTCGAGACGATGAGCTCGGTCGCCGCGAGCAGGAGCTCGAGGTCGTCCCCGATGTCGGCGTCGACCTCCTTCTTCTCAGCGGCGACGGTGACCTCGCGGTACTCGGGCCGAGCCTGCGCCGTGACGTGCTTGACGACCTTCTCGATCTCGGCTTCGCTGACCCAGGCGCCCTGCACGCGGATCGCCTTGGACGCGCCCATCGGCAGGAAGAGACCGTCGCCCTGACCGATGAGCCGGTCGGCGCCGGGCTGGTCGAGGATGACGCGCGAATCCGTGACGCTCGTCACCGCGAACGCGAGCCGCGAGGGCACGTTCGCCTTGATCAGGCCCGTCACGACGTCGACCGAGGGTCGCTGCGTGGCGAGGACGAGGTGGATGCCGCTGGCACGCGCGAGCTGCGTGATGCGCACGATCGAGTCCTCGACGTCGCGCGGTGCGACCATCATGAGGTCGGCGAGCTCGTCGACGACGACGAGGAGGTACGGGTAGGGCTTGAGCACGCGCTCACTGCCCGGGGGCAAGGTGATCGTTCCCTCGTTGACGGCCTTGTTGAAGTCGTCGATGTGCCGGAACCCGAACGACGCGAGGTCGTCGTAGCGCATGTCCATCTCTTTCACGACCCACTGCAGCGCCTCGGCGGCCTTCTTGGGGTTCGTGATGATCGGCGTGATGAGGTGCGGCACACCCGCGTACGACGTCAGCTCGACGCGCTTCGGGTCGATCAGCACCATACGCACGTCCGACGGCTTCGCCTTCATGAGCAGGCTCGTGATCATCGAGTTCACGAAGCTCGACTTGCCCGAGCCGGTGGACCCTGCCACGAGCAGGTGGGGCATCTTCGCGAGGTTCGCCACGACGTAGCCGCCGCCGACGTCCTTGCCGACGCCGATCGTCATGGGGTGGGTCGAGCGCACGCACGCCTCGGAGCGCAGGACGTCGCCGAGCGTCACGATCTCGCGGTCGGTGTTGGGAATCTCGACGCCGATCGCGCTCTTGCCGGGGATCGGGGCGAGGATGCGGACCTCGTTGGATGCCACGGCGTACGCGATGTTGTTCGTGAGCGCCGTGATGCGCTCGACCTTGACGCCGTGGCCGACCTCGACCTCGTACTGCGTGACGGTCGGACCGCGCGAGAATCCGGTGACCCGGGCATCCACGCCGAACTGGTCGAAGACTCCCGTGATCGCCCGCACGATCACGTCGTTCGCCTCGGACCGCTCCTTGTGCGGCGTCCCCTCGGCGAGCGCGTTCACGGCCGGCAGGCGGTACGGGAGCGCCGGCGGGCCACCGTGCGGTGTGTCTGTCCCGATGCCGTCGAGTCCGGGGAGGACGCCGTCGTCGAACGGATCCTCTTCGAAGTCGTCCTGCAGCGACGTGCCGCCGCGCTTTGCACCCTTGCCCGCGCCGGCGAGCACGGAGGGATCGAGCACTTCGGTCAGCGCGTCGGGCGTCACCAGCGGCGTCTGCGGAACGGGCGCGATCGTCGCCTTCTCGAACCCGCCCTGCGACGCGCCGGGCGTCAGCAGCTCGGTGAGATCCTGCGAGCCGATGCCGTCGTCCGGGTCCTTCTCGCGACCCGTCTTGTTGCGCCGCCACCACGGCATCGAATCGTCTTCGCCGTCGGCGTCGTCGAACGAGGGGCCTGCGGCATCCTTCTCGCTCTCGTCGCGCGGCTCCGCGCCGAACATCCACCCGTAGAGCTCGCCGAGGCGGCGGCCGATGCGGTTCGGCGGCGTCTTGGTGATGATGAGGATGCTGAGCACGGCCAGCACCGAGAGCACGATGTACGCGCCGACGTCCGTCAGGAGCATCGCGATCGGCTCGCCGAGCATCCAGCCGAACAGGCCGCCCGCTTCGCTCAGGCCCGGAAGGCCCCCGCTCGGCTGCGGTCGGCCGCCCGCGACGTGGCAGAAGCCCGCGATCGTCCAGACCAGGAGGCCGAATCCGATGCCGATGCGCCCGTTGTCGTGGACGGACGACGGATGCCGGAACATCCACCCCGCGAGCACGAGCAGCAGGACGGGCATGACGAAGGCCTCGCGCCCGATGAGCGCGCCGACGGTGTACGCGCTGATGTTCGCGGCCACCTCGTTGCCGATGAAGAACCACTCGTTGACGGCGCCGGCGATCGCGAGCAGCACCAGCAGGAACGGGAAGCCGTCACGACGCTGGTCCTTCTCGAGGGTCTCGGGGCCGAAGGCGCGGAACAGGCCACCCGTGGCGTGCGCCAGGCCCAGCCACGCCCGGACGATGACGGGCGGCTTCTCGGCCTCGCCGACGTAGCGCTTGGGCGTCGGCGCGGGCTTGCGCGCGCGCGACGAGGACCCCCCTGCGGGCGCGCGACCACTCTTGGTCGGACTGGAACTCCTGGCCATTCCCCCACGGTACGACCGGTGAGCGACATTTCCGGGGAGCGACGCGGGCCCGCGGGTACGCTCAGCGCAGGCGCTTGACCATCGTGTCGCGGCCGATGCCGGGCTGGGTGACGGCGAATCCTTCGGATCGGTAGAGCGTCGCGGCGAAGTTGCCGCGCTCGACGCTGAGGCTGATCCGGGCGAAGCCCTGGGCGCGGGCGTCGTCGCACAGCCGCTGCAGGAGGGTGCGACCGACGCCGTGCGCGCGCCAGATGGGTTTGACGCCGATGATCAGTTCCGGCACGCCCGTGCCCACGTAGCCGAATCCCGGATCGGTGCGCGGGAGCATCCGCCGCCACGCAGCGCCGATCGATTCACCGTGCGCGTCGACGGCGACGAAGCCCGCGTCGCCCGGCCGCATCCACCCCGCGACGTAGCGGCTGTGCTCGGGGCTCGTCATGACCTGATGCTTCGGCCGTGCGCCACCCTGTCGCCAGTTCGCAGCCTCGACGACCATGTCGCCCAGGAACGCGCCGTCGGCCTGCGTGGCCGAGCGCACGGAGAAGGAGGACGGCATGAGTGGAGAGTACCGATCGAGTGTTACGCCTCGATGACGAGCGGCACGATCATCGGCCGCCGGCGCAGCGACGTGTTGACCCAGCGGCCGATCGTGCGGCGGACGATCTGCGAGAGCGCGTGGGTGTCGCGGACTCCCGAGCTCGCGGCCTCGGCGAGCGCGGACGCGATCTTGGGCTTGACGTCGTCGAACACCGAGTCGTCCTCGGCGAAGCCGCGAGCGTGGATGTCGGGGCCGCTGATGATCTTGCCGGTCGTGGCATCCACGACGACGATCACCGAGATGAAGCCCTCCTCGCCGAGGATGCGGCGGTCCTTGAGGTCCGCCTCGGTGATCTCGCCGACGGTCGATCCGTCGACGTAGACGAAGCCGAGGTCGTACTGGCCGACGACAGTGGTGTCGCCGTCCTTAAGGTCGATGACCGTCCCGTTCTCGGCGAGGATCGTGCGCTCCGCCGCGATGCCGGTGTCCTGCGCCAGGCGCGCATTGGCCATGAGGTGCCGGTACTCGCCGTGGATGGGGAGCACGTTGCGGGGCTTGAGGATGTTGTAGCAGTAGAGCAGCTCCCCCGCCGCCGCGTGACCCGAGACGTGCACTTTCGCGTTGCCCTTGTGCACGACGTTCGCGCCGAGCTTCGTGAGGCCGTCGATCACTCGGTAGATCGCGTTCTCGTTGCCGGGGATCTGACTCGACGCGAGGATCACGGTGTCACCGGGGCCAGGCTCGATCTCGTGGTCGTTGTTGGCCATGCGGCTGAGGACGGCCATCGGCTCACCCTGCGACCCTGTCGACATGTAGACGATCTTGTCGTCGGGCAGGTCGCGCGCCTTCTTGTAGTCGATCAGGACGCCCTCGGGCACCGTGAGGTAGCCGAGGTCCGCGGCGATCGTCATGTTGCGCACCATGCTGCGGCCGAGGAGGGCGACTCGACGGCCGTGGGCGGCCGCGGCATCCAGCACCTGCTGCACGCGGTGGACGTGGCTCGAGAAGCTGGCGACGATGACGCGGCGCGGAGCGCGGCCGATGACCTGGTCGAGGACGGGGCCGATCTCGCGCTCGAGCGGCGTGAAGCCGGGCACGTCGGCGTTGGTCGAGTCGACGAGGAAGAGGTCGACGCCCTCCTGGCCGAGACGGGCGAAGGCGCGGAGGTCGGTGAGCCGCCCGTCGAGCGGAAGCTGGTCCATCTTGAAGTCGCCCGTCGCGAGGGCTGTGCCCGCGGGCGTGCGGATCGCGACGGCGAGCGCGTCGGGGATCGAGTGGTTGACCGCGATGAACTCGAGGTCGAAGGGTCCGAGCTGCTCGGTCTGGCCCTCACGCACCGTCAGCGTGTAGGGGCGGATGCGGTGCTCTTTGAGCTTGGCCTCGACGAGTGCGAGCGTCAGCCCCGAGCCGATGAGCGGGATGTCGTTCTTGAGCTTCAGCAGGTACGGCACGGCGCCGATGTGGTCTTCGTGACCGTGCGTCAGCACGAGTCCGACGACGTCGTCGAGGCGGTCCTTGATCGGCTCGAAGTCCGGCAGGATCAGGTCGACGCCGGGCTGGTGCTCCTCGGGGAAGAGCACGCCGCAGTCGACGATGAGCAGCTTGCCTTCGTACTCGAAGACCGTCATGTTGCGACCGACCTCGCCGAGGCCGCCGAGCGGCGTGATCCGCAGCGTACCGGGCGCGAGGGCGGGCGGGTCGATGACCGTGGTGGGCATGGAGTGCCTCCTTGTGGATGTCGCGGCATCCGTCTTCTGGTCGCTCGTGCGACCGTGTTATCGCGTCGTGCCCGACACCTTCGGCAGAGCGCCGCCGGCGGCGGCGTTGCGGTCCGGACGGAAGTTGGAGAAGTCGGCGCCGTCGACCCCGGTCACGAGTGCGAGCTCGTCCTCGATCTTGGCGGCCTCCCACTCTTCCGGGCCGACGAGCGGCAGCCGCACACGCGGGCTGCCGATGCGGCCGAGGCCGTGCAGGATGTACTTCGCGCTGACGGTGCCAGGGACGTGGGTCATCACGGCGCGCACGAGCGGCTCGAGCTGCTGATGCGCGGCCGTCGCCGTCTTCAGATCACCGGCGTTCACGGCGTCGACGATCGCGCGGTACGGCGCGGGGGCGATGTTGGCCGTCACACCGATGAGCCCCGTCGCGCCGATCGCGAGGTGCGGCAGCACGTTCGCGTCGTCACCCGAGAAGTACATGAGGTCGGTCTGGTTGAGCACGCGGCTCACTTCGCTGAAGTCGCCCTTCGCGTCTTTGATCGCGAGGATGTTCGGGTGCTTCGCGAGCCGCAGGATCGTCTCGTACTTGATCGGCACGCCCGTGCGACCGGGGATGTCGTAGAGGATGACCGGCAGGTCGGTCGCGTCGGCGACGAGCCGGAAGTGGGTCAGGATGCCCGCCTGCGTCGGCTTGTTGTAGTACGGCGTGACGATCATGATGCCGTCGGCGCCCGCGCGCTCGCTCGCTTTGTAGAGCTCGATCGCGTGGGCCGTCTCATTCGAGCCGCCGCCCGTGATGATCTTGGCGCGGCCGGCCGCGACATCCTTCCCCGTCTCGACGAGGCGGATCTTCTCGGCGTCGGTGAGCGTCGACGTCTCGCCCGTCGTGCCGGTGACGACGATGCCGTCGGCACCCGCCGTGATGACGTCGTCGATGTGCTTCTCGACCGCGGGCCAATCCACTTCGCCGTCGGCCGTCATAGGAGTGACGAGCGCGACGAGAACCTGTCCGAAGGGGTTGCCCGAATGCGTCATGTCTTCAGGCTATCGGGATGCGACTACTTGCGTCCCGCCTGCCCGGCCCGCGCGGCGAGATTCGCGGGAGCGAAGCGCGAAGCTCCGACGAGGACCTTGAAGCGCAGCGACGGGATCGACACCGCTCGACCGCGCGCGGCATCACGCAGCGACTCCTTGACGACGTCGGGCGCGTCGAGCCACATCCAGTCGGCGACGCCCTCCTGCCCGGGCGGGAGGCCCGCGCGCTCGTGGAAGTTCGTGTGCGTGAACCCCGGGCAGACGGCCGTCACCGTGACGCCCTTCGGCCCGTAGCGCCCGTTGGCCCACCTGCTGAAGCTGACGATCGCCCCCTTGACGGCGCCGTACGTCGACCGCGGGATGAACGCCGCGACCGAGGCGACGTTGATGATGCGTCCCTTGCCGCGTTCGAGCATGACCGGGAGCACGGCGTGCATGAGGCGAAGCGGAACCTCGACGTGCAGATCGAGGTGGCGGATCTCGTCCTCGATGTCGTTCTTCTCGAACGCGAGCGCGAGGCCGTGCCCTGCGTTGTTGACCAGGATCTCGACGGGACGGGATGCATCGGCGAGCCGCGCGACGACCTTGTCGCGTTGACGGTGCTTGAGCAGGTCCGCCGCGAGCACCTCGACCTGGACGCGGTACTGCGAGCGCAGGCCCGCCGCGATGGTCTCGAGCGTGTCCCGGTCGCGCGCCACGAGGACGAGATGGGCGCCGCGCGCCGCGAGCTGTCGCGCGTACTCGGCGCCGAGGCCGGAGCTCGCGCCCGTGATCAGAGCGGTGGGCATGCTCGACACGCTAGCGCCTGGCGCCGCGCCGCGGCCACGTCGACGACGTGGAGCCGGATGAGGATGTCGTCGACCCTCCACGCATGAAGTTGCTTCGTCGTGGCGATTCCGCCGATCGCGGCCATCTTGACCTGCCAATCGAATGTCCACGGGGCATGGGGGGACGGATAGCGCGCCAGGAGCCTCCCGACACCGTCCTTCACTCCAGGACTGCCGCGCACCCTTCAACCACGACCGTCGATGTTCGCGAGTCCTGCAGCCCGAAGGTCGCTGACGCGAGCGAGCTCGGCGACAGCGCAAGGAGTCGGCGACGAGTGGACGCGGCGGGGCGTGGAAGCCGGCCGTTTCCGAGTCGGCGCGTCGATTCAGAGCGCGGCGGGCTCGAGGCGGAGGAAGCGGTAGCGGATGCCGGTACGGGAGGTCATCCACTCCCCCTCGTCGACCACCGACCAGCCGTCGCGCGGCGGCGCGAAGGTGTCGCCCGGGACGTCGAGGTCGAGCTCGGTCACCTCGAGCAGATCGGCTCGGGAGATCGCCTCGCGGAAGAGCGCCCCGCCGCCGATGACCCACACGCGTCCGTCTCCGGCGAGCGCGAGCGCATCCGCGAGTGAGGCCGCGTGCTCGGCGCCGTCGGCGGACCACTCGGCGTTGCGCGTGACCACGATGTTGCGTCGACCGGGAAGGGGCCGGAAGCGGTCGGGGAACGACTCCCACGTGCGACGCCCCATCACGACGGGCGCCCCCATCGTGACCTCCTTGAAGTGCGCGAGGTCCTCGGGCACGTGCCACGGCATCCCGCCGTCGGCCCCGATCACCCCGCCGCGCGACTCGGCCCAGACGAGCCCGATCGTCATACCGCGACCGCGCCGCGGATCGCGGGGTGGTGCTGATAGTCCTCGATGATGAAATCGTCGTACCGGTAGTCGAAGATCGAGTCGGGTGTGCGCGCGAAGCGCAGCGACGGGTACGGGTACGGCTCACGGGTGAGCTGCTCGCGTACCTGCTCGAGGTGGTTGTCGTAGATGTGGCAGTCGCCGCCGGTCCACACGAAGTCGCCGGGCTCGAGCCCCGTCTGCTGCGCGATCATGAGCGTCAGCAGCGCATAGGAGGCGATGTTGAACGGCACGCCGAGGAAGAGGTCGGCGCTGCGCTGGTACAGCTGGCACGAGAGCTTGCCGTCGGCGACGTAGAACTGGAACAGCGCGTGGCACGGCGCGAGCGCCATGTCGGGGATGTCGGCCGGATTCCACGCCGAGACGATGAGGCGCCGGGAATCGGGGTTCGAGCGGATCTGCTCGATCACCTGCGAGATCTGGTCGATGCTCTCGCCGCCGGGTGCCGGCCACGAGCGCCACTGCACGCCGTAGACGGGACCGAGTTCGCCCGCGGCATCCGCCCACTCGTCCCAGATCGTGACGCCGTTCTCCTGCAGCCACGCGACGTTCGACTCGCCGCGCAGGAACCACAGCAGCTCGTACGCGATCGACTTGAAGTGCACGCGCTTCGTCGTGATGAGGGGGAAGCCCTGCGCGAGATCGAAGCGGATCTGGCGACCGAACGAGCTCGTCGTGCCGGTGCCCGTGCGATCGTCCTTGTGGACGCCGTTCTCGAGCACATCGCGCAGCAGATCTTCGTACGGAGTCGGGATGCCGGAAGTCACGCTCGCCACGATACCCGCGCCCGCGGCATCGAGGCCGTGTGACGCGACGACCGTCACATTGCGGCGTCCCGGGATCCATTCAGGAGAAATTAGTTATCCTCGTCTGTTGTGAACCTTTTCGGCGCCCTGATCGCGATCGCGATCCTCCTCACGGTGACGATCGCCGTCGGCGCGTACCTGCGGTGGAGCCAGTCGCGACCCCAGCGTCACATTCCGCATGAGGTCGTCGAGCCGCAGCGGCTGGGGGCGGTCTCCCTCGGCGATGTCGCGACGCTGCTCCAGTTCAGCACCGAGTCGTGCGCCAAATGTCCCGGTGTGCACCGCACCCTCGCTTCGATCGCCGACGCCCGTGACGGCGTCGCGCACCTCGACGTCGATCTGACGCATCGCCCCGACATCGCGAAGCACTTCCACGTCCTGCAGACCCCCACGACCCTCGTGCTCGACAGCGACGGCGTCGTGCAGACGCGATTCGGTGGAGCACCGAACCGCGACGTCATCGAACTCGAACTCACGCGACTGACGGGAGTGGCCGCGCATGCCTGAGACACCCGCTGCACCCCGCGGGATCGATCCCCGCGGCCCGCGCTTCGCCGCCGCGATCACGTCGTTCCTGCTCCTCGTCGCCCTCTTCCTCGGTCTGACGGGCCTGGGCACGACGTACGGCGCCGGCGGATGGGACATCCACTCCGCATCGCTCGCGGAGCGGGCATCCACTCCCGCGTTCCTGCTCATGCTCGCGATCGCGCTGCTGTTCCTGTGGTCGCTGCTCTCCCCGCGGACGCAGCCCTGGAGCGCGCTCTTCCGCACCGCTGTACAGCCCCGCCTGTCCGCGTCGACCGAACTCGAGGACCCCCGTCCTCCGCGTTTCGCGCAGGGCGTCGGACTCTTCGTCGTGACGATCGGGCTCGTCCTGCAGCTGTTCGGCGTGCCGTGGGCGCTCTCGATCGCCGCCGCCGCGGCCTTCTTCGCGGCATTCCTCAACGCGGCGTTCGGCATCTGCCTCGGGTGCATGCTCTACCTCCTCCTCCAGCGCGTCGGTCTCGTCGGCCGCGCGCGGCCCACCGCCGCCTGAGCCGAGGCTGTCAAGGCGTCGCGCACGGCGGGCACCCCGGTTAGGCTGACCGCGAGGCGCCCGGCCCGCGCGGCGCACGCCAGAGGAGGAACCGATGACCGTCACGAGCGAAGCCAAGACCGCCTGGAAGGGCGCACTCACCGACGGATCGGGCGAGGTGTCTTTCGTCTCCTCGGGCATGGGTCCGTACGAGGTGAACTGGAAGGCGCGCAGCGAGGGCTCGACATCGGTCACGACCCCGGAAGAGCTCATCGCAGCCGCACACTCGTCGTGCTTCAGCATGGCGCTCTCGCACGCGCTCGCCGAGAACGGCACCCCTCCGGAGTCGATCGACACGACGGCATCCGTCACCTTCAAGCCCGGCACGGGGATCACCGGCAGCCACCTCAACGTCAACGCCGTCGTCCCGGGCCTCTCGGCCGAGGACTTCGAGCGCATCGCGGCCGCCGCCAAGACCGGGTGCCCCGTTTCGCAGGCGCTCGCGGGCATCGAGATCACCCTCGAGGCGACGCTTGCCTGATCCCCGTCGATTCGTCGTCGCGGGGGCCTCGGGCCTCATCGGCACGGCGCTCGTCGAAAGCCTCCGCGCCGACGGCCACGAGGTGCGCAGGCTCGTGCGCCACGCGCCCGCGGCACCCGACGAGATCGAATGGCTGACGGATGCCGCGCCGCTCGATCCCGCCGTGCTCGACGGCGTGGACGCAGTCGTCGGACTCAACGGCGCGAGCATCGGGAAGTTCCCCTGGACTCCGAAGTACAAGAACACGCTCCTGTGGTCGCGGATCACGCCCACGCAGGCGCTCGCGCGAGCGATCCGCGAGCACGGCGCCGATGCGCCGCACTTCGTCTCGGCCTCGGCGGTCGGCTGGTACGGCACGGCTCCGGGGGTGAGACTCACCGAGGACGCCCCGCAGGGCGACTCGTTCCTCGCCGACCTGTGCGGCGAGTGGGAGGCCGCAGCCCGCGCGGCGGGCGAGCGTGTCGCGACCCTCCGCACCGCACCGATCGTGCATGAGGACGGCGTCCTCAAGCCGCTGCTGCTGCTCACGAGGCTCGGGGTGAGCGGACCGATCGGCCGCGGCACGCAGGTCTGGCCCTGGATCTCACTCGAGGACGAAGTGCGCGCGATCCGGCACGTGATCGATCACGGCGTGACCGGCCCTGTGAACCTCACCGGTCCGACGCGGGCGACCGCGAACGATCTGGGCTTCGCCCTCGCACGACGCATGAACAAGCCGTTCGTCCTGCGGGCGCCCGTGTGGGGCATGAAGCTCGTCCTCGGCTCCGACGCGACGGAAGCGATCCTGACGGCCGATATGGACGTCGTGCCGGCCGTGCTGGAGGCATCCGGATTCTCCTTCCGTCACGAGACGGTGGACGATGCCGTCGCGGCGGCCGTGCCTGCGGCGGACTAGCTCCGGCGAGACGCGCTCTCGAATCGGATCGCGGTGCGCACGGCCTCGCGCGCGCGACGCCGGTCGCCCGACGCGTCATAGGCGAGCCCGAGCCGATACCAGGCGCGCCAGTCCTCGGGCGACGCCTCGACGGCGGCCCGGTAGGCCGGGAAGAGGGCGTCCGCGTCGGAACGCACGACCCGACCGCTGGGCTTGACCGCGACATCCTCGTCGGGGAGTCCCCCTTCCGTCTCGAGACGCTTGCCGAGCTGCTCGGCGCGGACGCCGAACCAGAGCTCGCGTCCGAGCGCCCACGTGGCGATGAGCGGCAGCACGATGAGCGCGACCCCCATGCCGACGCCGACCGGGTCGCCGCTCACGAGCAGCAGCACGGCGCGCTGCCCGACGAGCACGATGTACAGCGCCAGGAGCGCTGCCATGACGGCGACGCCGATGCGAGCGCTCACGAGGGCGTGACGCGCGCGACCTGCCCCGAGACGTCGCCCTCGGCGACGGGCGCCCCGGCGCGCGTACCGGGTGTGCGCAGGCCGATGTCGAGGAAGGAGTCGAGACCGACGATCACGCCGACCGCGTCGCGTGCGGCGACGAGGGCGAGACGGATGCCGGGGCCGTACGCCGCGGCGGGCTCGATCGTGTCGTGCACGATCGTGAGCGACTCCCCCGCTCCCGCGAGGATCGTCTCCTGCCGCGCGATGACGCCCGGGCGGCGGAGGGAGTGGATGGGCACGCTCGCGACCTGCTGACCGCGGGCGCGCTGATCGACGCGCGGCGACTCGACCGGGCCGACGTCCGCGCGCGCGGCCGCGATGAGCTCCGCCGTGCGGATCGCGGTGCCGCTGGGCGAGTCGGCCTTGGTCTCGCGATGCGCTTCGACGATCTCGATCGACGGGAAGAAGGGCGCCGCCGCGGCGGCGAGCGCCGAGCCGAGCACCGAGCCGAGCGAGAAGTTCGGGATGAAGACGGCGCCCGTCCCCGCGGCTTCGACGAGCGGGCGCACGAGCGCGATGCGCTCGGCGGACCAGCCCGAGGTTCCGACCAGGACGTTCTGCCCGCGCTCGACGGCAGCGCGCACGACGTCGATCGAGACGGCGGTGGTCGAGGCATCCACCACGAGGTCCGCGCCGTCGAGCTCCGACGGATCCGACCCCGACGACAGGATGGCGAAGACCTCGAAACCGTCCTCGGCTTCGACGACCTCGCGGATGATCCCGCCGAGTTTGCCGGTCCCGCCCACGATGGCCACGCGCGTCGTCATGCGTCCATCCTAGGTGCGGGCTCCACGGCCCTACGCTGGGAGGATGGCCGCCCTGATCGAGATGCCCGTCGACGATCCCACCGCCCACGCGCTGCTCGCGGAGTACTTCGACTCCCGCGAGATCGGCTTCGCGCACCAGAACGTCGTGTACACGCGGAAGTACCCGGATGCCGCCGCCTTCACGCCCCCCGCGGGCGTCTTCCTCGTCGTGCAGGACGACGAAGGAGCGTTCGTGGGATGCGGCGGCATCCGTCTGCTCGACGCCGGTCGCTACGAGGTCAAGCATCTTTATCTGCGTCCCGAGACCCGCGGACGCGGGTGGGGACGACTGCTGCTCGCCGAGCT
Source organism: Microbacterium aoyamense (assembly GCF_023155855.1). Classification (GTDB taxonomy): domain Bacteria; phylum Actinomycetota; class Actinomycetes; order Actinomycetales; family Microbacteriaceae; genus Microbacterium; species Microbacterium aoyamense. The sequence goes on along the minus strand of NZ_JAKNUT010000002.1, from coordinate 156,708 downwards.
CGAACGTCGCGCGATCGACCTCGGAGCTCGCGAGCTCGTGCTCGACACGCACCACTCGCTCGAGGCGGCGGCGGGTCTGTACGCGGCGACCGGATTCGTCGCGATCGAGCGCTACAACGACAACCCCAACGCGACGCGCTGGTACGGCAAGCCGATCGGCTAGTCCAGGATTCCGCGGTTGCGACGGCGGATCGCCTTCGGCGCGCGCCCGCCCAGGAACGAGCGCTTCGAGTCCACGACGAAACCGTGGCGGAGCGCCTGGCGGCCGATGAGGATGCGGAAGCCCATCTTGTCGCGGTTGGTCAGCGTCACCTCGGTGGTGACCTCACGACCCGGCAGGCCGATGCGCATCAGCACGACGTAGCGCCGCTGCGAATGACCCGACGAGCTGCGGATGCGGCGCACGTCGTGCACGGGCAGCTCGAGCGTCGTGCCGTCGTGGATCGAATGCTGCCACGGGCGGATGTCGCAGCGCACCCAGGTCTCGCCATTCCGCTCGAACTCCTCGATGTTGACCGCGTGCAGCGCGGATGAGCGCGCCCCCGTGTCGAGCTTGGCCTTCATCCACTCGATTTCCGCGTCGGGCAGGCTCACCCACTCGCGCCAGCCCACGAGAGTGTTTGAATGGATGCGGTCCGTCACCCCTCGATCCTCCCAGGAATCCGGCATGAAGCTCGCCCTCCTGTCGCGCGCGCCGCGCGCGTACTCCACCCAGCGTCTCAAGGCTGCAGCGCTGCAGCGCGGTCACGACGTCCGCATCCTCGACACCCTCCGCTTCGCGATCGACCTCTCGGGCGACGAGCCCGACCTGCAGTACCGGGGTCGTCCGCTGTCGGACTACGACGCCGTGCTCCCCCGCATCGGCAACTCCATCACGTACTTCGGCACAGCCGTCGTGCGCCAGTTCGAGCAGATGGACGTCTACACGCCCAACACGGCGAACGGCATCTCGAACGCACGCGACAAGCTCCGGGCGACGCAGATCCTCTCCCGCCACAACATCGACATGCCGGCGACGGCGTTCGTGCGCAACCGCGCGGACGTCCGCCCCGCGATCGAGCGCGTCGGCGGCGCACCCGTCGTCATCAAGCTGCTCGAGGGCACGCAGGGCATCGGCGTCATCCTCGCGCCCGAGATCAAGGTCGCCGAGGCGATCATCGAGACGCTGCACTCGACACGGCAGAACGTGCTCATCCAGCGCTTCATCGCCGAGAGCCGCGGCCGCGACATCCGCGCGCTCGTCGTCGGCGACCGCGTCGTCGCGGCAATGCGTCGCAGCGCGCAGGGCGACGAGTTCCGCAGCAATGTGCACCGCGGCGGGTCGGTCGAGGCAGTCGAACTCACGCCCGAATACGAAGAGGCCGCCGTGCGGTCCGCCCAGATCATGGGCCTCAAGGTCGCGGGCGTGGACATGCTCATGGGCTCGGACGGTCCGCTGGTCATGGAGGTCAACTCCTCCCCCGGGTTGCAGGGCATCGAGACGGCGACGAACCTCGATGTCGCCGGTGCGATCATCGACTACATCGCCAACCAGGTCGGGTTCCCCGAGATCGACGTGCGCCAACGGCTCACCGTCTCGACCGGCTACGGCGTGGCCGAACTCCTCGTGCACGGCGACGCCGACCTCGTCGGCAAGACACTGGGCGAGTCGGGATTGTGGGAGCGCGACATCACGGTGCTCACGCTGCACCGCGGGGCGACGGTCATCCCGAACCCGCGCAAGAACGTCGCTCTCGAGGGCGAGGACCGCCTGCTCTGCTTCGGCAAGCTCGAGGAGATGCGCTCGATGATCCCGCAGCGCCGCCGGCGGCGGTCGAAGGTGCGCAAGCTCCCGAAAGAGCCGATCCCGGTGGAGACGCCGGATCAGACCGGATAGTCGTCCGGCAGACCCGTACGCAGCTCGACGGGCAGGTGCGCGAGGTCGTTGTGCGAGACGAGCGTCCACGGGCGCCCCTGCTTCTGCGCGAGCACCGTCAGCCCGCAGTGCGCCTGGTTGAGCGTCATCCATCGCCAGTCCGGCGCCTGCAGCACCTCTCGCACGAACCAGCCGATGACGAAGTTGTGCGTGATGATGAGCTCATGCACCTCGCCGCTCTTGCGCACGAGGAACTCCGAGACGGCGTCGGCCATCTGCGCGCGCCCCGCCTCGACCTCCGCCTCGGTCACCGATCCGAAGAACGGCTCGAAGGCAGCGGGCGTCTCGTCGGTCATGCCGGTCGGCACGCAGTCGAAGAGCAGCGCGGACGGCTCAGGGGACGCCGACGGCATGCGCTCGGCGACGGCCTTGGCCGTCTGCGACGCACGCATGAGCGGCGAGTGCCAGACTGCGTCGAACGCGACTCCTGACAGACGGTCGGCGAGGAGGGATGCCTGACGCCTGCCGCGCGGCGAGAGGGGGCCGTCGGAGAGTCCGTACTCGGCGTCCTGATGCTCACCATGGCGCACGAGATAGATGTAATGCGTCACGCAGCTCGCTTCGTCGGGGGCCATGCACCCGATCGGGGCGCTCTTCCACCCTACGTCACGATCCCGATGTCGCGACCGGACCCGCGACTCACTCCGACGCGCGGGCGATGTCGGCGAGCTGGCCGCGGTTGAGCCGCACGCCGACTCCCTGCACGAGCTCCTCGACGTGCTCCGGTGCGTACGCGTTGACGATCGGCGCCGTCACGAGCTTCTGAGCGAGCAGCCAGGCCACGGCGACCGCGGCATCCGGAACCCCGAGCTCGGCACCGACCGCATCGAGTGCTCGCAGCGTGCGACTGCCGCGGCGGTTGAGGTTCGCCGCGATCTGCGCGCCCCGCACCGACAGGCTGGAACGGGCACGCGAGCGGTGGCGCCCCGCGAGGAAGCCGTGCTCGAGTGCGTGCGACGGCGTCACGGCGATGCCCTGGGCACCGACGACGAGCCTCAGGTCGGGGTCGAACTCGTGCCGACGCACGACGTTGAACGGGACGTCGAGGACCGTGATGCGGGGGTATCCGGCCGACGAGAAGATGCGAGCCTCGACGAGCTGCGCCGCGGTGTATCCGACGGCGCCGATCGCCCGAGCCTTGCCCGTTTCGACGAGCCACTCAGCGGTCGCGAGGGTGTCTTCGAGGGCGGTGGTCTGATCCGCCGTCGCGTCGAGGTACAGGACGTCGATGCGGTCGGTGCGAAGCCGGGTGAGGGATGCCTCGACCGCCCGCACGAGGTTGACCGAGTCGAGCCCGGGGTTGTCGGCGTGCCCGCCGACGCGGACGCCGAGCACGATGTCGTCGCGGAGTCCGCGGGAGTGGATCCACTGGCCGATGATGTGCTCGCTGCGGCCGCCCGAGTAACGATCGGCGGTGTGCACCGCGTTGCCGCCGAGTTCGACGTACGAGTCGAGGATCTCGTGGCTCGATTCGAGATCGACGTTCCAGCCGAACTCGGCGCCGCCGAGGATGAGGGGGAAGACGGCCGGGCCGCCCTCGCCCAGCGGGACGCGCACACCGGCACCGACGCCGGGCCCCTGCACGGGGATCGGTGCGGAAGGGTGGACCGCGGGGACGCGCTCAGGAGCGCTCTTCGCCGAGACGGCAGAGCCGACGCCGAAAACACTCATGTCCCACCCCCTCACGATGATCCGTCAGCGGAATCCTCGTGACCACTTTTCGCCCGTGCCCCCCGGCGCGGTAGTTAGAGAGTAGGGCAGGCCGCGGACACTTCCGTGCAATGAGTCGTACAAGCGGTAAACATTCCATAACGCTTTCGTCACGGACGCGCTATCATTCCCTCCCCTGTCCCCCGAACGGCGGACAGACGACGGATGCCCGCTCCTCGGAAGAGGAACGGGCATCCGGTCGAGCACGGAGGATCAGCCCTCGGCGGGCGCGTCCCCGGGACCCTCGCTGGCAGCAGCAGAGCCCTCCTGGTCAGCAGCCTCTTCGAGCACGGGCTCGAGCGACAGCTTGCCGCGGTCGTCGATCTTCGTGATCTTGACGAGGATCTTCTGGCCGACGCCGAGCACGTCTTCGACGTTCTCGACGCGCTTGCCGCCGGCGAGCTTGCGGACCTCGCTGACGTGCAGCAGGCCGTCCTTGCCCGGCAGGAGCGACACGAACGCGCCGAACGTCGCGATCTTGACGACGGTTCCGAGGAACTGCTCGCCGACCTCGGGGTTCGTCGGGTTCGCGATCGCGTTGACCTGCGCGCGGGCGGCCTCGGCCGAGGGGCCGTCGGTCGCACCGATGTAGACCGTGCCGTCCTCTTCGATCGAGATCTGCGCGCCGGTCTCATCCTGGATCGCGTTGATCGTCTTGCCCTTGGGCCCGATGAGCTCGCCGATCTTGTCGACCGGGATCTGGACGCTGATGACGCGGGGCGCCGTCGGTGCCATCTCGTCCGGTCCGTCGATCGCCTCGTTCAGGACGTTGAGGATCGTGATGCGAGCCTCGTGCGCCTGCGTCAGCGCGGCGGCGAGGACCGACGACGGGATGCCGTCGAGCTTCGTGTCGAGCTGGATCGCGGTGACGAACTCGCTCGTGCCGGCGACCTTGAAGTCCATGTCGCCGAGGGCGTCCTCGGCGCCGAGGATGTCGGTCAGCGCGGCGTAGCGCGTCTGGCCGTCGACCTCGTCCGAGACGAGACCCATCGCGATGCCCGCGACCGGTGCGCGCAACGGCACACCGGCGTTGAGGAGCGACAGGGTCGAGGCGCAGACCGAGCCCATCGACGTCGAGCCGTTCGAGCCGAGGGCCTCGGACACCTGACGGATCGCGTAGGGGAACTCCTCGCGGCTGGGCAGCACCGGCACGAGGGCGCGCTCGGCGAGGAAGCCGTGCCCGATCTCGCGACGCTTCGGCGAACCGACCCGGCCGGTCTCACCGGTCGAGTAGGGCGGGAAGTTGTAGTGGTGCATGTAGCGCTTGCTCGTCGTGGGCGACAGCGAGTCGATCTGCTGCTCCATCTTGAGCATGTTGAGCGTCGTGACACCCAGGATCTGGGTCTCGCCGCGCTGGAAGATCGCCGAGCCGTGGACGCGCGGGATGACCTGCACCTCGGCGTCGAGCGGACGGATGTCGGCGAGACCGCGACCGTCGATGCGCACGCCCTCGGTGAGGATGCGGCCGCGCACGATCGTCTTGGTCACCGACTTGTAGGCGGCCGAGAACTCGAGCGTCGCGACAGCGGGGAGCTCCCCCGCCTCGACGGCGGCGAGGAGCTGTGCCTTGACGTCGTCCTTGATCGCGTCATCCGCGCTCTGACGCTCCTGCTTGTCGGCGATCTGGTACACCGGCACGAGGCGGTCGTAGGAGCGGCCGGCGACGAAGTCGTAGACCTCCTGGCTGTACGCGGGGAAGACCGGGTAGGGCTGGATCTCCTTCGCGGCGGTGTTCGCCACGACGTTCTGCGCGGCGACCAGCTCCTTGATGAAGGGCTTCGAGGCCTCGAGGCCCTGCGCGACGACCTCTTCGCTCGGCTTGGTGGCGCCGGCCTTGATGAGGTTCCAGCTGTTCTCGGTGGCCTCGGCCTCGACCATCATGATCGCGACTTCGCCGTCGGCCAGCACGCGGCCGGCGACCATGAGGTCGAAGACGGCCTCGTCGACCTGCGCGGCGTTGGGGAACGCGACCCACTGGTCGGCGTGCTCGCCGTGGCCCGGGATGAGCGCGAGGCGGACGCCGGCGATCGGACCCGAGAACGGCAGACCCGAGATCTGCGTCGAGAGGGATGCCGCGTTGATCGCGAGCGCGTCGTAGTACTCGCCCGGAGCGATCGAGAGCACGGTCACGACGATCTGCACCTCGTTGCGGAGGCCGTCGACGAACGACGGGCGCAGCGGGCGGTCGATGAGACGGCAGACGAGGATCGCCTCGGTCGAGGGGCGACCCTCACGGCGGAAGAACGAGCCGGGGATCTTGCCCGCGGCGTACGAGCGCTCTTCGACGTCGACGGTCAGCGGGAAGAAGTCGAAGCCTTCGCGCGGGTGCTTGCCGGCGCTCGTGGCCGACAAGATCATCGTCTCTTCGTCGATGTACGCGGCGACCGCGCCCTGCGACTGCTGTGCGAGACGACCGGTTTCGAACCGGATGGTACGGGTGCCGAAGCGGCCGTTGTCGAGAACGGCTTCAGCGGCGGTGATTTCAGGACCTTCCAAGAGGTCTCTCCTTCTTTGTTTCGACTCGCCCGCCCGTGTGGCGTGCGAGATCATACGAAGGAGCAGGAACAGGCAGATTTCAGCACGCCAGGATGATGCGCTTGCGCTGGTCACCAGTGGAAGGCTTCCAGACGTCGATGGCGAGATCGACGGCTGGAAGACCACCACAGGAGACCAGCATCCTGCCGGCCTGCTCCGTGAGCTCATGTTGAATTGAGCGGATCGCCCGAAGGCAACCCGCACAAGCCTACCAGCGGCGGCCGGAACGCCCTATTGCTGGCCCCGTGCGGAGCGCGTGCGTAGGCTGGCCTCATGAGCACCGACGACAAGACCGCCGCCTCCGAGGAGATGAAGCGCAAGTTCAAGGAGGCGCTCGACAAGAAGAACGCGCACCACCGCGAGGGCGAGGCGCACCTCGACGGCGACTCGGCCGTCCACGGCACGCACGGCGCGGTCACCAAGCGCGAGTTCCGTCGCAAGAGCGGCTAGGAGGCATCCGCCATGGTCTTCGACCCCACCTTCAACGAGATCACCGAGGAAGCCGACGAGCTTCCCGACCTCGACGGCTCCGGCCCGCAGGAAGAGCCCCTCGACGGCGACGTCGAAGCCGACGACCTCGAGCCGCTCGGCGACAGCTGAGTCAGCCGGACACGCGATCCGAGATCGAGCGACCGCGGCGGATGCGGACGTAGTCGTCGTGCTTGGCGACGAGGCCGTCGCCCGCCGTGCGACCGCGCACGCGGCGCCACACCCACGGGAGCGCGTCGCGCGTCATCCAGGTTCCCGGAGCCGGTCGATCGTCGTCCGCGTGCAGGGCGTCGTCGAGCAGGCCGAGCGCTTCGGCGTCCGGCACCCCGAGTGCCTCCGCCGCGCGGTACGCGAGGAAGCGATGGCCGCGTGAGCGGAGGTGGACCTTGTCGTCCGCCCACATCTCGAGTTCGCCGATCGAGGGATGCGCCTCGAGATCGAGCAGCATGGCGCTGTGCGCCGCGGCGATGCGTCGCAGCTCGGACGCGTAGGTCGCGAATCGCCGGGCGAAGACGAGGGCGGTGATCCGCCGCGGCAGGAACGGCGTGACGAGCAGGACGTCGATCCCCGACGCGCGGAGGAGGCGGACGGATGCCTCGAGCTCGGCTGCGAGACGCACGGGGTCAGCGCCCGCGCTCACCAGATCGTTGGCCCCCATCAGGATCGACACGAGGTCGGGCTTGAGCGCGAGCGCCCGGGCGACCTGCCCGCCGGTGAGGTCGCGCACGCGGCGGCTGCGAACCGCGAGATTGGCGAAGCGCAGGTCGCCGCCGCCTGAGCCGGCATGGGCCAGCAGGTGCGCGAGGCGATCCGCCCACCCGCGGTACTCCCCCGGCGACATGCGCGACGTGTCGCACAGGCCTTCGGTGAGCGAATCGCCGAGGGCGACGTAGCGGCTCCACCGCGCGGTCTTCGCGGGCGCGCTCGCGAGTGGGGAAGGGCGCGTCGCGCCGCGCGCGAGGAGTGCGTCGTCGAGGGGACGCAGCATCCTCGCATCGTCGTAGTGGTCGACGAGCTCGGCGCCCAGCGCCGACCACGACCGCGGCAGCACGCCCTCGCGAGCGGCGAGGCCGAACGCGCGGCGCTTGCCCTCGTCGCCCACGAGATCCGTGACCCGCGCACGGAGATCCGCGAGGTCGCCGGGACGATAGAGCCACCCGTCGACGCTGCTGCGGACGAGATCCACGGGGCCGCCTCGGCCCGTCGCGACGACGGGCACGCCGCTCGCGAACGCCTCCTGGAGCGTCTGTCCGAAGGTCTCATGCTCGCCGGGATGGACGAAGACGTCGAGGCTCGCGACGATCGTGGCCAGCTCCTCACCGCCGCGGAAGCCCAGGAACAGCGCACGAGGCAGGAGCTCTTCGAGCCGCGCTCGAGACGGGCCGTCGCCGACGATCACGAGCCGTGTGCCCGGGATGTCGCTCAGCGCGACGAGATCCTCGACCTGCTTCTCAGGGGCCAGGCGCCCGACGTAGCCGATCAGCACCTCGCCGGGCGCGACGTCCCGGCGCCACGATTCGTCTCGTCGCTGCGGAGCGAATCGCTCGGCATCCACCCCGCGTCCCCACCGGCGAACGCGGTCGATGCCGAGCGCTTCGAGCCGCAGGGCGGCGGGCGACGAGGGCGCGAGCGTGAGGGTGGAGCGACGATGCAGCCGCACGAGGTGGCGTGTTCCGAGCGCCGCGAGCGCAGGCACGCCGTACTTCTCGGCGTAGGCGACGACATCCGTCTGGTACACCGCGACGGTCGGCACGCCGAGCGCGTCCGCCGCCGCGAGACCCTGCCAGCCCAGCACGAAGGGCGATGCCAGGTGCATGACATCGGGGCGGAAGTCGGCGAGCACCGACGTGAGCCGGGCGGCGCGCGCGACGGCGATGCGCACCTGCGGGTAGGAGGGCAGCGCCACCGAGCGCAGGAGCTCGGTGCGCACGCCGTCCAGCGTCGCGGGCTCCTGCGACCCCGGAGCGATGACGAGCGCTTCGTGGCCCTCGCGACGCAGATGCGCCAGGACCTGGAGGACGGAACCCGTCACTCCGTTCATGTGCGGAAGGAAGGACTCGGCGAGAATCGCGACTCTCATGCGTCCAGGGTGGAGGCGCCGCGGCGACGGGCGACGCCCCACCGCGCGGTGTTCACCGGATGCTCCGACGCGTGTCATCGAGAGCGATCGCCGTTGGTCTGCCGTTCACCGGCGAGAACTACAAAGGAGCCCGTGGTCGACGAGCTGCTGGCGTGGATCGCGCAGAGCCCGTGGGCGCTCGCGTTGCTGTTCGCACTGGTGTTCGCCGATGCGTTGCTCGTCGTCGTGCCGGGCGAGGCCGCGGTGACGGCCTTCGGCGCTCTCGCCGTCGCGCAGGGCGAACCGCTGCTGTGGGCGGTCATCCTCGTTGCGGCCATCGCGGCGGTGTGCGGCGACGCGCTCTGCTACCTCGTCGGCCGCACGATCGGACTCGAGAGATGGCGATGGATGCGACGCCCCCGCATCCGATCCGCATTCTCATGGGCGCAGGCACGCCTGCAGCGGCGCGCGGCGCTCGTGCTCTTCACGGCGCGATTCATCCCGTTCGCGCGGCTCGCCGTCAACCTGACCGCAGGGGCGACCCGCATCCCGGCTCCTCGGTATCTCGGCATCGCCGGCGTCGCCGCCCTCGCGTGGGCCGCGTACCAGGCGCTCATCGGCGCCGTCGTCGCGGCGATCCTGCCCGGCGGCCCGGTCGCCGCGGTGGTCGTGTCGGTCGTCCTGGCGATCGGTCTGGGCCTGGCGATCGACGCGATCCTCGCCCGGCGGCTCCGCCGCGCGGACTGAGTGCCCGGCGATCGTGCAGATCGGCGGGGGCCGTCGACGACGCGCCGGGTGGCAGCATCCCGGTCACGGCGTGTCACGTCGAGCTCCCGCCGATCTGCACGGGTGAGGCCCGCTCCGAGAAGACAGGAGCGGGCCTCGGGAAGGATCGAGTCAGTGGATGCCGGCGACCGCGCGTTCGCGGTCGCGCAGGCGCTCCTCCTTCGCGGCGGCCTCGGTCACGGCAGCCTCTTCGAGACCGAACGTGCCCACGGCATCCGTCGCCGTCGACATGCCGTCGTGGTCGTCGCCCGAGAGCGTCGACTCGTCGAACGGCCGCAGCCCGGCGAGCACCGCCCGCGCCTGCTCCTTGTCGAACTCCTTCGTCCAGGTGCCGATGAGCACCGTCGCGACGGCGTTGCCGGTGAAGTTCGTGACGGCGCGCCCCTCGGACATGAAGCGGTCGATGCCGACGATGACGCCGACGCCGTTCACGAGGTCGGGGCGGAAGGCCTGCAGACCACCGGCGAGGGTCGCCAGGCCCGCTCCCGTCACGCCGGCCGCTCCCTTCGAGGCGATGACCATGAACACCAGCAGGCCGATCTGCTCGGGGATCGACATCGGCGTGCCCATGCCCGCCGCGATGAACAGCGACGCCATCGTGAGGTAGATCGCGGTGCCGTCGAGGTTGAACGAATACCCGGTGGGAACCGTGATGCCCACGACGGGCTTCGAGACGCCGAGGTGCTCCATCTTGGCGATGAGGCGCGGCAGCGCCGACTCCGACGACGACGTGCCGACGATCAGCAGGTACTCCCGGGCGAGGTACTTCATGAGGCTGAAGATGTTGATCCGCGCGACGGCGTAGAGCATCGTGCCGAGGATCCCGAAGATGAACAGTGCACACGTGATGTAGAACGCGATCATGAGGATGCCGAGGCTCACGATCGCCGCGAATCCGGTCTTCCCGACGACCGCCGCGATCGCGCCGAACGCGCCCAGCGGCGCGAGCCACAGGATCATGCCGAGGATGCGGAAGACGAGGATCTGCAGCTGCTTGACGGCGAACATGATCGGCTCGCCCTTCTTGCCGAGCTGCTGCAGCGCGAATCCGACGAGCAGAGCGATGAAGAGCACCTGCAGCACGCTCTCGCCCGTGAAGGCCGAGAAGAACGTCGTGGGGATGATCCCCATGATGAACTCGGTCGTCGTCTTGGCCTCGACGTTCGACGTGTCGTAGGTCGCGCTCGTCATGTCGAGCCCTTCACCCGGGTGGATGATGTTGCCGACGACGAGACCGATGAACAGCGCGAACGTCGTCATGATCATGAAGTACAAGAGCGCGAGCCCGCCGATCTTGCCGACCGTCGCCGCCTTCGCGATCGATCCGACCCCCACGACGATCGTGCAGAAGATGATCGGCGCGATCATCATCTTGATGAGGTTGACGAACGCCTTTCCGATGGGCTCCAGGCTCTCGGCGAACGACGGCCAGATGAGGCCGACCGCAGCACCCAGCACGACGGCGATGATGACCGAGACGTAGAGCCACGTGTGTCTGTCCCACGAGGTCTTGCCGCGGCGCCAGTTGTAGCCGGGGAGCTTGAACGAGGATGTCGTGAGAGCCATGGTCGCCTCCTGGGTGAACGGTCGTTGTTCGGGCCGCCTCCTTCGGCGGTGGCTCCACTCTCAGCTCTCCGAGGGCACGGGAGGAGTTGTGGTCGTATTGGTCTCTCGCCGCGCACCGCCATGTGTGATCGGATGGATGCCGGATGCCGATGGCGCGTCCGGAGAGGCGGGCGACGTGGCTCGAGCACAGGGTCGGAGCGCGGCATCCCGCGTCTTCCTCGCCCTCATCGCCGCCGTCGTGGTCCTCGCCCTCCTCACGGCCGGCCTGCTGCTGCTGGAGAGCCAGCGCGCGGCGCGCGCCGAGGCCGAGCGCGTCACGCAGGCCGTCGCGCAGACGCTCGCGCACTCCCCGGACGTCGTCGCGGGCGTGGCCGCCGACGAACCGACCGCGCTGCTGCAGCCGCTCGCGGAGGACGTCATGGCGGATGCCCGGATCGACTTCGTGACCATCATGGACACCTCGGGCATCCGGATCACCCATCGCGACGTCGACGAGATCGGCAAGCACTACATCGGCACGATGCCGGCGAGCGCGACGGCGCTGACGGAGGAGTTCGCGGGCACGCTCGGTCCGTCGATCCGCACCATCGTGCCGATCGAGGACGACGGCGAACTCGTCGGATGGGTCTCTGCGGGGGTGACCATCGGGAGCATCACGGCATCCGCGCTCCCCCGCATCCTGGTCGCCGTCGCCGTCGCTGCGGCCCTGGTGGTGGCGGGATACATCGGGGCCGTCCTCGCGCGCCGCGCGACGCGTCGCGTCACGGGCGACCTGCCGGCGGGCGCGGTGCGCGACACGCTCGCGTCGGCCGAGTCGATGCGCACGCTCGGCGACGCGCTGCGCGCGCAGACGCACGAGCACGGCAACCGCATGCACACCGCCGTCGCCCTGATCGAACTCGGCCGAAGCGATGAAGCCGTCGAGCTCCTGACCGAGTCGGCGAGCCAGAGCCAGGTGCTCGTCGACCAGGTCGCGGCACGCACGCAGGGCGATCCCACCGTCGGCGCACTGCTGCTCGGCAAAGCCGCACAAGCCCGCGAGCGCGGGATCGCGTGGTCGGCGGATATCCATCCCGATGCCCCGCGTTCGCTTCTGCCACCGATCGATGCCGTCGCGGTCGTCGGCAACCTCATCGACAACGCCCTCGACGCGGCTGCGACAGGACCGGAGCCGCGGTGGGTGCGGCTGTCGATGACGCCCGCGGCCCACCAAGCGCTCGTGCTCGTCGTGTCGGACTCGGGCGACGGCGTGCCGCCGGATCTCCGGGAGCGCATCTTCGAGCGCGGGTTCTCGACGAAGCAGGCGGATGTCGCGGGGCGCGGCGTCGGACTCGCCCTCGCGCGCGCGGTCATCGAGGACATCGGAGGCACTCTCGATCTCGACGAGGGATCGCCGACGACGTTCCGCGCGGTGCTGCCCTCGGGGAGGCCCGAGTGATCAACGTCGCGATCGTCGATGACGAGGCCCTCGCGCTCGAGCTGCATCGGTCCTATGTCGAGCGACTCGACGACTTCCGGGTCGTCGCCGAGTGCGCCGGTGCGCGGGCGGCGCTCGCCCGGATCCTCGAGCCCGAAGCGGACGCCGCGCCGATCGATCTCGTCCTGCTCGACATGACGATGCCCGACGGCACGGGTCTCGACGTGCTCCGCCACCTTCGGGCGCGCGCCGCGGACGTCGACGTCATCGCGATCACGGGGGTGCGCGACGCCGACATCGTGCGCCAGGTCGTCGCGCTGGGCGCGACCCAGTACCTCGTGAAGCCGTTCGCGTTTGCGGCGTTCCGCGACCGCCTCGAGCAGTACCGGGAGTACCGCACGCGCATGCGCGCGGCAGCCGGCGAAGCGACGCAGGCCGAGATCGATGCGCTGCTGTCGGCACTGCGACCCGCGGGCACCGCACCGCTGCCGAAGGGGCTCTCGTCCGAGACGCTCGAGCTCGTGAGCGCCGACGTGCGCCGGCACGGCCCTGCGTCCGCGACGGAGACGGCGGAGCGGCTGACCATGTCGCGGGTCGCCGCGCGACGCTATCTCGAGCACCTCGTCGACAGCGGCCGGGCAGAGCGCGTGCCGCGCTACGGCAAGGTCGGGCGCCCCGAGACGGAGTACCGCTGGCGCTGATCCGACCAGAAAGAACCCGAACGTGCAGATCGGCGGGACAACCCCGCGACACGCCGCCCCGCAGCATCCACCACCCGGCGTGTCGCCGACACCTCCCGCCGATCTGCACGGCCCCGAGGAAGGATCACCGTCTGCACGTCGGTGACAGGCGACAGGATGGATGCATGGGCTACGACGATCGATTCCTCGAGGTGACGGTGCCGCTCCCCGCGGCGGCCACCGAGACCCGCGTGCTCGACTACCCGAGGTTCTCGGTCGCGCTCGACCCGCAGCGGCGGCTCGCGGCCGTGACGGGAGTCAACATCGACGGCGCGTCGCTGAAGGAGGTCCCTCGCACGGGCGACTGGCACCTCGATCCGCGGGTCCCTGTCGACGAGCAGGCGGGTCCGGCGGTGTACGCCCGCAACGACCTCGATCGCGGGCACCTCGTCCGCCGCCGCGATCCGGGCTGGGGCACCGACGCCGAGGCGCGCGCGGCGACCGAAGCGACCTTCGCGTATCCCAATGCCGCGCCGCAGGCCGCGGACTTCAACCAGTCGAAGGACCTCTGGCTCGGTCTCGAAGACCACGTGCTGCAGTACGCGGATGCGACGGACCGACGGGTCTCGGTGTTCACCGCCCCGATGCTCGACGACGATGATCCGCCGTATCGCGGCATCCGGATTCCGCTCCGCTTCTGGAAGATCGCCGCGTGGGTCCAGGACGACGCTCTGGCGGCCGCCGGCTTCGTACTCGATCAGAGCGAGCTCATCGACGACGCGGCGACGGTCGCCGCTCTCGGGGCGTTCCGCACGTTCCAGGTGCCAATCGCCGACATCGCCGAGCTCACCCGCATCGACCTCGGACCGCTCGTCGTCGCCGACGTGCTCGTCGCGAGCGCGGCCCGACCCCACGAGTGGCGTGAACTCGCGACCCCGTCCGACATCGCCCTCTGATGGGGACTAGGGGGCGGTGACCGCGTACGGTCGCTCGGAGTCGCGGTTCTGGAACTCGAGGATCGCCGCGTTGTGCACGTCTCCCCGGTCGACTTCGATCGCGCGCGAGAGCGTATCGTCGCCGCGCCAGGCATCGGGACCGGCCATGACCGTCGGCAGGAAGCCGAGCAGCGCCTCGCTGATCTCCCAGCTCGCGGAGTTCCACAGGTACGACGGGCTGTGGTCCACGGCGTAGTAGTTGATGCTCCCGCCGACCGTGAGCATCGGGTCGGCGAAGCTCGTCGGCTTCGCCCACTCGAACCCCATGCCCTCGTCGCACGACACGTCGACGATGAGGCTGCCCGGCCGGAAGGCGTCGAGGTCGTCGGTCTTGAGATACAGCAGCGGACGATTGGGGTCCTGAAGGGTGCAGTTCACGACGATGTCGCTCTCGGCCAGGAACGGTGCCAGCGGCACACGCCCTTCGTCGGTGATGACTTCGCTCAGGTACGGTCCGTCGTGATCGAACTGGATGATCTGCGCCGCGTGGATCGGCGCGGCGACCGACGCCGTCGCACGGTTGGTGAGCACGCGGACATCGTGGACGCCGTGCGCCCGCAGCGCGGTCACGGCGCCACGCGCGGTCGCTCCGAACCCGATGACGACGGCCGTCAGTCGGCGGCCGTAGTCGCCCGTCGAGCCGCAGAGCTGCAGCGCGTGGAGCACAGAGCAGTAGCCCGCGATCTCGTTGTTCATGTGGAACACGTGCAACCCGAACGTGCCGTCGCTCCCCCAGTGGTTCATCGCCTCGAAGGCGATGACCGTGAGGTGCTTGTCGAGGGCGATCTGCGTCATGGTCTCGTCCTGGACGAGGTGCGGCCAGCCCCAGAGCACCTGTCCGTCGCGCATCTCCCGCAGATCGGCATGCTGGGGCTTCGGCAGGAGCAGCACATCGGCCGTCGCGAAGAGCTCCGAACGATCGATCAGGCCGCCGACGAGCGGCCTGAGCTCGTCGTCGGGGATGCCGAATCGCTCGCCATAGCCCTTCTCGAGCAAGATCCTCGAGCGCAACTCGGCTGGGATGCGCTCGAGGTGTCCGGGATGGATCGGCACACGTCGTTCGTCCGGCTTCAGGGAGGAGCCGACGACGCCGAGAATGAGGGGATGCTGGGGAGCCACGAGGCCTCTTCCCGTTTCGGGGGCCGAACCGACTCCGTCTCCCGACGGTATCAGGGCCTCCTGGGAGCGGCTTCTCCTACTCCCCCGCGAGGCCGCCGAGCAGATGACCGAACGAGCGGCCCTCGCCGAGGTAGTTGGCGGGGTCGAAGGGATCGGCGGATGCCGCGGGCTGCTTCCGTGCGATCGCTTCGGCGAGTTCGCGCGCGCCGCGTTCGATCCGCTCGCCGAGCGGCGCGACCTGGTCGCCCGAGGCGCCCCAGTCGCTGGACGCCGCGAATACACCCGTCGAGACCGGCTCGGCGTGCAGGTAGGCGAACAGCGGCCGGATGGCGTAGTCGATCGCGAGCGAGTGCCGCGCCGTGCCGGCGTTCGCGCCGATGAGGACGGGCTTGCCCGTGAGCGCGTCCGGGTCGAGCACGTCGATGAACGACTTGAACAGACCCGAGTAGCTCGTCGAGAAGATCGGGGTCACCGCGATAACGGCGTCAGCCGACACGACGGTGTTGACCATCGATTCGAGTGCCGGCGGCGCGAAACCCGTCAGGAGGTTGTTCGTGATGTCGTGCGCGTAGTCCCGCAGCTCGAACACGTCGGCCTCGGCCTCGATGCCCTGCTCGGCGAGCTGCGCGATGGTGGCGGCGACCAGCCGGTCGGCCAGGAGCCGCGTCGACGAGGGGTTGGAGAGCCCTGCCGAGACGACCGCGATGCGGCGTGCGTTCTGCGCGGTCATCGGGTCACCGACCGATCCCGAACGACGCGCCGGCGGGTGCCGGAGTGTCCTGGTACGGCGAGCCGCCCGTCAGGTTGTCGCCGCGGTTCGCGTTGGGCCGAGCCTCGCGGGCACCGCCGGCCCTCTCGACGAGGTTGGCGTGGGTCGGGGCATCCGGAACATCCGCCGGACGGTCCTTCGCCAGCTCCTTGCGGAGCACCGGCACGACCTCGCCGCCGAGGATGTCGAGCTGCTCGAGCACCGTCTTGAGCGGCAGACCCGCGTGGTCGATGAGGAAGAGCTGGCGCTGGTAGTCGCCGAACGTCTCGCGCATCGAGGCGTACCGGTCGATCACCTGCTGCGGCGAGCCGACGGTGAGCGGAGTCATCTCGCTGAAGTCCTCGAGGCTCGGGCCGTGGCCGTAGACGGGCGCGTTGTCGAAGTACGGGCGGAACTGCGCGACGGCGTCCTGCGACTTCGCCGCCATGAACACCTGACCGCCCAGGCCCACGATCGCCTGCTCGGGCGTGCCGTGGCCGTAGTGCGCGAAGCGCTGGCGGTACAGCGTCACGAGGCGCTGGTAGTGCTCCTTGGGCCAGAAGATGTTGTT
The DNA here is from genome assembly GCF_023155855.1 of Microbacterium aoyamense. Lineage (GTDB taxonomy): Bacteria > Actinomycetota > Actinomycetes > Actinomycetales > Microbacteriaceae > Microbacterium > Microbacterium aoyamense. The sequence continues at coordinate 140,118 of NZ_JAKNUT010000002.1, read as the reverse complement.
CGCGAAGAACCCGTCGCCGTAATACGCGGCCTGCTCGGCGATCTCGGGCGTGCGGATCGACCCGTGCCACACGAACGGCGCGACGCCGTCGAGCGGGCGGGGCGTCGACGTGAACCCCTGCAGCGGCGAGCGGAACTTCCCCTCCCAGTCCACCACGTCCTCGCGCCAGAGGCGGTGCAGGAGGTTGTAGTTCTCGATCGCGAGCGGCAGGCCCTGACGGATGTCCTGACCGAACCACGGATACACCGGCCCGGTGTTGCCGCGGCCGAGCATGAGATCGGCGCGGCCGCCCGAGACGTGCTGCAGCATCGCGAAGTCCTCGGCGATCTTCACCGGGTCGTTCGTCGTGATGAGCGTCGTCGCCGTCGACATGATGAGGCGTTCGGTCTGGGCGGCGATGTACGCGAGCGTCGTCGTGGGCGACGACGACCAGAACGGCGGGTTGTGGTGCTCGCCGAGGGCGAAGACGTCGAGCCCGACCTCTTCGGCGTGCTTCGCGAGTGTCACCGTGTTGCGGATCTTCTCGGCCTCGCTGGGCGTGCGACCGTCGGTCGGGTCTTCGGTGATGTCGCTCACCGTGAAGATGCCGAACTGCATTCCCGGCCACGTGGTGGTGTCGTTCACGATCTCTCCGCTTCTGCGTCGGCGGGGTCTCCGTCGGCGATTCTATGCAAATGAATGTATCTCGTAGAACGCCTGCCGCACGAATCTATTCCCGTCGCGTGTCGCTCAACGAACGGAATCGAACATCCGCAGCATGTCGCGCACGAGCTGGTGCGGCGCCGTCTCGCACGGCGCGTGGCCGGTCTCGTAGACGGCGAGCGTCGCACCGATCCGGTCGGCGTACTCCGCGTGCTGCGGGATGGGCCACAGGTCGCTCTCGCCGACGGCGATGAGCTTCGGGACCGGGGATGCCGCGACCTCCGCGACGATGTCGGGCATCGTCATCATGATCCCGACGACGTCGTCGATCGCCGTCCGCTTCGTCACCGCGAGGCGCTCACGCACGAACGCGATCCGCCGCGGGGGCGTTCGGTTGAGGTTGTAGCGGATCCCCCACAGGATGAGCCCGGCCGCGCGGTGCGGGGGCATGTCCGAGATGGGGCCGATGTGCTTGACGCCCTTGAACACCTGACCCACCGCCGGCGGTGCCGCCATCAGAGTGAGACTGCGGAAGAGGTCGGGCCGCTGTACGAGACCGAGCTCGGCGACGAGCCCCGCGAAGCTGTACCCGAGCACATGCGCCGGGCCGTCACCGTCCTCGAGGATCGCGATGAGGTCGTCGACGAAGAGCTGACGGTCGTAGTGCTCGCTCGGCGGATCGAGGTGGGCGGGACCCGCATCCACCGATTCCCAGTGGCCCGCGATGTCGTACGACTCGACGCGGTAGCCCGCGTCGGCGAGCAGCGGGAAGATGCGGACGAAGTCCTCCTTCGACCCGGCGACGCCGGGGATGAGGACGACGCGCTCAGCGCCCTCCGGCCCGAGCACGACGCGCGCGAGCAGCCCGCTCGGCGCGGCGAAGGCATCCCGCACCGTGCCTTCGGGAAACACGTGCCAGTCGATGTCGGGAATGTCCTGGTCGAGGGCGAGAGCAGGGTCGATCGTGGTCATGGCGCCGTCGAGACTATCGCGTAGGGAGCCCCTCGAGCTCGTCTGCGCGCGGCGCGTAGTCGATGTGACCGCCGTCGGCGTCGAACGCCTGGACGGGCCTGCGCGCCGACCACGCCTGCCATCCGGGATCCCCGCTCTTCACGAACGACACCCACGCGGAGTGCATCGCGTCGGCGAGCCTCTGCGGAGCATCCGCTCCCGCGAGCGCGATCGCGTCGGGCGTCTCGATCGCGTCGAACACGAAGCCGAGCTCCATGCCGTGCGCCGCGCCGAGGCCGCCCACGGGGCTGCGCCACCGGAACTCGTACACCCAGGTGCCGGCGTCGGCGGCGATACGGCTGTCGGCGAAGCGCGTGAGCGGACCCCGCAGCAGCATGTCGCCGACGATCTCGCCGAGCACCTCTCCCGGCGTCGCATCAGGGCGACGGCGACGGTGGGCCTTCACCACCCGCGCGGGCACGCCGGCCGCGAGTCGCGCGATCGTGAGGGTCGCGCGGCGGATCTTGTCGAGCGCGCCGCTCGGCACGAACCAGAGACGGTACTCCTCGCTCGTCGAGCCGATGAGGACGGGGATGCCGCGGCTCGCGCCCGCGAGCAGCGCGTCGAGCGGGCTCGTGGGTACCGCGTCGCCACCGACCGCGAGCGCCACGGTCGGCCCGCCGCCCAAGGGCGAGCCGCCTGCGGCGATGGCCGTCTGCGTCTCGACGAGCTTCGCGGGCGTCTCGTGCGAGAAGCCGTCGCGGGATGCCGGGACGCCGAGCCTGTTCGCGACCTCGAGCGTCATGCGCGCCGCCTTCTTCGGCGGCTGCGCGACAAGTGGTCCACTCTGCAGGATCGCCTGATCGAAGAGCTCTTTCGCGTGCGGCAGTGCGAGGGCCGCGGCGAGCACGTTCGCCCCCGCGGAGTGCCCCATCACCGTGACGTTCGCGGGATCGCCCCCGAACGCGGCGATCTCCGCCCGCACCCAGCGCAGGGCCGCCTCGACGTCGAGCACGCCGAGGTTCTGCGGCACCTCGGGGAGCACGGCGAACCCCTCCTGCCCGAGCCGGTACTGGACAGAGACGTAGACGACCCCGTGCCGCGCGAAGGTCCTACCGTCGTAGGCTGCGAGGGCCGCCGATCCGCGCGTGAGCGCGCCGCCGTGCACGAAGACGAGCACCGGCAGGCCCGTGCCGCCCGGCGTCCACACGTTGGCGGTCAGGATGTCGTCGCCCGGGATCTCGACCGTCGGGAGATAGTCCTCGAGGCCGCCGCCGTAGGGCGCCTGCGGCGCCGTGGGGCCGAAGGCCGAGGCATCCCGCTCGCCCTCCCACGCTGCGGCGGGCTGCGGCGGCTCGAAGCGGCGCTCCTGGAACGGCGGGGCCGCGTAGGGGATGCCGAGGAATCGATCGATCCCGTCGGCCGTCACGCCGCGGACGGCTCCGGTCGACACGTTGCGCACGGGGGCGTCGGGCATGCGATCTCCTTCGATCCGGGGGTGACCCCCAGGATAGGGTGGGCAACGCCTCATGACTGAACCGACCCAGCCTCCGACCACGGGAACGACGCGGGTGTCACGCGCCAAGCGCCGTGTGCCGTTCTGGGACAACGCGCGCTTCGCGTGCATCGTGCTCGTGGTCCTGGGTCACGCGACCCAGCGCCTGACGTACGACTCCGACATCGCGCTCGGCCTCTACCTGGTCGTCTACGCATTCCACATGCCGGCGTTCGCGATCATCTCGGGTTACTTCTCCAAGTCCGACGCGCCGTCGAAGCGGCAGATGGCGCGCGTGATCACCGACATCCTCGTGCCGTACGTCATCTTCGAGGGCATCTGGACCCTCACGAAGTGGCTCGTCGAGGGGCAGGCGAACCCCAACCTCACCGAGCCGTCGTGGACGCTGTGGTTCCTGCTCGCGCTCGGCATCTTCCGGCTCGTGCTGCCCTACCTCGCCCTGCTGCGCTGGCCGCTGCTGTGGACGCTCGCGATCTCGATCGGCGCGGGCTACCTGCCCAACGTCGATTCGACCTTCTCGCTCTCGCGCACCCTCGGGCTGCTGCCGTTCTTCACGCTCGGCTGGTGGCTGCGCGAGCACGACATCGTCGATCGCCTGAGGCTGCTGCGGGACCGACCGTGGTGGGTCTTCGTCGTGGGCGGCGGGCTGTTCACGGTGGCGGGGTTCGTCGCGTGGGTCTTCATCGACGAGTTCCGCGCCATGAACCTGCGCGAATGGCTCTTCTACGACGCGAACTACTCGTCGATCGGCGGAACCCAGTGGTGGGCCGGCGGCGTGCGCCTCGCGCTCATGGCGGTCGCGATCGTGCTCTCGGCGGCGTTCTTCGCTCTCGTTCCGCGGCGTACGCACTTCTGGACGCACTTCGGCCAGTACACGATGTACGTCTACCTGCTGCACTCGTTCGTGCTCTACCCGTTCCGCGAGTCGGGCGTGCTGCGCAATCTGGACCCCACGTGGCTGTGGCTGCCGATCGTGATCGTCCTCTCCGTGCTCATCGCGCTCGGGCTGGCGACGAAACCCGTGCGCACGGTCTTCCGCCCGCTCATCGAGCCGCGACCGGGTTGGCTGTTCAGCGATCCCATGCTCGCAGGACGCGAAGGCCGCCGCAGCGACCCGACGGGGTCGCGCCGACCCCGCGAAGCACCGCGCGTCCTGCCGGCGGACCCCCGCCAGAACGGCTGAATCGAGGACGCGGCGTCCGCGATCTCGAAGCTCGGCGTGGAGGATCGCGCCGCCGCCGCCGTGCTCGCGCCGCCCCGTAGGTGATTCACCGCCGTTCGCCGCTACAGCGGCGTGTCGCTCCGGAGGTGATTCACCGCCGTTCGCTGCTGCACCGGCGTGTCGCTCCGGACGACGTTCGTTCTCTACGCTGATGAACTTCCCGCTCACACGTCGATCGCGGGTGTACCGGAAGCTCGCCGCCCGGCCGGAGGCCCGTGTGAACCGGAAGTTCACCGCCCCGTCGCACGACCGTGTGAACCGGAAGTTCACTGCCCGTCGCACGATCGCGTGAACCGGAAGTTCACCGCCTGCCAGACACCGTGTGAACCGGAAGTTCCGTAGCGATAAGAGACACTGTCCGCGAAGCGCGACACGCCGACGCCGGCTGCTCGCCACGAGAACGGAAAGCCAGTCTTGCAGCTCAGGCGAACAGCCCGGCCCCGACGAACGAGCCGGGCTGCACGCCGGGCGGCACGGCCCACACGCCCGAGCCGACGTGGCGGATGTACTCGTTCATCACGTCGGTCGACAGTGCGCGCTGCAGACGCACGAACTGCTCGGGCGAGCGCTGGTACGACAGAAAGAACAGCCCCGCGTCGAGTCGTCCGAGGTCGTTGTTGCCGTCGACGTAGTTGTATCCGCGACGGAGGATCCGCAAGCCGTCGTTGAACTCCGGATGCGCGAGCCGCACATGGCTCGTCGCGGGGATCGCGGCGGCGCCCGAAGCATCCGTCGCCGTGAAGTCGGGATCCGTGAACTCATCGCCGCCCGACAGCGGAGCACCCTCGCCCTTGTCGCGGCCGATGATCGCGTCCTGCTCCGAGAGCCTGACGCGGTCCCACGTCTCGATGAGCATCGCGATCTTGCGGGCGACGAGGTACGAGCCGCCGGCCATCCACACGGGGTCGTCGGAGGATGCGACCCACACGTGCTCGTCGAGCGCTGCCGAATCGCTCGCGAGGATGTTCGCCGTGCCGTCCTTGAACCCGAAGAGGTTGCGCGGCGTGGCCTGGGAGGCGGTCGTGCGCGAGGTGCGTCCGAATCCGAGCTGCGACCAGCGCAGCCGCGCTCGGCCGAACGCGATGCGACTGAGGTTGCGCACGGCATGCACGGCGACCTGCGGATCGTCGGCGCATGCCTGGACGAACAAATCGCCGCCGGACTCGTCGGGCTGGAGATCATCGCCGAGGAACGAGGGCAGCTTGACCAGACCCACCGGCCGCTGCGCGGCGATGCCGTAGCGATCGACCCCGTCGAGCTCGAACAGCGTGGGGCCGAATCCGAAGGTGATCGTGAGACCGCTCGCGGCCAGACCCTGCGCTTCGCCGGTGTCGTCGGGCGGCGCCTCGGGCGAACCGCCGACGGCGCCGGTCGCGCTCACCTCGAGCCCCTGGGTCATGCGCGACGCGGCATACGTCCAGTCCTGCAGCAGAGCGACGAGGTCGTCGCGGCCGGTGCGGGCCATCATGTCGAACGACGCGAAGTGCAGGTGATCCTGCACGGGTGTCGTGATGCCCGCCTGATGAGCGCCGAAGAAGTCGTAGACGGATGCCGCGGCATCCTCCGCCCGCGCTCGTCCGACCGCGACACCGGCGGTCGCACCCGCCCCCGCCCCGATCGCGATCCCGGCGGCGCCTGCGCCGATCGCGAGCCCGAACAGTCCGCGCCGCGACACGCCGGAAACCCCGGCCCCCTCGTCGGGGGCCGGGGCGTCGGCTGCTGATGGGGCCTCGGTCACATCACTCCAGGACGGTCACCGTGAGCTGCGAGAGCGGCTCGGCGAGCGCGTTGAGCAGATCGGTCAGCTCGCGCTTGTCGGCATCGGTCAGCTCAGGGTAGAAGATGAAGCCCGAAGCCAGCGAGCCGTGGGTCGCGAGCGACTCCTCGAGGGCGGTGTATCCCCCGTCGATCTCGTCGACGAGCGCGGCGCCGTCGTCGCCCTGGGCGGCGGCGAAGTCGCTCACGAGCGAGAACGCCATCTTGGAGCCTTCGACGTTGGCGGCGAAGTCCCAGAGGTCCGTGCCCGACCACCAGTCCTCCTCGCCCGTGATCTTGCCCGTCGCGACCTCGTCGAGCAGCGCGATGGCGCCGTTCGAGAGCCCCGCGACTCCCTGGCTGTCGAGTGCCGCCTGGAAGTCGTCGGAGTGCACGTACGCGTCGAGCTCGGCGATGTCGGACACGAGCTGGTCGCCGAAGGCGGCGCGCTCCTCGGGCGTCGACGGTGCCCAGTCCTGCCACGCGGGCGTCTCGCCGTCGGCGTTGAGCGCGTCCTGCGCGGGGACCCACAGGTCCTTCTCGATGCGGTGGAAGCCCGTCCAGTCGAGCCCCTCTGCGACGGCGTCGACCTCGCGGTAGTCGATCTTGGGGTCGAGGTCGCCGAGCGCCTCGGCGATGGGCTCGATGCGCTCGTAGTACGCGCGGACCTGCGGGAAGAGCGTCTTCGCCGTCCCGTCGTCGCCCGACTCGTACGCGGTCACGAGTGCGTCGACCTGCGGCACGAGGTTCTCGACCTGATCCTTGACGAACGCCGCGTACAGGTCGACCGCCTGCTGCTTGAGCTCGGCATCCTCCCCGTCGATCGCGACGGCGTCGCCCGACACCGAGAATCCGGTGCGGCCCACTCCCTCGCCGAGCATGCCCGGCTTGCAGAGCGTGAAGTACTCGCCCGGCTGTGCGACGACGGTGAGCGTGCGCGACGCCCCGGGCGCGATGTTCTCGACCTCGCCGACGATGCGCAGCCCGTCGTCGGCGAGGAGGTAGAACTCCGTCACCTCGTCGCCCTCGTTCGTGACGTCGAACGCGAGCGTGCCGCTGGTCGCAGTGGCCGCGGACACCTCGCAGCCGTCGGCGGTCGAGGTGACCGTCAGTGCGTCGGATGCGGCGACGTCGGCTCGCGCGACGCATCCCGCGAGGACGAGTGCGCCGACGCCCGCGAGGGCTGCGGCGCCGACAAGGCGGTGGGTGTTCATGAGGCTCCTTGCTGTGACGGAACGGATGCCGGGGAGGAAGCTGTGGGAGAAGGACGACGGATGCCGCGGGCCCAGAAGATTCCGACCACGGCGACATACACCGCCCACGAGATGACCTGCAGCCACGACATCACCGGCATGAAGCCGATGGTCGCCTGCAGCAGTGCGGCGAGCGCGCTGCCGGGCGGGATGACGGCCGAGAGGTCGAACGCCCAGCCGAACGGGAACCCCGCCCAGCCGACGGCGACGGCTCCCGTTGCGGGATCGATCGGAGCCATCGGTCCGAAGGGGCCCGGCAGTGCGCCGGCCTCCTGCAGATCGTGGATCGCGTACGCGAGAACGCCGGCCGCGACCACGACGAGGAACGCGCCCGTCCAGGTGAAGAAGACGCGCAGATCGAGCCGGACCATGCCGCGCGCGAGCAGCCATCCGAGCACGACGGCGGCGAGGATCCCGAGCACGGCGCCCAGGAGCGCCGTCGGGGCGTCCCCGAAGTCCTGCACCATCGCCCACAGCAGCAGCGTCGTCTCGACGCCCTCGCGTGCGACCGACACGAACCCGATGACGACGATCCCCCACAGACCACCTGTCGCGAGCGCTCGATCGATCCCACCCTCGAGCGAGCGCTTCATGGTGCGCGCTGAGCGCTGCATCCAGAAGATCATCCAGGTGACCATGGCGACGGCCAGGAGCGACAGCAGCCCGCCGATGAGCTCCTGCGCCTCGAACGTGAGCGCGTAGGCACCGAAGGTGAAGATCGCGCCGATCGCGAGGGCGAGCGCGATCGCGAGACCCACGCCGACCCACAGACGCGGAAGGACGTCGCGGCGATCCAGACGCGTGAGGTACGCGACGAGGATGCCGACGACGAGCGCCGCTTCGAGGCCTTCACGCAGGCCGATGAGGAATGTCGCGAGCACGGGATCTCTCGAAAGTAAGAATGGCCTTAGATAAGGCAAGCCTGACCTTACTCTCATGACGATCGAGGTCCCAAATCGCCCGCCACAAGGCATCCCCCGTAACAAAAGCGCCGAGCCTCGGCAGGCGGCTTACGCTCGACGGATGACCGAGCTGAACCTGCCGATCCTCGACCTCTCCCGCCTCGACCAGGGGCCGGACGAGGCAGCCCGCTTCCGTGACGACCTGCGTGCCGCCACCCACGACGTCGGGTTCTTCTACCTCACGGGCACGGGTGTCACCCCCGAGCTCGAGGCGCGTCTGCACCAGGCGGCGCTCGACTTCTTCGCCCTCCCCGAGGCCGACAAGCTCGCGATCGAGAACGTCACGAGCCCCCACTTCCGCGGCTACACCCGCGTCGGCGGCGAGCGCACGCAGGGCAAGGTCGACTGGCGCGAGCAGATCGACATCGGTCCCGAGCGCGAAGCGGTCACCGATCCGGACGCCCCGGACTTCTTCCGCCTCACGGGCCCGAACCTGTGGCCGGCCGCTCAGCCCGAGCTTCAGGAGGTCGTGGCCGAGTGGCACGATCACCTCTCCGGCGTCGCCCGCAAACTCCTGCGCGCGTGGGCGGCATCCCTCGGCGCCGAGGAGTCGTTCTTCGACCGGGACTTCGGCGAGCCCGAGACGCTCATCAAGATCGTGAAGTACCCCGGCAAGAGCGATCCGACACCGCAGCAGGGCGTCGGCGCCCACAAGGACTCGGGTGTGCTGACCCTGCTGTGGGTCGAGCCCGGCAAGGGCGGCCTGCAGGTGCAGCGTGACGGAGAGTGGGTGGATGCACCGTCCGTCCCGGGTGCGTTCGTGGTCAACATCGGCGAGCTCATGGAGTACGCGACGCAGGGCTACCTGACGGCGACGAACCACCGCGTCATCTCACCGACGGCGCCGGACTACCGCATCTCGGTGCCGTTCTTCTTCAACCCGGCGCTCGACGCGCGGCTGCCGATCATCGAGCTGCCGGCGGAGCTCGCGGCCGAGGCACACGGCGTCACGCAGGATCCGACGAACCGCATTCACGCGCTCTACGGCGAGAACGCGCTGAAGTCGCGCCTGCGCGCGCACCCCGACGTCGCGGCGATCCACCACCCCGACCTCGTCGCGGCGCGCGCCGCGGCATCCTGACCCCCGCCCCTCTCCGCGCCCGGGGCCCGACTGTCACCGCGCCCCTCCGCGATGTACACGCGGCGAACACGGCGGGTGCGAGCCGGCAAAGGTGAAGGCCCGCCCCACACCGTGGGACGGGCCTTCCAAGAATGTTCTGCGCGATATACGCTCAGTCGCTCTGCCTTATCGACGGAGGCCCAGACGCTCGATGAGCGAACGGTAGCGGTTGATGTCGATCTCCTGGAGGTAGCCCAGGAGGCGACGGCGCTGACCGACCATGAGGAACAGACCACGACGCGAGTGGTGGTCGTGCTTGTGCTCCTTGAGGTGCTCGGTGAGGTCCTTGATGCGCTGCGTCAGCATCGCGACCTGCACCTCGGGGGATCCGGTGTCACCGGGGTGCGTCGCGTACTCTTCGATGATCGCCTTCTTGACGTCTGCTTCGAGTGCCATAGATGGGATCCCCTTCCTCTTCATTGCGCGGCGCCCGTCACCTGATGTGCGGGCTCTCTTCATCCGCGGCCGATCGAACGGCAACCTGAAGAGTCTACCAGTCGCCTGCGGGCCGGGCTAATCGCGCGGGTCGATAGCATCGATGGATGCCCCACCACGAGTTCTCGTCGTGATGGCGCGTCTGCGCCGCGACCATTTCATCGACCTGAGGCCCTTCCAGGTCAGCCCCGCCTTCACACGGATGTGGATCGGATCCACTCTCGCCGGACTCGGCGGGCAGCTCACGATCGTCGCGATCATGCTGCACATGTTCGACCTGACGGGCTCGACGTTCGCCGTCTCGATGGTCGCCTTCGCGGGGCTCGTGCCGATGATCCTGGCGGGCCTCTACGGCGGGATGCTCGCGGACGCCTTCGACCGTCGCCGTGTCGCGCTCATCGCCGCGACCGTGACCTTCGCCTCGACACTGCTGCTTGCGATCCTCGCCTGGGGGCAGCTGGAGACCGTCTGGTGGCTCTACGCGCTGTCGATCGTGAACTCCGCGGCGAACTCGATCGTGATGGCGGCACGCCAGTCGATCGTGCCGCGACTCATTCCCCGCGATCTGCTCCCCGCGGCCTCCGCCCTCGGCGGGATCACGATGGGGATCATGGTGATGGGCGGCCCCGCGCTCGCCGGCGTGCTCGTCGCGGTGTCGGGCTACGCATGGACGTACACGATCGACGTCGTCCTCATGCTGAGCCTGTTCCTCGGCCTCTGGACTCTGCCGAGCATCAAACCCGAGGGCGAGATCGTGCGGCCCGGGCTCGAGTCGCTCAAGGACGGATGGCGGTTCCTCAAGCGCGCGGGCAACATCCGCCTCCAGTTCATCCTCGACATCATCGCGATGACGTTCGGGCACCCGATCGCACTCTTCCCCGCGATCGGCGCCCTGCTGCTGGGCGGCGGACCCATCACGACCGGCGTGCTGACGGCATCCATCGCCGCCGGCGCCTTCCTCTCGAGCCTGTTCTCGGGACCGGTGGGGCGCGTGCGGCGCCAGGGTCTCGGCATCGAGCGGGCGATCATCGCGTACGGGGGCGCGATCCTCGCCTTCGGACTGGTGCTGGGCGCCGCCGCGCTCGGCTGGTTCGCGCCGGAGACCGTGGATGCCGCATCCCCCAACGTCGTCCTCATCATCGCTGCGGTTCTGACGCTCGCCGCGGCCGGCGCGGCCGACAACGTCAGCGCGATCTTCCGCAACACGATGGTGCTGGCCGCGGTGCCCGACTCGATCCGCGGGCGCCTGCAGGGCATCTTCATCGTCGTCGTCGCGGGCGGTCCGCGCGTCGGGGCTCTCTACGCGGGCGTGCTGGCGACCGCGACAGCGCTGTGGTTCCCACCCCTGTTGGGCGGGCTCGTCATCATGGGGCTCGTCGCGACCCTCGTGCGGCTGAGCCCGAGATTCCAGGACTACGACGCCGCGAACCCCGTGCCCTGACAGCCATACGTCGGCGGATTTCGGACGTCGCATCCGTCAGCGTCTCCCAGGGCCGGATCCCGGGTCTAGAGTCGGCGGGTGACCACCCCGGCCCTGCGCACTCCATCCCCGACGTCCGTCGCGGTGCAGTTCGTGCTGTGCGGGATCGTGTGGGGTTCGAGCTTCCTGTTCATGAAGGTCGCGCTCACGGGGATCTCGCCCGCGCAGGTCGCGTGGTCGCGGCTGGTGCTCGGCGGCCTGACGCTCGGCCTCTTCGTCGCCCTGCGGCGCGATCCGCTCCCCCGCCGCCTCAAGATCTGGCTGCACATGACGGTGCTCGCGATCTCGTTCTGCGTCGTGCCGTTCCTGCTGTTCTCGTGGGCGCAGCAGCACGTCACGAGCGGTCTCGCCAGCATCTACAACGCCACGACGCCCATCATGACGGCCGTCATGGCGTGGGCCGTCTTCCGTGTCGAGAAGCTCAAGCCCGTGCAGATCGCGGGCATCCTCGTCGGCATTCTCGGCGTCATGGTCATCATCGCGCCGTGGCAGGGACTCGATCTCAACCAGAGCCTCGTCGCGCAGCTCGCGATCCTCGGCGCGACGGCCTGCTACGGGTTCAGCCTCGCCTACATGCGCAAGTTCGTCTCGGACACCGGCATGAGCGCGCTCGTGTTCTCGTTCCTCAACATCGGCATCGCCGCCGCGATCATGGTCGTGCTCACCCCCGTGCTCGCGCTGACCCCGGTCACGCTCGATCCGTGGATCATCGGCAGCGTCGTGCTGCTCGGCTGCCTCGGCACCGGCGTCGCCTACATCTGGAACCAGAACGCGTTGCGCGCGTGGGGGCCGACCCGGGCATCCACCGTCACATACATCACGCCGGTCGTCGGTGTGGCGCTGGGAATCCTCGTCCTCGGTGAAGAGATCACGTGGAACGAGCCGGTCGGTGCGCTCGTCGTCTTCGCGGGCATCCTGCTCGCGCAGGACCGGCTGCGGGCGTTCTCGCGTCGCGAGAGCATCACGCCGCCCGCCGACGCACCCGTCCCGGCGTCTCGCCCGTCGTCCGCGCGTACGCGCGGCTGAACGCGGCCTCCGATCCGTAGCCGAAGGCGAGGGCGACGGATGCCACGGTGTCGCCCGCCGCGAGCCTGTGCCGCGCTGCGCGCATGCGCCACTGCGCGACGTACTTCATGGCGGGAAGACCCGCGACCGCGGTGAACCGCGCGGCGAACGCCGAGCGCGACATCGCCGCCGTCGCGGCGAGCTCGCCGAGCGTCCACGGTCGCCCCGGCTCGCGATGGATCGCGGCCAGCACGGAGCCGATCTCGGGGTCGCGCAGAGCGGCGAGCCAGCCGGTCTGCAGGTCGGGGTCGGCAGCCAGCCACGCCCGCACCGTCTCGATGACGAGAACGTCCGCGAGCCGCGTCGCGACCGCCTCGCCTCCCGGTCGCGGATCGAGCACTTCGCTCGAGAGGAGCGGCACGAGGGCGGCCATGACGGGGCGATCGCGGCTGTCGACGCGGATGATCCGCGGCAGCACGTCCAGCACCTGCTGGGCTCCGGGCGAATCGAACGAGATCACGCCGCACAGCAGCGACAGGTGCGGGGCGACATCATCGGGCCCGATGCGCAGCACCGAGAAGTGATCGCCGAGCATCGTCTGCGGGAGCTCCTCGGCACTGCCGAGCAGCCTGGCGCCCGGAGACGTCGACACGCGATGGCCGATTCCGCGCGGCACGAGCGCCATCTCGCCCGCGTGCACCGCGACGGGCTCCTCGCCGTCGACCTCGAGATACGCCGTCCCGCGCGCGATGACGTGGAAGCTCAGCGTCGTCGGCACTTCGGGCATCGCGACGCTGCCGTCGCCCGACGACTCGGTCCACGAGTAGAACGCGCCGCTCATGCGGACCTGATAGAGCGCTTCGGTGAGCGGATCCCGCTGCTCCCATGGCAGATCCATGACGCCTCCTGGACGAATGATCACACAATCGGCACTTCTGACGATAGATCATCCAACCCGGACGCGCCAGAGTCGAGGCATCCACCACCGAAAGGACACCCTCATGCGAATCCTCGTCATCGGCGCCACCGGCGGATCCGGCCGTGCCGTCACCGACGTCCTCCTCGAACGCGGGCACGCGGTGAGCGCGTTGTCGCGCAGCGCGACGACCCTCGAACCCCGGCCGGGCCTCGAGCGGGTCGACGGCGACGCGACCGACGCCGCACTCCTCGACCGGCTCCTGCCCGGTCACGACGCGATCGTCGTTACCCTCGGCATCTCCGAGCCCCCGCTGCGCGTGCGGCTGCGCGGCGCGAAGGGCACGGCGGACGACATCCGCTCGCGTGGCACCGCGGCGATCGTGACGGCTGCGCGCCGCGCCGGCATCCAGCGCCTCGTCGTGCAGTCGTCCTACGGTGTGGGCGCCTCGCGCGACATGCTGACGTTCGGCGACCGTCTGCTGTTCGCGCTCATGATCCGCCCGCAGATCATCGACAGCGAGATCCAGGAGGGCGTGCTGCGGGGGTCCGAGCTCGACTGGACCATCGTGCAGCCGGTCTACCTCAGCGACAGCGACTCGACGGAGCACTTCACGTCGGTCGACGGATCGACGCGCGAGCGCAAGGTGTCGCGCCGTGCCGTCGCGCACGCGCACGCCGACCTCGTCGAGAGCGGGTCCAGCGTCCGCGAGACGGTCGCCGTGTCGGGGTGAGACGACGAAGGGGGGTGGATGCCGCGGGATCCACCCCCCTCCGTCGAAACGTGCTTACGCCTGGTGCGCGCCCTGCAGGTCGAGCGTGATCGTGACGTCCTTGCCGACGAGCACTCCGCCGGTCTCGAGAGCGGCGTTCCACGTCAGGCCGAAGTCCTCGCGGTTGATGACCGTCTTGGCGGTCGCGCCCGCCTTGTAGTTGCCCCACGGGTCGGCGCCGAAGCCGCCGAAGTCGAACTCGAACGTGACCGGCTTGGTCGTGCCGCGGATCGTGAGGTCGCCGTCGACGAGGAACTCGCCGTCCTCGACGCGGACACCGGTCGAGACGAAGTCGATCGACGGGTGGTTCTCGACGTCGAAGAAGTCGGCCGAGCGCAGGTGCTGGTCGCGGCCCTCGTCCTTGGTGTCGAGCGACGTCGCGTCGACATGCGCCTCGACCTTGGCTTCGAGCGGGTTCTCGGGCGCGACGAGCGTCGCGTTCTTGAGGTTGAAGTGGCCGCGCACCTTCGAGATCATCATGTGGCGCACGGTGAAGCCCACCTCGCTGTGCGCGGGGTCCAGCACCCAGGTGCCGGTCTTGTAGCCGGGGATGTCGATCGTGTTCGTGGTCATGGGGTGTCCTCCGTGATGGATGGGGCAGGTTCCCTGGAGCCAACAGCATTCGTCGCCGTCTTCATTCCCGTGAATGGAAAATTCTTCGAGCAACGACGAAGGGGCGGATGCCGCAGCATCCGCCCCTCCCTGAGAACGAACGCTCAGCCGACCTTGATGAGGTCAATGATGAAGACGAGGGTCTTGCCGCCGAGGAAGTGTCCGCCTGCGGGACCGTAGGCGAGGTGCGGCGGGATCACGAGCTCGCGACGACCGCCCTCCTTCATGCCCGGAATGCCGTCCTGCCAGCCCTGGATGAGGCCGCGGAGCGGGAACTGGATGCTCTCGCCACGCCCCCAGGACGAGTCGAACTCCTCTCCGGACTCGTACTCGACGCCTGCGTAGTGCACGGTCACGGTGTCGCCGGGCTTGGCCTCGGCGCCGTCGCCCACGATGATGTCGCGGATGACGAGCTCCGTGGGGGCGGGGCCCTCGGGGGCGTCGAACTCGGGCTTTGTGCGATCTGTCATGGTTCCATCCAACCCGAGCAGGGATGCCGGGTCAACGCGACGAGCGCTCGGCGACCCATTCGAGGATCGCGCGGGCTTGCGCGCGCTGGAAGGCCCGCAGCGTCGGCAGGCCGGGCGGGTCGGGCTCTCGCGACTTGTGGAGCAGGAAGCCACCGAACACGATGAGCAGCCGCGTGACGTGCTGCGGCGGCACACCGGCGAACGCAGGGTGCTCCCTCACGAGCCTTTCGACGTCGAACCCCGGATCGTGGAGGCGGATGTTGAAACCGAGCTGGACGAGATCGATCCAGCCGGCGCCGCGCAGAGCCCACGGCCAGTCCACGAGCACGGCATCGCCCCCGGGCCGGATGAGGGTGTTGTCGGCGCGGATGTCGTAGTGCACGAGCGCGTCGCCGTGGAGCCCGACGAGGGTGTCGTCGGCGGCCCAAGCGTCGGCCTCGCGCGGGAGATCCTCGGCGCGCATGCCCGCGGGATCCTGGACGATACGTGCCCACGCGGACGTCAGCCCGGCGAGCTCGACGTCGGCGGCAGGCAACACCGCTCCGGCGCGCTCGTCGAGGGGCGCGCTCCGCACACTGTCGATCGCGGCGACCGTCGCCCGGACGTCGACGTCCGTCCAGGGCAGGGCCGGCTGAGCGCCGGCGACATCGTCGAAGGCGAGCAGCATCCACTCCCCCGTGTCGACGGCGCCGATCATCCGCGGAGCAGGAACGCCGGGAGGAAGGATGCCGTTCACAGCCGCTTCGCGTCGGTGGATCGTGAGCACCTCGGGGTTCGCGGCGGCGGTCGCGGTCTTGACGAACGCGCGACGACCGTCGGCGCAGACCACGCGATCGGCCGAACCGGGCGAGAACCCGCCGCGCTGCGTCCTCGCCTCGATGATCGGCGAGCCGAGGAGGTCGGCCGCCGCGTCGCGGATCTCAGGCGCGATGTCGCGCCATGCGACCCGGACCCCGGCGGCTTCGACCATCGCCCCATTCTGGCCGAACGCGTGCCGCTTGCCGAAGCCTTCGAGGAGCACTCGCCCCGGAGCCTTCGAGGAGCACTCGTCGCCCAGATCGGCACAGGCAGTGCCACGATGTGCCGGGCCGGGCGTGTCGCCGCGGCATGAGAACTCTCTCCACGGTGATGAACTTCCGGCTCACACACCAGGGGTCGAGCCTTTCTCGCGTGTGAGCCGGAAGTTCAATGGCCGGGGTGAGCGACAGCGACCCCGAAGACCCCTGGGAACCGGGAGTTCAGTGCCCGCGGCGATCCCGCAGCAGGTCCCGCGAGATCGTGATGTGAGCCGGAAGTTCAATGGCGTGGAGACAGGACGACGGCGGCGACGACACGCCGGAGCGGGCGGTAGCCGCCTGAAGTCTCGAACACGCCCGCATCCACACCGGCGGCGCCAAGACTCAGCGCCCGGTGTCGCGGCGATGCCTGCGATACGACCGGGCGCTGAGTTGACCTGTGCCCAGCATGCCGACCGCCGTCGCGCGGTGTCAAGACCTCTGCGGCATCACGGCGCGAACAGCGCGGCCCGGGCCGCGGCGGTGCGCGAGAGGAGGACGTGCTCGTCCTCGGCTGCCTGCGGGTCGCGGCCCGAGATCGACCGCTGTCGCGCCGCGGCGAGGGCCGTGGCATCCGCGATGAATCCCTTCATGATCGCCGTGCGGTCGCCGCGCAGGCTCGCGGCCCACTGCAGTCCCGTGCGGCGGCCCGCCGACGTCGCCAGCATGTCGACCTCCTGCGTGGTGAACCACCCCGCTGCCGCATAGTCGCCGAGGCGGGCGCGCGTCAGGCGCGCTTCCTCGCGCCGCAGCGCGATGATCCCGATGATGAACACCGCGAACAGCGGCACCTGAAGTGTCAGGTAGAGGACGAAGAAGTCGCCGAAGACGGTCGAACCGTTCCAGAGGGCATGCAGGATGATCGCGCCGACGAGGCCGAGCATCCACGGACCGAACGCGCGCCCGGCCTTCGCGCCGCGGCGAGCCGCGAGTCCCAGGGCGAAGCCCGTCACGCTCGTGAACATGACGTGCGCGAACGGAGACATGATGCCGCGGACGAAGAACGTCGCGCCGGTGTCGGCGACGCCTCCTTCGATGAAGCTGATCGCGAAGTACTGGATGTTCTCGGTGAACGCGAAACCCGCCCCGACGAGCGCGCCGTAGACGACGCCGTCGAGGGGACCGTCGAACGCCCGGCGCGCCGTGACGAAGATCAGGTACACGCCCAGGCCCTTCGCGAGCTCTTCGACGATGGGAGCCTGCACGACCGCGCGGAACGCGTCGTCCGCGGCGCTGTCGCGAGCTCCGAGGACGACCGACAGGGCGGAGTCGACGCCGAGGGCGATGCCGACGGACGCGACCGCGCCCCACGCGATCGCGAAGATCACGAGACCCCGGGGTTCGGGCTCCCATCGATCGATGATCCTGATCGCGAACAGCACGGCCGCGAGCGGGATGAGCGCGACGATCATGCCCACGAGCGACGCGCCCGGACCGATCGCGTTGAGGAAGTATCCGACGAGGCCGATGAGCACGAGCACGACGAGTGCGGCCGCCCAGATCGGCGCGGAGCGTCCGCGTCGGGACGGCGCGGCACCAAGGGGCACCGGTGCGATCGACGCGCCGGGAGCCGGAATGCTCGCGCCGGCGTGCACGCGGGGCTGCGCGAGGGCGGACGGGAATGCGGGTGGCGTCAGGGACGGGCGCGCACTCGGGTCGTTCGTCATGCGCACAGCCTACGGGTCGGGATCATCCGGGTAGTTTGGAGGAATGCGCTTCGCCCACATCGTGCGTTCCGGGTTCGCAGAACCCCGCCTCGCCGTCATCCACGAAGGCGATGCGATCGTCGTGGAAGACCTGTTCCCGGGGGCGCCGAAGTACCTCGAAGAGCTCATCGCGGGGGGCGACGAACTGCTGGGCCGTGTGCGTGCAGCGGACGTGAGCGGGATGCCGCGGCATCCCGTCGCCGACCTCCGCTTCGCGTCTGCGGTGCTCGCGCCTCCCGTGATCCTCGCGATCGGACTCAACTACGCGGCCCATTCCAGCGAACTCGGACTCAAGACGGACTCGACGCCGACCGTGTTCGTGCTGTGGCCGAACTCTCTCACGGGCCACGATGCGACGACGGCGTGGCCGCGCACGCTCAGCGAGTCGATCGATTACGAAGCCGAGCTCGGCGTGATCATCGGCACGCCGGCGAAGGACGTCGCCCCCGCCGATGCGCTCGCGCACGTCTGGGGCTACACGGTCGTCAACGACATCACGGCGCGCGACATCCAGTACTCCGAAGCGCAGTGGTCACGCTGCAAGTCGTTCGACGGCTTCACTCCCACGGGCCCCTACGTCGTGACGGCCGACGAGATCCCCGACCCGCAGGACCTCCATATCTGGACGGTTCTCGACGGTCACACGCTGCAGGATGCCTCGACCGACCAGATGGTGCGTCCCGTCGCGACGCTCATCTCGCATCTGTCGAAGTCGGCCACTCTCCTGCCGGGAACCCTCATCTCGACCGGCAGCCCGGGCGGCGCGGGCTACAGCCGGGACCCGCAGGTGTTCCTGCGCGACCGCTCGACCGTCACGGTCGGCATCGATGGCATCGGCGAGCTCACGACGCACTGCCGCATCCTGGACTGAAACGCACGAGAGCCCCTCACCGAAGCGAAGGGCCCTCATCCGTTCAGGTTCAGCGGTTGATGCTGGTGCAGTCGACCTGCACGCCCTGCACCGTCACCACACCCGAGAAGTCGACCGCCTGACAGGCGGTGTAGACCTCGGTCGCGATACCGGCCGCCGCCGTCAGACCGATGATCACGAAGATCAGGATGATCGTGCCGACCACGAGGAGCACGGCGCTGATGATGATCGCCGCGAGGGCGAAGCCGTTCTTATGACCGGCCTTGCGGCTCTGCACGAGCGCCACGATGCCCAGGATCAGGGCGACGAGCTGCACGAAGAAGGACAGGATGAACGCGACGATGCCCATCGTGCGCCCCGGCACTGTCGCCGTGGCGGGTGCGCCGTAGGCGGCGGGCGGGGCTGCCGCGTACGCAGGCGCCTCGTAAGCGGGAGCGGCCGCGGCCGGCGGCGCGTACGCGGGCGGCGCCTCGGCCGCGGGCGGCGTGTAGGCGGTCGGGGCAGCGTCGGCGGGCGGCGGCGTATAGGCGGGCGGGGTCGAGCCGGCGTCGGGCGCGGGAGGCGTGTTGGGATCGGTCATGTCGGGTCCCCTCTCAGGATGTTCACAGAAACGCTAGCAGGGGCCGTCATCCACGCTCTACGGGGATGACGTCTTCCGCCGCCTGCTGGATCGGGATCGCCGCCGTGATCGCCTCGAGGCCCGACAGACGCGCCGGGGAGAGCTGTTTGGCGACGTCCTCCGCCGACATGAGTCCCGCCTCGATCACGAGGTCTCCGACGTTGCGCCCCGTGAGCAGAGCCGTCTTGGCGAGCGCCGCCGACGCGGCGTAGCCGATGAAGGGGGTGAGGGCCGTCACGACCCCGACCGACGCGCCGACCATGGCGCCGAGCCGCTCGCGGTTGGCCGTGATGCCGTCGACGCAGTTGACGCGCAACGTCCACATCGCGCGGCGCATCCACGTGATCGACTGGAAGATCGAGTGAGCGATGACGGGCTCGAACGCGTTGAGCTGCAGCTGCCCCGCCTCGACCGCCATCGTGACGGTCGTGTCCGCGCCGACGACGGCGAACGCGACCTGATTTACGACCTCGGGGATGACGGGATTGACCTTGCCGGGCATGATGCTCGAACCCGCCTGGCGGGCGGGGAGGTTGATCTCACCGAATCCCGCCTGTGGACCTGACGAGAGGAGCCGCAGGTCGTTGCAGATCTTCGAGAGTTTGATCGCGTTGCGCTTGAGGGACGACGAGAACGACATGAACGAACCCGTGTCGCTCGTCGCCTCGACCATGTCGGACGCGAGGTCGAGATCGAGCCCGCTGATCTCGCGAAGGTGCCGGAGCACGGCGGGCGCGTACGCGTGGTGCGTCGTGATCCCCGTGCCGATCGCGGTCGCGCCCATGTTCACCTCGTAGAGGAGGTACGCGTTCTCGGTGAGGCGCTGATGGTCGTAGCCCAGCGTCGTGGCGAAGCCGTGGAACTCCTGCCCGAGGGTCATGGGCACGGCATCCTGCAGCTGGGTGCGCCCCACCTTCAGGACGTCGTGGAACTCGACCGCCTTGGCCAGGAATGCCTTGCGCAGCAGATCGAGCTCCTCCAGGAGCGAGCGCAGGTCGAGACCGAGCCCGACCTTGATCGCGGTCGGGTACACGTCGTTCGTCGACTGGCTGCGGTTGGTGTGATCGATCGGCGAGAGGAACGCGTAGTCGCCCTTCTCGCGGCCCGCGAGCTCGAGCGCGATGTTGGTGATGACCTCGTTCGCGTTCATGTTGGTCGAGGTGCCGGCGCCGCCCTGGATGACGCCGACGACGAACTGATCGTGGAACTCGCCGTCGATGACGCGCTGGGCGGCGCGGTCGATCAGGTCGGCCCGCTCGTGGTCCAGCACGCCGATCTCGCGGTTCGCCCGCGCCGAAGCCTGCTTGACCATCGCGAGAGCGACGACGAGGTCCTTGTAGACCGAGATCGGCCGCTTCGAGATCGGGAAGTTCTCGAGCGCGCGGGCGGTGTGGATGCCCCAGTAGGCGTCGGCGGGGATCTCGAGGGATCCCAGGGAATCGGTCTCTGTACGCGTTTCGGCAGCAGTCATCGGGCGTCCTCGTGGGTCACGACGTTGTGGAAGGGATGCAACGAGCGTATCCCCCGCACCATCCATCGCTGCTGTACGAGACGTACGGTGTCCCCACGACCTTGTACGTCGGGGCGATGTCTAGACGGGCTTGCGCGAGAAGACTTCGAGGCGCTCCTCGGGCGTCATCGCGGCCATGCGGGCCACCCACTCCTCCGAGAAGTAGTCGCCCGTCGGGGCGTCGATGACGGGGACCACGGCGTGCGTGATCGTCTCGTCGTAGACGTGCACGAGGTGGAACGAGTGACCGGCATCCATCCCGTTCACCGACGCCGCGGGCCGCGTGAGGTTCATGGTGTAGCAGGTCGCCGCCGCGACGCTCACGGGGATGCCGGCGAACATGCCGCTCGTCGAATAGTGCAGGTGACCCGCGAGGATCGCTCGCACGTCGGTGCCGCGGATGACGTCGGCGAAGCGCGACTGCTCGCGCAGTTCGAGGATGTCGAAGAGCGGGACATGCGACGGCAGCGGCGGGTGGTGGAGTGCGAGGATCGTGCCGAGAGGTGCGGGGGTCTCGAGCACGCCGGCGAGCCACGCGAGCTGACCCGCATCGAGGTCACCGTGATGCCAGCCCGGCACGGTCGAGTCGAGGGCGACGAGTCGCAGCCCGCCGAGATCCCACACGCCCGTCACGGGCTCCTCCGTCGGCTCGAGGTCGAGCAGTCCGCGGCGCAGCGCCGGGCGTTCGTCGTGGTTGCCGGCGACCCACACGATCGGAGCACCGAGGCGCTCGGCGACCGGCTCGACCGCGTCGCGCAGCACTCGGTAGGCGTCGGGCTCGCCGAGATCGGTCAGGTCGCCCGTGAAGACGATCGCGTCGGGACGCACCTGCATCCGCTCCACGGCCTCGAGCGTGCGCCGCAGGTTGGCTGCGGTGTCGATGCCGATGCCCAGCAGCGCGTCGCCTGCGAGCAGGTGCGTGTCGCTCAGGTGCAGGATCATCCGACGGGCGGACGGGTACTGCCCGAACTGCACGTGAGACATGCGTTCAGCCTACGACGGGGGTGGGTCAGTGCAGCAGGAGGATGAGCAGGCCCGCGAGCACGGCCGCGGCGCACAGCACGAACGAGGCGTACGCGCCGACGAGCGCGAACCGCTTCTGCCCGTCGGTGAGCGGACTCTTGCGCGCGGCCTTCGCCGCGGCCTTCTCGGCCCGAGCGGCCTCCTTCGTGCTGATGATCGTGATCGCGTCGGTGAACTCCGCCGGCGCGACGACGGGGATCCGCCCGGCGCGCACGAGGAGGCGGAGCCCCAGCGCGTAGAAGCCGACGACGAGGGATGCCCCGACGATCGCCGCGAGGAACACCTCGACGAACGCGAACCACTCGATCGTGATGCTCATCGGCGCTCCTCCTTCTTCGCGCGCTTCTCGGCCTCGCGCGCGAGCGCGCGCTGTCGCCGGGTGGGCGGCGGATTGCGCTTGACCTTCACCGCGAGACCGGAGTCGGCCACCTCGCTCATCGCGTTGCCGGCCGTGACCTGGTTGCGCCGCGAGCGCAGGAAGATGCCGAGGATGATCACGACGGCGAGCACCGCGTCGATGACGATGCCCCACGTGCCGAGCCACACGACCAGCAGCGCCGCGAGACCGCCGACGAGGCCCGAGGCGGGCAGCGTGAGGACCCAGCCGACCGCGATCCGGCCGACCGTGCGCCAGCGGACGACCGATCCACGTCGCCCGAGGCCCGAGCCGATGACCGACCCCGAGGCGACCTGAGTCGTCGAGAGTGCGAAGCCGAAGAAGCTCGACGCCAGGATCGTCGATGCGGTGGACGCCTCGGCCGAGAAGCCCTGCGCGGGCTTGACGTCGGTGAGCCCCTTGCCGAGCGTGCGGATGATGCGCCAGCCGCCCATGTAGGTGCCGAGGGCGATCGTGACGGCGCACGCGATGATGACCCAGAGCTCGGGCTCGGGATGGTCTTGGATGCCGACCACGATGAGGGTCAGCGTGATGACACCCATGGTCTTCTGCGCATCGTTCGTGCCGTGCGCGAGCGCGACGAGAGAGGACGTGAAGATCTGGCCGACGCGGAATCCGTCGCGCCCGTCGGGCTTCGAGTCGTAACGGCGCGTGATGCCGTACGCGACCTTCGTCGCGACGTACGCGATCACGCCGGCGGTGACCGGCGCGATCAGGGCGGGGAGGATGATCTTCGACAGCACGACGCCGAAGTCGATCGCCGCCGCGCTGGCGCCGACGATCGTCGCGCCGATGAGACCGCCGAACAGCGCGTGCGAGGAGCTCGACGGCAGACCCAGGAGCCACGTCAGCATGTTCCAGGTGATCGCGCCGATCAGGCCCGCGAAGATGATCGCGGGGAAGATCGTCGGCGAGAGATCCTCTTCGCGGATGATCCCGCCCGAGATGGTCTTGGCGACCTCGGTCGACAGGAACGCGCCGACGAGGTTCAGGATGGCCGCCAGGAGCACCGCGACCTTGGGCTTCAGTGCTCCCGTCGCGATGGGCGTCGCCATCGCGTTCGCGGTGTCGTGGAAGCCGTTGGTGAAGTCGAAGAAGAGCGCGAGTGCGACCACCAGAACGACGATGAGAAGGGTTGCGGTTTCCACCGTTCGCTTTCCAGGAGAGGGAAGTGGAGGGGTGTCGACGGAATCGACGTGACGAACGAAGAGTTCACCGTGAGTTCAGGAACCGGCAACCGGCCAGTAGGAATCCTTACACCCCCCATACGCCCGGTCAACTCGGGCCGACTACCGTTGAGGGGTGACCCTCGAAGAGACCGCATCCGCAGCCCCCGTCGCCGCCGTGCGACCCACCGTCCGCACGCACCACGGTGACGAGTTCGAAGACCGGTACGAATGGCTGCGGGCGAAGGAGGATGCCGAGGTCATCGCGCACCTCGAGGCCGAGAACGCCTATACGCGCGAGCGCACGGCGCACCTCGAGCCGCTGCAGACGCGGATCTTCGACGAGATCAAATCGCGCACGCTCGAGACCGACCTCTCGGTCCCGACCCGGCGCGGGGAGTGGTGGTATTACAGCCGCACGCGGGAGGGCCGGCAGTACGGCATCCAGTGCCGTGCACCCCTGGCATCCACCGACGACTGGACGCCTCCGTCCCTCTCCCCCGAGACCGACGTCCCGGGCGAGCAGGTGCTGCTCGACGGCAACGTCGAGGCCGAGGGACATGACTTCTTCTCGCTCGGCAGCTTCGAGGTGTCGAACGACGGCGACCGCATGCTCTACGGCGTGGATGTCGCGGGCGACGAGCGGTACACGATCCGCGTCCGCGATCTCATCACGGGCGAGAATCTCGCGGATGAGATCCCCGGCACGTTCGCCGGAGCATCGTTCTCCCCCGACGGCCGCTTCATCGTGTACACGACGGTCGATGACGCGTGGCGCCCCGACACCGTGTGGCTGCACGAGATCGGCACTCCGGTCGAGGGCGACGGGAAGCTCTTCCACGAGCCCGACGAGCGGTACTGGGTCGGTGCCGGGTTCACACGCAGCGACCGGTACCTCGTGATCGGCCTCGGATCGTCGATCACGTCCGAGGAGTGGCTCGTGGATGCCACGGACCTCCGCTCCGAGCCCCGGGTCGTGTGGCCGCGCACGGAAGGGGTCGAGTACGAGTCCGAGCACGCCGTCGTGGACGGCGAGGACGTGCTGTACATCCTGCACAACCAGGACGCCCTGGACTTCGAGCTCGTGCGGGTCGCCGCATCCACCCCCGCAGGCGATCGCACCGTCGTCGTCGCGCACAAGCCCGGCGAGCGACTGCTCGGCCTGTCGACCTTCCGCGATTGGGGCGTCCTGGGCTATCGTCGCGGCGGGCTCCCCCGTCTCGGGCTCTTCGACTATTCGACCAATGCGGTCGACGAGCTCGACTTCGACGAGGAGTTGTATGCGGCAGGTCTCGGCGGTAACCCCGAGTGGGCCCCGCCGATTCTGCGCGTCGGCTACGGCTCGTTCGTGACCCCGGGCACGGTGTACGACTACGAGGTCGCGTCGGGCGACCTGCTGCTGCGCAAGCGCCAGCCCGTGCTCGGTGGGTACGAGCCCGACGACTACGCGCAGGCGCGCGTGTGGACGACCGCGCAGGACGGCACGCAGGTGCCGGTCTCGCTCGTGTGGAAGAAGTCCTTCGGCGACGCCGGCTCCGCCCCGCGGCCCGTGCACCTGTACGGGTACGGGTCGTACGAGCACTCGATCGAGCCCGGCTTCTCGGTGCCGCGGCTGTCGGAGCTCGACCGCGGCGTGATCTTCGCCGTCGCGCACGTGCGCGGCGGCGGCGAGATGGGCCGGCAGTGGTACGAGGACGGCAAGCTGCTCGCGAAGCGCAACACGTTCACCGACTTCGTCGATGTGGCCAGGCACCTGGTGGATGCCGGGTACACGACCCCCGCGCAGCTCGTCGCCGAGGGCGGATCGGCGGGCGGCCTGCTCATGGGCGCCGTCGCGAATCTCGCTCCGGAGCTCTTCGCCGGCATCCTCGCTGACGTGCCCTTCGTCGACGCCCTGACGACGATCCTCGACCCGTCGCTGCCGCTCACCGTCATCGAATGGGACGAATGGGGCGACCCCCTGCACAACCCCGACGTGTACGCTTACATGAAGTCGTACTCGCCGTACGAGAACGTCCGGGATGCCGCGTACCCCCGCATCCTCGCCGTCACGTCGCTCAACGACACGCGCGTGCTGTACGTCGAGCCGGCGAAGTGGGTCGCGCGCCTGCGCGAGGTCGGGGCGGACGCCCTGCTCAAGTGCGAGATGGTCGCCGGCCACGGCGGCGTCTCGGGCCGCTACAACACCTGGCGCGAGCGCGCGTTCGAGCTCGCCTGGCTGCTCGAGGTGCTCGGCCTCGCCGACTGACCGGCTCACCCGGGCCGCTGCCCCGCAGGCTCGACGAACCCGAGTGATCTCGTCCAACCAAGCCCCACGGCTCGCCGAACCGAGTGATCTCGTCCAACCAAGCCCCACGGCTCGCCGAACCCGAGTGATCTCGTCGAACTGGCCTACTGCGACGCCCGTTTCGACGAGATCGCTCGGGTTGGACGCGGAGGGAGCGAGCGCGGGTTGGACGCCAGCGTCGCGAGCATGCCCGTGGCGGGCGGACGGATCGGATGCAGTCCCGCGGCCCTGAGCTTGGCGTCGACCGGCTGGGCACGCATCGTATCGGCCCAGTCCCAGCGGGCCATAGGGCCCTCGTGCCGTCGCAGGCGGTCTTCGCGGATCTTCTCGCGCATGAAATGCTGCTTCATCGCCTGAGGATCCTTCGCGTCGTACTTGCCGTATCCGTCGGACTCGCCGAGCACTCGAGCCGCTCGAAAGAAGAAGTCGACCCGGTCGATCGCGCCTTCGTTCGCGAACTCCACCTGGAGCTCCGGCCTCTCGTAGCCGAGCCACTCGATCACGGCGCGGCTCACTGATTCTCCGACGGACTCGGCATCGGCCGTGGCTCGTTCCTGCACCCAGTCGAGCTGAAGGAGACCCCGTCGATTCTGTTGGGCACGACCGTGCGCGCTGACGTCGAGCACCTCCTCCGGTCCGAGTCGACGCAACGTCGCGTCGACGACGGCGAGCGCGAACGCCGCGGGCAGAACGCGCGCGAGGTCGACCGCGGTCTCGGTCTCACTCGTCACGTCCACGCCATCCGTGCGGGTGACGGCACGACCATCGCGCGCGCCGTGCACGATGACGTCACCGACGCACCAGGTCTTGGCGTCGTCGCTGAGGAGATGGATGTGGCGCGGCTCGCCGAAGATCGGCAGTCCGGTGAGGGCAGCCGCAGATTCGAGGCAGAAGACCGGCGAACCCCACGTGCGCATGACCGCGTGGACCCTCAAGAGGTACCGATCCCACGGCGCAAGCGAATCCCACTCCGCTCGGTCTACGAAAACTCCCGCCCGAACACGATGCAGCTTCGTTCCGGCTCCGTGGCGTCTGACCAAGGCCGGCTGCTCTCGAGTGAGCAGGAGCGTCGCGGGAGCAGGAAGCAGCATCCCCTCAGCGTGTTCATTCCGCGGACTCCGAGAGTCCTCCCCACGACGATCTGTGCATCACGACATCGCCACCCGCCCTGTGGAGGACGCCCGCGACGCGAACCCGAGAGATCTCGTCGAACCCGAACCGCTGGTCCTAGAGTTCGACAAGAGTTGTCGGGTTCGCGGCCGTCCGGTGACGAGCACGCAGGGAGGGATGCCGGGGGCTTCGTCGACGACTCAGCCGAACAGCGCGGCGGCCTCTTCGTAGCGGTAGAGGGGCACGGTGTTGAGCTCGCCCAGCGCGTCGGCGAAGGGCACCCGCACGATGTCGGTGCCCTTGAGCGAGACCATCTGGCCCCACGCCTGCTCGACGATCGCGTCGGCGGCGGCCAGACCGAGGCGCGTCGCGAGCACGCGGTCGAACGCCGACGGCGAGCCGCCGCGCTGGATGTGACCGAGCACCGTCGCGCGGGTCTCGACACCGGTGATGCGCTCGATCTCGGGCGCGAGGATCTCGCTGATGCCGCCCAGGCGCGGGCGGTTGAAGGCGTCCAGACCCTTGTCGCTGTAGGCCTCCTCCATGCCCTTGAGCGTGAAGCCTTCGGACACCACGACGAGCGGCGCGCGGCCGCGGTCGTGCGCGCGCGAAACCTGGTCGCAGATGTCATCGAGCGTGAGCGGCACCTCGGGGATGCAGATCACGTGCGCTCCCGCGGCGATGCCCGAGTGCAGAGCGATCCAGCCGACGTGGCGGCCCATCACCTCGGCGACCATGCACCGCTGGTGCGAATCGCCGGTCGTGCGCAGGCGGTCCATCGCGTCGGTCGCGATGTTGACGGCGGTGTCGAAGCCGAACGAGTAGTCCGTCGCGCGCAGGTCGTTGTCGATCGTCTTGGGCACGCCCAGGACGTTGATGCCGTCGTTGAAGAGCCGGTTCGCCGCAGCGAGGGTTCCCTCGCCGCCGATCGCGATGATGCCGTCGAGGTGGTGTCCGTACATCGTCTTGGAGATGTTCTCGGCGCCACCGCGCGGCCCCTCGTACGGGTTGGTGCGCGACGTGCCGAGGATCGTGCCACCGACCTTCGAGAGGCCCTTGACCTCATGACGCGTGAGCGGGAAGAAGTCGCCGTCGACGACCCCGCGCCAGCCGTCGCGGATCCCGACGAACTCGAGATCGTAGGTCGTCGTGCCCTTCAGCACGACACCGCGGATGACGGCGTTGAGGCCGGGGCAGTCGCCGCCGCTCGTCAGGATGCCGATCTTCATGCTGTGGTCCTCGCTGTCGGGGGATTCGGGTCGGCGACGGTGCCACTCAGACACTATCGCCGGATGACGGGCCCCGCGACCGCCGCCAGTCGTCGTGGACCCACTCCCAGTCCTCCGTCGGACCGGCCGGCAGCGTGCGCCCGAACCAGAACGTCGCATCCGGATCCCAACCGGCGATGACGCTCGCCCGGCCGTCACCGACTTCGAGCAGCCGGGTGGCCGAGCGGAGGTACGCGCCGACCGTGAGATGCACGCCGTCGACCTCGCGGGCGACGGCCGCCCAATCGGGCTGCACCCACTCCCCTGTCCACCCCGTGACGCGGTACCAGTCGTGTCTCCGGGACGCCGTGACGATGAGGGGATGCCGTCGACACAGCTCGATCCAGGCATCCGGTCCATCGATCTCGAGCACGTCGGCGGACGCGGGATGCAGCGGCGTCGCGGACGCGGCCTCCCACCCCAGCGAGTCCTCGACGAACCACAGCCCCGCGGGCCCGGCGTCGCCCAGCCCGCGGGTCGAGCGCACGAGGTTCCACGGCGGTCTCGACCACCACGTCCCCGACCACCTTGCCGTCGGATCGATCGGCCGCTCGACGGCCGCCCGCTCCTCCTCCGCGATGAGTTCATCGCGCCACGCGCCGAGCGCGGCTTCGGTGCCGCTGTGATCGACCGCGGCACCCTCCCACGGCGTGGTCCACTGGTCGTCGAGGGCGATGCCCGAGTCCCACCACCGAGCGGCCGGCGACGCCGCGAGAACGGTCGCGATCCGCTCGAGCGACTCGCGCATCCCAGGCTCGGCGGCGAGCAGGTCGGCGCCATCGGGCTCTTGCCAGTACCGCGCGTTGTCGACGGAGCCGGCGAGCGCCGCACGAAGGGTATCGGCCGTCGGCACCGGCAGCTCGACGTCGAGGGCGGATGCGGCATCCTGCACCGTCACGACCGGAGGCACGAACGGTTCGGGCGGCACGTCGCCGATGTAGATCAGCGCCGAGGTGCCGTGATCCTCCCGGGCCTGGATCGCCCAGAACAATCTCTCGTCAGCGAACGGTCGGGCGTACTCGAGACACATTCGACGCCCGCGAGGCCCCTCGAGCAGCGTGTTCGCGTCGAGGGGCATCCCGCAACGATATCGGGCTACTCGCCCCCGAGCGCCTGACGCAGGAGATGCATGAGCGCCGACAGCTGCACGGAGTCGCTCGACTGCGGGTCGACGGCCTCGCCGTCGAGAGCGCGGGCCGCGAGGCCCTGCTTCGAGTCGATGAGTTCGGCGATCTTCGTGTCGATCGTGTGCGCCGCGATGATGCGCCAGGCCGTGACCGGTTCGTCCTGACCGATGCGGTGCACGCGGTCGATCGCCTGCGTCTGCTCGGCGGCCGTCCACGACAGCTCGGCGAGCACGACGTTCGACGACGCCTGCATGTTCACGCCGACACCCGCCGCCGTGAGCGAGCACACCGCGATGCCGACTTCGGGATCGTTGTTGAACGCGTCGATCGCCTGCTGGCGCGCGGTCGTCGTCTGGTCACCCCGGAGCGAGACGGTCTTAAGCCCCGCGGCGCGGAACGCGGCTTCCGCCGTGTCCATGACGTCGATGTGCTTCGCGAAGAACACGACCTTGCCGACGGAGCGCTGGAGCTGCACGGCGTAGTCCGCCGCGAGGCCGGCCTTGGCCTGGCCGATCCGGCGGACCATGGTGAAGACGTTCTCGCTGCCCGTACCCGCGGCCTTGGACTCCTCGAGCTCGTTGTGCGCGACGAGACGCACGATGTCGTGATCGATCTCGCCCGGCGCGAGGCCGCGGTCGCCGCGAGCCTCGATGATGCGGCGGTACTTCGCCGCGAGCCGCTCGCCCAGCTCGCGCTCCGCCTGACGGATCGAGCGGCCGAACTCGTCATCCAGCTCGACGGGCAGATCCGCGATGAGCTTGTCGGGCAGGTCTGCCGCGACGTCCTTCTTGCGCCGGCGCACGATGCCCATCGAGATGACGGCCTCTCGTGCCTCGGGGTAGAACGACTTGTCGGCGGGCGTCAGACCCGTGTCATCGAGCTTCTCCATCAGCACCGGACCCGGCTTCTCGCCGTTCGTCCAGCCGAGGAACCGCCAGATCGCGTCGAAATCCTCGACGTCGTTGATGAGGGGCGTGCCCGTGAGGGCGAGCAGCAGCGGATCGCGCACCTGCTCGCGGATGCGGGATGCCAGGGCAAGCACGTTCTGGGAGCGCTGCGATGTGAGGTTCTTGATGAAGTGCGCCTCGTCGACGACCATGCCTTTGAGGCCGAGCGAGCCCAGCCACGAGAGGTGGCGGTCGAGGATCTCGTAGTTCACGATGAAGACGTCGGCGAAGGCATCCACGTTCTCACCGTCGCCGTGGATGACCGTCGCGCGTCGCTGCGGCGTCCAGCGCTCGACCTCGCGAGCCCAGTTCATCTTCACGACGTTGGGCACGACGACCAGCAGAGGGTAGGCGCCGGCGACGGATGCCGCGAGCACGGACTCCGCGGTCTTGCCGAGCCCGGGCTCGTCGGCGAGGAGGAACGTGCGGTGACCGTCGCGCACGGCTTCGAGGAACCGCGACTGGTGCGGCATGACCTCGAGCCCCTTGGGCGAGAGCCGGTCGAACTCCGGCACGGGGGGCAGGGGCATCGTCGCAGCCCCACCGCCGGCGCCCGTCTCGAACGCCTTGTAGAGCGGACCCATGAGCTCCCAGCCGTCGAGCCGGCGACGGGGGGTCTCTTTCGGGGCTCGCAGCGTGAGGTCGGGCGCGAGGAAGGGGTTGGCTTCGCGACGGGCATCGACCTGCGCCGGCACGACCTGACGCTCGGCGAGCGCGGCCGGGACGACCTGCGTCACGACCGGAGCGACATCGGTGATGATGAGCTCGTCGGGCGCGAGCTCGGCGCCCGACTCGAGCAGCCAGTCGCGGCGCATGCGCTTCGCGACGGGCGACGTCGCCTGGTCGACCTCGAGTAGCTGGATGAGCGAGGTGTCACGGGCGGCCGTCTTGGCGAGGATCGTCGCGACGCCGTCCAGACGCTTGAGCAGCTCTGCGCGCGCGGCGTCGGTGATCTCGCTGTCGGCCTTGACCCGGGCGCGCTCTTCGCGCACGAGGAAGGCGATCACCTGGAACTTGACGCGGTTCGTCGGGCCGAGCTTGCCGCGCTGGGACTTCGCCTCGACCTCGCGCACCTTGCGGGCGAGGATCGGGATGATGGGGGCCTCGTCGTCGCGGCGCGCCGGCGAAGCCTTGCGGCGCCGCTGCTGCGAACGGCCGGTGGTGGATGCCGTGGTCGGCATGCTCCTCCTGAGAGTAGGTGCCGGATGTCCGGCGGTGCCGGTCGGGACCGGCGAGGGCTGCGTGCTCCCGCAGGCTGCCAAGTGCTGCCGTCGGTGCTGCGGGACGGGATTCGTTCGCCTCCGGCCGCGGGCACTCGCTTCTGCGAGCTGCGACGTCGGGGGCGGGATCCCGAGCCCAGTCTAGTGGGTCGGCGGCCGTTCAGCCCCACACCGTGCGGACGATGTCTTCCGTGTAGCCCGCGATCTCGGCGTTGATCCACCGCGTCGACACCCAGTGCGTCCCGTCGATGAAGTGCTCTTCGCCCATTGCGACGAGCGCGTCGTCCTGCGCGACCGTCTCCTGACGGATGCGATAGATCGTGCCGCCGTCGAACTCCTCCTCCGAGAAGCCCTCCTGCAGCAGCGCCTCACGGAGCGACGCGGCCTGCGCGTCGTCGATCTGCGACACATTCGTCGCGATGCCGCGTTCGGACGGCGGTCCCCAGGTGCAGCGAAGGGTCGGGATGCCGGAGTCGAGCGTCTCGAGTGCCGTGACGATCTGGCTCGAGAGCATCGTGATCCCGGGGTCATCGAGCGGTGGGACGTCGGCTTCGAGCTCTGCCAGCATGTCGGCCGAGTAGATCTCGTCGCACTCGGTCGGGAGCGCCACGGGCGGGTCGGATGTCGGGGTGGGCTCCGGGCTGACGATTGCCGACGCCGAGGGTGTCGACGCCGGCTCGGGCACACATCCGGTGACGGTCGACGCGAGAACGGCGAGCGCCCCGACGACCAGGGCGGGCGAACGACGGGCGCGCATGAGACCTCCGGGGGACGGGATGCGTCCCGACCCTACTCCGCGTCTGCGACGATCTGCTGCCACTGCGACAGCGTGCCGGGGTCGTCGGTGACGATCCCGTCGACACCTAGCGCCGTCATCTCGTCCCACTGGGCGTCCTTGTTCAGTGTGTAGACGATGACGCGGACGCCCGCTGCGTGCAGCTCGTCGACGACCTCCGGCAGCCGCGCGACGGCCTTTCGGTCGGCGAGCACGCCGCGCACGCCGGCTTCGGCTGCGGCCGCGACGACGTCGTCCGGCAGGTGCTTGAGGATGAGCAGCCGGGGCACGACTTCGGAAGCCGCCTCGACCAGCGCGAGCGTCCGGGTGTCGAAGCTCGCGATCGCGACCCGTCGATCCAGGTCGCGCGCCGACACCTCGGCGATCGCCGCCTGGACGGCCGCGGCTTCCCACTCCCCCTTGAACTCGACGATCGCCCGCTGCGGCGACGCCGTGAGCAGGTCGAGGAACTCCGTCAGGGTCGGCACCCGGGTGCCCGCGTACTGCGGATCGAACCACGACCCCGCGTCGAGGGCACGCACCTCGTCGAGCGTGTGATCGGCGACCCGGCCGTGGCCGTCCGTCGTGCGGTCGAGGGTCGCGTCGTGCAGAAGGACGGGGTGGCGATCGGCCGTCAGCGCGACATCCACCTCGACGTAGTCGAAGCCCGCCGCCAGCGCTGCGGCGATCGCGGGGAGCGTGTTCTCGGGCGCCGTGGCCCCTCCCCCGCGATGGCTCGCGATGAAGGCGGCCTCCCCGGGAGTGCGCTCGTCCCCGAGCACCTCGGTCGCGCCGACGCGCGCGGGGGTCACGCCGATCAGCGCGATGAGCACGCTCGCGATCGCGAGCACGCCCACGATGACGAGAGCGGGCATCCGCTCGCGCAGCGCGGCGGAAGCGTGCGGGTCGGGCATTCGGGCATGTCCTCGGGTCGATCACCGGCGTCCTCTTCGACGCGGTGCGACCACATTACACGCGCTGTTACCTTTTCGTTACCGTTTTTTCGCGCAGGTCGCGAATCTCGTCCCACAGGGCATCCGCCACCGCGCGTTTGGTTCCGCTCGGCGTCGCGACGACCTCGCCCGCTGCGTCGAGCAGTGTCACGGCGTTGTCGCCGGACTCGAAGCCCACCGACCAGCCGACCTCGTTGACGGCGAGCAGGTCGGCCCTCTTGCGCGCCGCCTTTCGCCGCCCGCGATCGAGGAGTGTGTCGCCCTCAGCTGGTGTCTCGGCCGCGAAGCCGACGATCGTCTGACCGTCGCGCCGCGCGGCGACGAGGCCCGCCAGCACGTCGTCGTTCTCGACGAGGTCGAGCGTCATGCCCTTGGTCTGGGAGCGGTCCTTCGTGAGCTTGCGCGGCGACACTTCGGCCACCCGGTAGTCCGCGACGGCGGCCGCCATCACGACAACGTCGGCTTCGGCCGCGGCGGAGCCCACGGCATCCGCCAACTCCTTCGCCGTTCCGACGCGCGTGATCGTGACGCGCGGATGGATGGATGCCGCGGCCAGCACGCCGTCGTCGACGTGCGCCGCGACGAGGTCGACGCGTGCCCCGCGGTCGGCTGCGGCCAGCGCGACCGCGACGCCCTGACGTCCGCTGGAGCGGTTGCCGATGTAGCGGACGGGATCGATGGGCTCGCGCGTGCCGCCCGCGCTCACGACGACGCGACACCCGTCGAGGTCCGCCGCAGCGGCGAGGGACAGCGCGGCCTCGAGGATCGCCTCGGGCTCCGTCATCCGTCCCGGCCCGCTGTCGCCGCCGGTCAGCTCGCCGTCGGCGGGCCCCACGACGACGACGCCGCGGGCGCGCAGCGTCGCGATGTTGGCGACGGTCGCGGGATGCCGCCACATCTCGGTGTGCATCGCGGGCGCCACGACGACGGGCGCGGTGGTGGCGAGTAGGGTCGTTCCGAGGAGATCGTCCGCGAGTCCCGTGGCCATCTTCGCCAGGCTGTTCGCCGTCGCGGGCGCCACGATCACGAGGTCGGCCGACTGGCCGAGAGCGACGTGCCGCACGCGGGCGACGTCGTCGTGGACGGAGGTCGTGACGGGATTGCGGCTGATCGCCTCCCACGTCGGCAGACCCACGAACCGCACGGCATCCGCCGTCGGCACCACGTGCACGTCGTGGCCCTCTTTCACGAGGAGGCGCACGAGGTGCACGGTCTTGTAGGCGGCGATCCCGCCCGTGACTCCGACCACGATGAACACGTTCCGATCATGGCATGACTGCCGGACAAGGAGACCCGCCGGATGTGCACCGTGATCATCCGCGTGCCCGAGCACTCCGCGCATCCCACCCGTCTGCTCGCGATCCGGGACGAGGATCCCGCACGGCCGTGGAACCCGCTCGGGCGCTGGTGGCCCGAGGCCCACGACGGCGTCGTCGGCGTCCGCGACGTCCGGGCCGGCGGCGCGTGGCTCGCGGCGGATGAAGATGCCGGTCGCCTCGCAGTGCTGCTCAATCGCGCCGACGTCACCGATCGCCGGGAATCCGAGCTGGTCTCGCGCGGTGGCCTCGTCCTCGACTCGGCCGCGGGGCTCCCGCCCGCCGCCGACCCGCGCACGCACGGCTTCAACCTGGTCGAGGTGGATGCGTCGGGCGCCCGTCTGCGCACGTGGGACGGCGTCGCGCTGAAAACGGCGGAGCTCGCTCCCGGAACGCACATGATCGCGCACGACGACGTCGACGACCTCGGCACGCCCCGCATCGCCGCATGGCTCGATGCGTTCCGAGCGACGTCCCTCGACGAAGGCGACCGATGGTGGATGCCGTGGGTCGACGTCCTGGCGGGTTCGGCCGCGCTCGAGAGCACCGACGACCGCGCGATCATCCGCGACAACCGCCCGTACGGCTACCCGACGCTGTCGCTCCTCGCGTGCGCCGCCTCCGTCGGCCCCGACGGCGTCGACGTGCGCTACGGCGAGCTGCACGAGCCGGGCCACTGGGGCGCCGGCCCCGACTTCACCTGAGGCACGCGCTCGCGCAGGTGCCGGCGTCGGCATCGAGTCGTCACCCGGTCGGAGAATGTCACGCAGGTCGGAGAATTCCAGCCCTCATCACCCGACCGAGCGCGCATTCTCCGACCGGAGGGCCAGACCTGACGGGCCGGGCTTTCGAAGTACAGCGCTCCGCCCCCGACACCCACGGTCGGAGAATGTCACGCAGGTCGGAGAATTCCAGCGCGAATCACCCGACCGAGAGCGCATTCTCCGACCGGAGGGCCAGACCGGAGGGCCAGACCGGAGGGCCAGACCGAACGAACTCGTGTCAGATGAGCGACCGGCAGCTCGGCTTGGTCACACGAGCGACTTGGTGTGCCAGACGGTCTTGAGCTCGGTGAATGCCGTGATGCGCTCGAGGCTCGGCGCGGGCTCCCCCGGGGGCAGCACGCGCGTGAGGGTCTCGGCGGCCTTGACCTGCAGGTCGACCCAATCCAGGTCGCCCGCGCCTGCGAGGTCGAGACCGTGCACGTCGGGGTGGGATGCGATCCACGGAGCGATCTCGGCGGGCGAACCCGTGAGCACGTTGACGACGCCGCCCGGCACGTCCGACGTCGCGAGCACCTCGGCGAGGCTGATCGCCGAGAGCGGGTGCTTCTGGGATGCCACGACGACGACCGAGTTGCCCGTCACGAGGGCCGGAGCGATCACCGAGACGAGCCCCACGAGCGCCGAGTCCTGCGGCGCGACGATGCCGACGACCCCGGTCGGCTCGGGAACCGAGATGTTGAAGTACGGGCCCGCGACGGGGTTGCCGTTGCCGGCGACCTGGCCGAACTTGTCGCACCACCCGGCGTACCAGACCCAGCGATCGATCGCCTCGTCGACTTCGGCGGCGGCGACGGATGCCGAGACACCCGACTGCGCGACGATCTCGTCGACGAACTGCGCTTTGCGGCCCTCGAGGATCTCGGCGACGCGGTAGAGCACCTGGCCGCGGTTGTAGGCGGTGGCCCCCGACCAGCCCTTGACGGCGCCGCGGGCGGCGGTGACGGCATCCCGAGCATCCTTGCGCGACGCGAGCGCCGCGTTCGCGAGGAACACGCCCTTGGGCGATGAGATCTCGTAGGTGCGGCCCGATTCGCTGCGCGGGAACGCGCCGCCGATGTAGAGCTTGTACGTCTTGGGCACGGCCAGTCGCTTGCTCACGCCGACGCTCCCTTCAGGTAGGCCAGGAGTCCCTGGCGGCCGCCTTCGCGGCCGTAGCCGGATTCCTTGTAGCCGCCGAACGGCGAGGCCGGGTCGAAACGGTTGAACGTGTTCGCCCAGATCACGCCGGCACGCAGGCGGTCGGCGACGGCGAGGATGCGGGAGCCCTTGTCGCTCCAGATGCCCGCCGAGAGGCCGTAGGGGGTGTTGTTGGCCTTCTCGATCGCCTCGGCGGGGGTGCGGAAGGTGAGCACCGACAGCACCGGCCCGAAGATCTCGTCGCGCGCGATGCGATGCGAGGCCTGCACATTCGTGAAGATCGTCGGCGCGAACCAGAAGCCGTTCTCGGGGATCGCGCAGTCGGCCGTCCACCGCTCGGCGCCCTCGGCCTCGCCGATCGCGCTCAGCTCGCGGATGCGCTCCAGCTGCTCGCGCGAGTTGATCGCGCCGATGTCGGTGTTCTTGTCGAGCGGGTCGCCGAGACGCAGCGTCGACAGGCGCGTCTTGAGACGGTCGACCACCTCGTCGTGGATCGACTCCTGCACGAGCAGGCGGCTGCCCGCGCAGCACACGTGCCCCTGGTTGAAGAAGATGCCGTTGACGATGCCCTCGATCGCCTGATCCACCGGCGCGTCCTCGAAGACGATGTTCGCGGCCTTGCCCCCGAGCTCGAGCGTGAGCTTCTTGTCGGTGCCGGCGACCGCCTTCGCGATCTCGCGCCCGACGCCCGTCGAGCCGGTGAAGGCGACCTTGTTCACGTCGGGATGCCGCACGAGCGCCGCTCCGGTGGAACCCGCGCCCGTCACGATGTTGACGACACCCGGCGGGAGGTCGGCCTGCTGCAGGATCTCGGCGAAGATGAGCGCCGAGAGCGGCGTCGTCTCGGCAGGCTTGATCACGACCGTGTTGCCCGCCGCGAGCGCCGGCGCGATCTTCCACGCGAGCATCAGGAGCGGGAAGTTCCACGGGATGACCTGCGCCGCGACCCCGAGCGGCTTCGGATCGGCGCCCAGGCCCGCGTAGTCGAGTTTGTCTGCCCAGCCGGCGTAGTAGAAGAACCACGCCGCGACGAGGGGCACGTCGACGTCGCGGGACTCCTTGATCGGCTTGCCGTTGTCGAGGCTCTCGGCGACGGCGAGCTCGCGCGCGCGCTCCTGGACGAGCCGCGCGATGCGGAAGAGGTACTTGCCGCGGTCGCGACCGCTCATGCGCGACCACGTCTTGTCGAACGCCTTGCGGGCGGACGCGACGGCGACGTCGACATCGGCTTCGGACGCCGCGGCGATCGTCGCGATGTGCTTCTCGTCGGCGGGCGAGATCGTCGCGAACGAGTCCCCCGAACCGGGACGGAACTCGCCGTCGATGAACAGACCGTACTCGTCGCGAAGGTTCAGGATCGCGCGCGACTCCGGTGCGGGGGCGTACTCGAGGAAGCTCATGGGTCTGGTCCTAGTCGATCGTCACGTAGTCGGCGCCGGTGTAGTGCCCGGTCGTCAGCTTCTGGCGCTGCAGCAGCACGTCGTTGAGGAGGCTGGATGCTCCGTACCGGAACAGGTGCGGCTGGAGCCATTCCTCGCCCACGGTCTCGGCCACCGTCACGAGGTACTTGATCGCATCCTTCGACGTGCGGATGCCGCCCGCCGGCTTCACGCCAATCTTCTCGCCCGTCGCCCGATGCCAGTCCCGCACGACCTCGAGCATGAGGAGCGTCGTCGGCAGCGTCGCGGCCGGCTGCACCTTGCCGGTCGACGTCTTGATGAAGTCGCCGCCCGCGAGGATCGCGAGCCACGACGCGCGCTTGATATTGTCGTAGGTGTTGAGCTCGCCCGTCTCGAGGATCACCTTGAGCGACGCGTACGAGCCGTCCTCGCGGCGGCACGCCTGCTTCACCTGCGCGATCTGGTCGAAGACGAGACCGTATCGGCCGGCGAGGAAGGCACCGCGGTCGATCACCATGTCGATCTCGTCGGCGCCGTCGGCGACGGCCTCGGCCGTGTCGGCGAGCTTGATCGCGAGCGACGCGCGGCCCGACGGGAACGCCGTCGCGACGGCCGCGACGCTCACGCCACCGTCGTCGGGATCACCGTGCGCCTCACCCAGCGCGTCCACGGCGTACGCCACCATGTCGCCGTACACGCAGACGGCCGCGACCCGCGGACACGTGGGGTCGGAGGCATCCGGATTCAGCGCCTTCGCGACGAGCGAGCGCACCTTTCCCGGAGTGTCGGCGCCCTCGAGCGTCGTCAGGTCGATGAGCTCGATGATCTTGTCGAGCGCCCACGCCTTGGATGACGTCTTGATCGAGCGCGTGCCGAGTCCTGCCGCGCGCTGCTCGAGACCCACGGCGTCGACGCCGGGCAGGCCATGCAGATAGCGGCGGAGCGTCGTGTCGTCGGGCTCGCCGCCGAGCAGCTCGACGGCGCGCTCGGGAAGGGTCTGGAGATCTGTGCGGCTCATGGCTCTCCTGGTTCTAGGTCTGCTGTCTCGAGCGCCGGGTGGGCGGGCCCTCGGCTGGTGCGGGAGCGACGGTGCGCGCGTGTCGCACGAGGACGATCACCCCGATCCCGACGACGACCACGAATGCGATCGTCAAGCTCGTGAACGCGAACCAGTTGTCGTCGAGGGCGAGCACGATCCCCGCTGCGAAGACGGCGATCGCGGCCGCGGCCAGTTTGGACGCGAACTTCAAGCCTACCCCGGCGGTCAGTCGACCGGCAGGCGAGTCGCCTCGCGCGAGGATCAGATCGGCGAAGGCGTCGAGGGTCGCGAGCAGTGACGCCGAGTACGCGACGGCACAGCCGAGCGCGCCCCACAGATTCACCGATGGCGTTGCCGCGGCGGCGGCGATGAGGTCGACGGATGCGGCATCCACGCCTCGATCGTAGAGGCGCGCTCAGCGCGGGTCTACGGGATCCGCCGGGGAGGACTCGCGCAGCAGGTCGTCCACGAGCGCATCGACCGGGATGCCGCGACGGACCGCCTCGGCTTCCAGGAGTGCGACCGACACCGACGACAACCCCGTCGCCGGATGCGGATCGCGCAGCAGGAGCGACAGCACCGGCACGATGACCGCGCCGAGCGCCGCGAGGATCGCGAACACGCCCAGCGTGCGGCCGAAGGCGTCGCCCTCGATCGTCGACGACCACCAGATCGCGTAGATCGTCATGCCGAGCACGACGGCGAACAGCGCGACCGTGATGACGAGGCCGATCCGCACGGCCGCCTGGCGACGGTCGGCGAGCAGAAGCAGGAGGGACGCGAACGACAGCGCGACGGTGAGCGCCACACCCGTCCAGGTCCATCGCGACAGCGCATCGTAGAAGTGGTCGGGATAGCTCTCGTACCGGTACCAGATCAGCCAGACCGTCAGGATCGCAGTGACGACCGCGACGGCCGCGCCGATGAACCCGACGATCTGCAGTCGGCGCCCCGCGAGGGCGGCACAGCAGAGCACAGCGACGC
This sequence comes from Microbacterium aoyamense, assembly GCF_023155855.1. GTDB lineage: Bacteria > Actinomycetota > Actinomycetes > Actinomycetales > Microbacteriaceae > Microbacterium > Microbacterium aoyamense. The sequence goes on along the minus strand of NZ_JAKNUT010000002.1, from coordinate 100,312 downwards.
TGAAGGCGCCGATCGTCGCGGTCGTGCCGAGTGCCCGGTACTGCTCCGAGCCGAGATTCCCGCCGAGCAGGACGATGATGCCGAGGAGGGCCGCGAGGCCGAACGAGACGATGATGACGGCGACGATCACGCGGCGGAAGATCTTGAGCGAGCGCGTGGGCGTCGTGTCGGTCATGTCAGAGCCTCTCGCACCCTCTCCACGTCGTCGGCCATCTGCCGCACGAGCGCGTCGACGCCTTCGAACGCCACCATGCCCCGCACGCGGTTCGTGAACTGCACCTCGACGCGATGACCGTACAGGTCGAGATCGGTCTCGTCCAGCACGTGCGCCTCGACCTGTCGCACGGGGACATCGTCGAACGTCGGGTTCGTGCCGACGCTGATGGCGGCGGCGTAGCGGATGCCGGGGCGCAGCCCGTCGGCTGACCCTTCGTCGACGAGCCAGCCCGCATAGACGCCGTCCGCGGGGATGAAGCCCTCGAGGTCGGTCGACAGATTCGCGGTCGGGAAGCCGAGCTCGCGCCCGCGCTTGAGTCCGTGGACGACTTCACCCCATACCGCGGGCGCGCGGCCCAGCAGGCGCGCGGCACCCGCGACATCTCCGTCCGCGAGCAGCTCGCGGATCCAGGTCGACGACACGCGCCGACCCCCCTCGATCGCGCGCACGTCGCCGACGACGTCGACGTCGAACCCGAACTCCCGCCCGAGCTCGGCGAGGACCTCGGGGTTGCCGGCGCCGCCCGCGCCGAAGCGGAAGTCGTCGCCGACGAGCACGCTGCGCGCGGCGAGCGCGTCGACGAGCACGTGCTCGACGAACTCGCGCGGCGTGAGGTCGGCGAGCGCCCGATCGAACGTCAGCATGAGCGTCGCGTCGACACCGGTCTCGGCGAGCAGCTGCAGCTTCTGATGCACGCCGATGAGGCTCTCGGGGCAGATCTCGGGGCGCAGCAGGGCGAGCGGATTGCGATCGAACGTCACGGCGACGACGCGCGCGTCGCCGGTCGCAGCGTCCACCCGCGCGCGATCGATGACGGCGCGGTGCCCGGAGTGGACGCCGTCGAACTTGCCGATCGCGACGACCGACGGACCGAAGCCCGCAGGCACGTCGGCCGGCGAACGGAAGACGATCACGAGGCCACCTGGACGGCGGCATCCTCCGTCGCATCCGCTCCCACGGGCGGATGCTTCACGAGCCACCAGATGCCCAGGAACGGGAGCACGAGCGGGATGAAGAGGTAGCCCATGCCGAAGAACGACCACACCGTGGCCTCGGGGAAGAGGTCGGGGCGGATGAGGCTCAGCGTGCCGATCACGAGCACACCGAGGAGCTCGAACGAGATCGTGACCCAGGCGACCCGGTACCAGGCGCGCGACCCCGCGAAGATGAGCGCGAGCGTCGCGATGATGTAGACGGTCGCCGACAGGGCCGACAGGGTGAAGGCGAGCGGGGCGTGATCGAAGCGCTCGATGATCTGCACGAGCGAACGGCCGAAGGCGCCGAGCGCCAGGATGCCGTAGACGATGACGAGCACGCGACCGATGCCCGACATGCGGCGGCGCTGTTTCTGTGGCGTTGACATGACCCGTCAATCTTAGAGTCGCTCAGGCGACCTGGATCGTCCAGATGACCTGCATCCGCCACACCATGACGGCGATCGCGAGCGCCGCGACGCCCATGATGACGGTCGACCAGCGACTGCGTTCGAGCAGCGCCCAGAACACCGCGGCGACCGGCAGCAGCGCTGCCGAGACGAGGTAGACCCAGAACTCCAGGGCGCTCCCCGACGGCGGGTTGCCCGCGAACGGGGCGATGATCGCGATGACGATCTGCGCCACGAGGAGCAGCTCGACGAGGGCGAGCGAGCCGACGCTCAGGTCGCTCGGGCGGCGACCGGCGAGGCCGAGGACGATGCACAGGATGCCGGCGAGCACCGCGACGGCGACCTGGGCGATCGTGAACCACAGGATCATGCGGGCCTCTCCTCGGGCATGTTCATGGCGCTCTTGACGTCGCTCCCGCGCCTCTCGACGATGCCGACGAGGGCGCCGTCGGGGTCGATCGCGGCGCGGCCCGCCTCGAGCCGGGCGGCGGCCCCCACGAGGCGCTTGCCATGCCGCAGGTCGCGGGCCTCGTCGGCGGTGACGTCGAATCTGCCGAGGACGTCCGCCGCGACGACGGCGGGCGAGAGGACGGCGGCCTCGGCCAACCCGTCGACGCTCGACGCGCCATCGACGCCGAACGGACCGATGCGCGTCCGGCGCAGGGCCGTGAGGTGCCCGCCGACGCCGAGCGCTGCGCCGAGGTCGCGCGCGAGCGCTCGGATGTAGGTGCCGCTCGAGCAGTCCACGACGACGTCGAGATCGATGACGGATTCGGAGCGCTCGATCGCGAGGACGTCGAAGCGCGACACCGTGACCTCGCGCGCCGCGAGCTCGACCTGCTCCCCCGCACGCGCGAGGTCGTAGGCGCGCTTGCCGTTCACCTTGATCGCCGAGACGGTGCTCGGCACCTGCGAGATGCGGCCGGTGAGCGGCTTGATCGCCGTGCGGATCTGCTCGTCCGCGAGAGCCGAAGCATCCATCGTCGTCGTCATCTCGCCGTCGGCGTCGTCGGAATCCGTCGCGACGCCGAGCCGGATCGTGGCTTCGTACGTCTTGTCGAGCCCGACGATGAAGGTGAGCAGGCGCGTGGCGCCTTCGACGCCGAGCACGAGCAGCCCTGTCGCCATGGGATCGAGCGTGCCCGCGTGGCCGATCTTGCGCGTACCGAACGCGCGCCGGGCGCGCGCGACGACGTCGTGGCTCGTGATGCCGCCCGGCTTGTCGACGAGCGCGATCCCCGTGACGGCCATCAGCAGGAGTCCTGGTAGACGCGGCGCGGGTGCGCGAAGTCGGTGTTGTCGACGATCGCGGATGCCGCGGCCCGTGGATTCGCGTCGCGCAGGTAGAGCTCCTGGCCTTCGCGGTAGCGGGCGTTCGCCGGGGCGAGGAAGTCGGGGTCGGTGCCGTCGCGCCGCGCCATGCGCTGGTAGGCGATGTCGATCGGCACGTCGAGCCACACCGACCAGTGCCAGATCCCGCGCAGCGCGGGGCGATTGAGGAAGATGCCGTCGACGATCAGCACGGCGTCCTTGGGCGCAGTGACCCAGGCCGACTCGACCGCCGCGTCGCGCTCGACATCGAACGCCGCGAGCTGGAAGCCCGTCGTCGCCCCCGTCTGCCCGCCCTCGCGGAAGGGGTCGATCAGCACGCGGCGGAACGTCGCGTAGTCGTACGAATCCTCGTAGAAGCCGACGGGGCTGGTGCGGCCCCGCGCCCATCGCTCGTCACGAGGACGGTGGAAGCTGTCGATGGATGCCCGGAACACGGCCGAGCCGTCCTCGGCGAAGACTTCGGCGAGCCCGTCGGCGAAGACCGTCTTGCCCGCGCCGTCCCGCCCGTCGACGGCGAGGATGATCCGCCCGCCCCGATAGTGCTGGCGCACCTCGTCGCGCAGTTCGCGCCAGAGCGTCGTCGCGGGTGTCGTGGGCAGGCGCATGACTCCAGCCTACGAGCCGAGCGCGAGCGACAGCACCTGCGCGGCATGCGTCCCGACGTCGGATGAGCGCCCCGACCCCGTCCGAGGCTGAGCCCGCGGGATGAGGTCGAGCGCGACGCACCTAGGCTGAAGCGCATGCCCGACCTCGCGACGCCGCTCATCGCGTGGTACCGCGAGAACGCGCGCGATCTGCCGTGGCGGCGGCCCGGCTTCGGCGCGTGGGGCGTGCTCGTGAGCGAGTTCATGCTGCAGCAGACGCCGGTCAATCGCGTCATCCCGCACCTCGAGGCGTGGCTTGAGCGGTGGCCGACGCCGACGGCTCTGGCGATGGATGCCCCGGCCGACGCCGTCCGGCAGTGGGCGAACCTCGGCTACCCCCGCCGTGCGCTGTGGCTGCATCGTGCCGCGGTCGAGATCCGCGATCGTCACCGCGGGGTCGTGCCCGACGACGTCGACGCGCTCCTCGCGCTCACCGGCATCGGCGACTACACCGCACGCGCGGTCGCGGTGTTCGCATACGGGTCGCGGCATCCGGTCGTCGACACGAACACACGCCGCGTCCTCGCCCGTGCGCTCGACGGCCGCTCGCAACCCGGGCCTCCGTCGAAGCGCGACCTCGCGGCGATGGAGTCGATCCTCCCGGCGGAGGTCGCGGCATCCACCATCGTGAACGCCGCCGCGATGGAGCTCGGCGCGACCGTCTGCGTCGCCCGATCGCCGCACTGCGAGATCTGCCCCGTCGCCGATCGCTGCGCGTGGCGCGCAGCGGGCTACCCCGACACGGGTGACGACCGCCGCAAGCAGGCGAAGTACGAGGGCAGCGATCGCCAGGCGCGCGGCGCCGTCCTGAAGGTGCTGCGCGGTGCCGCTGCCCACGCGGTCCCGCTCGACGACGTGATCCCGGACTGGCCGGACGCCCTGCAGCGCGACCGGGCGATCGACTCGCTCATCGCTGACGGGCTGGCCGAGGCCTCCGGCGGCGAGCTGCGTCTGCCCCGCTGATCAGGTGGAGACGACCAGGGCGGACAGCAATTCGGTCAACAGACGGCGGTAGTTCTCGGGCGTCATCCCCTCGACGCGGATCGCGCGGTCGTACATCTCCACTGAGGTGACCAGCACGGACCGGTCGACCAGGTCGTCGAACCCGACGTCTTCGCGCAGGTAGCCTCGTGTCGTCCACTCCTCGAGCATGATCACGTTCTGCATACGGATTCCCGCCCCGAGCTGGCGGAAGGCATCGGCGATCTCTTCGTCCGTTCGCGCGGCTTCGGAGAAGGCGAGCCACAGGCCGTGGGTGGCCGCGTTGACCTGCGTCAGGATGTCGACGGCGAAGTCGACGGCCTCCGTGGGCGAGGACGCCGTGAGGAGCCGGGCGCCGAGGTTCGTCTCTCGTGCGTCCGCGTCCTTGTCGGCACCGAACGCGAAGGCATCGATCGCGGCGCGTAGGAGCGCGGACTTCGGTCCGTGCGACTGCACGGTCTCGGTCGACACCCCCGCGCGGCGCGCGATCTCGGGCATGCTCGTGCCGGCGTAGCCGCGTGCGGCGAAGAGCTCGGCAGCGGCGTGGACGACTCGCTCCCGGGTCGCGGCCGCCTGCTCCGCGCGGAGGGACGACGAGTAGCGCCGTGAGGATTTCTGGTCTGCCATATTGACTACTGTACTCCTGTAGTGAATACTCTCAACGTTCAATCGATTCTTTCACTGGAGCTCTCATGTCCGAAATCCTCATCGCCTCCGTGCCCATCCACGGTCACGTGTCGCCTCTCCTGCCGATCGCCCGCCACTTCGTCGAGCGAGGCGATCGCGTCACCTTCCTCACCGGTTCCCGGTTCGCCGCAGCGGTCGAGGCCACGGGAGCCGAGCACATCGCTCTGCCCGCCGGCGCCGACTTCGACGACCGCACCGTCTCGGCGCTCTACCCCGAGCGTGACGGGATGTCGGCGGTGAAGGCGATCGCGTTCGACTTCGAGCACATCTTCGTCCGCCCTGGAGAGCACCAGTTCACCGCGCTCACCGCGCTCGCCGACATCCGCGACGTCGATGTCGTCATCTGCGATCCGCTCTTCGTCGGCGCGGCCCTCATGGTCGAGCAGCCGCTCGCCGACCGCGTTCCCGTCGTCGTCGCCGGCTTGGTGCCGCTCGGATACCCCGGCCCAGGCCTCGCGCCGTTCGGTATGGGCCTCCCGCCGATGAGCGGACCGATCGGCGGCATCCGCAATGCCGTGCTCGCGGCCGGCACCACCCGCATCTTCCGCCCCGTCAACGCCGCCGCGGACGAGATCGCGCAGCGACTGCTCGGCGGCCCGATGAGCGGCCCCGTGCTCGAGTGGCTCCCCCGCGCCGAGGCCGTCTGCCAGCTCACGGTGCCGGCGTTCGAATACCCGCGGCCGAAGGCACCGGCATCCCTTGTCTTCACGGGTCCGATCCCCTCCCCGGTCGCCGCACACCCGCTGCCGGACTGGTGGGGTGACGTCGAGGCGGCACGCACGGTCGTCCACGTGACGCAGGGGACGATCGCCAACGACGACCCGTCCGAGCTGATCCTGCCGACGATCGCGGGGCTCGCGGACTCCGGCGCACTCGTCGTGGTCGCGACCGGAGGACTGCCGGTCGAAGCGCTGGGCGAGCTCCCCGACAACGTGCGCGCCGCGGAGTTCCTGCCGTACGACGCGCTCTTCGCCCACACGGATGTGTTCGTCACGAACGGCGGCTACGGCGGCGTGCAGTACGCGCTGAGCCACGGCGTCCCGCTCGTCGTCGCCCCGGGCAAGGAGGACAAGGTCGAAGTCGCCGCGCGCGTCGCGTGGTCGGGAACGGGAGTGAACCTGCGGACGCAGCGTCCGACCCCGGGAGCGATCCGCGCAGCGGTCATGCGCGTGTCGACCGGAACGGGCTACCGCGCGGCTGCGCAGCGGATCGGCGCCGACATCGCGGCATCGAGCGGGGCCGACGGCTTCGCAGCCGCCGTCGACGGGGTCATCGCCGAGTCGGCGGACCCCGTTCGAGTTCAGGCCTCTTCGTCGACCTCGCGCGGCTTGAGGTAGGGGTCTGCGTCGCCGGCGTACGTCGCCGTCGAGGCGAGCCCCGCGACCGCCTCGTCGCGCTCGCGCGCTTCGCGGAGCAGGTCGGCGATGTGGCCCGCGTTCTCGGGGATCGCGTCGGGGATGAACTCGAGCGACGGGGTGAGACGCGTGTTGAGATGCTTGCCGAGCTCTGACCGCAGCATCCCCGTCGCCGACTTCAACGCGGCGGCCGATGCCTCGCGGTCCTCGTCGGAGCCCATGACGGTGTAGAAGACGCTCGCGTGCTGCAGATCGCCCGTCACCTTGACGTCGGTGATCGTGACGAACCCGAGTCGTGGATCCCGCAGGCCCTTCTCGAGCCTCTCGGCGAGGACGACGCGGATGCGGTCGGCGAGGCGCGCCTGACGTTCGGATGCCATGGTGTTCTCCTTACTCCCGGACGGATGCTGCGACGAAGGCGAGAGCGCCCCGCCCCGAAAGGAGCGGGGCGCTCTCACTGTGTCTTACGAGCGCGGCTTCTCGACCATCTCGGTGGTCTCGATCTCGTCGCCCACCTGGATGTCGTTGTACTTGCCCAGGCCGATACCGGCCTCGAAGTCCGTACGCACCTCGGTGACGTCGTCCTTGAAGCGACGCAGCGACTCGATGGCCAGGCCATCGGCGATCACGACGCCGTCGCGGATGACGCGCGCCTTGGCGTTGCGCGTGATCGTGCCCGAGCGGACGATGACACCCGCGATGTTGCCGAACTTCGAGGAGCGGAACACCTCGCGGATCTCGGCGACACCCGACTGCTTCTCTTCGAACTCCGGCTTGAGCATGCCCGTGAGGGACTGCTCGACATCGTCGATCGCGTTGTAGATGACCGAGTAGAACCGGATGTCGACACCTTCGCGCGAAGCGCGCTCGCGCGCCTTGGCGTCGGGCCGCACGTTGAAGCCGATGATGATCGCGTTGTCGATCGTCGCCAGGTTCACGTCGGACTCGGTGACGGCACCCACACCGCGGTGGATGATCCGCAGCTGCACGGAGTCGTCGACCTCGATCTTGAGGAGCGATTCCTCGAGCGCCTCGACGGCACCCGACACGTCGCCCTTGATGATGAGGTTGAGCGACTCGACCTTGCCCTCTTCGAGCGCGCGGGTGAAGTCCTCGAGCGAGATGCGCTTGCGGGCCTTGGCCAGCTGGGCGTTGCGCTCGGCGGCCTCGCGCTTCTCGGCGATCTGGCGGGCGAGGCGGTCCTCTTCGGTCACGATGAAGGTGTCACCGGCGCGCGGCACCGAGTTCAGACCCTGCACCTGGACCGGGCGCGAGGGCCAGGCCTCGAGCACGGCGTCGCCGTTCTCGTCGGCCATCGCACGGACGCGGCCGTAGGCCGTGCCCGCGACGATCGCGTCGCCGACGCGCAGCGTTCCGGACTGGATGAGCACCGTGGCCACCGAACCGCGACCCTTGTCGAGCTTGGCTTCGATCGCGACACCGCGGGCGGCCTTGTTCGGGTTCGCCGTGAGGTCGAGACCGGCGTCGGCCGTGAGCAGCACCGCGTCGAGGAGCTCCTGGATGCCGGTCCCGGCGCGAGCCGAGACATCCACGAACTGCACGTCGCCGCCGTACTCCTCGGCCACGAGACCGTACTCGGTGAGCTGCTGGCGCACCTTGGCGGGGTTGGCCTCGGGCTTGTCGACCTTGTTCACAGCGACGACGATCGGCACACCGGCGGCCTGGGCGTGGTTGAGCGCCTCGACCGTCTGCGGCATGATGCCGTCGTCGGCCGCCACCACGAGGATCGCGATGTCGGTCACCTGCGCACCACGGGCGCGCATGGCGGTGAACGCCTCGTGACCCGGGGTGTCGATGAAGGTGATCGCGCGCTCGATGCCCTCGTGCTCGGTCCACACCTGGTACGCACCGATGTGCTGCGTGATGCCGCCGGCCTCGCCCTCGATGACGTTGGTCTGGCGGATCGCGTCGAGCAGTCGCGTCTTACCGTGGTCGACGTGACCCATGACGGTGACGACCGGAGGACGGATCTCGAGGTCTTCCTCGTTCTCGGCCTCGAGCTCGGCCTCGAGGTCGAGACCGAAGCCCTCGAGGAGCTCCTTGTCCTCGTCCTCGGGCGAGACCATCTGGATCTTGTAGCCGAGCTCGGCGCCGAGGACCTCGAAGGTCGCCTCGTCGAGCGACTCGGTCGCCGTCGCCATCTCACCCAGGTTGAACAGAATGGTCACGAGCGTGCCGGGCTGCACCGTGTAGCCGGTGATGTTCTCGATCTTGTCGGCGAAGTCCGAGATGGATGCCCCACGGCGCATGCGGATGATCTCGCCGTTTCCGCGCGAGACGTTGACGCCGCCGACCGTCGGGGCGTCCCTCATCTCGAACTCTTGGCGCTTCGCCCGACGCGACTTGCGCTGCTTGGACTTGCCGCCGCCCTTGCCGAAGGCACCTGCCGTGCCACCGCCGGGACCGCGACCACGACCGCCGCCACCGCCGGGACGACCCGCGAAGCCGCCCGCAGGCGCTCCACCGGGTGCACCCGGACGCTGGAAGCCGCCGCCCGCGCCGCCGGGACGACCGGGGCCGCCGGGACGCTGCTGGAACGGAGCACCGGGACGACCGCCGCCGCCGGGACGACCCGCACCGCCAGGGCGCGGAGCGCCGGGGCGCGGAGCACCGGGACGCGGGGCCTGCGGACGCGGAATGTTGCCCGGCGTCGGGGTCGGGCGCTGGCCCATGCCCTGCGCCGAGGCGAACGGGTTGTTGCCCGGACGGGGCCCTGCGGGCCGCTGGCCCATGCCCTGCGAGGACGCGAAGGGGTTGTTGCCGGGGCGCGGAGCACCGGGCGCCGGCGCACCGCCAGGACGCGGGGCGCCGGGGGTCGGTGCGGCGGACTCCGCCGGAGCGGGGGTCGCGGGTGCCGGAGCGGAAGGGGCCTCTGCTGCCGGAGCGGCGGGCGTCTCGGCAGCCGGCGCCGCGGGAGCGGCCGGGCCGGGGGTCGGACGCGCCGGGCCGGGACGAGCCGCCGGGCGCGCGGGAGTGGCCGGCTTCGCGGCCGCGGGGGCCTCTGCCGGCTTCGACGCACCGTCGGCCTCGAGGGCAGCACGGAGCTTGCGAGCCACGGGGGGCTCGATGGTGGACGAGGGGCTCTTGACGAACTCGCCGAGCTCTTTCAGCTTCGCGAGGGCCACTTTGCTGTCGACGCCGAGTTCGGAGGCGATCTCGTGCACGCGGGGTTTGGCGTTAGCCACAATTCTCCTGTCTGGGGTCTACCCAGGCAGGGCAGACCGTTAGTCGCGGACGGGACTCATTTCGAGCCGTTCACTTTGATTCCATAGCCGTTCAGCCGTTTCGCTGGAGGTGTTCGGTAAGGGTCTGCGTGTCAAGCGGGCCTGACGCGCGCAATGCTCGCACGAAGGCACGGCGCCGCACCGCGGCATCCACGCACTCGGATGTCTCGTGCACCCACGCGCCTCGTCCGGGCATCGAGGCTCGCACATCGGGGATGAGAGAGGACTCGACGCGAACCACCCTGAGAAGGGCGGACCGGGGAGCACGCGCGCGGCAACCGACACACGTTCGTACGGGTTCCATGTTACACCTCTGCCCCGGCAGTCCGGGCGCGCGATCAGTCGTCGAGGACGCTGTCGGGCTGGATGTCGATCTTCGCGCCGGTCAGCTTGGCGGCCAGACGCGCGTTCTGGCCCTCCTTGCCGATCGCGAGCGAGAGCTGGTAGTCGGGGACGAGCGCGCGCACCGCCTTGGACGAGGCATCCAGCACGAAGCTCGACGACACCTTCGCGGGCGACAGCGCGTTCGCGACGAACTTCGCAAGTTCGGGGTCGTAGTCGACGATGTCGATCTTCTCGCCGCTCAGCTCCTCGGTCACGGCGCGCACGCGGCGGCCGAGTTCGCCGATGCACGCGCCCTTCGCGTTGATCGACGGGTCGTTGGCCTTCACGGCGATCTTCGTGCGGTGACCCGCTTCGCGGGCGAGCGAGACGATCTCGACCAGACCGTTCGCGATCTCGGGGACCTCGAGGGCGAACAGCTTGCGGACCAGCCCGGGGTGCGTGCGCGAGACGGTGATCTGCGGCCCCTTCGTGCCCTTCGACACCGACGTGACGTAGACGCGCAGGCGCGCGCCGTGCGCGTAGTCCTCGCTCGGCACCTGCTCCTCAGGCGGCAGGATCGCTTCGACCGTGCCGAGATCGACGTGCACCATCCGCGGGTTGGGACCCTGCTGCACGACGCCGGCGACGATGTCGCCCTCCTTGCCGCGGAACTCGCCCAGCACCGCGTCGTCGGCGATGTCGCGCAGTCGCTGGCTGATGACCTGCTTCGCGGCGAACGCGGCGATGCGGCCGAAGTCCTCGGGAGTCGACTCCTCTTCGCCGATGACGGCGCCCTCGTCGTCGAGCAGCGGGATGAAGACCGCGACGTGGCCCGTCTTGCGATCGAGCTCCGCGCGTGCGCCGTCGGGCAGCTCGCCCGTGGGCGACGTGTGCTTGGCGTAGGCGGTCAGGATCGCCTGCTCGATGATCCCGACGAGTTCGTCGAAGGGGATCTCCTTCTCGCGTTCGACGGTCCGCAGCAGTCCGAGATCGATGTCCACGATGGCCTCCCTATTCAGCTCTCACCGGCCACGCCTGGCGCGCCGGAACCCTACAACGTTACCGGATGCCGCGCCCGACGACTCTGAGAGGATGCTGGCCCTGCGCAGTGCCGAGCCGACATACTGACGACATGGATGCTGTGAACGAATGGCTGCTCGTGTGGGGCGATGTCCTGTGGACCTGGATCGTGCTGCCGGTGGTGGTGCTGCTGGGCCTCTACTTCACGGTCCGATCGGGGGTCGTGCAGTTCCGGCTCATCCCCGAGATGTTCCGCACGCTCACCGACAAGACGCCGCGGAAGGAATCCGGCGAGCCGCAGTCCGTCTCGGCATTCCAGGCGTTCACGATCTCGGCGGCATCCCGCGTCGGCGTCGGGAACATCGCCGGTGTCGGAACCGCGATCGCGCTCGGCGGCCCGGGCGCCGTCTTCTGGATGTGGCTCATGGCGTTCGTCGGCGGCGCCTCGAGCTTCATCGAGTCCTCGCTCGCGCAGCTGTTCAAGGTGCGAGACAAGGACGGCTTCCGCGGCGGACCGGCGTACTACATGCAGCGCGGGCTTAAGGCGCGCTGGCTCGGCATCTGGTTCGCCGTCATCCTCATCGTCTGCTTCCCCTTCGCCTTCAGTTCGCTGCAGGCCAACACGATCACCGCCACCGTCAGCGCGACGATCGGCGAGGACGCCCCGACGTGGCTGCCGTGGGTCGTCGGCGGCATGGTCGGCGTGCTCACCGCCCTCGTGGTCTTCGGCGGCGTGCGACGCATCGCATCCGTCACCCAGTTCCTCGTGCCGATCATGGCGCTCGCGTACCTGCTCCTCGGACTCGTGGTCGTGGCTCTGCACATCGACCGGCTGCCTGGGGTCTTCGCCGAGATCTTCACGTCGGCTTGGGGCTTCAACGAGGTCGTCGGGGCCGCGCTCGGCTACATCATCCTGACCGGGGTCAAGCGCGGCATGTTCTCGAACGAAGCCGGCCTCGGCTCCGCCCCGAACGCCGGCGCGACGGCGGCGGTGACGCATCCCGTCAAGCAGGGACTCGTGCAGACCCTCGGCGTCTACTTCGACACGTTCCTCGTGTGCTCGATCACGGCTTTCATCATCCTGGTCTCCGTCCCCGACCTCGCGGGTGCGGAGCGTGGAATCGGCCTGACGCAGGGGGCGCTCGTGAGCACACTCGGCACGTGGTCGAGCGTGGCCCTGAGCATCATCATCTTCCTGCTGGCGTTCTCGTCGATCCTCGGCAACTACTACTACGGCGAGTCGAACATCGAGTTCATCAATCCGAACCGCGGACTGCTGACGGGGTACCGCATCCTGGTGATCGCCGCCGTGCTCGCAGGCTCGGTCGCGGGCGCCGACCTCGTCTGGAACTTCGCCGACGGGGTCATGGGTCTCATGGCTCTCACGAACCTCATCGCGATCGCCCTGCTGTCGGGCATCGCGTTCCGGCTGCTCAAGGACTACACGCAGCAGCGGCGCGAAGGTCGCGATCCCGTCTTCACACGCGATCGGATGCCGGATGTCACGGGCATCGCCGTCTGGGAGGACGAACTCTCGGTCACGGGGCCGATCGACCTCATCACGAAGTCGAAGCAGAGCGAGAAGCATCGCGACCACCTCCACGATCAGGGGTGATCGGTCAGCGGGTGCAGTCGTCGAGCGGGTAGCTCTCGCTCTCTGTCAGCACGGCATCCGTCCAGTTCATGAGCAACGGCAGGAACCGCGACGGCGGCTGCAGGATCGGCAGGTGCTCGTACCCGCCGTACGCGCTCCAGCGCACGCGTTCGCCTTCGGAGCAGAGCCGCTCGACGAACTCGCCCTGAAGGCGCGGCGGGATGACCTCGTCGGCCTCGCCCCACGCGACCAGGAGCGGCACTCTCCACGGTCCGGTCGCCGCGTTCTCGGCGAGATGCTCCCCCAGCGGACCCGACGTGACGTCGCCGAGGTAGAGCGGGCGGTCCGCCGAAACACCCAGGCTGGTCGCGACCGATACGACGACACCCGGCTCGGTCGGGCAGCGCTGGGTCATCTCTCGGACGATCGCCTCGGCCCCGGGTGCCACGTAGTCGCGGAGATTCACGTCGGGGTAGGTGTCGGCGTACGGCACGAGCACCCAGGACGTCAGGATCGACAGGAGCGGGTTCGCGTCGTCGGCATCGATCTCCTCGGCGAGCGCGAGCGGATCGACGACGGGAGCGATCACGGCGGCACCGACGACGGTGAGCTCCGGCGCGTACTCCCCCGCGATCTCGGTCATCCACAGCGCCGCGTGACCGCCTTGCGAATGGCCCCACGCGACCGTGCGCGGCGACAGCGCGACGCCCTCGAGCTGCCGTGCGGCCAGGACCGCATCGAGGGAGGACCGCGCTTCGCCGCGTCCGATCAGGTACGGGAAGACACCGGGTGCGCCCTGCCCCGAGTAGTCCGACGCGACGACGACCCAGCCCTTCGCGATCGCGTCGTTCAGGCCGGGGATCGCCCATCGTGTCGCCGAGGCCTCGCGCAGGCTCGGCGCGCACCCGCGCGCGACGCCCGTCGTGCCGTGATTCCACGCGATCACCGGACGCGCGCCGGCGCGGGGCCGCTCGGGCACGATGACGAGCGCGCTCGCGACGGCGGGCTGGCCGACGGCATCCCTCGTCGTGTACAGGATGCGGCGGACGTCGGCGCCCGGGGGGTGCTGCCCGGTGAAGTCGTCGACGCGGATGAGCTCACCGTGCTCGTACGGCACGACGGCGGGCGGATCGTAGAAGGCGTCCACGTTGGGTGCGCCGTCTGCAAGCCAGCTGTTGAGCGCCCATCCCCCGGCCGCCGTCGCGACGAGGACCGCCGAGAGCGCGTAGCGTCCCGCCGCCGCCCACGCGAGGGCGCGACGTGACGGCGGCTTCGGTTCGTGCACCGAGCGACGCACGAGCGCCCGCGCTCCGCGGATGAGTGTCGTCGCGCCGAATACGATCGTGCGCACTCCGAAGACGAGCGCCACGACGAGAACCGTGACGTCGGGCCACGTGAAGGCGAGGATGCCGAACACGAGCTGGGCACCGCCCCACGCGAGCGCGAGGACGCGAGCGCTCACGCGCTCCGACGCGACGACGTCGAACAGGGACGCGAGGCCGCCGAGCAGGAGGAGGAATGCGAGGAGCGAAGGCAGGGCTTCCAACGTTCCGCCGAAACCGATCAGGATCGCAAGACCCGCGACCACCCAGACGAGCGAGAACGCGCGCCGCGGCCATGACCGGTCACGCCACCCGACGAGCCCGACCACGCCTGCGAAGATCGCGCTCAAGCCGACGTAGACGGTCAGCACGAGGAGCGACGTCAGAGGGCGGATGACGATCAGCAGGCCCAGCAGGAGCGCCAAGGCCCCCACGACCACCAGGACGACCGGCGGTGCGCTCGCGACGATTCGAGGCAGGGCGCTCCACCGCGGTGCGGTGCGCGTCGGGCTCGAGGGGGTCACCGGATCAATCGTAGAACGATGGATGCCGCGGCCCGGCCGGGCGCGGCATCCATCGCTCTGCGCATCACCCGGACGTCACCCGCGCGCGGCCCACTCCGCGTTCGAGAGCCGCAGCGCGGCGACAGCGACGACGCACAGTCCGATCACCTCGAGCGCTCCCCCGGCGACGGCGAACCACTCGCTGCCGACGACCAGGTTCACGACGTGTCCGACGGGCCAGCCGATGATGAGCGCCCCGGCCCACCACGGCAGGCTCCTGGACAGGATGACGGCGAGCCCGAGCAGCAGCGTGCCGACGAGGTTGCCCGCGACGAAGAGGAGGAAGACGACGATGGCGCCGGGAATGGCGGCACGCTCGTCGAGGGCGGCGCCGGCATCGACGGTGAACCGGGCGAGCGCGATGGTGTCGTAGTTCGTGAAGACGATGCCGAAGTACGCGATATAGCCAGCGATCATGAGGATGCCCGCCGCGAGCGACAGTCGAGGGCGGGTCGGACGAAGGACCCGGAGCGCTGCGAGCACGCCCGGCACGACGAGCAGCGATCCGATCAGCGAGACGATCGTCGCAACGGTCATCGCGCCGCCGTGCGCTGCGTAGAAGGCGAGCGTCTCATCGCCCGATCCCGTGTCTCCGACGCCGTCGCCGACGGAGAGCGAGTAGAGCGTGTTCGTGACCGCCTGCAGGGCGAAGGCGAGCGGCAGCGCGACGGCGGTCGTTCGCCGACGGAAGCCGATGGTGGGGTCCACGAGGCGGGTCGCGGCGCCCGTGATCGGTGCGGAGGTCGTGGTCATGTCGAAGCCTTTCGGTGTGCGGCGGCCCGCGTGGCCGACCACTTCGAGGCTCGCGCCGACGGCGCTCCGAGGGATCGGAGTCGTCACGGTCGTCCGCCGCGTGCTGACACGGATCCCGCCGCGACCGTCGCGCCTCTATGGTGAGGGCATGCGCTGGACGACAGTGACCGTCGGCGCGGCCTGGGTCGCCGCGCTCGTCGTGACGACCGCCTGGCTCGTGGCTCCCGGTTCGAAGCCGCTGTTGGTCCCGTTCGTCGCGCAGGTGATCGTGGGACTCGTGCCGCTCGCTCTCGCGATCCCGCTCGCGCGCCGGTTGCCGGGGCACCCCGCTTCTGCGCTGCTCGCCGCAGCGGGACTGGGGGCGATCGTCAGCTCGGCTCCGGTCGACACGATGACGTCGCCGTCCGCCGGATCGTGGATGCTGCTCTATCTGTCCTTCGCGATCCTTCTGCTCGTGGTGCCCGACGGGCGCACCGCCTCGCGCCGGTGGGCGACTGTCGGCTGGGTGCTGTGCTCCGTCGTCGCGGCCTTCATCGCCGTCGTCGCAGTGCAGGCGCTCGTGCCGGCGCTGCTCGCGCCCACGACGCCCGTCGCTCTGGCACTGCTGCCGATCTTCCTGGCGCTCCTCGTCGCGTGCGCCGCCGCCCCGATCGTCCGCTACCGCCGTTCCGATGAGCGCGCGCGCCTGCAGCTGCGCTGGATCTATGTCACGGGAGCGTCGCTTCCGGTCACGCTCCTGCTCTGCTGGGCGAGCTACCTCGTCTTCGGCACGCCGGACCTCGTCGCGATCGGGCTCGTGCTCATGTACACCGCGATCCCGGCCGGCGTCACGATGAGCCTCCTGCATCCCGACGCCGTCGACATCGATCGGGCCGCCGTGGCCACCGTGACGGCGACGGTGCTGAGCGTCGCGGCGCTCGGCGTGCTGTCGGTCGCGAGCGCCGTCGTCGGGCTCGCGCTCGTCGACTGGTCGCCGGTCGCCGCGATCGCGACGGCCGTCGGGCTCACGCTGGCCGCCGTGCTGTCCTATCCTTTCGTCCGTCGCGGCGCCGACCACGTGCTGTACCCCGAGCGCGGACGCGCGGTCACGGGTCTGCGGCGCCTCAGCGTCCGCGTCGACGCGGGTGCCGCGGAGCCCGAAGAGGTCGAGAACGCGCTGCAGACCGCGCTGCGCGACGAGGGCCTGCGGATCGGATACCGGCGGCTCTCGGACGCCGCGCTCGTCGGCCTCGACGGTCGGCCGATCGCCGTGCGCGAGACGACGGCATCCGTGCGCGTGCGCGGAGATGAGATCGGCGCCATCGTCCCCTCCGCAGGTCGGGTCAAGCGGCCCGCCGGTGCGATCGCGACGGCCGCCGCGCCGCTCCTCGACGCGATCCGCATGCGAGCCGAGCTCTCCCTCGCGATGAGCGAGGTCGCGGCATCCCGTTCGCGGATCCTGAAGGCGGGGTACGACGAGCGGCGCCGCCTCGAGCGCGATCTGCACGACGGCGCGCAGCAGCGTCTGGTCGCACTGGGCATGCGGCTGCGGGTCCTGCAGCGCACGTCGTCGGCGGACGACCACCTCTCGGAGACGCTCGACACGGCGGTCGCCGAACTCGGCACCGCGGTCGCCGAACTGCGGCAGATCGCACACGGCGTGCGGCCGAGCGCCCTCGACGACGGCCTCGGTCCGGCACTCGCGGGGCTCACGCGCCTCGCACCCGACACGATCGAGCTCGACGTGCAGGACGCGGATCTGCCCGACGCGGTCACCACGACCGCGTATTTCGTCGCGAGCGAGGCGGTCGCGAACGCGCTGCGGCATGCCGAGGCATCCCGCATCCGCATCGACGTGACGATGGATGCCGCGGCCCTGCATCTCGCCGTCGCCGACGACGGTCGCGGCGGCGCCAGGCTGCGCACGACCGGCGGACTCACGGGGCTCGTCGACCGCGTCGAGGCTCTGGGTGGATCGCTCACCGTCGATTCGGCACCCGGCCGGGGCACGAGAGTCGAGGCGGTGCTGCCGTGCGGGTCGTGATCGGCGAGGATTCCGCACTGTTCCGCGAGGGTCTGGCCGCACTCCTCGAGACGGCGGGCCATGAGATCGTGGGCCGCGCCGCCACGGCCCCCGCGACCGTCGCACAGGTGCGGGCGCACCGGCCCGACATCGTCGTGCTCGACATCCGCATGCCGTCCGATGACGAGGGCATCGGCGCGGCGCTCGAGATCCGTGCGTGGGAGCCCCCGACGCCCGTGCTGCTGCTTTCGCAGCATATCGAGACGCGGCACACCGTCGATCTCGTCGCGGGCGGGGCGATCGGCTATCTGCTGAAGGATCGCGTGCTCGACGTCGACGAGTTCCTCGTGGCGCTCGACCGCGTCGCCGCGGGGGGAACGGCGCTCGACCCCGAGGTCGTCACACGACTGCTCGGCGCGGCGCGCGCGGCATCCATCCTCGACGCCCTCACGCCGCGCGAGGTCGATGTGCTCTCGCTCATGGCCGAGGGTTGGTCGAACGCCGCGATCGGGCAGCGGCTCTTCCTCTCGGAGCGCACGATCGAGACCCACATCGGCAGCATCTTCGCGAAGCTCGGTCTGCCCGAGAGCCCGGACGGCAACCGGCGCGTGCGCGCGATCCTCGCCTACCTCGAAGCGCGCTGAGCCGACTCGAGCTCGTTGACGGCTCGGATGAGGCGGTAGAGCTCGCCGACGCGGAACTGGTTCAGCCGCAGGACGAGGCGCGGCAGCTCGAGGCGATCATCGTCTTCGCGTTCGCTGCGGAGGGGCTCCGCGCGCTCGACGCGTCCGCTCGCGAGGAGGCCCGCGAAACGGTCGTTGAGCGCCTCGATCTCGGCATCCGTCGGCTCGTTCTTCAGCCGCAGCACGAGCGTGCCGCCCACCCAGCGCAGCGAGTCGTAGTTGCGCCAGAAACCGGTGATGTGATCCGTCGCGGCCTCGACCGAGTCCGTCACGAAGACACGATCGAAGTCGTCGGGTGAGATCACCCCCGACCGGACCAGCTGGTCGTCGACGAAACGCTGAAGACCGGTCCAGAAGGTGCCGCCCGGCTCATCGAGCAGCACGATCGGCGTCGGCTCGGCCTTGCCGGTCTGCTGCAGGGTCAGAAGCTCGAACATCTCGTCGAGCGTGCCGAAGCCGCCCGGCACGCAGACGAAACCGCTGGACTCCTTCACGAGCATGAGCTTGCGCGTGAAGAAGTACTTCATCGCGACGTTGCGCGCGCTGGCCTCGACGATCGCATTGGGCCTCTCTTCGAACGGCAGGCGGATCGAGACGCCGAGCGACTGCTCGGGCCCCGCGCCCTCGGCGGCGGCCTTCATTATTCCCGGCCCCGCACCGGTGACCACCATCCATCCCGCGTCGGCGAGCGCGGCCGCCATCTCGACCGTCTGACGGTAGAGCGCGTGGTCGGGCAAGGTGCGGGCCGATCCGAAGATAGTGACCTTCGGGATGCCCGCATAGGGCGCGAACAGACGGAAGGCCGCCCGCATCTCGGTGAGCGCGGCGGAGGTGATCTTGAGATCGAGCCGGTCGGTCTCGTCGAGCCCCAGACCGATTCCCGTCGCGAGGATCCGCGCGATGAGGTCGCTGCTCTCGGCGATTCCGGCGGCGTCGATGGTCGCGCGCAGTTCGTCGGTCACTTCGGGCGGAATGGGATTCGTGCTCGCCATGGTCTCAGCCTGGCATGAGCGCCGCCTCGTCGTCAGAGAACGTGCCCCGGGCCTCGCGCACCCCTCACGAAGATCGGTCAACCACGCGTACTTCGGACTCGAAAGCCGCCACGACTCCGAACTTCGCGCGGTTGACCGATTCTCGTTGCCTGGCGGCCTATCGTGAGGGGATGAACCCCGAGGCCCGGCGCGTCGCGCGCGAGGCGAAGAACACCCCCGCCCTGCGATTCGCGGCGCGCGCCGGCTACGCCGCGAACGGCCTCGTGCACATCCTGATCGGCGTGATCGTGCTCGTCGTCGCGTTCGGCGGCGACGGTGAGACGGACCAGGCCGGCGCGTTCAAGGCCATTGCGGCCGCGCCGCTCGGGTTCGCGGTGCTGTGGATCCTCGCGGTCGCGCTGTGGGCACTCGGTGTGTGGCACGTGCTCGAAGGGGTGCTCGCACGACCGACGACGACGAGCGCGCCCGACGCGATCGATTCCGTCGTGAGCGACGACACGGTCGAGAAGGCCTCGAAGTGGGGCGTGCGCGTCTCGGAGTTCGGCCAGGCGGTCGTCTTCATCGCACTCGGGGTCGTCGCCGCATCCGTCGCACTCGGCGCGCAACCGGACGGCGACACCGCCGCCCAGGACGCCAGCCGCGGCGTGCTCGGGATCCCCGGCGGCGTATTCCTGCTCGGCGCGGTCGGCGTCGGGGTCGCGATCGGCGGCATCGCCTTCGTCGTGATGGGTGGGATGCGCAGCTTCGAGAAGAAGATGTCGATTCCGTCGGGCGCCCTGGGCGACGGCGTCAAGGTCCTCGGCATCGTCGGGTTCATCGCCAAGGGCATCGCTCTGCTGATCCTGGGGATCCTGCTGCTGGTGGCGGCCATCAAGGTCGATCCCGACGCCGCGGGCGGCCTCGACGCGGCCGTTTCGGCGCTGATCGCGCTCCCCTACGGACCCTGGCTCGCGTCGGCGGTCGGCGTCGGACTCATCGTCTACGGCGTGTTCTGCGTCTTCCGCGCACGCTACGCCCGGCTCTGACTGTCAAGCCCCTTCCTCGCGCCCGCCACGCGGCCGGAGGGTGGATGCATGACCGATGCAGCAGAAGTGACCGGGCCCGAGGCGATCGCACGGGTGAAGGAACTCGTCGAAGACATCGACTTCACGATGCTGACGACGCAGGATGCGGCGGGGAACCTCGTCTCGAGGCCTATGAGCACTCGCCAGATGGACGAGAACGGCGATATCTGGTTCTTCACCCTCGACGACAGCAAGAAGGTCGAGGAGGCCGAAGCCGACCACGACGTCAACCTCGCGTATCTCGACGCGAAGGGGTACCGCTTCGTGTCCGTCGCCGGCAGGGCGCGCACCGTCGACGACCGGGCGAAGATGGAGGAGCTGTACACCGCATCCCTCGACATCTGGTTCGAAGACGGGCTCGAGACGCCCGGCATCACGCTCCTGCGCGTCAGCCCGACCGAGTGCGAGTTCTGGGAGCCTCGCCACGGAAAGCTCGCCACGGCGGCCGGAATGCTCAAGGCGCTCGTGACGAAGGACACGCCCGACGACACCATGGTGCACGGCTCCGTCAGCTGCTGAGCCCTGCGGCCGGCGCCGACAGGAGCGGAGCCGAAACGAAGGGTGCCCTCGGCGCGTGTGCGCCCGCATCCCGATCCCCTCCTCCGGAAATCACCCGCTCCGAACGAAGCTCCCGCCCGGAGAATCCGCGAGGATCGCGGGGAGACCCTTTCCGAGGAGGCCCCATGTCCCGCGAGAGCCGCAAGGCACGCGCTCGCTCCGAGCTGAAGAACACCGCGTACGAGATCTTCATCGGCATCCTGTCGCTGCTGTCGATCGCGAACCTCGTGCTCGTGTACGCGTTGCAGGGCGACGGCGCGCTGCAGATCGTGCTCCAGGTCATGAACGGACTGTTCAGCCTCATCTTCCTCGGCGACTTCATCTACCGCATGGCGACTGCCGAGTCGGCGGCCCGGTACTTCTTCCGCGGATTCGGCTGGGCAGATCTGCTCGCGAGTCTGCCGTTCGCACAGCTCAAGATCCTGCGCATCTTCCGCCTGCTGCGGGTCTACCGGCTGTTGCGGGATGTCGGACCCCGCACCGTCTGGAACACGCTGGTCCACGATCGGGCGAACTCGACGCTCATGACGCTGCTGCTCATGGGTGTCTTCGTCCTGCAGTTCGGCAGTCTCTCGATCCTGTGGGTCGAAGAGGACGCCGAGGGCGCGAACATCCAGAGCGCCTCCGATGCGCTCTGGTACACGCTCGTGACGATCTCGACCGTCGGCTACGGGGATCAGTACCCCGTCACCACCGCCGGTCGCCTCATCGGCACCCTCATCATCGTCGTCGGCGTCGGCATCTTCGGCACGTTCACGGGCTACCTCGCGAACCTCTTCCTCGGGCCGTCGAAGTCGGCGACGGAGGCCTCGGCGGACGCGCCCGCCGAGGCGGCGGTGAAGCCCTCCGTCGAACACACGGCGAAGGGGGTCGCGGCGGGAGCCGTGTCGGGATCGATCACGACGGGCGCGGAGGCCGCGGCATCCGTTCCCCCGTCCTCGACCGACGTGCGCCTGCGCGAACTCCTGCGCCAGTCCGAGCAGATGGTCGAGGAGCTCCGCGCGCTCGTCGACGCCTGAAGCATCGCTCGAACGTCACCGACCTCGCCGATGCCTCCTGCGCGGGGAGCGGTCAGCGCGCCGTGAGCCTCGCCACGGCCTCATCGACCGAGATGTGCTCGCGGTCGCCCGAGCGACGGTCCCACAGCTCGACCTGGCCCTCGGCAGCACCACGGCCGACGACGACGACCTTCGGCACGCCGACGAGCTCCGCGTCGGCGAACTTCACGCCGGGCGAGACCTTCGCGCGGTCGTCGTACAGCACGTCGAGCCCTGCGCCCTCGAGCGAATCGGCGAGCGCCGCCGCGACGTCGAACGCCACGGCATCCCGCCCCGCCGCTACGACCTGCACGTCGAACGGCGCGATCGACTCGGGCCACACGAGACCCTTGTCGTCGTTGTTGAGTTCGGCGAGGATCGCGAGGATGCGGGTCACGCCGATGCCGTACGAGCCCATCGTGACCGTGACGAGCTTGCCGTTCTCGTCGAGAACCTTGAGCCCGAGCGTCTCGGCGAAGAAACGGCCGAGCTGGAACACGTGGCCGATCTCCATGCCGCGTGCGAGTTCGACGGGGCCGGAGCCGTCCGGCGCGGGGTCGCCCGCACGCACGTTCGCGACCTCGACGATGCCGTCGGCGGTGAAGTCACGGCCCGCGACGAGCGAGTGCACGTGCTTCTCGTCGATGTTGGCGCCCGTGATCCACGACGTCCCGTCGACGACGCGCGGGTCGAGGAGGTACCGGATGCCCGTGGCCGACTCCTCGCCGAGGATCGCGCCGGTCTCGGACCACGGTCCGATGTAGCCCTTGACCAGGAGCGGGTTGCGCTCGAAGTCCTCGGGGGTCGCCGCTTCGACGGCTGCGGGCGCGAAGGCGACCTCGGCGCGCTTGTCGTCGATCTCGCGGTCGCCCGGAAGACCGACGATGACCAGCTCGCGCGTGCCGTCGAGGTGCGTGAGGGCGAGGACGACGTTCTTGAGGGTGTCGGCCGCGGTGTACTCGCCGTCGAGGTGCGCGTTCGAGTGCGCGACGAGGGTCTCGATCGTGGGCGTGTCGGGCGAGTCGAAGATCACCGGCTCGGCCAGGCCGTCGAACGGGATCGCTTCGGGCGCGATCGTCGTGAACGCCTCGACGTTCGCGGCGTAACCGCCCGCGGAGCGCACGAAGGTGTCCTCGCCGACCGCGATCGGGTGCAGGAACTCCTCGCTCCGCGCACCGCCCATGAGGCCGTTGTCAGCCGCGACGATGACGTACTCGAGCCCGAAACGCTGGAAGATGCGCTCGTACGCGTCGCGCTGCGCCTGGTAGCTCTCGTCGAGTCCCGCATCCGTGTAGTCGAACGAATACGCGTCCTTCATCGTGAACTCGCGCCCGCGCAGGAGCCCGGCGCGCGGACGCGCCTCGTCGCGGTACTTGTCCTGGATCTGGTAGATCGACAGGGGCAGATCCTTGTACGACGAGTAGAGGTCCTTCACGAGCAGCGTGAACATCTCCTCGTGCGTGGGCGCGAGCAGGTAGTCGGCGCCGCGGCGGTCCTGCAGGCGGAAGATGCCGTCGCCGTACGAGGTCCAGCGGCCCGACTGCTCGTAGGGCTCGCGCGGGAGGAGCGCGGGGAAGTGCACCTCGAAGGCGCCCGCGTTGGTCATCTCGTCGCGGATGATCGCTTCGATCTTCGCCTTGACCCGCAGGCCCAGCGGCAGCCACGTGAAGATGCCCGGTGCGGCGCGGCGGATGTAGCCGGCGCGCACGAGCAGCCTGTGGCTCGTGACCTCGGCGTCGGCCGGGTCTTCGCGGAGCGTACGGAGGAAGAACGTTGAGAGACGGGTCACCACGAGGGTCAAGCCTATCCGTGCGCCTCAGCAGCGACAGCCACGGCCTTGAGCGCCGTCGAGACGATCGGCTCCCACTCCCCTTCGATGAACCCGACGTCGACGACGATCCACCTACTGTGGATGGATGACGACGGTGCTGCTCACGGGCTTCGGAGCGTTCGCCGGCGACGGGTCGAATCCCTCCGGCGAAGCGGTCGGCCTCGTCTCGTCACGCTGGAGCGGCCCCGAGGTGCTCATCACCGCCGTGCTGCCGGTGACGTTCGATGGCGCCGCAGCGACGTTGCGTACCCTGATCGACACGCACGCTCCTGACGTCGTAATCGCCGCCGGGCTCGCAGGCGGCCGCGCGGCAATCGGCGTCGAGCGGGTCGCGGTGAACCTCGTCGACGCCCGCATCCCCGACAACGACGGAGCACAGCCCATCGACGAACCGAGCATCGCGGGCGCGCCCGACGCGCGATTCTCGTCGCTGCCCGTCAAGGCCATCGTGCAGGCCATCACGGACGCCGGTTTGCCCGCGGAGCTCTCGTACTCCGCCGGAACATTCGTGTGCAACCACGTCTTCTTCCACGCGCTCGAACTCGCCGCGACGGGCGTCCGAGCGGGCTTCATCCACGTGCCGTGGGACGCCGAGCATGCGCCGGCGGACGCGGCATCCCTCCCCCTCCGCGGCATCGCCACGGCGCTCGAAATCGCCGTCCGCACGACCCTCGCGACGCCGGTCGACGTGCGCGCCGTCGGCGGCACGCTCGACTGAGCTCAGGATCGGAGCGCGGGGAGCCCGTCGATCGAGCGCGAGTTCTTCTGCGCCCGATACTCGTCGAGGCCGTCGGGGCCCTTCTTCTCGGCCCACGGACGCATGATGTCGCGCTCGTCCACGAACTCCATGACCGGCACGCCCCAGCCGCACGCGTCCGCGATCCGCTCGACGTCGACGACGATCACGGCACGTGCGCCGATGTGTCCGGGATGCTCCGCCTCGACCCGCGCGAAGAGTTCGTCGCCCGGTAGCACGACGCGGCCGCGACCGTGCAGACGCACGATGCGCGGGCGCGCGTCGAACGAGCAGAACATGACGCAGATGCGACCGTTCTCGGTCAGGTGGGCGATCGTCTCGGCACCACTCCCCGTCAGGTCGAGCCAGGCGACGGTGTGGTCGTCGAGCAGGCTGAGACTGTCACCGCCGCGTGGCGAGACGTTGACGTGCCCGTCGGCGGACAGCGGAGCGGTCGCGACGAAGAACATGCGCTGCTCGGCGATCCAGGCCGCGAGACCCTCATCGATCGATTCGAAGACCTTGCCCATGGCCCGAGTCTACGAGCGCGGCCGGCGGCCCAGGTGCAGCACCGTACGAACCACGAGACCCGCGACGAGCGCCCAGAAGGCGGCGCTCACGCCCAGGATCGCCACGCCCGAGGCGGCGACGAGGAAGGTGACGACCGCAGGCATCCGCTCCCCCGGGTCATCGATCGCCTGCTGGACGGCCGATCCGAAAGCCGCGAGCAGAGCGAGACCGGCGACAGCAGGGATCACGCCCTCGGGAGCCAGCACGACGAGCGCGACGAGCACCGCCGACAGGCCGCCGAGCACGATCCCCGATACCCCCGACGAGGCCGCGGCGATCCACCGGCGCGCGGGATCGGGCTCGGCCTCGGGCGCCGCAGACAGCGCCGCGCTGATCGCCGCGAGGTTGATGACGTGCCCGCCCGCCGTCGCTCCCAGGGCCGAGCCGACGCCCGTCACGAGCATCGCGGGGCGCCACGGCACTTCGTAGCCGTACGAGCGCATGATCGCGACGCCCGGGACGTTCTGCGACGCCATCGTCACGAGGAACAGCGGCAGCGCGACGCCGATCAGCGCGCCGAACGTGAAGGTCGGGGCGGTGAACTCCAGGCGCGGCACGAGCACCGCCGGGTCGACGGAGGCGCCGGTCGACACGAGATGGACGGTGACGACGATGGATGCCGCGACGAACGCGAGCGGCACCGCCCACCGCGGCGCGAACCGGGCGAAGACGAGCCACGTCACGATGACCGGTGCGACGCCCCACGGGTTCGCGACGAGCCCGCCGATCGGCGCGAGACACAGCGGCAGCAGGACGCCGGCGAGCATGGCCTGTGCGATCGACGGAGGGATGCGGGCGATCAGGCGCCCGAGCTGCGGCCAGACCGCGGTCAGCAGGATGAGGGCTGCGACGACGAGGAAGGCTCCGACCGCAGCGGGCCATCCGCCCTCGATCGTTCCGGTCGCGGCCAGGAGTGCGGCGCCCGGCGTCGACCAGGCGACCGTGATCGGCATCCGGTACCTCACCGCCAGCACGATCGCCGCGACGCCCATCAGCACGCACAGCGCGAGCAGCCCGCTCGCCGCCTGCGCGGGGGTGGCGCCGACGGCGCGCAGTCCCGTCAGCACGACGGCGAACGAGCTCGTCACACCGACGAGGGCGGTCACGATGCCCGCGACGACGGGGCGCGAGATCGAGGTCGGGCTGGTCACCCGGCCGAGTCTAGAGCGGCGAACGCGCCTCTCGCGGTCGCCCGTCCGCGCGGGCACCAGTGATGTGCCGCACCACCTCCCGCGCCCGGTCGGAGAATGTCATCCATGTCGGAGAATTCTGGCCGAATCATCCGACTCCGGCGCAATTCTCCGACCGAAGGACCGGGGCGCGAGTGCCGCGTGCCCCTTCCCTGCTCGCGCTCGTCAGATCTGTGGCGCGCGAACAGGAATCAGGCGCGCATGCGCAACGCGGGGCGCGATGCGATGCGGCCGTCGTGACGATCAGCTCGTGACGACCTGGGCGGTGCCGATCTGGGCATCCGGACCCATCTCGTCGGCGATGCGCCGTGCCTCTTCGATCAGGGTCTGCACGATGTCGGCCTCGGGGACGGTCTTGATGACCTGACCCTTGACGAAGATCTGCCCCTTGCCGTTGCCCGACGCGACGCCGAGGTCGGCCTCGCGGGCTTCTCCCGGTCCGTTCACGACACACCCCATGACGGCCACGCGCAGCGGGACCGTGACGTCTTTCAGGCCCTCGGTGACGCTGTCGGCGAGCGTGTAGACGTCGACCTGCGCGCGGCCGCACGAGGGGCACGACACGATCTCGAGCTTGCGCTCGCGCAGATTGAGCGACTGCAGGATCTGGTGGCCGACCTTGACCTCTTCGGCCGGCGGCGCCGAGAGCGAGACGCGGATCGTGTCGCCGATGCCCTCCGCAAGCAGGATGCCGAACGCCGTCGCCGACTTGATCGTGCCCTGGAACGCGGGGCCCGCTTCGGTCACGCCGAGGTGCAGGGGCCAGTCGCCCATCTCGGCGAGCAGGCGGTAGGCCTTGACCATGACGATCGGGTCGTTGTGCTTGACCGAGATCTTGAAGTCGTGGAAGTCGTGCTCTTCGAAGAGGGATGCCTCCCACCGCGCGCTCTCGGCGAGCGCCTCGGGGGTCGCCTTCCCGTATTTCTGCAACAGGCGCGGGTCGAGCGAGCCCGCGTTGACGCCGATGCGCAGCGACACGCCGGCAGCCTTCGCGGCTGCGGCGATCGCACCGACCTGGTCGTCGAACTTGCGGATGTTGCCGGGGTTGACGCGCACAGCGGCGCAGCCGGCGTCGATCGCCTGGAAGACGTACTTCGGCTGGAAGTGGATGTCGGCGATCACGGGGATCTGCGACTTCTTGGCGATGATGTGCAGCACGTCGGCATCGTCCTGCGAGGGGACGGCGACGCGGACGATCTCGCAGCCGGATGCCGTCAGCTCGGCGATCTGCTGGAGCGTCGCGTTGATGTTCGTCGTCGGGGTCGTGCACATCGACTGGACGCTGATCGGCGCGTTCCCGCCCACGAGCACCTTGCCGACCTTGATCTGGCGGGACTTGCGGCGGGGAGCGAGGACGTCGGGGACCTTGGGCATCCCGAGATTCACAGCTGGCACGCTCCCAGCCTACGCCGCGGGGCCTGGACGGGGGCTCGATGCAGCGGTCTCCTCCAGCGCGCGGATGAGGGTCTGCGCGTCGAACGGCCCCGTGTGCCGCACGCCGTTGATGAAGAACGTCGGCACTCCCGTGATGTCCATGGCCTCGGCATCCAGCACATCGTCGCGCACGCGATTCGTCACGGCAGGGTTGCTGAGATCCCGCTCGAACTTGTCGACGTCGAGCCCGAGGTCGCGCGCGCGGCGGATGATGTCGGATGGCAGCTGGTGATCCTGGTCGGCGAACAGGCTCTTGGCGTACTCCGAGAACTTGCCCTGCAGACCCGCCGCTTCGGCCGCCTCGGCGCCCGCGAGCGCGTTCGGGTGCACGCGCTCGAGGGGGGCGTGGCGCCACACGTACAGCAGGCGGTCACCGAGTTCTCTTCGCACCTCTTCGATCGACCCCGACGCCTTGAGGCAGAACGGGCACTGGTAGTCGCCGTACTCGACGATCTGCAGGGGCGCGTCGATGTCGCCGTAGTAGTGGTCGCGCGTCGGGTCGACGGGTCGCGCGAGCGTGCGCCCGCCGTCGTCGTCGGGGCGTCGGGCGTCCGACACGCGGAAGAGGATGGCACCGAGTGCGAAGGCGATGACGGATGCCGCGAGCACGCCGACGCGCGCCTCGTTCGCGGCCGTATCGTCGTCGATCGCGAGATCGATGATGAAGAGCGAGATCGTGAAGCCGATGCCGCACAGCGCCGCACCCCCGGCGATGCGGTCGAGCGTGAGGCCCGTGCCGAACTCGCCGAGTTTGAAGACCTTCATGATGAACGCCGAGCCGAACACGCCGACGAACTTGCCCACGACGAGGCCGACGACGATCGCCCACGTGAGCGGTGAGGTCACCGCCCCCGCGAGGATCTCGGGCGAGAGCTGCACGCCGGCGTTGGCGAGTGCGAACAAGGGCAGGATGACGTACGCGACGTAGGGCGCGTACGCCGACGTCAGGCGCTCGTTGATCGAGATCGACTCGCGCAGGCTGTTCGCCGCGAGCCGCGCGTACTCGCTGTTGGGCGACTGGCGGAACGTGCGGGCGAGCTCGAGCGCCTGCTCGACGTCACGGCGGTTGGGGCGATAGACGGGCACGAGCAGCGCGATCGCGACGCCCGCGAGCGTCGGGTGCACACCCGAGGCGAGGAAGGCGAGCCACACGATGATCGCGAGGGTCGCGTACATGAGCCCGCGGCCCTTGCGCATGTACCGCGTGAAGTAGATGCCCGCGAGGCCGATCGCCGCGACGATGAGCGGCATCGGATCGAAGTTCGCCGTATAGAACAGCGCGATGATGCTGAGCGCGCCGATGTCGTCGACGACGGCGAGCGCGAGCAGGAACACGCGCAGGCGCCCCGAGACCCGCGGCCCGACGAGGGCGAGCGCCCCGACGAGGAACGCGGTGTCGGTCGAGATGACGACTCCCCACGCGTGCTCGTGGCCGGTGCCGTTCGCGATCAGCAGGAAGAGCGCGGCGGGCACGACGAGTCCCGCGATCGCGGCGAACACCGGCACGGCGGCGCGGGACCAGCTCGTGAGCTCGCCGATCGCGAACTCGCGGCGCACTTCGAGCCCGACGGTGAAGAAGAAGATCGCCATCAGGGCGTCGTTGACGATCGCGTGCAGCGTGAAGTCGAGCTGGATGTCGCCCACGCCGATCGTCAGGTGGGTCTCCCAGAAGTCGTGGTACGACGGGTACGAGACGTTCGCCCAGATGATCGCGACGAGCGTCGCGATCACGAGCAGGAGCGCGCCGATGCGGGCTTCGCCGAGCGCGCGGACCTTGTCGGCGATGGACGGATGCCGGCGCTCCGGCTCTGATGGGGTGGAGCTCGCGACGATGGGTAACTGCGTCATCTGCATCCTCGGGGGTTGTCGTGCGTCTCACCGTAGCGTCGTCCGCGCGGGGCAGGGGCCGGACGCTGTGGTAGTTTCGGCCCATGCTCTCGAACATCTCCTGGTGGCCCGCCTCCTAGGCGGTGCGTTCGAGCGACGACAGACCGCCCCCGGGCGGTCTTTCTTTTCGTGAGGCGGCCACCCGCCATGACGAAGGATGCACGATGAATCACGGCCGGATCACCGAACTCGCGCAGCTCGGCATCCCGTTCGCCCTCATCGCACGCGACGGCGAGACCGTCGAAGTGCTCACGGGCGACGTCGTCGATGTCGACCTGCTCGCCGACGTCCCGCTGCTCGCCGCGGACGGCGCGCCGCGCGAAGTCCTCGCGCTCGTGCCGTTCCGACAGGTGCGCGAGCGTGGCTTCGCTTCGCACGACGATGGTGCGCCGCTGCGCTGCCTCGTCGTCGACGAGCACACCGCGCTCCCCCGCGCCGAGGCGATCGCACAGCTGCCCGCAGACGCCGTGCCGCTCGAGAACGCGGGCTTCGACATCGCCGACGAGGTCTACGCCGACATCGTGCGCCGCGTCATCGCCGACGAGATCGGCCGCGGCGAGGGTGCGAACTTCGTCATCCGACGGGA
The DNA here is from genome assembly GCF_023155855.1 of Microbacterium aoyamense. Taxonomy (GTDB): domain Bacteria; phylum Actinomycetota; class Actinomycetes; order Actinomycetales; family Microbacteriaceae; genus Microbacterium; species Microbacterium aoyamense. The sequence continues at coordinate 70,321 of NZ_JAKNUT010000002.1, read as the reverse complement.
CTTCACGGCGGATGTGTCGATGGATGCCGCGACCGCCGCGCTCACGTGGTTCCGCGCACTCCTCGAGCACGAGCGCGGCGCGTACTGGACCTTCGCCGTCGTGACCCCCGGTCACATCGCCGTCGGAGCGAGCCCCGAAGCGCACGTCAGCGCGCAGGACGGCGTCGTGACGATGAACCCGATCTCGGGCACGTTCCGCCACCCCGCGGGCGGAGCGACACCTGAGAGCCTCACGGAGTTCCTGCGCTCGACGAAGGAGACCGAGGAGCTCTTCATGGTCGTCGACGAAGAGCTCAAGATGATGAGCGCCGTGTGCTCCGACGGCGGCCGCATCACGGGACCGCACCTCAAGGAGATGTCGCGCCTCACGCACACCGAGTACGTCCTGCGCGGACGCAGCAAGCTCGACCCCCGCGACATCCTGCGCGAGACGATGTTCGCCCCGACCGTCACCGGCTCGCCCATGCAGAACGCCTGCACCGTCATCACACGGCACGAGAAGACCCCGCGCGGCTACTACTCGGGCGTCGCCGCGCTGTTCACGCCGCGCACGCGCGTCGAGCCCGGCGAACCGTCGCACGACCTGGATGCGCCGATCCTCATCCGCACGGCGTACCTGCAGGACGGGCGGCTGCGCGTACCGGTCGGCGCGACGCTCGTTCGCCACTCCGACCCCTACGGCGAAGTGAGCGAGACGCACGGCAAGGCCGCCGGGGTGCTCGGGGCGATCGGCGCGATCCCTCGCGACACCGTGGCCGAGGCATCCATCGACGAAGACGAGCCCACAACCGAGCGACGGCCGTTGGGAGCAGACCCCGAGATCGCGGCGCTGCTCGAATCGCGCAATGCGCGGCTCGCGGCGTTCTGGCTCAATCCGCAGGCAGCCGGAGCCGGTCCGTTCGCGGGGCGATCGGCGCTCGTCGTCGATGCCGAGGACCGCTTCACGACGATGCTCGCGCACCAGTTGCGCCACCTCGGACTCGAGGTCGAGATCGTGCCGTGGAGTGACGTGACCGACGACCAGGTGGACGCGGCCGAGCTCGTCGTGTCGGGCCCCGGTCCCGGAGATCCCCGGGATCCCGACAGCCCGCGCATGCGGCGCATGCGCGATGTCGTCGCGCGACGCCGCGCGTCGGGTCGCCCGCTTCTGGCCGTGTGCCTCAGCCACCAGATCCTCGCTGACTCGCTCGGCATCGACCTCGCACCGCTCGCCGCGCCCCACCAGGGGCTGCAGAAGACGGTCGACGTCTTCGGGCAGCCGGCATCCATCGGCTTCTACAACACCTTCACGGCGCGCGTGCCGGCCGGCACGACGCAGGTCGGAGTGGCGGATGTCGCCGCCGACGCCTCCGGCGACGTCTACGCGCTGCGCGGGCCCGGCTTCGCTTCGGTGCAGGGGCACCTGGAGTCGATCCTGTCGCGCGACGGCATGACCACGCTCGAGCGCCTCGTGACCCACGCCCTCGCCCCGCTGCCCTGGCCCACGGGCGAGTAGGCGGCTCATCCGCACTCCGCTCGGGCGCCGGTGAACGTTCGCTCCTCGCCCGTTGATGACACTGCGCTCACGGGCGTGTCGCGCGCCGCGGAGAGTATCTCCTCACGCCATTGAACCTCCGGCTCACACACGCATCGATGTGTGAACATGAAGTTCACTCGCGATCGACGTGTGAGCCGGAAGTTCACTCGCGATCGACGTGTGAGCCGGAAGTTCACTCGCGATCGACGTGTGAACCGGAAGTTCACTCGCGATCGACGTGTGAACCGGAAGTTCACTCGCCATCGACATGTGAAACGGAACTTCCATCGCGATCGACGTGTGAACCGGAAGTTGCATGGCGTGGAGAGGAAGTGTCCTCCGAGCCCGACACGCCGAGAAGCCGAGCCCCGAGGACGACTCGCTGTGACGCCGTCTACTCCTGGGAGGGTGAACCCGAGAGTCGCGCACGGAGGAGCCGGCGCTCGGCCTCGTTCGCGGTCAGCTCGAGCGCCCGCACGTCCTCCGCCATCGCCTCATCCGGGCGCCCAGCCTCGCGCAGCACGGCCGCGCGCACGGCGTGCCACAGGTGGAACCCCGCGAGCTCGCTCGCGATCGCATCCAGTTCGGCGAGCGCGGCATCCGGCCCCTCCACCCTCAAGAGGGCGACCGACCGATTGAGCCGCGCGATCGGTGAGCGGTCGTATGCCAGCAGCATGTCGTACAGCGTCAGCACCTGGAGCCAGTCGGTCTCGGCCGCCGTCGGCGCATCAGCGTGGCATGCCGCGATCGCCGCGTGCAGCTGCCACCTGCCCGGGCTGCGCAGCATCGCCGCGCGCAGGAGGGCGGCGCGCGCGCCGGCGAGAAGCCCGGCATCCCACTTCGCCCGATCCTGATCCGCCAACAGGACGAGATCGCCGTCCACCGCGCGGGCGCCCTCGCGCGCACGGTGGAACAGCAGGAGCGCGACGAGTCCGTGCGCCTCGGCCTCCTTCGGGAGCGCATCGGCGACGACGCTCGCGAGCCAGACGGCGTCATCCGCGAGATCGCGGTCGGCCGCGGCATCCGCCCCCGCCAGCAGATGCGCCTCGCTGTACATCGTCGACACGACGGTCAGCACGATGTCGAGTCGCTCGCGGCGCTGCGCGCCCTCTGGAACGCGGATCGGGATGCCTGCGGCGCCGATCTTGCGCTTCGCCCGCGAGATGCGCTGGCCGACCGTCGTCGGCGCCGTCAGGGTCGCGCGGGCGATCTGCTCCGTCGTGAGACCGCAGACGGCCCGGAGCGTCAGCGCGAGCTGCGCATCGGGCGAGAGAGCGGGGTGACAGCAGCCGAAGAGCAGCGGAAGCCGCTCGTCCACCTCGGCATCGGTCTCGACGAGCGCGTCGGGCTCGACCAGGAGCGGCATCCGCTCGCGGAACCGCTGCTCGCGCCGCAGTCGGTCGAGTGCGTTGTGGCGTGCCGCCTGCATGAGCCACGCGCCGGGACGGGGCGGGATGCCGCGCACGCGCCATTCGCGCAGCGCCTCGACGACGGCTTCGGCGACGGACTCCTCGGCGAGGTCCAGGTTCCGCAGCGACGCCGTGAGCGCCGCGACGATGCGCCCGGACTCCTCGCGGACGATGCGCGCCAGGACGACGTCGGATGCCGCGGCTGCACCCGCGGCCGCGGCATCCGGATCCATCACTCGAACTGGCTGTAGTCCGTCACCATCGGTCGCACTTCGACCGAGGTGCCGGGCAGGTCGAGCATCGGCCAGGACTTCGCGAGGGCGAGCGCCTCGTCGAGGTCGGCCACGTCGATGACCGAGAACCCGCCGACGGCTTCGCGCGCTTCGGTGAAGGGTCCGTCGACCAGGACGGGACCCTCGGCACCGTGACGCACCGTCGTCGCGGTCGTGGTGGGCTGCAGCTCGGCGCCGGAGTCGGTGATCTTCGCGTCGTGCTCGGTGAACCATTCGTACACGCGGCCGTAGACCTCCTGCGCGCGCTCGGGCGGCACGGCCGCGTCGAGCTCGGGGGTCGAGGTGAACATGATGACGTACTTCACGGTCGTGGTCCTTTCGTCATGGGAACCGTTTCATCCCCACAGCGAACGGGCAACCCCGATTTCGACATCAGGCTCGAGAAAGTCTCAGAACAGCGAAACCGGGTTGAACAGGTCGGCGAGGATCAGGATCCCGCCCATCACCACGAGCGCGATCACGACGATGAACGTGACCGGCACGAGCTTCGTCGCATCGACGGGCTTCGGCGGCGGACGGCGGAAGACCTTCGCCCATGCGCGCTTGAGTCCGTCCCACAGTGCGACGACGATATGGCCGCCGTCGAGCGGCAGGAGCGGGATGAGGTTGAAGACGAAGAGGGCGATGTTGAGGGATGCCAGCAACCCGAGGAAACCCGCAACCCGGTTCAGGATCGGAGCATCCGTCGCCGCGACCTCGCCCGCGAGCCGCCCGGCGCCCACGATGCTGAGCGGGCCGTTCGGGTCGCGCTCCTGCCCCGTGAACAGGTCGACCGCCGTGTCGTAGATGCGCACCGGCAGCTGCCACATGATCCCCGCGACGGCGCCGACGTTCTCGACCGCGGCCTGCGGACCCGCCCAGATCGGCTGCTGCACGTACTCGACCGTCGGACCGACGCCCGCGAATCCGACCTCGACGTACTGCGTGTCACCGTTGTCGTCGACGACGGGGTACCCCCGGGCATCCGTCTCGACACGCGTCGCGGTCGCCGGTGTGAGGCGCACCGTCTGCTGCTCACCGTCGCGCTCGACGACGATCGAGAGCTGCTCCCCTGCCGACGCCCGGATGATCTCGGAGGTCTCGGCGAAGTCCGACACCGCGGTGCCGTCGATAGAGACGATGACGTCGCCGGGCTGGATGCCCGCCTCAGCGGCGGGAGCTGTGGGATCGGATGACTCGCACGCGGTGGGCCCCGCGTCGGCCGGGATGACGCACTCGCTCACGCTCGCGACCGTCGTGGTCGCCGTCTGCACGCCGATGCCGCTCAGCAGGATCGCGAACAGCACGATCGCGAAGAGGAAGTTCATCACCGGGCCGCCGAGCATGATGACGACGCGCTTCCACACCGGGAGCTTGTAGAACACATGGACGTCGTGGTCCGTCAGCATCGTCTCGTCGTTGGCGTCGCGGGCATCCTGCACCATCGTCGCGAAGAAGCCGCCGGCGGCGCGCCCGCCCGCCGCCTCTTTCGCCGGTGAGGGCGGGTACATGCCGGCCATCGAGATGTAGCCGCCGATCGGCAGTGCCTTGATGCCGTACTGCGTGCCCTTGATCTTGCGCGACCACAGCGTCGGACCGAAGCCGATCATGTACTGGCCGACCCGGACGCCGAACTTCTTGGCCGGCACCAGGTGCCCGATCTCGTGCAGACCGATCGAGACGGCGAGGCCCACGACGAGCAGGGCGACGCCGATGATGAACGCGATGATCTCCACACGCACACGGTACCCGCGTGGAGCTACGAGTTCGCCCAGAGCATCTAGCCTGGGAGGGATGACTTCGAGACAGCTGCGCGCCCTGCGCGGAACGGCGGCCGCCGCCGTCGCGGCGTGGACCGCCGCCGTCTCGCACACGCTCGGCGGTGGCGCGGCCCCGAGCCCGTGGCTCGTGCTCGTCGTGATCCTTCTGGCGGCGCCGGTCGCCGTGCTGCTCGCGGGCCGGTCGCTCGGGCTCGTGCGGCTCTCGCTCACCGTCGTGCTCGCCCAACTGCTGCTGCACGTCACGTTCGCCCTCACTGCGGGGCTCGACCCGACGAGCGGCGGCCACGTGCACGGCGCGGTGCTTCCGTCCGGCGGCGCCATCGGCGTCACGCTCGACCCCGTCATGGTGTCCGCGCACCTCCTCGCGGCGATCGCGACGATCCTCGTGATCGCGCGCGGCGAATGGATGCTGCGCGCCATCTCCCGCGGCATCCATCGCCTCCTCCGCTTCGCGGCGATCATCGTCCGCTCGCCGCTCCCGGCCCCGCCCCTGCGCGCAGGCCGCCAGACGGTCGCGCTGCTGGCGCGGGCCGCGGCATCCGTCGTCTCTCGTCGCGGTCCTCCGTCCGTCGTCGCCGCGGCCTGAGCCGCATCCTCACCGACCGACCCGCATCGCGGGCGGTCTCGACGCGCGCGTCCGCGCGCTCGAAGAAGACGACATGAAGGACCCACCCATGAAGAAGAAGATCATCATCACCGGCATCGCGGCGGGCGCACTGCTCGCCGTCGCCGTGCCGCTCGCGGCATCCGCCCACGTCCACGTGAATCCCGAGGAGGTGTCGGCCGGTGCGACCGAGGCGCTCACGTTCTCGTTCTCACACGGGTGCGACGATTCGCCGACGACGGCACTCACGGTCACGATCCCCGAGGGCGTCGGCAACGCGACACCCGTCGTGCAGGGCGGCTGGACCATATCGCGCGAGCTCGGCGCCGACGGCGTGCCGACGAGCGTCACGTACACCGCGGACGCGCCCATCGAGTCGGGGCTCAAGGCGACCGTGTCGATGGACGTCCTGATCGACACGTCGGCGGCCAACTCCACTCTCGCCTTCCCCGTCGTGCAGGAGTGCGTGACGGGGGCGACCGAGTGGACCGAGGTCGCCGCCGACGGCGTCGATCCCGAGACGCTCGACGCGCCCGCGCCGCTCGTGACCGTCGGCGATGCCGTCGCCGAGGGCGAGGAACACGGCGGTCACGGCGAGGAGTCCGCTGCCACCGAGGCCGAGGCGTCCCCCGCCGGCGTCGACCCCGTCGCACGCTGGATCGCGGGCGGCGCACTCGTCGCGGGCATCGCGGCGCTCGTCGTGGCGGTGGTCCGCCGCCGCGCCTGACGCCGACCGGGCGGGGGCCGCGGCCCTCGCCCGGTTCCGCGCGTCGGGAGTGAGAGGATGGTCAGGCCATGAGCAGTGACACAGCCCCCTCGAACATCCCGCCCGTGCTGCGGCCGGACGCGCCCCCCGTGCACGACCTCGCCGACCTCGCCGACCGCTTCGCGACCGAGGTCCGCGGCGACACCGCCGGTGTGCAGCTGACGGGCCTGACGCTCGCGACGGCCGACCTGCGCTCCGGCGACGCCTTCATCGCGGCGCAGGGCGTCAATCGGCACGGGGCCGAGTTCGCAGCGGTCGCGGCCGACAAGGGAGCCGTCGCCATCGTGACGGATGCCACGGGCGCGGATGCCGCGGCATCCACCGGCCTCCCCGTGCTCATCGTCGACGACCCGCGCGCCCTCCTGGGCGACCTGTCGGCCTGGGTCTACCGCACGGGCGCGGACGACGACCTGCCGCTGCTCTTCGGCACGACGGGCACCAACGGCAAGACGAGCGTGTCGCACCTGCTCGAGGGGATCCTCGGTCAGCTCGGGGTCGTGACGGGCCTCTCGTCGACGGCCGAGCGCCACATCGCCGGCCAGGTCATCGTGTCGCGCCTGACGACTCCCGAGGCGTACGAGATGCACGCCCTGCTCGCCCTCATGCGCGAGCGCGGCGTCGAAGCCGTCGGGGTCGAGGTGAGCGCCCAGGCGCTCTCGCGCCGCCGCGTGGACGGGATCGTCTTCGACGTCGCGGGTTTCACGAACCTCACGCACGACCACCTCGACGACTACGCCGACATGCGCGAGTACTTCGAGGCCAAGATCCCCCTGTTCCGCCCCGACCGTTCGCGCCGCGCCGTCATCGCGGTCGATCACCCCTCGGGCGCCGAAGTGCTCGCCCGGTGCGAAGTCCCGGCCGTCACCGTCGGCACGCCCGAGATCGCGACGGATCCGGATGCCGCGGCCGCCGCCGACTGGGTCGTGACGATCGTCGATGAGCGCCAGGACGGCACCGAGTTCCACCTCGCCGGCCCCGACGGCCGTTCGCTCACGACCGTCGTCCCGGTGATCGGCCGCCACATGGCCGCGAATGCGGGTCTCGCGATCGTCATGATCCTCGAGGCGGGCTACGCGTGGGAGCGGATCGCGCGGGCGCTCGACGGCGCGCGCATCGACGCCTACCTCCCCGGCCGCACCGAGCGGGTGTCGGGCGACCGCGGACCGGCCGTGTACGTCGACTTCGGACACTCCCCCGACGCGTTCGAGAAGACGCTTGCGGCCGTGCGCCGAGTGACCCCCGGCAAGGTCGTCATGCTCTTCGGCGCCGACGGCGACCGCGATGCCACCAAGCGCCACGACATGGGCCGCACGGGAGTCGAGGGCAGCGACATCCTCGTCGTCACCGATCACCACCCCCGCCACGAGAACCCCGACACGATCCGCGCGACCCTCATCGAGGGCGCTCGACGCGCGCGGCCCGACGCCGAGATCCACGAGTTCTCACCGCCCGAACGCGCGATCATCGAGACCGTCGCGCTCGTCGGCGAGGGCGACGCGATCCTCTGGGCCGGTCCGGGCCACCAGGACTACCGCGACATCCGGGGAGTGCGCACCCCGTACTCCGCGCGCGAGCTCTCTCGCCGCGCGCTGCGTGCGGCGGGCTGGCCCGTGCCCGAGCCGCACTGGCCCGTGCCCTACCCCGACGACGAGACCCCCGCGTCGGATCCCCTGCGCCCCGTCTACTGACCGGATGCCGCGATCGCGCGGTCAGCGGCATCCCTCGCCCAGCGCTCCGCGTCGGCGAGCGACTCGCGCGTGAGAGCGGTCGGCGGCTCGTGCGCGTCGACGACGCGCTCGATCGTCTCGACGATGCCGGGGAACCCGAGCAGGCCGTCGTGGAACGCGTCGACGGCCTGCTCGTTCGCGGCGTTGTAGACGGCGGGGTACGTGCTGCCCGCGCGTCCGACCTGCTTCGCGAGGGAGACAGCGGGAAAGGCCTGCTCGTCGAGGGGCTGGAAGGTCCAGGATGCCGCGCTCGACCAATCCAGCGGCATCCCGACCCCCGCGACCCGGTGCGGCCAGTCCAGACCGAGCGAGATCGGCAGCCGCATGTCGGGCGGCGACGCCTGAAGGATCGTCGAGCCGTCGACGAACTCGACCATGGAGTGCACGATCGACTGCGGATGCACGACGACGTCGATGTCGTCGAAGGGGACGTCGAAGAGCAGATGCGCCTCGATCACCTCGAGGCCCTTGTTGACGAGCGTCGCGGAGTTCGTGGTGACGACCCGGCCCATGTCCCACGTCGGGTGCGCGAGCGCTTCGGCCGGCGTGACGTCCTCGAGCGACGCGCGAGACCGGCCGCGGAACGGTCCGCCCGAGGCCGTCAGCACGAGCCGCCCGACTTCGGCGTGCGTTCCGGATCGGAGCGCCTGCGCGATCGCAGAATGCTCCGAGTCGACGGGCACGATCTGCCCGGGCGCGGCGAGCGCGGTCACGAGCGAGCCGCCGACGATGAGGGATTCCTTGTTCGCCAGCGCGAGCGCGCGCCCGCACTCGAGGGCCGCGAGCGTCGGACCGAGCCCGACCGATCCCGTGATGCCGTTCAGCACGACGTCGGCCTCGACGTCGCGGACGAGCTGCTCCGCCTCGACGGCGCCCAGGGCGGTGTGCTCGACGCCGAATGCGCGGGCCTGGGCATCCATCCCCGCCCGATCGGAACCCGCCGCGAGGCCGACGACGTCGAACCTGTCGGCATTCGCACGGATGACGTCGAGCGCCTGCGTGCCGATCGAACCGGTGGAGCCGAGGACCAGGATGCGACGCACCCGGTCAGCCTACCGAAACGCCTCGCGCCGCCCTGGACTGACCAGGGCGGCGCGACGGAGGGATGCGGGTCAGCCCGCGGCGGGCTCGGTCGAGATGATGTTCACGACGAAGACGAGGGTCTCACCGGCGAGTTCGTGCTCGCTCGAACCCGCTTCGCCATAGCCGCATGCCGGGGCCATCGACACGAGCACCGTCGAGCCGACCTTCTGGCCCTCGAGCGCGCGCTGGAATCCGGTGACGACGCCCGTCGTCGCAAAGGTCGCGGGCTCACCGCGGTCCCAGCTCGAATCGAACACCGAGCCGTCGCTCCACTTCACGCCGGCGTAGTCGACGGTCACATTGTCGCCCTCTTCGACGACATCGCCGTCACCCTCCGTGAGGACCTCGAGCTGCACACCCTCCGGTGCATCCGCGTCGGGGATGGTCACAGTCGGGACGCCATCGGCCGAGAATTCGACCGAGGCGAAGTCGTCGCCGGGCTCGGTCACGGCGCACCAGGCGTCAGCCGCGGTGACATCGAGGACGTCGATGACATAGACCTGAGCACCGCCGGAAGAGCTCGCGGGCACCGCCAGGACGATGCGGGAGCCGGCCGTCGCGCAGCCGAAGAACTGATCGGGGCCGGTGCCGACGCCGATCGGCATCGCGGGCAGCGGCGCATCGCCGAAGCCGCCGGACTGCAGCTCTTCACCCGTCGTCGCGTCGAAGACCGCGAGTGCGTACGAGACGTAGTCGCCGTCTGCGATCTGGGCGCCGTCACCTTCGATCGCCACCGTGCGCTCCAGAGTCGACACCTCGAGCGGGGCGGTGAACTCCGCGGTGGCGGACTCCCCCACTTCGCCCGAGACGGTGATCCCCTCGACGACGTCGCCAGCGGCCACGGCGGACGCGCAGAGGTCCGAGCCCGCGGTCGCCGTGGGCGTGGACGAAGGCGATGCCGAAGTGCAACCGGCGAGGAGAACGGCCGCCACGGCGGCCAGAGTCAGAGCGGCGAGCGGACGAATGCGCACGGAGGAACCTCACGAAGGAATCGGGGATGAACCCCCATCCTCCCCCATGAATCCTCTGTCCCTGCTGGGAATCGGCCATGCCGATATCGGAATGAGATCGGGAGTAGCCTCGACGGGTGACTTCTGCGCCCGATCCCGAAGCGGTCGCGTCGGCCCCCGAGCCCGCGCGGAAGATGGGCGCCACCTATGCTCTCGGCCGCTCCCTGATCACGCCGCTCGCCCGGCTGATCTATCGTCCGCACGTCGAGGGCAAGGCGAACGTGCCTAAGACCGGGCCGGTCATCTTCGCGAGCAATCACCTGTCGTTCATCGACTCGATCGCGATCCCTGTGGCGGCGCCGCGACCCGTGCACTTCCTCGCCAAGTCGAGCTACTTCGAAAAGCCCTTCTCGCGATGGTTCTTCACGTCGATCGGCGCGATCGCGGTCGACCGCGGCGCGGGTCAAGCGGCGCTCGACGCCCTCGATCAGCAGAAGCGACTCCTCGACGAGGGCCGTACCGTCGCCCTGTATCCCGAAGGCACACGCTCCACCGACGGTCGCCTGTACAAGGGCCGCACCGGTGTCGCGTTCCTCGCACTGCAGACCGGAGCACCTGTCGTGCCGGTCGGGCTCATCGGCACGGACCTCGTGATGCCCGTCGGCGCGTCGATGCCGTCGCTCAAGCACCGCATCACGGTCAAGTTCGGCGAGCCGCTCGACCTCTCGGACCACGGCGCCGCAGCATCCGGCAAGGCCCGCCGTCTCGCAACGGACGAGATCATGGCCGCGATCCACGCCCTCTCGGGCCAGGAGCTCGCCGGCGCCTACAACGAGGTCCCCGCGCAGGGCACCATCGAGCGCATCAAGCAGGTGCTCCCCCACGAGCGCGTCTGACCCCGTTCGCCGGCTCGCTCGCTCGAGCGCCACGTCCGGGCATCGGCCCTGTTCCAGGATCTGGCGATCGGCGCCCGGAACGTTCCTGAGATGAAGGACATGCCGCGGCGCATGGCCGCACAGCGGACCCGCGGGGCTCGGAACGATCGCACGCGACGGTTCAGGAGCACGCCGCGATGGACCGAGTCCCTGCGACGGACGTCTGTGTGGCAGATCGGAGGAGAATTGCCGGCCCATCGCGTCGCAGTGGGCTGGTGCGGGCGGAACTCCTACGGTTTCCGACGAGGACCGTCGGCACTGATTTCAGGCGACAGCGATCGTCGGCTCGTGCCGCACGGGGAAGTTCACCGAGTTCGCGATGAAGCACCATGCGTGGGCCTGCGCGTGCGCGGCGGTCGCGGCATCCACCATCGACTCGTCGGCGACGACGACCTGCGGCCGCAGGACGACCTCCTGGAACGCACCGCCCCCTCTGCCGTCCTCGCGCATGACTCCGGACGCCTGGTCGGTGTAGCCCACGACCACGACACCGGCCGTCACGCACGCGTGCAGATACGACAGCAGGTGGCACTCGCTGAGGGCGGCGAGCAGGAGGTCTTCGGGATTCCAGCGCGAGGGATCGCCGCGGAAGGGCTTGTCGGATGACGCGAGCAGAGCGGGCTTGCCGTCGATCTCGATCGTGACCGCGCGGTCGTAGTCGCGATAGCCCGATGTCCCGGTGCCGCGGTCGCCGGTCCATTCGGTCCGGACGGAGTATCGATGCTCACCGAACATGCGCAACAGTCTGTCATGAGGGTCGGAGCCCGGCCCGGCGGTAGGCTGGCTCCGTGCCGCAGACCTTCGCCACGACGGGTGCCGTCGAGCTCGCCGTCGTCGAACGCAGCGGCTTCGTGGAGTCTCGGCACGCGGGCATCGCGATCGTGCTGGCGCCTGACGGCTCGGTCGCCGCTCAGCTGGGCGACCCCTCGTCGCTCGTCCTTCCGCGCTCGAGCCTCAAGCCCCTCCAGGCGCTCGCGTGCGCGACCGCCGGCGTGACGCTCGCGGGCGAGCAGCTCGCTCTGTCGACCGCGAGCCACTCGGGCACCGACCGGCACGCGACGGTCGTCCGCGACATCCTGCACGGCGCGGGCCTGGCAGAAGACGACCTGGGGTGTCCCCCCGCGTGGCCGAGCGATCAGGCGACGCGGGACGAGGTCGTCCGCGAACTCGGCTCGCCCGAGCGCGTGCGCATGAACTGCTCGGGCAAGCACGCCGCGATGCTCGCCGCGACGGTCGCGAACGGGTGGGATGCCGCGACCTACCTCGATCCGGAACATCCGCTCCAGATGCACATCCGCGAGGTCATCGAGCGACTCACCGGTGAGAAGATCGCCGCGACGGCCATCGACGGCTGCGGCGCACCGGTCTACGCGATGACCCTCTTCGGCCTCGCGCGCGCGATCCAGCGGATCGGCTCGTCGTCGACCTCGTCGCCGTTCGCGCTGCACCGCACGGCCGGTCTGCTCGTGCAGGCCGTGCGCGAGAACCCGTGGGCGATCGACGGCCCGGGACGGCCCGACACGATCGTGATCGAGCGCCTCGGGGTCTTCGCCAAGGGCGGCGCCGAAGGCGTCATGATCATGGTCGCGCCTGACGGAACGACCGTCGCGCTCAAGATGCTCGACGGGTCGGGACGCGCGGCGACCGCCGTCGCGCTGCGTCTGCTGGAGCGCACAGGCGCCCTCGCCTCATCCGACGTCGCCGACGCGATGTCGAGACTTCCGCTGTCGGTGCTCGGCGGCGGCGAACCCGTCGGGACGATCCGTCCCGCGTTCTAGAGGCGCTCCCACGAGGAGCCGATGCGCTCCAAAGGCGGAGCGGAAAGGATGACACGATGAGGATCAGCGTCCCCACCGAGGTCAAGAACAACGAGTACCGCGTCGCGCTCACGCCCGCGGGCGTGCACGATCTCGTCGCCGCCGGTCACGAGGTGTTCGTGCAGCGGGGTGCGGGCATCGGCTCGTCGATGCCGGATGCCGAGTACGAGTCCGCCGGCGCCACGATGCTCGACGACGCGGCCGACGTGTGGGCGCGCGCCGAGCTGCTGCTGAAGGTCAAGGAGCCGATCGCGAGCGAGTACGGCTACTTCCGCGACGACCTCGTGCTGTTCACCTACCTCCACCTCGCCGCCGATCGTCCGCTCACGGATCGCCTCGTCGCCGACCGCGTGACGGCGATCGCCTACGAGACCGTCCAGCTCGCGGGCGGCGGACTCCCGCTCCTCGCGCCCATGAGCGAGGTCGCCGGCCGCCTCGCGCCGACGGTGGGCGCCGCGACCCTCATGCGCTCGGCAGGCGGGCTCGGTCTGCTCATGTCGGGTGTGCCCGGCACCCGTCCCGCTCAGGTGACGGTGATCGGCGGCGGCGTCGCGGGCGCGAACGCGGCGGTCATCGCCGTCGGGCTCGGCGCCGACGTGACGATCTTCGACACGAACGTGCAGCGCCTGCGCTACCTCGACGACCACTTCCAGGGGCGCGTCAAGACCGCGGCATCCAACCCCCTCGATCTCGACCGCGCCGTGACGGGCTCCGATCTCGTCATCGGCTCCGTGCTGATCCCCGGTGCGAAAGCACCGAAGCTCGTGACGAACGACATGGTGGCACGCATGCGGCCCGGTTCCGTGCTCGTCGACATCGCGGTGGACCAGGGTGGATGCTTCGAAGACACGCACCCGACGACTCACGCCGAACCGACTTTCCCGGTGCACGGCAGCATCTTCTACTGCGTCGCCAACATGCCCGGGGCCGTGCCGAACACGTCGACCTCGGCGCTCACGAATGCGACCCTGCCCTACATCCGCCAGATCGCACGCCATGGGTGGCAGACGGCGCTGCGCGCCGACCCGGCACTCGCGGCAGGCCTCAACACGCACGGCGGTGCGGTCGTCAACGCGGGCGTCGCGACCGCCCACGGGCTCGCCCTCGGTTCGCTCGACGGCATCCTGGTCTGACGGAACGCTCGGAGCGCGTGGGTTCGCTCCGACCCGCTGTTCGCGAAACGCTACGCCAGGCCGCCGTCGACCGAGCGCGAGTACTCGGCGGGGTCTTCGGGCACCAGCACGGGCGTGTCGCGGTTGAGGCTCTCGCCGCGGAAGAACGGCTTGGATGCCGGGAACGCGAACCACAGGAACATGAGCAGCACACCGAAGGCGAGCGCGCCGATGCCGAGCACGAACGTGCCTCCGATGCCGAGGAGAACCGTGTAGCCGTAGTCGACGTCGTACATGTCGATCGCCGACTGGATGAACGCATACGTGAGCATCCCGGCGCCGAGGAGCGGGAAAAGGAAGCGGTAGAAGAAGTTCCGCGCCGACGTGAAGGGCTCCTTGCGGAAGTACCAGACGCACGCGTACCCGGTGATGGCGTAGTAGAACGCGATCGCGAGACCGAGCGAGAGGATCGAATCCTGCAGGATGTTGTCGCTGATGAGCGACATGCCGACGTAGTAGACGATCGCGACGATGCCCATCACGAGCGTCGAGAACGAGGGCGTCTTGTACTTCGGGTGGACCGTGGAGAAGCGCTTCGGCAGGGCTCGGTAGGCAGCCATCGCGAGCGTGCCGCGCGCTGTCGGAAGGATCGTCGTCTGGGTGGACGAGATCGCCGAGATCATGACGGCGACGACGAGCAGCCACCCTGCGGGGCCGAGCAGGCCGTCTTTGATCGCGAGGAAGAAGTCGTCGGCGTTGGCCTCGTTGCCCAGACCCGTGCCGGTCTCGCCCAGGCCCGCGTACATCATGGCCGCGATCGTGACGCCGACGTAGGTGACGAGGAGGATGACCGTCGTCAGCAGCGCCGCACGCCCCGGGATGCGCTTGGGGTCCTTCGTCTCCTCGTTCAGAGCCAGGCAGGTGTCCCACCCCCAGTAGATGAACAGTGCGAGCAGGATGGCCTCGGTGAAGCCGGACCAGTCCGTGAAGCCGAAGGGGTTGAACCACGCCCAGTCGAACGGCGTCGGGTCGGGTGCGGTCCCCGCGAAGAAGTGCCAGAGGGCCGCGACGACGAAGATGGCCAGCGCGAGGTACTGGAATCCGAGCAGGATGTTCTGGATCTTCTCGCCGATCTCGACGCCGCGCCAGCTCACATAGGTCATCGCGGCGATGAAGACGACGCCCGTCGCCGTCACGAGGAAGTAGTTCTCGGCGAGCGAGCCGTCGCCGAACAGCGACCAGAAGTAGATGCCGGCGATCTGCGCGAGGTTGGCGAGCACGACCATGCCCGCGACGGCGACGCCCCATCCGCCGAGCCAGCCGACCCACGGACCGAACGCCTTCGTGCCCCACGTGAAGGTCGTGCCGCAGTCGGGCACGTCGTTGTTCAGCTCTCGATAGGCGAAGGCGATGAAGAGCATCGGCACGAACGCGATGACGAAGGCGATGGGTGCCTGCGCGCCGACTGCGAGCACGACGAAGCCGAGTGTCGCGACGAGCGAGTACACCGGCGCCGTCGATGCGAGGCCGATGACGGTCGACCCCCACAGTCCGAGCGTGCCGGCGGCGAGTCCCTTGCCTTCGGGTCGGTCAAGGTTGATGGTTGCCATGCCCTGAACGTAGGGTCAGGCCCCGGAGCGGGTCAAGGGCGACGCGCGCGACGGACCGCCCGGACGTGTCGTCACGAGAGGACGATCCGGACAGCATCACCGCCTGCGCTGAGCAGCCACGCGCGACCACGGCCGTGCTCGGCATAGGGCGGCAGCTCGCGCGATGCGCTCAGCACGCGGTACTCGGCGGCGCAGCTCGTGTCGATCACGAGATCGTGGTCCGCTCGCACGGACGCCAGGAGACGCCAGTTCGCCTGCCACTCGTCGGGGTCTCCGGCGAGCACGACGGGGCCGTCGGCGGTCACGGACGGGTCGTCGACATACTGCGCGAGAGTCAGCGACCGGATGCCGCGCTCCGCCCAGGCGGCGAGAACCGCGCGCGCACTCGACGCTCGACGCGTCACGAGCCCGGTGAGCGGCGCCGAAGGCACCCACACGGAGTCGCGGTCCGCCTCTTCGCGCTCTGGTGTGTCGGTCCAGGCGGTCTGCACGGCGAGACCGCCGAATCGACCGCGACCCGGCGGCGCGTCGGGCGCGTAGTGCAGAGGGTCTCCACCCGCGGCGAGGTGTTCCGCGCGGGATGGGGTGGCCAGCACGAGTCGCTTGGGCAGCAGTTCGCCCAGTCGTGCGGCGGGCCCCGAAAGCCGCTGTGCGGACGCGACGATCAGGATGCCGGCGTCGCCCGCTCCCCGGAGGATTCGCTCCAGGCGTTCGACGAGCGCCTGTGCATGATCGGGAGTCAGCCGCGAGGGCAGCGCATCCAGATCGTCGATCAGGACGACGGTTCCGGGCGCCGGGGACTCCTCGACCAGCGCGGCCACGGCATCCCACGCACCCTCCCCCGACGCAGGGACGCGGACGACCGACCTCGCCTGACCGCCCAGAGTGCGGAGCACCGTCGACCGGCCCGCGCCCGCCCCGCCGACGACGAGGAGCCCACGATCGGAGACATGCACCCCGATGGACCGCTGACGCTGCCGATCGGGCTCGTCCGCGAGACCGAGGAGGAGTTCGCTCGGCCCGGCACTCGGCCCGAGCTCATGCAACGCGATCCGCACGGGCAGGTCTGGCAGCCACGGTCGTCGCGGGGCCGGCCCGACGTCGCGGCTCATGACGGCGACGACGTCATCGGCTGTGGAGAGGGCGATCCGCACCCGCTGCGGCACGGCGTCCGACCCGCGCCGCACGTACGCGAGCCCACGGCCCTCGACGGTGCCGGGAAGCCGCGCGGCATCGTCCGTCCCGATCACGGCTCGGCTGTCCGCGGAATCCGTGACCCGCAGGCTCACGCGCAGCGGACAGTTCGCGAGCAGACTGTCGCGCACGACGCCCGCGATGCGCTGCGTGCCGAGCACCAGATGCATGCCCAGCGCGCGCCCGCGCGCGGCGACATCGCCGAAGACGGCGTGCAGCTCGGGGTGGTCGCCGAGCAGTGCCGCGAACTCGTCGACGACGATGACGAGCCGCGGCATCGCGACGCGCGGGTCCAGGATGTCGCGCGCGCCGAACCGGGCGAGTTCGGACTCGCGCCACCGCACTTCGGCGCGCAGACTCTCGATCGCGCGCCGGGCACCGGACCCGTCCAGGTCGGTGATGACGCCCGTCACGTGCGGGAGCCCGCGCAGTCCGTCGAAGGCCGTGCCGCCCTTGAAGTCGGCGAGCAGGAAGCTCACCTCGTGCGTGGAGTGCGTCGCCGCGAGAGCCAGGACCCACGTGATGAGCAGCTCGCTCTTGCCCGACCCCGTCACGCCCGCGACCACGGCGTGCGGGCCGTCGACGACGAGGTCGACGAGGGATGCCACGCCACCACCGCGGCCGATGGCCGCAACGAGGGAGCCCGGACGTGCGATCGGGGCGCCCGCGATCGACTCCGCGAAGGCGACCGGCTCATCGAGAGCACCAGCGGCTCCGAACGTGCGCTCCGCGAGAGCCGAGAGCGCGGCGGCGGCTTCGATCGCCTGATCGAGGCCGATGCCCTCGACCGCCAGCGGCACGACCGAGCCCCCGCTGTCCAGAGCCGCGCGGGCGGGGCTGTGCACCGTGAGGATCGCGGCGCACTCGGGCGGAGTCGGCGCGTCGGCGTCGACGCGTGCGATGACCACGTCCGCCGAGGGGGCGAGCCCCATCGCGAGGGCGATGCCCGTCGTCGCCGCGCGGTGCGGCAGGGCTTCGGCCCATTCGCACCCCGCGGGGAGCGCTCCGACCAGACGCAGCTCACCCGGGGGCAGGGAGAGGCACATCTGCAGCACGAGAGCGCGCTGCACGGCAGCCGCGACTGCCGTCCCGCCGCGGATCGCGACCCCCGCGCGAAGCGGGATCACGACCGGTGCACCGCTCAGTCGCGCGGCGCGAGCGCGCAGGGTCGCAGCATCCGGATCTCCTGCCCCGCCCGCGATCCGCAGACCGCTCGCGGCGTCGCCGGCCCCCACGACCAGCGCGTCGCCGCGGCCGGGCACACTGCGCCAGACGCCTCCGTCGCCGACGAGGAACGATGCCGCGTCAGGATGCAAGGACCATCGCCGACGTCGCTCCCCCTCGTGCCGGGCGTCGACGACGGCGCTTGCGCGCACCCGGGCTGCCGCAGCCACCTTCGCGGCCCGCGTGCGCTCACGTGACGCGGCCCTGCGCCCGTCCACGATGCTCGCGACCGCGATGAGAGGACCCAGCGCCGCGAGCAGGAGGGAGAGCACGGATCCCGTGACGAGCCACAGCGCGACCGCGCCGATGATCGGCACCATGGAGGCGACGAGAGGAAGCGGAGGTCGCGGCGGTGGCTCCCACGCGTCGGGAAGCGGTGGAATCTCCGACTCGTCGTCGAGCAGGCGTGGCTCGGTCGGATCGAGGGTCTGATGCACGCATCCAGTCCACACAGAACGGACGCGCGCTGCGCCCCGGACGCCCGGGACTGCGGAGAACCGCCGTCAGACCTCGTCTGTGGAGGAGGCGTCGAGAGGCTCGGTCGCTGTGCGCTCGGCGGGCGCCGTCTCCTCCGTGGCCTCTGCCGGCTCGCCGGACTCGCCCTCGCGGGCGACATCGAGCACGATGATCGTCACGTTGTCCCGACCGCCGTTCTCGAGCGCCGCCTCGAGCATCGCCGTCACGGCGTCGGCAGGGTCGGCGTTCTCGGCGAGGAAGTGCTGGATGCCGTAGTCGGTGAGCTCCTTCGTGAGCCCGTCCGAGCAGATGACGAAGCGATCCCCGTCCACGACGTCCAGTCGCACGTAGTCGGGCGTCACGCCGTCGCTCGGTCCGACGGCGCGCGTGATCACGTTGCCGTACGGGTGGTTCTCGGCCTCTTCGGGGCTCAGTCGCCCTGCCGCGACCAGCTCCTGCACGACGGAATGGTCGGTCGTGATCTGGTCGATCACGCCGTCGCGCACGAGATAGACGCGCGAGTCCCCGATGTTCAGCGTCACCCAGTGCGGGACGTGCTGCGACGCATCGAGGAAGACGCCGGTCACCGTCGTGCCGGTGCCGTCGTCGGTGGTCTCGGGATGCGACGCGATGTCCTTCACGGCGCGTGCGAGCGCTTTCTCGATCGCCTTCGTCGAGACGTGTCCATCGACGAGGCCGCGCAGTCGGTCGACCGTGCTGGCGCTCGCGATCTCGCCGCCGATGTGGCCGCCCATGCCGTCCGCGACGATGAAGAGCGGATAGGCGGCGAGCACGGCATCCTGGTTCGAATCGCGTCGCCGGCCCGTGTGGGTGACGGCCGCCCAGGTGAGCGTGAGGTCGCCGTCGGGCAACGAGACGGACCGCGAATGGGTGGATGCTTCGGCTACGCCGCTCCTCCCCGTCACCGCGTCTTCGTGATCCACGGCATCGGGATCCACGTGCTCACATACTAGTCGGTTCACCGGCCGCGCCTCCGGTCGCCCCCACCGGCGACCGCCTCGTCACACCTTCGCGCCGGGATCCTGCGGCAGCGGGAACAGCGCGTCGATGGCGGCGAGGTCGTCAGATCCCGGCGTCCATGCCGTCGCCGCAGCGGCGTTCGCCTGCACCTGATCAGCGGTCGTGGCACCCGCGATGACGCTCACGAGACCCGGCTGGGCGAGGAGCCAGCCGAAGGTCGCCTCGAGCATCGTGATGCCCCGGTCGTCGCAGAACGCCTGGTACGCCTCGAGTGCATCCCAGGGCGCCTCCTGCCAGACGTGCTGGCGCTGGCGCATGATGCGGGTGTCCGACGGCGCGTGATCGCGCGTGAACTTGCCCGTCAGCAGGCCGTTGTGGAGCGGGAAGTACGGGAGGAATCCGAGACCGAACCTGCGGACGGCCGGCAGCACATCGCGCTCAGCCGCGCGCGCCAGCAGGCTGTAGTGGTTCTGCGCGCTGACGAACGGGACGCCGGCGCGTTCTGCGGCGACGTAGTGCGCCTCGGCGATCTGCCACCCGCTGAGGTTCGAATGCCCGATGTAGCGCACCTTGCCCTCCCGGACGAGATCGGCGAGAGCGTCGAGAGTCTCTTCGATCGGCGTGTCCGGGTCGGGCACGTGCAGTTGGTACAGGTCGATCCAGTCGGTCTGCAGGCGCGTGAGCGAGCCCTCGACTGCCCGGCGGATGTAGGAGCGGGATGCCTTCGATCCCGAGTCGGGATACCCGATCTCGCGCCCCGAGTGACCGAACTTCGTCGCCAGCGTCACGCTGTCCCGACGGCCCTTGAGCGCCTCGCCCATGAGGGTCTCGGAGTCTCCGGCATCCTTCCCGTACATGTCTGCCGTGTCCAGGAAGGTCACGCCCGCGTCGATCGCCGCATCGAGGACGTCCTTCGTGCCGGCGAGCGTCTCGGTGCGCGTGCCCTCGCGACCGAAGTTGTTGCAGCCGAGGCCGGTGGCCGAAACGAGAAGACCGGACGCGCCGACGCGGCGCAGCGGGATGAGGGAAGTCATGCTTCCACGCTAGACGAGGCGATGCCCCTCCGCGGTCGGCGGAGGGGCATCGTCGTTGCAGGATCAGGCCTTGGGCGGCTCGGGCGCTGCCGGCGGTTCGGTCGGCGGCGTCGTGGGCGGCTCGGGCGCTGCCGGCGGGGCTGCCGGCGGTGCCGTCGGAGGCGCGGGCGGCTCGACGGGCGGCTGAGCAGCCGCGGGCGGAGCGGCTGCCGGCGGAGCAGGCGGCGGCGTGTAGCCCGCGGGCGGCGCCGGCGGTGCGGTGTAGCCGGTCGGGGGCTGATAGCCCGCGGGCGGCGGGTAGGCGCCGGGCGCGGGAGGAGCGGCGACGGCCTGGTCGGGCTGGACCGGAATGCCCTGCCACACCGTGGTGTCCTTCAAGAAGGAGTTCCGCCACGGCGACGGCGCGATGTTGGGGTTCCACGGCGCCTTGTCGAACGCGACGATCGCCAGCCAGATGAGCGTGCCGACGCCCGGGATCAGCCAGAGGAGCAGCAGCGGCCAGTCCTTGCCGGCCTTGAGGCCAACGCGCCATGCCGACAGCACCCACGCGGCGAGGCCGACGAGGCCCAGGAGCCAGCCGATGACCGGAATCTGCCCGAGCAAGCCGGCCACGAGGATCGCGCCCAACATCACCCACGGCGACAAGTCGCCGAGCTTCGCGACGATCATCGAGTTGTAGACAGGCACCCAGGCACGCCACTTGCCCTGGACACCAGCCTTCTCGAACAGCTTCATCAGGAAGATGGCACCGACGATGTAGAACGCGATGCCGACGATGAAGAGGATCGGGATAAGGACCAGATACAAGGCGAGCAGACCGCCCGTGCCGTAGTCGTCGTAAGTCATGAAGCGCGTCCCCTCGGAACGATTGCGACGCACAGCGCCGGCGCGCCCTCGGCCCGCGTCCCACATGCTATCGACGGACCCACCTCCGTGTCAGCAGGCGCGGCGAGGATGGTGACGCCTGCAGACCATGGATAGCCTGACGAGTACGGACTCGTCCGATCCTCGGAAGGAAACCCATGAGCGACACCCCTCCCCCCGTTCCGCCGCTTCCCTCGCGTCCCGCCGCCGAAGCCGCCGCCGCGGCCCCCGCCTACGATCCCTCGACGGACCCCGACGACACGGGAGTCCCGACGTCGCTCCACGGCGAGATCGACGACATCGGCCGCGGCTTCTTCCGTGCGCTCTTCGACATCTCGTTCCGCACGTTCATCACGCGTCGGCTTGCGAGCGTCTTCTACCTCGTCGGTCTCATCGCGATCGGCATCGGCTTCATCGTCTGGTTCGTCAGCGGCATCTTCCGCGGAATCGGCGCGCTGTGGATCAACCCGGGCGCGGGCATCTCGCTCATCATCGCGACGATCATCCTGGTGCCGATCCTCTCGTTCCTCGCGATCATCACGCTCAGGTTCGTGATCGAGGGCATCGTGGCCCTCATCGCGATCGCCGAGAACACCGAACGGACCGCCGAGAACACTCGGCGCTGACCGGTCAGGCGAACAGCTCCAGCTCGCCGGGCTTGCCTTCGCGAACGCGCATGCCCGCGGCATCCGCCCATTTCACGAATCCCGCACGTGACGCGACGCGTGGGCGGTTCTGCGCGAGACGGCGGACGAGCGCGCCCTTCGCGTGCTTGTTGAAGTGGTTGAGAGCGCGCACGGCACCGTCGGGGCCATGCGACACGACGCGCACGTAGACGGACGCCACGTCCTCAGGCACGGGCCCGAGCGCCACATATGCCTCCGAGCGCATGTCGAGGACGAAGGGGATGGATGCCGCCGCCAGCGCGTTCTTCACGGCGTCCGCCCACACGCGCGTCAGCGCCGGCACCTCCGGCAGAGACGCGCCCGCACCCAGTCGATAGGCGGGAATGCGGTCGAGCGCGCCGACGGGGCCGAACGGCGCGGAGTGGATCATGACGTGGCGCCCCAGCCAACGGCGGGACGTCGCGTCGAGGGATGCCGCATCCAGCGCGTCGTAGAGCACGCCCGTGTAGCGGTCCACAGCCGGCATCGTGGGTGCTTCACGGATGCCCGCATTCACCGCGATCTCGTCGAGCTGCCTGGGGCTGAGTTTGAGAACGCGCGTCGCCGCCTTCGGATCGGCCGAGAGCGCCACCAGGGCGTCGACGACCTGCGAACGCTGCGGCGCGAGGGACGGCAGGGCGAGAGCGTCGACGTCGAGCACGCGCTTCGAGCCGCCCGGGCGCTTGGTCTCGGACGGCGGCAGCAGGATCAGCATGGGGGTCCTCGGAGACGCCGTACGCCGCCCGGCGGAGCCGGACGGCGTACGGAATGATCGCGTGGGTCAGTTCACGAGTGAGGCGTTGCCCGCCACGATCGAGAGCTCGTCACCCTCCATCGACAGGAAGCCGTCCTCGGCGTTCGCGATGATCTTCTCGCCCGAGGTCTGGGTGATGCGCACCTGTCCCTCGGCGAGGATCGCGAGCACGGGCTCGTGACCCGACATGAAGCCGATCTCGCCCAGGACGGTCTTGGCGACGACGAGCGACGCCTCCCCCGACCAGATCTCGGCGTCCGCCGAGACCAGGCTGACGTTGATCGGCATCAGCCGTTCTCCTTCTGGATCTTCGCCCACTGCTCCTCGACGTCCGAGATGCCACCGACGTTGAAGAAGGCCTGCTCGGCGACGTGGTCGAAGTCACCCTTGACGATCGCGTCGAACGACTCGATGGTCTCCTTGATGGGAACCGTGGAGCCCTCGACACCGGTGAACTTCTTCGCCATGTAGGTGTTCTGCGAGAGGAACTGCTGGATGCGACGGGCGCGCGACACGACGATCTTGTCCTCTTCGGACAGTTCGTCGACACCGAGGATCGCGATGATCTCCTGCAGTTCCTTGTTCTTCTGGAGGATCTGCTTGACGGCGGTCGCCACGCGGTAGTGGTCCTCACCGATGTAACGCGGGTCGAGGATGCGGCTCGTCGACGTCAGGGGGTCGACGGCCGGGTACAGACCCTTCGACGCGATCTCGCGCGAGAGCTCGGTCGTCGCGTCGAGGTGCGCGAACGTCGTCGCCGGGGCGGGGTCGGTGTAGTCGTCAGCCGGCACGTAGATCGCCTGGAGCGACGTGATCGAGTGACCGCGCGTCGAGGTGATGCGCTCCTGGAGCACACCCATCTCGTCGGCGAGGTTCGGCTGGTAGCCCACGGCCGAGGGCATGCGGCCGAGGAGCGTCGAGACCTCGGAGCCCGCCTGCGTGAAGCGGAAGATGTTGTCGATGAACAGCAGCACGTCCTGCTTCTGCACGTCGCGGAAGTACTCGGCCATCGTGAGGGCCGAGAGGGCGACGCGCAGACGCGTTCCCGGCGGCTCGTCCATCTGGCCGAAGACGAGCGCGGTCTTGTCGAAGACACCCGCCTCCTCCATCTCGGCGATGAGGTCGTTGCCCTCACGCGTACGCTCACCCACGCCGGCGAACACCGACACGCCACCGTGGTCCTGCGCCACGCGCTGGATCATCTCCTGGATGAGGACGGTCTTGCCGACGCCGGCGCCGCCGAACAGGCCGATCTTTCCACCCTGCACGTACGGGGTGAGCAGGTCGATGACCTTGATGCCGGTCTCGAACATCGTCGTCTTCGACTCGAGCTGGTCGAAGTTCGGCGCCTTGCGGTGGATGCCCCAGCGCTCGGTGACCTCGATCGTCTCGCCGGGCTCGGCGTTGAGGACGTCGCCCGTGACGTTGAAGACCTTGCCCTTGGTGACGTCGCCGACGGGGACCGTGATCTGGTCGCCCGTGTCGCGCACCTCCTGGCCGCGGACCATGCCGTCGGTCGGCTTGAGCGAGATGGCGCGGACGAGGTCGTCGCCCAGGTGCTGCGCGACCTCGAGGGTGATCTCGGTCGACTCGCCGTCGACCGTGATGGTGGTCTTGAGCGCGTTGTAGATGTCGGGGATCGAGTCGTGCGGGAACTCGATGTCGACGACCGGGCCGGTGACGCGCGCGACGCGCCCGACGACCGCGGTACCGGTCTTCTCTGCGGTGAGGCTCATGGCTTCATCCTCTTTCGTGTGGTCTTTACTTGCCAGACGCGAGAGCGTCGGCGCCGCCGACGATCTCGGCGATCTGCTGCGTGATCTCGGCCTGGCGCGCGTTGTTGCGCAGGCGCGTGTAGTTGGTGATGAGCTTGTCGGCGTTGTCGCTCGCGGACTTCATGGCCTTCTGCGTCGCGGCGTGCTTGGCTGCGGACGACTGCAGGAGCGCATTGAAGACGCGGCTCTGGATGTACACCGGCAGCAGGGCGTCCAGCACCACCGCGGCATCCGGCTCGAACTCGTAGAGCGGGTACACCTGAGCCGACGACGACTCCTCGGCCTCGACGACCTCGAGGGGCAGCAGTCGCACGGTCTCGGGCGTCTGCGTCATCATGCTGACGAAGCGGTTGTAGACGAGGTTGATCTCGTCGACGCCGCCGTCTTCGCCACCGCGGTCGTACGCATCGAGCAGTACCGCCGCGATCTCCTCCGCCGTCGAGAAGTGCGGCGTGTCGGTGTCACCCGTCCACTCCGCGGCCGCCTCGATGCGACGGAACTGGAAGTATCCGACGGCCTTGCGACCGACGAGGTAGAACACCGGCTCCTTGCCCTGCTGACGCAGGAGTTCGGCGAGCTCGACGCCTTCGCGGAGGATCTGCGAGTTGAACGCGCCTGCGAGCCCGCGGTCCGACGCGAAGATCACGACGGCGGAGCGCCGGATGACCTCGCGCTCGGTCGTGAGCGGGTGCTCCACGTTCGAGTGCGTCGACACGGCTGAGACGGCGCGCGTCACGGCTCGCGCGAAGGGCGACGACGCGCGCACACGCGCCATCGCCTTCTGGATGCGCGAAGCCGCGATGAGTTCCATCGCCTTCGTGATCTTCTTGGTCGTCTGAGCAGTGTTGATCTTCTGCTTGTAGACCCGGAGTTGTGCGCCCATGGTGGTTGCCCCGGCCCGCCTTAGCGGCGGCCCTTGACGATCTTCTCCTGGTTCACGTCGTCGACCTCTGCGGCCTTGGCCTCTTCGTGGCCCGGCTTCGAGATCGCCTGGCCCTTGCCGGCCTGGAACTCGAGGATGAACTCGTCGACCTTCTTGCCCAGTTCGGCGGCGGTGTCGTCGTCGAGGACGTTCGTGTCGCGCAGGGTGTCGAGGATCGTCGTGTTGCGACGCAGGTAGTCCAGGAGCTCGCGCTCGAAGGGCAGCACGTCCTCGACCTCGATCGAGTCGAGCTTGCCGTTCGTACCGGCCCAGATCGAGACGACCTGCTCCTCGACGGGGTACGGCGAGTACTGCGGCTGCTTGAGCAGCTCGGTCAGACGCGCACCGCGCGAGAGCTGGCGACGGGATGCCGCATCCAGGTCGCTCGCGAACATCGCGAACGCCTCGAGCGAGCGGTACTGCGCGAGCTCGAGCTTCAGCGTGCCGGAGACCTTCTTGATCGACTTCACCTGGGCGTCACCGCCGACGCGCGACACCGAGATGCCGACGTCGACCGCGGGACGCTGGTTGGCGTTGAAGAGGTCGGACTGCAGGAAGATCTGGCCGTCCGTGATCGAGATCACGTTGGTCGGGATGTAGGCCGACACGTCGTTGGCCTTCGTCTCGATGATCGGCAGACCCGTCATCGAGCCGGCGCCGAGGTCGTCCGAGAGCTTCGCGCAGCGCTCGAGCAGACGCGAGTGCAGGTAGAAGACGTCACCGGGGTACGCCTCGCGGCCCGGCGGGCGGCGCAGGAGCAGCGAAACGGCGCGGTAGGCCTCGGCCTGCTTCGTCAGGTCGTCGAAGATGATCAGGACGTGCTTGCCGTCGTACATCCAGTGCTGGCCGATGGCCGAGCCGGTGTACGGGGCGAGGTACTTGAAGCCGGCGGGGTCGGATGCCGGAGCAGCGACGATCGTCGTGTACTCCATCGCACCGGCGTCTTCGAGCGCGCCCTTGACGGCGGCGATCGTCGAGCCCTTCTGACCGATGGCGACGTAGATGCAGCGGACCTGCTTGTTGACGTCGCCGGACTCCCAGTTGGCCTTCTGGTTGATGATCGTGTCGAGCGCGATCGCCGTCTTGCCGGTCTGGCGGTCTCCGATGATGAGCTGGCGCTGGCCGCGGCCGATCGGGATCATGGCGTCGATCGCCTTGATGCCGGTCTGCATGGGCTCGTGCACCGACTTGCGGGACATGACGCCGGGCGCCTGCAGTTCGAGGGCGCGGCGACCGTCGAGAGGAGTGACCTCGCCGAGACCGTCGATCGGGTTGCCGAGCGGGTCGACGACACGGCCGAGGTAGCCGTCGCCGACGGCGACCGAGAGGACCTCGCCCGTGCGGGTGACGGGCTGACCCGCCTCGACGCCGGCGAACTCACCGAGGACGACGACGCCGACCTCGTGCTCGTCGAGGTTCAGGGCGAGACCCTGCGTGCCGTCTTCGAACTGGACGAGCTCGTTGGCCATGACGCCGGGGAGACCCTCGACGTGCGCGATGCCGTCGGCGGCATCGATGACGGTGCCGACCTCGGTGGCCGCGGCGCCCGTGGGCTCGTAGGCGGCGACGAAGTCCTTCAGCGCGTCACGGATGGCGTCGGGGCTGATAGACAGTTCTGCCATTGTCTTCCCTTTGTTTCCTGTCGTTTGTGGGGCCAGGCCCCGAAATCTCCGCCGGCGGCGGGAAGTGTGGGTCAGCCAGCGAGGCGCTGGCGGAGGTCGGCGAGGCGCGATGACACGCTCGCGTCGATGACGTCGTCGGCGATCTGCACGCGCAGGCCCCCGACGACGGTCGGGTCGACGACCGTGTTGATCGAGACCGCCGTGCCGTAGCGCTGCGAGAGCGCCGCGGCGAGACGGTCGACCTGTGCGTCGCTCAGCGGCACCGCGGCATAGGCGGTCGCGACGACGCGGCCGCGCTGGTCGGCGACCAGCTTCGTCGCACGCGACAGCAGCTGACGCACACGGCGCTCGCGCGGCTGCTGCACGAGCGACGCCGCGATGAGCGTCGTCGATGTGCTCGCCTTGCCGCCGATCAGCTTCTCGACGAGCTCCCCCTTGGCGGAGGACTCGCCTATGCGGCTGCCGAGCGCGAGCTCGAGCTCGGGGTTCGCGGCGATCGTGCGCGAGAAGCGGAACAGCTCGTCCTCGACGTCCGCCGCAGGCGCAGCGAGAGCAGCCGCGCGGATCGCGAGCTCCTCCACGCCGTCCACGAGATCGGATGCCGACGACCAGCGCTGCTCGGCGACCCGCGTCAACAGCGCCGCGGTCTGCGCCGAGACGCTCTTGCCGAAGACGGCCGAGACCAGGCTGGCACGTGCAGCGGGAGCAGCGGCGGAGTCGGCGAGCGCGCCGCTCAGCTGCGACGAGTCGCCGAGGGCGCGTGCCGCGGCGAAGAGCTCGCGGGCGACGTCCAGGTCGACACCTGACGCGGCGCCGAGCGCCGTCGTCGTCGCCGCGAGCGCCTGAGTGGTCGCGCTGCCCATTACGCCTTGGCTCCTTCGGAGGCCTCGAGGTCCGCGAGGAAGCGGTCGACGACGGCCTGGGCCTTCTTGTCGTCGGACAGCGTCTCGCCGATCACGCCACCGGCGAGGTCGAGCGCGAGCGTGCCCACTTCGCTGCGCAGCGAGACGAACGCGGTCTGGCGCTCGGCTTCGATCTGCGCGTGCGCGGCGGAGGTCAGACGCGCGGCCTCGGAGGTCGCGGTGTCCTTCGCCTCGGCGACGATCTTCTTGCCGTCCTCACGGGCGGCGTCGCGGATCTCGCCTGCTTCCTTGCGAGCGTCGGCGAGCTGCGCCGTGTACTCCTCGAGCGCGGCCTCGGCCTTGCGCTGGGCCTCGTCGGCCTTCGCGATGTTGCCTTCGATCGCAGCGCTGCGCTCGTCGAGCAGCTTCTTCATGCGCGGAAGGGCGACCTTCCAGAAGATGAAGAGGATGACGACGAAGCACACCGCCGACCAGACGATGTCGTAGGCGGCCGGCAGCAGAGGGCTCGGCGCCGCCTCGCCCTCTTCTGCGGCGATTGTGACAAGAGCGTCAAGCATCCTGTCTCCTTACGTCGTAGAGGTTCTCAGAAGCCGAAGATGAAGGCGGTGGCGATGCCGATGAAGGCGAGCGCCTCGGTGAAGGCGATACCGATCCACATGAGCACCTGCAGGCGACCTGCGAGCTCGGGCTGGCGGGCGACACCCTCGATCGTCTTGCCGACGACGATGCCCACGCCGATGGCCGGGCCGATGGCGGCGAGGCCGTAGCCGACGGTTGCGATGCTGCCGGTGACCTCGGCGAGAACCGTAGTTGCGTCCACGAGTTGGTTTTCCTTTCGGTTACGGGTGGCTGTGCCGACCCGGGATCAGTGCTCTTCCGCCACCGCGAGCTGGATGTAGACCGCGGTGAGGAGGGCGAAGACGTACGCCTGGAGGACTGCCACCAGGAGTTCGAACAGAGTGAAGACGAAGCCGAACGCGAGCGAGCCGACTCCGAGGAGCGACCACCAGCCGCCGGCCGTGAAGAAGAAGAACTGCGTCGCGGCGAAGAACAGCACGAGCAGCAGGTGGCCGACCATCATGTTCATGAGGAGTCGGAGGGTCAGCGTGATGGGACGCACGACGAAGGTCGAGATGAGCTCGATCGGCGTGACGATGATGTAGATCGGCCACGGCACGCCCGACGGGAAGAGCGAGTTCTTGAAGAAGTTCTTCGGGCTCTTCTTGATGCCCGCGTAGATGAACGTCACGTACGAGACGATCGCGAGGAGCAGCGGCACCGCGATGATGCTCGTCCCGGCGATGTTCAGGCCCGGGATGATGCCCGTGATGTTCATGAACAGGATCATGAAGAACATCGTCGTGAGGATCGGCAGGAAGCGATCGCCGTCCTTCTTGCCCAGCAGGTCGTGCGCGATGTTGACGCGGACGAAGTCCAGGCCCATCTCGACGAGGCTCTGGAAACGACCCGGGACCACCCTCATGCGGCGCGTGCCGAGCCAGAAGATCAGCACGACGGCGATCGTCGCGAGGAACTGGATCAGGTGGATCCGGGTGATCTCGAACGGTTGCCCGAAGATGTACAGACCAGGGAAGGTGATGACGGCATCGGGGAAGAATTCCCAGATCGACGGCGCGTGGAAGCCGCTATCGTCCGATTCGACTGCAGTGGCGATCAGGGTCGCAGCTTGAGTAAACAGCGCTTGGCTCCAGCTTCGGGGCACCGGTCGAGACCGGTGCGACGATGGTCGGTGAGAGTCACTCCGCAGAAGCACTCACGGGTGAGGCGGCGGGCGCAGAAGTCAGCCTATCAAACCTGAGGGCGTCCTAAGTCCGCGGAGCCGAGTCGTCCGCATCCTCAGGGTTCTCTTCGGGATTCACCGTCGGCAGGGTCGCCTCCCCTACGTAGGGGGTTCGCATCCGGAGCATCACCACGACGTCGATGGCGAGGGACGTCAGGATGCTGATGACCACCGCGAAGAAGAACACCGTCGGATTGAGCCACGGCTGCCCGCGCAGCGTGAAGAGCACGACGAGGAAGATCACGAACTTCAGCAGCCAGCCGCCCATGACGATGCCGAAGAAGAGCTGGACGAAGAGCGGATCGCCGTACCAGCGGTTCGCGATGAGGATGCTGATCCCCGTGATCGCGAGGAACACCGCGGCCAGGAGCACGCCCGCGAGCGCGCTCCACAGCCCCTCCGTACCGGCGACGAGGAAGCCGATGACGGCTCCGAGGACGGCGAGCACCGCCGTCGCGACGCCCGACCAGATGAGGGTCGTGCGCAGGATCGGGGTACTCGAGAGCTGCTTCGGGGAAGTCATCGGGCGTCCTCCAGGACGTTCGGTGGCGGAGTGGATGCCGCGGCCCGGCGTTTCGCCGAGAGCCGCGAGGGAGAGAAGGTGAGCACGAGGCAGACGGCGACGCCGACCACGCCGAACGCGACGCCGAGGAGATACTCCCCTGGCCAGTCGGCCTGCGCCCCGATGTACATGAGCAGCACTGCGAGGCTCACGACGGCCGTCCACGCGTAGAAGATCAGCACGGCATCGCGATCCGAGTGCCCCATGTCGAGCATGCGGTGATGCAGGTGCTTGCGGTCGGGTGAGAAGGGCGATTTGCCCTTGCTGACGCGTCGCAGGACGGCGAGGCCGAAATCGAGAAGCGGCAGCAGGACGACGACGACGGGCAGGATGATCGGGATGAAGGCACCGAGCAGCTGCGAGCGGCCGAACTCGTCGGGGTCGAACATCGACGGATCCAGGTCACCCGTGATCGCGATGGCCGAAGTGGCCATGAGCAGGCCCAGCATGAGGGCACCCGAGTCGCCCATGAAGAGCTTCGCGGGGCTCCAGTTGAGCGGCAGGAAGCCGAGGCAGGCGCCGATGAGCGCGGCGGCGATGAACGAGGCGAGGTTCGAATACGTACTCGCGCCGAAGTCGCGCACGAGCAGATACGAGTAGGCGAAGAACACGACGTTCGCGATGAGGCAGACGCCGGCGACGAGGCCGTCCAGACCGTCGATGAAATTGACGGCGTTCATGACGACGACGATCGCGAAGATCGTGAGGGTGAAGCTCACCCACGTCGAGACCACCGTCATGCCGCCCAGGGGGATCGCGTAGATCTGCAGACCTCCGAACCACGCGATGATGCCGGCGGCGAGGAACTGCGCACCCAGCTTGATCATCCAGTCGAGGTCCCACAGGTCGTCCGCGACGCCGATCACGACGATCAGGAAGGTCGCACCGAGGATCGCCCAGATGCGCTCGGGCTGCGCCCAGATGAGGGAGAAGAAGGGATGATGCGCCGACATCAGGAAGGCCGCCGTCACGCCCAGGAACATCGCGACCCCGCCGAGACGGGGCGTCGGCGTCTTGTGCACGTCGCGCTCGCGGATGCCGGGATACAGCTTGTACTTGAGACTGAGTCGCCAGACCCCCCACGACAGCGCCAGCGTCAGTGCCGCCGTGAGGATGATCGTGAAGACGTACTGCTTCACAGGGTCGCGCCAGGAGGTGGGCTGTCGGCGGGGTCCGGCTCGAGCAGGTCGCCGAGCACTTCGCGAAGGCGTGCCCGCTCGATCGCCCCCTCGCGCAGCACCCGCACGACCGGCTCGTCGCCGCCGACGAGACTCGTAGCATCCACGATCGTCGACGAGATGCCGTGGATCGATGGACCGCCATCGAGGTAGACCTCGACGGAATCGCCCAGCATCGCGCGAGCATCCTCGACGAAGACCGCCGCGTTCTTGCCCGTGAGGTTCGCCGACGACACCGCGAGCGGCCCCGTCTCTTCGAGCAGTTCGAGCGCGATGCGGTTCGCCGGCATGCGCACGGCGACCGTGCCGTGCGTCTCGCCGAGGTCCCACGTGAGCGACGGCTGCGCCGGCAGAACCACGGTCAGCCCGCCGGGCCAGAACTCCTCGACCAGCCGCTCGACGGCGGCGGGCACGTCGGCGACGAGCGCGCGCAGGGTGTTCACGCCCGACACGAGCACGGGCGGCGGCGACTGACGGCCGCGGCCCTTGGCATCCAGCAGCCGCTGTACGGCGGCGGCGTCGAACGCGTCGGCGGCGACGCCGTAGACGGTGTCGGTGGGGAGGACGACCAGCTCGCCTCGCGCGACGGCGCGCCGCGCGGCGCGCATGCCGGGGAGGAGCTGCGACTCGTCGCTGCAGTCGAAGAGGGAGGACATGACCTCGACAGTCTACGGCCGCGTACCTGGGTGGATCAGGGACGCAGCGCCGTCGTCGCGCGGTCGCGCATCGTGAGATCGGGATGCGTGGATGCCGCTCGCCAGCCGTCCGCCGTGAGGATCGCGCGGATCGCCTCGCCCTGCCACTCGCCGTGCTCGATCACGATCGTGCCGCCGGGGTGCGCGAGCCGGAGCCCTGTGCGGCTGAGGAGGCGCACGACGTCGAGACCGTCCGCTCCGCCGTAGAGCGCCGCGGGCGGGTCGAAGAACCGCACCTCGGGGTCGCGCGGGATCGCGGCATCCGGAACATACGGGGGGTTGGATGCCACGACCGACACGGTTCCGTCGAGCTCGGGGAACGCGTGCTCGAGGTCGATGAAGGCGAGGCGGGCGTTGTCCGCTGCGACGAGGGCGAAGTTCTCCTTCGTCCACACGAACGCGTGGACGGAGTTCTCGGCGGCGTGAACGTGTGCGTGGGGCACCTCGGTCGCCATCGAGAGAGCGATGGCACCGCTGCCCGTTCCGAGGTCGACGGCGATCGGCGCGGCGGACGCTGCGGCGCGGAGCGCATCGATCGCGAGCTGCGCGACCATCTCGGTCTCGGGCCGGGGAACGAAGACGCCCGGCCCGACCCGGAGCTCGAGGTGACGGAACGGCGCCGTGCCCGTGAGGTGCTGCAACGGCTCCCGCGTGGCACGGCGGGCGACGAGGCGGTCGAGCTCGTCCGCCTGTGCCGGCGAGAGGCTGTCGCCGCGGATCGCGGCGGCCTGCACTCCCCCGCGTCCCGTGTCGAGCACGTGCGCGGCGAGCAGTTCGGCGTCGACGACGGGGTCGGCGACAGCCGCCCGCGCGAGCGTGTCGACGGCGCGCCGAAGTGCGGCCTGAAGCGTGAGGGGGGATTCCATGAGCGCGAACCAGCCTAATCGGCCGCGACCGTCACACAGTCCTGCGGGAATGCACGCTCCCCTAGGCTGGTTCACGGTCACGACCCTCCGCGAAAGGCCCGACATGCCCGGCATCCACTCCGACATCACGACCGCGTTCGGCAACACGCCGCTGGTCAAGCTCAACCGCGTGACGGACGGCGCCGTCGCCGACGTCTACGCGAAGCTCGAGTTCTTCAACCCCGCGTCGAGCGTCAAGGACCGCCTCGGCATCGCACTCGTCAACGCCGCCGAAGCGTCGGGCGAACTGAAGCCCGGCGGGACCCTCGTCGAGTCCACCAGCGGCAACACGGGCATCGCGCTCGCGATGGTCGGCGCCGCGCGCGGCTACCGCGTCATCCTCACGATGCCGGCCTCGATGTCGAAGGAGCGCCGTGTGCTGCTCAAGGCCTTCGGCGCCGAGCTCGTCCTCACCGACCCCACGAAGGGCATGGCCCTCGCCGTCGACGAGGCCAAGCGCATCGTCGCCGAGACGCCGGGCGCCGTCTGGGCGCGGCAGTTCGAGAACGCCGCGAACCCCGAGATCCACCGCAAGACCACGGCCGAGGAGATCCTGCGCGACACCGACGGCGACGTCGACATCTTCGTCGCGGGCATCGGCACGGGCGGCACCATCACGGGCGTGGGCCAGGTGCTCAAGGAGCGCAAGCCCGGCGTGCAGATCGTCGCCGTCGAGCCGAAGGACTCGCCCATCCTCACCGAGGGACACCCCGGCCCCCACAAGATCCAGGGCATCGGTCCGAACTTCGTGCCCGAGATCCTCGACCGCTCCGTCATCGACGAGGTCATCGACGTCGAGTTCGAGCCGTCGCTCGCTCTCGCACGCGACCTCGCGGCGAAGGAGGGCCTGCTCGTCGGCATGTCGTCCGGCGCCGCCGTCTGGGCCGCCCTCGAGGTCGCCAAGCGACCCGAGAACGCCGGCAAGAAGATCGTCGTCATCATCCCCGACACGGGTGAGCGCTACCTCACGACAGCGCTGTTCGAAGACCTCCGAGAGGACTGACGTGTCGTTCTGGGGTCGCATCCGCGAAGACGTCGCCGCGGCGAAGCTGCGTGACCCCGCAGCGCGCGGCAACCTCGAGATCGCGGTGCTGTACCCCGGACTCCACGCGATCTGGGCGCACCGGGTGTGGCACGCGCTGTGGCGTCGCGGCTTCCGCTTCGTCGCGCGCATGGGCTCGCAGGTGACGCGCTGGCTCACCGGCATCGAGATCCACCCCGGCGCGAAGATCGGCCGTCGGTTCTTCATCGACCACGGCATGGGTGTCGTGATCGGCGAGACCGCCGAGGTCGGCGACGACGTCATGCTCTACCACGGCGTGACGCTCGGGGGCCGTCAGCGCGAGGGGGGCAAGCGGCACCCCACCCTCGAGGACGGCGTCGCGGTCGGCGCGGGTGCGAAGATCCTGGGCCCGATCACGGTCGGAGCACACTCCGTCGTCGGCGCGAACGCGGTCGTGACGAAGGATGCCCCGCCCGACAGCGTCCTGGTCGGGGTGCCCGCGAAGCCGCGATCGCGTCGCGCGGGCGAAGACACCCGTGCGATCCTCATGGCGCCCGAGTACGTCATCTGAGCGTTGCGAGCCACCGTCCGACCGCTCGCCGGCCGGCGAGCCGGACGACGGGCTGACCGGCATCCATCCGCTCCGTCATGCGCTCACGCGTCGCGCGGTGATTCGTCCACGACCACAGCACGATGTTCTCGTGAGGGTCGCGTGAGAGCCAGGTCGACGGACGCTCGCGGTTGCCGTGCCAGAGTTCCTCGC
Source organism: Microbacterium aoyamense (assembly GCF_023155855.1). Classification (GTDB taxonomy): domain Bacteria; phylum Actinomycetota; class Actinomycetes; order Actinomycetales; family Microbacteriaceae; genus Microbacterium; species Microbacterium aoyamense. The sequence goes on along the minus strand of NZ_JAKNUT010000002.1, from coordinate 35,478 downwards.
GCAGGATGCCGCGACGCGCGGTGCGGCGGATCACACGGCTCATGACGAGCGGCCGCGGATGATCGAGCCACACGACGAGATCCGCTCCGGCATCCGTTCCCGGATCGAGGCGTCCCTCGAGACGTGACGTCCAGTTGCCGTCGATGACCCAGCCCTCGGGGTGCTCGGCGACGAACGCATCGATCAGCGCGTGCGCCTCGTCGAGGTCGCGGTAGCGCCATCCGGCATCCCAGAAGACCTCGTCGAGCTCGAGTCGCGGGAGGCCCGTGCGCCGCGAGATCTCGGCTGCGAGGGTCGACTTGCCCGATCCCGAGTTCCCGACGACGCGGATGCGGCGAGGCTCAGGCATCCATCGATGCTAGCTGCGGCGCTCCTCGACGCGCTTCTTGATGAACAGGGGCGGCAGCAGCCACGTCGCGAGGGCCGTCACGAGCCACACGATCAGGGTGCCGATGATCCAGGCGACCGGTCCGTCGATGCCGATCCCCGCCGCCGGCACGATCACGGCGATGAGCAGCGCGACGAAGGTCGAGACGAGACCGATGCCCCCGATGAGCGCATTCGCGTGACGGCGGGTGATCTTGAACAGCCACGGTGCGAGCACGCTCTGCAGGACGGCGAAGATCACGACGGCGAGCACGAAGCCCCACCAGTCGTTCCAGTGCAGGTAGAAGCCCGGCAGGATGAGGTCGGCCACGATCAGGCCGAGCGCCGCGGAGACGACGAAGATCGCCGCACGGATGAGGAACGTGATCACGCGCTCACACTAGCGCGCGCCCGGGCTGCGATCGAACCCACACGATTTCGCCGAATCCACATACTTTCGACGACGGAATCGTGTGGGTTCGCGAGAAGTGTGTGGGTTCGGCGGTAGCGTCACGCGGAGACGCGGTCGAGCCAGTCCTCGAGTGCGGTGCGCACGAGCGCGGGCCGCTCGTGCAGGAGCGCGTGACCCGCGCCGTCGGCGAGGACGACGGTCGCACGAGGGTAGGCGTCCATGAGCCGCAGTTGCGCCTTCCAGCCGATGAAGGCGTCGTCCCGGCCGAGCAGCACGACGACCGGGCGCGGGAAGGGCACGTCGCCAGGATCGGGCGTGAGGGTGGACGCCGTCATGATGGCTTCCACGACGTCGCCGTCGTAGCGCCCGAGAGCGGGACGCACCGCGTTCTCGAACGCCTCGCGCGTGCGGGCATTGCGGACCACGAAGTAGCCCGTGAAGTCGTCGCGCACGGCCTCGTCGAGGTCGTCCACGCGGCCGTCGTCCTCGACGACGCGCTCGGGCGCGGGTTCGAAGTCGTCCACGAGTGGCGAGACGAGCGCGAGGCCGATGACCCGGTCGGGATGCCGCGCCGCGACTCCGCGCGCCAGGTGACCCCCGAAGGAATGGCCGATGACGACGAACGGATCATCGCCGATGTGCGCCGCGATGACGGCATCCAATCCGTCCAGCACCTCGTCGCTCGACCGGGCGCTCGAGTCCGTCGACTCCCCCATGCCGGGAAGGTCGGGGTAGACGCCGCGCATGCCGCGAGCGGTGAGGAGCGGACCGAGCACCGGCATGACCTCGTCGCGCGTCGAGTACGCGCCATGCAAGACGAGCGCCGGAGTGCCCGACCCCTCGACGGCGACGTCGATGTCCATGCGCGACAGCGTACGCCGGTGTCAGGACTCCGCGCCGAGTGCCGCGAGGCGGGCCTCTTCGTCAGTCGTCGGCAGGTGCGACATCGCTCCGGGTGCCACCGGACGTCACCCTCGGCGCGAGAGCACCCGCCGTTGCGCTCTGGACGGAACGGGCTGCGCGAGCGACACCTATGTCGACGCCGAAGAGCAGTTTCACGACCCATGCGAAGAGGACCATGACGAGAATCGGCATGACGCAGGTCGTGATGAGAAGCAGTGCGAACTGCTGGGTGAACGAGTCCACCGCTTTGAGAGCCGCGTCGGTTGAATCCTGTACAGCTCCGGTGATGTTCTCGGTAACGTCGGAGAACCACCCGCCGACCTGCTCGAAGAATCCGCCCGTCGCATCCTCATCGGGGGATTCCTCCGCATCAGCCACGCTTTCGTCATACGAGTCGGCGGCGAGCGCCGCCTCTGTGTACGTCGTCGTGAGGGTCGAGCTCACCCAGATCGATGCCGGCACGGCGGCGAAGAGGACGATGCCCAGCGCTGCGATCTTGAGGGCGATGGCGCGGAATGCGATCCTTCGCGAGTAGATGTAGACGACCGCAAGCGCACAGGCGATTGGGATGATGAAGGCGAACGCGATCGCGCCCGACACCGTGATCAGCATCTTCTGCAGGATGATCGCGGCGATGATGACCACGAACCATCCGCTCACCGCGACCAACTTATCCATGACAGGTGTGGGCTGAAAGTCGTCGGGCACGAAGCTCAGTCCTGCTGCGATGCCGGTTGCGCCGACCGCGAGCCCCGTGACCGTGCTCTGCTGCTCGTCGAGTGATCCTTGGAGGCCGCTCAGCGTGGACGGGCTGGATGCGAGCGGCGCGACGACGAAGATGGAAATCGCCCCGACCAAGATCCAGGCAGCCGCCCAGATGTGGGTTTTCCACCGCCGAAGGTGTGACTGCGACGTCCCCTGTGCCATACCGATCTCCCCACGCTGCGGCGCCGCCCCTCGACGCCGGTCCAGTGTGGCGCCTAGACAGATGGGCGGCAAATCGGAGTCGGGAGCTAGGACTCCGCGCCGAGTGCCGCGAGGCGGGCCTCTTCGTCGGCGGTGATCGCCGACTCGATGATCGGGTCGAGTGCGCCGTCCATCACCTGGTCGAGGTTGTACGCCTTGTACCCCGTGCGGTGATCCGCGATGCGGTTCTCGGGGAAGTTGTAGGTGCGGATGCGCTCGGACCGGTCCATGCCGCGGATCTGCGACTTGCGGGCATCGGATGCCACGGCATCCCGCTCCTCCTGCTGCTTCGCGAGCAGGCGCGCGCGGAGGACGCGCATACCGGCCTCGCGGTTCTGGAGCTGCGACTTCTCGTTCTGCATCGACACGACGATCCCCGTCGGGACGTGCGTGATGCGCACGGCCGAGTCGGTGGTGTTGACCGACTGGCCACCCGGACCGGATGACCGGAACACGTCGATCTTGAGGTCGTTCGGGTTGATGTCGACCTCTTCGGGCTCGTCAACCTCGGGGAAGACGAGCACGCCCGTCGTCGAGGTGTGGATACGGCCCTGCGACTCGGTGACCGGCACGCGCTGCACACGATGCACGCCGCCCTCGTACTTGAGGTGCGCCCACACCCCCTGCGCCGGATCCGACGACGAGCCCTTGATCGCCACCTGGACGTCCTTGTAGCCGCCGAGGTCGGACTCGGTGCGCTCGAGGAGCTCCGTCTTCCACCCCTTCGATGCGGCGTACTGCAGATACATCCGCAGGAGGTCGGCGGCGAACAGCGCGCTCTCGGCGCCGCCCTCGCCGCCCTTGATCTCCATGATGACGTCGCGTGCGTCGTCGGGGTCGCGCGGGATCAGCAGGCGCCGCAGGCGTTCCTGCGCCTGCGCCAGTCCGTCCTCGAGGGCGGGGACCTCTTCGGCGAACGCGTCGTCCTCGCGGGCGAGCTCGCGCGCGGCCTCCAGGTCATCAGCGGCCGCGAGCCAGTCCTCGTGCGCCTTGACGATGCGCGAGAGCTCGGCGTAGCGACGGTTCACGCGCTTCGCGCGCGCCGCATCGGCGTGCACCGCCGGGTCCGAGAGCTCCTCCTGGACCGCCTTGTGCTCGTCGATCAGCCCCTGGACGGACTCGAACATCGCGGATCAGCGGATGCTGTTGTCGTCCGCGTGCGTGCGTCCACCGCTCGACGCGGGCGTCGGGATCGACTTCTGCATCTGCACGAGGAACTCGACGTTGGACTGCGTCTCCTTGAGCTTGCCGAGCACGACCTCGAGGGCCTGCTGCGGGTCCAGGCCCGCGAGGGCGCGACGCAGCTTCCACGTGATCTTGACCTCGTCGGGCGAGAGGAGCATCTCTTCGCGACGGGTGCTCGACGCGTTGACGTCGACCGCCGGGAAGATGCGCTTGTCGGCGAGCTGACGCGAGAGGCGCAGTTCGCTGTTGCCCGTGCCCTTGAACTCCTCGAAGATCACGTCGTCCATCTTGGAGCCGGTCTCGACGAGCGCGGTCGCGAGGATCGTGAGCGATCCGCCGTTCTCGATGTTGCGCGCGGCGCCGAAGAAGCGCTTGGGCGGGTAGAGGGCGGATGCATCGACACCACCGGTCAGCACGCGACCCGACGTCGGTGCCGAGATGTTGTAGGCCCGGCCCAGGCGCGTGATCGAGTCGAGGAGGACGACGACATCGCGGCCCAGCTCGACGAGGCGCTTGGCGCGCTCGATCGCGAGCTCGGCGACCGTCGTGTGGTCCTCGGCAGGGCGGTCGAAGGTCGAGGCGATGACCTCGCCCTTGACCGTGCGCTGCATGTCGGTGACCTCTTCGGGGCGCTCGTCGACGAGAACGACCATGAGGTGGACCTCGGGGTTGTTCGTCGCGATCGCGTTCGCGATCTGCTGCAGGACGATCGTCTTGCCGGCCTTGGGCGGCGCGACGATGAGTCCGCGCTGGCCCTTGCCGATCGGGGCGACGAGGTCGATGATGCGCTGCGTGAGCTTCTCGGGCGCCGTCTCGAGGCGCAGGCGCTCCTGCGGGTAGAGCGGCGTGAGCTTGCCGAACTCGACGCGGTTCGCGGCGTCGTCGACCGAAAGGCCGTTGATCGCATCGACCTTGACGAGCGCGTTGTACTTCTGGCGGCTCGACTGCTCGCCCTCGCGCGGCTGCTTGATCGAGCCGACGACGGCGTCGCCCTTGCGGAGGTTGTACTTCTTGACCTGACCGAGCGAGACGTAGACGTCGCTCGTGCCGGGCAGGTAGCCCGACGTGCGCACGAAGGCGTAGTTGTCGAGGACATCGAGGATGCCCGCGATCGGGATCAGGACGTCGTCCTCGCCGATCTCGGTCTCGAACTCGTCGCCCTGGCCGTTCGCCGGACGACGCTTGTTGCGCTGGCGGTTGCGGGCGTTGCCCTGGTTGCCCTCGTCATCGGAGTCGGATGCGGCGGCCTGGGACTGGTTCTGGCCGTTCGCCTGGTTCTGGCCGTTCTGCTGACCCTGCGCCGGCTTGTCGGCCTGCGCGTTGCGATTGCGGTTGCGGCTCCGGCTCCGGCTGCGGCTGCGGCCCGTGCCCTCGGCGGGGGCGTCGCCCTCGGCAGCGGCTTCGCCTTCGGCGGACACGTCAGTGGCGGTCGCGTCGTCGGCGGCCTCGACCGATGCCTGGTCAGCGGGCGTCTCGTCAGCGGGCGCTTCGGCGGCGGGTGCCTCGTCGGTGGATGCCTCGACCGGCGCCTCATCGGCGGCGACCTCGGGCTTGGGGTCGGTGCTCTTCGCGCGACGCGGTGCGCGCTTGCGGGCCGGCTTGGCGGCGGGGGCCTCAGCCTCTGCCTCGGCGGGCGCAACCTCGGCCGCAAGAGCCTCTGCCTCGGCGGGTGCTTCGGTCTCGGCGGCAGGCTCGGCCTCAGCGACAAAAGCGTCGACGTCGGCCGCGGCCTCAGCGACCGGCTCGGCCTCATCGACGGATGCGGGCTCAGCCGGCGCCTCAGCCTCGGCGGGCGCCTCAGCGTCGACGACAGCCTCAGCGGGGGCTTCCGCCTCCGCGGTCGGCTCGGCGACCGCCGAGGCGTCGGTGGTTTCGATGTTGGCGTCAGCCTCGGGCGCGTCGGTGCGCTCTTCGGTCTCGGCGCCTGAGATGTGGATCTCGGAGATGGACTCCACGAGTTCTCCCTTGTGAAAGCGAATGAGATTTCGGATGGATATGCACGACCGCACGGTCGCATGGGCACGACATGAACGCCCGTTCCGATCTCGGCTGAATCAACCTCGGGCCCTTGCGGGACCGTGCTGCGACAGGCTCAGAGACCGGGCACGGGGGGTGTGCGGTGGTTTCGCAGAAATGCGACGGAGGCCAGATTCACGGGTTACGTGGAACCCTCCGCATACTCCCTCACTGTACCACCCTTGACGTCCACGGCGAGCATGAGCGCCTCCCACGGGGTGTCGGTGGTCGAGGCGACGAGCTCAGCCGCCTCGAGCCGGCGACCCGGACCGTCGGCGAGCACCAGGACGCTCGGCCCCGCCCCTGAGACCACCGCGGCGAACCCTGCTCCGCGGAGAGCCCGCACGAGTCGATCGGTCTCGGGCATCGCCTGCGCGCGGTAGTCCTGATGCAGCTTGTCGCCCGTCGCGGCGAGCATGAGCTCGGGGCTCTGGGTGAGCGCGGCGATCAGCAGCGCCGATCGCGAGACGTTGAACACGGCGTCCTCGCGCGGCACATGGAGCGGCTGCAGACTCCGCGCCACGCTCGTGGACATCGTGAAACCCGGCACGAGCACGAGCGGCGCCACACCGCGGTGGACGAGGAGCTTCTTGTGCTGCGGGCCGTCCTCGTCGACCCACGCGATCGTGAGACCTCCGAACAGCGCAGGAGCGACGTTGTCGGGGTGCCCCTCGAGCTCGGTCGCGAGGCGGAGGAGCGTCTCGTCCCCCATCTCGATGTCGCCCTCGAGGAGCCCCTTCGCCGCGAGCAGTCCCGAGACGACGGCGGCGCCCGACGAGCCCATGCCCCGCCCATGCGGGATGACGTTGCGCGCCTCGAGGCGGAGGCCCGGCATCCGTCGTCCCATCGCCTCGAACGCGTAGGCGATCGAGCGCACGACGAGGTTCGACGCGTCGCGGGGTACGTCGTCCGCGCCTTCACCCGAGACCACGATCTCGAGTTCGCCGTCCGAAAGCGCGGTCACGACGAGCTCGTCGTACACGCTCAGGGCGAGGCCGAGGGTGTCGAATCCCGGCCCCAGGTTCGCGCTCGTCGCGGGAACCCGTACGAGGACGGATCGTGTCACGCGGTCGCCTCGACCGGGGCGAGCTCCAGGACGGATGCCACTTCCGAGGTCGTGGCGTCCACCACGGTGGGCTCCACCGTCGTTCCGTCGGCGTTCCGCAGCGCCCACTGGGGGTCCTTGAGGCCGTGTCCGGTGACCGTGAGGACGACACGGGATCCGGCGGGGACGATCCCCGCCTCGGAGCGGTCGAGCAGTCCCGCGACGCTGATCGCGGAGGCCGGCTCGACGAAGATGCCCACTTCGCCCGCGAGGAGCTTCTGCGCCGCGAGGATCCGGTCGTCGTCGATCGCGCCGAACCAGCCGTCGGTCGCGTCGCGCGCTTCGAGGGCGAGCTCCCACGAAGCGGGGTTGCCGATGCGGATCGCCGATGCGACCGTCTCGGGGTTCTTCACGACCTCGCCGCGCACGAGTGGCGCGGAGCCCTCGGCCTGGAAGCCGAACATGCGGGGCACGCGGGTCGAGACGCCGCGCTCGGCCTCTTCACGGTAGCCGCGTGAGTAGGCGGTGTAATTGCCGGCGTTGCCGACCGGGATGAAGTGGAAGTCGGGGGCATCGCCGAGCTGCTCGACGACCTCGTATGCCGCCGTCTTCTGCCCCTCGATGCGGTCGGGGTTGACCGAGTTGACCAGGTGCACCGGATAGTGGTCGGCGAGCTCGCGCGCGATCTCGAGGCAGTCGTCGAAGTTCCCGCGGATCTGGATGAGCCGCCCGTTGTGCGCCACCGCCTGCGAGAGCTTGCCCATCGCGATCTTGCCCTCGGGCACGAGGACGGCCGCGGTGATCCCCGCGTGCGCGGCGTACGCGGCGGCCGAAGCCGAGGTGTTGCCCGTCGAGGCGCAGATGACGGCCTTCGCGCCGTGCTCGACGGCGCGCGACAGCGCGACCGTCATGCCGCGGTCCTTGAACGAACCGGTCGGGTTCATGCCCTCGAACTTGACCCAGACGTCGGCGCCCGTGATGCGCGAAAGCGCGGGGGCCGGGAGCAGCGGCGTACCGCCCTCGCCGAGGGTCACGACGGTCGAAGCATCCGTCACACCCAGTCGATCGGCGTACTCGCGCAGGACTCCGCGCCAGACGTGTGCCATGTCAGTCTCCTTCTACTCGCAGCATCGAGACGACCCGCACGACGACATCGCTCGCGGCGAGTCGTTCGACGGTGTCGCTCAGGTCTTGTTCGCGCGCCCGGTGCGTGCCGATCACGAGGCGGGCCGTCGTGGCGTCCTCACCCGTGACGGTCTGCTCGACCGTCGCGATCGAGACGTTGCCCTCGCTCAGGATGCCGGCGACCGTCGCGAGCACACCGGGCTCATCGGCGACCTCGAGGGTCACCTGGTAGCGCGTCACGACGTGGCCGACCGGGACGATCGGCAGGTTCGCCCGGGTGGACTCGCCCACACCGACGCCGCCGGCGATGTGGCGGCGCGCCGCCGAGACGACGTCGCCCAGCACGGCGGAAGCGGTCTGCACGCCGCCGGCGCCGGCGCCGTAGAACATGAGATTGCCCGCGGCCTCGGCCTGCACGAAGACGGCGTTGTTCGCGCCGTGCACGCTCGCGAGCGGGTGGTCGCGGTTGACGAGGGCGGGATAGACCCGCACGGAGATGGACTCGGCACCGCCGTCGGCGAGGCGCTCGCACACCGCGAGGAGCTTGATGACGTAGCCGGCGTGGCGCGCGGCATCCATCATCCCCTTGTCGATCTTGGTGATCCCCTCACGGTGCACGGTCTCGAGGGGCACGGTCGTGTGGAAGGCGAGGGATGCCAGGATCGCGGCCTTCTGCGCCGCATCGAACCCCTCGACGTCGGCCGTCGGGTCGGCTTCGGCGTAGCCGAGCGCCTGCGCGTCGGCCAGGACGTCGAGGAATTCGGCACCCTCGGTGTCCATGCGGTCGAGGATGTAGTTCGTCGTGCCGTTGACGATGCCCATGATGCGCTGGACGCGGTCGCCCGCGAGCGAGTCGCGCAGCGGCCGGATGATGGGGATCGCGCCCGCCGCGGCGGCTTCGTAGTAGACCGATGCGCCGACCTGATCCGCCGCATCGAAGATCTCGGAGCCGTACGTCGCGAGCAGAGCCTTGTTGGCCGTCACGACATCGGCGCCCGAGTTGATCGCCTGCAGGATGTAGGTGCGCGCCGGCTCGATACCGCCCATCAGCTCGATGACGATGTCGGAACCCAGGATGAGCGTCTCGGCGTCGGTCGTGAAGAGCTCTTTCGGCAGATCGGCGTCGCGGGGCGCGTCCAGGTCGCGCACGGCGATGCCGGCGAGCTCGAGCGTCGCGCCCGCACGATCGGCGAGCTCGTCACCGTGGCGGAGCAGGAGCGCTGCGACCTGGGAGCCGACGGCCCCCGCGCCCAGCAGTGCGACCCGCAGACGGCGGTAGTCGGTCATACAGTGCCTTTCGTGGGGATCCCCGCGTCGCGGGAAAGCAGATCGTCGATCGTCTCACCGCGCACGATGATGCGCGCCTCGCCGCCGCGCACGGCGACGACCGGCGGGCGCGGGACGTAGTTGTAATTGCTCGCGAGCGAAAAGCAGTAGGCACCCGTCGCGGGCACGGCCAGCAGATCCCCGGGCGACACGTCGGCCGGGAGGTACTCGTGGTCCACGACGATGTCGCCCGATTCGCAGTGCTTGCCGACGACCCGCACGAGAGCGGGCTCGTCACCCGACGCCCGCGACGCGATGCGCGCCGAGAACTGCGCGCCGTACAGGGCGGGGCGCGCGTTGTCGCTCATGCCGCCGTCGACGCTCACGTACAGGCGGACAGCCCCTTCGCCGAGCTCGACCGATTTGGTCGTTCCGACCCGGTAGAGCGTGACCCCGGCCTGGCCGACGATCGCCCGGCCCGGCTCGAACGCGAGGTTCGGGACCGGGATGCCGCGGCGCGCGCACTCGGCGGCGACGGCGTCGATGATCCCGGCCGCGAGCTCATCGATCGGCGTCGGGTCGTCCACCGACGTGTAGGCGATGCCGAATCCTCCCCCGAGGTTGAGGACCGGCAGGTCGCCGATCGCCGCGTGCACCTCGACGAGGCGGGCGGCGGACTCCTGGAAGCCGGCGGTGCCGAAGATCTGCGAGCCGATGTGGCAGTGCAGGCCGACGAGCTGGAGACCGGATGCCGCGCGCACGCGATCTGCGACGGCCGGGGCATCCTGCAGGGTGAAGCCGAACTTCTGGTCCTCGTGCGCCGTCGCGAGGAAGTCGTGCGTCTCGGCGTGCACGCCGCTGTTCACGCGGATGAGGACGCTCTGCTCGACCCCGCGGCGCTCGGCGATCGCCGCGAGGCGGTCGAGCTCGACGATGCTGTCGATGACGATCGACCCGATGCCGACGTCGACCGCGTTCTCGAGCTCCGTCACGCTCTTGTTGTTGCCGTGGAACCCGAGGTGCGCCGGGTCCGCGCCCGCGCGCAGAGCGACGGCGAGCTCCCCGCCGCTGCAGACGTCGACGGCCAGGCCCTCGTCGGCCACCCAGCGCACGACCTCGGTCGACAGGAACGCCTTGCCCGCGTAGTACACGCGTGCCTGTACGCCGTGTGCGGCGGCGGCGGCACGGAACGCGGCGAGCGTGCGGCGCGCGTGAGCGCGCACGTCGTCCTCGTCGAGGACGTACAGCGGTGTGCCGAACCGCTCGGCGAGCGCCGTCGCCGACACTCCCCCGATGCGGATCACGCCGTCGGCATCGCGATCGCTCCCGCTCGGCCAGACCGCGGGCGCGAGGGCGTTCGCATCATCCGGAATCCGCAGCCACGACGGAGCCGGGGTGCGAGAGGACGGAACGGCGGACACGGTGGAACCAATCAGATGGAAGCTTCGGCGCAAGAATTCCGGGCGGTGGATGCACGCCCGCGGCGGTTCCAGAAGTCTAGGGCACACGGCATCCACGCCCCGGCATGTGTCAGCAGGTGCCGGGTTCGCGCATCGCGGGGTCGGTGAGCATCGACGGGGCGATGTCGAGCGTCGCCACGAGCTCGTCTCCCCTGACATCCACCGTCGAGAGCGTGAGACCCGCGGGCAGGCTCGACGCGATGCAGACCGGCCAGTCGCGCAGAACGGCGTTGGAGAGCACGCCGAACTGGCGGCGCAGCTCGTCGGCCGTGACATCCGCACCCGCGACCTGCAGCGACGCGGGGGTCAGGACGAGGTCTCCCTCGTCGGCACTCGGGGTGAGCGACACGCCGATCGGGACCGCGACGCCGAACAGCGACAGCTCGGTCGAGACGGTGACATCCGGCTCGGCGATCCCGAGGGTCTCCTCGGGGAAGCCGTCGACGTTCGCCATCAGGGCGCGCAGCTGATCGGCGTCGAGCGCGACCGTCGCCGTCGCGCTGCCCACGGACGATCCGTTCAGGGCGATGTCCTGCGCCTGTACCGTCACATCGCCCGCGAAACCCCGCAGCACGACGTCTTCGGCCGCGACCGTGACGTCATCGAGACTGCCGCCGATGAGCTGCGGGATGACGGTGCCCCCGACTTCGACGTCGAACTGCTGGTCGGCCGAGAGACCGAGGTCGGATGCCACGATCCCGCGGATCGCGTTGGTCACGAGCGATCGCGCGATCGCTTCGGCGAGGAACCACGCCCCGACGAGGAGGCCGATGACGACGAGCACCGCGACGATCCACGGCCAGCGACGACGCCGGACGGGCTCGCCCTCGACGCGGATCGGCACCGTGCCGCTCACGCGGGTTACATCCGCTCCGGTGCGTCGACGCCCAGGAGCGTCAGGCCGTTGCGCAGCACCTGACCGGTCGCGTCATTGAGCCACAGGCGGGTGCGGTGCACGGATTCGACCGGACCGTCGCCGAGCGGGATGACGCGGCAGTTGTCGTACCAGCGGTGGTAGAGCCCGGCGAGCTCCTCGAGATAGCGCGCGATGCGGTGCGGCTCGCGCACCTCGGCCGAGTACGCCACGACGCGGGGGAACTCCTGCAGCGCCCCCAGCAGCGCCGACTCGGTCTCGTGCGTCAGCAGCTCGGGTGCGAACTCCGAGCGGTCGACACCGGATGCCGCCGCATTGCGCGCGACGTTGTGCGTGCGCGCGTGGGCGTACTGCACGTAGAAGACGGGGTTGTCGTTCGTGCGCTTCTGCAGCACGTCGAGGTCGACGTCGAGGTTCGAGTCGGTGGAGCTGCGCACGAGCGCGTAGCGCGCGGCATCCTTCCCCACGACCTCGACGAGGTCCTCGAGCGTCACGACCGTGCCGGCGCGCTTGGACATGCGCACGGGCTGGCCGTCCTTGACGAGGTTGACCATCTGGCCGATGAGGATCTGGAGGTTGACGCCCGGCTCGTCGCCGAACGCGGCCGTCATCGCCATGAGGCGCTGCACGTAGCCGTGGTGATCGGCACCGAGCATGATGATGCAGCGGTTGAACCCGCGCTCGCGCTTGTCGAGGTAGTAGGCGAGGTCGCCCGAGATGTAGGCGGGCGTGCCGTTGGAGCGGATGACGACGCGGTCGCGGTCGTCGCCGAACGTCGTCGAGCGCAGCCACACCGCACCATCGGCCTCGAACATGTGGCCGAGTTCGCTCAGGCGAGCGACGGCGCGCTCGACGGCGCCCGACTCGTGCAGATCGTTCTCATGGAAGTAGACGTCGAAGTCGACCCCGAAATCGTGCAGGCTCTTCTTGATCTCGTCGAACATGAAGTTCACGCCGAGCTCGCGGAAGGCCTCCTGCTTCGCGTCGGCGTCGAGCGCGTCGATGTCGCCCTCGTAGGCGAGCGCGACCCGACGGGCGATGTCGTCGATGTAGCCGCCGCCGTAGCCGTCCTCGGGTGTCGGCAGGCCCTCGTGCGCCGCGACGAGACTGCGCGCGAAGCGGTCGATCTGAGCACCGTGGTCGTTGAAGTAGTACTCGCGGGTGACCTTGGCGCCCTGCGAGGACAGGATGCGGGCGAGCGAGTCGCCGACGGCGGCCCAGCGCGTGCCGCCGAGATGGATCGGGCCGGTCGGGTTCGCCGAGACGAACTCGAGGTTGATGATCTCGTCGGAGCGCGACTCGTTCGTGCCGAAGTCCGCGCCCGCGTCGACGATCGTCTTGGCGAGCGCGCCGGCGGCCGCGGCATCCAGTCGGATGTTGATGAACCCGGGACCGGCGACCTCGACGCTCGCGATGCCGTCGATGGCCGCGAGGCCTTCGGCGACCTCGGCGGCGAACTCGCGCGGGTTCGCGCCGACGTTCTTCGCGAGTCGCAGCGCGACGTTGGATGCCCAATCGCCGTGGTCGCGGTTCTTCGGACGTTCGAGCGGGAGGTCGGATGCCGTGAGTCCGGACGCTGCGCCTTCGCGTCGCGCCTCGGCGAGCGGGGTGACGACAGCGAGCAGAGCGGCGGAGAGGGCTGCGGGATCCATAACCGCACCAGTCTAGTTCGGCGGCGCTGTACCTCAGCCGACCGCGGAGCGGAGTGCGCCGAGGACGAACTCCCAGCCCTGGCGGTACGACTCGACGGGTTCGTCGCTGGGCCACGGGCCGGTATGACGGACCGTGAGGGCGGTGCCCCCGGCATCCTCCGCGAACATCACCTCGACGGCCTCATCGACCGAGACGCCGTCGTCGTCGCTCCACACCCACGTGAAGGCGAGGCGTTCGAGCGGGTCGACCACGAGGTACTCCCCCGCGACCGCCATCCCCTGCGCCGGCGCGGCGAACCGGTACGCACCGCCGACCCGCACGTCGGCGATGATCTCGACGCCCGTCCAGTGGCTCCACCACCACGTCGCGAGACCCGATGACGTCGTCCAGGCATCCCAGACGCGATCGCGCGGAGCCTCCATCCGCAGCGTCAGCTCGAGCGGTCGCTCCTGAAGGAGCGACCAGTCCGCGGCCGGAGCGATCGCGGCGGGCGAGCCGAGGACCTCGGCGAGCGCCGCCAGAGAGGCCTCCCACCCCGCGCCGTAGCCGCCCGTCCAGTGCGGGCGCAGGCGATCATGCGTGATGGTCACGCGCGTGCCGTCGCCGGTCGGAGTGAGGCGGATGCGCACCGAGCCCGGATCGTCGTCGCCCGACCACCAGGTGTAGGCGAGCTCGTAAGGGGCGGCGCACTTCATGAGCTCGGCCCGCCGCACACGTTCGCCACCGATGTCGATGTGGAACACGTCACCCGGTGCGGTCGGAACCGGCCCCGTGAGCGCGCCGAGGATGCGCGCGATGCGCTCCGGCGTCGTGATCGCGTGCCACACCTCGGCGGGAGCCGCACGGTACTCGCGAGCCAGCGACACCGTCTGCTGCGCGGCGTCCCCCGTGAGGGCGCGGACGATCGGATCGGTCATGATTCCTCCTCGGATGCGGCGCGACGGCCGCGGTGCAGCTCGGTGTCGAGCGCGTCGAGCGTCGTCGTCCACAGGCCGACCTGCTCGTCGACCCACCGCTGCGCTTCGGTCATGCGCTCGCCCCGGAGGGCGTAGATGCGGCGGGATCCGGCCGCGACGCTCTGCGCGAAGCCCGCGTCGCGCAGGACCTTCAGGTGGTTCGAGACGGCGGGCTGGCTGATGCCGAACTCGGCCCGCACGACATCGGTGAGCTCCCCCGCGGCTCTGTCTCCCTGCGCGAGGAGCTCGACGAGGCGGCGGCGGACCGGATCGCCGAGGACGTCGAGAGCGTGCATGAAACCGTTATATCACTCATGCTTGATATCAGCAATGACTGATATTTATGAGATCTGGACGAGTTCGGTGAAGTCGTCGGAGGTGGGGGCGTAGTCGTCGATGGATGCCGCGGACTCCGCGAATCCGGTGTCGTCGGGCACGACCCAGGCGTCGACGTGCATGCGCTGCAGCCCGACGTACCCGCCGTGGTAGCTGAGGAACGCGCAGTCCGCGGCATCCCGACCCGTCGCGATCCGCACCAGGGAGCGCCGGTTCGCCAGGCGCGTGCCGTCGATCACGTACCACGCGCCGTCGAGGTACGCCTCGGCGACGGCGTGGAAGTCCATCGGCCGCAGGCCCGGCGCGTAGCAGGCGGCGTAGCGGGCCGGCATGTCCATCGCGCGCAGCAGGGCGATGACGAGGTGCGCGTAATCGCGACACACGCCCTGCCCCGTCATGAGCGTCGTGACGGCGCTGTCGGTGCCGGCGCTCAGACCGGGGGTGTAGGTGGTGCTCGTGGCGACGAAGTCCGACACCGCGGCGATGAGGTCGTGGCCGTGCAGCCCCTTGAACTGGCGCCGCGCCTGCGGGAAGACCTCGTCGGACTGCGCGTAGCGGCTCGGACGCAGGTAGGTGATGGCCTCGAGGTCGCTCGTGCGCGACGACACGTTCTGCCCCTCGATGGTCGCCTCGTAGCGCACCTCGAGGAGCCCGGGCTCGGCCGTCAGGCGGTGCAGACGGCTGCCGGACTGGTCGATGATCTCGGTCGGCGTGTAGACGCGATCGCCCTGCGTGAAGGTGAGCGACTCGCTCGCGACGGGCGTCTGCTGGGCAGCCGTGATCTGCAGGATGAGGTCGACGGACGCCCCCAGATCGAGGTCCAGTTCAGCGGTCACGACACGTTGCACCGAAGAATCCTCGCATGCCGGATGGCGTGCGGCGAACGGGGTGTGGAGCGCCCACAGCGATGCCCCGCGACACGCGGTCAGACGCTGTCGGAAACCGGGATGCACGGATTCCGCCGACGTCGTTTACCCTCGTGGAATGCATGCGCACGGACGCCCCCGCGCACGGCGTTCGTGGCTCGCTCTCGCGGGCGTCGCGGCCGCCGTCGCGATCGTGTGCGCCGTCGGCCTGACCAGGCCTTCGACGGCGACGACACCACCGGTCGTCGCCGCAGTGGATGCCGCTCCCCCGGCGACCGTCCCACTCGCGCTGCCGCAGCATCCGACCGTCCTCGTCTTCGGCGATTCGTGGGTCTACGGTTCCGCCGCCACCGAGCCCACGCTCGGCTTCGCGTACGTCGCCGCCGAGAAGCTCGGGTGGAACGCGATCGTCGACGGCGTGCGCGGCAGCGGCTACCTCAAGCCCGGCTACGACGGGCCCGCATACGGCGAGCGGATCGCGGCGCTCGATCCCTCGCTCGACCCCGACCTCGTCATCGTCGAGGGCTCGATCAACGACCGGCGCCTCTACCCTGGCGGCTACGAGTCCGCCGTCACGAGTGCGTGGGACGATCTGGCGGCGCTCTACCCCGACGCGCAGATCGTGGTGCTGGGCCCGGCTCCGCAGATCCTTCCGGTCGAGAAGGAGACCGCGCAAATCGACGCCGACCTCGCGTCGTTCGCGGCCGAGCGGGGCTGGCTCTACATCTCGCCGATCGAGCAGGAGTGGATCACCGACGCGAACTACGGTTCCGTGATCGATACGAGCGAGCTCGGCAACGACCATCCCTCGACCGAGGGTCACGCGTACCTCGCCTCCCGGCTCGACGAGGCGCTCACGGCGCTGTCCGGGGCATCCACGATCGTCGCCGATGCGCCCGTCGACGACGTCGGGGTGCGTTAGCGCAGCGAATCCTGCGCGAGCAGGAACGCCTTGACGTCCTGACGTCTGCTCAACCCCGCTTTGCGCAGCAGACGGTTGACGTGCGATTCGACCGTTCGGACCGAGATGACGAGCGCCTCGGCGATGACGGCGTTGGGAAGACCCGAGGCGACGAGTTCGGCGATCTCGCGCTCGCGGGGCGTGAGGGTGACGGGCGCGATGCCGTCGGCCGGGTCGCCGTCGGGACGAAGCCTTTCGCGCTGCGCGGCTATCCGCGCGACCACGTCGGGCATGCCGGCTGCGTCGAAGGTCGCGACGGCGACCGCGGCGACGTGGAGCGCCTCCCGCGGCCGCTGAGCTGTTTCGAGCTCGTCGACCACGGCGACGATCGCGTCGGCGTCCCGGCGGACGAGCGCCTCGGCGATCCGCCGCTGGCGGACGATGCCCGCCATCGGCACGGCGTCGATGCGCTCCGAGACGCGCTCCCACGTCGCTTCCTCCGGCGAGTACGCGAGGGCTTCGAGGTAGCAGCAGGCCGCGGAGAACAGCGCACCCCGCTCCCACAGTGCGTCCCCGGCATCAAGACACGCCGCTGCCGCAGCCGCCGGCCCACCTTCGATGTAGGCCATCCGCGCGTACGGCATGCCGCTCGTCTGCCCGACGAGCGGACCGTCCACGAGCCCCGCGGAATCGATCTCGGCCAGCAGCTGCTCCATGAGCCCGCGCTGACCGCGGCGCGCGGCCATCTCGGCCGCCATCGTCTTGAGTCCGATGAACGAGAGCGAGGGGTACGGCGCGGCGAGCCCCAGGAACGCCGACTCGCTGAGGATGTGGTCGGCGTCGTCCGGGCGGCGGTCCATCGAGGCGCAGAGTGCCGCGAGGAAGGCGTACATGCGGATGAGGGGCGCGTCGAGGTTCCGCTGCGCCGCGTCCAGGGCAGTGCCCGCCAGGCGCGCCGCGACGTCGAACCGCTCGGCCGTGAGATGCGCCACGACGACAAGGGCGTCTGCGACCGGGTCGGGCTCCGGGCCGAGTGCCGCCCGGCGCGCGAGCACGGCATCCGCCTGCTCGCCGAGTCCTCGGGCCAGCATCCAGAACGCTCGTGCCCGCAGCACGGCGGCGTGGGCATCCGTCGAGAATCGGGATACGTCGGCGCTGTCGAGCGGGTCTCTCTCCGGCACGATCAGGAACGTCGATTCGAGCTCGGCGGCGCGGCCGAGGAGCAACCCGCCCTCGTGCGGGAGTGCGACGGCTCGAGCACGCAACTCCACGACGGCGGCTTCGGCGTCGCCGCGCACCGCACGCGCCGCCAGCCGGGCGGCTTCCCACTCTGCGGTCTCGCGCTCCGATCCGTCGAGTCCGTGGGCAGCGGCGACGAGCGCGTCGAGCTCGTCGCCGCCGTGCGCGCCGTCGACCTCGAGGGCCGAGAGCAGTGCCGTCGCATGGGCGAGAGTCGGCGCCGAATGCCAGGCCTCCCGCGCCCGCAGGGTTCGCCTGCGCGTCTGGTCGTGGACGAGCCGGACGAAGACGGCGGCATCACGCGCGGTCGCGGGCCCGTCCTCCTCGAGCCCGGCGCCCTCCGCGAGCACACCGTCCAGGACAGCGAGGAGCTCCGACCGCCGCCCCGCGAGGGACTCATGACGGAAGTACTCGACCAGGAGCGGCGGGCGGATCGAGACGATGCGGCTGCCGCCGACGTCGACGACCGAGAGGAAGGCCCTGTCCTCCAGCTCGCTCAGGTGCTTGACTCCGACGGCTCGGATCGCCGTCGCGATCCCGATCGGTCCGAGCAGTCCGAGGACCTCGAGCGCGTCGACGGACTTGCGCGAGAGCGGATGCAGGATCACTTCGGCCATGTGCCGCAGCGCCGGTGTCCACAGTGAGCCGGTCGCGTGGGCGACTCCCCCGTCGATCGCAAGGGTGCCCGCACGACGGGCGGCGTCGACGATCGCGGCTGCGAGGCCGACGTTTCCTCCGGACTTCGCGAACAGGCGACTGAGCGTGCCCGGATCGATGCGGTATCCGCAGACCGCTTCGAGGGCGGCCTCGAGCTCGGCATAGCCCATTCCGGGCAGTCGCATCGCGTACGTGGTCGTGAATGCTCCCGTCGGCAGGACGGGATCATGGCGGCCTCGATGCACCAGTCGGGACGACAGGATCGGCACCGAAGCCTGATCCTGCACGGTGCGCAGAACGCCCGACGAGAACGGGTCGAGCATGTCCCAGTCATCCACGACGATGACGGTGCGCCCCGGGGCGACCGAGCCCGTGATCGCCGTGACGGCGGCGGCGATGCTCGCGACCCGACCGTCCTGCGCTTCGGTCACACCCGCGACGCGGAGTGCGACGAGGGGTACCTGCGCGAAGGACGACAGTCCGCGGACCGCGATCGTCTTCCACCCGATGCCGACGAAGTACTCCACGATGCGCTGCAGCAGGTGCGTACGCCCGCTCCCATGCTCGCCCTCGATGTCGAGACTGCGGCCGCTCTGCAGGACGTCGATGGCCGAGAGATACAGCTCGTGTCTCGTCCTCATGCCCGCCTCCTCGCCGCCGTGCGTACGTAGATCCCGCTCGAGTACGCAAATTACAGCGAAACGACGGCTGCGACTACGGCGATTTGTGACACATCTCGTCGGTACTACGCAAGTACCCGGGCACTGGTGCCGAGAGGAAGCACGACATCACTGATGACGGACGTCAGCGCTTGCCCTTGAGGTGCGCCTTCGCCTCCTTCTCGATCAACACCGGCACGAAGTCGCGGACCTTCGCACCCGCGAACGTCACCCGGGACTTCTCGATGGCGTCGAGGATGCTCTCGCGCGAGGCATCCGGGAACCTCTCCTGCAGGCGGTCGACGATCTCGGCGATCGCCTTCTCTTCGTCGACGGACTTGTCGTCGGGCATGATCGCTCTTCCTGCAGCGGGGTCGCTTGCTGCGTCTGGAGGCACTCTATCCGTGGAGCGCGGCCGCGTCTGCGGTCGCGCAGTTTGCCGACCGTTCTTCTGGGGCGAGTACCCTATGCGGCGCGCCCTGCATTCCCGCACGACGCACGAGATACGAGGTTTCACGATGGCGAAGAAGACGAAAGCGCAGAAGTCCGCGACATCGGCGGTGGATGCCGCGGCCGGCGCGGCGAAGGACGCCAAGAAGCTCCTGAAGACGGTGCCGAAGAAGGACGCCAAGAAGCTGCGTCCGCTGCTCGAGGACGCCAAGGATGCGGCGGACGTCTCGTCGAAGAAGATCGCCCGCAAGCCTCGCAAGGTCGAGAAGGACGCTGTCGCCGCGACGAAGCGTCTGCAGAAGGCGGCCGAGAAGATCGTCGCGAAGGCCGACGAGAAGGCCGTGCGCGAAGCGATCGCCGCTGCGAAGAAGGTCGCCGAGAAGGCAGCGCGGGAGACCGCGAAGCGCGAGCGCCATGCGGATAAGGCGTCCAAGGCGGATAAGGCGGCGGAGGCTCCCGCAAGCGCCGAGCAGCCCGCCGCCAAGCCGGCAGTGAAGCCCGCTGCCCGCCGCACGCCGGCGAAGGCCGCGATCCCCGCGGCGGCGACCGCGCCGACGAAAGCCGCCTCTGCCAAGCCCGCCGTACGGCGGGCACCTGCGAAGCCGGCACCCGATACCGCCCTCGACGCCCTCACCGTCGTCCAGCTGCGCTCCCGCGCACGCGACGCGGGGCACGCCGGCTACTCGCGCCTGAACAAGGCGCAGCTGATCGCGCTGCTCGGCTCCTGACATCCGACCCGTGCAGAACGACCTCGACCGCAGCGCGGCCGCACCGCCACCGCGGACCCTCATCGACATCCTGCGCGAGTCCGCCGCCCGGCATCCCGCAGCATCCGCTCTCGAGGATCACGACGGTGCGCTGAGCTACGCCGAGCTGCTGGCGCGCGTGTGGAAGACCGCCGCGCGCCTCCATGAGCACGGCGTGCGGCGCGGCGACCGTGTCGGAATCCGGATGCCGTCGGGCAGCCGCGAGCTCTACATCGCGATCCTCGGCACGATCGCGGCGGGTGCGGCCTACGTGCCCGTCGACGCGGACGACCCGCAGGAGCGCGCCGATCTCGTGTTCGGCGAAGCGTCCGTGCGGGGCGTCATCGGCGCCGGCGGACGATACATGCCGGCCGAGGCATCCATCGCCGACGACCTCGCCCTCTTCGACGGGACCGCGCCGCACCCGAGCTCGAGCGCCATCGTGACCGTGCCGCCGCCCACGGTGGACGACGACGCGTGGGTCATCTTCACCTCGGGTTCGACCGGCGTCCCCAAGGGTGTCGCCGTGTCGCACCGCTCGGCTGCCGCGTTCGCCGACGCCGAGGCGCGGCTGTTCCTGCAGGATGCCCCGCTCGGTCCCGGAGACCGCGTGCTCGCGGGGCTCTCGGTCGCGTTCGACGCGTCGTGCGAGGAGATGTGGCTGGCGTGGCGCCACGGCGCGTGCCTCGTGCCGGCTCCGCGTGCGCTCGTGCGCTCGGGCGAGGACCTCGGCCCATGGCTCGTCGGACACAGCATCACCGTCGTCTCGACGGTGCCGACGCTGGCTGCCCTGTGGCCGCAGGATGCGATCGAGAACATCCGCCTGCTGATCTTCGGCGGCGAGTCGCTCCCGCCGGAGCTCTCGGCCCGCCTCGTCGGCGAGGGTCGCGAGGTCTGGAACACGTACGGCCCGACCGAGGCGACCGTCGTCGCGTGTGCCGCGCGGATGGACGGCGAGCCGCCGATCCGGATCGGCCTGCCGCTCGACGGGTGGTCGCTCGCGGTCGTCGATGCCGCCGGTGAACGAGTCGCCGCGGGCGAGGTCGGCGAGCTCATCATCGGCGGCGTCGGACTGGCGCGGTACCTCGACCCCGCGAAAGACCTCGAGAAGTACGCGCCGATGCCGACGCTCGGCTGGGATCGCGCCTATCGATCCGGTGACCTCGTGCGCAACGATCCCGAGGGCCTCGTCTTCCAAGGGCGCGCCGACGATCAGGTGAAGGTCGGCGGGCGTCGGATCGAGCTCGGCGAGATCGAGACCGCACTGCAGGATCTGCCCGCGGTGTCGGCCGCCGCCGTCGCGGTGCGCAAGACGGACGCCGGTGTCTCGCTGCTCGTGGGCTACGTCGTGCCCGCCGACGGGTTCGACCGGCAGGTGGCGCGCGCGCAGCTCGCCGAGACCCTCCCTGCGCCGCTCATCCCGCTCCTCGCCGTCATGGACGACCTGCCCGTGCGCACGTCCGGCAAGGTCGACAAGGCGGCCCTCCCCTGGCCGCTGACGGATCCGGATGCCGCGGACTCGACGCTGTCCGGCACGGCCGCGTGGCTCGCCGAGCAGTGGTTCGCCGTGCTCGGCGTTCAGCCGACGGACGACGACGCCGACTTCTTCGCGCTCGGCGGCGGCTCGCTCGCGGCCGCCCAGCTCGTCTCGCGCATCCGGTCGCGCGCACCCGAGTTCACGATGGCGGACGTCTACGATCTGCCGCGGCTTCGTCAGATGACGGATGCCGTCGAATCCGACGCCACGGACGCCGCCGCTCAGGGCACCTTCTCGACCGCCGACCCCACACCACGGCGCACGCAGTGGGCGCAGAGCCTCGCCGGCATCCCCCTCTTCATCCTCTCGGGGCTGCGCTGGATCACGTGGCTTCTCACCGCGAGCTGGCTGCTGCGGCTCGTGCCGGGCTTCGAGTTCCTGCCCGACGCCCCACCCGCCGTCCTGATCGTGAGCCTGCTGCTGTTCGCCACACCGTTCGGCCGCATGGCCATCGCAGCGGCGGCGGCGCGCCTGCTGCTTGCCGGCGTCCGAGCGGGCGACTACCCGCGCGGCGGCGCGGTGCACATGCGCCTCTGGCTCGCCGAGCAGGTCTCGCAGCAGGTCGATCCGGTCGGGCTCGCGGGTGCGCCGTGGGTCGTCTTCTACGCGCGGGCGCTCGGCGCGAAGATCGGCCGCGGCGTCGACATGCACGCGCTCCCGCCCGTCACGGGCATGCTCGAGGTCGGCTCCGGCGCCGCGATCGAGCCCGAGGTCGACCTCACCGGCTACTGGATCGACGGCGGTACGGTGCGGATCGGCGGCATCCGGATCGGCGCCGGGGCGACGATCGGCGCGCGCAGCACGCTCGCGCCGGGCACGAAGGTCGGGCGCGACGCCGAGATCTCACCGGGCTCGGCCGTCTTCGGTCGCGTGCGGGCCGGCCAGCGCTGGGCGGGGTCGCCCGCCGAACGCGTGGGCGGGAAGTCCGAGCCCTTCGCCACCGAGCGCCCGCCGACGCGGCGCCGCTGGCTGTGGGCGTATGCCGCGTCATCCGCCGTCCTGGGGCTCCTCCCGTTCCTCGCGATCGCCGCCGGCGTCCTGGTCGTGGCCGGCGGCGTCCGCGGCGCGGCCACTCTCGGCGAGGCGATCCCCGCGCTTCTCGTGTGGCTCGTGCCCGCCGTGCTCGTCTCGGGCGCGGCCTTCGCGCTCGCGGTGCTGATCCTGGTGCGCCTCCTGTCGATCGGCATGAGGGAGGGCGTCCACCCCGTTCACGGCCGCGTCGCGTGGCAGGCGTGGACGACGGAGCGTCTGCTGGACTCCGCGCGCACGGTGCTGTTCCCGATCTACTCGAGTCTCGTGACCCCCGTCTGGCTGCGCCTGCTCGGCGCAAGGGTCGGGCGCGATGTCGAGGCATCCACCGTTCTCCTGATCCCCTCGATGACCACGATCGACGACGGCGCGTTCCTGGCCGACGACACGATGGTCGCCACCTACGAGCTGAACGGCGGATGGATGCGGCTCGCCGAGGCGCGCATCGGCAAGCGCGCCTTCCTCGGCAATTCGGGCATGGCCGCGGCGGGACACCGCGTGCCGCGCGACGGGCTCGTCGCGGTGCTGTCCGTCGCACCCGCGAAGTCGAAGCCCGGGTCGTCGTGGCTCGGCTCGCCCGCCGTGCGGTTGCGCCGCGTCGTCAACGATGCCGACCTCGACCGCACCTACCGGCCACGCGCATCGCTGCGCCTCGCACGTGCACTGTGGGAACTCGGCCGCGTCATCCCCGTCGTCGTCACGTTCGCGATCGGCCTCGCGGTGCTGCTGATGCTCGCGTGGCTCATCGAGGTCACGGGTCTGCCGATCGCGATCCTGCTCTCGGGGGCGGTCCTGCTCATCGCGGGGGCGATCGCGGCGGCCATCACGACGGCGGCGAAGTGGATCATCGTCGGGCCGATCCGCCCGGGTGAGCACCCGCTGTGGTCGAGCTTCGTGTGGCGCACCGAGGTGTCCGACACCTTCACCGAGATGGTCGCGGCGCCGTGGTTCGCGAACGCCGCCGCGGGCACGCCGGCCCTCGCATTCTGGCTGCGCACGCTCGGGGCGAAGATCGGGCGCGGCGTCTGGACAGACAGCTACTGGCTGCCTGAACCCGACCTCGTGACGCTCGAGGACGGCGCGACGGTGAACCGCGGATGTGTGGTCCAGACGCATCTGTTCCATGATCGAGTGATGAGCATCGACACGGTGACCCTCGGGCAGGGCGCGACTCTCGGCCCGCACAGCGTCATCCTCCCCGCCGCCACGATCGCCGCGGATGCCACGGTCGGGCCCGCGTCGCTCGTCATGCGCGGCGAGCTCGTACCTGAGGGCAGCCGCTGGAGCGGCAATCCGATCGGGCCGTGGCGGGCGGTGACGGTCCGCGCCTATCAGGATGCGGCATCGTGAATGCCGACGACTACGTGCCGCAGAGCGGCGATGCGGCGATCTCGGTCGATCATTACGACCTCGACCTGGACTACAAGCTCTCGACCAATCGGCTGAGCGCGACCGCGGTCATCCTCGGCACGGCGACGGCGGCGACGAAGGTCGTCTCGCTCGACCTCGTCGGCGTGCGGGCGAGCCGCGTGCGGGTGCGGGATGACGCGGCTGCCACCTACCGGCAGAGTGACCGCAAGCTGCGGATCAGCCTGTCCAAACCCCTCGCGGTGGGCGATGCCTTCGAGATCACCGTCGCCTACGCAGGAGCTCCGCGCCCGCGGCGCACGCGCTGGGGCACGATCGGGTGGGAGGAACTCGAGGACGGCCTGCTCGTGGCATCCCAGCCCACCGGCGCGCCGACGTGGTTCCCCTGCAACGACCTGCCGTCCGACAAGGCGACGTTCCGCATCACGATCACGACGGATCCGGCCTACGCCGTCGTGAGCGCCGGGGCGGTGACGCGCTCGACCGTGCGCGGCCGGACGCGGTGGGAGTTCGCCAACGACGTGCCCACTCCTCCGTACCTCGTGACGATCCAGATCGGGCGCTACACGGAAGAGGCGGTGCCTCTCGGCGAGGTCGCGGGGCGCTTGTACTACCCGCGTCGGCTCGCGGCGCGCGTGCATGCCGACCTCGCCGACCTCCCCGCCATGATGGCGACGTTCGAGAACGCATTCGGCCCGTACGCGCAGTCCGAATACCGGGTCGTCGTGACCGCCGACGACCTCGAGATCCCGCTCGAGGCGCAGGGCATGGGCATCTTCGGCGCCAACCACATCGACGGCGCCAAGGGACTCGAGCGACTCGTCGCGCACGAACTCGCGCACCAGTGGTTCGGCAACAGCGTAGGCCTCGCGCAGTGGCGCGACATCTGGCTCAACGAGGGCTTCGCGTGCTACGCCGAATGGATCTGGTCCGAAGCATCCGGAGGCCCCAGCGCCCACGCCAAGGCGCTCGCGCACCATCAGAACCTCTCGGGCCTCACGAAGGATCTGATCATCGGCGATCCCGGGCCGGACGACATGTTCGACGACCGCGTGTACAAGCGCGGCGCACTCGCACTGCACGCGGTGCGACTGACGATCGGCGACGGCCCGTTCTTCGCCCTCCTGCGGGCGTGGACGCAGCGCTTCGGCGGGCGGACGGCGACGACCGCTGACTTCGTCGCGCTGGCGGAGGAGGTCAGCGGGATGCCGCTGGCGGGGCTCCTGCGCGGGTGGCTCGACGAGCGGAGGCTCCCGGCGCTTCCCAGTTCGACCTTCGCGGACGCGCCTGCTCCTCTGACGGAGCCGCTTCCGCGGGTGGAGCGACCGCTGCGCTGAGCACGTACCCCGCCGGGCCGGGCAGAGTCGCGACCTCGAACGGCAGTGCCGCGCCCGGCACATGCGCCAAGGGGATGTGCTCCGAGAACGTCACGGCCGCGGGCTCGACCCTCAGGGCGCGGCCGTCGGCCTTGAGCACGGCCTCGATCCGGGTCCATTTCTCGAGCGACGGCGCCGCCTCGGGGGCGAAGAGCGGGGCGAGTTCGGCCGCACGTCGCGCCTCGTCCGCGTCATCCGTCTCGACATCGACGCCGATGCCCGCGGTCGCCACGGCCGGCGCGGCAGCGACGACGACGAGGTCGCCCGCGTAGCTGACGCTGAGCTCGACCTGCCCGCCGGCGTGCCGGACGCGACCGTGCTCGGCCCCGCAGCGCTCGCACGTCGTCGAGATCGCGAGATCGGCATCGGGACCCGCGACCGCGCGGATCGCCTCGGCGAGCAGTGCGCGACTCAGCGCGAAACGCACGGCCGCCCGTCCATCCAGCGCCCGATACCGGTCGACTTGCGCGTCACCGAGTGCCGCGACACGGCGCGCCGTCGATCGGGTCGCCTGCTGTGTGCTCGCCCACAGCACGGTCACAGGCCCCCAGGTCGTCGATCCCCCCACCCAGGAACCTTATCGAGCCACGGTGAACGGCGCGCGAACCGGGTTAGCCTCGGGGGATGGATGCAGGACCCTTCTTCCACGGCACCAAGGCCGATCTGCGGGTCGGCGATCTGCTGACGGCGGGGTTCCGGTCGAACTACCGCCCCGAGGTGGTCATGAACCACATCTACTTCACGGCGCTCGCGAACGGCGCAGGTCTCGCGGCCGAGCTCGCCGCGGGCGACGGTGAACCGCGGGTCTACGAGGTCGAGCCGACGGGCGCGTTCGAGGACGATCCGAACGTGACGGACAAGAAGTTCCCCGGCAACCCGACCCGTTCGTACCGCAGCGCCGACCCGATCCGGATCGTGCGCGAGGTCGAGGGCTGGCCCCGACTCTCGCCAGAGGATCTCCAGGCGTGGCGGACTCGGATCGCCGTGATGCGCGACGAACGCGCTGAGATCATCAACTGATCGTCGTCACTCGGCGTCGGTGAAGGATCCGCCGACCATCGCCACGCGACACATGCGAGCGGCGGGATGAACCGCCGACCGCTGATAACCTAGAGCGTCCGCCTCCGTAGCTCAGTGGATAGAGCGTTGGTTTCCGGTACCAAAGGTCGCTGGTTCGATTCCAGTCGGGGGCACCAGTCGGGACAAGGGATCGCGGGCCATTCAGGCCTTGCGGTCCCTTTCTCGTGACAACGGAATGACAACACTTGCAGCGCGCTTCGCCTGATCGAGGGCGGTAGCTACGGCGTCGAGGTCATCGTCAAACAGGTCGGCGTAGACGTCGAGCGTCATAGCCGCCGATGCGTGACCGAGCATCCGCTGCACGGCCTTCACGTGGGCGCCGGCCTGCACGGCGAGGCTGGCGGCCGTGTGGCGCAGATCGTGGGGTGTGACCCTCGGTATTGTCGGATCCTCGTCTTGCGCCGCGCGCACCGCGACCGTGAACCATCCGTTGCGCGACGCCGGCAGCTTCAGGTAGTCGACGCCGTCGCCGAACAGCAGCTCATCTCGGCTCTTGCCCTCCGCCAGCTGCGCTATCGGCAGCGCGAGGAACTCCGGGTAGGGCACCGACCTGGACCGGTGCGTCTTCGGCGTTCCAACGTGAACTTCAGCGGACACGAGCACTGCGTTCTCTTCCACGCTCACACGCCGCCTGAGCGTGTCAACGTGCCGAATGCGCAGCGCTGTGGCCTCGCCCCAGCGGAGGCCGGTGTAGGCGAGGAAGAGGACGAGAGCGGGGTGTCTGGCATGGTCGGCGAGGGTCTGCACTTGAGAGTGAGCGAGATAGTGCCTGCGGGCATTGCGGGTCTTGGTCGGCAAAGCGATGTCGCGAGCTACGTTGCGTGAAAGGCGGCGATCGTGGACTGCGCCGTCGAGGATGCCAGCGAGAACTCCCTGCGCACGCCTCACCGTGGTCGATCCACCCGTCATCGCGGAAACCCACGATTGCACCTCGGAGTGTCGAATGCTGCCCACCGTGCGCGCGCCCCACTTCGGCTGGACGTGCTTCCGCCACGCAGACTCGAGCGGCCGGAACGACGACGGCTTCAGGACACCCCGACGCTGCTCGAGCCACTCCTCCCCCATCGTGTCGACGGTCACCGCGGCGGCGGTCGGATCGATGAACTCGCCGCGGCTCTTTGCGATCGCGACTTGGGCGAGTGCCAGTTCCGCGTCGCGCTTCGTTCGGAATCCGCGCTTGGTGCGCTGGGACTGGTCGGGCGCTCGATAACTGATGCGGTACATCCGCTTGCCCGCCGTGGTCGTGTAGGGGTGAATGCTACCCATCGCCTCACACCTTCTTGAATGGAACGGTTCCGTGCTGGTTGGGGCGACTCAGCACCGGTCCACCTACCTGCCGATTGAGGGGCCGCCGGGTGCGGTTGCGCCCGCGAAGGGTCCGGTCGCAGACGGATCCGGGAGATCGACTCCGGGTGCGAGACCTTCGAAGCGTGCCCGGTTCATCAATCGTGTTGCCGTGCTCTGACTGACGCTGAGGCAGTCGGCGACGGCCTTCAGCGGCGGCAGGTTGATGGCGGTTGCGAGTTGATACGTTCTTGACGCGTCGTAGACGCTGGCCGTGAGGTCGCGGTCGGTGCGTTCCTGCATCCGTCGAAGATACTCGGCGCCGGTGGCGACCGGATGGCCGGGCTCAGCGACTGTGGACATCTGCAAACCACTGGCCTGGAGCGCGTACTGCACACGCACCTCCCGCAAGGTCAGGCTGGTCACCTCATCCCCGTCGCCCTCGCGGAGAACTCTGACCTCGGCGGCGACCGTGCGATTCAGTCGTGCGTCGTACGCGACGTTCACACGGACGGCGCCGGGCACCCCCGGTTCGCCGTGGAGCACGATCGTCCATGACGCCGGCACGCTTACCCCGTTGCCGACGGCGACGCGCTCGTCGCTGACGTCGACGTTCTCGAGGTGCACCATGCGCCCAGTATCTCAGGCATCCATTCGACGAACAAGGCATGACATGACGCATTCATGACACATATGGCTCAAGTTGGTGCTACCGTGTGCGCATGCGCTGACAAAGGCGGCTCACGAAGGAGAAGACATGAACCGCTCGCAGAACTCACTCGCCCTCACCTATAAGGACGCCGCCGAGCTGGTCGGCGTCGAATATCGGACCATTAAGCTCGGTGTCGAGCGCGGGACGATCCCCACCGTCCAGCTCGGACCGCGTCGGATGATCCCCCGCGCGGCGCTGCTGAGGATCTTCGGCGTCGAGCCCTGATCCGGACCAACTGACGGTCATGGTCGACGCACGGCTGCCCGCCGAGTGGCTGGGCAGCCTCCGGATCGACAACCTCAGCGACCGCGCGTTCCGCATCCTCGCCGGTGCGCTGATGTGGTGCAACGGGCAAGGAACCGACGGGGCCGTGCCGGCTCGCTACACGAAGTACCTTCATCCCGACGGCGATGACCAGGGCGCCTTTGATGAGCTGGAGGCCGCCGGCCTGTGGTGCCGGGTGGAGGACGGTTACCTCCTGGCCGGCTGGTCGGATGATCTCCACCAGTCCACGGCCGAGGAGATCCACCGCTACCGAGACGCCGCCAAGCGCCGCCAGCAGGCTTACCGCGACCGTCAGCGGGAAACGGACTCCCAACCGCAACGCGCGACCGCGCACGAACCACGAGTTATGCGTGACGTCACGCATAACGCGACGCGTGACGTGACGGCAAACGTAGGCTCAGGCTCCTTAAGCGAAACCACAAGAGAGAGTGCCTACGTCACGCGTAACGTCACGCGTCACGCAGACTCCCCGTTCTGCGCGAAGCACCCTGCGGGCACCTCGGATCCCTGCGGTGCCTGTGCACGCGCCAGAACGGCGTACGAGGCCCGCCAGAACACCATCCCCGGCTTGGGGTGGGACTGCGCCATCGACGGCCACAAGCTCGTCGTCGACGGCACCTGCGCGGTGTGCGCCTATCGACCCCGCCCGACCGCTGCCTAGTCGCGTCAGTCACCACCGGGCCGCCGCCGATGCCCACGCCGCCGAGCCGACGCGACCGAAAGCTTGAACGTGCGCGATCAGCGTTGCTTCATCGCCGCAGCGATCCGACTGTCGAGGTCCTCGAGCTCGACCATCAGGTCGCTGGCCGCCCAGACCCGGTCCCGTTTGCGGCCAGTTATCTCCTGGATGATGCCCGCATCCTCGAGGCGGGTCAGCGCCGCGTAGAGCTTCGGCGAGACCGGCCCCGCCGTCCGCTCAACGTCCGCGATGCTCATGACCGGGTTGTCGAAGAAGGCCGGGATGAGCGCAGCAGCCGTCGAAGCTCGGCGCACGTCAGCCTGCTCGATCCACTGCTGCGGGAACTGCTTGATCCGTTGCACCGACACCCTGCCCTCCTCAGCAGCAGCGACCGCCGAGCGAAGCATCAGCTCGAGCAGCGGCTGCACATCACCGACCCGGTAGCTACCCAGAGCATCGAAGTAGTCGTCTCGCCTGGCGAGCAGGCCGCTCGCCACGGGCACGACCGTATGAGGTGTGACGCCGCGACGTCGGAGGATCGCGCCGATGAGGGCTCGACCTGTGCGGCCGTTGCCGTCACCGAACGGGTGGATCGACTCGAACTGCGCGTGGGCGATCGTCGCCTGCGCCATCGTCGGCAGGTCATCCCGGTTCGCGAACGCGATCAAGTCGTCGAGCAGCTCGCTGACACGAGCGTGACCGGGTGGAACGTAAAGCGCGGTCCGCGGGCTGTAGTCGCTGCCGCCGATCCAGTTTTGGCTGTCGCGGAGCCGGCCGGCATAGGGTCCTTCATGGAGGTCGTCGCGCATGAGCGCTTCGTGGGCGGTCAGGATGTCCGCACGCTCAATGGTGCCGCGTGATCCCGCGGCCGCGACCATCGTCGAAAGCGCAGCGCTGGCCGCGACCATACTCACGGCCGAGGAGTTCGACTTCTGGCCGGCCAGCGCACGAGCGAAGTCTTCGGTGCTCGCCGAGACGCGTTCGATCTTCGAGGAGGCTACTGACTCGCTGCGGATCATGAAGCGCGCCATCGCCGCTGGCTGCCCGGTTGCCTCGCCGTCCATCGCCCCGAGCGCAACGAGCGCACGCTCGCCGAGCTGTGTGAGATTTGCGGGGACGACGTAGTCAAGGTCGGCGATCAGTGGAGGCAGCGAGGTCGTAACCTCGCTGAGCATCCGGTCCTCCCTGTTCCCGCCGCGACGCTCCTGGCGCCAGTGCACCACCTCGCTGCCGTGCGGCGGCCAGTCGCCGTGCTCGCTCCCAACAACCACAACTGAGCCTCTCGTTATTTCTACTTAGATTGTACAAACAGAAATACTCGGAGCGATAGTTCTGTTGGACAGAAGCGGGAATGGCCCCGGAACGGGAACTAGCTCGGCGAATGCGAGGGCTGGCACTGAGCGCACCGCGAGTTGTTGTCTCAGCGCAACCACAAAGCATCGTCAAGCGAGGCATCTGCGGCGGCCACAAGCAGATCCGCCAACGAACGGGATTAACTCTCGTCGCGGGGTGCGCTTAGCCGGATGTCGCGGCGTCGGACGGCTGTCAGTCCTCGGCGAGCAATGTCCCGCGCCTGGTTGTTGTTGCGTGAAGCGCGGTCCTCTCGCCGAAGCGCCACTCGCCAGATCACGACGTAAACGACGAGTGCGACGACTACTGCGCTGCACAGCCCAATGACTTTCGGAACGATCGGACCTGGCCCTAGGGCGATCACAATCGCAACGAAGACGAGAGGAAGGCCGATGTAGCGGACGAACCCGCTGAGGAAGGAGCGGTGCATTGGCCGGCTTACCTCCAATCAGCGCCTGCGTTAAGTGACGAGGTCAGCACATCACAGGTGGCTGTGCGGGCGCTGGCACGTCCAGTGATCTGTGCCCCCAGCACCAGCTGCTGTTGCGGCAGTGGATCGCCTATTCGTTGAACGGGGACTTGGTGCCGGTGGTGCATTCGACGGGGTCGATGCCTGCGTCCTGAAGTTGTTGCCAGACCGTCGCGACGTCGGGCCCAGGGGTGATGCCCTCAGCTTCCAAGCAGGCGCGTAGGGCACGTTGTGTTTCGCTTTCGTATTCGTTCGCGATCTGCCACGCGGCATCGATCTGTCCGAATTCGAGGGCGTAGCATCGGCCCTCCACGCCGGAGGTGACGGCCTCGTTTGAGTTCGAGTAGGTGATGACCGTGCCAGCGTCATTGACACCCAGGAGTGGATATCCAGCCTTCGTCATGCACTCGGAGTAGCGCGCGAATGCCGCCCGGTACTCCGCGTCCGTCACCTGCCCATCCGCCATCGCCTCGGCCTGGGCCTGACTAGCGGCGGGAGGGACCGCGCGCGCAGCCCACGACGCCCACAGCACGTACCGAGACTGCTCGTCGGTCACCACCGCAAACGTGTGAGTGTCGCCGTCACCGACAGTGAAGAAGCTTCCCCCACCGGCGGAAGATGTCGACTCCTCATCGCAGATGCTGGTGCCCACGATCACGCCGTCGAGGAGGAAGTCGAACCGGCCGGGATCCTCGCATTGGAATGCGACGACAAGTTCGGTGGCTCCTTCGGGCTTCGCGCCGAGCTGCACTGTCGTGTTGCCTTGGCCGCTCAGCAACGCGGGTGCACCGAACAGCTGGGTGTCGTCGTAGACCAGCGCGCTGGTCATCGCCTCAACATTCACGTCGGGTTCCTGCGCGGGGGTAGACAGGGCCGCTGCCGACACGGCGCCCGTGAGCGCGCCGGCTAGCGCGAACGCGACGATCGGGCCTGCGACGCTCCAGCGCCGGCGCGAACGGGTAGGGGCAGCTGACGCGGTCGCGACGAGCATGCGCCGCAGCTCTACGTCACGATCGCTGGTCGACGATTCAGAGGACATCGCTTACCCCTTCCGGGCGTACGAGAAGAGACGGTTCAGTCACAGCCGCCCGCAGACGGGCGGTCGCTCGCGAGAGCCGGGATTTCACTGTCCCGACACGGACGTTCAG
The DNA here is from genome assembly GCF_023155855.1 of Microbacterium aoyamense. Classification (GTDB taxonomy): domain Bacteria; phylum Actinomycetota; class Actinomycetes; order Actinomycetales; family Microbacteriaceae; genus Microbacterium; species Microbacterium aoyamense. The sequence goes on along the minus strand of NZ_JAKNUT010000002.1, from coordinate 3,080 downwards.
GATGCGGGCAGCATCCTCCGTGCCGACACGCTCGATGACGCACAAGGTCAAGACCTCCTGATCTGCACGGGACATCCCGCGCAGAGCGGTCATCGCCTCACCGTCATCGAACACTTCGGCATGATCGGGTTGCGCCTCCCCGGGCGGGAGCCGCCTCAAAGCGGCCCGATACCGCCTCGCCGCACGGGTGAGGTTGCTGGCGGTGAACGTCGCGGTCCGAAGCAGCCACGGCAACAACGAGCCGTCGACGAATTGGACACTGTCCCGTTTGCGCCACGCCTCCAAGAAGGTCACCGCAACGACATCGTCCGCGTCCGACCACGACGGCGCCAACCCACGAGCGTGTCGATACACGCGGGCACGGTGACGGTCGAAGATCTCCCCAAACGCGTCGCCCCGGCCAGCACAAACCTCAGCCCATGTTGCCTCGTCAGAAACCCTCACACTATGAAGTGTCCGCTCACGAGCAACCAGTTCCGCAATTCACTCGCCGAGGAGATAACTGCGACTGACGGTGCTGAAGGGTTGCTCAGCGGGACAGAGCTATTCGCGCAGAGGGATCCGCTTGCGCGATCACAGTGCCCAAGCTCATGGGCGCTACGTGAAGACTGCGACGAGTGTCAGCGCCGCTAGCGGTGCGACGACCACGGCGAGTGCAATGTGCCAAAGGAGCGGGTGTCGCTTCCTGAGCGGCGCCAGCCAGTATCCAGTTTCGGCTGCCGCCGCGACGACGAACACGGCAGCGGTAAGCCCGCGCGAGTAGCGGACGTCGTTGTGGATGACGTCGGCGAGACTCACCCACCCGAACCAGTACACCGCCGCGGCCACCATCAGAGCGGTGATAGCGGCAAGGATTCGCAGTGCTGGTGACTGCAAAAGGGCCGCAAGTGCGGCGGCGAATACGTCGAGCAAGCGAGACCACCACCCCGGCCGGACGTCATTGTCCGTCGCATCGGGTGCCCACAATCGCAGGGAGGCGAGAAACCTGTGCCGACGACGATACATCGATGCAGGCAAGAACGCGCTAGACCCGAGCATCAACGGGGTCATCACACTCCATTTGTCCGGAGACCCGGGACCCGCCCACTGAACCATGGGCAGGTCCAGGTCCGACCTTTCGACGGAGAGAACGGCGGACCGCCGAATGCGTCGACTACGGAACAACCCCACAATGTGAAGGGACTCGCTGTCGAACGAGACCCGCATCAGCGGCGCGCGGAACATCATCCACAGGCCGACCAACGCTGCGGCGAACGTCGGCAGCAGCAGCCATACATTGCGCTCGGCGAACGAGACCCAAATCAGGACGATCGCGAGACCGGTGAGGCACGCGCTTGCCAAGAAGTTCATCGCAACCATGCCCGGCTCCGGACGGAACGTCCCTGACGCAACCACCTGCACTCCCTTACGTCAAACCTGAAGATCCTCACACACCGCCGCGATGCCCTAGAACCGAGACGCGCTCTCGCCGAGAGATCTCACTTTGCACCACGCTGTCGTCAAGAAGCTGCCCGTTACCGGGTCCGTGAGCGCGCCGTCAACCCGACTGGGGCGAAGGTAGGTGTAATGCCGCTTACCGGCAGGTCGCGGCCTTGTCGATCAGGGACTGGGGTGGGTAGCCGTAAGCCTGTACGCCGTTGCCGGTTGCAGTGTGGCCCATGCTGATCGCCCACGCGGTCGCCCACGCCTCGTTGGCGTCCGCATTGGCGGAGTCGAACATTTCGCTACATTTGGAGGTGATCGCGTGCCCGACCTCGTGGGCGACGAGTGCTCTGGCATCTGCAGAGGGCCAGGTCTCCGCGACGGAGTTCGAGAGGGTGATCGTTGAGAATCCACCGCGTACGACAGCCCAGGTCGCGGTGCCGCCGATGCCGTCCGATCCGCCGACGCCAGCCACGATCGGTGCCCAGTCGAAGTCGAGCACCACTCCGCCGGCAATGGAACGAGCGAACGCCTCGATCTCCAGTCGCGTCGCGAGGAGCGGTCCTGCCTTCTCTGCGAGTTCGACCTGCTGGGAGTGCTTGAGGTTCGCTGCCATCGCGGCGTACGTGGTGAACGCGTTCGCGGCGCCGGTGCCGAGGCCCGTCTGCTCGGCTGCGGCGGCTGCGGCGTAACGCAGGTCGAGGAGGACGAATGCGCGCGCGGACACGTTCGCCTTTTCGAGTGCAGCCGCCAGGGGTGGGACCGATGCGTATAAGTCCCGCGCGGCATCCAGCAATGCCGCATCGGCGTCCTCGACCGCATCCTGTGCGGAAGCAAGCGCCTTTGCGTACTCACCGAGACCTGAGGCATTGCCCGTCAAACGCGGTGCGACAGTCAGCAGATCCCATGTCCACAGCGGCTTGGGGGTCTCTTCGGCGCGCACAGAGTCCTGCAGAGTCGATGCCGCTTTGTCCACCAGCGCCGCAGACGCCGTGGCGGCATCGGCGAGCTCTGCACGCGCGTTCGCGTCCACCAGATCCTCGGCAGTCGATGACGTCTCCACGATCACGCCGGCGACATGGACCGACCCGGCCACGTCATCCGTCAAGGCGCGAAGTGAGACGGTCGCGTCGCCGGCGTCGAGAGCTGCGGCCGCGACCGCTGATGCCGCCTCGTCGAAGGCTCGGTTCGCAACGACATGAACCACAGCCCACGCCGCTGCCGCCAGCACGACGACTACCACCAGGACCATCCACCAAAGCTTCGCGGCGCGGCTCAGCCTGTGACGCGGAACCGGCTGGATCTCCCCTGCGGGTGATGTCACCGATGGCTGTTCAGTCGTCCCAACGACGCCACCAGCAAGATCCACCCCCAAACGATACGTCAAGGCACCCGGCGAAATCGCAGTGGACAGTCCGGCGAAACCCGCGCGGTCGAGGGCGAACCCGCACCCTCACCGCGCACATTTCTCACTCCCCTCGCAAGCCGGTCCTTCACCGCGGCACGGCTTGACGGACTCGAGTTCGTCGCACGGGTGTGTCCGATAAACGGTGGATCTGGTCTGGCGGTCATTAGTTGATACGGCCTTCGAATGCGATCGCGAACGCGTTCAGCGCCGGCTTCCACCTCGTCGCCCAGCGTGCCCTGCCCCGGCCGGT
>NZ_JAKNUT010000018.1 GCF_023155855.1 Microbacterium aoyamense | reverse complement strand
AATCGGGCCGCAGCTCGGCGACCATGCGGACAGCGCGCTCACGAAGCTCGCGCGGATACTTGCTGGGACGTCCCATGAGACAGATCCTTCCAAGGAATCATGTCTCCGGACATGCCGGGGCGAGTCAGTCGGTGGGACCGGTCCATTCACGGGCTTGGGTGTGTTGTCCGAAGCCGTCTCGCTACAAGCGTTGCGGTGGGATGGGCCAACTGCAGAAACCGCTGCCCTCGCTCACCTGCCCGAACTGCGCACGTTCGTCGGCGAAATCGACCCGGTCGAAGGCGGCAACGCAAACGCCTACGTCTGGCCCACCGACCCCATCAACAAACACGACCTCAGTGGGCAACTGAGTGCTGACTCAGCCGCAGTGTGGGCATCAAGGGGCCACAAGGTGACGGCGTCCGACATCGACGTGACCCGACCCCGCGTCGACAACTGGACTCTCGCCCAGTACACGCTCAAGCGCTCCATCGACAGGCAGCTCTCGCGCCCCAACGGGGGACTGTCTGATTAACGGTGGATCTGGTCTGGCCTGACTGAAAGGAAGGGCGATGACCGATGTCATCGAGATGATCGATCCCGTGACGGGAGAGATCATCGATGAGCAGCAGCTCGCGGAGCAG
>NZ_JAKNUT010000017.1 GCF_023155855.1 Microbacterium aoyamense | reverse complement strand
CCGGCCGGGGCAGGGCACGCTGGGCGACGAGGTGGAAGCCGGCGCTGAACGCGTTCGCGATCGCATTCGAAGGCCGTATCAACTAATGACCGCCAGACCAGATCCACCGTTTATCGGACACACCCGCTCGATCTGAGTAGGAGTGACCGGAGACTCGGATGGCGCCGGCGATGGCGGTAGGTCGAACGTGCCTGAGGGTTCCCGCGGCTCGAGCGACGGCATTGGCGACGACGGGAGCGCAGGGACCGCGTTGTCCAACTCCTGCGACTCAACAATCGACGCGGAGTGCGTCTTAACGACCACATCCGCGATCGCCGGAGACGCGGGTGTCGCGAAGACTACGGCAGCCGTGAGCGCAGCAACAAGAGGGGATCGAGACCAGGGGGACATCGGGATCCTTCTTCCCGATGCCCTCCAATGGACCGGTCGGTGACGCCTCTACGGAGATAATGCGGTACAGGGCATACTGTCGGGAAATCCATAGCGTTACAGCTCTGTAACGCTTGCGCGGGAATCGTTCGGTTGTGGTGGATTCGTACACGGCGCCGGGTCAGGCGATGGTGCAGCGGACGACGTCGTACTGCTATGACCATGCGGATCGGCTGCTCTCGTCGACGGTGTCGGGTGCTCCGACG
>NZ_JAKNUT010000016.1 GCF_023155855.1 Microbacterium aoyamense | reverse complement strand
CGGGAATCGTTCGGTTGTGGTGGATTCGTACACGGCGCCGGGTCAGGCGATGGTGCAGCGGACGACGTCGTACTGCTATGACCATGCGGATCGGCTGCTCTCGTCGACGGTGTCGGGTGCTCCGACGGTGGGGTTGGATCCGGTCAGTGACGGGCTCGCGGCGGGCGAGGTGGCCTACGACCTGCGGGGCGCGATCACTCGCTTGGGCGGGGTGGGCGCGGCGGATCGGGTCGAGTTCGGCTACGACGCGCAGGGCCGGTACGCGTCGACGTCGTTCGGTGGGACGACGGTGACCGCGGTCACCCGGGACGCGGCGGGGCGTGTGCTGACCCAGACCAGTGGTGGCGAGGAGACGAGGTTCCTGTACGCGGGCGACGGGGATGCGCCGTGGGGGCAGATCACCGGGGGTGTGGCGACGCGGATGGTGTCGCTGCCCGGGGGTGTGACGGTCACGATCCCCGCGTCGGGGGATGCGGAGTGGGCGTACCCGAACCTGCAGGGCCACACCCTCGTGACCCGCACCGGGACGGTGGTGTCGCCGGTGCGGCTGTATGACCCGTTCGGGCAGCCCCTCGATACGGCGACGCTCGCGATCGGCACGCCCGCAGCGAACGAGTCGGGCGTCGCCGGCGATGGGACGCTCGCGTGGCATCAGGGTGCCGCGAAGCAGGCTGACACGTCGGCGGGTGGGGTGCTGATCGTGCAGATGGGTGCCCG
>NZ_JAKNUT010000015.1 GCF_023155855.1 Microbacterium aoyamense | reverse complement strand
CAACGGCCATCCCGGTTCTGGTGAGTATCGGCCCTGGGCGGCGCAGCGTCGCTCGGCCGCGCGTCGAGCACGACCGAAGCCGGGAAAGCTCGCCCAGAACCCTGTGCTGCGTGAAGCGGTCGCGGAGGGGTTGCGTCGAAGATGGAGTCCTGAGCAGATCAGCCGCCGACTGATCGTGACCTACCCCGACCTGCCGGAGATGCGCGTGAGTCACGAGACGATCTACCAGGCTCTCTACGTGCAGGGCCGCGGTGAGCTGCGTCGTGAACTGGCTCGGTGCCTGCGCACCGGACGCGCTACCCGGAAACCCCACCGCAACCCCGACCAGCGCACGGCACGCTTCCAAGCGCCCATGCTGATGATCAGCGATCGACCGGCCGAGATCGAGGACCGTGCCATCCCCGGGCACTGGGAAGGGGACCTGATCATCGGCGCCCGCAACCAGTCCGCGATCGCGACTCTCGTCGAACGAACCACCCGCTACGTGATGCTCGCGCACCTGCCCGCCGGGCACGCCGCCGAGCAGGTACGCGACGCACTCGTGGCCACGATGACGGCGCTGCCCGCGCACCTGCGCCGATCGCTCACCTGGGATCAGGGCTCCGAGATGGGCGCGCATCACCTGATCACGATCGACGCGAACCTGCCGATCTACTTCTGCGACCCAGCCAGCCCCTGGCAACGCGGATCGAACGAGAACACCAACGGACTACTACGTCAGTACTTCCCCAAGGGCGCCGATCTGACCCGCTACACCATCGACGATCTCGCCGATGCCGCCATCGAACTCAACGGCCGCCCACGCAAAACGCTCGGCTGGGAAACCCCAGCCGAGCGTTTCGCTGCTTTACTTCAGACCTAACCCCGTGTTGCGACGATCCCTAGAAACCGCCGA
>NZ_JAKNUT010000014.1 GCF_023155855.1 Microbacterium aoyamense | reverse complement strand
CACCCACCGCTCGATCGACGACCTCACACCCCTCGAGGTCGAGCAACTCGACTACGCTCACACCGAACCGGTCGAGAAAGCCGGCTGACACCAGCAAAACGCTCTCCGGACATGCCGGGGCGAGTCACTACCCCTCGCTGTGCCAACGAACCTCATCGGCAGAAATCTCGAGCATCTGTGTTCGGGATAGTTCGCGCCAGGGAGTTTGGGACATGTCGTATTCGATGAGGTGGTAATTCCGGCCGCATTTCGCCCAACTGGTGCAGGGGGCGACGTTCGGGGCGTGGTCCCAGGGCAGTGACGCCAGTCGGTTGAGCTCGGTTGCCGCCTCATCCCGATTTGAAAACTTACCGATCAACTCGAAATGGATCTCATCCTCGATCACGAACACACTCACAGCCCCTTTCGGTGGAACTACGCAATCGAGATCCGCCCGCCTAGTACATCCCCGCGATGCATGGCCTAGAGCCTAGGCCGCTACACATTCATTCTCGCCCGCGTCGCACTTTCGAAGAGGTACCCGGTCCCTGCCGCGCTCACCTGCGCCCGAACCGAATGGCGGGAACCCCGACAGCACCCGCAGTGCCGTGAGCTCCCCGGACCCGGCCTGATTCGAACAGGCAACCATCCTCAACAAACTGCGGGCGGGACGCACCCTTACCGGGTAGATACGCCTTGGGCGGGTTCACGGGGACATTATCAGACCGAAGCATCCGCTCTCAGCGTCGCCCAGCACCCCCCTGCCAGAACGCTAGCCACAGGACAAAGCCGCGATCACCAGGGGGCAGCTGGTCGAACAGATCCACCAGGCCATCCACGCCACCACCACCCTCAACACATACAGCCATCTGTGGCCCACGGCAGAGGACCGCACCCGCACGGCAGCTGGCGGAATGGGGACTGTCTGATTAACGGTGGATCTGGTCTGGCCTGACTGAAAGGAAGGGCGATGACCGATGTCATCGAGATGATCGATCCCGTGACGGGAGAGATCATCGATGAGCAGCAGCTCGCGGAGCAGC
>NZ_JAKNUT010000013.1 GCF_023155855.1 Microbacterium aoyamense | reverse complement strand
GGGTGTGTCCGATAAACGGTGGATCTGGTCTGGCGGTCATTAGTTGATACGGCCTTCGAATGCGATCGCGAACGCGTTCAGCGCCGGCTTCCACCTCGTCGCCCAGCGTGCCCTGCCCCGGCCGGTCGGGTCAAGTGACCGGGTCACGAGGTAGAGGCACTTCAGCGCGGCGGCGTCGTTGGGGAAGTGCCCGCGCGCTCTGACGGCCCTGCGGTAACGGGCGTTCAGGGACTCGATCGCGTTCGTGCTGCAGATGATCCGGCGGATCTCCACGTCCCAGTCGAGGAACGGCACGAACTCGGACCAGGCGTTCTGCCAGAGCTTGCTGATCGCCGGATACTGACTGCCCCACTTCGCGTCGAACTCTTTGAACCGCTCGGCAGCGGCCGCTTCAGTCGGGGCGGTATAGACGGGGCGGAGGTCCTTGCCCATCTCTTCCCAGTAGTGGCGGGACGCGAACCGGAACGTGTTGCGGATCAGGTGGATGATGCAGGTCTGCACCGTCGCGAGCGGCCAGGCGGTGTTGATCGATTCCGGCAAGCCCTTCAGCCCGTCGCAGACCACGATGCAGACGTCCTCGGCGCCGCGGTTCTTGATCTCGGTAAGCACCCCGAGCCAGAACTTCGCACCTTCGCCGCCGTCGCCGGCCCAGATTCCGAGGATGTCCCGTTCCCCGTTCACCGTCACCCCGACGGCGAGATAGAACGGCTTGTTCCGCACCTGCCCGTCACGGACCTTCACCACCAGAGCGTCGATGAACACGACCGGGTAGATGCGATCCAGCGGACGGTTCTGCCACTCGGACATCTCCTCGATGACTTTGTCTGTGATCCTCGAGATCGTGTCTTTCGACACCGAAGCGCCGTAGACGTCGTCGAAGTGCGCCGCCACCTCACCAGTGGTCAGCCCACGGGCGGTCAGCGACAGCACGATCTCGTCGACGCCGGTCAGCCGCCGTTGCCGCTTCTTGACGATCTTCGGCTCGAATGATCCCTCACGGTCTCTGGGGACGTCGATCTCGACCCGGCCGACCTCCGTCAGCACCGTCTTCGACCTCGACCCATTGCGCGCGTTCTCGCTCGCCGAAACGACGTGCTTCTCGTAACCGAGGTGCTCGGTCATCTCCGCCTCGAGCGCTGTCTCGAGCACACGTTTCGTGAGCCCGTTCAGCAGCCCGTCGGGTCCGACGAGGTCGACGCCCTGTTCTTTCGCTTGTTTCAGCAGCTGCTCCGCGAGCTGCTGCTCATCGATGATCTCTCCCGTCACGGGATCGATCATCTCGATGACATCGGTCATCGCCCTTCCTTTCAGTCAGGCCA
>NZ_JAKNUT010000012.1 GCF_023155855.1 Microbacterium aoyamense | reverse complement strand
TGACTCGCCCCGGCATGTCCGGAGAGCGTTTTGCTGGTGTCAGCCGGCTTTCTCGACCGGTTCGGTGTGAGCGTAGTCGAGTTGCTCGACCTCGAGGGGTGTGAGGTCGTCGATCGAGCGGTGGGTGCGTTCGGTGTTGAACCACAGCACCCAGGACGCGGTCGCTGCCTCGACCTGGTCGACGTCCCGCCAGGGGCCGGCGTGGTGGATCAGTTCGGACTTGTAGAGCCCGATCTGCGACTCGGCGAGCGAGTTGTCGTAGGCGTCACCGACGGAGCCGACGGACGGGTCGATGCCCTCGTCGACGAGCCGGTCGGTGAAGGCGATCGACGTGTAGACGCTGCCGGCGTCGGTGTGATGCGTGAGCCCGGCGAACCCGAGCACGCCTTCGCGCCGCCGGGTCCAGAGCGCCATGTCGAGGCAGTCGAGCACGAGCGGGGTGGTCATGCTGGTCGCGGCGCGCCAGCCGAGGATGCGGCGGGAGTGCGCGTCGAACACGAACGCGACGTAGACCCACCCCGACCACGTCCAGACGTACGTGAAGTCGGCCACCCAGAGCTGGTTCGTGCGGAACCTCGCGAAATGCCGGTCAACGAGGTCCGCCGGCCTGGTCTCCCGCAGATCCGTGTCGATCGGGCGCTTGCGTCTCCCGCGCACGACGCCAGCGATCCCGAGGTCCCGCATAAGGCGTTCGACCGTGCACCGGGCGATATCGTGTCCGTCACGGCGGAGCCTCAGCCAGAGCTTGCGGGCGCCGAGCACCTTCCGCTGCTTCTCCCACGTGGCCAGGATGATCGGCTCCCACCGCTCATCCGACACCTCACGAGGTGACGGGCCGCGGCCTCTCGCGTCGTAGTAGGTCGATGGGGCGATCTTCACGCCGTGCTGGGTCAGCACGTCGCAGATCGACTCGACACCCCACCGCAGCCCGCCATCACGGCGATCCTTGTGGTCCTCGATGAACGCGACTATCGCTTCTGTGGCCGGTCGAGCTCGGCCGCGAAGAAAGCCGAAGCCGCCTTCAAGATCTCGTTCGCACGGCGCAACTCGGCGTTCTCCCGCTTGAGCCGCTTGATCTCCTCCGCCGCCTCAGTCGTGACGCCAGGGCGTTCGCCCGCGTCGACCTGGTTGCGGCGGATCCAGGTCCGGATGGTCTCCGGTGACCCGATTCCGAGCATCTTCGCGGTCGCGGTCATCGCGGCGTACTCGCTCGGATAATCGGGCCGCAGCTCGGCGACCATGCGGACAGCGCGCTCACGAAGCTCGCGCGGATACTTGCTGGGACGTCCCATGAGACAGATCCTTCCAAGGAATCATGTCTCCGGACATGCCGGGGCGAGTCA
>NZ_JAKNUT010000011.1 GCF_023155855.1 Microbacterium aoyamense | reverse complement strand
GCTGCTCCGCGAGCTGCTGCTCATCGATGATCTCTCCCGTCACGGGATCGATCATCTCGATGACATCGGTCATCGCCCTTCCTTTCAGTCAGGCCAGACCAGATCCACCGTTAATCAGACAGTCCCTCGGCGCTGAGCTGGTCGGTACTGGTCGCGTTCGTAGCCGCGTTCTCGCTGGCCTACTTCGTGCTCGACCTCCCGTGGTGGATGCCAGCGCTGTACGGCGCTTTGAGCGTCGTCGCGTTTGCGGTTTATGGGATCGATAAGGCGGCGGCGCGAGGTGGTCGGCAGCGGATCTCGGAGCAGATGCTTCTCGTACTCGGAGTGTTCGGCGGCTGGCCGGGCGCGCTCTTGGCGCAGCAGTTGTTCCGACACAAGACCCGCAAGCGCTCGTTCCGCCGCGCGTTCTGGGGCACTGTCCTGGTCAATGTCGCCGCGCTGACCGGACTCATCACCTTCGCGACGGTGAACGGTGTCGCACTCGAGGTCCCACTCGGCGCTTTGTCGCTGAAGCATCCCTGATCCGAGCTTGCGGACGAGCCGCAGGCTGCGGGATCCTCATGCGAACGGCGCCCGTAGACCGGGCGCGAATCGTGCGCCGCGCGTTTCAAGTGCTTCAGATTCTTGAGGTTGCGCGGATGCCTGATGCGGCTGGAGTTTCAGCGCGGATTCAGACGTCGTGCGTTCTCGTCGCGCACCATGGACGGCAGTGCGAACAGGTCGACGAGTAGCCAGATTCCGCCGGCGATCAGGAGCGGGACACCGACTGCGACGCCGACCAGGAACCATCCTGCCCACCAGATGCAGAGCAGCGCGATCGCGGATCCGATGCGGCCCAGGTAGAACCGATGCGCGGCGAAACCACCGAGTAGGAAGAAGGAGGTAGGCGATACCCACCTCCTTCTGTGGCTGGGCTGTTTGCGGCGCGAACGGACCCCACGACCGGCCGTCCCACCACTGGAGGAGCCCCGTCGGGCCTGGATACCATCCCGCAGGCTGAGCAAACGAGTTGCCCTGCGGCGCATAGGCGGGAGGCAGTTGTTGCGGTGGGATCACGACCGTCGGCGCGGGAAGCGTGGGAGACAGCGCTGCCCACTCCACCTCGGGAGTGGGCGCGCCGATGACATCGGTCGTCCACTCGTACCCGTTCCAGTAGCGTTTCCCGCCCCCAGCCACGGGGTACCAGCCGGGCGTTGCCGCCGGCGCGTCATTGGACATCCAGTCCCTCCCCAGAACAGACCCAGTGTCGCTCAACATAGCGCGAGGATCGCGGGGAGCGAAGCCAGTTCTGGCGGCCGACACGATCTCGAGAACCCTGAAGCTCCCGATGCCGATCTTTGAGCGAGCAGCGCACGTTCGAGGCACTCTGTGGGATCGTGCGCTTAGGATCGTTCCCCGCCCGGAATTGATCACGGAATCCTCGGGGTCGGAGTATGTGTGCGACGGGCATTTACGGAAATTGGCAGCAGATGCACTGCGCGCCGGAGCGTCCGGGGGGCTCTGGTGCGTCGGTCGACCAATCGATGCTCGCGCTGCCGAAGAGCAGTGCGAGACCAACTGCCGCCAGGGCAACACGGCTCGCGGTCAACGGAAGCGGCGGAGTTCCATCCTTCGCAAACCACCCGGAGCCGACAGCGCGGTTCTCTTTCCAACTGAAGCACTGGTCAGCACCGATCAGTCCGATGCTCACGACCGTCGCGGTCGCGCCAAGAATAAGTAGCGCGTTCTGGAGCCACACCATGACGTTCTGCCCGTGCTCAGGTCGACGACGGGGCCGGCGATGGGTCGCCGAACACGACGGAAGCGGCGAGGTCGCCGTTCACTATCGCTGCAATGAGGATCAACACGATTCCGGCGACGGCGAGCGGAACTTTGTCCGCCAGCGCCTTCAGCGTCTCGCTGACTGCCTCGGAGATGGCTGGGCCGCCCGCCGCCGCAGATGCGGCTTTAATGCCAGCCACCATCGACACAACAATTTGAGCGACGACAAGCCCGACACCGCAGCCGAGCGCCGCGATTGCGATGATGCTCATCACTGACTCCCCAGAAGCCGCCGACATCGTTGTCGGATGGCTCATCGTGGCAGAAGCGCTCAGAGCCCGCAAGAGGTCGCGGTTCAAGCCGACACCCGTATCGTCTGAGACTCAGCGATTGCACGCTGAGTGGAGCCGGGGCTTCGAACCATCCCTTTTGCGAGCAGTGTGCCGATCGGGGGGGACTGTCTGATTAACGGTGGATCTGGTCTGGCCTGACTGAAAGGAAGGGCGATGACCGATGTCATCGAGATGATCGATCCCGTGACGGGAGAGATCATCGATGAGCAGCAGCTCGCGGAGCAGC
>NZ_JAKNUT010000010.1 GCF_023155855.1 Microbacterium aoyamense | reverse complement strand
GCTGCTCCGCGAGCTGCTGCTCATCGATGATCTCTCCCGTCACGGGATCGATCATCTCGATGACATCGGTCATCGCCCTTCCTTTCAGTCAGGCCACACCAGATCCACCGTTAATCAGACAGTCCCGATCGAGCAGCCGCTATCGCGTGGCGAGCTTGGGGATGTTGTCGCGCGTTCGGAGTTCACGACGGAGTACGAGGCGCTGAACGGTGGGACGGCTCTTCAGGTTTCGCAGTCCCCGCTGAACGCCGAGTCACTTGACGGGTCGTGGAGCGAGATCGAGACGTCGGTCGAGCAGACCGGCGACGGATGGTCCGTGCCCTCTCACCCGCTGCGGCCCGCCTTCGCCGAGACCGCTGATTCCGACGACGCCGTGACCTTGCGTCGCGACGGCCACGTTCTGCGCATCGCGTTGGAAGGCGCCGACGAAGGGCGGGCTGAGGCGCCGTTCTGGTGGTGGGATGACTGGGATGCGCTTGCTTTCCGCGACGTCGGCGAAGGGCTGGATGTCGAGTACGACATCGAGCGCGGCGCGGTCAAAGAGACCCTCATCGTGCACGAGCGGCCGGTCCGCGGCGAAAGCTCCTGGTCGTGGGTGGTGAAGGCTCGCTCGGTGACGCCGAGGATCGCGGACGGCGAGACGGTCGAATTCTTCGACCGGTATGGGGACGTGGTCGTGACGATCCCGACGCCGGTCGTGTGGGACTCGTCTGGCAGTGATGGGCAGAGATCACCGGCCGAAACCTTCCCGAGGGTGAGCGTCGACGAGATCTCGAAGGGCGTGTGGCGGTACACCTTGACGGCCGACGAAGACTGGACGCGTTCCACGGACCGTGTCTTCCCGCTCTACGTCGACCCCACGTTCGCGGTTTCTCCCACGTCACGTCAGTCGTTCAAGAGCAACGGCGCGCAGTACGTCGGACAGTTGCACGTCGGGAACACGCGCGAGTCGAACACGAACGTGATGTGGCGGGGGTTGTCGACCTTCGATTACAACGGCCTCCCCTCTGGGAAGTTCATCCACACCGCGCAGGTCGGGATCGGCTATGTGAGCGGCGCGACGACGGCGCAGCCGGGATGGGTGTTTTCGACTGACGGGGCCTGTTTCGCGTGCCTGGGGGTGCCTGTCACGACGTACTCGCTTGGCACGGGGTGGACGGACTCGACGGGATGGGGGGTGTCGCAGCGGATCGCGGATGGTGTGCGTCCGTTGTGGTATTTGTCGGGGAATGAGGAGGGGTCGGTCTACTCGCATAAGCGGGTCGAATCCGACTTCTGGGTGACGTACTACGACTACGCGCTACCGTCGTTCGGCACCAACTCCCCCGCGAACGCCGCGACGGGGGTTACGTTGACTCCCTTGCTCACGATGACCGCGACGAATCCAACCTCGGGTGCGAGCGTGAATCCGACGTACTTCTTCCGAGTGAGCACGCCGGGCAATGAGATCGTCTACGAGTCGCCAGAGTCGTCGAGTCTTCAGGCTGAAGTGCCGGAGGGAGAGCTCAAGCCGAACACAACATACATCTGGCGCGCCTACGTGCGTGGCGCGTGGGACGGGCATCTGGGGCAGTCGACGCTCCGGTCGACTGGGCCGCGCACCTTCACGACCAAGGCTGTGGCTATGCCCGACGTAGCGAGCGGCGAACCCGGCAATCCGGTCACAGAGCTCCCGCCGACGGTGACGACCCTCACACCGAAGATGAAAGTCGACCAGGTGCCGGGTACCGCAGGAGTTGGTCTGAAGTATGAGTTCCGTGTCACGAGCGGCGCTGATGGAAAGACGGGGGCCGTCGTCACCTCCGGATGGGAGTCGCCCGCCGCCGACGGATCCGTGACGTGGGATGTGCCGCCCGGGAGCCTTCAGGACGGCGGCCTGTACACCTGGACGGTGAACACGAAGGACGCTGCGAACGAGAAGAACCTGTTCGGGTGGACGAAGAGGTTCAAAGTCGATCTGCGTCTCGGCGAAGGCGGGCCATCGCCGACAGACGATGCGGGGCCGGTGACGGTCAACCTCGCGAGTGGGAACGCGACGCTGTCATTCGCGTCCCCGACCGTCGCAACGGTCGGCGGGCCGATGGGCATGTCGTTTACCTACAACTCGCAGGAAGTCCCGCACGCGAACCGTGGTCTGAAGGGCGAGTATTACCTGGCCCCGAAGAAGACCGACGGCACGCCCGCCACCGTGCCGGGCGACTTCACATTCGTCTCGGACAACCTCCGGCTCGTACGCACGGATCCATCGGTCCGGTTCGCCTGGCGGGGTGAATCCCCGGCGGATGCGATTCCCGCTGATCAATTCATGGCGCGATGGACGGGATTCCTCACGCTCCCAAGGGAACTGCGCGAGAGTGACAACTCGGCGCAATCCAAGCCGATCAAGTTCGGTGTTCGACGTGATGACGGCGCGCGCCTGTGGATCGGTGACTTGGCGACCCCACTCGTCAACGCTTGGACGACATCGACGGCCACGATCACGTGGTCCTCTCCGAAGAAGTTCGACATGAAAGCGCTCGGGTTCAAACTCGACTACTTCGAGCGCTCGGGTCATGCGATTTCGGAACTGTGGTACCAAGTCGAGGGCGGGACCGAGAAGCAGGTGCCGCCGGACTGGTTCACGAAAGAAGTCCCGATCCTCCCCGCCGGGTGGGGCACGTCGACGCCGATCGCGGGTGACGCGACCCGGTGGGTGTCCGCCTCGACGTCGGAGTCGGCGGTCATCCTCAAGGAGCAGGGAGGCAAGAGCTACACCTACACGCGCAAGAGCGCGGGCGGTTTCACGCCACCTCCGGGCAGTTTCAGTGTGGTTTCGCTGGACGGGGATGGCCGCGTGGTCCTCACCGACGAGGACGGCACGGTCCACCAATTCTCCAGGGAAGGGCGGATCGAGACGTCCACCGCGCCCGGTGACATCCATAAGCCCGCCGCGCCGATCATGGCGTGGGATTCTCGTGGCATCGTCGAATCGCTCACCGACCCTGCGCCCGGCGGCCGACAGGTGACGTTCACTTATCAGAATGCAGCACTTAACGCTTGCCCGACCCGATCGGGCGATGATTTCATGCCTGCGCCGGTGGACATGCTGTGTGTGATCGCGTATCCCGGTGGGGCGCGGACGGAGCTGTTCTACAACGGCGACACGCATCTCGCCGCGATTGCAGACCCCGGCGGTGAACTGACGATGTTTGGGTACCGGAAAGGCGGCTTGCTCAGCCACATCCGCGACTCCGTCGCCAACGATGTGCTCCCGCGAACCGATGCTCTCGCCGAGAGCGATGTCGATGCGGCCAGCACTCATATCGTGTACGAAGACGAACCGTTCGAGGGCCGCTTCCGAGTCAAGAACGTGACGCTACCGGCGCCTGACGGGCTGAACGCGGAGCGAACCGCCCGCGAGTACGCGTATGAACCAGGCATGACGCATGTGCAGATCATCGGCGCCCCGGATCACACCAGCACCGCGGAATACGATGCGGCGTGGCGTCAGACAGCTGTCATCTCACCCGAAACAGCCGCGGCCTCACCGGACCTGGTCACCCAGTCCCAGACGTGGCAGGAGAACAAGGATCTGCTCCTCACCGCGGAGGACTCCGCAGGGCGTCAGGTGCAGCGGCACTACGACACTCTTGATCGACCGACCGACGTGTACGGGCCTGCCCCCGCTGCGTGCTTCGATGCGAATCGGCTCCCCGTCACAGACCCGCTCACAGCGTGCAGCATCGTCCCCGCTCATACAAAGAGCACCTACGACGGCGGATACAACGGACTGCGTGCCGTCTACTACACCGACCCGGCCCAGGCACGAGCAATCCAGCTGATGGGCAAACCGAAGAAGGTCGCCCACGGACTGGCAGGAACGGTCGCGCCCGGTGGCCTCTACGCTGATTGGGGCACGGGCGCCGGGCCGGAAGGAATGCCGATCGACAATTGGTCGGTGCGCCTGACCGGGTACATCACCTTCCCCGCCGGTACGGACTACAAGTTCGAGACGACCACCGACGACGGCATCCGGATCTGGCTCAACGAGAAGCTCGTCCTCGACCGCTGGGGAGACCCGTTGGGGACGACCGGCACGGGCGCGGCGCAAAGTGGCACCCTGAATCTCGACGAGGGACGGATACAGCGCATCCGGGTCGAGTTCTACGAGCGCGCCGGCGCCGCCCGGCTCCAGGTGAAGTGGAAGAAGAATGGCGACAGCGGCTTCGTTCCCGTGCCGCTTACCGCTCTCACCCCCGACTATGGTCTGGTCACGCAGACCGTCGTCGATGATTCGACTACCGTCACCGGCGCGACTGCTCCCACGCTGACTACTCAGAGCGAATACCAGCATCCCTGGCTCGGGCAGGCCACACGATCGACGGTGGATCCGACCGGCCTGGCGTTGTCGACGAGCCTCACCTTCGAGCAGCCGGGATCATCTGGGTGGATGCGAAGACTGACCCGCGCGCTTCCGTCGGCGTATGCTGCCCCGACTACACGCGCGACGAGATCCGTGTATCACGACGCGAACGTCGCGGCTGTCGACACCGGCTGTGGGATCCCGGCGGGCACCTCGCAGTACGGTCTGCTCCGCAAAATCACCGCCGCCGACCCACAGGGGGCAACGGGAATCACCACCGAGTTCGTGTACGACGTCATGGGGCGTGCGGTCGGGGCCAGGGCGTCCGGCGACTCGGGCTGGTCGTGCACGACCTTCGACGACCGCGGCCTCGTCGACACGCAGACCATCGAGGGCGGTAGCGGCACCGAGGCGCGCACGATCAGCACACTCCGGGGTGCCTCACAAGTCGCTGGTGAGCGCGCGTATCAGGTGGAGGTCACCGAGACCGTTGCCGGGCAGTCGACGGTCGTGACGACGGTGACTGACCTTCTGGGTCGCGTGATTCGCTATACCGACGCGTCAGGCACGGTCACCAGGACGAACTATCACACACAGACCGGACGGGTCTCCTCGGTGACGACCACCCCGCCCGTGGGCGGCGGAGTCGCTGTGACGGGCGGGTTCTCCTACGACCTCGACGGCAACGTGACCGAGGTCAGGATCGACGACACGGTGTACGCGACCGTCACCTACGACCAGCACCGACAGGTGACCGGAGTGTCCTACGTGGGCGGCGCTGCGGGCGCCCTCGGGGAAATCGACCGTGACGGTGCGGGCCGCCTGACGGGACAGCTGTGGTCGGTTCCGGGGCTCGGGGATCTCGAGGAGTTCGTCGAGCGATCGCAGTCAGGCCGGATCGTTCAGCATGGCCTGCTCACCCCGGCCGGGCCCGTTCCTCCACCGTCGACGTACTCGTACGACGCGGCCGGCCGACTGGTGAAGGCCGACATTCCAGGACACGTCCTGGAGTACGGGTTCGGCGCGGCCACTGCCTGCGGTTCAACACCCGGATCCAACCCGGCCGCGGGCAAGAACGGGAATCGTTCGGTTGTGGTGGATTCGTACACGGCGCCGGGTCAGGCGATGGTGCAGCGGACGACGTCGTACTGCTATGACCATGCGGATCGGCTGCTCTCGTCGACGGTGTCGGGTGCTCCGACG
>NZ_JAKNUT010000001.1 GCF_023155855.1 Microbacterium aoyamense | reverse complement strand
AATCGGGCCGCAGCTCGGCGACCATGCGGACAGCGCGCTCACGAAGCTCGCGCGGATACTTGCTGGGACGTCCCATGAGACAGATCCTTCCAAGGAATCATGTCTCCGGACATGCCGGGGCGAGTCAATCGAACGGTTCTGGCAGACCCTGAAGAAGCACCTCGCCGCCCACCCCACCGCGACGCTGACAGAGCTCCAAGACGTCCTCGACAGCTTCCGCGACTACTACAACCACGTCCGCCCACACCGCGCGCTCCGCCGCCGCACCCCCGCGTTCGCCTACCAGCTCATCCCGAAAGCCACCCCCACAGCGCCCGACGACGCGAACATCTGGAGAGTCCGCTACGACACCATCGACCGCGACGGGAAGATCACCATCCGCCACTCCGGAAAACTGCTGCACCTCGGCATCGGCAGAGCACACTCACGCATCGAGATCATCGCACTCATCCACAACAACGACGCCATCATCAGCACCCGAGACACCGGCGAAATCCTCGCCCGATTCACCCTGAACCCATCGCGCGGATACCAACAAAAAAACGGATGAACCCCCGAAACCGGGGGTTCATCCGTTCACGATGTCCTGAGACATCACACTGCGGAGACGGAGGGATTTGAACCCTCGGTCCCCTTACGAGGACTCCACCTTAGCAGGGTGGTGCACTAGGCCTGACTATGCGACGTCTCCAGGCATCCGTCCGCCCGAAAGCGTGCGCATGCGCCCAGCAATCATAACCGCTCGCAGGCGACGCGCCGAACCGCTACTTCTGCGCCTGGGTGCACGTGGGCGCAGCGGCGGTCGTACCGGTGATGACAGACGGAAGCTCGACGCGCTCTTCGGGCACGACCGGTGCCGTCGTCTCGCCCGGGGTGGCCGACGGGGCTGGGGTCGTGACGGGCGCAGCCACCTCGCCGGTCGCCTCTACGCCGTCGCCGGGGCTCGCCTTGCCGGTCAGGGTGAGCGCCTTGTTCTCGCGCAGTGCCGTGAACAGGACCGATGCGGCGTCGGTGACGGGGAGCACGCGGCTCGAGGTGCCGCCCTCACCCGACGCGTAGCGGGTCGGGTACTGGATGAAGACGATGTCCTCGTACGGCACATCCTTGACGGCCATCGCGATCTGCACCATGAGTGTCGGGTTCGTGAGCGACTGGCTCAGCGTCAGCTGCCCGGCCGACACCTGGGAGAGCATCGCGGTGGCGAGATTGAAGAGCACGGGCGGGTTCGCCAGCACGGAGTCGCTCTGGAGCTTTCGCACGAGCGACGACATGAACTGCTGCTGATTCGAGATGCGGCTGAGGTCCGACCCGTCGCCGATGCCGTGACGCATGCGAAGGAACTGCAACGCCGTCCAACCCTGCAGGGTGTGGTGTCCGGCGGCCAGGGTGAGCGTGGTGTGCGGATCGTGGACGTCCTCGGCGACGCAGACGTCGACGCCGCCGATGGCGTCGGACATGTTGATGACGCCGGTCCAGCGGATGGATGCCGCGAACTGGATGTTCTCGCCCGTCAACGCCTCGATCGTCTTGACGGTGCACGGCAGGCCACCGTACATGTACGACGCGTTGAGCATCTGCGCGCTCATGGCGGAGTAGTCGCCGCTGCCGTCCTCGCGCGGGCACGCGGGGATCGGCACGATCATGTCGCGGGGAAAGGAGACGACCGTGACGCGGCGCGGGTTGTCGGAGATGTGGAGCAGCATCGTGACGTCGTTGCGCTCGCCCTCGGTGTCGCCGTTCTGACACGCGGCCGAGATTCCGGCGTTCGCGCCCTCGCACGAATCCGTGCCGACGACGAGCACGTTCACGCCGCCCTCGATGGCGCCGATGGACGGCGGGATGACCTCGCCCTCCTCGCCGATGTCGACGGCCTTGCCGACAGCCGCGTTCGCGGCATCCCACACGGCATAGGCTCCGACGCCCGTGACGCTGATCACCACAACGCTGGCGACGACGGCGAAGATCGCGATGATCGTGCGCAGCGGATGCCGCGTCGGAAGCTCGCCGTGTCGCGCAAGAGGTGCGCGGCCCGTGCGTGCGGACCTGTCGTTCGAAGTCATCAGCCGTCAGCCTCTGAGGTTTCCGGCCGAACACGTCTCATCCGCGGCGGTGGTGCCCGGAATGGAGTTCGGAAGCTCGACGGCCGTCTCGGCCGGGGGTGGGGCCTCGGTCGACCCCGGGGTCGGAGTGGGCGCCGGCTCGGCCGGGGCGCTGGGCTCGACGGTGATCACTCCGCCGCCGCGGTTCGGGTCGTTCGTGACCTTGAGCGGGACGTTGGCGGCGATCGCGGCCCACATCTCCTCTGCGGCGGCGTAGTTCGGAACGACGCGGTTGTTGTCGGCCGGGTCGGCGTTGACCGGGTACTGCAGGAACACCATCTCGTCGAAGGGCACGTCCTTCACCGCGAGCGCGATCTGCACGAGCGTCAGGGGGTTCGTGAGCGTCTGGCTCGGGGTGACGTTGTCGACGGCGGTGGCTGCGAGCTTGTACAGCGTCGGCAGGTCGGTCAGCACCTCTTCGCTCACGAGCTTGCGCGCGAGACGCGACATGTACTGCTGCTGGTTCGAGATGCGGGCGAGATCGCTGCCGTTCTGCAATCCGTGACGGGTACGCAGGAACTGGAGTGCCTCGATACCCTGCACGTTCCTGGGGCCGGCCGGCCAGTCGATGTTGGTGTAGCGGTCGCGGATACCGCCGTTGCCGATGCAGACCTCCACGCCGCCGATCGCATCGGTGATGTTGATGACGTTGCCGAAGCTGACCTTCGCGGCGAACGGGATGCTCTGGCCGCTCAACGCCGAGATCGTCTTGGCGACGCAGGACAGGCCGCCATACGACCACGCGGAGTTGATCTGCTGCTTGCTCATCTCGGACGTCGTGGAGCCGTCCTCCCGCGTGCAGGAGGGAATGGGGATCATGAGGTCGCGCGGGAACGACACGACCGTCACTCGACGGGGATTGTTCGAGATGTGCACGAGCATGTTGACGTCGTTGAGCTGGCCCCCGGCATCCGCCCCCGTGCAACGGGCGCCGAAGTAGCCGGCGAACTGGGGCTCGCACTCATCGGTCCCGACGATGAGCAGATCGACGCCCGTCTCGATCGCGCCGATGTCGGGCGGCACGGAGTCCTGACCCTCGAGTTCGACGGCATCGTCGACGTAGCTGGTCGTGAGATCGGTGAGGGCGTAGGCCGCCACACCGAATCCCGAGACGAGCACGACCGCCACCATGACGCCGACGACCTTGAGCAGGAAGGAGAGCGGATGCGGCGACTTCAGCGATCCGTGGCGCGCGAGGGGTCGACGACCACGCCGTGCGGGCTTGGTCGTCGTCTGGCTCACGGGGTCCTCTCGGGGGTGGGGTCCCTCAGTGCGGAGGGAGCGCCCCTCTTTGCAGCGGAGGGTGTGGGATTCGAACCCACGGGACATTGCTGCCCACTGGTTTTCAAGACCAGGTCCATCGGCCGCTCGGACAACCCTCCAGGCCCTGCGCCGGAGCACAGGAGCGAACAGTCGTCGAGTCTAACCGACAGCCCTATCCGTCCATTGTCCCCATCACGGCTGAGGAAGCTCTGAAAGGCACGCCCAAGCGTCACCCCTACAACGTGCGCAGCACCGCCGCGACGCCGCCCGCCTGCACCGACAGGGTCGTCTCGCCCGCGGCATCCCGAACCTCTTGCGGACCCTGCTGCATCGCGACAGCTCGTCCGCCGTTCTCGAGCGCCCAGCGGAACATGCCGACGTCATTGCGCCCGTCGCCCATCACGAGCACGTGGGCGGGATCGACCCCGAGCTCGGTGCGCACGAGTTCGAGCCCCGTCGACTTGTCGACGCCCTGCGGTGCGATGTCGAGCCACGCCGTCCAACCGACCGCGTACGTCACCTGAGTGAGCCCGATGCGCGCGACCAGGTCGACGAAGTCCTGTTCCTGCTGCTCAGGCGCGACGACCACGACGCGGCACACGGGCTGTTCACCGAGCTCTTCGAAGGGCACGCGGCGGGCATTTGCGAGGTTCCAATCCTCCAGATACTCCGTGTACAGCCGGTGCCCGTCGGGAAGCTCGACGAGGTAGCGCGCGTCGGGCAGGTGCTCGCGCAGCAGCGTCAGGACCTCGGCGGGTTCGAACGTCTCGATGTGCCAGCGCTCGTAGCGCAGGTCGTCGGCGCTCACGCGCTTGAGAACGACGGCGCCGTTGGAGCACACGACGTACTCGGGGGCGATCTCGAGGACGCGCATGATGCCGTGCGTGCCCTCCCAGCTGCGGCCCGTCGCGATCATGACCTCGTGACCGGCGCGGTGTGCATGCGCGATCGCATCGACGACGCCGGGGCTCAAGGACTCGTCCTCGAGGAGCACCGTGCCGTCGATGTCGAGCACGATCAGCAGGCGCTCGGTCGCGACGTTCGGGTCCTCGGCATCGCGCGCGACCCGCTCGACGAGCTTCGCGGCTTTCTTGGGCCGTACGACCTCGATGCTCCCCGTCGGAGGCAGGTGCGCGTCGGTCACGCGATGGGCTCCAACACGGCCAGCCCCCCGAGGTACGGCCTCAGCACCTCGGGCACCTCCACCGAGCCGTCGGCGCGCTGGTGCGTCTCGAGCATCGCGACGATCCAGCGCGTCGTCGCGAGGGTGCCGTTGAGCGTCGCGACGGGCTGCGTCCTGCCCCCTTCGGGGCGGAACCGGATGTCGAGCCGCCGCGCCTGATAGGTCGTGCAGTTCGAGGTCGAGGTGAGCTCGCGATACGCACCCTGCGTCGGCACCCACGCCTCGATGTCGTACTTGCGGGCGGCGCTCGAGCCGAGGTCGCCGGCCGCCACGTCGATGACCCGGTAAGACAGACCGAGGTCCTGCAGCATCCCCTCCTGCAGCGCGACGAGTCGCAGGTGCTCCGCCTCAGCGTCCTCGGGCGTCGTGTAGACGAACATCTCGAGCTTGTTGAACTGGTGCACGCGGATGATGCCGCGGGTGTCCTTGCCGTACGAACCGGCCTCGCGGCGATAGCAGGTCGACCACCCGGCGTAGCGCTTCGCGCCCGCGCCGAGATCGAGGATCTCGCCCATGTGGTAGCCCGCGAGCGGGACCTCGCTCGTGCCGACGAGATAGAGGTCGTCGTCTTCGAGGTGGTAGACCTCGTCGGCGTGCTGACCGAGGAATCCGGTGCCCTTCATGACCTCGGGGCGCACGAGCGTCGGGGGGATGATCGGGGTGAAGCCGTGCTGCAGGGCACGGTCGAGGGCGAGGCTCATGAGCGCGAGCTCGAGACGGGCGCCGATGCCGGTCAGGAAGTAGAAGCGGCTTCCCGACACCTTCGTGCCGCGCTCCATGTCGATCGCGCCGAGCTTCTCGCCGAGGGCGAGGTGGTCGAGGGGCTCGAAGTCGAAGCTGGGCGTTCCGCCGTGCGTGCGAAGGGTGACGAAGTTCTCCTCGCCACCGGCCGGAACACCGTCGATGACGATGTTCTCGACGCGGGCGAAGGCGGCGTCGGATGCCTCCTCCGCCGCCGTGACGGCGTGCTGTGCCTGCTTGACGCGCTCGCTGAGATCCTTCGCCGCGGCGACGAGCGCCGCCTTCTCGTCTTTCGGAGCCTGGGCGACGCGCTTGCCGTGGGCGTTCTGCTCGGCGCGGAGCTCTTCGAACGTGGTGATGGCAGCTCGGCGGTCCCGGTCGGCGGCGAGGGCGTCGTCGACCGTGTCGGGCGACTCGCCACGCGCTTCCTGCGAGCGCTTGACCAGCTCGGGATTCTCACGGAGGAGTACGGGATCGATCACCGGTCAAGTCTACTGAGCGCCGGTGGCGCGGCATCCGGGGCTATCGTTTCAGCATGACGCCTCCCCCCGCCGATGCCCCCTCGGCGGCCGCGAACGTGCGCCGGGCCGCACTCGTGTACAACCCGACGAAGGTCGACACCGACGCGCTGCGCGGCGCCGTGACGAAAGCGTCCGCGGCGGCGGGTTGGGGTGAGCCGCTCTTCCGTGAGACCACGATCGAGGATCTCGGCGACAGCGCGACGAAGGAGCTGCTCGCGGCCGGAGCCGATGCCGTCCTCGTCGCGGGGGGTGACGGAACCGTCCGCGCGGTGTCCGAGGCGATGGCAGGCTCCGGCGTGAAGCTCACGATCGTGCCGAGCGGCACGGGCAACCTCCTCGCCCGGAACCTGCGGCTGCCGCTCACCGATCGCGAGGCGATGATCCGCGCGACGTTCGACGGTGACACCCTGGCGATGGACGTCGGCCTCGCCGAGCTTCGTCGTGCCGACGGAACGCTCGACAAGCATGCCTTCGTCGTGATGGGTGGGATGGGATTGGATGCCGCGATGATCGCGAACACGAATCCCCAGCTCAAGAAGTCCGTCGGCTGGGTCGCGTACGTCGACGGGGCAGCGCGCTCGCTCGTGAACGCGAAGCCGTTCCGGATCATGTACCAGCTCCCGGGGCGCCGCCTGCACAGCGCACGCGTCCAGAGCGTGCTCTTCGCGAACTGCGGGTCGCTCCCCGCGGGACTCGAGCTCGTGCCCGACGCGTCGATCACCGACGGCGCACTCGACGTCGTCATCTTCCAGCCCAAGGGCGCCTTCGGCTGGCTCTTCGTCTGGCGCCGCGTCGCGTGGGACAACAGCGTGCTGCGCAAGTCCAAGACGGGCAGGCGGATGCTCGCGCTGCGCACGAAGGACAACTCGGTGCTCTATTCGCGCGGGGACGGCATCGACGTCGCATCCACCGATCCGAAGCCCGTGCAGTTGGACGGCGACGAGTTCGGCGAGGCCGTCGCGGTCCGCACGCGGATCGACCCGGGCGCACTCCTGGTCGCGGTGCCGCGCGGGCACGACGTGACCGGCCTCTGACCGGCACCGCACCGAACGGAAGCGGGGCACCGGATCACTCCGATGCCCCGCTGTGATGATCACTGTCAGCGCGCGAACACTCCGAGCAGCAGGCTCAGCAGGTAGCGCAGCCACTCGAGCACCGAAGCGAACGTCGGCTTCGTCGGCGGCTCGACGACGGGCGGCTGCACGACGGGCGGCTCGACCACCGGCGGCTCGACGACGGGCGCCGTCACGAGAACCGAGGACGTGACCGTGCGCGTGTTGCCCGTCACGTCGGACGCGCTGGCACGGATCGTGTACGCACCCGGCTCGATGCCCGCGGGGAAGGAGTACGTGCCTTCCCACGTCGTCGCGCCGATGGCCGACGTGCCCGACGTCGCACCGATCGCCTTCACGAGCTCACCGGCGGAGTCGTAGAGGTTCGCGGCGACCCGGTTGAGCGAACCGGCGTCGCTCGCCGAGAGGACGACGTCGACCGACGCACCGGCGACGACGGACGAACCGCTGGTGGGGGCGACGATCGCGAGACCCGGGCGGGTGTTGTCGATCGTGAACGGCTTGACGCTGGCGCCGCCGCCGTTCGTGTTGCCGACGCGGTCGGTCGCGAGCACCGTGACGCCGTAGGCGCCATCGGCGAAGCCCGTCGACGGGAGCGTGACCGACCACGCGCCGTCGACGACGGGAACCGTGACGGTGTTGAGGAAGCCGTCGAGGTTGCCGTTGTCCTTCACCTTGCGCACGTGCAGCACGACCTCGTCGATCCCCGCACCCGTATCGGTCGCCGTGCCCGACACCGTGAGATTGCCGCGGACGGCATCGCGGGCGGCCGGCGCCGCGATCTTCACGACGGGGGCCGTCGCATCGACGGTGATGGAGCGCGTGACGGTGCGGTTGTTCTTGGCCTTGTCGGTCGCGCCGAAGCGGATCGAGTACGCGCCGTCGGCGAGGTCGGCGGGCAGCGTGCCCGTGCCCGACCACTCGGTGCCGGCGGGAGCCTCGGCGCGCACGAGGGTGCGCAGCAGCGTCGAGCCGCGATAGAGGTTCGCCGCCACCACATCGAAGCCCGAGGCATCCGTCGCCGTGAACTCGACGACGGCGGAGCGCCCCACGAAGGCGTCCGCGCCGGGCGAGACGACCGTGATCTCGGGACGCGTGCTGTCGCGCACGAGAGCGACCTTGAGCGATGCCGCGTTGTCGGCCTTGTCGCGCGCCGAGACGGCGAGGTAGTACGAGCCGTCGGCGAGCGCGTTCCAATCGGTCGCGGGGATCGTGAGCGTGGTGCCCGAGGGCGCGTACGAGTAGCCCTTCACCGCGGGCACCTGGGTGCCGTCGGCCTTGTACAGCTGCGCGTGGTACGCGAGCGGGTTCGCGTCAGCCACCGTCACGACGATGTCGCCCTTGCCCGAGACGAACTGACCGTCGACGAGGTTGGTCGTGATCGCGGGGGCGGTGTTGTCGATCGTCACGGCGACACGCTTCTCGGCGCCGTTGCCGCTCTTGTCGACGGCATTGACCTTGAGCCCGTACAGGCCGTCTGCCCAGCGGGTGGTGTCGAGCGTGATCGACGGTGAGTTGCCGTACTTGACCGAGCCCGGCTCCTTCGTGTCGTCGGTCAGCCAGCGACCGCCCACGTTGAACTCGAGATACGAGTACGACATGGCCGCCTCGTCGATGGATGCGGTGAACTTCGCCGTACCGCGGACGACCGAACCGTCGCCGGGCGTGATAGCCGTGATCACCGGCTTCGTCGTGTCGGGCTCGGCGGCGAAAGCGGGCGTGGACAGAAGGACAGCGGGCGCGACGATGGCGGCCCCGGCGATGCCGGCAACCACTGCGCGCCCACGCTTATGCGTAGGCAACGTGAGAACTCCCCAGTATTCGTGTCGTGTGCGTGAACACCCCGTGACCGCCCCCCCAGGGACGGCCCTATTCACACGCATCGAACGTATCAACCGGGTCGGACATCGCCTAGCCCCCTCCACGAATACGTCACGAACCAGGCCATGGCGCGGCATCCCTCAGCCCTTGACGGCGCCTCCGAGCCCCGCGGAGCGCAGGAAGACCGACTGGAAGAGGAGGAACATGCCGATGGGGATGAGCGCCGAGATCGCGAGCGCCGCGAGGAAGACGTCGAGCTCGGTCTGCGACTGCACCGCCGGCAGGCGGACCGACAGCGGCTGCACCGCGGGGTCGGGCAGCACGAGCGCGGGCCAGAGGTAGTCCTTCCACGCGGCGATGATCGCGAAGACCGAGACGACGCCGAGGATCGGCTTCGACATGGGCAGCACGATCGACCAGAACAGTCGGAACGGCCCCGCGCCGTCGGTCCTGGCCGCCTCGAACACCTCTCGGGGCAGATTGTCGAAGAACCGCTTGACGAGCAGGATGTTGAACGCGTTCGCGGCCATCGGCAGCCACACCGCGAGGTAGTTGTTGAGCATGCTCGCGTCACGGCCGAGCAGCGGAGGCGAGACGATCGTGAGGTACAGCGGCACGAGGAGCACGATGCCCGGGATGAAGAGGGTCGCGAGGACGAGGCCGTTGAGGATCGGTGCGTAGCGCGGACGCAGCACCGACAGCGCGTACCCGGCGGTCGTCGCGATGAACAGCTGCGAGAACCATGCCCCCGCGGCGATGATGATCGTGTTCCAGAAGTACTGGTCGATGTGGATGTCGTTCCACGCCGTGGACAGGTTCGCCCAGTCGATGCCGTTCGGCCACAGCGCGAAGGGCTGCTGCAGGGTGTCCTGCGTCGGTGTGACCGCCGACTTCGCGAGCCACAGGATCGGGCCGAGCCCCGCGATCACGAGCGTGACCGCGAGGAACACGTGGGTCAGCGTCATCCAGATCCGCGTGCCGGGGCGCCGCCGCTCCGACGCCGACACGATCGTCCGCTCGGCGAGGTCGTCGATCGAGTCGAGCTTCTTGCGGCCGAAGACGTTGCGCTTCGAGACCAGTCCGCGGGCCCCTTCGCGGATGGGCGCCGTCGTCATCATGAGGTGCTCCAGCGGTTGGTGAGCTTGAAGTACAGCCACGACAGGATCGCCAGCACGATCGCCAGCAGCACGGACACGGCGGTGGCTTCGCCGTAGTCGCCGCCGAGACTGTTGCGGAACGCCTTGTCGTAGATGTACAGCAGGATCGTGCGGGTCGCGCCGGCGGGGCCGCCGCCCGTGAACAGGAACGGCTCGAGGAACACCTGCGCGGTCGCGATTACCTGCAGGATCAGCATGATGAAGAGGATGCCGCGCAGCTGCGGCAGCGTGACGTGCCACACCTTGCGCCAGATGCCGGCGCCGTCGACCTCTGCCGCGTCGTAGAGCTCGGGCGGCACCGAGAGGAGTGCCGCGAGGTAGATGATGATCGATCCGCCCGCCGCGGCCCACGTCGCCTCGAGCACGAGGGACGGCATCGCCTGCACGGCTGACTGGATCCACGGCTGCGGCGGGATGCCGACCCACCCCAGCACCGTGTTGAAGACGCCCGACGGATCGGCGCTGTAGAAGAACTTCCACAGCAGCACCGCGACGACGGGCGGGATCACGACGGGCAGGTACGCGAGCGCCGAGTAGACGCCCTTGCCCCGCCGGACCTCGCTCATCAGCACCGCCATGAACAGCGGCAGCGGGAAGCCGAACAGCAGCGCGAGCGCCGCGAAGTAGACCGTGTTGAGCACCGCTGCACCGAGCTGCGGATCCGTCAGGACGGTGACGTAGTTGTCGAAGCCGACCCACTCCGAGACGATCAGATTCGTCTTCTGCAGGCTCATGATCACCGACTGCACGATCGGCGACCACGAGAAGAAGAAGAACACGAAGATCATGGGCAGCAGGAACAGCAGGTTCCACAGGCCCCCGCCGCGATACCAGGTGAGCGGCGTGCGCCGGGTCCTACGGCGCACCGGTACGACGGGCGGCGGGGCGGATGCCTCGTCCTGCCGCTCGAGAGTCGTCATGGTCATCGTCATCTCTCGGGTGGGGGAGATGGATGCCGCGGACCGCTCGAGTCCGCGGCATCCATCATCGATCCGGACTAGCTGTCGAGCAGGGCCTGCGCGTCGGTCTGCGCCTGCTTCAGAAGAGCGTCGATGTCGGCGTTCTCATCGGTGAGGACCGTCTGGACCACGGTGTCGAGGAGAGCGTAGACCTCCTGCGTCTTCTTCTTCGCCTCGCCGACCGGCGTCTGGTCCCAGATCCGCTCGCGGAACGGCGCCATCTGCTCGAGTGGGACGTTGATGAAGTCCTGGATCCAGATGAGCGACTCCTCGTACAGCTCGCGACTGAGGACCGGCAGCACCGGGGTGCCGACGGCCTGACCGGACTCGTTGAGCGTCTGGGCATCCAGCACGGCGGCGTCCTCGTTCAGGAGCTTCTGCATGTAGTACCAGTCGATCCATTTCACCCCCGCGGCCTTGGTCTCGTCGTCGATCGTCGGGCTCATGACGGCGATGTCGCCGCCGCCGAGCGTGCCCGGCTCATCGCCTTCGAGCGGGATGACGGTCATGCCGTAGACGTCGGGGTCCAGCCCGAAGTCGCGCACGAGAGCGGTGTAGATGTCGGAACCCGTGGTGTACATGCCGATGTTGCCGGCCGCGAACTCCTGGTTGATCATGCCCCAGTCGAGGTCGACCTTAGAGCCGAACGAGCCGTCCTCCCACTTCAGCGCGTGCAGGAACTCCAGCACGCCCTTCGTAGCGGGGTTGTCGATCGTCGACTCGGCGCTGCCGTCCTCGTTGTCGATCTGGGTGCGACCACCGCGCGCGACGGTGCCGACCGTGAGCTGCCAGCCGCCCGTGTTGTTGATCGCCATCTGCGAGTAGCCGGCCTTGCCCGTGGCATCCGTGATCTGCTTCGCGTACTCCTGCACCTCGGCCCACGTCTCGGGCGGCGAGTCGGGGTCGAGCCCGGCCGCTTCGAAGAGCTCGCGGTTGTAGCTCAGGGCGTTCGCGTACGCCTGGCGCGGGAAGCCGTAGAGCTTGCCGTCGGCGCCCGTGACGGCGTCCAGGATGATCGGGTTGAAGCTGTCGGTGTAGCCGAGCTCGTCCATCTCGGCTGTGACGTCCATGAGCTGGCCGTTCTCGAGCAGCGTCTTGGCGTCGGTGAACGGCACCGTGAAGACATCGGGCAGCGAGCCGCCGGCGAGCTGGACCGCGAACGTCGGCCCTTCCCACTCGTACTCGACGCCGATGATGTCGATGTCGGGGTTCTCTTCCTCGAACTGCTTCTCCTGAGCCGCGAAGGCCTCGTAGGCCGCGGCATCCGCTCCCGGCGGGAACGTCGCGACGCGCAGCTCGACCTTTCCGCTGCTCTCATCGCCGCCGCCGGCGTTGCAGCCGGCGAGAGCTCCGACGGTCGCCACCACGGCGACACCGGCGAGCAGGACCCTTGCTGGTGACTTCATCGTCTTTCCTTTCTCGGTGGAAGGGGCGCGCGTCAGCCTCTCGGCGCACGGCCTTCCGGGGGGTTGGGGGTGGTGGTCGCGCCGTGAGAGCGCAGCCACGCTGTCGTGTTGCCGGGGAGGGAGCCGTCGTGCAGAGGTGTGCTCGCCAGGAGCACGGTCGCGCCGTCCGGCAGCGGCACGGAATCTTCGCCCGTGTTGACGACGCACGCGAACCCGTCGCCGCGACGGAAGGCGAGAACCTCGTCGCCGAGGCCGTCGAGCCACTCGAGCGGCCCGTCGCCGAGCTCGGGCAGCTCGCGACGCAGACGCAGCGCGTCGCGGTACAGGTTGAGCGTCGAGGCGGGGTCCGCGTCCTGCGCCGCCACCGTGAGACCGCGCCATCCGGCCGGCTGCGGCAGCCAGGTCGCGGTGCCGTCGGGGCTGAACCCGTAGGGCGCTGCCTCTCCTGCCCACGGGAGCGGGACGCGGCATCCATCGCGTCCGGGATCGATGCCCCCCGAACGGTAGTGCATCGGGTCCTCGATGACCTCGAGCGGGAGGTCCTCCACCTCGGGAAGCCCGAGCTCGTCGCCCTGGTAGATGTACAGACTGCCGGGCAGTGCCGCGACCAGGAGCGCCGCCGCGCGTGCGCGGTGCAGCCCGAGCTCGGGGTCGGTCGGCACCCCGAACCGCTTCTTGAGGAACGCGAACGTCGTGTCTTCGCGCCCGTACCGGGTGACGGGGCGCGTCACGTCGTGATTGCTCAGGACCCACGTCGACGGAGCGCCGACGGGTGCGTGCGCGGCCAGCGTCGCCGTGATCGACTCACGGAAGGATGCCGCGCCCCACGGCCGCGCGAGGAAGTCGAAGTTGAAGGCCGTGTGCATCTCGTCGGGGCGCAGGTAGTTCGTGAAGCGCACGATGTCGGGCACCCAGATCTCGCCGACGAGGACGCGCGTCCCGGGGTAGGAGTCGGCGATCGCGCGCCACGAGCGGTAGACGTCGTGCAGCTCGTCGCGATCCTCGGTCGGGTGGTCATCCTTCTCCCCCACTTCGGGGAGGTCGGGGTCCTTGATGAGCAGAGCGGCGGAGTCGATGCGCACGCCCGCGACGCCCCGGTCGAACCAGAACCGCAGGATGTCCTCGTGCTCGCGCCGCACGTCGGGGTGGTTCCAGTTGAGGTCCGGCTGCTCGGGCGTGAACATGTGCAGGTACCACTCGCCCGGCGTGCCGTCGGGGTTCGTCGTGCGCGTCCACGTCTCGCCCTGGAAGCTCGAGACCCAGTGCGTGGGGATCTCGGAGCCGTCCTCGCCCTTGCCGGGGTGGAACCAGAATCGCTCGCGCTCGGGGCTGCCCGGGCCCGCCGCGAGCGCCGCCTGGAACCACTCGTGGCGCTCGGAGATGTGATTGGGGACGACGTCGATGATGGTGCGGATGCCGAGGGCCAGCGCCTCTCGGATGAGGATCTCGGCCTCGGCCAGCGTGCCGAAGCGCGGATCGATGTCGCGGTAGTCCTCGACGTCGTAACCGCCGTCCGCCATGGGGCTCGGGTACCACGGGTTGAACCAGATCGCGTCGACGCCGAGATCCTTGAGGTAGCCGAGGTGCGCCCGCACGCCCGCGAGGTCGCCCGTGCCGTCGCCGTTGCCGTCGGCGAAGCTGCGCACGTACACCTGGTAGATGACGGCGGACCGCCACCAGAGCGGGTCGGCCGTCGACGGTGTGAGCGCCTGCTCCTTGCGGCTGAGGACGTCGGTGTCCACGGGGCTCCTCGTCGTCGGGGGAAAGTCTCGTTGAGGAGAATGTAGCTTCGCGGATCCGTGAGTGCAAGTCTTTGACAATCTCACGCAAGATTGCGATTCAGTAACGCCACGGCTGTGACGTCTCACCCTCTCGTTCGGGTTGCGCAGGGCACGCCGCTGCGCGTAGGGCTGGAATGTTCAGGCACCTGGGCCCGCTGCGGGGAGGCGTCAGCTACAGCGAGACCGGGCCGGTCGAGGAGCGCAGGACGAGTTCGGGCTCGAAGAGCAGCTCGTCGCCCGCCTCGGTGGTGCCGGCGATCTGCGAGAGGAGCAGGTCGATCACCGTCCGCCCCATCGACTCGATCGGCTGGCGCACGGTCGTGAGCGGCGGCTCGGTGCAGCTCATGAGCGCGGAGTCGTCGTAGCCCACGACACTCACGTCGTCGGGCACGCGGAGCCCCGCGCGCCGCGCGGCCCGCACGGCGCCCAGGGCGAGCGGGTCGCTCGCGCACACGATCGCCGTCGCGCCGTTGGAGAAGAGGCGGGATGCCCCTGCCTGGCCCGATTCGAGGGAGTACAGCCCGCGCACGATGAGCGCTTCGTCGAGCGGCGAGCCGAGCCGCTCCAACAACGGCCGCGCGGCGGCGAGTTTGCGCTGGGAGGGGATGTGGTCGACCGGACCCATCAGCATGCCGATGCGCCGATGTCCGAGCTGATGCAGGTGCTGGATCGCCTGCTCGGCGGCGGCCGCGTCATCCGTCGACACCGTCGCGAAGTCGATCGATCCGATCCGCGCGTTGACGAGGACCGTCGGCAGGTTGACTTGCCGCAGCCGCTCGTAGTGCTCGTGCGGCGCATCCGCCTGGCTGTAATTGCCGCCGAGGAAGATCACACCCGACACCTGCTGCTGGAGAAGGAGGTCGATGTAGTCGGATTCGGTGATGCCGCCCGTGTTCTGCGTACACAGCAGCGGCGTGTAGCCGTTCTGCGTGAGCCCGCCCCCGATGATCTCGGCGAGCGCGGGGAAGATCGGGTTCTGGAGTTCGGGGAGCACCAGCCCCACGAGGCGGGCGCGCTCGCCGCGGAGCTTCGTGGGGCGCTCGTAGCCGAGGACATCGAGCGCCGTGAGCACGGCCTGCCGCGTCGCTTCGGAGACTCCGGGCTTGTCGTTGAGGACGCGACTGACGGTCGCTTCACTGACACCGACCTTGCGCGCCACTTCGGCGAGACGCTTCGACATGCGCACAGTTTACGCAAGAATTTGCAAGCGGATGCAAGAGCGACACAGTCTCTGCTCGGTGCCCGGATTCGCTCGGGCGAAGCCGCATGATGGACGGATGACGCGACCGCTGCGCACGATGACGCTCCTCGCGACCGTCGCACTCGTCGCGAGCGGGTGCACGGCGACGACGACCGATGCCGAGTCGCCCACCCCGACCCCCACGCCGACGCCCACCCCTGCGTGCCTCGTCGGAGCGTGGTCGGTCGGTGCGGACGAGCTCCAGCCGATCTACGACGCCCTGCCCGGCGGTCTCGAGTACCCGGCCGCCGTCATCGATCCGGCGGCGACGGCGAACATCGACTTCACCGCCGACGGCACCTTCGCGTTCACGCAGAGCGTGCCGGCCTCGGTGACGTGGCTCGGCCACACCGCCGCGGTCGCGCTCGGCGGCACCATGTCGGGCGACTACAGCGCAGACGATGAGAGCCTCGCGCTCACCGCGCGCGAGAACGGGCTCACGGTCGTTCCGACCGACGATGCCGCCGCGAGCGCGATCTTCGCCGCAGAGACTGCCGAGACGCTCGCCGAGTGGCCGGTCTCGGCATCCTCGTTCACGTGCACGGGCGACGAACTCGTGCTGCACCTCAGCACCGAGGGGTACGCGGCATCCGTCCCTTTCGTACGGCAGTAGCACCCTGTCAAGCCCGCGACGCCGAAGCGGGCACGTCGACAGAATGGGGTGATGACGTCGTCGATCGTATGGTTCCGGGACGACCTGCGCCTCGCCGACAACCCCGCCCTGCGAGCGGCCATCGACCGCGGCGACCCCGTCATCGGGCTCTACGTCCTCGACGAGGAATCCCCCGGCATCCGTCCCCTCGGCGGCGCCGCCAGGTGGTGGCTGCATCACTCCCTCGCCTCGCTCGGCGAGCGCCTGCGCGAACGCGGATCGACGCTCGTCCTTCGTCGAGGTCCAGCCGAGCGGGTCGTGCACGAAACGGCGAAGGATGCCGGTGCCTCCGCGGTCTTCTGGAACCGCCGCTACGGCGGGCCCGAGCGCGAGGTCGACACGCGCATCAAGGCGTCGCTGCGTGAGGACGGCCTCGACGCGCAGTCGTTCGCGGGCTCACTCCTGCACGAGCCGTGGGAGGTGAAGACCGGCGCGGGGACTCACTTCTCCGTCTTCACGCCGTTCTGGCGCGCGTGTCTCGCTCTCCCGTCTCCGCGTGCACCGCTGCCGGAGCCGCGTGAGGTCCACGGTCCCGGCCGGGCCCCGGCGTCCGACTCCCTCGACGAGTGGGGTCTGCTGCCGACGAAGCCGGACTGGGCCGGAGGACTCCGCGAGACGTGGGAACCGGGCGAGCCCGCCGCACGCCACCGGCTGCGGGAGTTCCTCTCCGAGGACCTCGGCTCGTACGACCGCGCCCGCGACGAGCCGTCTGCGGGAGCGACGTCGCTGCTGTCGCCGCGCCTGCGCTGGGGCGAGATCAGCCCCTACACGGTGTGGCACGAGGCGGTCGAGGCTGGCGGCGGCGGCCGGTTCCTGTCGGAGCTCGGCTGGCGCGAGTTCGCCTGGCACACGCTCTTCCACTTCCCCGACCTCGCGACGAAGAACCTGCGACGGGAGTTCGACGCGTTCCCGTGGCCGCGCCTGAAGCCGACGCTGCTGCGCGCGTGGGAGCACGGACGAACCGGGATCCCCCTCGTGGACGCCGGGATGCGGGAGCTCTGGCACTCGGGCTACATGCACAACCGTGTGCGGATGGTCGCCGCATCCTTCCTCATCAAAAACCTGCTCATCGATTGGCGGCACGGTGAGGAGTGGTTCTGGGACACGCTGGTCGATGCGGACGCCGCGAACAATCCGTTCAACTGGCAGTGGGTCGCCGGGTCCGGGGCCGATGCCGCGCCCTACTTCCGGATCTTCAATCCCGAGCTGCAGGCGAAGAAGTTCGACCCGCGCGGGCTCTACATCGACCAATGGGTCCCGCAAGACGAGCGCGGTGAGCCGATCGTCGATCTCGGCGAGACCCGCAAGGCCGCGCTCGACGCGTACGAGCACGTCAAGCGCGCGTCACGCACCTGAGGTGCGTGCATTGCTCAGGATGAGCGGGCACCATCGGCGTGATCGCCCTACCGGCGGTCGTCTCATCCTGCGCGATTCACGCGAGGGACGGAATACCCCGCCCGACCGGGATGGTTGAGGGGGAGGATGATCGCCTCAGCCGCTCCCGCCCTGTCCGTGCTCGACCTCGTGCCCGTGCGCGCGGGGCAGTCCAGCGCCGAAGCGGTCGCGGCATCCCTCTCGGTCGCGCAGCGCGCCGACGACCTCGGGTATGTGCGCTACTGGTTCGCCGAGCACCACAACATGCCCGCCGTCGCATCGACCGCCCCGCCCGTGCTCGTCGCCGCGGCGGCCGCCCGGACCCGGCGGATCCGCGTCGGGTCGGGCGGCGTGATGCTGCCCAACCACTCGCCGCTCGTCGTCGCCGAGCAGTTCGCGGCCCTCGAGGCCCTCGCGCCGGGGCGTATCGATCTCGGCATCGGCCGCGCGCCGGGCAGTGATCCGGTCATCACTCAGCTGCTGCGCCAGAGCGGCACGACGAGCGATGTCGAGCGGTTCCCCGATCACATCTCCGACATCCTGTCGCTCGTCTCGTCCGACGGAGCGACGGTGCGGTTCACCTCGGGCGGCACCTACGAGGTGCGGGCGACACCCGCGTCGACGACGGTTCCCGAGGTGTGGCTGCTCGGGTCGAGCGACTATTCGGCGCAGCTCGCGGCATCCCTCGGCCTGCCCTACGTCTTCGCGAACCACTTCTCGGGCGAAGGGCTCGAGCGGGCGCTCCAGCTGTACCGGTCGCAGTTCCGGCCATCGGGCATCCTCGAGACGCCGCGCACCTTCCTCACCGCCAACGCGATCGCGGCGCCGACCGCCGAAGAGGCCGAGGAGCGCGCCCTGCCGCAACTGCGCATGATGGCGCGACTGCGCACGAATCGTCCGCTCGTCGCGCTCGAGACCGTCGAGCAGGCGATCGCGGGCGCGGCGGACTTCGACGGCATGGCGGAGTCGATCATGGCGTCGTCGCGGTCGAAGTGGTTCGTGGGCACGGGCGAGACGGTGCGCGCCGAGCTGGCGTCGTTCGCGGCGCAGCACGACGTCGACGAGGTCATGATCTCGCCGATCGCGGGGTCCTACGACGGCGAGGGGATGGATGCTGCGCCCGGCCGCATCCAGACCCTCGAGCTCCTCGCGGGGTGACGACTACCAGGCGATGAGCTTGTCCGGCGTGAACTCGATGACGGTCGTGTAGGTGGCGAGCATCGACGCCGTCGTGAGCTCGAGGCGCTGCAGCCACTCGTCGTACTTCGCGGTGTAGTCGTCGCCGATGTCGGCCACCCACTCCGGCCCGGCGCCGTCGTGGAGCACCGCGGTCCCCCGCATCATGAGGAGCTGCTCGCCGTCGTCGCCCGCCTCGAGGTGCAGTGCGACCTTGTCGTTCGCGCGGATGTTGGCGACCTTCGCCGTCTTGGGCTCGCTGAAGATCACGGCCTTGCCGTCGAGCCACAGGAACCACACGGGCACAGCGTGCGGGTAGCCGTCGCGCCCCGCCGTCACGAGCCACACGACCTGCTCGGACTCGAGACGCGCGAGCGCCCGGAGGTGGGTCTCGTTCTCGGGATCGAAGTCGAAGCTCATGATTCGGGTTCTCCGCTCAGCAGCCCGCGCAACCAGTCCCGCGCCTCGACGAACACGTCGTCGGAGTAGCGGTCGGGGTAGTGCACGACGGCACGATCGGCGCGCGGATACGAGCCGAGGAAGACGACTTTGGGGCTGAAGCGCCGAAGGCCCAGGAGGGCATCGGCCATGCGCTCGTCGTGCACATGGCCGTCGGCGTCGATGACGAACCGATAGCGCCCGAGAGCGTCGCCGATCGGGCGCGACGCGAGGAGCGACAGGTTGATGCCGCGCGTCGCGAACTGCTCGAGCATCTCCATGAGGGCGCCCGGGTGATCCTCGGGCAGCTCGACCATGAGGGACGTCTTGTCGGCGCCCGTCGGCGGGGGCGGCGCGACGGTGCGACTGACGAGCACGAAGCGCGTGAGGGCGTTGGCGTTGTCGCCGATCTGCTCGGCCAGGAGCTCGACGTCGTGATGATCGAGGATGCCGGGCGGCGCGATCGCGGCATCCGCATCGCTCGTCCCGTCGAGCAGGCCCACGGCGCTCGCCACGTTGCTCGCGGCGGGAACGTGCGCATGCGCGGGAAGCGTGCGGGTCAGCCACTGCAGACATTGCGCGTACGCGACGGGGTGCGCCGCGACGAGAGAGACGTCCTCGAGCTTCGTGCCGGGTCGCCCCACGAGCACGAAGTCGACGGGAACGAGGTACTCGCCGACGATCCGCAGGCCCCCGACCGTGGCGAGGGCGTCCTGCGCCGTCGAGACCCCGCCGTCGACGGAGTTCTCGATCGCGATCATCGCGGCATCCGATCGCCCCTCGACGACGTCGGCGAGCGCTTCTCCGACGTTGCGCACGGGGCTCCAGCGCTGACCGCGCGCTTCGGGAACCTGCGCGAGTGCGGCCTCGGTGAAGGTTCCGGCGGGCCCCAGGAAGCTGTAGGTGCGGATTCCGGATGCCTCGTCAGTCACGCGCCCCAGCCTAGTCAGCGTGCTCGTCGTTTCGTCTCGCTGGGCTCGCGGAACGACCGAGGGCCGCTCGTCGAGCGAGGAGTACAGCGACGAGACGAGATGCCGCTACCCGAGAGCGAGCCACTCGTCGCGATGCATGAGCGGGACGAGCTCGGGGCGGACGACGGTGGACTCGAGCGTGATCCGGGACCCCGAGCGTGCTGACTGCAGAAGCGCCGTCATCGCTTCGAGCACGTGCAGCGCGATCGCGCCGCTCGCCCGCGCTTCGCCCGCGACGAAGTCGAGCAGCCCGATGCCTCGAGCGCTGTCGACATAGCCGGCCGACGGATCGAGGGTGCGCCAGTCGGTGTCACCCGTCCGGAACAGCCGCACGTCGCCCGCGAAGGTGTTCGGGTCGGGCACGACGAGGCTGCCTTCGTCGCCGTGCACCTCGATCGGCGCCGCCGTCGTGCGCGTCGCGTCGAAGCTCGTCGTGATGGTCGACAGTGCGCCGCCGGCGTGCTCGAGCACGCCCGACACGTGCGTCTCGACGTCGACCGGGATGACTTCGCCCGCACGGGGACCGGCGCCGATCGTGCGGGAAGCGCGTGGAGTGCTCGCGGCCCCGATGACGGATCTGATCGGGCCGAGGAGCTGCACGAGGGCCGTGACGTAGTACGGGCCCATGTCCAGCAGCGGCCCGCCGCCGGGCTGATAGTAGAAGTCGGGATTCGGATGCCAGCGCTCGTGCCCCGGGGTCACCATGACCGCCGTCGCCGCCGTAGGGCGCCCGATGAGTCCGTCGTCGATCGCGACGCGCGCGGTCTGCACGCCCGTGCCGAGGACCGTGTCGGGCGCGCAGCCGACGCGGTCGCCGCCTGCAGCGATCACCTCCTGCGCCGCGGCGAGGTCGGCCGCGAGCGGCTTCTCGCCGTACACGCGCTTGCCGGCGGCGAGCGCGGCGAGCGCGATCTCGGCGTGCGCGGCCGGGATCGTGAGGTTGAGGACGGTGTCGACCTCGGGAGATGCGAGGAGCTCCGCGACCGTGAGGGCCGCGGCATCCGGAATCCCCTCCGCCACCGCCTGCGCGCGCGATGCATCGAGATCGGCGACGGCCGCGATGCGGATGCCGGATGCGTGCGTCAGCGTGTCGAGGTACGCCTTGCTGATCGCCCCCAGTCCTACGATGCCGATGCCGTGCGGGTGACCCACAGGATGCCCCTCTCGACGATGGTGCGGACGTGCTCGTTCTGGAGCACCTCGGGGCTGTGCCCAGGGGTCGCGACGGCGATGCGGCCTCTCCCCCAGTGACGCGTCCACACGACGGGCGACACGACGGGACGGTGCCACGGATGCCAGGGCGGCGCGGGATGCGTCGTCGTGGCGAGCACGTCGTTGAGGTCGTCGGTGAGCACCCAGTACTGCTCGGTCTGGAGCTCGAAGTCGGGGATGCCGTGCGTGATCGGGTGCTCCCGGCCGACGTCGGTCATCTCCACCGTGTAGCGGAGGAAGTTGTCGCTCGCAGCCCCGGCGACCTCGTCGGGGTGCTTGCTCGGATGCGTCGCGAACTGGCCCCCGACGAGCTGCAGGTAATCCGACGACGCACGGAACGAATCGGCGATGCCGCCGTGCCATCCCGTCAAGCCGGTGCCCGCCGCGACAGCGGCGCGCAGCCCTTCGAGCTCGGCCCGCTCGATCGTCGACATCGTGACGGACTGGACGATGACATCCGTCTCGGTCATCGCACCGGCGTCGGCGTAGACGGCGGGGGATCCCTCGATGCGGATGTCGTAGCCCTGCGCCTCGAGGAAGGGGATGAACAGGTCGGTGCTTTCGACGGGCTTGTGCCCCTCCCAGCCGCCGCGGACGATGAGCGCGCGCTTGCTCACGGATTTACTGCCTTTCGGATCGCGGCGCGGACGGGACGCCTCGACCATCGTGGCACAGCTGCGCTCACGCCACGGGCGTCGACTCCCGTGCGCGCCGCACCCGCACGCGCAGGCTGGTCACGAGGACACCGGCCACCAGAACCGCTCCCCCGACGATCTCGGCGGGAGTCGGGATCTGCCCCAGGAGCACCGCGGCGGAGGCCATGGCGACGACGGGCGCGAGCAGCACCCAGGGCACGACGGCGGCGGAGCGGTTGCGCGCGAGCAGACCGTTGAAGATCGCGTAGCCGACGATGGTGCACAGGACGGCGGTGTAGAGGGTGGATGCCACGGGGCGCCAGCCGAAGTCTGCGAGACCCGCGGCGATCGCTTCGGGGCCTTCGAACGCGAACGATAGTGCGAGTGCGGGGATCGGCACGACGAGCGCCGACCACACCGTCAGCGAGAGCGAACCCAGGCGGCCCAGCCCGCTCACCACCCCGGCACGCCGGGAGATGACGTTGCCTATCGCCCACGAGACGGCCGCCGCGAGAGCGAGCGCGACCGCGAGCGCCGGCGCGTTCCCCCCGCGGCCGGCCGCGACGATCGCGAGGCCGATCACTCCGATCGCGACTCCGACGGCCTGCGGCAGCGTCGGACGTTCGCGCAGGACGCCCGCCGCGATGACGATGGTGAAGACGGCCTGAGCCTGCAGCAGCAGTGCCGCGAGTCCGGGTTGAAGTCCGAGGGCCATCGACGTGTAGAGCAGGCCGAACTGACCGAGGCTCATGAAAAGTCCGACTCCGACGACGGTGCGCCATCCGGTCGCAGGCCGGGGCACGACGAAGACGGCCGCCGAGACCACGAGGAAGCGGATCGCGACGAACAGGAGCGGGGGGATCCCGTCCATCCCCCAGTCGATGACGACGAAGTTGAAGCCCCAGAAGGTCGCCACCGCCGCGGCGAGGATCATGTCGCGTCTATTCACTCCTCCACTTCATCGGATCCCCGAATGAAGGACAAGCGAATGATTCTGTCGCTGATTCAGTAGCATTGCTTCATGATCGATCTGGAAGCGGTGCAGTCGCTCCGGGCCGTGGCGACGCAGGGCAGTGTCTCGGCGGCGGCCGCGACGCTCGGCTACACGCCGTCCGCCGTCTCGCAGCAGGTCAAGCGCCTCGAGCGCGAGACCGGAGTCGCCCTGCTCGAGCGCGTCGGGCGGGGCGTCGTGCTGACGGATGCCGGCAGCCGGCTGGTCGTGGCATCCACCCCGATCCTCGCCGACCTCGAACGCCTGCGCGCCGACCTGCAGCTCGCGGGCTCCGACGACAGCGTCGTCGGAGAGATCCGCATCGCCGCGTTCTCGACCGTCGTGCGTGGACTCGTCACGCCCGTGCTCGCCGATCTCGGTGAGCGGCATCCCGGCCTGCGCCTCCCGCTCCGCGAGAGCGAGCCGTGGGAGACCATCGCGCTCGTCGCGTCCGGGCAGCGCGATCTCGGTATCGCACATCGGTGGGGCGGCGTCGCGCTCGCGATGCCCGACCATCTCGTCGCGACGCCGCTGTTCACCGACGTCGCCGATGTCATCGTCCGCCGTGACCACCCGCTCGCGACGCGGGAGGTGCTGCATCCGGCCGACCTCGCCGAGGAGCGCTGGGTCGCGACGTTCGAGGCGACGATCTGCCGCCAGTGGCTGCGGCGCCTCTTCGACGGCATCCCGAACGCGCCGCGGATCGTGCACGAGTCGATGGAGTTCCACAATCATCTCGAACTCGCCCGCGCGGGGCTCGCTGTGGCGCTCGTGCCGCGCCTCGGTCGGGGCGAGCTCGGCCCCGACCTCGTCGCGATCCCCACCGCCGAGCCGGCCTCGACGCGCGACGTGATCGCGATCCACCGGCGTACGCAGGCCGACTCCCCCGCACTGCGCGTCGCGCTTGACGCCCTCGTCGCACACTCGACACGGTTCGCGGCATAGCGACGTGCACAACGTCGGCAGATCCGTCGGTCTGCCGAGCGGTCCGGAGCTGTCGCACCCTGCGACGCACGATCTGCCGACGTTGTGCACGCCGAGGGCGAAAGCCCGCGACATCCGTCCGGGAAACCGGCAGACTGACATCATGAGCCGCGCAGGACAGCCCGCCGAAGCCTCCGACCTCATCGACATCGATGAGCTGATCTCCGCCTACTACGACCGCGTCCCCGATCCATCCGTGCCCGAGCAGCGCGTCGCGTTCGGCACGAGCGGCCACCGCGGCTCGTCGCTGTCGACGAGCTTCAACGAGTGGCACATCCTCGCCACGACGCAGGCGATCGTCGACTACCGCCGGTCGCAGGGCATCGAGGGCCCCCTCTTCCTCGGCCGCGACACGCATGGCCTGTCGCTGCCCGCCGAACGCAGCGCGATCGAGGTGCTCGTCGCGAACGGCGTCGACGTGCGCGTCGACAGTCGGGATGCCTGGGTTCCCACGCCCGCGTTGTCGCACGCGATCCTCGTCTACAACAAGGGCCGTGCCCTCGACGACCCGGGTCGCTCGGACGGCATCGTCGTCACGCCGTCCCACAACCCGCCTCGCGACGGAGGCTTCAAGTACAACCCGCCCAACGGCGGGCCCGCCGACACGGATGCGACGGGCTGGATCGCCGATCGCGCGAACGAGCTCATCGCCGCATCGCTCGCGGGCGTGCAGCGCACCCCGTTCAAGGACCTCGACGGCGACGCGATCGGCGACTTCGACTTCCGTGAGGGGTACGTCTCGGACCTCGGGTCGATCATCGACATCGATGCGATCCGCAGCGCCGGCGTGCGGATCGGCGCCGATCCGCTCGGCGGCGCCTCGGTCGAGTACTGGGCGCTCATCGGCGAGAAGTACGGCCTGGACCTCACGGTCGTGAACCCCGACGTCGACCCGACGTGGAAGTTCATGACCCTCGACTGGGACGAGAAGATCCGCATGGATCCGTCGTCGCCGTCGGCCATGGCGGCGCTCGTCGAACGTCGGCACGAGTACGACATCCTGACCGGGAACGACGCCGACGCCGACCGGCACGGGATCGTGACGCCCGACGCGGGGCTCATGAACCCCAATCACTACCTCGCCGTGGCGATCGACTACCTGTACTCGCACCGCCAGGGATGGCCGGCGGATGCCGCGGTCGGCAAGACTCTCGTCTCGTCGATGATCATCGACAAGGTGGTCGCGGCGCTCGGCCGCCGGCTCTACGAAGTGCCGGTCGGGTTCAAGTGGTTCGTCCCAGGACTGCTCGACGGCTCGATCGCCTTCGGCGGCGAGGAGTCCGCCGGGGCATCTTTCCTCCGCCGCGACGGATCGGTCTGGACGACCGACAAGGACGGCATCCTGCTCTGCCTGCTCGCGGCCGAGATGCTCGCCGTGACGGGCAAGACCCCGTCGCAGCGCTACGCCGAACTCGAGGCCGAATACGGGGCTTCCGCCTACCAGCGCGTCGATGCGCCGGCGACGCCCGCACAGAAGGCACAGCTCGCCCGCCTCACGCCCGAGGCCGTGTCGGCGACCGAACTCGCGGGCGAGGCGATCACTGCGAAGCTCTCGCACGCTCCGGGCAACGGTGCCGCGATCGGTGGCCTCAAGGTCCAGACCGCGGACGCGTGGTTCGCTGCGCGCCCCTCGGGCACGGAGGACGTCTACAAGCTCTACGCCGAGAGCCTCCGCGGGCCCGAGCACCTCGCCGAGGTGCAGGCCGAGGCCCGCGCGGTGGTGACGGAGGCCTTGGGCGGCTGAGCTTCGGCGTCACAAACCGTAGGAGGCCTTCGGCCAGCGCCGGAACTACGTCGACGCGAGGCGGGTTTCTCCTACGGTTTGCGACATCGGGGGTCCGTCACCAGGCGATCGCGGCCTGCCAGACCCTCACGTAGTGCTCGGCGCCCGACATGAGCTGCTGCTTCAGCAGCGCGCCGTCGGCACCGGCCGCGTGCACGACATCCACCGTCCAGTCCGCCTGCAGACCGTAGGTCGCGACGCCGTCCACGTTGACGTCGTATGTGCGCTGCCCGACGGTGTACTTGCCGAGCGTGACGCCGTTGAGTGCCGTGAGCGGATATACGACGGGATCGGATGCCGCTCCCGCTCGCGCTGCCGCCTGCGCCCCGAGGCCGTTGACGTCGGAGCCGAACCCGTACGCGGGGATAGCTCCCGGCGCGGCCGCCGCACGGTTCTCGCGCCACTCGTCCACGAAGCCCTCGCGACCGTCCTGATCGAACGCGGCGTTCGCGTACGACGCGACGAACCCGCCGACGTTCGCGATGCGGGCGATCATCGAGCGGTCCGACCACGTGTGCGTGGTCAGCACGCCCGGGTAGCCGCGCTCCTCCGCGACCTTCAGGACCGCATCGGCCGTCTTGACGCTCATGTGGTCGATGTTGATCATGATGCCGCGGTCCATGGCCCGGTCGACGAGGTGGCGACCGAGGTCGGTGAGTCCGCGGACGTTGCACACCGGCCCGTTCGGATACACCGGCACGACGGTGCCTGCGGGAAGACCCGAGGTGGACAGCAGCCCTGCGATGAGGTCGCTGCGCAGCGGCTGCTCGTTGTCGTGCGCGGCCGTCGGGCACGACTCGACCTGCCAGAAGTTTCCCGTCGACACCTTGTTGCCGATGTTGACCGCTGCTCCTTGTGTGCCCGAGTCGAACCGCGTCCCGCCGAAGGCGTTGTCGAACTTGTGGACGGGGTAGATGTTGCTCACGCCCCAGGACTGCAGCTCGTCGAGTCCTGCGTCGATCTGCGCGGTCGTGCACTGCGGCACGTCGAGGATCTGCCGGCAGCCGAACAGCTCGGAGTTCTCGACGCCGACGATGACGGCGAGCTTGCCCTGGGCCGCGATCGCGCGGACATCGG
Source organism: Microbacterium aoyamense (assembly GCF_023155855.1). Lineage (GTDB taxonomy): Bacteria > Actinomycetota > Actinomycetes > Actinomycetales > Microbacteriaceae > Microbacterium > Microbacterium aoyamense. Next base: position 1,323,582 of record NZ_JAKNUT010000001.1, on the reverse strand, counting down.
CCGGCGTCTTGGCGATGCGGAAGAAGCCCTTGCCCGGGCCACCCGACTGCGCGTCGATGTAATCCTGCATGTCGACGAGGTACTGCGCCTGCAGGCGGAGCTGCTCCATCTCGTTGCAGCTGGTGACCTTGTCGGGATAGACCTCGCAGATCACCCGGTTGGCGACGAGGAGGGCGTTCATGACGCGCTCACCCGACTGCCACGTGCGCTGGATGCCTTTCCAGTACGCCTGCTCGTGCAGGAGCGTCGTCGGTGTCGGCCAGTCCTTGAAGGTCGGCCAGCCCTTGTAGTCCATGAACGGATCGGTCCCGGCGATCAGCGCCCCCGTGTAGCCGGACGCTCCGATCGCGGAGTGGGAGAGACATCCCTTCAGGGCCTCCTCGACACCACCGGGGTGGAACGGCGTACCGCAGCGCATCTTGCCGCCGAAGCCCACCGCCGCCGTGATGTGCGTGTGCGCGTCGATGAAGCCGTTGAGCGTGCCGTCGGCGTTCACCGCGGGTTGCGGCGTGCCCGAGACGTTGGTGGCGACATCCGCCACCCCGGCGCATCCGGTCGCCGGCACGAAGGTGAACGTGCCGTTCGCCGCGACGAGTCCGCCGAGGAACGATCCGATGCGCTTGCCATAGTTCGTCGCCGTGATCTGATACGTCGACCCGTCGCGCGTGATGGCCCAGTCGGCGCGGTCGCCGTAGCTCGAGCCCGGCATGACGGTGTTCACGACGCTCAGGTAGAGCACGCCGCCCTTGTGGTCGACGAGTCGGTACCGGCCGAGGTCGGTCGCCTCGAAGCGCACCTTGGTCGCCGCCGACGCCGTGCCGCTCGTGCCATAACCGACCGAACCGCGCGTGACGTAGTTGTTCGACCCCGAGCCCACGCGCAGCACGGCGCACGTGTCGTCGAGGTCGGTCGCCGGCGCGGGGGCCGCGTGCGCCGCCGTGAGCGGCGCGATGATCAGGGCGGCGGCTGCGGCGACGGCGATCAGGATGCGACGCAGGCGGGCTGTGGACGAAGTGCGGGGGGTCACTGTTCCTCCTCGAACGGCGTTGTGCGAGATGTTCCGGACCCTATCCGTCCGCTGTGAGGGAGCGCTCAAACTCTGTCGCGGTGCAACAGAGCGCGCTTCGACGGCTGGTGGGGTTCCTACAGCCGAGACGCGCTTCCTCCCCCGGCCTGGCTGTGGGAGCCTCTGCACGGATCGCGTGCCGCGGTTTCGATCACCGCACTCGCCGTCCGTAGATTCACGGTGACGCGCTCCCCGCTGCGGGAGCAGAATGGAGGCGTGCCCGTGACACCGGATGTGATCGGCGTCGTCGCCGTCTTCGTCGCCGCCGTGACTTTCCTCGGCGGCGTCGCCGGCTTGCTCGCGCAGCAGACCCGCCGGCTCGAGTCGCGATTCGAGTCGCGATTCGATCGAGTGGAGTCGGAGATCGCGTCGATGAGGAACGAGTTGACCGAGGTGAAGATCGCGATCGCGCGCATCGAGGGCCCGTGGCCCGGCCTGCTATGCCCCTAGGCGGAGCGCGAGTTCGGCGCCTGCGGCGCGCAGCCAGCGCGCAGGATCTGCGAGCGCGGCGGTCGACGAGCCCGCGAGGGAGGTGAGCGAGACGGATGCCGCGAACGCGCTCGTCACGGCATCCGGCGCGATCCGCCCCGCGACGAGACCCGCGCGCGTGCCCGTCTCAGCCGCGATCGTCGCGACCTGAGCCGGAGCCTTGCCGCCGGCCGATTGCGCGTCGAACGAGCCCTCGCCTGTGATGACGACGGATGCCGCGGCCATCGCCGCGGCCAGCCCGATCAGGTCGGCGACCTCGACCGAGCCGGGCGCGAGGCGGGCACCCCACGCGAGCAGCGCGAACCCCGTTCCCCCTGCGGCGCCGGCGCCCGGCGTCGCGGCGTCGACCTCGACGAGGCTCGCGAACGACGCCAACGCGACATCCACGTCGGCAACGTCCGCGGCGTCGAGACCCTTCTGGGGGCCGAACACAGCGGCCGCGCCGGTGGGGCCGAGGAGCGGGTTCGTGACATCCGACAGCACGAGCACTCCCCGCTCCGGCATGGGCCGCAGTCCGGTGAGATCGACCCGTGCGATGCGGGCGAGCCCCCGAGCGCCGTCCGGCACGAGATCACCCGCGGCGTCGAGGAACCGCGCACCGAGCGCCGACAGCATCCCGGTGCCGCCGTCGGTCGACGCGCTCGAGCCGATCCCCAGCACGAGGCGCGTCGCTCCCGCGTCGAGCGCCGCTGCGATCGCCTGACCGAACCCGATCGTGTGGGCGTCCCACGGCAGTCGCCGATCGCCGAGCAGTTCGATGCCCGAGGTCGAGGCGAGCTCGACGACCGCCGTCCCATCAGGAAGCCGGAGGAACGAGGCGTCCACCGCCGCCGCGTCGGGGCCCGTCACCGCGATCGGCACCCTGATCGTCCCGGGCACGGCTGCCGCGAAGGCGTCGATCGTGCCCTCGCCGCCGTCGGCCATCGGGAGCAGCACGGCAGGGTCGTCGGGTCGCACGCTCGCCCAGCCCTCGGCGAGCGCCGCCGCGGCCGCGGCGGCGGCGATCGAGCCCTTGAAGCTGTCGGGCGCGAAGACGACTCTCATCGCGCCGGCGTGCTGTCGCGCAGTTCGATCGAGAGCTCGAGCGCCGCGGGATCGATCGTCCAGTCCTCATCGACGGCGGCGCGCAGCGTCTCCTGGCCGACCATCTCGAGCGGAACCCGGACGGTGGTGAGCGCGGGTGTGACGTCGCGGCCCGTGGGGATGTCGTCGAAGCCGGCAAGAGCGATGTCGGCGCCGACCTCGCGGCCCGCGCCACGGATGGCGGCGAGCGCGCCGATCGCCACGACGTCATTGACGCCGAAGACGAGCGTGCCCGATTCGAGGCCGTCGGTGAGCGCGGCATCCATCAGTCGCTCACCCGAATCCCGCGTGAATCCGCCGCGATAGACGCGTGGCGGCTCTCCGCCGCCGGCCACGAAGCCGTCGGTGAAGCCTTCGACGCGGTCGTCCGATGTACGCATGCCCGCGTACGCGGCGAGGATGACGGCTTTGCGATAGCCGAGTCCGGTGAGGGCGGCCGCGAGTGCGCGTGCCCCAGCGCGGTTGTCGATGATGACGGTGCGGACGTCGTCGACGCCGCGGCCGAGGGCGACGATGCGGCCTCCCGATGCGGCGACGGCGTCGAGCTCCCGCTGCAGCTCGGTCGAGGTGCCGGCGGTCGTCCGCGACGCGGCGAGGATGAGCCCCCGCGGGCGCTGCCCCCGCAGGGCGCGGACCAGCCGCACTTCGCGGTCGGGGTCGCGTTCGGTGATCGCGATCGTGACGATGAGTCCCGCCTCGTCGGCGGCGCGCGCGACGCCGGAGGCGATCTGGCCGAAGTAGGGGTCGGCGATGTCGGCGACCAGGAGCGCGATGGTCCCCGAGGTGCCCTTCGCCGTCGCCTGGGCCGAGAGGTTGGCGCTGTAGCCGAGGCGGGCGGCAGCGGCCTCGACGCGTTCGCGATACGACTCGGCCACCTTGCGCGTGGATCCGTTGAGCACCCGCGAGGCTGTCGCGAGCGAGACGCCCGCCTCGCTCGCGACGTCGTGCAGCGTCGCGGCGACGCCGCGGGGGCGGTCGCGACCGGCGTCGACGGAGGTCTCGGACATCAGGCCGAGTCTAGAGCCGCCGACAGGTGAGGCGAGACGGCCTCGCCGAAGGCTTCTGCGGTGCGGCGCACGACGTGCGCGGGGTCGGCGGCCCAGACATCGGCGTTGAAGATCTCGACTTCGATGTCGCCGGCGTAGCCGGTGCCCTCCACTGCCCGGGTGAGCGAGGCGATGTCGATGACCCCGTCACCGGGATAGTGACGGCCGAGAAGGACGTCGGCCGGCAACGGCGTCTTCCAATCGCACACCTGATAGGTCGCGATGCGACCCTCGCGGCCGGCCCGTTCGATCTGCGTGTACACATCGGGGTCCCAGAACACGTGGAACGTGTCGACCGTCGCACCGACGACCGACGGTGCGAAGTCGGAGGCGATGTCGAGCGCCTGCCCGAGCGTCGAGACGACGGCGCGGTCGGTGACGTACATCGGATGCAGCGGCTCGATCGCGAGGGTGACACCGGCGGCCGCGGCATCCGGGGCCAGCTCCCCGATGGCGTCGCGCACGCGTTCGCGTGCGCCGGCGAGGTCGCGCGAGCCCTCGGGCAGTCCGCCGGCGACGAGCACCAGGATCGCGGTGGATCCTGTGGCCCCCGCGGCGGCGAGGGTCGCGGTCTCTTCGATGGCACGGCGGTTGTCGTCGAGGGCGGCGACCCGCGCGGGTCCGTCGGGAAGGGTGAAGAACCCTCCCCGGCAGTGCGTCGTGAAGCGCAGCCCCGAGTCGGCGAGCATCTTCGCCGCGATCGGCAGGCCGACCTCGTTCACAGGTTCGCGCCAGAGCCCGATGGCCTGGATGCCGGCATCCGCCGTCACACGCAGAGCCGTGGCGAGGTCGGCGTACTTGATCGTGGCCTGATTGATGGACAGGCGCGGGTCGACGCTCATGCGAGCACCCCCGCGACGTCGATGCCGTTGTGGCGCAGCATCCCGTGCCACCGGACGGCGGCCAGTTCGGGCTGCTCGAGGGCGTGCGCGGCGTTGGCGAGTTCGACGATGCGGCTGAGGTGAGGCATGCTTCGTGCCGAGTGCAGGCCGCCGACCATCTGGAACGCGGGCTGGTGGCCGTTGAGCCAGGACAAGAACGCGACGCCGGTCTTGTAGTAGAACGTCGGAGCGGCGAAGATCTGGCGGCTGAGTTCTTCGGTGGGCCCGAGGATCTCGAGGTACCGCGCGGGGTCACCGGCGTCGAGCGCCTGGATCGCCGCCGACGCGACCGGCGTGAGCGCGGCGAACGCCCCGAGCAGCGCGTCGGAGTGGCTCTCACCCTGACCCACCGTGTCGCCGCCGATGAGTCCCACGTAGTTGAAGTCGTCGCCCGTGAACATGCGCACGCCCTCGGGCAGGCGCTCGCGCACCGACACTTCGGACTCCGCGTTCAGCAGGCTCATCTTCACGCCCGAGACCTTGTCGACGTTCTCGCCGATGATCTCCAGCAGCACCGCCGAGGCCTCACGCCAGTCGGACGACCCGAAGTAGCCCTCGAGCGACGGGTCGAACGCTGTGCCGAGCCAGTGCAGCACGACGGGGGTCGTCGCGGACTGCAGGACCTCGCGGTAGACGCGGCGGTAGTCGTCGGCGCCCTCGGCGACGCGCGCGAGGTGGCGGGACGCCATGAGGACGGGTCCCGCGCCCTGGTCCTCTGTGAAGTGCAGCTGCTCCTTGTAGGCGCCGATGACCTCGTCGAGCGAGATGTGCTCGGCCTCGACGTGGTCGGTGTTCACGCCGACGACGACCGAGCCGCCTTCTTCGCGGGCGACCTGCGCGGAGCGCGAGATGAGTTCGCGAGTGGCCGCGGCATCCAATCCCATGTTCCGCTGCGCCGTGTCCATCGCGTCGGCGACGCCCAGACCCCACGAGTAGACGGCACGGCGGAACGCGAGCGTGGAGTCCCAGTCGACCTGGGCGGGCTGACCGGGTGTGTTGTCGCCCCACGTGACGGGCACGACGTGAGCGGCGGCGTAGGCCACGCGGGTCTGGAGCGGCGCCGTGGGCTTCGCGAAGCCAGGCGCGGCGCTGAGCTCGGTGCGTGATACGACGCCGTCTGCGGAGAGGAGGTGCAGCATCGCTCAGTCCAGCGAGAGCGTCGGCAGCTCGACCTTGCGACCCTCGCGGCTCGACTGCAGACCGGCTTCGGCCAGAAGCACGCCGCGGGCGCCCGAGAGCAGGTCGAACTCGTACTCGGTGCCCAGCACGTAGGACTCGAGGAACTCCTCCCACTGCTGGCGGAAGCCGTTCTGGAACACGTCGTTCACGGGCACGTCGGCCCAGTCGGCGTCGTAGTCGTGGCCGTCGGCGAGATCGGGGTTCCACACCGGCTTGGGCGTCTGGTTGCGGTGCTGCACCTTCGCGCCGAAGAGTCCGACCACGGCGGAACCGTGTGTGCCGTCGACGTGGAACTCGACGAGCTCGTCGCGGTTGACGCGCACCGTCCAGGAGGAGTTGATCTGAGCGACGATGTCGCCTTCGAGTTCGAAGATGCCGTACGCGGCGTCTTCGGCGGTCGCGGTGTAGTGCTCGCCGTTCTCGTCCCAGCGGTCGGCGATGTGCACGGCCGCCTGCGCGTAGACCGACTGCACCTCGCCGAACAGGTTCTCGAGAACGTAGTTCCAGTGCGGGAACATGTCGACGATGATGCCGCCGCCGTCTTCCGTGCGGTAGTTCCACGACGGACGCTGAGCGGGCTGCCAGTCCCCCTCGAACACCCAGTAGCCGAACTCGCCACGCACCGACAGGATGCGGCCGAAGAAGCCCGAGTCGATGAGGCGCTTGAGCTTCTGCAGACCCGGCAGGTAGAGCTTGTCGTGCACGACGCCGGTCTTGACCCCGGCGGCCGCGGCGAGCTTCGCCAGCTCGAGCGCCTCCTCCACCGTCTCGGCCGTGGGCTTCTCGGTGTAGATCGTCTTGCCCGCGGCGATCGCCTTGCGCAGCGCCGACGCGCGGGCCTTCGTGACGAGGAAATCGGCGTAGATCTCCCAGCGGGGATCCGCGAGGGCCGCGTCGAGGTCGGTGGTGTAGTCCTCGATGCCGTGCTTCGCGGCGAGGTCGGCGAGCTTCGCTTCGCTGCGGCCGACGAGGAGCGGCTTGACGGTCACCTTCGTGCCGTCCGGCAGCTCGATGCCGCCCTGGTCGCGGATCGCGAGGATCGAGCGCACGAGGTGCTGCCGGTAGCCCATGCGGCCCGAGACGCCGTTCATGATGATGCCGATCTCGCGCACCTGCGCGCGGTTCGGGGCGGGGGCTGCGGCGAGGGTCGTGTCAGTCACGGCTTTCTGCTTTCTTCAGGACCCGATCGATTCGGGTAAACGCTTTCCAACAGTGAATCACAGGGATGGGATGCCGCGCAAGCGCTTTCCCGCGGCCCGTTCAGGCGAGCCGGAAGGCCGCCCAGCTGATCGGCGGGAGGGTCGCAGCAAGGGCGGATGCCCGCACCTGCGCCCCCTCGACGCGGCGGACGCCGACCCGCTCGGGGTCGGCGAGGGTGTTGGCGGCATAGCGGTCCTCCTCGTGCAGGAGGTGCGACTCGACGAGTGCGAGCTCACCGCCGAACTCCGACACATCGATGCGGAGGTCGACCGCGTCCGTCGTCGAGCGGTTCACGACGAAGAGCGAGACGCCCTCGGCGTCGACCGTCGCGACCGCGTTGACGTTCGCGACGTCGCCGAACTGCGCGCTCGTGAACGTGCCGGCATCGACGGCCACGCGCACGGCGCGTTCGCCCGCGAGACGCGAGGTGATCGAGAACGGGAAGAAGGTCGTCTGCCGCCACGCGATCCCGCCCGGCTCGGTCATGATCGGAGCGATGACGTTGACGAGCTGAGCGAGCGACGCCGAACGCACGCGATCGGCGTGCTGCAGCAGAGTGATCAGCAGATCGCCGAAGACGACGGCGTCGAGCGCGTGGTACTGGTCTTCGAGCTGTCGCGGAGCCACGGGCCATTCGTCCGGCCCATAGGCGACGGCCTGCTCCTCCCATTTCGAGAGGTACCAGACGTTCCATTCGTCGAAGGAGAGCATGATGCGCTTGTCGCTCTTCTTGACGGCCGCGACATGGTCGGCCGTCGCGACGACCGAATCGATGAACCTCGCCATGTCGACGGCCGAGGCGAGGAATTCCTGCGCATCGCCGTCGCGCTCCTGGTAATACGCGTGGCACGAGATGAAATCGACATCGTCGAACGTGTGCTCGAGGACGGTGCGCTCCCACGACCCGAAGGTCGGCATGCTGCGGCCGGACGAGCCGCATACGACGAGTTCGATCGAGGGATCGAGCTGCCGCATCCCCTTCGCCGTCCGCGACGCGAGCTTGCCGTAGTCCTCGGCGTTGCGGTGTCCGAGCTGCCACCAGCCGTCCATCTCGTTGCCGAGGCACCACATCTTCACCGCGAACGGTTCCGCGTGCCCGTTGGCCGCGCGCTCGTCGGTGCGAGCGGTCCTGACCGAGGTGTTGGCGTACTCGAGCAGGTCGAGGGCCCCCTCGGTGCCGCGCGTTCCGAGGTTGACTGCGAGCATGAGGTCCGAGCCGACTTTGTCGAGCCAGTTCTGGAACTCGTGGAGGCCGATCTGGTTGGTCTCGGTCGCGTGCCATGCGAGGTCGAGTCGGCGCGGCCGCTGATCCTTCGGCCCGATTCCGTCCTCCCAGCGGTAGCCCGAGACGAAGTTGCCGCCCGGATAGCGGATCGTCGACACCCCGAGCTCTCGGACGAGTTCGATCACGTCGGAACGGAAGCCCTCGGCGTCCGCCGTCTCGTGGCCCGGCTCGAAGATGCCGTCGTAGATGTGCCGGCCCAGGTGCTCGACGAAGCCGCCGAACAGGCGCCGGTCGATGGCGGCGATCTCGTCGCGAGGATCGATCTGGCCGTGCGTGATCGTCATGTTCTCTCTTCCGTCGAGGTCAGCGCGTGCGGCGGGTCCGCTGCGGAACGGCGACGACGGCGAGGGCGGCGCATCCGATCGCGGCGATGAACAGAGGCGGGAGCATCCAGGTCACCACGACGACGAAGCCCGCCGTCGCGACGACGAACGCGGTGCCGACGACGTCGTCACGGACGGCGGCGGGGATTCCGCGCACAGCGGTGCGCCAGCCCGTCTCGGGCGTCCATGCCCCGGCGGCGAGGAGGATCCCGAGGCCGACTGCGGCGAGACCCGCCCACCCGATGACTTCGATCACGATGCCGCCGGGGAGGAACCCCGACCGGGCGAGGTCGATGTCGAGCAGCAGAACTCCGACCGCGACGAGAGCGACCAGACCGATGACGGCTCCGCCGAGCGAGCCGCGCAGAACGTCGCGCCAGAATCCCGCGATGGGGGCGTGCTCGGCGGCGATGAAGCGACGCACATGACGGATGCCGGCGGCCAGTGCGGCCGGAAGCGTCACGACGGGCAGCGATGCGATCGTGATGAGCAGGCCGATGACGAGCACTTCACCGAGCAGCTGGAACGCGCCGGTCGCGCCGGGGAACCGCGCGGCGGGCCGCTCCTCGAGCGTGGGGCCGGATCCGTCGCGGTCGGCGCGGACGGCCGCGCGGTACTCGCGTTTGGTCATCGTGTCGGTCATGGCGCTATCCCTTGAGTCCTTGTGTGGCGACGCCGTCGACGAGGAAGCGTTGGAAGACGAGGAAGAAGAGGAGGACGGGGATGAGGGCGATGAAGGATGCCGTGACGGTGGCGCCGTAGTCGCTCGAGCTGGTCTGGTCGTTGTAGAGGCGCAGCGCGATCGGGAGCGGATAGTTCTCGGGGCTGGTGAGGTAGAGCAGGGGTCCGAGGAAGTCGTTCCACGCCCAGATGAACGCGAAGATCGAGCAGGTGATGAGCGCGGGCTTGATGAGGGGCAGGATGATCGACCAGAAGATCCGCAGGTGGCCGGCGCCGTCGATGCGGGCTGCTTCGTCCATGTCGCGGGGCATCTGGCGGATGAACTGCACGAGCAGGAACACGAAGAACGCTTCCGTGGCGAGGAACTTCGGCAGCAGGAGTGGCCAGAAGGTGTCGATCATGTCGAGGCGCTGGAAGATGATGTACTGCGGGATGATCACGACGTGGAACGGCAGCAGCAGCGTGCCGATCATCGCGGCGAAGAAGATCCCGAGGCCTTTGAACTGGATGCGGGCGAACGCGTAGGCGGCCAGAGCGCTCGAGAGCACGGTGCCGATGACACTGCCGACGGCGATCAGCAGCGAGTTCGCGAAGAAGCGCCACATCGGCACGCCCGCGATGCCTTCCATCACCTTGATGTAGTTGTCGATCGTCGGGGCGTTCGGGAGCAGGCCCATGTTCGTGCCGAACTCGCTGTTGGGCTTGAACGTGGAGAACAGCAGCCACACCAGCGGGTAGAGCACGACGGCGGTGATGACCAGGAGCACGACGAACCAGATGATCGTCTGCCAGGTCTTGCGCTTCACCTTGCGACGCGGGGCGGAGCCTGCGCTCTTCTGGTCGGGGTCGGTCTGGTTCTCGGTGAGGATCAGCGCGTTCTCGCCGAACGAGGATGTCGTGGTCATCGGTTGTCTCCCGCGTAGTGGACCCAGGATCGCTGGGTGCGGAACAAGATGAAGGCGATGATCGCCACGACGATCAGCAGCACCCACGCGATCGCGGCCGCGTAGCCCATCTGCCCATCACTGAAACCGCGCTTGTAGAGGTAGAGGGTGATGAAGTTCGTCATCCCGGCGGGACCGCCCGACCCGTTGCTGATGATGTATGCGGTGGAGAACACCTGGAACGCGCCGATCAGACCGAGCAGCAGGTTGAAGAAGATCACCGGCGACAGCATCGGCAGCGTCACAGCCCGGAAGCGATGCCAGGGACCGGCGCCGTCCATCTCGGCCGCCTCGTACAGCTCCTTCGGGATCTGCTTGAGACCGGCCAGGAAGATCACCATCGTGGCACCGAACTGCCAGACGGCGAGGAGGATCATCGCGGGGAGCACGAGGGAGGGGTTGCCGATCCAGCCGCCCAGATCGATCCCGAAGAACGACAGCCCGTTGTCGACCGGACCGTCCGCGGCGAACATCGCCCGCCACACGATCGCCACGGAAACGGACCCGCCGATCAGCGACGGCGCGTAGAACGCCGACCGGAAGAACCCCGCCCCCCGGTCGCGATAGTTCAGCAGCATCGCGACACCCAGCGCTGCGGCGAGGGTGATCGGGGTGCCGACCAGCACGTAGATGAGCGTGATCTGCGCCGACTGCATGAACGACGGATCATCCGTGAACATGCGCACGTAGTTGTCGAACCCGATCCACTTGGGCGGGGCGAACAGGTTGTACTTCGTGAACGACAGGTACAGCGAGTAGACCATCGGCACGATCGTGAGTCCGAAGAACCCGATCATCCACGGCACGAGGAACCCGTAGCCGGCGAGGGTCTCGCGGCGCCCGCGGGCCCGGGCTCCCGGTCGTTCGAAGTGCTCCGGCCGGCTCCGGCGGAAGAGAGTCCGCCGCGACGGCTTGCCCGTCACGATCACCCTCGTCGCTGTCGTGGTCACGTCGTCATCTCCCGATGGTGTGAAGCGGTGTGGTGTTCCGGGTCCGGATACACGCAGCATCCGGACCCGGAAGCCCTTACTGGTTGAGGACGACGTCCATCTCGGAGAAGAACTGCGATACGGCGTCCTCGACCGTGATCGTTCCGAAGTTCAACTCGACCCCGAGCTGGCGGAACTTCTCCTCCAGCGTGCCGTATCCGACGATCGGAACGGGCGGCGCGTCGCCGAGGCGGTCGGCGATGGATGCCTCGTAGTCCTTGACCTGCTGCGCGAGCGGATCGAGGTCTGCGGCGTCGAGCGCCGTCTCGGAGGCCGGCAGGCCGCGGTTGGTTCCGAAGATCTCACCCGACTGCGGCGAGTTGACGAGGAAGTTCACAAGAGTCGCGGCCGCCTCGGGGTGCTCGGTGTTCGCCGAGATCGTGTGCAGCATGGACGGCTTCAGGTACAGGTCCTTCGCACCTTCCTTCGTGACGGGCGGGGCGACCAATCCGAGCTCCGTGTAGCCCTCACCGAGGCCCGCGAGATAGCCGGCGCCGAAGTTGTCCCACGTGAGCTCGCTCGCCGTGAGCGCGCTGTCGAAGCCGCCCTTCGGCAGGACTTCCTCGACGCGCTGCTGCGGGATGCCGATGCCGTCGCGGATCGGTGCACCCGACTCCCAGAACTCCGTGAGGCGCTCCTCGTCGAAGCCGGGCTCGCCGTCCTCGCTGAACAGGTAGGAGTCCTCGGAGCGCAACTGAAGCTCGAAGTTCTGGATGCGACCGCTGTAGTCGGCACCGCCCCAGAACGCGCCGGCCGCACCGTCGGTGACATCGGCCATCCAGTCCGTGTAGTCGTCCCAACTTCCGCCTTCGAACTCGTCGACTCCCGCCGTCTCGAGCAGGACCGGGTTGGTGAAGAGGCCCCACGCGTTCGTCGAAGTCGCGATGCCGTACGTCACGTCACCGACGACGCCGATGTCGAGGATGTTCTGGGGCAGCGGGTCGGTCTCGATGAGGTTGCCGAGATACGGATCGAGGTCGAGCAGCAGGCCGTTCTCGGAGTACTGACGCAGGTACGAGTAGTCGAACTGCATGACGTCGGGAAGGTTGCCGCCGGCCGCCTCGGTCTGGCGCTTCTCCCAGAATTCGGGGAAGCCGAGGAAGGTCGCGTTGACCGTGATGTTCGGGTACTCCTCGTTGAAGGCGTCGATCGCCTCGTTGTAGAGCTCGGCTCGCACATCGTTGCCCCAGAACGCGAGGTCGAGGGTGACCTCTTCGTTCGGGTCGAATGTGGGCGCCGTGTCGGGTGAATCGCCGCCACCGGCGCAGCCGGCCAGGGCGAGGGCGGCACCGGTCGCGATGGCGACGCCGGCGAGTGCCCGCTTCTTGTTGAACATCCTTGTCCTCTCTTTCGAACGTCTGCGTTCTCTGGTCCGCGTGACGTTCGTCGTCCGTGTGTGCGGTGTGGGCGCCTCGTGATGCGGATTCGGAGAACCAGCGGGAAAGCGCTTGCCGGCAACCGTACTATGCGATGAATCGTTTCGCAAGAGGGAAGTGGAAAACGTTTCCCCGCCGAGATCGCCGTCTCGTCATCGGGTCGTCAGCGCACCGTCCTCGACCGTGAGTCGTGCTCGGTACACAGCGCAGCGGCGATCGTCGCCGGCATCCCGCTCGGGGTGTCCGAAGTAGTAGAACCAGATATCGTCACCGTCGCGCACGGCGGCGCCATGGTGGCCGAAACCGGGCCCCGGCACGCTTCCCCGGCCGAGGACGACGGCATCCGGATCCCCCTGCCTCACCCACGAGACCGCGTCGCCCGAGCGGTACACGGCCATGCCGCGCCACTCGTCGACGATCATCCACCACGCCCCGCCGAGCTCGAACGCGCACGGGCCCTCGTGAGCACGACCGCCGATCGCGACGCCTTCGACGCGCCAGTCGGCGAGATCGTCCGACACCGCGACCATCGTCACCGAGTCGGCCGCCTCGTCCTTGTACCAGAGTCGCCAGCGCCCGTCCGGAGTGCGGGCGACGCACGCGTCGATGACCCGATCGCTCGAGAGCCGCGCAGGGCCGATGCGCTCCCATGTCCGCAGGTCGGCCGAGCGGTACTCGACGATCTCGCGCGCGAAGCCGGGCCAGCGGTCGGGGATGCCGTCGATCTCGGTCAGGTACATGCGCCACTGCGCACCGTCGTGCACGATTTCGGGTGCCCAGTGCGTCCGATCGACATCGGCCGGCGGCGGGCCCGCACGGAGCGCGAGGCCCGCCCCATCCGGCTCCAACGTCCCCGCGTACTCCCAGGCGAGCCCGTCGTCCGATCGTGCGACGCCGATCCGGCTTCCGTGCACCCACGCGACGCCGGGTCCGGGATCGGGATGCGTCGCCCGGCGCTGCGTGTAGAACATCCACCAGCCGTCGGCGGCGATCACGACGAGCGGGTCGGTAGCGCCGTCGTAGACGGGATCGCGGTACAGCTCGGCGCTCGTCATGGGCGCATCTCGTTCACGGGGCTCGCGAACGAACGCCGATGCGTCGGATGCTGCGCGAGGTCGGCCGGCGTGATCACGGCGCCGTCTTCGGCCGCCGAGGCATAGATCGCCGCCACGATCTCGAAGGAGCGCGCGGGCTCTGCTGCTGTCTCGGGCAGCGGCCCCCCCGACAGGAGCGCGTCGAAGACATCGCGCAGCAGCGGCGCATGTCCGCTGCCCTCTTCGAGATCCGGCAGCACCCAGGCAGTGGACTCGGCCTCGAACCCCGGCGCAGCTGTGATCGCCCAGTTCTCGTGGCCGTGCCCGTAGAGATGGTCGACCGTGATCGTGGCCTTCTGCGTGTCGATGCGGATCGAGCTCGTCTCGCGGGGCGAGACGGCACTCGTTGTGAGCTGAGCGACAACGCCGTTCGAGAAGGTCACGGTGGCCGTCGAGGCATCCTCGGTCTCGGTCTCGCGATCCAGACGCCAGAGGCGCCCCTGAACGCTCGCCCAGCCGCCCAGGAGGAAGGCGAGCAGATCGATCTGATGGATGCCGTGGCCCAGCGTCGTGCCGCCGCCCTCGGTCGTCCATCGGCCACGCCACGGCACCTCGAAGTAGGACGCATCGCGGTACCAGAGCGTCTCGCACACCGCAAGGAGCGGCCGACCCAGCGCGCCGTCCCGCAGGAGGTGCCGGAAGTGGGCCGCCGCTGTCCCCGTGCGCTGCTGGAAGACGACCGCGAGGTGCCTTCCCGCGACATCCGCCGCCGCACGCATCTCGTCGAGCTCGTCGAGAGAGGAGGCCGGCGGCTTCTCAACGACGACGTGGGCGCCCGCCGCGAACGCTGCCAGCACTTGACCGTGGTGCGCCCCGGGCGGGGTGCAGACGTGGACGACATCGGGATGCTCGTTCACGAGCAGCGACGCGAGGCCGTCGTACACGTGCGGGACGCCGTGGCGCTCCGCGAAACCCTCGGCCGCCGACCGGCTGTGATCCGTGACGGCGATGAGGTCGGCGTGCGGGTACGCGGCGATCGCAGCGGCGTGGGCGTTGGCGATCGCGCCCGTGCCGACGAGGGCGACACGCAGAGTCGTGGTCATGATTCCTCCCGGGGCTCGGCGATTTCGTCGAGCTCTCGATCCTTCAGGTCGTAAGTGCGCAGACGGCCGCACATGCCCCACCCGCGATCCCCCGGCGATGCCTCTGCGATGCGGATCCGTGCGTCGCGCAGCTGCGAGACGTCTCCGCGAGCGACCGCTTCCGCGAGCGCGAGATCGTCGAGCGCGCGCTGCAGCGGTCCAGAGCGCACGGCGTCCGGCCATGCTTTCGCTCTCTCCGCGACGATGCGTGCGGCCGCGCCGTGGAACTCGGGGAGCGCGAGATCGTCGCCCGCTTCGACACGCGCGCGCAGCGCGAGGAAGCCCTCCACCGCCAGATCTCGACGCCGTATCGCGGCCGCGGGGCGCTCCGACCCGTCCGGCAGAGCGGCGGCGGCGATGTATGTCTCCGTGTCGGCGAGATACGCGGCGGGGAAGGTGAGCACCGCGTCGCCCGCCTCGGGGAGGCCGGCGTTGCTCATGAGCACGATCGCCCGCAGACCATCGCGATCGACCGCGCGATGGATCGTCCCAGGCGTGAACCACACCACGGACTCATCACCGAGCGGCGTCTCACGGTAGCCCGTGGTGTCGATGGTCTGCACCGCTCCGGCTCCGTGGGTCACGAGATACGCCTCGGTGGATACGAGGTGCATGTGCGGCGAACCTCCGCAGACTCCGTCCGCGGAGGCGTCCGGGTACACGTCGAGGCGTGAGACCGCGGTTCCGCCGGGGAAGCTCGAGATCGTCATGACGTCGGCGCGCTCCTCAATGCCGCCGCGAGGGCCTCGGCATCCGCGCCGTCGCCGTCCGAGATCGCGACCCCGTAGCGAAAGGTCGCCGTCGCGCCGGGGGCGGTCTCGAACTCTTCGCTGAAGAACGGCGCCGGATTCAGCGCCGCGAACTCCTCGGAACGCGCGAACCACTGGGGCGGGTGGTGAGGGTTGTCGGCGTGATCGAGGATCAGGACGAGACTCGACGCATCGTCGCCGTCGTGAGCGCCGACGAATCCCATCCACTCGTGTCGCGTACCGCGCAGTTCGTCTCCGCCCCGAACTCCCGGTGCGATCAAGGTGCCCCCGGTGAACGATCTGGGCCCCCGCCAGAAGAGGCCGCCGTAGCCGGCATTTGGCCGCCCTCTCGTCGTCGGGGAGCCGATCGCGATCGCGGCGTCGGTGACATTGCGCATCGCCGTCTCGAAAGTCAGCGCCCACGCATCATCCGTCAGCAGTCGCGCACTGAGAATGCGCTGCTCGCGGAAGACCGTGGCTCCGGACTCGGTCACCCACTCGAGCGCGTGCGCGATCCTGGCGACCCCGTCCGACACGGTGACGGTCGGGCCGGAGATGTGCCGCTGCGTGCCGTTGTTCGCCAGCTGCACGTACCCGCTGTCACGTACATAGGTCGGTCCACCCCAGAAGTTCTCCTCGCCGACGACGGGCAGCGACCAGGCGATCCCCTTGTGCCAGACGTGATCGTGGGGACGGAAGAGGCTGACGAGCCGCCCGGCTCGTGTACGGAGCGGATGGATGAACGGCTTCGGCGACTCGTACACCGGTGTGTCGGGCAGATAGGTGTACCGCAGAAGCACGATCTCCCCGTCGCGCACGGCGACGGCGCCGGCTTCCTCGACGATCGACAGTCCCGTCATCGCGCTGCCTCCTCGGCATCCATCTTCGCCCGCCATCGCTCGCGCAGCGCGAACGCGGCGGCCTTGGGCTGACGATCGCGCGTGAAGACGCCCTTGCGGTTGCCGCCGACGCGCATCGTGCCGCCCGTCGTCGCGAAGTCGGCGAAGACCCACACCTGCTCTCCCACGATCGCCTCGATGCGATCGAAGACGCGGTGGTAGGTCGCGAGGAACTCGGTCTGGAACTCCTCGGTCCACGGCGACGGGATGACCGAGTGCAGGCCGGGCATCGTGTCGGCACCGTACTCGGTCATGATGATGGGCTTGCCCTCCGTCGCCCATCCGCGCAGTTCGGCCTCGAGCTGGTCTTCCGCGATGGGCAGATCGCCCGGATCGTGATACCAGCCGTAGTAGCGATTGATCATGATCACATCGCTGTACTGCGCGAGCCGGCATTCGCCGTGCGGCGCGAGGACGACGTTGACGAAGCCGACGGGTCTCGTGGGATCGGCGTTGCGGCAAACGTCGAAGAGCGGCGCGAAGTACTCCTCCGCGGCCTCGGTGTGCGACTCGGGCTCGTTCGCGATGCTCCACAGCACGACGCTCGGGTGGTTCTTGTCGCGCGCGACGAGTTCGCGGATGGCCTGCGCGTGAACGTCGCGCGTCGAGGCGTTGATCGTCGACTCCGAGTACGTCTCGTAGCCCTGCGCGCCGAACACTCCCCCGCCGATCCCCATGTTGAGACCGACGGCCGCGGTCTCGTCGATCACGACGATGCCGTGCCGATCGGCGTAGTCGAGCACCTCTTCGGAGTAGGGGTAGTGCGAGGTGCGGATCGAGTTCGCGCCGATCCATTCGAGCAGCGCGAAATCGTGCAGCATGTACGCATCGTTGTGGCCCTTGCCGATGACCGCGATGTCCTCGTGCATCGCGAAGCCGCGGAATCGGAACGGCTCCCCGTTGATCAGGAAGCGCGTGCCGTCGACGCGGACGGTGCGGATGCCGACGGGCAGCCGATACTCGTCGACGGCGCCGACCTCGAGCGCGAGCTCGTAGAGGTAGCCGTCTCCGGGCGCCCAGGCGTGCACGTCGGCGACCTCGAGCACGCCCTCTGCGCCCGACGCCTCGGCGACGACCGCGCCGGCGGAATCCCGCAGCGTCGCTCGCACGTCGGCGTCGCCGTCGACTCGCGCCGCGTACCGCACGATGCCCGTCGTGCCGTCGAGGTCGGTCACGACCGTGACGTCGTCGAGACGGACGGGATCGGATGCCGCGAGCCAGACCGACCGATGAATGCCGGAATAGTTGAAGAAGTCGTGCCAGTACCGCTGGCGCTTGCCGTGCGCCGTGTCGACGACGACCCCGATCGGGATGGTCTGGAAGGTCAGCGTGTTGTCGACCTCGACCGTCAGCCGCACGACGGCACCGGGCACTGCGACGCCGGTCAGATCGATCTCGAACGGCGTGTATCCGCCCGTGTGCTCGCCGACCACCGCACCGTCTGCCCACACCGTGGCGTGGTGCGTGACCGACTCGAAGTACACCGCGATGCGCCTGCCGGCCCATCCGGCGGGGATCCAGACGTCGGTCTCATACCAGGCCGATCCGACGTGCAGGCGTCCGATGGGCTCGGCGAGGATGTCGTTGTAGCTCGCCGGCACCGCCATCTGCCGTGCACCCTCGAGCGGGCGCTCCGCCCATCCGTCGCGGCGGCCGACGCCGTCGACGTCGAGGCGGAACCGCCACAGTCCGTCGAGCCGTCTGCGCTCGCGCTTCGCGTTGTCCTGGGGTCGCAGCATCCGTCGATCTCCGTCGTTCGAGGTCAGGCGCGGCCGGCCTGAGTGAGGTGCAGGTGGGCATAGCGGCCATCGCGGGCCAGGAGCTCGTCGTGGCTCCCCTCCTCGACGATGCGACCGCGTTCGAGCACCACGATGCGGTCCGCCTGGCGGATCGTCGACAGGCGATGCGCGACGACGAGGGTGGTCCGACCACGCATGAGCCGCGACAGCGCTTCCTTCACGAGCTCCTCCGACTCGGGGTCCAAGGCGCTCGTCGCCTCGTCGAGGAGCAGGATGCGCGGGTCGCGCACGAGTGCTCGGGCGATCGCGAGCCGCTGACGCTGACCGCCCGACAGCCGGGCCCCGCGCTCACCCACGACGGTGTCCCACCCCAGCGGCTGCTCATCGACGAACGCGAGGGCGTTGGCGTCTCGCAGAGCCTGGCGGATGCGCTGATCGTCGACGTGCGTGAGTCCGTAGGCGATGTTCTCGCGGATCGTGCCCTCGAACAGGACCGACTCCTGCGGCACGACCGAGACGAACCGTCGCGCCGTGCGCATGTCGAGTCGCTGCACATCGACGCCGTCGAGGAGCACCTCTCCGCTCGTCGTGCGGACGAACCCGAGCACGAGGTTGAGGAGGGTCGACTTGCCCGACCCCGACAACCCGACGAAGGCGATCGTCTCGCCCGCCGCGATGTCGAGGTCGATGTCGTGGAGGGCATCGGCGTCGGCATCGGGGTAGCGGTGGGTCGCGTGGACGAGGCGGATGCCGCCGTCGACACGCTCGACGTGCTGCTTGCCGGCGTTCTGCTCGAGGTCGGGCTCCTGCATGACCTCGGCGATCGAGCGCACCGACTCGAGTCCGCGGGCTCCGACCGGGATGAGCATGAGCAGCTGCGTGAGACCGCCCGTGAGGAGCGTGAAGTAGGTGGAGAGCAGGACGACCTCGCCCGGGGTGATGGGAAGGATGCCGGTGAGCGAGAAGATCGCGGCGAGGACGAGGCATCCGACCCCCAGGAGCTGCATCGAGACCCACGACAGCGATGCGACGTGGCCATTCAGCATGTCGAGCCGGAAGCCGGCTTCGCGGACCCCCTCGGCGCCGTGCGTCACGCGTGTCACCGCCGTCTCTTCGAGACCGTGCGCGCGCGTGACGGGGATGAGCGAGGCCATCTCGCCGACGCGCGCCGACAGCGTCTCGACTTCGCGGCGGAAGGCTTCGTTGCGCACCTGAGAACGGTTGCGCATGCCGTAGCGGATGCCGATCGCGATGGGTACGGCCAACGCGTAGACCGGCAGGAACTCGGGAACCAGGACCGCCGTCGTGGCGATCGCGCCGGCCATCACCATGATGGCCGACAGGAGGGGATGCGTCACCTGCTGCAGCATGAGCTCGACGTTCTCGACGTCGCGCACGACCTTCGTCTGGACGATCGATGAGCTCACGCGCGTGTGGTAGCCGATCGACAGACTCTGCAGGCGAGAGGCCAGCGCGTTGCGCAGATCGGCGCCGGTATCGCGCACGACCCGCATGAAGCTGCGCGTGTAGAGGATGTGGTTCGGGTAGTTCTGCAGCAGCAGGACGACGGCGAGCGCGAACCACCACAGCACGGTCGAGACCTCGCCGCCGTCGGCGACGATGTCGATGATCGCCGCCGTGATCGCCGGCAGGAACCACAGGGGGATCTCTTTCAGCGAGAAGGCGACGAGGGCGAGCGACATCCGGCCGGGGCGTCGCGCGAGGAGTCGGATGACCGAGCGGGCGGGGTGAGCTCCGTCGATCAGCTCCGAAAAGTGGGAAAGCGGTTTCCGTGCCACCGTTCCATGCTATCTCCGATGCGTCGTCATCGGGAAACGATTTCTCGCAATAGGCTGTGCCGCATGTCCGAGGCACCGCGCAAGGCGACCATCACCGACGTCGCGCGGGCGGCGGGCGTCTCCCTCTCGACCGTGTCGCGCGTCATGAACGGCAATGCAACCGTCGACCCCGCGCTCGTCGAGCGAGTCCGCGCGACCGCCGCCGAGCTCGGCTACGCCGCGAATCCTCTGGCCCGAAGCCTCGTGCTCGGGCGCACGCAGACGATCGCGGTCGTCGTGCCCGACCTCGGAAACCCGACCTTCCAAGCGATCCTGCGCGGCATCAGCCACGCCGCCGCCGTCGACGGATACCACGTGCTGATCGCAGACTCCGGTGAGCGCGTCGAGGAGGAACGCGTCCTCGCCGAAGAGACGCGTCGACGCACGGACGGCGTCATCCTGGCGGCGCCCCGCATGGACGAGGCGCAGCTGGGCCCACTCCTCGAGACACTGGCACCGGTCGTGGTGGTGAACCGTGGACGACAGGATGCCGCGCCCGTCGTCGCCGCCGACTACCGCCACGCACTGCGCGAGCTCGCCGAGCATCTCCATGCACTCGGCCACCGGCGGATCGTGTTCCTCGCGGGCGTCGCCCGCAGCGCCTCGAACGCGGCGCGACTCGCCGCGCTCGAGGATGCGCGCGCGGCGCATGACGACCTCGAGATCATCGAGATCCCCGCGGGGGTCGACGTCGACAGCGGTGCAGAAGCTGCCGAGGCCGTGCTCGCGACCGGCGCGACGGGAGTGCTCGCCTTCAACGACCTCGTGGCGATGGGGCTGCTCACCGCGCTGACCGAGCGCGGCATCCGAGTCCCCGACGACATCTCGATCACCGGCTTCGACGACATCCCGTTCGCGCGTCACACGTCGCCGCCGCTCACGACCTCTGCCGTGCCCGCCGTCGAGGTCGGCGCCCAGGCGTGGCGCGCGCTGCACTCACTGCTGACCGGCGACGAGGCGACACCGTTCGCCTCTCTCGTGCCGCAGCTCGTGCTCCGCGCGAGCACTGCTCCCGCTCCCTGATCCGCGCTCGACGCGCCCACTCGGCGCCGTCTGTTACCCTGAGAAAACGTTTCCTGAGATTGGAAGATCATGACCCGCACCCGGTACGCCATCGTCGGAGCCGGCGGCCGTTCGCAGATGTACGTCGACGCGATCGCCGAGACGTACGCCGACCGAGCCGAACTCGTCGCCGTCGTCGAGCCCAACCCCGTGCGCGCGGCACTTGCGGTGACACGTGCCGTCGAGCGTGGCGCCGCGGCGCCGTCCACGTGGCATCCCGATCGTCTCGAGGACGTCATCCGCGACGAACGGATCGACCGCGTCGTCATCACCGCGCGCGACGACCAGCACGCGCCGCTCATCGTGCGGGCGCTGGATGCCGGGGCCGACGTCGTCGTCGAGAAGCCGCTCACGATCGACGCCGAGAGTGCCGCGGCGATCGAGGCGGCCGTCGAGCGCACCGGCCGCCAGGTCGTGCTGACGTTCAACTACCGCTACTCGCCGCGCAACAGCGCGCTGCGCCAGGTCATCCAGGACGGCCTCATCGGCGATGTCACCTCGATCGACTTCCAGTGGATGCTCGACACGAAGCACGGCGCCGACTACTTCCGCCGCTGGCACCGCGAGAAGCACAGCTCGGGCGGACTGCTCGTCCACAAGTCCAGCCACCACTTCGACCTCGTCAACTGGTGGATCCACTCCACGCCCCGCCGCGTCTATGCTTCCGGCGGCCTCCGCTTCTACGGCGCCGACAACGCCGCCGCCCGCGGTCTCGCTCCGCGCCACGATCGAGGCACGCACGACGGCGCGCACGACGGATTCGACCTCGATCTGCGCGATCACCCGCACCTCAAAGAGCTCTACCTCGACGCCGAGGGACACGACGGCTACCTGCGGGATCGCGACGTCTTCGGAGAAGGCATCACGATCGAAGACAACCTCGCGCTGGTCGTCGACTACGCGAACGGCGCGACTCTCAGCTACTCTCTCAACGCTCATGCGCCGTGGGAGGGCTACCGCGTCTCGGTCAACGGCACGAAGGGCCGCGTCGAGCTCGATGTCGTCGAACGCGGCGCCGTCGTCGAGGGCGAGGGACTGCATCCCGTCCTCGACCCGAGCGCGGTCGACGCCGGCTCCTCGGGATCGCTCCGTCCCGAGGGCGAGCGCCTTCTGCTGCAGCGCCACTGGGAGATGCCGATCGAGGTCGAGATCGTGGGCGGTGAGGGCGGTCACGGGGGCGGCGACGCGATCCTCCTCTCCGACGTCTTCGTCGGCCCGGGTGACGACCCGCTCGCGCGCCCGGCCGACTGGCGTGACGGTGTGCAGTCGATCGCCGTCGGCATCGCCGGCAACCGCTCACTCGCGACGGGGCTGCCCGTCGAGGTGGCCGATCTCGGCATCCCGCTCCTCGCGCAGCCGGTGCGATGAGCCGCATCGTCGTCACCGGTGGCGCGGGCAGGCTCGGCCGCAGCCTCGTCGCAGGCCTCGCCGCGCGCGGGCACGAGGTCGTCTCGTTCGATCGCCTGCCTTCGGAGGCGCCGGAACTCGTCGCGGTGGAGCAGGTCGCGATCGATCTGATGGATGCCGCCGCCACGGCATCCGCCCTCTCCGACGCCCGCGCGGACGCCGTCGTGCACCTGGCTGCGATCGCCGTGCCGTTCAGCGCACCGGAGGACGTCATCATGCGCACGAACACAGGACTCGCCGTCTCGGTCCTCGGCGGGGCGGTCACCGCGGGAATCCGCAAGGTGGTCGCGGCGTCGAGCCCCACGGTGCTCGGCTACGGCGCGCCCACGGGGTGGGTGCCCGACCGCTTTCCGCTCGACGAAGACACCCCGCCGCTGCCGTGGAACGCCTACGCCCTCTCGAAGCTGATCATCGAGCAGTCGCTGCGCATGCTGCAGCGTCAGACCGGCGACGACGTGCGCTTCGCGGCGTTCCGCCCCTGCTACGTCATCGCGCCCGAGGAGTGGGCGGGCGCCGTCACGCAGCAGGGCCACACCGTGCGAGACCGCCTCGACGACCCCGCCCTCTCCGCACCCGCGGTCTTCAACTACGTCGACGCGCGGGATGTCGCGGCGTTCACCGACACGCTGCTCGAGGCACTCCCCCACATCCCGAACGCCGAGACGTTCTTCGTCGCCGCCGACGACGCGCTCGCGCGCGAGCCCCTCGCCGATCTCGTGCCGCAGTTCTTCCCGGGCACCGACGAGGTGGCCGCCGCGCTCACCGGCACCACTTCGGCCTTCTCGAACGCGAAGGCGAAGCGGCTGCTCGGCTGGTCTCCCGCCCACCACTGGCGCGCCGAACTGGCCAGCGCCGATGACCGACAGGACGTCCCCGCATGAACTTCGACGGCATCCTCTTCTTTCCCGTCACGCCCTTCGACACGTCCGGCGCGATCGACCACGGACTCCTGGCCCACCACGTCGTGACCGGCGTCGACGCCGGCGCGGGCGGTGTCTTCCCGGCGTGCGGGACGGGCGAGTACCACGCACTCTCGGCGGGTGAGGCGGCGGCCGTCGTGCGTACGGCGGTCACAGCCGTCGACGGCCGTGTGCCGGTCGTCGCCGGATCGGGCGGCACGCTCGGACACTCGATCGAGGTCGCACGCGCGGCGTCCGACGCCGGCGCCGACGCCCTGCTCGTGCTGCCGCCGTACCTCGTCGGCGGGCCGCAGGCGGGGCTCGTGGCCTATGTCGAGGCGATCGCCGCGGCATCCGATCTTCCTGTCGTCATCTATCACCGCGGAACGGCGCAGTACTCGGTCGACTCGGTGCGCCGGCTCGCCGCCAATCCGAAGGTCGTGGGGTTCAAGGACGGCGTGGGCGACCTGGCGACCGCGCAGCTCGTCGTGCGCGCCGTCGCCGAGACCGGTCGGCGCGACTTCGCGTTCTTCAACGGCCTGCTCACCGCCGAGCTCACGCAGGCCGCCTACCGTGGCATCGGCATGCCGCTCTACTCTTCCGCCGCGTTCGCGATGGCGCCCGAGGTCGCGAACGCCTTCTACCGCGCGTACGTCGACGGCGATGAGGCGCGGCGGATCGCGCTGCTGGATGCCTTCTACACGCCGCTCGTCGCGCTGCGCGACGAGACGCCGGGGTTCGGGGTCTCGCTCATCAAGGCGGGCCTGCGACTCGGCGGACTGCCGTTCGGCGGCGTGCGTGCGCCGCTCGTCGACCCGACCCCCGACCAGGAGGCGCGCCTCGCCGAGATCCTCGCCGCCGGGCGAGCGCTGCTGTGACCACCATCTCGGCCTTCGACGCCCGGCCGCTGCGCGTGCCGCTCTCGCGTCCTTGGGCCGCCGATGTCACGTCGGTCGGCGTCATCGCGACGCACGTCGTGCGCTCGGACGGCGTCGAAGGCTGGGGCTTCTCGTGGACACCGCAGATCGGGGCATCCGCCGTCCATGCGCTGCTTGTCGACGACATCGCCCCCGTCGCCGTCGGAAGCGATGCCGACCCCGAGACGATCTGGGATGCGGTCTGGCGTCACCTGCATGAAGCGGGAGGCGGCGGGCTCACGACGATCGCCCTCGCGGGGCTCGACCTCGCGCTGTGGGACGCCGCGGCCCGTGCCGCGGGTGAGTCGGTGTCGTCGCTCCTCGGCCGTCGGCGGGACAGCGCCCGCGTGTACGGAAGCGGCGTGAACCTGCACTACACGCTCGACGAGCTGCTCGCCCAGGTGGGGCGCTGGATCGACGCGGGCCTGCCTGCCGTCAAGATCAAGGTCGGAAAGCCCGACCTCGCCGAGGACGTCGACCGCGTCGCCTCCGTGCGCGAGCTGCTCGGGCCCGACCTCGGCCTCATGATCGACGCCAACCAGCGGTGGGACCTCACCCGGGCGACGGCCGCGATCGAGGCGCTCGCGGGCTTCTCGCCCGCGTGGATCGAGGAGCCACTGCGCGCCGACGACCTCGCGGGCCACGCCGAACTCGCGCGCCGCATCGACGTGCCGATCGCGGTGGGCGAGAACCTCCATACCACCCACCGCTTCGGCGACTATCTTCGCGCGGGCGCCGCGCACATCGTGCAGCCCAACATCGTCCGCGTCGGCGGCATCACGCCGTTCCGGCGCATCGCGGCGCTCGCCTCCGAGCACGGCGCTGCGCTGCATCCGCACCTCCTTCCGGAGCTGTCCGGGCAGATCGCCCTGACGCTCGCGGGCGACCCGTGGGCGGAGGACGTGGAGGATGCCGGGTTCGGCGACCTCGGTGCGCTGCGCGACCCCAGCCCCGTCTCGATCTCGTCCGGGCGTCTCACCGAGACGGCCCATGAAGGACTCGGCCTGCGCTTCAGAGAGGCATGACATGAACACGACCCTGCAAGAGCTCGAGACGATCCTCGAGAAGACCGCGGCCGCCGCCCCGCTGTGGGCGCGGTCGAGCGCCGCGGAACGCGCGACGTGGCTGAACGCGGCCGCCGACGCCCTCGATGCCGCCGTCGACGAGCTCGTGCCGATCGCCGACCGCGAGACGCGCCTCGGCGAGACGCGCCTGCGCGGCGAAGTCGCGCGCACGTCGGGCCAGCTGCGCCTCT
This sequence comes from Microbacterium aoyamense, assembly GCF_023155855.1. Lineage (GTDB taxonomy): Bacteria > Actinomycetota > Actinomycetes > Actinomycetales > Microbacteriaceae > Microbacterium > Microbacterium aoyamense. The sequence continues at coordinate 1,298,099 of NZ_JAKNUT010000001.1, read as the reverse complement.
TCGCGAACGCCGTCGAAGAGGGCTCGTACCTCGAGCTCACGGTCGACGACGCGGATGCCTCGGCCACGCCGCCGCGCCCCGAGCTGCGGCGCCTGCTCGTGCCGGTCGGACCGGTCGCGGTCTTCTCGGCCTCGAACTTCCCCTTCGCGTTCTCGGTCGCCGGCGGCGACACCGCATCCGCGCTGGCCGCCGGTGCCCCCGTCGTCGTGAAGGCCCACTCGGGTCATCCCGAGCTCTCGCGCCGCACGGCAGAGGTCGTGTCGGCAGCGCTCGAAGTCGCCGGCGCCCCGGCCGGATCGCTCGCGCTGGTCGAGGGTCGCGAAGCGGGCAACGCGCTCGTGCAGCATCCGCTCATCCAAGCCGCGGGATTCACGGGATCGCTCTCGGGCGGCCGTGCGCTCTTCGATCTCGCGACGGCTCGCCCCGACCCCATCCCGTTCTACGGCGAGCTCGGCAGCGTGAACCCGGTCGTCGTCACTGCCGCCGCCGTCACGGCGCGCGGCGACGAGCTCGCGCAGGGACTGGCCGGTTCGTTCACGATGGGCGTCGGGCAGTTCTGCACGAAGCCCGGCGTCGTCTTCGTTCCCGCCGAGGCGGGGTTCGAAGCATCCGTCGCCGCCCTCGTGCCGGGCACGACCGGCGGAGCGCTCCTCACCGACCGCATCACCGCTGCGTTCCCCGAGGGGATCGCGCACCTCGAGGCCGACCCGTCGGTCGAGGTGATCGCGAACGGCACGGGCCCCGACGGCGGCGCCGCCCCGATCGTTCTCGCGACGGATGCCGTCTCCGTGGCCGCACGTCCCGAGGTGCTGCTCGAGGAGTGCTTCGGACCGGTGACGGTGCTCGTCCGGTATGCGTCCGAGGGGGAGTTGCACGCGGCGCTGCGCGCCGTGCCGGGAAGCCTCACCGCGACGCTTCATTCCGAATCGGGCGACGAGGTCGCCGAGACGCTCGCGCTGCTGCAGGCGCGCGCCGGTCGCGTGCTGTTCGCGGGCTGGCCGACCGGTGTCGCCGTGACGTGGTCGCAGCAGCACGGCGGACCCTGGCCTGCGACGACGTCGCTGCACACGTCCGTCGGTGCGACGGCGATCCGCCGCTTCCTGCGGCCCGTCGCTTACCAGTCCGCACCGCAGGAACTGCTTCCCGACGCGCTGCGTGACGACTCGCTCGCCCGGCTTCCGCACCGCCGCAACGGCGTGCTCGTCGTCCCGTGAGAAGGCTCGACCGGAAAACGCTTCCCCGATAAGCTGAGCCCACCCACGACCCGAGGACGACGATGACGACTCCCCCCTCCCGATTCGAGATCGGCGAACGCGACTTCCTCCTCGACGGGCAGCCGCACCGCATCATCTCGGGCGCGATGCACTACCCGCGCGTGCATCCGGACCAGTGGCGGGATCGCATCCGCACTGCGAAGCTGATGGGTCTCAACGCGATCGAGACCTACGTCATGTGGAACTTCCACGAGCCGGTGCGCGGGGAGTGGGATGCCTCGGGCCCCCGCGATCTCGGTCGGTTCCTGGATCTGATCGCCGAGGAGGGGCTGCACGCCATCGTGCGCCCTGGGCCCTACGTGTGCGCCGAGTGGCACAACGGCGGGCTTCCCACGTGGCTGACCGCCGACACTGACCTGCGCCTGCGCAGTTCGGATCCGCGCTATCTCGAGGCGGTGACGGGTTATCTCGAGCGAGTGAACGAGATCATCGTGCCGCGGCAGATCGACACCGGCGGTTCGGTCATCCTCGTGCAGATCGAGAACGAGTACGGCGCGTACGGCTCCGACAAGGCCTACCTCGCGGAGCTCATCCGCGTCACCCGAGAGGCGGGCATCACGGTGCCGCTCACGCAGGTCGATCAGCCGATTCCGCACATGCTCGAGGGCGGCGCGCACGAGGGGCTCCACAAGACGGGGTCGTTCGGCTCGCGGATCGGCGAGCGCCTCGCGGTGCTGCGGGAGCATCAGCCCACCGGGCCGCTCATGTGCATGGAGTTCTGGTGCGGCTGGTTCGACCACTGGGGCGAGAAGCATCACACGACGAACTTCGCCGACAGTGCCCGCGACCTCGACGAGCTGCTGTCCGCCGGGGCATCCGTCAACATCTACATGATCCACGGTGGAACGAACTTCGCCCTCACCGCCGGAGCGAACGACTCCGGCCGCTACCTGCCCATGGTGACGTCGTACGACTACGACTCCCCGATCAGCGAGTCGGGTGATGTCACCGAGAAGTTCCGCGCCTTCCGGGACGTCATCGCGAAGCACGCCCCGGTGCCCGCCGGCGAGCTTCCCGCTCCGGTGGACGCCCCGGTCTTCGAGGTCGCACTCGAACCGGTCGGCGATCCGCTCACGGGAGTCGACCTCGGCGAGTTCGCCGCGCCGCCCACGATGGACGAACTCGGCCCGGGCGTCGCCCTCGTCTCGTACGAGACATCCCTCGGCACCTCCCGCTCGACCACGCTCGCGGCCGAGGTCCGCGACTACGCCTGGCTCAGCGTCGACGACCGGCCCGCCGGCATCCTGCAGCGCACCATCGGCGACCTGGCGACGCCGATCCCCGCAGGTGACACGCTCCGCCTGCTCGTCGAAGAGACCGGCCGCGTGAACTACGACACGAAGATCGGCGAACCCAAGGGCCTCATCGGCGCTCCGCTCGTCGACGGCGAAGCGTTGCCCGGGCCGTGGCGCGTGCGGACAATCGACGTGCCCGGGCTGTACGACGTGGTGATGGATGCTGCGCCCGCCCCGCACGTCGCCGGTCCCGCGGGACTGCGCGGGTGCTTCACCCTCGATGGCCCGGCCGACCTGTTCCTCGACACCCGCGGGTGGGGCAAGGGCTACGCGTGGATCAACGGATTCTTCCTCGGCCGATACTGGCGCCGGGGCCCGCAGCGCACGCTCTTCGTCCCCGGCCCCGCGACCCGCGCTGGCGAGAACACGATCGCGATCGTCGAACTCGAGGCGATCACCCAATCCTCCGCGCGCCTCCTCGCGCGGCCCGATCTCGGACACGAGGTGGAATGATGACCGACCGCTTCTCGCACGCCTTCGACTGGGCGCGCCGCATCGTCGCGGACGGGGATCTCCCGACTGCTGTGCTGGGCATCGCGACAGCGGACGGCGTCGTCGCACTCGATGCGTTCGGCGCGACCGACGGCCGCGTGGCGAAGATCGACGATCACTTCCGGCTCTTCTCGGTGACCAAGCCGCTCACCGGTCTCACCGCCGCGCGGGCGATCGAGCGCGGTCTGCTGAACCCCGAGACCCCCTTGTCGGCGGCGCTGCCCGGCTTCGGCGCGGACCGCGACGACACCGTCAGACTGTGGCATCTCGCGAGTCACACGTCGGGCATCGCCGAGCCTGCGCTCGACAGCGCGACGCCGCAGCGCGATGACCTGCTCGCCGCGGGGCGGGACTTCCGTGCGGGCACGATGTCGCGCTACTCGACCCTCGCGTTCGAGGGCATGGCGGCTCTCACCGCCCACGCGACAGGGCGCTATTGGGCCGACGACATCGCGGAGTGGGCCGCGGCGCTCGGCGCCGACGGACTCACACTCGACGAGGCATCCGATCCGCACGTCGTCGTCGGCGCCGCCGACGCAGGACTCGACATCGACCGCTTCGTCGCACTCCGCAGCCCGGGCGCCGGACTCATCGGCCGCGCGGGCGATCTGCTCGCGATCGGCGCGGCGCTTCTGCGCGACGCGGGCGAGATCGTGCAGCCCGCGACGCACGCGATGATGCTCCGACCATTGACGGGCGACATACCGCGCCTCGAGCCATACCCCGCCGAGCGCGGTCAGGACTGGGGCTTCACCTGGAACCTGCGCACGCGCGCGCCGGGCCTCATCGACCGAGACACGTACGGCCACGGCGGCTGGTCCGGCGCGCAGTTCGCGATCCACCCGTCAGCCGGTCTCGCGTACATCCTGCTGACGAACCTCGCCACGCCCGACGTCGACACCGACCTGCTCGACAACGCCGTCGTCGCGGGGCTGTAGATGGACGTCACGATCACACCGAGAGCGTGGGATGCCGCGCCCGCCTTCGCACCGATGCCCGCGCCGCACGAGTCGGCTCGTGACCTCGTGGTCACCGACCGCGCGATCCTGCGAGGCGGCGTGCCGTGGATTCCGATCTCGGGCGAACTGCACTACAGCCGCATCCCCCGGGCGCGCTGGGGCGAGCGCGCGAGACAGCTCCGCGCCGGCGGCATCACGGTCGCGTCTACCTACGTGTTCTGGCTGCACCACGTGCCGCTCCGCGGCGAGCCGCGATTCGACGGAGCACTCGATGTCGGGGCGTTCGTCGACGAATGCGCGGGGGCCGGACTCGATGTCGCGCTCCGCATCGGGCCGTGGGCGCACGGCGAAGCGCGCAACGGTGGCTTTCCCGACTGGGTGCAGCAGGCGACGGTCGCACATCGCACCGACGACCCCGCGTATCTCGCGCTCGTCGCCGAGTGGTTCGGCCAGCTCGCCGAAGCTCTCGACGGGCGCGCACGACCCGGCGGGCCGATCATCGCCATCCAGCTCGAGAACGAGCTCTACGACCGTCCCGAACATCTCGTGACACTCAAGCGGCTCGCCAGCGAGGCCGGGATCGCCGCGCCCCTGTGGACAGCGACCGCATGGGGCGGGGCGCAGCTTCCCGATGGCGAGGTCTTCCCGCTCTACGGTGGGTACGGCGACGGCTTCTGGACCGAGCCCGAAGCCCCGTGGGACGACACCTTCCGTCAGCACTACTTCTTCAGCCACGTGTGGGACGACCCCGGGGTGGGCGCCGACGTGCGTGCGACGCAGGGGTTCGGCGAGACGACGATGGATGCCTCGCCCTCCGCCTTCCCGCCTGCGACCTGCGAGCTCGCGGGCGGGATGGCGACGGCCTATCACCGACGCCCCTGGCCGGTCGGCGCGGATGTCGCCGCCGTCGCTCACACGAAGATCGGCAACGGCTCGATGTGGCAGGGCTACTACATGTACGCGGGTGGGACGAATCCCGGCTCCGGACTCGAGGAGTCGCACGCGACGGGCTACCCGAACGACATGACGCGACTGTCCTACGACTTCCATGCTCCGATCGGACAGGCGGGCGATCTGAGAGAGAGCGCGGCTGTGCTCCGAGGGCAGCACGCCTTCCTCGACGCCTTCGGCGCGCCACTGGCCGATTTGCCGTCCGCCCTTCCCGACGTGCTCCCGCATAGCGTGCACGACAGCGAGACGCTGCGGTGGGCCGTGCGGTCGGATGGAGCATCCGGCTTCGTCTTCGTCAACACGCACCAGCCGCACGAGCCGCTCGGGCGATCGGCACCGACGCGGGTCCGGATCGGCTCCGATCTCGTGTTCCCCGACCGACCGGTCGACGTCCCGTCCGGGACGCTCGCGCGGTGGCCCTTCGGACTTCGCGTGGGCGAGTCCGCCGTGCGATGGGCGACGGCATCCGCCCTCACCCTTCTCCCGGGCCCGACCCTCGTCCTCGTCGCGGACGACGGCATCCCGGTCGAGCTCGCGATCGGCGAAGATCCTGCGCGGATCGTCGAGCCGGGTGCCATCGACGACGTGCCCGTGCTCGTGCTCGCCTCGACCGACGCGCGGCGCATCTGGGTGCGCCCCGGCGCGGAACGCACCCTGTACCGCACCGACGCCCAACTCATGTGGGACGATGCCGACCTTTTCGTGCGGTCGGACGACGATGAACCCCTGGTCGAGCGCTACGACCCCACGACCCGCTCGTGGATGACGCTGCGGGCGGCACCGCGGGGCGTGCCCGCCCTGCGCGCGGACGTCGCGGTCACGGCGCTCACGCCCGCACAGGACCCGCCCGTGGACTACGGCTTCGCCGGGCAACGGCACTCGGCTCCGTCGCCCGAAGCGTTCGACCGGCATGCGGCGGTCTTCGGGCTCGAACTTCCCCGGTGGGCGAGCGACCCCCGACACGACGCCGTGCTCGAGATCGACTGGGCGGGCGACGTCGGCGAACTGCGACTGGCCGGCGCGACGGTCGATGACCGCTTCTGGGACGGTTCGGTGTGGACCGCGAGCATCCTCGACCTCTGCCTGCACGCCGGCGAGCTGACGCTGCACCTCCTCCCCCTCGCCGCAGGCTCGACCATCTGGGTGCCCGAGTCCGCCGCTGCGCGGCGCGTGGCATCCGTCGACGCGCTCCTCGCACTCGACGCCGTGCGCGTCGTGTCGCGCGGACCCTGGCGGGCGATCACCGAATCAACCTGATCTTCACAAGAGCACTCGCTGCTCCCGCGCGGAACGCGTCGAATCGTGAAGATCGTGTTGATTCGCGGTGTCAGGGCGCGCTCTCGCGCACGATGAGGCGCGTCGGCACGATCTCGGCGACGGGCGCTGCGCCGCCGATCGACCCGACGAGGGCGGTCACCGCCCGCTCCCCCAGCGCGTCGAAGTCCTGACGGACGGTCGTGAGCGGCGGCCGGAAGTCCGCCGCGTCGGCGACGTCGTCGAAGCCCACGACCGCGACATCGTCGGGGATGCGCCTGCCCGTGTCGGCGAGCGCGCGCATGGCTCCGAGGGCCATCTGATCGTTGGCGCAGAAGACAGCGGTGACGTCGGCGGGCAGGGCGAGTCCGGCCGAGTGTCCGGATGCCGCGGTCCAGTCGCCGCGGATCGGGTCGGGCGTCGCGCGGCCCGCGAGTGCCGCGCGCCAGCCGCGCTCCCGCGCCGCCGCCGCGAAGGAGTCTTCGGGTCCCGCGATGTGCCACACCATCTGATGGCCGGCCGCGAGAAGATGCCGCGTCGCCGCGAAGGCGCCGCCCTCGTGATCGGATCCGACGACGCCGAAGCGGTCATCGGCGGACGAGTCGACCACGACGAGGCGCAGTCCCGCAGGGGCCGCGGCGTCCCGAGCGATCGCCGTCGCCTCGTTGAGGACGATCGCGCCGTCGACGCCCTGCTCGCGCAGTCGCTCGAACGCGTCGGCGACCGAACCCGGACCGGTCGCGGTGACCACGGTGAGCGCGTAGCCACGCGCCGCCGCCGCGTCGGCGACGGCCTGCAGCATCCGGAAGTTGCCGACCGTCGCGAGCGTCGACACGACCAGCCCGATCGTCTGACTGCGGCCCGTCCTCAGGGCGCGAGCGGCGCGGTGCGGGCGGTAGCCGAGGTCGAGCATCGCAGCTTCGACGCGTGCGCGCGTCGCCGGATCGACGCGCGGGCTGTCGTTGACGACCCGCGAGACGGTCTGGCCCGACACGCCGGCTCGCGCCGCGACATCCGCCATCGACACCCGCCGCGAAGAATCGGCTGCGCGCCGACCGCGTGGGGCGCCGCTCCGCTTCCGCTCCTCTTCGGCTTCGAGCCGCAGCAGCGCCGCGATGTCGTCGTCCACCCGCACCTCCCGTGCACAACTCAGGCATGTTGACGTTACCACGGCTCGATTGCTACCGTGTTGACGTGAACATGCGTGATCTTCCTGAGTACGGCACGCCCGAGACGCTCGGCGCGGGGGTCGTGAAGCGCTCGACGAGCCTGGCCGACGGCCGCGAGCTGATCTACTACGACGACCCGGGAACCACCCTGCCGCCGGAGCGTTCGATCGACGCCCGCCTGCTCGACCCTCGACCCGAGACAGCGTCGATGCGTCGCGACGTCCTCACCGGGGACTGGGTCTCGATCGCCGCCGCCCGGCAGAACCGCGCCTTCCTGCCGCCGGCCGAGCTGGATCCGCTCGCACCGCAGTCGCCCGGCAACCCCTCCGAGATCCCGTCGCTCTACGACGTCGCGGTGTTCGAGAACAAGTCCCCGTCGTTCGGCCCCGCGCTCGGCGGCTCCGATGACCTCGATGCCCCGGGGCTCGACCGCACCCTGCCGTCGGTCGGCCGGTGCGAGGTCGTGTGCTTCAGCCCCGAGCACTCCGGGTCGTTCGGCACCCTCACCCCGACACGTGCCCGCACGGTGATCGAAGCGTGGGCCGATCGCACCGCTGCGCTGTCGGCGCTGCCCGGCGTCGCGCAGGTCTTCCCGTTCGAGAATCGCGGCGAGGCCATCGGCGTCACGCTCGCCCACCCGCACGGCCAGATCTACGCCTACCCCTACGTGACTCCGCGAACGACCTCGCTGCTCGCGTCGATCGATCGCGAAGGCCCCGACCTCTTCGCGCGGATCCTGGAGTCCGAGAGCGCGTCCGAGCGCGTCATCCTCCAGGGCGAGCACTGGACCGCCTTCGTGCCGTTCGCCGCCCGTTGGCCCCTCGAAGTGCATGTGCTGCCGCACCGGCACGTCGCCGACCTCGCCGAGACGACGGACGCCGAGCGCGACGAGCTCGCTCCCTTCTACCTCCGCCTGCTCCGCGGCGTCGACGCACTGTACGAGACCCCCACCCCCTACATCGCCGCATGGCATCAGGCGCCCGCGGACGGCGGCCGCGACGCGGTGCGCCTCAATCTGCAGATCACGTCCCCCCGGCGCGCCGTCGATCGCCTGAAGTACCTCGCCGGGTCCGAAGCGGCGATGGGCGCGTGGATCGGCGATGTGCTGCCCGAAGCCGCAGCCGAGAGACTGCGCGACGCCGTCGCGCGGGTTCCGGAGGTGCAGTGATGGTCCCCACGTCCGCGACCCGCCTCTTCTCAGGCGCCTTCGGCACCCAGCCTTCGGGCACCTGGTCGGCTCCCGGCCGCGCCAACCTGATCGGCGAGCACACCGACTACAACGACGGCTTCGTGCTGCCCTTCGCGATCGAGCACCGCACCCGGGTGGCCCTCGGCTCCCGCGACGACGGCGTCGTCCGCGTGATCTCGACCTTCGACGAGAACCCGGTCGAGCTGCCGCTCGCGCAGCTCGATGAGGTCTTCCCCGACAGGCGCGACGAGATCGTGGAGTGGGCGCGCTACCCGCTGGGCGTCGCGTGGGCACTGCTCCGGCGGACGGGAGCGACGGGTGTCTCCGGTGTCGACCTCGCCTTCGCCTCCGATGTGCCGGTCGGCGCCGGCTTGTCGTCATCGGCGGCCATCGAAGGGGCGACGGCATCGGCGCTGAACGACACGTGGGGTCTCGGCCTCGACCCCGTCACCCTCGCTCAGGTGGGTCGCACGGCCGAGAACGAGGCCGTCGGCGCCCCTACGGGCATCATGGACCAGATGGCGTCGATGCTCGGCCGCACAGACTCCGCGATCTTCCTCGACTGCCGGTCTCTCGACGCGCGAGTCATCGACCTGGGCTTCGCCGACGCCGGTCTCGATCTCGTCGTGATCGACACGAACGTCACGCACGCCCACGCGACGGGCGGCTACCGAGAGCGCCGCGCGTCGTGCGAGCACGGAGCGTCCGTCCTCGGGGTGTCCGCGCTGCGTGACGTCGGCATCGACGACCTGCCGCGCGCCCAGGACCTGCTGGACGACGTCACCTTCCGGCGTGTGCGCCACATCGTCACCGAGAACCAGCGAGTGCTCGATACCGTCCGCACCCTGACCGAGGAGGGCGCGGCATCCATCGGCGACCTGCTGACAGCGTCGCACGCCTCGATGCGCGACGACTTCGAGATCTCGACCCTCGAACTCGACGCCGCCGTCGAGTCCGCTCTGGGCGCGGGTGCGATCGGCGCGCGCATGACAGGAGGTGGTTTCGGCGGCGCGGCGATCGCCCTCGTCCCCCACGACCGGGTCGACGAGGTGCGCGCGGCCGTGGCATCCGTGTTCGCGGCGTCCGGCTTCCGCGCGCCGACGGTCTTCACCGTCACGCCGTCACAGGGCGCTCACCGCGACGGGTGAACGTCGCGCGACGTTTCGCGTCAACCCCTGGCGGGTCCGGATGCCGCGCTCTAGCGTCGAGGTTGGCTCCGCCCGCGGCGGGCGGGGCGGAAGGAGCGAAACGTGGCATACCTCACCGTCGGCACCGAGAACTCGACCGACATCGACCTGTACTACACCGACCAGGGTGACGGGCAGCCGGTCGTCCTGATCCACGGCTTCCCGCTCAACGGCGAGTCCTGGAACAAGCAGCAGGCCGCGCTCCTCGACGCCGGCTACCGGGTCATCGCCTATGACCGGCGCGGATTCGGCGCATCGTCGAAGACCGCGTCGGGGTACGACTACGACACCTTCGCGGCCGACCTCCACGTGCTCATGGAGGACCTCGACCTGACCGACGCCGTGCTCGTCGGGTTCTCGATGGGCACGGGCGAGGTCGCGCGCTACCTCTCGCGCTACGGCGCGGGACGCGTTGCGAAGGCCGCGTTCCTCGGCTCGCTCGAGCCGTTCCTGCTCATCACCGACGACAACCCCGACGGAGCGGGGCCGCAGGACTTCTTCGACGACATCGCGGCGCAGGTGAAGGACGACCGCTACGCGTTCATCGAGGGCTTCTACAAGGACTTCTACAACCTGGACGACAATCTCGGCTCGCGCATCTCGCAGGCCGCGGTCGACGCATCCATCCAGGTCGCGACGCAGGCGGGCAACGCCGGCATCGCCGCCGCCCCGCTCACGTGGCCGACCGACTTCCGCGCCGACATCCCGGCGGTGACGGTGCCGACGCTCATCCTGCACGGCACGGCCGACAACATCCTGCCGATCGACAAGACAGCGCGGAAATTCCGCGACCTCCTGCCCGAGGCGACCTACGTCGAGATCGAAGGCGCGCCGCACGGCCTGCTGTGGACGCACGGCGCCGAGGTCAACGAAGCTCTGCTGGCCTTCCTCTCGTCCTGACCCTCCAGAACCGCGAGAACCCATCCGCGGGACGAGAACACCGGTGATCGGGATGTCCTCGCCACGCAGATGAGTTCTCGCGGCGGCAAGCCGCGTCCGGGTTCAGCCCTGCGGGGCGTTCGCCATCGCGATCAGGCCGTCGATCATCTCGGGGCTCACACCGCCGGGGCTGCCGCTCGCGGCGGCGAACATGCCCGCCCGGCCGATCGGGAACGACTCCATCATCTTGGAGGCGTCCACGCCCTCGGGCATGATCGCGGCGGCGCCGTCCATCGACCCCATCATCTGCGCGATCGCCGCCTGCACCATCGGGCCGACGACGGGGTGCGCCATGACCTCGCCGATCGACGACGTCTTCGACAGCGGCAGGGTGACGGCGTCCCCCTCCACGTCGACGGAGGCGGAGGTGCGGATGTCGCGGCTCGACGCCGCGACGTCGATGACGTACGTCCCGCCCTCGACGACCCAGGAGTCCGAGCGGATGTCCCAATATGCGAGGTCGTCGCGCCGGACGGTCATGCTGACCTGACGAGTCTCACCGGCGGCGAGCTCGACGGAGGTGAACGCCTTCAGCTCGCGCACGGGACGCTGCACCCTCCCTCCCGGCACCGACGTGTAGACCTGCACGATCTCTCGGCCTGCGCGGTCGCCCGTGTTGGCGACCTCGACGGTCACCTCGATGTCGCCGTCGGCACCACGTACGGCAGAAGCATCACCGTACGCGAACGTCGTGTAGGAGATTCCATGCCCGAACGGGAATGCGACGTCCATCCGTCGCGCGTCGTACCAGCGGTAGCCGACGAACAGGCCCTCGCCGTAGCGCGTGTGCGAGAACTCCCCCGGGAAGTCGAGATACGCAGGGGTGTCTTCGAGGCGCAGCGGGATCGTCTCGGTCAGCTTCGCGGAGGGGTTCACGTCGCCGTAGAGGACGTCGGCGATCGCGCCCCCGCCCGCCTGGCCGAGAAGCCAGCCCTCGAGGATCGCGGGGACGCGAGCGGCGAAGGGCAGCGCCACGACGCCGCCGTTCGAGACGACGACGACGACGTTCGGGTTCACCTCGAGCACGGCGTCGAGCAGGGCGAGCTGCTCCGCCGGCAGATCGATGTCCTCGCGGTCGTAGCCCTCGGACTCGAGGCGCGCCGGCAGGCCGAGGAACAGCACGACGACCTCGGCGGCGGCCGCGGCATCCACCGCCTCCGTCCGCAGCCCCGCGTTGTCGGCGTCCGTCGTCGACGAGTGGATGCCGAAGCCCTTCGCGTACGCGACGTCACGCGCTGCGAGGGCGCGGATCTCGTCGAGCGCATTGTCGAGGCGGGTGGGATTGATCATCGACGATCCGGCGCCCTGATAGCGCGGCGCCTCGGCGAATTCGCCGATGACCGCGATCCTCGCGTCCTTCGCGAGCGGCAGCACGGCGCCCTCGTTCTTGAGGAGCACGATGCCCCGCCCCGCCGCTTCGCGCGCGAGCGCGTGGTGGGCATCGACGTCGAGCGGGCCCCGCACCGCGCCCGCACCCGCCTGCGCCTTGCGCACGAGGTCGAGCACGCGGCCGGCCGCGACATCCACGACAGACTCGTCGAGCGAGCCGTTCTGCACCGCCGCCACGATCTGCGCATCGGTGACGCCGTTCGATGACGGCATCTCGAGGTCCATGCCCGCTGCGAGACCCGCGACGCGCTCGTTGACGGCACCCCAATCCGAGACGACGAGACCGTCGAAGCCCCATTCGTCGCGCAGGACCTGTGTGAGCAGCCACGGGTCCTCCGACGCGTAGACGCCGTTGATGCGGTTGTAGGAGCACATGACGGTCCACGGCTGGGCGTCCTCGACGACCCGCTGGAACCCGCGGAGGTAGATCTCGCGAAGGGGGCGCGGGTCGACATCGGACGACGAGCGCATGCGGTCGTCCTCCTGGTTGTTGGCCGCGAAGTGCTTGAGCGACGTGCCCACACCCTGGGACTGCACGCCCTTCACATACGCGGCGCCCAGCACGCCCGAGACGATCGGGTCCTCTGAGAGGTACTCGAAGTTGCGGCCGCACAGCGGCGAGCGCTTGATGTTCACGCCCGGGCCCAGCAGCACCGCGACGCCCTCGATCGAGGTCTCGACGCCGAGCGCCTCTCCCACGCGCGCCACGAGTTCGACGTCCCAGGACGAGCCGAGCGCGACGGCGGGCGGGAAGCACGTCGCCGGCACGCTGTCGCCGATGCCGAGGTGGTCGCCGCCCTCGCGCTGCTTGCGCAATCCGTGCGGGCCGTCGGTGAGCGTGAGCGAAGGGATGCCCGCCCGCTCGATGGGCTTGGTGTACCAGAAGCTCGCGCCGCTCGTCAGGGACGCGTTCTCTTCCAGGGTCAGTTCGGTCATATCGGTCATCTCATCAGCTTTCGTATCGGGTGGGGAGTGTCACTTGACGGATCTGATCGGCCAGATCGCGAAGGCGCCGAGGACACCGAGCACGATCGCGACGGGGAACAGTCCCTGGTAGCCGAAGGCGAGCACGATCAGACCGGCTACGCCCGGCGCGAGGGTCTGCGGAAGCGTCGCCGCGATGTTGACGACGCCGAGGTCCTTCGCGAAGCTCTTGGCCGAGGGCAGCACTTCGCTGATGAGGGCTGTGTCGACCGCCTGGAACATGCCGAAGCCGAAGCCCGCGATGAAGGTCATGATCATCCACGCGGTGATGTCCTGCCACATCCACGGCAGCAGGAACCCCACGCTCACGACGATCGCCGAGGCGAACACGAAGGGCTTGCGCCGGCCGAGCCGATCGGAGAGGGGACCCGACACGACGATCGAGATGACGATGCCGACGAGGCTCAGCAGACCCAGGATCGGGATGACCGTCTCGGGGTGCTCGATCCCGAAGTAGTACTGCAGCAGGTAGAGCTGGTAGCCGGTCACGGCGAAGTAGCCGGTGTAGAGCAGCAGGCGGCCCGTGAACGCCCAGAAGAAGTCGGGATGCTTGATCGGGTTGACCCAGAACGTCTTGAGGAATTCGACCAGGTTGAACGGCTCGGGCTGCAGCTTCTCGCTCGAATAGTCGGGGTTGAAGACGACGAAGAGCGTCAACATGACGATCGCGAACACGGCGAAGACGAGGTAGCCGGTCACGACGCTGTTGAAGAAGATGGATCCGACGATCTGACCGCCGATGGCACCGACCATGAGCCCGATGCCGGTGAGCGCCGAGAAGGTGCCGCGACGGCGCACCGGAACGCGGTCGGGCATGATCGCCGACAGCGGTCCCTGCGCGAAGTTGAAGGAGATCTGCACGAGCGTCCACGCGATGATGAAGCCGACGAGCGAGTTGGCGAACGCGAGTCCGATGAGCGACAGCGCACCGGCCAGCGCGCCGAGGACGATCCATGGCGCACGTCGGCCGAACCGCGAGCGCGTGCGGTCGGAGATCTGACCGGCGATCGGCTGGGCGACCATCGCCGCGAACGCGCCGATCGTGGACACGATCGCGAGGTTGGCGACGTTGATCTGCCCTTCGTCGCCGAAGGCGAGTGTGATCTGCTGCGGCAGGAGGATGCCGGGCACCGCCCCCCACAGCATGAAGATGCCCAGGTTCGCCGGGATGATCCACACCATGAGACGGCGCAGGCCCTTGACGGGCGGCGGCGGATCGTCGTTCCCGGCGGCGGTAGCGACGAAGGTGTTCTCCGTCATGGGTGCTGCGGGGGCGAGTTCGGGTTCTGACGTCATCGTCGGGTCCTCTCGGGCATCCGCCGTGGATGCCGACGCCAAAACCGTATGACAGGAGGTTTTGATAATCAAGCGTCGTTCGGTTTACTGGCCTCATGCCCACGCCGCAGCAAGGACGACGAGGCTCGTACGCCAAGGGAGTCGCGAAACGCGAAGAGATCCTCGAGCGCGCACTCGAGGTGATCGCCCGCGAAGGCTACCGCGGAGCATCCGTCAAGGAGCTCGCGGACGCCGTGGGCCTGAGCCAAGCCGGACTCCTGCATTACTTCGACAGCAAAGAGGAGCTCTTCGCCGAGATCCTGCGCAAGCGCGATGAGCTGGACGTCGTGCACTTCGGGCCCGGCACCCTCGATCCCGCGCTGCTCCCCGACGTGCGCGACGGCTACCTCGGCATCATCCGTCACAACAGCGAGGTCCCCGGACTCGTGCAGCTGTTCTCACGCATGTCCGTCGATGCCGCCGACCCCGAGCATCCCGCGCACCAGTTCTTCCTCGACCGGGGCGCATCGCTGCGCGAGGTGTTCATCGGCGCGATAGGCCGCGAGCAGGCCGATGGCCGGATCACCGACCGCATCGACCCCGAGACGCTCGCGCGCGTGTTCCAGGCCGTCGCCGACGGCATGCAGGTGCAATGGATGCTCGACCCCTCGGTCGACATGGCCGCGACGATCGACGCCCTGTTCGAGGCGCTGTCGCCCCGACGGAAGGATGACGCGTGACCGACGCGCCCGTGGTGCAGACCGCGTCCGGCAGGGTCCGCGGACGCTGGCGCGGCCGGTCCGCGGCGTTCCTCGGCATCCCGTTCGCACAGGCGCCGGTCGGCGACCTGCGGTTCGCCGCACCCGTCGCTCCAGAGCCGTGGAAGGGCGTGCGCGACGCGCTCGAGTACGCACCGACCGCGCAGCGCGGCGACAAGGGCATCACCCTGATCCCCGAGCCCTCGATCCCGGGGGACGCTACGCTCAACGTCAACGTCTTCACCCCCGCACCGGGCGCCGCGGACGCGAAGCTCCCCGTGCTCGTCTGGATCCACGGCGGCGGATTCGTCGCCGGCTCGCCCGCGAGCCCGTGGTACGACGGCCGATCGTTCAATCGCGACGGCATCGTGACGGTGTCGATCTCGTACCGCCTCGGCTTCGACGGCTTCGGGCACATCGCCGGCGCGCCGAGCAATCGCGGAGTCCGCGACTGGCTCGCGGCCCTCGAATGGGTGCAGGCGAACATCGCGGCGTTCGGCGGCGACCCTACCCGCGTCACGATCGCGGGTCAGTCCGCCGGTGGCGGAGCCGTGCTCACGCTCCTCGGCATGCCGAAGGCCCAGCACCTGTTCCGCGCGGCGTGGGCGCTGTCGCCCGCGCTGGCCGACGTCAGCGTCGAGCGTTCCCGCACGCTCTCGGCCAAACTCGCGCACCTCGCGGGCGTTTCCCCGACCGTCGACGGATTCGGCTCTGTCCCGGAGGCCGAGATCGAGAAGCTGCAGGATGCCGCGGCCGCAGCCCCCGGCCGCGATCCGCTCGCCGGCGTGCGCAGCCTCATCGACGAGGGCCTGCCGTGGGGGCCGGCGATCGACGGCGATCTCGTGGCCCAGCCGACCCTCGGGTCGCTGGAATCCGGAGTCGGGGCTGATAAGCCCCTCGTGATCGGCACGACCGACGACGAATTCACGATGGTGCTCGACGATGCGAAGGGCAAACTCCGCTTCCTCCCGGTCGGGCCGCTCCTGGGCCGGCTGCTGACCGATCGCGACGTACGCCGCGCATATCTCGCCGCCAATGCCGCGCAGCGGCGCAAGGGAACGGCGGCGGTGCTCGGACGCTACGCGACCGACGCGATCTTCCGCTCGGGCGTCGTCAGAGTCGCGGATGCCCGCGGTGACGCCCCCACGTACGCCTACCGCTTCGCCTGGCCGTCGCCGACGCGCACGTGGGCGCTGCACTGCCTCGACGTGCCGTTCTGGTTCGACTGCCTCGGCGCGGACGGCGTCGCCGCCGTCGCGGGCAGCGATCCGCCGCAACGACTTGCGGCGGCCGTCCACGGCTCCGCCGTCGCGTTCGTCCGCGACGGGGATCCCGACTGGCCGGCATGGGCGCGGCATCCCGGAATCACGCGGATCTTCGGCGGTCCGCCGCAGATGCCCGACGTCGCCGCGGACGGGTACGCGAGCGTTCGCGCACTCCTGGTCAGGTGAGGGCGGGGATCACTTCGCGTTCGAACAGCTCGACGCCGCTCAGATCGTAGGCCGCCTCGGGGAAGTAGTGGATCGCGTAGCCGAGCCCGTGCTCCGCGCGCTGCGCGAGTCGCTCCGCCACCTGCTCGGGAGTGCCGAACGCGGGCGACGCGAGGTAGTCGCGCTCGATGCGATCGGCGTGCGCCTGGCCGACATGGGGCAGCAGTCGCGCCTTCACGAGAGCGAGGCGATCGCGCGCCTCGGCCTCGGTCGGCGCGACGATCGTGTTGAAGTTCGTGGATCGAGTGAGGGAGCCGAGGTCGCGGCCGATCGCGTCGCAGTGACCACGGAGCACGGCGCTCTTGTGGTCGAATTCCTCGAGCGTCGCACCGAAGTTCGTGTACGACGCGTAGGTCGCCGCGATGCGCAGCGTCACCTTCTCACCGCCGCCGGCGATCCACAGCGGGATGCCGCCCTCCTGCCGTGGCAGCGGGCGCACGATCGCGCCGTCGACCTGGTAGTACGTGCCGTCGAGCGTCGCGGCGCCGGTGGTCCACGCCTGGTTCATGATCTCGACGCCTTCGCGCAGCATCCCGAGCCGGTCCTTGATCTCGGGGAACCCGTAGCCGTACGCGCGCCATTCGTGCTCGTACCAGCCGCCGCCGATCCCCATCTCGGTGCGCCCGCCCGAGACGTGGTCGACGGTCGCGGCAACCTTCGCGAGGTAGGCCGGGTTGCGGTAGCCCATGCACGTGCACATCTGGCCCAGGCGGATGCGCGACGTCGATGCGGCGAATGCCGACATGAGGGTCCACGCCTCGTGCGTCGCCTCCGCGCTCGCGACCGGCGTCGTGTGGAAGTGGTCGTACACCCACAGCGACTCCCACGGGCCGGCATCGGCGCGCTGCGCCAGCCGGAGCATCGTGCTCCACTCTTCGGCCGGGTCGATGCCGACGAGGTCGAAGCGCCAGCCCTGCGGGATGAAGGTTCCGAATCGCATGCGATCCAGCCTACGGGCGGCGCGGCCCGGCCAGCTCGGCGTGCGGCATCCGCTCACGCATGACGGCGATCGCCTCGGGGTTCGCATCGACGAGAACGGCATCACGACCGAGGGCGGAGGCGACCGCGCCGGTCGTGCCGCTTCCGGCGAAGAAGTCCAGTACGCGGTCCCCCGGACGGCTCGATGCCTGCACGATCCGCCGCAGGACGCCTTCGGGCTTCTGGGTCGGGTAGCCCGTCTTCTCGCGACCGGTCGTCGGCACGATCGTGTGCCACCAGACATCCGTCGGCAGCTTCCCGCGCGCCGCCTTCTCGGCGGTCACGAGTCCGGGGGCCATGTAGGGCTCGCGGTCGACGGATTCGGAGTCGAACCAGTAGCGGTCCGGATCCTTGACGTAGACGAGGATCGTGTCGTGCTTCGTCGGCCAGCGCCGCCGCGACTTGGCCCCGTAGTCGTACGCCCAGATCAACTCGTTGAGGAAGCGATCGCGGCCGAACAGGGCATCCATCAGCACTTTGGCGTAGTGCGCTTCGCGGTAGTCGAGATGCACGTACAGCGTGCCGTCGTCGGCGAGCAGCCTCCACGCCTCCTCGAGTCGCGGCTCGAGGAACCCCCAGTAGTCGTCGAACCGGTCGTCGTAGGTGCGCAGGTCGCCGCGCAGTCGCTCGTACTCGCGCCCGTGGAACCCCTTCCGCCCGCCGGCTGCCCCGACCGAGCGTACGGTCTCGACAGCGCGCTCGCGCGGGCGACCGGTGTTGAACGGCGGGTCGAGATAGATCAGCGTGAACGAGGCGTCCGCGAACGTCCGGACCACCTCGAGATTGTCGCCCTCGTGGATGACGACCGATCCCGTCACGGAACGCGGTTCAGCCACGCGTCGGTCGCGAACTTCGAGGCGACGAGCGCCTCGGCCTCGGCGTACTCGTCCGCTGAGATCGTGCCCGGAACAGCGCCGTAGAGCTTCTCGAACGTCTCGATGAAGCGCTCGATGATCGCCTCGCGCGCAAGGCCCGTCTGCCGCCGAAGCGGGTCGACCCGCTTCGCGGCCGAGACCGTGCCCTTGTCGCTGAGCTTCTCGCGGCCGATGCGCAGAACCTCGGTCATGACCTGACCGTCCATGTCGTAGCTCAGCGTCGCGTGGTGCAGCACTCCCCCGTTCGCGAGGCGCTTCTGCGCCGCACCGCCGATCTTGCCCTGCGGCGATGCGATGTCGTTGAGCGGCTGGTAGGTCGCCTCGATGCCGAGCGAGCGCAGCGCCTGCAGCACCCAGTCGTCGAGGAAGGCGTACGAATCGGCGAACGTGAGACCCGCGACGAGGGATGCCGGAACGTAGAGCGAGTAGGTGATGATCGCGTTCGCGGCCATGAGCATGGCGCCGCCGCCCGAGATGCGGCGGACGACGTCGAATCCGTGGGTGCGAGCACCGTCGGGGTCGACTTCGTTGCGCAGCGACTGGAATGAGCCGATCACGACGGCCGATTCATCCCACTCCCAGATGCGCAGCGTCGGCCGGCGACGACCGTCCCCGACCCGCGTCGTGAGGACCTCGTCGAGTGCGAGGTTCATGCGCGGAGAGACGGGATGCTCGTGCACGATCTCCCAGTCGAAGTCGCGCCAGCCGGGGGCGGTCACGAGCGCGCGGCGCACCGCGGTGCCGACCGCCTCAGGGGTGAAGCCCAGCAGCTGCGCGCCCGCGGGGAGCGCGGCGCGCACGGCGGACGCGATGCCCACGGCATCCGTCTCGACAGGCAGTCCTTCGACCGCCGCATTGATCGCCCCGAGCGCCTCGTCGGGTTCGAGGAAGAAGTCGCCCGCGAGCCGGAACTCCGCGATACGGCCGTCGCGCTCCTCGAGATCGACGACGACGAGCTTGCCGCCCGGGACCTTGTATTCGCCGTGCATCGCCCCAGCCTACGGCGCACAGCCGGCTCCCTGCCGGGGCCTGCTACGGTTGTCGTACGGTCCTTCGTGGGCCGTTGCGTCGTCGTCACGTCTCCCGGCCCTCACTCATGCGGCCCGTGACACTTTTCGAACGGCGAACCGATGCGCGAATCCGCGCCGTCGCCAACCTCCGCACCGATGCGCCAACGGTCCCTGAGCCTGTCGAAGGGTCTGCGCGCGTGCGATCACTGAAAGCACCCATGTCTACTTTCGCTTCTCTCGGCGTGCCCGAGAACCTCGTTTCCGTCCTTGCCGCAGAAGGCAAGACCGAAGCGTTCGCCATCCAGCGCGACACGCTTCCCGATTCCCTCGCCGGCCGTGACGTCCTCGGCCGTGGCCGCACCGGCAGCGGCAAGACCATCGCGTTCGCGCTGCCGCTCGTCGCGCGTCTTTCGGGCGCGTACGCCGCGAAGCGCACTCCGAACCGCCCTCGTGGCCTCGTGCTGGCGCCCACCCGCGAGCTCGCGACGCAGATCGCGGCGACCATCCGTCCACTGGCGGATGCCTCGGGCCTCACGGTCACGACGATCTTCGGCGGCGTCGGCCAGCGCCCGCAGGAGCAGGCGCTCCGTGCGGGCGTCGACATCGTGGTGGCGTGCCCCGGCCGCCTCGAAGATCTCATGAAGCAGGGCTTCGCGAACCTCGGCTCGGTCGAGATCACGGTGCTCGATGAGGCCGACCACATGGCCGACCTCGGCTTCCTCCCGGGTGTCACGCGCATCCTCTCGGCCACCCCGCAGGGCGGCCAGCGCATGCTCTTCAGCGCGACGCTCGACCGCGGCGTCGACACGCTCGTGCGCCGCTTCCTGCAGAACGAGGTCCTCCACGAGGTCGACGAGGCGAGCGTGCCGCAGGGCGTCATGACGCACCGTGTCTTCCTCACGTCCGCCGACGAGAAGCCCGCGCTCGTACAGCACCTCGCGTCGGGCCACGGCCGCCGGATCCTGTTCACCCGGACGAAGCACCAGGCCAAGAAGCTCGCGAAGCAGCTCACGGCGGCGGGCATCCCGTCGGTCGACCTGCATGGCAACCTCGGCCAGAACGCGCGCGAGCGCAATCTCGCCGCCTTCGGCGCCCCCGTCGAGAAGGGCGGCGTGCGCGTTCTCGTGGCGACGGACGTCGCCGCCCGCGGCGTCCACGTCGACGAGGTCGAACTCGTCGTCCACGTCGACCCGCCCGTCGAGCACAAGGCGTATCTGCACCGCTCGGGCCGCACGGCCCGCGCCGGCGCCGAGGGTGTCGTCGTCACCGTCGCGACCGAGTCGCAGCGCGGCGAGGTCAAGGACCTCCTCCGCAAGGCGCAGGTCACGGCTCCGCTCGAGCCCGTGACGGCGTCGCACGCAGCGGTGTCGGAGCTCGTCGGCGAGCGCGCGCCGCACGTGACCCCCGCGCCCGTGCAGCCGCAGCAGCAGCAGCGCTCCGCGCGCAAGCCGGCCGGCGGCGGTCAGGGCGGCGGCCGCGGTGGACGTTCGGGCCAGGGCCGCGGCGGACAGGGCCAGGCCGGGTCCGGTCAGGCACGCGCGAGCCAGAACGGCGGCGGCGAGCGCGGACAGAGCGGCGAGCGCGGCCAGGGTCGCGGCGCCCAGCAGCGCTCCGGCGCCGGTCAGCAGCGCTCCGGCGCGGCGGGCCAGGGGCGCTCCGGCCAGAGCCGTTCGGGCCAGGCCGGCTCGGGTCGCAGCGGCTCGGGTCAGCCGAGCCAGCGCTCGGCGACGCAGCGTTTCACGACCGGCAGCACGGTCGGCGACATCCAGCGCGGTTCGCGTCAGCAGGGCCGCCGGGCGTCGCGCGGCTGATCTGAGCGGCGCGCACCTGGTCGCGATCCGTCTCGATCGGCCGCATCGCCTCGCACGAAGCGGCCACACGCGACGGATCGATCGACGGGGTGCTGGCCGCCCGCCGCACACGCGAAGGGGGCGGCATCCATTCATCGGATGCCGCCCTTTCGTCGTGCGTCAGCGGGGCCTGCGCCCCAGCGGCCCGATCAGCGAGACCCCCGCGTAGGGTTGACACGCGGCGGGGGGCGGGTGCTGCGGACACCGCCCCTCGCCGCACAGCAGGACTGCGCCCCCGATCGGGCTCAGTCCCGCGCGGGGAAGTGTGCGTCGAGCCAGGCGAGGAGGTCGGCGCGGACCTCGTCCTGCGAGACGTCGTTGAAGATCTCGTGCCGGATGCCGGGGTAGACGAGCGTCGTGACGTCGGTGAATCCCGAGCGCGTGCGGTACGCGTCGGCCAGCTTGTGGACGCTGCGCGGCCCGCCCACCGTGTCGTCGCGACCCACCATGAGAAGAGTGGGGAGGTCGACGCCGAGGCCCTTGCGCGGCTTGCCCATGAGGCGGAGCGAGTCGATCGGGCCGAAGAGCTTCGGCAGCGGCGTGACGGTCGTGAGCGGGTCGTCGAGGAAGGCCTTGCCGACGGAGAGGTCGGACGACAGCCATTCGGTGCCCATCGCACCCGGCTTGTTCCAGGGCTTGTTCAAGTCGCCGGAGTTCAGCGACCCCGGCCAGCGCAGCGCCGAACCGGACAGCACCACGGCGTCGTATCCGTCGGGGTGATCGTTGACGAGGATCTGCGCGAGGAACGAGCCCCACGAGTGACCGAGCACGACGAGCGGCAGGTCGGGGTTCTCGTCGCGGATGATGCCCGTCAGCTGCCACACCGCCGCGACCGCGGCGCGGAGCCCGCCGGGGCCGAGGGTGCCGAGCTTCGACGCGTCCTCCTTGTGATGGCGCATACCCGAGCGGCCGTGCCCGCGGTGATCGTCGGCGTAGACGGTGTAGCCCGCCGCCGTCAGGGCGGCGATCGTCGTGGCGTACCGCGCAGCGTGCTCACCGACTCCGTGGAGCAGCTGCACGACGGCACGGGGGGTGCCCGCCGCCGGATGCACGTCGTAGACGATGTCGATGCCGTATGCGTCGGTGTATTCGGGCATGGGGTCGATCATAGGGCGGGCACCCGGCATCCGGATTTACTTAACATGGATAATTGACTATGCTAAAGATCTATGCGTGAACCGGCTGCCTCGACCATCGACCTTTCGCGCGAGGCCTCGGATCTGCGGATCGCGACATTCCGTCTCGCGCGCCGCATGCGCACCCAGCGTGCCGTGGACTCGATGAGCGACGGCCAGTTCGCCGTCCTCGCCGCCCTCTTCGTGCACGGGCCGCACACGCTCGGCGAGCTCGCGGATCGCGAGCGGGTCTCGGCTCCCGCCATGAACCGCACCGTGAACTGCCTGCAGGATTCGGGCTACCTCACCCGCAGCGCCGACGAGAACGACGGCCGCAAGGTGGTCATCGCGCTGACCGACGAGGGTCGTGCCGTCGTCGACGAGACCGCGCGCCGCCGCGACGCCTGGGTCGAAGAGGCGCTCGCCGACCTTTCGGCCGCCGAACGCACGACACTCGCGCAGGCGGCCGAGATCATGCAGCGGATGGTGGCCCGATGAGCGCGATGTTCCGCAGCTTCTCTGTCTTCAACTACCGCGTCTGGTTCATCGGCGCACTCGTGTCGAACGTCGGGGCATGGATGCAGGCGACCGCCCTCAGCTGGGTCGTGCTCACCGAGCTCACGAACAACGACGCCGCGGCGATGGGCATCACGATGGCGCTGCAGTTCGCACCACCGCTCCTCCTCGTCAGCGTGACCGGGTGGGTCGCCGACCGCTTCGAGCGACGCAGGCTGCTCATGGTGACGCAGGGCCTCCTGTTGCTGCTCGGTCTCGCGATCGGCGTGCTGATCCTGACCGGCGTCATGACCCTGTGGATCATGTACTCCTTCGCGCTCGCGCTCGGTGTCGTCGCGGCCTTCGACAATCCCGCCCGTCAGGCGTTCGTCTCCGACCTGGTCGCACGCGAGAACGCCTCCAACGCCGTCGCGCTCAACGCCGCGTCGTTCAACGGCGCGCGCATGATCGGCCCCGCCGTCGCGGGTGTCGTGATCGTCGCCGTCGGCACGGGCTGGGTGTTCTTCATCAACGCCGTGACGTTCCTCGCGATGATCGCCGCACTCGTCCTGATCCGCACCGACGAGCTGGTGCCGCGACCCAAGCATCAGGGCGCCGCACGGCTCGCCGACGGGTTCCGCTACGTCGGCCGTCGGCCCGACCTCATGGTCACGTTCGCGATGGTGTTCCTCGTGGGCGCATTCGGCATGAACTTCCCGATCTTCGCCTCGACCATGGCGCTCGAGTTCGGACAGGAAGCCGACGGCTACGGCCTGCTCAGCTCGATCCTCGCGGTCGGCTCGCTCGCAGGGGCGCTCCTCGCGGCACGCCGCGATCGCGCACGCATCCGCGTCGTCATCGGGGGCACGCTCCTGTTCGCGGCGGCCGCCGGCATCTCGGCCGTCATGCCCTCGTACTGGACATATGCCGCGACGCTCATGTTCACGGGCTTCGCGGTCGTGACGATGCTGACGACGGCCAACGGCTACGTTCAGACGACGACCGATCCCGCGCTGCGCGGCCGCGTGCTCGCGCTCTACATGGCGATCCTGATGGGCGGCACGCCGATCGGCGCCCCGATCGTCGGCTGGGTCGCCGCCGAGTTCGGCCCGCGCATGGCGATCCTGCTGGGTGCGGGCGCGGCGCTCGTCGCGTTCGCGATCGGGGCGACGTGGCTCATCGCCTCCGGGCGACTGCACCGTCGCGAGGCGACGCGTTTCCGCCTGACGATCGACGAGACCCGCCCGCTCACCGTCGTGCCGGTGCCGGCGGACTTCAGCGACGAGGTGGCCGCCACCACCCCGGTGCCGCTGCCTCGCGACGAGCGCGGCCCCGCGCCGCGCCCCGCGACCTGACTCGGCCGCCTGCTCGCCGAACCCACATCATTTCGCCGAACCCACGCGATTCGGCCGCATGGATCGCGTGGGTTCGACCCGATCGTGTGGGTTCGAGCGACGGGCGGGGCGTCAGATCAGGATGGATGCGTCGGCGAAGCCCGCCGCCGATGCCGTGACGGTCAGCGCGCCGGGACCGGTGCGGCGGGCGATCGCGAGGACCCTGCCGTCGTAGGTCGTGTACGAGGGGCCGGCGAACGACTCCTCCGTGCGTGCGCGGCCCGAGCCGATCCCCGCGAGCACGCCCGGTCCGTCGACGCTCACCGTCACCGTCAGATCACGGTCGCTCGGCACGATCCCCTCGGCGTCCTCCAGCGTGATCGGCACGAAGATGAGATCGCCGGATGCCTCGGCCCGCGCGACCAGCCCGGTCTCCCCTGCAGTGCGCAGAGCGTGACGCCCGACCTCGGCACCGCCGCGGCGGGCGACCGCGACGAGTTCGCCCGGACGGTACTCCGTCTCGAAGCGCGCGAGGAACGCCTTAGCTGCGCCGACCGGCTGCACGCCCAGCGATCGTCCGTCGAGAAGAAGTTCCACGTCGTCCGCATCCGCGTAGACGTCGACCGTTACCGGTGACCCTGGTTCGATCGCGAAGCTCCAGGACGCGACGGAGTCATCCCACGACCAGGGTGTGCGCGCCGTCGGGCGACCGTGGTGCTGCGGACGGTGCACCGCGATGTACGGGTCGCGCCGAAGTCCGAACACGATCTCGCGGTAGTACGAGACGGTGCGCCGGAACCCCGTGATGTCGAGGTCGCCGGACTCCGCGAGGCGATACGGGTACGGCCCGACCGTGCCCGTCGCGACATAGTCCTCGGCATCCGTGTAGTCGACGCGCCCGATCCCCGCCTCGCCGAGGTAGTCCCAACCCGTCCAGGTGAAGTCGCCGATGACGTGCGGCAGCTCCGTCACGAGGCTCCACATGACATCGATCCGCTCGGGGAAGGTCTCCGAGCCCACGACGACCCGGTGCGGGTGGTCGACGCCATCGCCGCGATACCGCGAATCGGCGTAGTTGAACCCCGCGATGTCGAGCACGGCCGCGGACTCCTCGATCGAGGCGCTCACGAACTCCGACGCGTTCATGAGCGCCATCTGCTCGCCCATGTTGGCCATCATCGTGTTCGGGTCCGCCGCTTCGAGCTCGGCCATCGCCTCGGCGATCCGGGGCAGGTTCGCGATGATGCCGTTGATGCCGTTCGTCACGAACCGCGTGTCATCGAGCGAGCGGATGCCCTCGGCCAGCCGCCTGCTCCACGCCGAGCCGACGGGTGTTGCGAGCTCGAGGATCTCGTTGCCGATCGAGTACATGACGACGCTCGGGTGATTGACGTCCTTCGCGACGAGCGCCGCGACGTCGTCCCGCCACCGATCCGCGAAGGTGACCGATCCGTCGAAGGCCGTCTTGGCGCGGGTCCAGGTGTCGGCGAGCTCGTCCATGACGATGATGCCGTGGCGATCGCATGCGTCGAGCATCGCGCGACTGGCGGGGTTGTGGGAGCTGCGGATCGCATTGAATCCCGCGGTCTTCAGCAGACGGATGCGGCGGTCTTCCGCGCCGTCGAAGGCCGCCGCACCCAGGGGGCCGTTGTCGTGGTGCACGCACGCCCCGCGCAGCTTCACCGTCTCGCCATTGATGCGCAGGCCGTGCTGCGGATCGAGTTGCAGGCGACGGATGCCGAAGGTCGTCGCATCCTCGTCGATGATCTCGCCGTCACGCTCCAGCAGGGCCTCGAAACGGTACAGGTGAGGAGCATCGGGCCCCCACACCGCGGGACGAGGAACGACGAGGCGAAGGCGCGCGGTCGCGGGCTCGCCCGGGAGCACCGAGACGGGCGACGTGCCTCGCGCGACCTCGTCGCCGTCAGGACCCGTCAGCACGACCGTGATGCGCGTCCTCGCCGTGTGCCGCGTCTCGTTCTCGACGACGGCCGATACCTCGACGATCGCACGATCGGCGTCGATGTCGGGGGTCGTGACGCGCAGACCTCCGAGGGCGATGTGGACGGGGTCCGCGATGACGAGGTGCACCGGCCGGTAGATGCCGGCCCCGGAATACCACCGGCTGTCCTTGTGCGCACGGGCCTCGACCGTCAGCCGATTCACCTCGCCGAAGCGCAGGTAGGGATCCAGCCGGGCTGTGAAGGCGTTGTATCCGTTCGGCTCATGGACGACGAAGTCGCCGTTCAGGAACACCGCGGCATCCCGGTACACGCCCTCGAACTCGACGAGCACCGTTCTGTCGCGCCATTCCTCGGGGACGTCGATATCGCGCGCGTACTCGAAGACGCCGCCGGGCGTGTAACCCGTGTGGACGCCCTGATCCGAGTCGGCGGAGCGCGGGAGGTCGCGCAGCGCGTCGTGCGGCAGGTGCACGGGATGCGGCGCCGTGAGCTCCGTGGGCGATTCGAAGGCACCGAGCTTCGGGCCGACCGTCCAGCCGTCGGCGAAGGGCTCGCGGATCACGCGCGGCTCCCCTCGGTCGCCGCGACCGCGTCGAAGTCGAGGACGAGAGCGCCGACGAACTCCTGGAGCGCGTCCGCCATGTCGACTGCTTCCGAGTTCAGCAGCCACTGCACCTGGAGGCCGTCCATCATCGCGATCGTCGCGACGGCCGCGCGGGCGGGATCCGCTCCGGGCAGCAGGCGACCGGAGTCCGCGATACGACCGAACGCGGCGGTGATCGACTCTCGGACCGACGCGTACCGTGCGACGAAGTACTCGTGCGCCGGGTGGTCAGGCGAGGTGGCCTCGGCCGACAGGACGCAGAACAACTCGACGACCCCAGGGATCGACTGGTTGTACCGAGCGAGGCGCACGAGGCCGCGCAGGGACTCCACGCCGTCGAGCAGGTCGAAGTCGACGAGCTCGCGCGCGTGGTCGTCGCGATGGTCGAGCACCGCCTGCAGGAGTGCGCTCTTGTTCTTGAAATGGTGCAGCAGGCCCGCCTCGCTCATTCCGACCCGCGCTGCGACATCCCTCAGGGATCCGGCGCGGAATCCCGACTGCGCGAACACCTCGAGTGCCGCGTCCAGGATCGCGTTGCGCGTCGCCGCGCTCTTGGCGTACTCGCCTCGGGGTTTGCGCGTGCGCACCGTGCTCGACTTCGTGCTGATGTCCGCCTCGACCATGTACGTACCCTCTCAGACCGCAACGCGCGTCTTCGCGGGGCGGTGTCTCTCGACAGTTCTACACCGAAAAGCGAGTAATCGCTAGGTTTTACGGGCGGTCCTGCATGCAGTGTTCTTGACCCCCGATAAAAACTTCTCGCGAATCCCTAGTGGTCACTCGGAATTCGTGCTAAGTTCTCGCGGCAGAGGTGAACCGACGTGGTTTCACCCGGACAAAGGAGACCAGGATGATCCGCTGGAAGGCCGCAGCAGCCGCCCTCGCGATCGGCGCCCTCGCACTCACCGGCTGTGCCGGCGGCGGCGACGCAGGGACGGACACTTCAGGCGAAGGGGGGACCCTGACAGTCGGCGCACTGCTCGCGCCGGTCTCGATGGACCCGGGCCTGGCCGAATGGGGCAACCGCACGTACTTCTACCAGGCGGCGTACGACACGCTGCTGCTCGCCGACACCGACGGTGAGATCAAGCCGTTCCTCGCGACTGCGTGGGAGTACAACGAGGACCAGACCGTCCTCACGCTCACGCTCCGCGACGACGTCACGTTCACCGACGGGACAGACCTCACGGCCGACGTCGTCGTGCAGAACCTCGAGCGCTTCAAGACGGGCACCTCGCCCGACGCAACCTACCTCACGAGCATGGAGACGGCGACCGCGGTCGACGAGCAGACCGTCGAGATCACGCTTTCGGCGCCCGACCCCGCATTCCTCGCCTACCTGACGCGCACGGCGGGTCTCGTCGCGAGCGCCGAGGCGATCGACGCCGGGACGCTCGAGGACGAGTCGGCGGGTTCCGGCCCGTACATCTACGACGCATCGGCGACCGTCGCCGGCAGCACATACGTGTACACGAAGAACGAGGACTACTGGAACCCGGAGCTCCAGCACTACGACGAGATCATCGTCACCGTGCTCTCCGATCCGACGGCCGCGCTCAACGCGATCAAGGCCGGCGAGATCGACGCGATCCGCCTGGCGAGCAACGACGTGCTCGGCGAAGTCGAGGCGAGCGGCTGGACGGTCAACGCCAGCGAGCAGGAGTTCCAGGGCCTGCTGCTCCTCGACCGCGCCGGAACGATGGCGCCCGAGCTCGCCGACCCGCTCGTTCGTCAGGCGATCAACTTCGCCTTCGACCGCGATGCGATGCTCGAGAGCCTCCAGCTCGGCTACGGCACCGCTACCACCCAGGTCTTCCCCACGCGCTCTGCCGCGTACGACGACGCGCTCGACGAGTACTACACGTACGACCCC
Source organism: Microbacterium aoyamense (assembly GCF_023155855.1). Classification (GTDB taxonomy): domain Bacteria; phylum Actinomycetota; class Actinomycetes; order Actinomycetales; family Microbacteriaceae; genus Microbacterium; species Microbacterium aoyamense. The sequence continues at coordinate 1,269,396 of NZ_JAKNUT010000001.1, read as the reverse complement.
GACAAGGCGCGTGAACTCCTCGCCGAGGCGGGCCTCGAAGACGGCTTCTCGATCTCGATGCCCCGCGTGACGGGCGCGTACCAGACGACGTTCACCATCATCGAGCAGCAGCTCGCAGAGGTGGGCATCACCGTCGAGTACGTCGACACCGAGCCGACGAACTTCATCTCCGACCTGCTCGCGCCGAAGTTCCCCGCGTCGTGGATGCAGCTGGAGCAGAACACAGACTGGCAGCTCATTCAGTTCATGATCTCGCCGACCGCGCTGTTCAACCCGTTCCGCTCGCAGGACCCGGTCATCGACGAACTGCTCACGACGTACCAGTTCGGCGACGAGGCGACGCGCGATGAGAGCGTCGCGGAGCTCAACACGTACCTGGTCGAGCAGGCGTGGTTCGCCCCGTTCTACCGCGTTCAGCTCAGCTATGTCACCGACCCGGCCACGACCGCAGAACTCGTGCCCACCAACTCGGTGCCGAACATCTACGACATCTTCCCGACCGAGTGATGTCGTGACCGCCGAGGGGACCTGTCTCGGCATCCCGATCCAGGTCCCCTCGGACGGTCCTACGCCCCACCCTTCGGCTGAACGGAGCCGCACATGCTCGCATTCATCATCAGGCGCCTCGTCGCCGGCGCGATCCTCGTCGTCGCGATCTCGATCCTGACCTTCGGTCTGCTCTACCTCAACAGCGACAACATCGCCCGGCGCATCCTCGGTCAGAACGCGACACCCGAGATCGTCGCGCAGAAGACGGAAGAGCTCGGACTCAACCGGCCGCTGTACGCGCAGTACCTCGACTGGCTCACGTCCGCGCTGACGGGCGACCTCGGTCGGTCGTGGTTCAACGGTCAGCTCGTCGCCACGAGTCTCTCCGGACGCCTCGCCGTCACGCTCTCCCTCGTCATCGGCACGACGATCATCAGCGCCATCCTGGCCGTCGTGCTCGGCGTCCTCGCCGCGCGACGCGGCGGAGCAGTCGACACGACGATCCAAGTCGTCTCGATGATCGGCTTCGCGATTCCCGGGTTCCTCATCGCGCTCTACCTCGTTCTCATCTTCGCGATCAACCTCGGCTGGTTCAAAGCGACCGGCTACATACCGATCACCGAGTCCTTCACCGGCTGGCTCTCCTCGGTCACGCTGCCGATCGCCGCGCTGTCGCTCGGCGCGATCGCAGCCGTCACCCAGCAGATCCGCGGTTCGGTGCTCGACGCGATGTCGCGCGACTACGTCCGCACTCTCCGGGCACGCGGGCTGTCGACGTCGAGTGTCGTCTACAAGCACGTGCTGCGCAACGCGGGCGGACCGGCGCTGGCCATCCTGGCGCTCCAATTCGTCGGCCTCATGGGCGGCGCGGTCGTCGTCGAGCAGGTCTTCGCGCTCCCCGGCATGGGCCAGCTCACGGTCGCCTCGACCGCTCAGGGCGATATCCCGGTCGTCATGGGCCTGGTGATGGCGTTCGCCATCATCGTCATCATCGTCAACCTGCTGATCGACCTCGCCCAGGCTGCTCTCAACCCGAAGGTGCGACTGTCATGACCGCCATCGAAGTCCCCAACGACGTCCCCACGCCGAAGTCCAACCCGCACATCCTGCGACAGCTCCTCCGGCAGCCGATCGCGCTCGGATCGCTCGTGTTCCTCGGGCTGGTGATCCTGATCGCCATCATCGGCCCGCTCATCGCGCCGTACAATCCCAATCCCCCGTCGCTGCAGCTCATCCTCGCGCCGCCGAGTCCTGAGCACCTGCTCGGAGCCGACGGCGCCGGTCGCGACGTCCTGTCCCGTCTGCTCGTCGCCACCCAGATGACGATCGCCGCCGCCCTCGTCGCCGTCGTCACCTCGCTCGTGATCGGCGTCGCGAGCGGCCTCATCGCCGGCTACTACCGCGGATGGTTCGACGCCACCGCTTCATGGGTGACCTCGCTCATGATGGCTCTGCCGGGCATGGTCGTCCTGCTGGCCGCTCGTGCCGTGCTCGGTCCGTCGGTCTGGTGGGCGATGTTCATCTTCGGCCTGCTCATCGCCCCCGCGTACTACCGGCTGGTCTACGCTGCGGTCAGCGGCGTGCGCAATGAGCTGTACGTCGACGCAGCCCGCGTCTCGGGGCTCGGGGACGGGCGCATCATCGGTCGCCACATCCTGTCGGTCGTGCGCGCGCCGATCATCGTACAGACCGCCATCATCGGCGGCATCGCGATCGCGATCCAGTCGGGTCTCGAGTTCCTCGGCGTCGGCGACCCGAACGTCCCGACGTGGGGCCAGATGCTGAGCGACGGGTTCGCCAACATCTATCGCCAACCCCTGCTGATGCTCTGGCCGTCGCTTGCGATCGCGCTTACGAGCATCGCTCTCACACTCCTTGCGAACTCGATGCGCGACGTCCTGGAGCGCACGGTCGTCGTTCGTCGTCGGCGGCGGCGTGCTGTCACGACTCTCACCGGGTCGATCGCCGCCGTGACGACGACGGTCTCCGCCGGTGGCGGCGACGGAGTGGAGGATGCCGCGGAGTTCCCGCTCATCGAGGGCCGCACGATCGTGCACGAGGATAACTCGACCGACGCGCAGCGCGAGGTCGCGCTGTCGGTGAAGGACCTCCGAGTCGCCTACGAGCAGGCTGACCGCAGCGACATCGAGGTGGTACGGGGGGTCTCCCTGGACATCCGCAAGGGCGAGGTCCACGGGCTGATCGGTGAATCCGGTTCGGGCAAGACGCAGACGGCGTTCTCGATCCTCGGCCTCCTCCCCCGCGGCGGCCGCGTCTCAGCCGGATCCATCGACTACGAGGGCATCGAGCTCGCCGACGGATCCGACCGGGTCTACGCGGGGATCCGCGGTGCACGCATCGGATACATCCCACAGGAGCCGATGTCGAACCTCGATCCCTCGTTCACCGTCGGGTACCAGCTGATCGAGCCGATGCGCAAGCACCTCGGCATCTCGAAGAAGGAGGCACGCGAGCGCGCCCTCGCACTCCTCGATCGCGTCGGCATCCCCAACCCGGCGCGCACGCTGGCGGCCTACCCGTTCGAGTTGTCGGGCGGCATGGCGCAGCGGGTCCTGATCGCGGGAGCGGTGTCGACCGACCCCGACCTCATCATCGCGGACGAGCCGACCACGGCGCTGGACGTGACGGTGCAGGCCGAGGTGCTCGATCTGCTCCGCGACCTGCAGCGGGAGCGGCACATGGCCATGCTGCTCGTGACGCACAACTTCGGCGTGGTCGCCGACCTCTGCGATCGCGTCACGGTGATGCAGCAGGGCCGCTTCGTCGAGCAGGGGCCCGTGCGCACGATCCTCGGCGATCCGTCGCATCCGTACACGAAGTCGCTTCTCGACGCGATCCTCGACGAGGGTCCCGCGCGACCGGCCTACACCGAAGGGGCAGTGCGATGACCGATTCGCTGCTGACGATCGACGACCTCGTCGTCGAGTACCCGGGCAAGGGATTCCGCTCCCAGCCGTTCCGCGCACTCAAGGGCGTGTCACTCGACATCCGCCGCGGCGAGACCGTCGGGCTCGTGGGCGAGTCGGGTTCCGGCAAGACGACGCTGGGGCGGGCGCTGCTCGGTCTGGCGCCGGTCACAGAGGGCAGAATCACCTACGACGGGCGCGACATCTCGCACCTGAAGCGACAGCAGCGCCGCGCGCTCGCAGACGAGATCCAGGTCGTCTTCCAGGACCCTTACTCCTCACTCAACCCGAACCTCACGATCGAGCAGATCCTCACCGAGCCGCTCACGGCGGGGGGCACGCCCTCCAAAGAGGCGAAGTCGCGTGTGCGCGACCTGCTCGAGCAGGTCGGACTTCCCGGCGATGCGCGCAGTCGGCTCCCTCGCGAGTTCTCGGGTGGTCAGCGGCAGCGTGTCGCCATCGCGCGTGCGCTCGCCCTCGAGCCGAAGCTCATCGTGTGCGACGAACCGGTTTCGGCTCTCGACCTGTCGACGCAGGCCCGCGTGCTGGACCTCTTCATCGACATCCAGGAGCGCACCGGCGTGGCCTATCTGTTCATCACGCACGACCTCGCGGTCGTGCGCCATGTCAGTCACCGTGTGGCGGTCATGTATCACGGCGAGATCGTCGAGAGCGGCGACGGCGACCAGGTGACCGCGCGTCCGCAGCATCCCTATACCCAGCGTCTGTTCCTCGCCGCCCCCGTGCCGAACCCCGACGAGCAGAAGGAGCGCCGCGCCGCACGGCGCGCGCTCCTCGACGCCCAGCCCGCCGACGCGGCCTGAACGACCCTCCGGAAGGACCCCCAGTGACCACCGCCCGCGTGACCACGGACTCCACGGCGCACCTGCGCCCGCTCCTCGAGCGCCTCACCCTCGATCAGAAGGTCGCGCTCGTCCAGGGTGCCGACTTCTGGACGACGGTGCCGCTCCCCGAGATCGGTCTGCGCGCCATGACGCTGTCCGACGGACCGGCGGGTGTCCGCGGTCCTCGGTGGGACGAGCGCGAACCGTCGCTCAACCTGCCCTCGGGGTCGGCTCTCGCAGCTTCGTGGGACATCGACCTCGCCTACCGGTACGGGGCGGCCGCGGCATCCGAAGCCCGTCGCAAAAACGTCGACGTCGTCCTCGGCCCGACGATCAATCTGCACCGCTCGCCGCTCGGCGGCCGTCACTTCGAGTGCTTCAGCGAAGACCCCGAGCTGTCCGCTGAACTCGGCGCGGCCTACGTGCGAGGCCTGCAGGAGAACGGCGTCGCCGCGACACCGAAGCACTACGTCGCGAACGACTCCGAGACCGATCGGTTCACCGTCGACGTGAAGGTGGATGCCCGGGCGCTCCGCGAGCTGTACCTCACGCCGTTCGAGCGCGCGGTCGAGGCCGGCGCGTGGTCGGTCATGAGCGCCTACAACTCCGTCGACGGCGTGACGATGACCGAGAACGATTTGCTCGAGACTCCCCTCAACTCCGAGTGGGGCTTCGACGGCGTCGTCGTGAGCGACTGGACCGCCGTCCGCTCGCTCAACGCCGTCCCCGCCGCGCAGGACCTCGCGATGCCCGGCCCGGCGCCGGCATGGGCAGAGCTCGCGGATGCGATCCGCGACGGTCGCCTCGACGAAGCCGACCTCGATCGCAAGGTGCTCAGGATGCTGCTCCTCGCCGAGCGGGTCGGCGCACTCGAGGGCTCGGCTCAGATCGAGCCCGCCTCCGTCGACGGCGTCGCCTTCACGCGCGAGGCCGCGATCGCCGGGACCGTGCTGCTGAGCAACGACGGCACGCTGCCGCTCGACATCTCGCGTCTCGGGACGATCGCGATCATCGGCCACAACGCGCGCGAGGCGCGGACGCAGGGTGGCGGGAGCGCGACGGTGCTGCCCGAGCGGATCGTCTCACCGCTCGACGGCATCCGAGCCGCCGTGACCGGCGCCGAAGTGCTCTATGAGCTCGGCGCCGTCGTGCAGGAGGGCGTCGCCGAGATCCCGCTCGCTCAGCTGCAGAACCCCGCGACCGGCGAGCCCGGTCTGCGTGTCACCTTCTTCGACGCCGCGGGGACGGAGATCTTCACCGAGGACCGCCGCGCGAGCGCGCTGGTGTGGTTCGGGGGCGACGCGCCCATCGCGGCGAGCGCGCACGTCGACCTCGCGACGCGGTACACCCCGGCCGAGACCGGCGAGATCCTGCTCGGCTTCGCGGGCGCCAACCCCGGTCGCGTGTTCGTGAACGGCGCACTCATGCTCGACGAGGCGCCCGTCATCGAAGGTACCGATCTCGGGGCCGCGTTCCTCAACCCGCCGTCGTCGACCGCCCGCGTGCAGGTCATCGCCGGCGAGGCGATCGATGTACGCGCCGAGTTCGACCTGGACTCGTCCGGCCCCCTGGCGGGGGCGCTCAGCGTCACGCTCGGCATCGCGCCCGAGCAGACCGACCCCGACGAACTCATCGCCCGCGCCGCGCGCGCGGCCGCGGCGTCCGACGTCGCCGTCGTCGTCGTCGGCACGAACTCGAAGGTCGAATCCGAAGGCTACGACCGCGTGGACCTGGACCTTCCGGGGCGACAGGACGACCTCGTGCGCGCCGTTGCGGCGACCGGCACCCCGACGATCGTCGTCGTCAACGCCGGCTCGCCCGTCGTGCTGCCGTGGGCGGACGACGTCGCAGCGGTCGTGCAGGGCTACTTCGGCGGCCAGGAATTCGGCTCGGCGATCGCTGCGGTGCTCACCGGTGTCGCCGAGCCCGGCGGACGCCTGCCCACGACCTGGCCCGCGACACTCGCGGACGTCCCGGTGACCGACGTCACCCCGTCCGACGGCGTGCTCGCCTACTCGGAGGGCATCCATATCGGCTACCGCGCCTGGCTGCGCGGCGACGCCGCTCCGGCGTACCCGTTCGGCCACGGCCTCGGCTACACGACCTGGTCGTGGGGCGTCGCGCAGCGCTCCGGCGACGACCTCGAGGTCACGCTCGCGAACACGGGCGACCGTGCGGGCAAGCAGGTCGTCCAGGTCTACGCCGAGCGCGCGGACTCCGCGGTCGAGCGCCCCGTGCGCTGGCTCGTCGGGTTCGCAGTCGTGCACGCCGAGCCCGGCGAGACGGTCACCGCCGTCATCCCGCTGCCGGGCCGTCGCTTCGCGCATTGGGCGGACGGCTGGAGCCTCGAGGACGGGTCCTTCACCGTGCGGGCAGGAGCATCCGTCGTCGACCTTCCTCTCTCGATCGACTGGACCATCGCATGACCACGCTCTACAACCCGCTGATCAACGGCTTCCACCCCGACCCGTCGATCGTGCGCGTGGGCGACGAGTGGTTCCTCGCGACCTCGACGTTCGAGTACCTCCCCGGCATCCCGATCCACCGCTCGACCGACTTCGAGACGTGGGAGCTCATCGGCCACGTCGCGACGCGCCCCGGACAGCTCGGCGCGGCCGAGGTGCCGACGGGTGGCGGCGCATGGGCGCCGACCATCCGTCACCACGACGGACTCTTCCACCTGGTGATCACGGATGCGATGGGGCGCGGGATGCTGCACTTCACCGCCGAGGACGCCGCCGGCCCCTGGAGCGACGGCGACCTGCTGCTCGTCGAGGACGGCTCCGGCACGATCTCGGGCATCGACCCCGATATCGCGTGGGATGCCGACGGCAACGTCTACATCACCTTCTCGGGGCTCCTCCTGTCGGGAGACCTCGACCCGAACGCCCCGATGCACCTCGGCATCCAGCAGGTGAAGGTCGATCTCACGACCCACCGCGCCCTCGAAGAACCGCGCTCGCTGTGGTCCGGCACAGGCCTCATGTTCCCCGAGGCGCCGCACGTCTACGAGATCGACGATGCGTGGTACCTCATGATCGCCGAGGGCGGCACCGAACGCGGGCACTCCATCAGCATCGCGCGAGGCTCGTCGCCCGAGGGGCCGTTCGAAGGCGCACCCGGCAACCCACTCGTCTCGGCGCGCTCGACGCCGCGGCCGATTCAGAACACGGGGCACGGCGATCTCGTCGTGGGTCCCGGCGATGAGTGGCTGTGCGTGCTCCTCGGCGTCCGCCCCCGCAGCGGCACGCGCGCGTTCTCGGCCCTCGGCCGCGAGACGTTCGCGACTCCCGTCACGTGGTCGGACGGGTGGCCGGCGATCGCTCCCGTCGAGCTCAATCCCCGGCCCGGCACAGGCGTGGACATCGCCTTCGACGCGCCGCTCGACGCTGAGTGGGTCGCCGTCCGCGCCTTCCCGACGGAGGTGTCCTCGCTCACCGACGGACGCCTGGTGCTGACCGCCGACGGCTCGACCCTCTCGGATGCGAAGCCCGTCTTCGTCGGCCGCCGCCAGGAGCACCTCACGAACGAGGTCACCGTGCGTCTGGACGTCTCGGAGGGCGTCGGCGGCCTCGGCGTGCGCTACGACGAGGCCTTCCACATCGAGATCGAGGCCGGCGGCGGCTCGATCACGTCGCGGGCGAGCCTCGGCGGTCTGCACCAGGAGTGGACGCATCCTTTCTCGGGTGACGTCGTCGACCTGCACCTCGCATCCCGCAAGCCCGTCGGCGGCACCGGTATCGTCTCGACCAGCGACGTGTTCCACCTCGCGGCGACGATCGACGGCGAGCGCATCGAGCTCGCCCAGATCGACGGTCGCTTCCTCTCATCGGAGGTGACCGAGTCCTTCACGGGCCGTGTCATCGGGGTGTACGCGCTCGACGGAGTCGTCGCAGTCGCCGGTTGGGTCGCGGAGGGCGACGACAGCGTTTGAGAGGCAGAGGGAGAGATCCCCCCGGACGGTGCCGAAGCGCCGGGGGGATCTCTTCGTCAGCGCGCGGGGACGACGATCGTGTGGAACGACTCGGGCTCGAGCTCGACCGTCAGCGCCCGGTCTCCCAGCATGAACGTGACCGGCATGACCTCGCTCATGTCGTTCGCGACGACGATGACGACAGACCCGTCGGGATTGGCGAAGACGAGCTGGTCGTCGTAGCCCGCCGGACTCCACGTCGGCAGGACGCGCGCGCCTCGCTCGACGAACGCGGCGAGGTGCTTGAGCACCGCGTAGTCGGGCGTGAAACGGTGCGTCCCCGTCGCGGGATCGACGACGACGAGGGAGTTCTGCGTCCACCCCCACGTGCTGCGGCCTCCCTCGAGCAACGCGATGTTCCAGTACATGTAGGCGTTCGCGCCGTTCGCGAGGAACTGCTTCATCAGACGCCATGCGTAGCGGGCCTGTCGCCAGTCGTTGCGCCCGCTCCCGCACTCCTGCTCGGTCTGATAGATCTTCAGCTCGGGATGCAGGCGGTGGACGGCGGCCACGGCGCGTTTCCCATCCCACTGCAGGCCCGCGCCCGAGATGTACTGCGCCGCATCCTCGTCTTCGAGCACAGCACCCAGAAGCAGGTCGTCGCCGCGTTCGAGGGTGCCGAGGAAGACCTCGACCCCGCGCTCCCTCATGACCGGCCCGAGATGGCGCACGAACGCGGCGAGTCCGGCCGGCGTCCAGGTGCAGCTGGGGAACACCTGCGCCGAGTTGAACTCGTTCTGCGGCATCACCATCGTGATGTCGATCCCCTCGGCGCGATACGCGTCGATGTACTTGCCGAAGTACCGCGCGTACGCCGCAAGGTGGGTCTCGTCGAGCCGGAACATGTCGGTGCCCTCGGCGCCCACCTGATCGGCCCGAAGTCCGTTGTCGACGTCGGTGACGAAGGGATGCGGGAGTGCGGCGGCGTAGTGTCCGTTGACCTTCATCCAGGTCGGGGGGCTCCAGGGCGAGGCCCAGACACGCAGATCCGGCCGGTGGCGCCGGGCCGCCTCGATGAAGGGGAGGATCGACTCGCGATCGCGGTCGATGCGGAAGTGCTCGAGTGCCAGGTCGCCCGGCGACTCGTCGTACGAGTACCACTCGCGCGCGAAGTCGCTCGCTCCGATCGGCGTGCGACACACGCTGAGGGACGCGCCGGCACCCGCGGCGAAGAGCTCGTGCAGGACCTCGTCGCGCGCCGATTCGGTCAGCAGCGAGAGCGACGACCACCCCAGCTCGCTGAAGCATGCGCCGAAGCCGTCGATGCTCTGCTGGGGGTCGTCGACCGAGACGATGACATCCGGCATCCGCTCGGGGGTCTCAAGGGCCGGGGGCGACTGATGCACCCAGGTGGCTGTCCGCGACGTCGAGAACCAGTCGAGCGTCATCGCTCGTCCGCTCCCGCATCGACCGTCGCCTGCCACTCGGCGAACTCGGCGAGTTTGACGAAGAAGTCCTCGAACATGAGACGCGTATCGAGCCAGGTGTAGACGCGCATGGGGCGCGCTCCGGCGACGGCGACATACCCTCCGCCGTCATCGATCTCGGGCGTGGGCAGGGTCACGTACCTGCTGGAGGCGGGATCGGGTTCGAACACCGATTGCAGAGCCGTCAGCAGGACGAGCGGGGAGTCGCCGAGAGCGTACGTCTCGCTTGCACCGCCCAGGTACGGGGCGATCATGGTCACCAGGAGTGCGACCTCGTCGTAGAGATGGCGACCGAGCGGACCCGTCGCCGCAACCCTGCGCCGAAGCTCCGCGTCCGACACGAGGCACTGGCGATAGGCGTCGCGCGGGATCTGCCAGATGGAAATGGCGGTATCGCCGAAGACCACCTGAGCCGAGACGGGGTCGATCAGGAGGTTGTACTCGATGGGCATCGCGTCGGGAGGAGCGACGGCGAGACCGTCGTGCTCTGCACCGCCGATCCACACGAGGGTCAGGCGCTCGGCGATGCGCGGCTCGACGAGCGCCGCCGAAGCGAGGTCCGTCAGGCCGCCTCCGGCGGCATAGAAGAGCGGGCGGGGATCGTCGCGCATCGCTTCGGCGATGATCGCGTCCACCGCCGGTCCCGTCCGGGGGGAGGACCGATCGACGAGCGGCTCATCCGAGCCGGTCACGAGGATGCCCGGCGCATTCGCGCCCATGCGAGCGAGCATGTCCTCGACGACCAGGGTGGCGTTCTGCGCACTGCGGCCCGAAGGGTCGAATCCGTCGTCCGGGCGAAGATGTGAGGCGACGATGAGGGGAATCTCCACGCTCGGCGAGAGCAGGTGGTGGACGAGCTGGTACAGATCGTCGGGGTCACCCGAGAAGTCGTTGTCGATGATCACACGAGCACGCGACGGAGAGGACGGAGGGATCGATTGCCAGGGCGTCTCGCCGATCACCCAGGAGGCGGCCGTATGCTTCTCGCCGATGGTGGTCGGTATGCGGGTCATTGACGACGTCCTTCGGGTGCAGCGAGTGTCAGTTGTCGGATTCGGCGAGCAGTCTCTGCATCGCTTCGATGACGAGGGCGTGATCGCCCTCGGAGGTGAGGCCCGAAACCGTCGCAGCGGCCACGATGCCGGCCCCGCGCACCTTCACGGGCACCGAGCCGCCGGCGAGCGCGTACTCGCTCGGGTCGAGCCATCCCATCGCGCCGACGTCCACGCCCGCTCCGATGAGGCGCTCGGCGATGTCGCCGGAGCTGGTCTCGAACCGGAAGACGAGCGCCGCCTTTTTGCGAATCCAATGCTCCTGGTCGAGAGTCGCACCCGGAAGCACGGCCCGGAACAGAATGAGTCCGGTCGGGCGGCGGATGTCGATCGCGACGCCATGGCCCCTTTCAGCTGCGAGGTCGTGCAACAGCACGCCCAGCCGCCACGCGTCCGCGTACTCGAACGCCTCCCACTCGGGCACGATCCGGTCGTACACGCTCACGACTCCTCCTCGTCGATGTCCGCAGCCTGGGGATAGTCGACGTACGCGAAGGCGCCGCCGTCCGGGTTCCAGCTGTCGACATTGATCGTCCCCTGTCCGCCGAACAGCTCGATGGCATGCACCGGCGCGGTCCAGTCATCCGTGCCGACGATGACGAGGCGGACGGGCAGGTCAGCCGGATGACCCTCCGTGCCCGTCGGGAAGCTCAGGTACACCGCGCGCCGACCGGCCGGCTCGAGATGCGGGAACCAATTGACCCGCGCATCGAACGTGAGCTGCTCGATGCCCGTGCCGTCCGGTCGCATGCGCGCGATCTGTGCGTGGCCGGGGGCCTCGGAGAACCGCTCGGTGTTGAAGTAGATCCACTCACCGTCCGAGGAGTACTCCGGCCCGTCGTCCGGTCCCGGTGGCACCGTCACCGTTCGGTCGTCGGAGCCGTCCGCGGCGACCGTTCGCACAACGGCGTTCTGCCAGCCGTCGTCGAGACGGACCGCGACGTACGCCAGCCGCCCGCCGTCGGGGCTCACGCCATGGAGGAAGTGGAACCTTCCATCCGGGCCGTGCGTCACCCGGCGCGCCGCACCGCCCGCGAGCGGCGCAAGGTAGATGTTCCCGTCGTTCGCCGAGAGGAAGATCGACTCGCCATCGCGCGCGAGCACGTGGTCGTTGTTCAGTTCGGGCAGGTCGGCGATGGCGATCCGGCGCGGAGGAGCCGAGCCGTCGGACGGCATCGACCACAGGACGCCGTCCCCGTTGAGCACGAGCTCGCCACCGCTCGACCAGTTCGGCGCTTCGAAGAGCACGCCGTGATCGACGTGGACGGTGCGCGGCGACCCGGTCGACGGATCGACGACGCGAATGCGGGAGACCTGACCCGGAGCGAGCGAACGCGCCCAGCCCATCAGCGGGCGCCCAGCTGTCGACGAGCCTCGTCGATCGTCGCGATGATCGACACGGTCTCGTCGAGCGGATGCAGCGGCGACTCGAGTCGTCCCTCGCCCACATAGCCCGCAAGCGCGGTGGCCTGCCAGGCGAGCCCGTCCATCAGCGCCACGCCCGTGTCATCGCGCCAGACGAGGGCCGGTTCGAAGAGGTCGTGACTGCGCACGGTCACGGCCGTGGGGATGTGGAAGGGACCTTCGAGGTCGATCCGACCGAGAGTGCCGCAGACGGCGGCGATCGTCGGGGTGCGGGTCAGCAGCGACGTCATGAGCGTCGACTGCTCGTCGCCGTGGTCGAGCACCAGCGTGGAGGTCGCATCAACGCCCGAAGGAGTGAGCGAGCCGACGGCTCGGACAGCGTCGGGCCTGCCGAGGACCATCGAATCGAGCTGGATCGGATAGATGCCCAGGTCGAGCAGCGCCCCGCCGCCCGTCCCGGGCAGCAGAAGCCGGTGATCCGGGTCGTCAGCGATCGCCTGGCCGTGGTCTGCGATCACGAGCCTCGGCTCGCCGATGATGCCCTCGGCGATGATCCGGCGCACGAGGTCCGCCTGGGGCTGATAGCGCGACCACATCGCCTCCATGAGGAACACCCCGGCGGAGGCCGCAGCATCCACCAGTCGCTGCGCGCCCGCGGCGTCGATCGCGATGGGCTTCTCGATCAGCACGTGCTTGCCCGCGGCGATCGCACGCAGGCCGATGTCGAGATGCTCGCTCTGCGGGGCTGCGACGTAGACGACATCGACACTCGGGTCGCTCAGCAGGGCGTCCACGTCGGCGTGCGCATGCTCGATCCCGTGCCGCGCCGCGAACTCGCCCGCGCGCTCGGCCGAGCGCGACGCGACAGCGACGATCTGCTGCGATGTGTGAGCCGACACGGCCGCCGCGAAGAAGCCGGCGATCCACCCGACTCCGACGACACCCCACCGCAGAGAGGGCTCCCCCGTGTCTCGGGAGAACTGCGCGGGTTCGGGCAGGGAGGACGGAAGCATGGAGGCCCCTTCGCCGGTTCGTCTTCGTGAGTGTCGCTCCCAGCGTCGCACTTTATTTATCATCGGTCAAGATCTTGCGTTCGCATCTCGCGAAGTGCATAGACTCGGGGCCATGGCGAGTCGGGGATCGTACGCGAAGGGGAGCGCCCGGCGCGAAGAGATCCTGGCGACCGCCGTCCGCGTCGTATCGGAGAAGGGCTATCCCGGAGCCACGCTTCGCGGGATCGGCCGCGAGCTCGGCATCGAGCCGGCGCACATCCTCTACTACTTCGGCAGTCGCGAGGAACTCCTCCAGGAGGTCCTCGAGGCGTGGGATGCGGGGAGCCTCGACGCCGTCGAGGAGGGCGCGGATGCCCTTGCCGTCTATGCCGCGGCCATCCGCAACAACGCGACCATCCGCGGCATGGTGCATGTCTACCTCTCGTTCGCGGCGGAGGCCGTGAACCCCGCGCATCCCGCGCACGACTACTTCCGCCGCCGGTTCGCACTCAGCGTTCAGGAGCTCTCGGCGGCCGTCCGCTCGGGCCAGGAGTCCGGCGTGATCCGCGCGGAGGTCGACCCCGAGCGCACCGCGCGCATGCTCATCGCTCTCGCCGACGGCCTGCAGCTGCAAGCTCTCATGGAGCCCGCCGTCGATGCATCGGCCGATCTGGATGCCGCGATCGACGGTCTGTTCATCGTCGGCTCGCGGATTCCGATCGAGCGTTCGGCGCAGTTCCCGCGCCCCTGAACCGTTGTGTCAGCGGGCCCGGCGCACGCCGAGGCGCTCGAGGTGCGCGTTCGAGAACACGCCTTCGGGATCGAGTCGCTCGAACACCGCGCGGGTATCGACCAGTCGGGGATGCACAGACGCGATGCGGTCGGCGTCGAAGCGGTGGAACTTGCCCCAGTGCGGGCGGGCGGCGAACGGCTCGAGCGCAGCTTCGACGAGCGCGACCGCTTCGGCCACCTCGTCGGGCCGGTTGTGCCACGTGAAGTGGATGATGACGCTGTCGCGCTCGTAAGCGCCACTCAGCCAGAGCCCATCAGGGGCGGCAGTGCGCAGTTCGGTCCAGATGAGGGCGGGACGGATGCTGTCGCCCAGACGTCGCACGGCGGTCAGGGCGTCGGCGGCCGTGGCACGGGAGACGAAGTACTCGCTCTGGATCTCGTCGCCGAATGACGGTTCGGCATCGAGACGGAAGTGCGGGAGGCGCAGCATCCATGGTCCCGGCACCCCGCCGATCTCGGTGATGTTGTCGCCCTGCCCGAGCGGTGACTCCCCCACGACGAGCGCGCCGTCCAGGAGAGCGGTCGGCACGGGGTCATCGTCGGTCTCGAGCCGGGTCTTGGTCCAGACGTAGCCGATGGACGGCTCCTCCCAGCGCGAGAACACCGAGACGCTGTACGCCGTGCCGGTCACGGCCGACCAGTCGGCCAGCGCGGCATCCCATGACACTCCGGCGTAGACGTCCTGCCGCACGCGGTACGACGGCACGACGTCGAGCGTGAGCGCGACGGTGATGCCGTAGGCACCGAGACCCACGACGAGCGCATCGAAGTCCGGTTCGCCGCGCCGGATCTCGCGCACCTCGGCATCAGCGCCGACGTACCGGAGCGCTCGTACGCCCGTCGACAGCACGCCGTTGCGGTCGCCCGAGCCGTGCGTGCCCGTCGCGGTCGCGCCGCCGACGTTGATGTGGGGTAGTGAGCCCATGTTCCGCAGCGCCCAGCCCCGCTCGTCGAGCCAGAGCGCGAGCTCGCCGTACCGCGTACCCGCGCCGACCGTCACCGTCTGCGCATCGGCGTCGAGCGCGAAGTCGGGCGGTAGGCCCGTCACGTCGACGAGCGTGCCCGTCGTATCGGGCAGATCGGTGAACGAGTGACGCGTGCCGAGCGCGCGTGCGCGTCCGCCGCCCGCGACGATCGACCGGATCTCGTCGACCGAGGTCGCCGTCACGATCCGCGGCGCGGTGTACTCGTAGGTTCCCGCCCAATTGCGATTCATGCCCCCACCGGAATGTCTTCTGCGACGTCCGCCGAAAGTCGGGCCGACGCCGTCGCCATGTGGATCGCCATCGCGGAGGCCGCGGCATCCGGATCCCCCGCACGCACCGCGATATAGACGGCGTCGTGCTCCTCGAGCGCGACGCGCGCCTCCTCGCCGCTGTGCACCGCACGGTCGGCGTACACCTGTAGGAGCGATCTGACGACGTGCAATTGATCGACGAGCAGGCCATTGCCCGCGGCCCGGCCGAGCGCGTCATGGAACTCGAGATCGGCTCTGGCGAACTCGCCGAGGCGATCGAGGGACGAGCGCATCCGCTCGAGATTCGCCCCGACGACGTCGAGGTCGGCGCCGTCGCCGCGGCCGGCGGCGAGCCGGGCGACGTAGATCTCGAGGCCGGAGCGCAGTTCGAGCAGTTCGGCGGTGCTCTTCTCGCCGATCAGCAGGCCCCATCGCAGCGTCTCGGGCAGCAGCTCGCTCGCGGTGCCGCGGAGATAGGTGCCGGAGCCCGGGCGAACGTCGACGATGCCCAGGATCTCGAGCGCCGCGAGGGCCTCGCGCACCGCCGAGCGGCCGACACCGAGCGTCGCGGCGAGTTGCCGCTCGGGCGGAAGGCGCGTCCCTGCGGCGATCGAGCCGCCGGTGAACAGATCCATGAGCCGGCGCGCGACCTCGGAGACCGGCGTTCCGCTCGGAAGAGCCCCGAGGGCGGCCGTGATCTCGGCCGAGCGGTCGTCTGGGTAGGCGGGCATGCGAGCAGGGTACAGGCACAGGCGTGGAATCGCACTTGCAATTGGTCAACCGGTTTGTCAAAATGGGCGAGGTTCGTCGGAAGCCCCGCGTGAACATGACGCAAGGGCACAAGCGCGAGACGCCGTACGCGAGCATGCTGACCACGTACGCCGACAACGACGAAGGGAAGACGACGCGATGACGCGCCTGTGGAATGATCCGGCGGAGTTCGCCGATGAGATGATCGATGGTTTCGTGGCGGCCAATGGCCGGTATGTGCGTCGTGTCACGGGTGGTGTGGTGCGTTCGACGGTCTCACCGGCAGGGCAGGTCGCGGTCGTCGTGGGTGGTGGGTCGGGGCACTATCCCGCGTTCGGCGGGCTGGTGGGTCCGGGGCTCGCGCACGGCGCGGCGATGGGGAACCTGTTCGCCTCCCCATCGACGCAGCAGGTGCATGCGGTCGCGAAGGCGGCCGACCTGGGTGGTGGCGTGTTCTTCTCGTACGGGAACTACGCGGGTGACGTGCTGAACTTCGATGCGGCGCAGGAGCGCCTGCGGGCTGAGGGTGTCGAGGCGGCGACGGTGACGGTGACGGATGACGTCATGTCGGCGCCGCTGGCAGAGAAGCACAAGCGGCGGGGTATCGCGGGTGATCTGACGGTGTTCCGCGCGGCGGCGGCGGCAGCCGAGTCGGGCTACGACCTGGCGGGTGTGACGGCGGTCGCGGCGAAGGCGAACGAGCGCACCCGGTCCTTCGGAGTCGCGTTCACGGGCTGCCAGCTCCCCGGTGCCGACACGCCCCTGTTCACCGTCCCCAAGGGGCGGATGGCGATCGGGCTGGGCATCCACGGAGAGCCGGGCATCGACGAGACCGACATCCCGACGGCGGACGAGCTGGCCGCGCTGCTGGTGTCGCGTCTGCTGGAGGAGCGGCCGGAGGGCGCGGACGGGCGCGTCATCCCGATCCTCAACGGCCTGGGGTCGCTCAAGTACGAGGAGATGTTCGTCGTCTACCGGCGCATCCATCAGCTCCTCGAAGACGCCGGCCTCGAGGTGATCGATCCGCACGTGGGTGAGTTCTGCACGTCGTTCGACATGGCCGGCACCTCTCTGACCCTGTACTGGCTCGACGACGAACTCGAGCGGCTGTGGGAACACCCCGTCGACACCCCCGCGTATCGCCGTGGCGCGGTGACCGCGCAGCAGCAGACCACGGCGGTGGATGCCGCAGCCGAAGCAGTCGTGATCCCGGAGTCCGATGAGGCATCGCATGCGGTCGCGCAGACCGTCCTCGCCGTCGTGGAGACGATCGTGGACACGATCGACGAGAACGTTGACGAACTCGGCCGCCTGGACAGTGTCGCCGGGGATGGGGATCACGGGATCGGGATGCAGCGCGGCTCGCACGCCGCTCTCACCGCCGCACGCTCCGCTGTCGACCAGGGCGCGGGTGCGCGCACGACTCTGGAGTGGGCGGCGGACGGCTGGTCGGACAAGGCCGGCGGCACGTCGGGGGCGCTGTGGGGGGTCATCCTCACGAAGATCGCCGAGAAGCTCGGCGACACAGGCGCCCCGACCGCGGCCGATGTCGCCGCGGGTGTCGCGGCCGGCGCGCAGGGCGTGACCGACTACGGCAAGGCCGAGGTCGGCGACAAGACCCTCGTCGACGCGCTCGTCCCGTTCACCGCCACCCTGACCCAGTCCGTGAACGCCGGAGCGTCCCTGCCCGACGCGTGGGCGTCCGCGGCGGATGCCGCGACCCGCGCCGCTCGGCTCACCGCCGACCTGCTCCCCCGGATGGGCCGTGCCCGCACCCACGGGGAGCATGCGATCGGCACCCCCGACCCGGGCGCCATCTCACTGGCCCTCATCGCCACCGCCATCGGCACCGTCCTCGCCGAGAAGGAGAACTGACATGACCGACCTCCAACCGCTGCGTCTCGTGATCGGCTGCGACGACGCCGGCTACGACTACAAGGAGATCCTCAAGCGCGACCTCGAGACCAACCCGCTCGTCGCGTCCGTCGTCGACGTGGGAGTGGACGCCGACGGTCACACCGCCTACCCGAAGGTCGCGATCGCCGCCGCCGAACTCGTCGCATCCGGTGACGCCGACCGGGCGCTGCTGATCTGCGGCACCGGCCTCGGTGTCGCTATCGCGGCGAACAAGGTCGCCGGCGTCCGCGCCGTCACCGCCCACGACTCGTTCTCGGTCGAGCGGTCCGTGCTGTCCAACGACGCGCAGGTCCTGTGCATGGGGCAGCGGGTCGTCGGCATCGAACTCGCCCGCCGCAACGTGCGCGAATGGCTCACCTACCGCTTCGACACCACGTCGGCGTCCGCCGAGAAGGTCGCCGTCATCGGACAGTACGAGAGCACCGGATCCTGCTGATGAGCGCACCGGTCACGGTCGGGGTCTCGCTCAAGACGTACTTCGGCAACACGCAGGCCCGCGAGTGGCTCACCACCATCGCGGACCGCGCAGCCTCCCACCCCGCCGTGACCAGCGGTGCCGTCCAGCTGTTCATCATCCCCACCTACCTGCAGATCCCCGACGCCCTGACCGCCTTCGCCGGCAGCCGCGTCCGCGTCGGCGCGCAAGACGTGAGCCAGTTCGAACCCGGCCCCTACACGGGTGAGGTCACCGCCGCCGAGCTCGCCGAGATCGGCGTCACCGTCGCCGAGATCGGTCACGCCGAGCGCCGCCGCCTCCTCGGCGACACCGACGACGTCGTCACCGCCAAAACCCGCACCGCGCTCGCCCACGGGATCACCCCCGTCCTGTGCATCGGCGAAACCGACCAGGCGACGGATGCCGCCGCCACCGCGATCACGCAGCTGCACGACTCCCTGGCCGATGCCCCCGCCGGGCCCGTCATCGTCGCCTACGAACCCGTCTGGGCCATCGGTGCACCCGAACCCGCCCCGGTCGAACACATCAGCGCCGTCACCACCGCACTCCGCAACGAACTCGACACCATGCCCGAACGCGACGGGTCCGCCGTGATCTACGGCGGCTCCGCCGGACCAGGCCTGCTCACAGAGCTCGGCGACGCCGTCGACGGCCTCTTCCTCGGCCGCTTCGCCCACAACCCCGACAACCTTCTCGCCGTACTCGACGAAGCATCCACCCTCGCCGGGAAGACACGCGCATGATCGGCCTCGGCACGTACGCCTTCTTCTGGCAGCACTCCGATCGCGTGGACGAACCGCTCTCGCTGCGCGGGGCCTTCGAGGCGACGCGCGCGCTCGACGTCGACCTCTTCCAGATCTGCGACTACGCGCCGCTCGAGCTCATGACCGACGCCGAGGTACGGAATGCCGCAGCCGCCGCGAAAGACCTCGGCCTCACGATCGAGCTCGGCACGAAGGGCATCGAACCCGAGCACCTCGAGCGCTTCCTGCGCCTCGCCGAGCGCTTCGACGCGGGCCTCGTGCGCAGCATGCTCTACTCCCCCGCATCCCGTCCGACGATCCGCGAGGCCGAGTCCTGGTTGCGCACGGCGTTGCCCGCGTACGAGGCAGCGGGCGTCACCCTCGCGCTCGAGACCTACGAACAGCTCGCGACCGCCGATCTCGTCGCGCTCGTGAGTTCGTTCGGCAGCGCGAACCTCGGCATCTGCCTCGATCCGGGGAACGTCGTGGCCCGCCTCGAGCGCCCGCGCGACTGCGTCGAGCTCGCCGCTGACCTCGTCGCCAACGTCCACGTGAAGGACTTCGCCTTCGCCCGTCAGGACGGCTGGGTCGGCTTCACCTACAGCGGCGCCCCGATGGGCACGGGCCTGCACGACTATCCGCACCTGCTCGAGACCGTCAGGCCCCGCGACCGCGGCATCAACGAGATCGTCGAGCACTGGCTGCCCTGGCAGGGCGACCCCGAGACCACCATCCGAACCGAGCGGGAATGGACCCGCACCACCATCGACTATCTGAGGAGCACACTGTGAGCAGTTACAAGATCGCCGTCTTCGGCGCCGGGGGCAAGATGGGCACCCGTGTCTCGAACAACCTCGTCAAGACCGACCACACCGTCTGGTACGTCGAGAACTCCCCCGCCGGGCGCGAGCGCACGCTCGCCGCAGGACGCGAGCTGACAGAAGCGGCGGATGCCGTGGCCGACGCCGACATCGTCGTGCTCGCCGTCCCCGACCTCGCTCTCGGCCCCGTGACCGCCGACCTCGTCCCGCAGCTCAAGCCCGGGACGATCGTCCTGACGCTCGACCCGGCCGCCGCCTACGCGGGTCTGCTCACCACGCGGGACGACGTCATCCAGGCCGTCGCCCACCCGTGCCACCCGTCGGTGTTCCTCGAGCGCACGACGAAGGAGGAGTGGGCCGACACCTTCGGCGGCATCGCCGCCCCGCAGGACGCCATCGCCGCGATCGAGTCGGACGACGATGCCAAGAAGGCGATCGTCGAGGCGACGGTCCGCGCGATCTACGCTCCCGTCATCGACGTGCACTGGGTCACGGTGAAGCAGCTCGCGCAGCTCGAGCCGACGCTCGTCGAGACCGTCGCGTGCATGATCGGTTCGCTGCTGAACGAAGCGCTCGACGAGGCGATCAACACGATGGGGGTGCCCGAGGCGGCTGCGCGCAGCATCCTCTACGGCCACACGCAGGTCGCCCTCGCGAACGGTCTCCGCGGTGACAACCCGTTCAGCGACGCGTGCCTCATCGCGATGGACTATGGGCGCGAGAGCATCATCAAGGAAGACTGGAAGAAGATCTTCCGCGACGACGAGCTCGACAAGAACCTCGCGCGGATGCTCCACCTCGACCACATCGAGAGGTAGTCGCCATGGGTCAGCTCGAAGGCAAGACAGCGCTCATCACGGGCGCGGCGCTCGGCATCGGTCTGGCCGTCGCCCAGCGCTTCGCCCGCGAGGGTGCGCGGGTCATCCTCGCCGACCGCAATGGCGAGGGCGCGGCGGCGGCCGCGGCCGAGATCGGCGACGCCGCCCGCGCCGTGACGATGGACATCTCCGACGAAGCCGCCGTCGCGGCGGGCTTCGCGGAGGTGGAGGCCGCGGGCTGGGCGCCCGACGTCGTCGTCGCGAACGCGGGTGTGCAGCTCTTCGGCCAGGATGCCCCGGCCGCGGACCTGGACCTCGACGTCTGGAAGCGCACGATCGACATCAACCTCACGGGCGCCTTCCTCACGGTG
The DNA here is from genome assembly GCF_023155855.1 of Microbacterium aoyamense. Lineage (GTDB taxonomy): Bacteria > Actinomycetota > Actinomycetes > Actinomycetales > Microbacteriaceae > Microbacterium > Microbacterium aoyamense. The sequence goes on along the minus strand of NZ_JAKNUT010000001.1, from coordinate 1,248,420 downwards.
AAGTACGCCGTGCGGACGATGCTCACCCTCGGCGGGGGGTCGATCATCCTGACCGGCAGCCCGACCGCGGTCAACGGCGAGGGCAAGGACTTCACGGCGTACAGCGCCTCGAAGGCGGGCATGCACGGCCTCGGCCGCACCGTCGCTGCGGCATATGCCGATCGCGGCATCCGCGTCAACACGGTGCAGCCGGCCTACACCGAGACGCCGCTCGTGGCCGCGATCAGCGAGGACCCGGAGTCGCGTGCCGCCATCGTCAGCCGTATCCCGATCGGACGCGCCGGCACGCCCGCCGACGTCGCGGGCATCATGGTCTACCTCGCAGGCGACGACGGTTCGTTCGCGACGGGCGCGACCTTTCAAGTCGACGGCGGGATGACGTCGCTCTGATATGACCTGGTTCACCGAATCTCGCACGTGGGCGAGCGGCCCGTGGTCGCTCGCCCTGCGCGGCGACGAGTTCGCCGACATCGCGTTCGATGGCCGGGTCGTCCTGCGCAGCATCCGTGCCGTCGTCCGCGACCGGAACTGGGACACCGCACCCCTCGTCGTGGATCGTGTCGCCGCGCACGAGACGACACTGACGCTGCACGTGCGCTCCGAAGCGCTCGGCTCGAGCTTCCGCGGCGTCGTGCGCGTCGAGGCGCGGGCCGACCGACTCGACGTCCTCTGCGACCTCGAATCGGAGCATCCGTTCGCCACGAATCGCACGGGCCTCGTCGTGCTGCATCCCCCGCACGTCGCCGGCGCTCCGCTGCGCGTGTCGCACGCGGACGGCCGCGTCGAACAGACCGAGTTCCCGCGGGCGATCAGCCCGCATCAGCCGGTCTTCGACATCGCCGGCCTCACGTGGCTCGCAGGTGGCCTCGAGGTCTCGACGACGTTCGACGGCGACGCCTTCGAGATGGAGGACCAGCGCAACTGGACCGACGCGTCGTTCAAGACGTACTCCCGCCCACTCGACCTGCCCTTCCCGTACGACGTCGCGGCGGGCGAGCGTGTGCGTCAGATGGTGTCCCTCCGGGTGCGTCGGACGTCCGAGTCGACGGCGATGGATGCCGCGCCCGTCGGCATCACGCTGCAGGCGGGTGGGGAGTTCCCGCACGTCGCCCTCGGCGCGGCATCCGCCCCCGATCCCGCTCCGACGTTCGCGCCGCTCGGTTCGCACGTCCTCGTCGAGCTCGACCTCGCGAGCCCCAACTGGCGCGCCGCGCTCGATCGTTCCGCATCGAGCGGACTCCCCCTCGATGTACGATTCGTGCTCGACGCGGAGAACCCCGACGCGCTCACCGCCGGCGTCGCGGCTCTCGGCGGGCGGGACGTCGTGCGCGTCGCGGCGTTCCACCAGGTGAGCGACGCCCGGCACGTGTCGGACCGTGAGGCGGTCGCCGACCTGCGCGCGGCCCTCGCGGCGGCGGGTCTCGACATCCCGGTGGTCGGCGGATCGCGATCGCACTTCACGGAGCTCAATCGCGAGCGCCACCGCATTCCGAACGACCTCGACGGGTTGACCGTGACGGTGACCCCGCTCTTCCACGCGCTCGGCACCGAGCAGCTGGTCGAGTCGCTCGCGATGCAGCGACTCGTCGCCCTGCAGTCCGTCGACCTCGCCGGCGGGTCGCCCGTCCACGTCGGCCCGATCACGTTGCGACCGAGATTCAACGACGTGGCGACCGGACCACAGCCAGGCCCGACGCGTGCCGATCTCGCCGAGGGCTACGGCGCCGAGTTCACGGGCGTCGTCGACGAGCGGCAGACCGCACCCGAGCTGGCCGCCTGGACGATCGCGAGCGCCGCGGCGCTCGGCGTCCCGGGCACGTCCTCGCTCGCGTGGTTCGAGGAGTGGGGCCCGCGCGGCATCCACTCCACCCCTGCGGCCGACGCGCTCGCCGCACTCGCGCCGCTCGAGGGCGGCGAACTTCTCTGGGGCGACAGCCCCGATGGACTCGTGTGGGCGATCGGCGCCCGCACGAACGGCGAGACCGTCCTCCTCGCCGCCAACCTCGATCACCGCGAGCGCGAGCTCACGATCGAGACGCCCGCTCACGAGGTCATCGCGGTGACGCTCGGAGCGGCATCCTTCCGCCGACTCACCATCACCGAAGAGGACCCCACATGACCGAGCAGTGGCGAGCCGCCCTGGCTGACCACGTCCGCACCCACACCGAGCAGATGACGCGCGAGCCGTCCGGCATCCTCAGCCATCCGTACACGGTGCCGAGCTCGCCCGACTCGCCGTACTACTCGATGGCGTTGTGGGACTGGGACTCGTGGTTCATCAGCGTCGTGATGGGCCAGGTCGAGCTCGACACCGACCAAACCGGACTGTTCGGTGCGTTCGAAGAGGGCACGATCCGCAACTTCCTCGAGCACACCGACGAGGACGGCGTCATGCCGATCCTGCTCAAGCCCGGAGGTCCCCTGCTGCACGGCGATCCGAGTCGCGCGGCGGGCTTCTCGCAGAACATGCACAAGCCCGTCATCGCTCAGCAGGCGGCACTCCTCGTTCGCCGCCGTGGCAGCGCGGAGTGGATCCGCGAGGACCTCCCCGTGATCGAGCGGTTCCTGGAGCGCTACCTCGAGAGCCACGTGGATGCCGCGACCGGCCTCGCGTACTGGCAGACCGACTTCGCCATCGGCGTCGACAACGACCCGTCGGTCTACTACCGACCGGACCGCAGCACGGCATCCGTCTACCTCAACTCCCTGCTCTATCGCGAGCTGCTGGCCTTCGGCTACCTGCTCGAAGAGCTCGACCGCCTGCCCGAGGCGAACCGCTGGCGCGGCCGTGCCGAGGACCTCGCGGACGCCGTGCGCACGCACCTGTGGGACGAGCGCGACGGCACGTTCTACAGCGCCGACCTGGCCCTGCGCGACATCGATCCCGAGGACTGGCTGCACCAGGGAGCGCCTCGCTCGTGGTCGTCCGTGCTGCTGCGCATCGACAACTGGTCGAGCTTCCTGCCGATGTGGGCGGGGATCGCGACGCAGGAGCAGGCCGAACGCATGCGCGAGCGCTACCTCGACCGGCGCACGTTCCGGGCGAACTTCGGCGTGCGCACGCTCTCGAAGCTCGAGCAGCAGTACAACCTGCGCGCCTCGAACAACCCGTCGAACTGGCTCGGTCCGATCTGGGGCGTGAGCAACTACCTCGTCTTCCGCGGTCTGCTCAAGTACGGCTATGCGGAGGATGCTCGGGCTCTCGCGCTCGAGACGGTGGCGCTGTTCGGGCAGGACCTCGAGACGTCGGGCGGCCTGCACGAGTACTACCACCCCGACACGGGCGAGCCGATCATGACGAAGGGGTTCCAGAACTGGAACTTCCTCGTGCTCAACCTCATCGCGTGGCTCGAGGAGCGCCCCGTCTTCTGGGAGTTCTGACCGGCTCGCACACCGAACCCACATTCTTCTCGCGAACCCACGCGATTCTTGCGAACGGATCGCGTGGGTTCGTCACGATCGCGTGGGTTCGCGAGGCCGCGCCGCGGCTCAGTGCGGCGCGGCCGACCGAACCCACTCGATTCCGCGCGCAGGAGGGAGTGGTTTCGCGGGTCGGCGCATTCTGCCGTCGATCCGCAGCGCAGCGACACAGTGCGCCAACCCAGCGGTGCGCTGGGCCGCCAGGTTGGCGCATCCCGTCACGTGGTCGCCGCGACAGCACCGAATGCGCCAGCCAGGGTCAGCGTGCGCTCGACGCGCGGACGACGAGCTCGGGTTCGAAGACGACCTGCTCCGCCGTCTTCTGCGCGTCATCGCCCTCTTCGACCAGTATTCGCAGGGCGGTCTCACCCATCAGTCGCGCGGGCTGGCGGATGGATGACAGGGGCACGACCGCAGCGGCGGCGAAGTCGATGTCGTCGAAGCCGATGAGGGCGATGTCGCGCGGCACTTCGATGCGGTGGCCCGAGAGCGACTGCAGCACTCCGAGGGCGACGAGGTCGTTCGCGCAGAAGACCGCGTCCGGTCGGTGCGCCACAGGACGCGAGGCGATCTCGTCGCCGGCGGCGCTCCCGTCGTCGACCTGGGATGCGTGTGCGGGGAGGATCTCGAGCGATGCTCCGGGCACCTCGTCGACGGCCCGGCGCGCTCCGCGCCGACGGTCGTCGAGCTGCCGCATGTCGATCGGCCCGCCCGTGAAGAGGATCCGGCGCCGCCCCGTCTCGAGCAGATGACGCACGGCGAGGTAGCCGCCCCGCTCGTCGTCGACCGAGACGCTGCTGAAGAGGTCGTCTTCGCTGCGTCGGTCGACGAGCACGGCGGGGATGCCGCGCTCCCGCATCTGCCGCAGTCTCTCGCCGACCTGCTGGTACGGCGAGATCAGGATGCCGCGCACCCGCTGCTGCTCGAAGAGATCGAGGTAGCGGGCCTCGCGCGCCACGTTCTCGTCGCTGTTGGCGAGCAGGATCGACAGGCCGCGCCGATCGGCCTCGCTCTCGGCGCCACGCGCGAGCTCGGTGAAGAACGGATTCCGCACGTCCAGCACCACGAGGCCCACGGTCGTGCTGCGGCCGGCCCGAAGCTGACGTGCGGCGTCATTGCGCACGTAGCCGAGCTCGGCGATGGCGGCGTTGACGCGCACGACCGACTCGGGGGTCACGCGCTCGCGGTGGTTGAGCACGTTCGAGACCGTGCCCACCGACACGCCCGCACGCTCGGCGACCTCGCGGATGCTCACGCTCATGCCCCGCCGAACCCCTCCGTGCTGGCGCGCACGACGAGGTCGGGCTCGAACATGCGGTGCGGCTCGGCGATCGCAACGCCCTGGATCGCGTCGAAGAGCAGGTCGACCACGGCGACACCGAAACCCGCGTGACGTCCGCGGACGCTCGTCAGCGGGATGAGGGATGCCTCGGCGAACTCGTTGTCGTCGTACCCGACGATCGCGATGTCGCGCGGTACGACGGTTCCGCCCAGGACGAGCTCGTGCATGATGCCGAGGGCCAGGAGGTCGTTCACGGCGAAGATGCCGTCGGGCCGCAACTCGGCGGGGCGTGCCATGAGGGACCGCCCGACCTCGCGTCCGCCGCCGACCGTGCGATCGGGCATGTCGATCACTTCGAGCGTCGCGGCACCGAAGCTGCGCACGACCTCGCTCGCACCCGTGAGGCGATCGGCGACCTGCGGAATGCCGAGCGGGCCTCCGACGAACGCGATGCGGCGGCATCCGACGTCCAGCAGATGACGCATCGCCTGGCGGCCACCCGAGATGTCGTCGAGCGAGACCGAGGGCTGATCGCTCGACCGCGCGCGCTGGCCCACGAGAACCGAGGGCGTGCCGCGCTTGCGCACCTGCGCGAGGCGGTCTTCGACCGGGACGTGCGAGGACATGAGGAGGCCCTGCACGCGGTGCTGCTCGAAGACCTGGATGTAGGAGTTCTCGCGCTCCTCGCTGCGATGCGAGTTCGCGAGGAAGACCGTGACGCCTCTTTCACTCGCCCGCCGCTCGACGCTCTCGGCGATCTCGGCGAAGTAAGGATTGCTGACGTCGGGGGCGATGTACCCGATCACGCTGCTGACGCCGAGACGCAGCTGGCGACCGGCATTGCTCGGCACGAAGCCGAGAGAATCGATGGCGTAGCGGATTCGTTCCGCCTTGTCGGCCGAGACGCGGTCCGGGTGATTGAGGTAGTTCGACACCGTCCCCACCGCGACGCCCGAGAGCGCGGCGACGTCGCGGATGCCGACCCTGGCCATGTGCAGACTCCTTCGCCTCGATTGAACGTCACTGTACCCGAGCGCGCATGCCGCGCCATCCCGTGGTGAAAACGTTTCAAGAATCATCGCCGCGGAACCTCGGCGTTATCAAGTTGTTACGTTTCAATCAGGTGTTGACATGCACCGACGTCCCGACTTACGATCCCTTTTGAAACGTCTCAAAAGTGAGATGCCACTTTCAAGGAGGAAATGTGTTCACAGCAGAACGGCGGCGACTCCGCAAGCCGCTCATCGGCGCCGCGGCTCTCGTCGGCGCAAGCGTCCTCGTGCTCGCCGGCTGCTCGGCGGGTGGCGACTCGGGCGGGGGCGAGAACCCGACGACGCTCGAGTTCCTCAAGAACGCCGAGAACACCACGACCCAGCCCGTGCTCGACGCACTGGCGGCGGGCACGTGCGAGGCCGAGAACGAGGCCGCGCCGCTCGAGGTCAACTCGATCCCCCAGGCCGAGCTCGATGCTCAGGTCCAGCTGCTCGCAACGCAGGACGGCCTGCCGCCCATGTTCTCGGCCGGTGGCAACCCCGCCGAGGGCGCGAAGCTCGCCGACGCCGGCTACCTGGTCGACTTCGACGAGGCGCTCACCGAGCTCGGCGTGCGGGACAAGGTCGCCGAAGGTGCCGTCTCGACGATCGAGAAGCTCTACGGCGGCGACTTCACGTTCCTTCCGTTCCAGTACAACATCGAGGGCATCTTCTACAACAAGGCGATCTTCGAGGAGAACGGCTGGGATGTCCCCGAGACGTGGGACGACCTGCTGACGGTCGCCGGCGAAGCGAAGGCCGCCGGCCTCACGCCGTTCGCGGCATCCGGTGAGCAGGGCTGGCCCCTGACGCGTCTCGTGAGCGGCTACCTCTTCCGCTCGCTCGGCCCCGACGCGCTGCAGAAGGTCGCCGACGGCGAAGCCAAGCTGACCGACCCCGACTACGTCGCGGCCGCGCAGGCGATCGCCGACCTCGGCGCCGACGGCTACTTCGGCGACAACGTCGCCTCGCTCGACTACGACGCCGCCAGCAACGAGTTCTTCACGGGCAACGCCGCGATGATCTACATGGGCAGCTGGCTGCTGGGCAACATCAACGGCGACGGCAACCAGATCGGTGCCGACAACGTCGGCTTCATGAAGTTCCCGGCCGTCGAAGGCGGCGCCGGCTCGATCGACGAGTACCCCTCGAACGTCGGCCTGCCCGCGACCTTCAACGCCAAGACCTACGCGGCCGACAACAACGTGGGCGCATGGCTCGAGTGCATCACGGCCAACTACGGCAACGAGGCGCTCAAGCAGGGTCAGATCACGGGCTTCATCGCCGATGAGCCCGTCGAGCTCCCCGCGATCTCGCAGGCGATCGCGGACGAGATCGCGACCGCGACCGACAGCGTGCTGTGGTTCGAGGCGCTGTTCAACGCCAAGGCGTCGAACATCTCGTCGACCAACGCGGCGCTGCTGGTGACCGGCCAGCTCTCGGCCGAGGAGTTCATGACCCTCGTGCAGGACGCGCTCGACGAAGGTTGATCCACGGCGCCCCGGTGCGTCTGGACGACAGACGCACCGGGGCGTCATCCTGTACCCGCCCCACTTCGCACCGAAAGGCCGCCACAATGAAGTCCGTCCTCGGCGACCGCAAGGCGATCATGCTGCTGCTCACGCCGGCACTGCTCGTCTACACGCTCATCATCCTCGCGCCCGTCGTCTGGTCGTTCGGCCTGACGTTCTTCACCGGCAGCATCCTCACCGGCTTCGAGTTCAACGGCGTCGAGAACTTCGAGCGGCTCTTCAGCGATCCGTACGTCGCCGACGCGTTCTGGTTCACGATCAAGTACGCCCTGATCGTGACGCTCTTCCAGGTGGTCGTCGGCTACGGCCTCGCGCTCCTGTACCAGTTCGTGCTCCGCAAGTCCTCGGTGCTCGTGCGCACGCTCGTGTTCTTCCCCGTCGTGCTGCCGACCGTCGCCATCTCGCTCCTGTACCAGAAGCTCTTCCAGTCGGCACCGAGCGACGGACTCGTCAACGAGCTGCTCGTCAACGTCGGCATCGCCCCCGTCGACTGGCTCGGCGCCGGCGGCACCGCCTTCATCGTCATCATCATCATGGACGTCTGGCGCTCGGTCGGCTTCTACGGCGTCCTGATCTTCTCGGGACTCCTGGACATCCCCGACGACATCATCGAGTCCGCGCGGATCGACGGCGCGAAGACCTTCAAGCTCTTCCGTCACATCATCCTGCCGATGTCGCTGCCGATCCTCTTCGCCTCGTTCATCTTCAGCATCAACGGCACGATCAAGGTCTTCGACTCGGTGTTCGCCCTCACGGGCGGCGGTCCCGGCAACCAGACCACCCCGCTGACGATCTACATGTACCGCACGGCGTTCCAGTTCAGCGACTTCGGCTACGGCTCGACGATCGCCCTCCTGCTGACCGTCATGTGCCTCATCGTCACGCTGCTCATCTTCCGCTCTTCACGACGCGACAACACGGTCTAAGGGGCTCCGGCAATGACTTCCACTCTCGACACCACAGCCGTCTCGACCCCTCGACGCTTCGAACCGCATCGCCGCACGCCGGGCCAGGCGGTCATGCGTGTGCTGCGCCGCATCCCGACGTGGCTCACGGTGGTCGTCCTCGTCGTCGTGTTCGCGTACCCGCTGTTCTGGATGGTCATCAACTCGTTCAAGTCGAACAGCGACTTCCTCAACAACCCGTCGTACGCGATGCCCGAGGTCTGGCAATGGAGCAACTACGCCGTGGCGTGGGAGACCGGGAACCTGGCCACGACGATCACGAACTCGATCATCGTCACGATCCCGTCGCTCTTCTTCATCGTGCTGCTCGGCACGGCGGCGGGCTTCGCCCTCGAGGTGCTCGTCTTCAAGGGGCGTGGCACGATCCTGCTGCTGTTCCTCGCGGGCATCATGATCCCCGGCCAGATGATCATCCTGCCGCTGTTCAACTCGTTCTTCCAGCTCGGCATCAACGGCTCGCACTGGCCGATGATCCTCATCTACACGGCGGGCGGCCTGCCGCTCACGGTGTTCATGATGGCGACGTACTTCCGCGCCATCCCGCGCGAGATCTTCGAGGCGTCGACCCTCGACGGCGCCTCGATGGTGCGGGCGTTCTTCTCGATCGGCTTCCCGATGATGCGCAACGCGATCCTCACGGTCGCGATCGTGCAGTTCTTCCTCATCTGGAACGACCTGCTCATCGCGCTCATCTTCGGCGGCAAGAAGAGCCTCAACACGATCCAGGTCGGGCTGCTCAACTTCTCGGGCGAGTACGGCGCGATCAACTACGGGCCCCTGTTCGCCGCGATCTGCATCACGGTGTTCGGAATCCTGATCCTCTACCTCTTCTTGAACCAGCGCATCATGAAGGGCCTCGCGGCCGGCGCTGTCAAGGGATGAACCGGGTGCCGGCGGGCTGCGAGGACGGCGCCCGCCGGCATCCCTCAGCGCCAGTCGTAGCGGGCGCGGAAGCCGAGGCGGTCCTGGATCTTGCGCGTGGACATGAGCGACTCGAACTCGCCGAGGTCTTCGGCGACGGGGATGCCCGGGAACCATCGCTCCGCGACGGCGCGCGACGGCGCGGCGTTGCCGGAGCCTGGAGCAGCGACGTTGTAGACCTCGAAGCCGGGCTGCGCTCCGGCGAGCGCGAGGGCGACCGCTTCGGCTCCGTCACGCGCGTCGACCCACGAGCCGACGAGATCGCGACGGTAGTCGGGATCGGCGGCGCGGGCGAAGGTGTCGTAGGCGTCGGGTGCGACCACGTTGGTGAACCGCAGCGCCGTGATCGAGGCATCCGGGTCCCAGCCGACGAGCTGCGCGGCGATCGCCTCTTCGGCGACCTTGCCGAGGCCGTAGGTGTTGAACGCGCGGGTGTACGTCTCGTCCACGGGCAGCGCCGGCGGCGCGATCTCGAACGGGAAGCCCATCGCCGTGATGCTCGACGCGAGGACGACCTTTCGGATGCCGGCGCGATGGGCCGCGAAGAGCACGTGGTACGAGGCCGAGAGATTGTTCTCGAACGTCGTGACGTCGGGCACCAGACCGTTGACGGGGACGGCAGCGAGGTGCACGACCGCGTCGAGCCCGGTGTGGCGCGCGGTCACGCCCAAGAACGCGTCGAGCGTCTGCCCGTAGTCGGACAGATCGACGCGTGTGAATCCTGGCCCGGCCGTGCCGGTGAGGTCGAAGCCGATGACGTCGTGCCCGTCGGCGCGCAGCCGTTCGACCGTCGCTCGTCCGAGCGTTCCGCTGCTTCCGGTCACTGCGATGTACATGCGCGGGCCTCCGGGGTCCAGTGTCGCACTCCGCGCGTCCACGCGTCGGTGCGTCGTTTTTTGAAACGTCCCAATCCTATTCCTTCCCGCCCTGCATTTCGCATAGGCTTTGTCTCTGAAACGTTTCGAGTAATCAGGAGTGACCAATGACGGCCACGGTGTCGGCCCCCCGTTTCGAGCATCATCGAGAGGCTCTCGGGATCGGCGAATCCCGCCCTCGGCTCTCGTGGATCGTCGAGGCCGCGCCCGAGGGCTGGCGACAGTCCGCGTACCGCGTCGACGTGCGGACGGATGCCCGAGCAGAGTCGTTCGACGTCGAGTCCGGCGAGCAGGTCCTCGTTCCCTGGCCGGCCGCCGACCTCGCTTCTCGCGACCGCGCGGAGGTGCGCGTCTCGGTGCAGGGCGTCGACGGGTCATGGAGCGCGCCCGGGCCGTGGGCGAGCGTCGAGGCCGGGCTCCTCGACGCATCGGACTGGGTCGCGGGCCCCGTCGGCCCGATCTGGAACGAGAACCCCATGACCGACACGCGTCGCGCGGCCCTCGTGCGACGCGAGTTCGACGTGCGGCCCGGCCTCGTGCGGGCGCGCCTCTACGCCAGCGCCCACGGCCTGTACCAGGCGGAGCTCAACGGCGTGCGCGTCGGGGACGACGTGCTCTCGCCAGGGTGGACCGTGTACCGCGAGCGCCTGCGCTACTACACCTACGACGTGACCGACCTCGTCGCCGAGGGCGCGAACGCGATCGGCGCGTGGCTCGGTGACGGCTGGTACCGCGGCCGACTCGGCTGGCGCGGCGGGTTCCGCAACCTGTTCGGCGACGACCAGTCCTTCATCGGGCAGCTCGAACTCGTCTACGCCGACGGCGCCCGCGAGACGGTCGCGACCGACACGACGTGGCGGGCGGCTCCCAGCCCCATCGTGTCGTCGAGCCTCTACGACGGCGAGACCTACGATGCGCGCGACGAGGTTCCCGGCTGGTCCCGCGCCGGACTCGACGACGCGGAGTGGAGCCGTGTGCAGCTCCGGCGACGCGACCGCGCGACCCTCGTCGCCCCGACCGGCCCACCCGTCCGCGTGACGCAGGAGGTCGCACCGGTCGCGGTGCTGACGACGCCGAGCGGCCGCCGCATCCTGGACTTCGGCCAGAACCTCACCGGCGTCGTGCGCCTGCGCGGCGCGGCGCCCGCCGGCACGACCGTGACGCTGCGCACGGCTGAAGTGCTGCAGGACGGCGAGCTCTACACCCGTCCGCTGCGCGACGCGAAGTCGACGGATGTCTACACGTTCGCCGGGCGCCCCGAGGGCGAGGAGTGGGAGCCGCGATTCACGTTCCACGGCTTCCAGTACGTCGAGGTCGACGGCTGGCCGGGGGACCTCGACGCCGACGCAGCAGCGGGAGCATTCACCGCTCGCGTGCTGCACACCGACCTCGAGCGCACGGGCTGGTTCACGTCATCCGATCCACTCCTGGACCGTCTGCACGAGAACATCGTGTGGGGCATGCGCGGCAACTTCGTCGACATCCCCACCGACTGCCCGCAGCGCGACGAACGCCTGGGGTGGACGGGCGACATCCAGGTCTTCGCGCCGACCGCGTCCTTCCTCTTCGACTCGTCGGGATTCCTCACCGGCTGGCTGCGCGACCTTTCGGCCGAACAGCTGCCCGACGGCACCGTGCCGTGGTTCGTGCCCGTCATCCCCGCCGACACGATGTGGACCCCGCAGCGCCCGGGCGCCGCGTGGGGGGATGCCGCGACCGTCGTCCCGTGGACCCTCTACGAGCGGTTCGGAGACCTCCAGGTGCTGCGCGATCAGTTCGACAGCGCCCGCGCGTGGGTCGACCTGCAGGCTGACATCGCCGGCCCCTCTCGCCTGTGGGACACGGGCTACCAGCTCGGCGACTGGCTCGACCCCGCCGCTCCCCCGCAGGATCCCGCGGATGCCCGCACCGACCGCCACCTCGTGGCGAGCGCCTACTTCGCGCTCTCGGCGCGGCTCGTCGCACGCATGGCGGACGCGCTCGACGAGCAGGATGCCGCTCAGCACTACGGCACGCTCGCCGACGAGGCTGCGGCAGCGTTCGTCGGCCGCTACGTCGACGCCGACGGCCGGATGACGTCCGACGCCCAGACCGCGTACGCGATCGCCCTGCGGTTCGAGCTTCTGCCCGAGCACCTGCGCGCACCTGCCGCGGAGCGCCTCGCGCAGCTCGTGCACGAAGCGGGCAACCGCATCGCGACGGGCTTCGTCGGCACCCCGGTCGTCACCGACGCCCTGAGCGCGCACGGGCAGCTCGACGCGGCATACGATCTGCTGCTCGAGCGGGAGTGCCCGTCGTGGCTCTACCAGGTCGAGATGGGTGCGACGACGGTGTGGGAGCGCTGGGATTCGATGCTCCCCGACGGCCGCGTGAACTCCGGCAGCATGACGTCGTTCAACCACTACGCGCTGGGTGCCGTCGCCGATTGGCTGCACCGCGTCGTCGCGGGCCTCGAGGCGGCCGAGCCGGGCTATCGCCGGATCCGGTTCGCGCCGCGGCCCGGCGGCGGCCTCACCGAGGCATCCGCCCGCCACCGCACGCCCTACGGCACGGCGGCGATCGAGTGGAGCATCGACGGCGGTGAGCTGCGCGTGCGGGTCGAGGTGCCCGTCGGCGCGAGCGCCGTCCTCGACCTCGAGGGCGCCGACCCCGAAGAGCTCGGCCACGGCACGCACGAGCGCGTCGTCGCCCTGATCGAGGCGGTGGATGCCGCATGACCCGCGTCGCCTTCCTCCACACGGGCGCCGTCGTGATCGGCCCGGTGACCGAGCGCGCCCGCGCGGCGCTGCCCGATGCGACGTTCGTGAACTACCTCGACGATCGGATCGTCGCCGACCTCGGGGATGCGTCGCGCGCGGCATCCGTCCCCGAACGCCTCGTCGACCTCGCCCGCGCCGCGAAGGCGGGTGGTGCGGACGTCGTCATGTTCACGTGCTCGTCGATCTCGCACTTCGCCGCCTCCACGGCCGCCGAGGTCGGCATCCCCGTGCTGCGCATCGACGAAGCGATGGCGGATGCCGCGGTCGCCGCGGGTCCGCGCGTCGCGGTGCTCGCGACCCTGCCGACGACGCTCGTGCCGACGGTGGAGCTACTGCGCGAACGCGCCGCCCTCGCGGGGGCCGAGCCCGTCATCGTCGAGGAAGTCGTCGAGGGGGCGTTCGCCGCCGTCTCGTCGGGCGATCGTCCGCGGCACGACGAGCTCGTCGCCGCCGCGATCCGCCGGCTCGGCGCGGACGCCGACGTGGTCGTGCTCGCGCAGGCGTCGATGGCCTCGGCCGCCGACGCGGTATCACTCGACGTCCCGGTGCTCACGAGCATCGCCCCCGGCGTCGATCGCCTTCGCTCGGTCGTGGAGGAGACGGCATGACCGCGCCACTGCGCCCGCTCGGCGCTCCCGATGCCCGCTGGGCGAGCGGATTCTGGGGCGACGTGCACACGCGCACGCGCACCGCGACCGTGCCGAGCATGTGGGCCTCGCTGAGCGATCCCGACGTCAGCCCCGGCCTGCGCAACTTCGAGATCGCGGCGGGACTCGAGCCCGGAACGCACACGGGTCCGCCGTTCATGGACGGCGACTTCTACAAGTGGCTCGAGGCCGCGATCGCACAGCTCGAGACCGATCCCGAGCCGTGGCTCGCCGAGACGATCGAGCGCACAGCCGACCTCATCGCATCGGTGCAGCGCGAGGACGGCTACCTGCACACGCCCACGCTCATCGCCGATCGCAACGAGGTGTCGGCCACGGCGCTCGCCGACCGCTTCCACTTCGAGACCTACAACCTCGGGCACCTCATCACCGCCGGCGTGCGGCACTACGAGGTCACCGGCTCGACGACGCTCCTGGAGGTCGCGCGGGGCGCAGCATCCTTCCTCGAAGACCTCGCCACGAACAAGCCGCTCGAGCTCGCGCGCAGCGCCATCTGCCCGTCGCACTACATGGCCGTCATCGAGCTGTACAGGGCGACGGGCGAGAAGAGGTATCTGGAGCTCGCCGAGGCGTTCGTGCGCGTGCGCGACGACTTCGAGGGCGGCGACGACAACCAGGACCGCCTCCCGGTGCGCGACCAGACGACCGTCGCGGGTCACGCCGTGCGGGCGAACTATCTGTACGCCGGGCTCGCCGACCTGGTCGCCGAGACGGGCGACGCCGAGCTGACCGCCGTGCTCGAGAACCTCTGGACCGACGTCGTCGAGACGAAGCTGTACGTCACCGGCGGCGCGGGCGCTCTCTACGACGGCGCCTCGCCCGACGGCCACCCCTGGCAAGAGGAGATCAGCCGCATCCACCAGGCGTACGGCCGCTCCTACCAGCTGCCGCACACGACAGCGCACGCCGAGTCGTGCGCGAACATCGGGCTGCTGCTGTGGAGCGAGCGGATGCTGGCGCTCACCGGCGACGCGAAGTACGCCGATCTCGTCGAGCGCATCGCGTTCAACGCGTTCCTCGCGGGGATCAGCCTCGACGGCAACGATTACTTCTACACGAACGCGCTGCGGCAGGTGCGCGATCTGCCGTGGGAGCTGCGTCGCCCCGGCGACACGGGCCTGCATCCCGTCCCCTCACCGCCGCCGTCGGACGAGCGGCTGCGCGAGCGCTATCTCAGCTGCTTCTGCTGTCCGCCGAACACGGCGCGCACGCTCGCGCGGTTCCATGAACGCGCCGCTTCGGTCGCAGCCGACGGCCTGTACGTCCACCAGTACGGCGGCAGCGAACTGCGCGCGGCGCTCGGCGAGAGCACGCTCGCCCTTCGCGAAGAGAGCGACTACCCCTGGCACGGGCGCATCACGTTCACCGTGACCGAAGCGAGCGGCTCCGGCATCCCGCTCCGCCTGCGCGTGCCGGGATGGTCGAAGGATGCGACGCTCGAAGTGAACGGCGAGCGCGTCGGGATCACCGCCCCGGGCAAGTATGCCGTGATCGAGCGCGCGTGGCGCGTGGGCGACGAGATCGTGCTCGATCTGCCGATGCCCGTGCGCGTGCTGCGCGCCCACCGTCTCGCCGAGGAGGCGACCAACCAGGTGGCCGTGCAGCGCGGCCCGGTCGTGTACTGCCTCGAGAGCGCCGATCTGCCCGACGGAGTGGTCCTCGAGCAGGCTGCCCTGCGTCGCGGATCCGAACTGCGCGTCGCCGAGACCGAGATCGCAGGCACGCGGCTCATCGCGCTCGAGACCGAGCTCGCCGTCCTCCCGCGGCCGGGCGACGAGCTCTACGCGGATATCTCGGATGCCGTGCTCGACACGACGCCCGCCCGCTTCATCCCCTACTTCGCGTGGGGCAACCGCGGACCCGGCGAGATGTCGGTGTGGCTGCCGATCGTCTGGTGATGAAAGGCGGTGATCCCATGACCGATCACGTCACGGCCTCGTACGTCATCGAGACGTCGCTGCCGCTCGAGCGGGCCGCCGAAGTGCTCGCGGGCGAGCAGTCGACGGGGACGTTCGTGCGCGTCGAACGCGAGTCAGGCGCCGTGCGGGCCCGCTTCGCTGCCCAGGTCGAGAGTCTCGAAGAGATCCCGATGACGGATGCTTCGGCCCTCCCGGGATCCGTCGGCGACCCCGCCCTTCGGCGGCGCGCGCTCCTGCGTCTGCGCTTCCCGCTCGACAACTTCGGCCCGTCGATCCCGAACCTCCAGGCGGCCGTCGCCGGCAATCTGTTCGAGATCAAGGAGCTCGCGGCGATCAAGCTCGTCGACCTCGATCTGCCCGTCGCGTTCGCCGAGCGGTACGGCGGTCCGCGCTTCGGCGTCGCGGGCACCCGGACGCTCGTCGGTCGTGAACAGGGCGCGATGATCGGCACGATCGTGAAGCCCTCGATCGGGCTCTCGCCCGAGCAACTCGCCGAGGTCGTGGACGAACTCGCCCGTGCGGGCGTCGACTTCATCAAGGACGACGAGCTGCAGGGCAACGGACCGTCGGCTCCGCTCGCGGCGCGCGTCGCCGCGGTGATGCCCGTCCTGAAGCGGCATGCCGACCGCACGGGCCGCATGCCGATGTACGCCTTCAACATCACCGACGACATCCACCTCCTGGAGCAGAATCACGACCTCGTCGTGAGCGCTGGCGGCACGTGCGTCATGGTGTGCATCAACATGGTCGGGCTTGCGGGACTCGCGCACGTGAATCGCTTCGCACGCGTGCCGATCCACGGCCACCGGGCGATGTTCGGGGCCATCAGCCGCTCCGATCAGCTCGGCTTCTCGTTCCGGGCGTGGCAGAAGCTCGCCCGTCTGTCGGGCGCGGATCACCTGCACACGAACGGCATCTCGAACAAGTTCTACGAGTCCGACGCGCAGGTGCTCGATGCGATCGCCGCCGTGCGCACGCCTCTCGACGGCATCGGGGCGACCGTCCCCGTGCTGTCGTCGGGTCAGTGGGGCGGACTCGCCCACGCCACATACCGTGCCGTCGGCACGACCGACCTGCTCGTCCTGGCGGGCGGCGGCATCCACGGCCACCCGGGCGGAGCGGCGGAGGGCGTCGCGAGCATGCGGGATGCCTGGGCCTCGGCCGAGCGCGGCGAGTCCGTCGATCAGGCCCTCGCCGCGTCGCCCGCGCTGCGCCGCGCGACGGAACTGTTCGGACCGCCTCGTGACTGACCTGCGCATCGCGTTCTACGGCGACGATGTCACGGGCAGCGTCGACGTCCTGCTGCAGTTCGCGCGCTGCGGGCTCGCGGGGCGTCTGTTCGTCGGGACACCGGATGCCGCGGCCCTCGCTCACGCGGCCGCCGACGTGCCCGTCGTCGGCATCGCGGGCATCGCACGATCGCTCGGCACGGACGCGTTGGATGCCGAGGTCCGCTCCGCCTTCGAGGCGCTCGCGACGATCGACCCCGACATCGTGCAGTACAAGGCGTGCTCGACCGCCGATTCCTCACCGACGATCGGCAGCCTCGGTCGCGTGCTCGAGATCGGTCGCGACGTGCTCGGCGAGGGGCCCGTGCCGATCCTGTTCGCGCAGCCCGACTTCGGGCGGTACACCGTCTTCGGCCATCACTTCGCGGCCGAGGCCGGACTCGTCCACCGCCTCGACCGTCAGCCGACGATGTCGACCCACCCCTCGACTCCGATGGACGAGTCCGACCTCGCGCGCCACCTCGCGCGCCAGACCGATCTGTCGATCGCGTCTCTGCCGTGGACGAGCTATGGCGGATCGATCACGGGCGCGGTGCGCGACTCCGCGGTCGCCGGCCTCGTGCTGGACGCGCTGGACGACGCGCACCTCGCGACCATCGGAGACGCACTCGTCGAACTCGCGGAGTCGCGGCGGCCGCTGTTCGCGATCGGCTCGGGAGGACTGAGCCGCGCCGTCGCCCTCGCCGTCTCTGCGGGCGCGTCTCGTCGCTTCGCTCCGCACTCCACGACCGACGCGTCCGACTCGGTCGCTGAGCGCGAAACGCACGGCCCCGTGCTCGTGGTCTCGGGGAGCCGGTCGCCCAAGACGCGGCGGCAGGTGGATGCCGCGGCCGTCGCGGGCTGGCACGTGCAGCCTTTCGGGGCGCTCGACGACGTCGTCGCCGCTCTCGCGTCCGGACGCAGCGTCGCCCTGACCTCCGACGACGCCGACGGGTTCGCGAGCGCGGACGACCCGCTCGCCGCGATCGCGGAGGCCGCGGCATCCATCGTCCTCGCCTCTGTCCGCAGCGGAGCGACTCGGCGCGTGATCGTGTGCGGCGGTGACACGTCCGGGCGCATCGTGCGCCTGCTCGGAATCGACTCGCTGTCGATCGCCGCGACACTCGGCGGGAACGTCGTGCTCCTGCGCGCGCACGCAGAGGACGCCGCCATCGACGGGCTCGAGCTGCTGCTCAAGGGCGGCCAGGTCGGCGACGACGACCTGTTCGAGCGCGTGCGCGAGTTCGACGTCTTGACCGGATCCCCCGCGTCGACTATCGTTCGATGAAACGATTCATCGTCGGCGCTCGCACGTCGGCAGCACAAGGAGCATCTCGATGACGAGCCCGACACAGCGCGTGTGCTTCCAGTTGCAGGTCGCCCCCGAACTGCTCGATGAATACATCGCGCGGCATTCTCCGGTCTGGCCCGAGATGCTCGCCGAGATCGCGGCATCCGGTCGCCGAAACTACTCACTCTTCGTCGGCGAGGGCGGCAGGCTGATCGGCTACTACGAGACCGACGACGATGCCGCAGCTCAGGCCTACCTCGCCGCCTCCCCCGTCGCGGCCCGATGGGAGGCCGAGATGGGGCGCTTCTTCACCGGTCTCGAGGGTCGGCCGGATCAGGCATCCACTCCCCTCACCGAGATCTTCAACCTGCACGACCAGCTCACAGAAAGCACGCGATCATGACGACGCTGTCTCCCGACATCCAGGCCACCCTCGAAGGCCAGGGCATCGAGCTCCCCTCGTGGGCGTTCGGCAACTCCGGCACGCGGTTCCGCGTGTGGACGACCGAGGGCACCCCGCGCGATCCGTTCGAGAAGGTGGCCGACGCGGCCGAGGTCAACCGTGTGACCGCCCTCGCGCCGTCGGTCGCACTGCACATCCCGTGGGACAAGGTCGACGACTTCGGGGCCCTCCGCCGTCACGCCGAAGACCTCGGCGTGACGCTCGGCACCATCAACTCGAACACCTTCCAGGACGAGGACTACAAGTTCGGCGCCCTGACCCACGAGGACGACCGCATCCGCCGCAAGGCGATCGATCATCACCTCGAGTGCATCGACGTGATGGATGCCACGGGCTCCCGCGATCTGAAGATCTGGCTCGCCGAGGGCTCGAACTACCCCGGCCAGACCGACATGCGCGCCAGGCAGGACCGCCTGAACGACTCGCTTCGTCAGATCTACGCGCGCCTCACGGGCGACCAGCGACTCGTGCTCGAGTACAAGTTCTTCGAGCCGTCGTTCTACCACACCGACGTTCCGGACTGGGGAACGTCGTACGCACAGGTGGCGACCCTCGGCGACCGCGCGATGGTGTGCCTCGACACGGGCCACCACGCCCCGGGCACGAACATCGAGTTCATCGTCATGCAGCTCCTGCGCCTCGGCAAGCTCGGCTCGTTCGACTTCAACTCCCGCTTCTACGCGGACGACGACCTCATCGTCGGCGCGGCCGACCCGTTCCAGCTGTTCCGCATCCTCGTCGAGGTCATCCGCGGCGGCGGTCTCAACAACCCCGATGTTGCCTTCATGCTCGACCAGTGCCACAACATCGAGGCGAAGATCCCCGGCCAGATCCGCTCGGTGCTGAACGTCCAGGAGATGACGGCGCGTGCGCTCCTCATCGACCAGGGCGCACTCGCCGCGGCGCAGTCCGCCAACGATGTGCTCGGCGCCCAGGCAGTGTTCATGGACGCCTTCTACACCGACGTCCGCCCCGCGTTGGCGGAGTGGCGCGAGTCGCGCGGCCTCCCGGCCGACCCCATGGCCGCCTACGCCGCCTCGGGCTACCAGGAGCGCATCGAGGCCGAGCGGGTCGGCGGCGTCCAGGCCGGCTGGGGCGCGTAACAGCATCAGACCCGCCGGGGGCGGCGGACCCGAACCGCCCGCCCTCGGCGCACCACTCCACGAAGGAACATCGATGACAGAGCCGTATGCCGCAGCGGGCGGGCTCGTGCGGGTCTACCCCGCGCGAGAGCCGAACGGCTCCGGTCTGCTCTGGGCGCACGGTGGAGCGTTCGTCGCGGGTGATCTCGACATGCCCGAGGCCGACGGCGTCGCGCGCGCGCTCGCCGCGGCCGGCACGACGGTCGTGTCGGTCGACTACCGGCTCGCACCGCTCCCCGCGGTCTGGGCCGAGAGCATGGGCATCGCCGCACGCGACGGCGAGCACTACCCGGCCGGTTCGGACGACATCGTGCGCGCCTGGACGTGGACGCTCGAGCACGCCGACGAGCTCGGCATCGAGTCATCCCGTCTCGCGATCGGCGGGGCGAGCGCCGGCGCGAACCTCGCGACCGGCGCGACGCTCCGACTCTTCGCCGAGGGCTCAGTCACCCCCGCTCTCGTCGTACTCGCCTACCCGACACTCCTCGCGGTGCAGCCGGCTCCGGATGCCGCGCTCCGCGCCGCGCTCGACGCCGACCCCGAAGCCGACCGCTTCGGCCCCGCGGCCGTGCTCGCGATGTACGAGGCGTACCTCGGCGGCCCCGTCGACGACGCTCCGCTCTTCGCGATCCCGGGCCGTGCGACATCGGCGGACGTCGCCGAGTTCCCACCCGTCCTCATGATCAACGGCGAGGTCGACGAACTGCGCGTCTCGGGCGAGCACTTCGCCGCGACCCTCGTCCGCGCCGGACGCGACGTGCAGCTCGAGATCGAGCCCGGCACGACGCACGGACACCTCAACACTCCCGGGCCCGCGGCATCCGCGTCGCTCGAACTCATCGCCGCACGCCTCGCGGCTCTCTGACTCCGCACCGAAGGAATCCTCATGACCAATCCAGCTGCTGCCGACCTGATCGCCCGTTCGAATCGTCTCGGCGCCGACCCCGCGAACACGAACTACGCCGGCGGCAACACGTCCGCGAAGGGCACCGAGACCGATCCCGTGACGGGCGAGCCCGTCGAACTGCTGTGGGTCAAGGGCTCGGGCGGCGATCTCGGCACGCTGACCGAGTCGGGGCTCGCGGTGCTGCGGCTGGACCGCTTCCGCTCCCTCGTGAACGTGTACCCCGGTGTCGACCGTGAGGACGAGATGGTCGCCGCGTTCGACTACTGCCTGCACGGCAAGGGTGGCGCGGCACCGTCGATCGACACGGCGATGCACGGGCTGGTGGATGCCGCGCACGTGGACCACCTGCACCCCGACAGCGGCATCGCGATCGCGACGGCCGCCGACGGCGAGGCGCTGACCGCCAAGATCTTCGGCGACAAGGTCGTGTGGGTGCCCTGGCGGCGCCCCGGCTTCCAGCTGGGCCTCGACATCGCCGAGATCAAGAAGCAGAACCCGCAGGCGATCGGCACGATCCTCGGCGGGCACGGCATCACCGCATGGGGCGACACGTCCGAGGAGTCCGAGGCGAACTCGCTGTGGATCATCCAGACGGCGCAGGCGTACCTCGACGAGCACGGCTCCGCGGTGCCGTTCGGGCTGCCCCGCCCGGGCTTCGAGGCGCTTCCGCTCGAGGAGCGACACGCGAAGGCTGCGGCGCTGGCAGCGACGATCCGCGGTCTCGCGTCCACGGACAAGCCGATGGTCGGCCACTTCACCGACTCGGACGTCGTGCTGGACTTCCTCGCGTCGGCGAAGGCGCCCGACCTCGCGGCGCTGGGCACGAGCTGCCCCGACCACTTCCTCCGCACGAAGGTCAAGCCGATGCTTCTCGACCTGCCGGCATCCGCCTCCGTCGAAGAGTCGATCGCGCGCCTCAAGGAGCTGCACGCCGAGTACCGCGCCGACTACCAGGCGTACTACGACGCGCACGCGACCTCCGAGAGCCCCGCGATCCGCGGCGCCGACCCCCTCATCGTGCTCGTCCCCGGCGTGGGCATGTTCTCGTACGGCGCGAACAAGCAGACCGCGCGCGTCGCGGGCGAGTTCTACGTCAACGCGATCAACGTCATGCGCGGCGCCGAGTCGGTCTCGACGTACTCGCCGATCTCGGATGCCGAGAAGTTCCGCATCGAGTACTGGGCCCTCGAAGAGGCCAAGCTGCAGCGCATGCCCAAGCCCAAGACGCACCAGGGCCGCATCGCGTTCGTCACGGGCGCCGCATCCGGCATCGGCAAGGCCATCGCGACCCGCCTCGCGGCCGAAGGCGCGTGCGTCGTCGTCGCCGATCTGGACCTCGAGAAGGCGCAGGCCGCGGCCGCCGAACTCGGTGGCACGGACGTCGCGATCGGCGTCGCGGCGAACGTCGCCGACGCCGCCGGCGTGCAGGCAGCGATCGACGCGACCCTGCTCGCGTTCGGCGGCATCGACCTCGTCGTCAACAACGCCGGGCTCTCGCTGTCCAAGCCGCTGCTCGAGACCACCGAGAAGGACTGGGACCTGCAGCACGACGTCATGGCGAAGGGCTCGTTCCTCGTCTCGAAGGCGGCCGCGAAGGCTCTCATCGAGCAGGGCATGGGCGGCGACGTCATCTACATCTCCTCCAAGAACAGCGTCTTCGCCGGTCCGAACAACATCGCCTACTCCGCGACGAAGGCCGATCAGGCACACCAGGTGCGCCTGCTGGCTGTCGAACTCGGCGAGCACGGCGTCAAGGTCAACGGCATCAACCCCGACGGCGTCGTGCGCGGCTCGGGCATCTTCGCCGCGGGCTGGGGTGCCAACCGCGCCGCGACCTACGGTGTCAAGGAAGAGGACCTCGGCCAGTTCTACGCCAACCGTACGATCCTCAAGCGCGAAGTCGTGCCCGAGAACGTCGCGGATGCCGTCTACGTGCTCACCGGCCCCGAACTCTCCCGCACGACCGGACTCCACATCCCCGTCGACTCCGGCGTCGCCGCCGCCTTCCTCCGATGACAGCTCCCGCCGACGCGTTCCCCCGAGTCGACTTCGTACTCACGAGGCGACGTCCTCCGCGCGCGCGAGGCGAGTTCGCTCGTGGATACGAAGTCGTTTCGACGAAGGGGATGGGCGCATGAGCGGCTCGAAGGGCGGCGTGGTCGCGGCGGTCGACCTGGGCGCGACGAGCGGTCGCGTCATGCTCGGCTACGTCGACGGCGGGATGCTGCGGCTCGAGCCGGTCGCGCGGTTCCCGAACGGCCCCGTGCCCGGACCCGATGGCGGCCTGCACTGGGACTTCACGACGCTCTATCGCCACATCCTGGCCGGCCTCGCCGAGGCGGTGAAGCGCGAGCCCCAGGTCGCCAGCGTGGGGATCGACTCGTGGGCCGTCGACTACGGGCTCGTGAGCGGCGCCGAGCTTCTCGGTGAGCCCTTCCACTATCGCGACGATCGCACGGCGCGCGGAGTCGATCGCGTCCACGCGAGCGTGCCGTTCGCCGAGCTCTACCGTCGGAACGGCCTGCAGTTCCTGCCCTTCAACACGCTCTACCAATACGCGACGGAGCGCCGCCTCACCGACGCGGATGCTGCGCTCCTCATCCCCGACCTCGTGGCCTTCCTGCTGACGGGCACGCGGGTCGCGGAGCGCACGAACGCGTCGACGACCGGACTCGTCGACGTCGCCTCGGGCGAGTGGGACCTCGAACTGATCGAAGAACTCGGGCTTCCGGCATCCCTCCTCCCTCCCCTCGTCGATTCGGGGACGTCACTCGGTCCCCTCAAGGGCGAAGCGCGCGAGCGCGTAGGTGCGGCCCTGGACGTCATCGCCGTCGGCTCGCACGACACCGCGTCGGCCGTCGTCGCCGTGCCGCTGTCGTCGCCGAACGCGGCGTACATCTCGTGCGGCACGTGGGGGCTGGTCGGCGTCGAACTGGATGCCCCGGTCGTGAGCGACGCGGCGCGAGAAGCGAATTTCACGAACGAGGGCGGAGTCGACGGCCGGGTGCGGTTCCTGCACAACGTGACCGGGCTCTGGCTGCTGAGCGAATCGGTGCGCACGTGGGAAGCCGAAGACGGCGCCGTGATCGACTTGCCCGAGCTGCTGGATGCCGCGGCCGCGGTCGACGGCGACGCCCCGCTCTTCGACGCCAACGACCCGCGGCTCGCGGCGCCCGATGACATGCCCGCCCGCATCGCGGCAGTCCTCGAGCTCGCGGGTTCTCCGGTTCCCTCGTCGCGGGCGGCGTTCGCCCGCACGATCGTCGAGAGCATCGCGCAGGCTTTCGCGAACGCCGTCGCGACAGCGGGACGCCTGACCGATCGCGAGATCGACGTCATCCACATCGTCGGCGGCGGCGCACTCAACCGTCTGCTGTGCCAGGCGACGGCCGACCGGTCCGGACTGCCGGTGCTGGCAGGACCGGTCGAAGCGACGGCGCTGGGCAACGTGCTCGTGCAGGCGCGCGCCCACGGCTGGCTGGGATCGGACGCGACGCTCGAGACGCTGCGCGACGTGGTCGCGCGGTCCGTCGCGCCGGTCCGGTACGAGCCCCGCGGCTGAGTCGCCTCGACGCACCCGGCTCCGCATGCCCTTGCGGTCGGAGGATGTCACCGAAGTCGGATCCATTCGCGCCGAAACCTCCGACCGGGGGAGCATTCTCCGACCGGGCGCGCTCGCGCGCAAGCCGTCGACCTCCGGTGCGTTCAGTTCTACCGTGGACCCATGGATGAGCGCCGCGCAGAGGATCAGCCCATCGAGCAGGACGCTCCGGTGGGCGGCGATGAGACCACCGAAGAGGAGCTGGAAGCCGACAATCCGGCCGAAGAGGACACCCTGAAGACCCTGGATCCCGACGCGCCTCCGGCCTGAGCCACCGCGAAACCACCTGATTCTCGCGAGTCCACTCGATTTCGCGCGCAGATCCGAGTGGTTTCGCGAGAAGTGCGTGGGTTCGGCGGCTCGACAGGCTTACGCCTCTCGAGTGATGGTCACCTTCACGTGCAGGTGGGACTTGAACGGTCCCGCGTACACGCCGCGCAGCGGCGGCACGTCGCCGTAGTCGCGGCCGCGTCCGACCAGGACGTGCCGGTCGCCGATCTCGATGTTGTTCGTGGGGTCGAAGCCCTGCCACTCGCCCGCGAACCACTCGACCCAGGCGTGCGACTCACCCGGCACGGCCTCGCCGACCTCGGCATCGGCGCGCGGATGCAGGTATCCCGAGACGTAGCGCACGGGGATGCCCACTTCGCGCAGCGCACCGAGCGTGATGTGCGCGATGTCCTGGCACACGCCCTTTCGGGCCGCCCACGCCTCCGCAGCCGTCGAGTGGACGCCCGTGATGCCGTGCATGTACTCGACCGCGTCGCCGATCGCCTCGGCGATCTCGTGCGCTGCACGGCCGGGTTGCGCATGGCGCGCTGCGATCGTGCGCGCGAGGTCGGCGACCTCGGGATGCGGGCGGGTGCGCGCGGTCTGGCCGAGCTGCTCGACCGTCTCGATCGAGCGCGCGATGTCGTGTGAGAGGTCGTCCCAGCTCACATCGAACTGCTCGATCGGGCGCGGCCGCACCTCGACGAGGGAGCGAGCCGTGATCTTCAGATCGCTATGCGGCGAGAGCACGTCGAACGCCGCGACACGCGTGCCGAAGTAGTCGACGTACTGATTGACACTCGTCGACGGCTCGATGTCGAGCGAAGAGCTCAGCACGAACTGGCTGTCGGTCGAGCTCGGCAGCATCCGCGCCTCGTTGTAGGACGCCGTGACATCCCCCTGGTACGAGAATCCGGTCGCGTGCTCGACCCTCAGGCGCTTCATGAGATCTCCCCGATCCAGCTCGGCTCGGCCTGCGTCGGGAAGAACCGCTGGCGGATGGCTTCGGAGGCCTCGCGCGTGACCTTCTGGACGGCATCCATGTGCTCGGGCAGCTCGTGCAGGATCTCGCTGATGGGCCGGTACTCCAGGTCGTTGCGGATCTGGCCCAGCGCACGCAGGACCGTGTTGGAGTGCCCGACGCGGTCCGCCCGCGGGTCGATCGCGCTCATGCAGTCCTCGGCGCGGGAGACCGAATAGACGATCGACCGCGGGAACAGCCGGTCGAGCAGCAGGAACTCGGCGGCATTGCGGGCGCTGGGCATGCCGCGATACGTACGCAGGTATGCCTCGTACGCGCCGCACGACCGCAGGATCGTCGTCCACGACGGACCGGATGCCTCGGTCAGCGACCGCGTCGCCAGCATGCGCGCCGTCATGTCGGCGCGTTCGATGCTGCGGCCGAGGGTGAAGAACTGCCACGCCTCATCGCGACTCGTCGAGGAGTCCACGATCCCGACGGCGAGCGCCGCACGCTCGCGCACCCACTGGAAGAACTCGTGGACCTTCTCCGTCTGCAGGCGTCGCGGCATCCGCGCGCTCGTCGTGTTGAGGGTCTCCCACAGCTCGGTGCTCACGATCTCGCGTGCGCGGCGCGCATTCTCGCGGGCGGCCGTGAGGGCGTACGCGATGCTCGACGGATTGCCGCGGTCGACGGCGAGTCGCGCGAGGACGTCCTGCCGCCGCACGACCTCGAGATCGGCGGGGGGGTTCGATCCCATGACGCCCAGGAGCGACCGGCACGCGGTGTCCTCGTCGATCCACGGATCTTCCAGCAGCAGCTGCAGGTGCACGTCGAGGATGCGCGCGGTGCCGTCGCTCCGCTCGATGTAGCGGCCGATCCAGAACAAGGACTCGGCGATGCGACTAAGCATCGGCGGTCACCTCCTGCGCCTGCTGCTGCTGCTCCTGCTGCTCGACCGTGGACCGCGGGCGGTCCTGCGGCGAGTGGGTGGGTGGGGCGCTCGTGTCGTAGATGATCGGGATGGCCGCGGTGACGGATGCCTGGTCCGCGACGAGTCCCGCGAGTCCCGCGCCCTGCCCGTACTCGACGTGCCCGGGAGCCGCTCCGCCGACGATCCAGGTGTCCTTCGACCCGCCGCCCTGGCTGGAGTTCACGACGAGCTCGCCCTCGGGGAGCGCGACGCGTGTGAGTCCGCCCGGCAGGACCCAGATGTCGTCGCCGTCGTTGACCGCGAAAGGCCGCAGGTCCGCGTGGCGCGGCCGCATGCCGTCTTCGACGAGCGTGGGGATCGTCGACAGCATGACGACGGGCTGCGCGATCCAGCCGCGGGGGTCGGCCACGAGCCGCTTGCGCAGTGCTTCGAGTTCGGCTGGGGAGGCATCCGGCCCGACGACGAGACCCTTGCCACCCGATCCGTCGACGGGCTTGACCACGAGTTCGGGCAGTCTGTCGAGCACCTCTTCGAGTGCACCGGGGTCTTCGAGCCGCCACGTGTCGACGTTCTTGAGGATGGGCTCCTCGGCGAGGTAGTAGCGGATGAGATCGGGCACGTACGTGTAGAGCAGCTTGTCGTCGGCGACGCCGTTGCCCACGGCGTTCGCGATGGTGACGTTGCCGAGTCGCGCGGCGAGCATCAGCCCCGGCGCACCGAGCATCGAGTCGGCCCGGAACTGCAGCGGGTCGATGAAGTCGTCGTCGACGCGGCGGTAGATGACATCGACGCGCTTGGGGCCCCGCGTCGTGCGCATGAACACCTTGCCCCCGATGCAGAGCAGGTCCCGCCCTTCGACGAGCTCGACGCCCATGAGTCGCGCAAGCAGGGTGTGCTCGAAGTACGCCGAGTTGTAGACGCCGGGCGTCAGGACGACGACATTCGGGTCCTCGACGCCGGGCGGTGCCGACGCGCGCAGCGCCGCGAGCAGCTTGTTGGGGTAGTCGCCGACGGGCCGCACGCGCATCGAGACGAAGAGCTCGGGGAGCGTCTGGGCCATGACACGGCGGTTGGAGATGACGTACGAGACACCCGAGGGCACCCGCACGTTGTCTTCGAGCACGCGCATCTCGCCGTGCTCGTCGCGGATCAGGTCGATCCCCGAGACGTGGATGCGGACGCCGTTGGCGGAGTGGATGCCGGCGGCCTGGCGATAGAAGTACTGGGATGACGCGATGAGCCCTGCGGGCAGCACATCGTCGCGCACGCAGTGCTGGTGACCGTAGGCATCGTCGAGGAAGGCCTCGAGCGCGCGCACGCGCTGCTTGACCCCGGCCTCGACCCGCGACCACTCGTCGTACGTGATGATGCGGGGCACGGCATCCAGCGGGAACGGACGCTCCTCACCCGCGAAATCGAACGTCACACCCTGCGCGAGGTACGAGCTCGCGAGCGAATCGGTACGACCGCGGAGTTCCTCCTGCGTCATCTTCGCGAGCGCCTGGTAGAGCTCCCGATACGCCTGACGCGACTCGGCCGGCTCGCCGGAACTGGCGGGGCTCCCGAACATCTCGTCGAAGGCGGGCACCCCGGATGCCGTCTTGCGCGGCGCCAGAGTCGAGCCGTAGCCGTCGAACAGATCACCCATGGGGAGAGCCTAGTCCGGGCCGTGTTGCGAGAGTGTTTCCGCACGAGTCTGCTGCGGATTCGCCGAGAACGGCCCGTGCGCACCTGCTCAGTCCTACGCTGACACCGTGAGCACGACTCGGGTGTCCGCCCCGATCGCGGGCGTGGCCGGCATCGCCGCCGTCGCGGTGGGTGCGGGCCTCGGCGAACTCGTCGGAGCGCTCGTCGCACCCGAGTCACGGCCGTTCGCCGTCGTCGGCGGTGCACTCATCGATGCGGCCCCGTCGTGGGCCAAGGACACCGCCATCGCACTGTTCGGCACGGCGGACAAGATCGCCCTGCTCGTGGGCATCGGCATCGTCGCGATCGGCCTCGCGTTCTTCGCGGGGTGGCTGCAGGCGCGCCGCCCACCGTGGGGAGTCGTGCTCGTCGCCGCCGTCGGCGTGGCCGGCGCGGTCGTCGCGACGACCCGCGCGGATGCGGGGTCGCTCGCGTGGGTTCCCGCCGCGGTCGCGGGCGGGATCGGCGCGGTCACGCTGTGGGGTCTGATCCGGATGCTGCGACCCCGCGAACCGGTCGCGGCCGACGGGCCGGAGCCCTCACGTCGCGCGTTCTTCGCGGTGACTGGCGTCGCCGTCGGGGTGGGCGTGCTCGCGACGATCGCAGCGAGCGCCCGGCGCGCAGGTGGTGCCGCCGTCGAGGCGGTGCGCTCGGCGCTCAGGCTCCCGGCCCCGGCGGTCGCGGCATCCCCCGTTCCCACCGGTGCCGAGCTCGACATCCCCGGCCTCGCGAGAGTCGTCACGCCGAACGATCAGTTCTACCGGATCGACACGGCCATCATCGTGCCCGAGGTCGATCCCGCCGACTGGAGCCTGCGCATCCACGGCATGGTCGAGCGCGAGGTCGTGCTGACGTGGGACGAGCTGCTCGCCCTCCCGCTCGACGAGAGCTGGACCACGCTCGCGTGCGTCTCGAACGAGGTCGGCGGGACCCTCATCGGCAACGCGAAGTGGCTCGGCTATCCCATCCGCTCGCTCCTGGAGCGCGCGCAGCCCACAGCGGACGCCGACATGGTGCTGTCGCGCTCGATCGACGGGTTCACGGCATCCACTCCCCTCGACGTGCTGACCGACGATCGGGACGCGATCCTCGCCGTCGGCATGAACGAGGAACCGTTGCCGCTCGAGCACGGGTTCCCCGTGCGGATGGTCGTGCCGGGGCTGTACGGCTACGTCTCGGCGACGAAGTGGGTGACCGAGCTCGAGGTGACGCGGTTCGACCGCGCCCGCGGGTACTGGACCGACCGCGGGTGGTCGGAGCGCGGGCCGATCAAGCTCCAGTCGCGCATCGACGTGCCCCGCAAGCAGCAGGGGCTCAAGGCGGGCGACACGGTCATCGCGGGCGTCGCGTGGCAGCAGCACGTCGGCGTCACGGGCGTCGAGGTGCAGATCGACGAGGGCGAATGGATGCCGGCACGCCTGGCGACCGCGATCTCGGACGACACGTGGGTGCAGTGGAGCATGCCCTGGACGGCGACGGTCGGCGATCATCTGCTGCGCTGTCGCGCGATCAGCGCCGACGGAGAGGTGCAGACGTCCGACCGCGCGCATCCCGCGCCCGACGGCGCGACCGGCTGGCACGAGAGGTTCATCACCGTCTTCGAGTGACCTCGACCCCGTGCGAAT
Source organism: Microbacterium aoyamense (assembly GCF_023155855.1). Taxonomy (GTDB): domain Bacteria; phylum Actinomycetota; class Actinomycetes; order Actinomycetales; family Microbacteriaceae; genus Microbacterium; species Microbacterium aoyamense. The sequence goes on along the minus strand of NZ_JAKNUT010000001.1, from coordinate 1,218,900 downwards.
CAACACGATCTTCACGAACGCACACTCTGCGCGCGTGAATAGCGCGTTGATTCGTGAGGATCGTGTCGTCTCGCGGCGCGGGTCTCAGCCCTTGAGCACGAGGGCGAGCTGCTCGACCGCCCAGTCCAGCTCGGTCGCGCGCACGACGAGCGGCGGCGCGATGCGCAGCGTCTGGCCGTGCGTGTCCTTCGCGAGCACACCGCGGGCGAGGAGCTTCTCGGCGATCTCGCGCCCCGTGCCGTACGCCGGGTCGATGTCGATGCCCGCCCACAGACCTGCGACGCGGACGCCCGTGACGCCGTGGCCGACGAGGGCCGCGAGACGGGTCTCGAGGTGCTCGCCGAGGGCCGCACCGCGCCGCTGGAACTCGCCCGTCTGCAGCATCTCGACGACACGCAGGCCGATCGCCGACGCGAGCGGGTTGCCGCCGAACGTCGAGCCGTGCTCGCCGGGATGGATGACGCCGAGGATCTCGCGGTCGGCGACGACCGCCGAGAGCGGGAGGATGCCGCCGCCGAGCGCCTTGCCCAGCAGATACACGTCGGGCACGACGCCTTCGCGGTCGCACGCGAACGTCGCACCCACACGACCGAGGCCCGACTGGATCTCGTCCGCGATGAAGAGCACGTTCTCGCGCGTGCAGATCTCGCGCACCGCCTGCAGATAGCCGGCGGGCGGGATGACGACCCCGGCCTCACCCTGGATCGGCTCGATCAGCACGGCGGCCGTCTCGGGGGTGATGGCCGCGGCGATCGCGTCGGCATCGCTGAACGGCACGTGCACGAACCCGGGCGTGAAGGGGCCGAAGCCCTCGCGTGCGACGGGGTCGTCGCTGAATCCGACGATCGTCGTCGTGCGGCCGTGGAAGTTGCCGTCCGCGACCACGATCGTCGCGGCATCCGGCGTGATCCCCTTGACGCGGTAACCCCACGCCCGCGCGACCTTGATGCCCGTCTCGACGGCCTCGGCGCCCGTGTTCATGGGCAGCACCATGTCTTTGCCGCACAGGTCGGCGAGCGCCGCGGCGAAGGGTCCGAGCTGGTCGTTGTGGTACGCACGGCTCGTGAGCGTGAGATGCCCGAGCTGCTCGCGGGCGGCGGCGAGGATCGCGGGATGCCCGTGCCCGAAGTTGAGGGCCGAGTAGGCCGACAGCAGGTCGAGGTAGCGCTTGCCCTCGACATCCGTCACCCAGGCGCCCTCACCGCGCGAGATGACGACGGGGAGCGGGTGGTAGTTGTGCGCGAGATGCTCGGACTCGGCCTCGATGACGGCAGAGGTCGCGGCATCCGGAACGAACGTCTGCGTGGTCATCGGCGCAGCTCCAGCGTGCAGCACTTGATGCCGCCGCCGCCGAGCAGCAGCTCGGAGAGGTCGACCAGGATCGGGTTGTAGCCGCGCTCGCGCAGCTGCTTCTCGAACCCCTTGGCGCGCGGCGAGATGATGACGTTGTACCCGTCGCTCGACGAGTTCAGGCCGAAGACCGCTCCGTCGTCGTCCGATACCCGGATCGCCTCGGGGTAGCGCTCGGCGAGGATCGCCTGCGACGCCTCGTCGAACGCGTGGGGCAGGTACGCGATGTTCGCCTTCTCGACGCCGCCCTCGCCCTGCACGGGGTCGAGCACCGCGATCGCGGTGTCGAGGTGGTAGAACCGCGGATCGACCAGCGTGAGCGAGACGACCTCCTTGCCGAAGATCTCGCCGAGCTCGCGGTGGCTGTCGCCCGTCGAGCGGAAGCCCGTGCCCGCGAGGATCGTGTCGCCCACGAGCAGGAAGTCGCCCTCGCCCTCGTTGACCTCCACCGGCTCGGCGACGGTGTAGCCGTTCGCGGCGAACCACTCCATGAACGCAGGGCCCTCGGGTACGCGCTCGGCGAAGCGGAACTTCGCGCCGTACGCGGTGCCGTCGATCAGGAAGCCGCCGTTGGCCGTGTAGACCATGTCGGGCAGGCCCTCGATCGGTTCGATGAGGTGCACCTCGTGGCCGAGCTCGAGATACGTGTCGTAGAGCTTCTGCCACTGCGCGACGGCCTTCGCGGTGTCGGTCGGATTGGCCGGCTCCATCCAGGGGTTGATCGTGTAGCTGACGGTGAAGTGCTCGGGCCGGCACATCAGGTACGTGCGGTGCTGCGCGATGCGGGTCGTGGTGCCGGCGGTGGCCGTGTCGGGCGTGGTCATGGGGCTCCTTGCACGAGTGCGGCGGACGCTGTCCATGGGCCCGGCGGTGCTCGGATGATCTGAGCCGGCGACACGGGCACGCCGACATCCATCATCTCACGGGCCCCGTCAGACGACCTTCACCGTTCACCTCGACGTCGCTTTCTGCTCGCCGGACCGTCACGAAGGCCCCGCAGGGTGTGGGGAAGGAGTGTGACCGTGGACAAGGAAGCCGTGCTGGCCTGGGTGGAGTCGCCCCTGCAGCTCGTCGGAGCCGCCGAGTGGGCGGCGGCCGAGGATCGTCGCGTGCCCGTCGCCGGTCGGCTGACGCCGCAGATGTCGGCGACCGCCGATGAGCTCCTGTCGCGCGGAGCACGGTTCGGCGCACTCGAGCCCTACGTCGGCATCCCGTGGTCGCTGCTCTCGCAGCACGGGCACTGGCTCGTGGGCGACGGATTCTCGGGGCAGTTCCGGCTCGCGGCATCCGTCCTGCGTCCCCGGCGGATCACGTTCCTGGATGACGGAGCCAACGCGATCGCCTTCGCCGAGACGCTTCTCGGCACGCGTCCATACGCACGTCCGGGCGTCTCGGAGCGTGGACTCACGACCACTCTGCGCCCGTTCGCGCTCGAGAAGGTGCTGCGCCTGGGCCGACGCCGTCGCGCGGACTTCTTCACGGCCTTCGACCTCGGCCCCGGCCGCCGAGACGACCTCGCCGATCGTGGGTTCGGCGTCCGGCCCCACGCCTTCGAGTGGACACGCGCCTCGGCGCCGGCTCCCGTGGAGCTCGGCACGCGCATCGCGCTGGGCAGCGCGCGACCCGTCGACGGACGGATGCCGCTCCCTCTCTATCTGCAGTGGGTCGCCGCGACGGCAGCTGCGGGTCCGGTCGCCTACCTGCCCCACCGACGCGAGACCGATCGCCAGCTCGACGCGGTCGCGGCCGTCGCCGGCGTGAGGATCGTGCACTCCGACCTGCCGGTCGAGCTCGTGCTGGCGGGCACGCGCGCGCCGCTCGAGATCTTCACGCTGCCCTCGAGCACGACCTCGACCCTGCCCCTCGTGCTCGCGGGCACGGGCTCGGTCGTGCGCACGGGTGAGACGCAGACGCGGGTGTCCTCGTGAGCGAGGTCGTCGCGATCATCCCCGCGCGAGGCGGATCGAAGGGCATCGAGCGCAAGAACCTGCGTCGGGTCGGCGGGATCGCTCTCGTCGCCCGTGCGATCGTCGCGGCCCAGCGGTGCACCGAGGTCGATCGCGTCGTCGTGTCGACGGACGACGCCGAGATCGCGAACGTCGCCCGCGAGTGGGGCGCCGACGTCGTCCTGCGTCCCGTCGACCTGGCCGGCGACGAAGCGTCGTCCGAGAGCGCGCTCCTGCATGCGCTCGATGTGCTGGAGGAGCGGCGAGTGGATGTCGGCATCCTCGCGTTCCTGCAGGCGACATCGCCCTTCATCGACTCCGAAGCGCTCTGCGAAGCCGTCCAGCTCGTGCGGTCGCGTCGCCGCGACACCGTCTTCTCGGCGGTCGAGACGTACGGGTTCCTGTGGTCGCGCGGCGCGGGCGCCGCCGCGACGGCGATCAACCACGACGCGTCCCGCCGGCCTCGCCGGCAGGACCGCGAGCCGCACTTCCTCGAGACGGGCGCGTTCTACGTCATGCGGGCCAAGGCGTTCCGTGCCGTCGGACACCGCTTCTTCGGCAGCATCGGCATCGCCGAGGTTCCGGCGCGCAGCGCGATCGAGATCGACATGCACGACGAGCTGGCGCTCGCCCGCGCGATGGCGCCGCTGCTCGACGCCGCCGCCCCGATCGACGTCGACGCGGTCGTGACCGACTTCGACGGCGTGCACACGGACGACACCGTGACGGTGACCGACCGCGGCGAAGAAGCCGTGCGGGTGAGTCGATCCGACGGGATGGGCATCGCCCTCCTGCGCCGCGCCGGCATCCCCGTGCTGATCCTCTCGACCGAGAAGAACCCCGTCGTGTCGGCTCGAGCGGCGAAGCTCCGGGTCGACGTACTGCAGGGCATCGACGACAAGGCGGCGAGCCTGCGGGAGTGGGCGGATGCGGCATCCGTCCCCCTCTCGCGCATCGCGTACCTCGGCAACGACGTCAACGACCTCGGCTGCCTCGAGATCGTGGGGTGGCCCGTCGCGGTCTGCGATGCGCACCCGCTCGTCACCGCCTCGGCGCGGGTCGTGCTCGAGCGCGCAGGCGGCGACGGCGCCGTCCGCGAGCTCGCCGACCTCGTGCTGCGCGCACGCGAGAGAACCGCATCCATCCCCCACGAGAGGACGCCCTCATGACCGTCACCATCGGATCCCGTGTCGTCGGAGGCGGACGCCCCGTCTACGTCATCGCCGAGATCGGCCTCAACCACAACGGCGACGTCGAGCTCGCGAAGCGCCTCATCGACGTCGCCGCGGATGCCGGAGCCGACGCCGTCAAGTTCCAGAAGCGCACACCCGAGATCTCGACCCCCGAGCACATGCGCGACATGCCGCGCGAGACGCCGTGGGGAACGATGACGTACCTCGAATACCGCCGCCGCGTCGAGTTCGATCGCGACGAGTACATCGAGGTGTCCGATCACGCGATGCTGCGCGGACTCGAATGGTTCGCCTCGCCGTGGGACGAGCCGAGCGTCGCGTTCCTCGAGGACCTCGGCGTCTCGGCGCACAAGGTCGCTTCGGCGTGCCTCACCGACACCGGCCTGCTCCAGACCCTGCGAGACACCGGCAAGCCGATCATCCTCTCGACCGGCATGTCCACGATCGAGCAGATCGACCGCGCGACGGACGTGCTCGGCACCGACCGCCTCGTCCTCATGCACGCGACCTCGACCTATCCGATGGAGCCCGAGGAGGCGAACCTGCGCATGATCCCCGCACTGCGCGACCGCTTCCCCGGCGTCGCCGTCGGCTACTCGGGACACGAGCGCGGCCTGCAGGTGTCGCTCGCCGCCGTCGCCCTCGGCGCCGTCGCGGTCGAGCGTCACATCACACTCGACCGCACGATGTGGGGCTCGGACCACGCCGCATCGCTCGAGCCCGCGGGCCTGCAGCACCTCGTGCGTGACATCCGCATCATCGAGTCCGCTCTCGGCGACGGCGTCAAGCGCGTCTACGACGGGGAGCTCGCTGCGATGGCGAAGCTCCGCCGCGTTCCGGCGTGACTCGTCTGCGGGTCGTCGGAGTCGCCGACACCGACTCGTACGTCAAGTGGGGCGCGGCCCTGCTCGGTTCGGCGTCGGCGGACTGGGATGTCGAGCTGCTCGTCCTCGACACCCCTTCGGTCGTCTCGGATGCCCAGTTGCACTCGGCGCTGGCGGGGAGCGGGATGGATGCCGCGGCCGCGCGCCGCGTCACCTTCGACGAGCTCGAGTTCGCGCTGACGAGTCGTCCGCCCGACGCGGTGCTCGTCGCCGCCCGCGGTCCGCTCGCCCGCGTCGTCGCCCGCACCGTCGCGGAGCGCGCGCCGTTCGCCGTGATCGTGACGGGCCTCCCGGGCATCTCGATCCCCGCGACGCGCAAGGCGCTGCTCTACCGCGCCCAGTGCGACGTCTTCGTCGTGCACTCGCACCGCGAGGTACGCGAGTTCGATGCTCTGGCTGAGCGCATCGGCCTGCCCCAGTCGTTCGCGCTGGCGAGCCTGCCCTTCGCCGGCCGGGATCGCGCCGCGCACGGCGACGACCTCGTGTTCGCCGCGCAGGCGCTGGTCCCCGCCGAGCGCTCGGATCGCCTGCGCATCGCGGCGATGCTTCTCGCCGCGGCGCGGGCCCACCCCGATCGCCGGGTCGTCGTGAAGCTGCGCGCCGAGCGCGGGGAGCACCAGACGCACGCCGAGGCCGACCCCTACCCCGAGCTGCTGGAGCGCTTCGCGCCGCTGCCGTCGAACCTCGTGATCTCGACGGCTCCCATGCGCGCGGCGCTCGACTCCGCCGAAGGCCTCGTGACGGTCAGCTCTACCGCGGCGATCGAGGCGGTCGCCCGCGGCATCCCCGTCATCGCGCTCGACTCGTTCGGCATCGCGCCCGAACTCATCAACGTCGTCTTCGAGGGCAGCGGACTGTTCGGAGACGAGGTGGATGCCGCGGCCCGCCGCTTCCGGCATCCGGATCCATCGTGGATCCACGACAACTACCTGCACGACCCGGCCGACGACGACTGGACCGCCGCCGTGGCCGAGCTCGTCGAGCGCCGCCGCGAGGGCCTGCTGCCGCACCGAGAGCCTCTCTCCCGCCGCGGGGGCAGCCTGCGCGACACGTGGGAGCGCAAGCGCGCGCTCGGACCGCTCGACCGGTCGGCCGCCGGGCGCGTGGCCCTCGTGCTCGGTGTGCCGCTGCGCGCGGCCCTCGTCGCCGCTCAGCGCGCCCGCGCGATCGCCGCGCCGCGGCCCGCAGCCACCGCACCCCGGACACCGCAGCGCGAGTCGTCGACGACACGCTGACGATCGACCCGCCGCCCACGGCGGCCGTCGCTCTGCTTGAGCTGAGCGCAACCACCCGTGCAGATCAGCGGGGATCTCGGGCGACACGCTGACGCTCGCCCCCCACCGGCCGCGTGTCGCCCGGAACTCCCGCCGATCTGCACGAGCGGCGTGGGGCGAATGGAGGATCAGGCCGTGACGACGACCTTGCCGACCGTGCGACCGGACTCGACGTGCGCGAGCGCCGCGCCCGCCTCGGCGAGCGCGTACGTGCGCTCGATCGCCGGTGTGAGGCGACCGGAGGTCGCGAGTTCCGCGAGCCGTGCCGTGACAGGAGTCTTCGTCACGGCCGTGATCGAGCGGAAGCGGCGTCCGGGCCGCGCGGCGAACAGCGAACGGATCATGCGCGGGATCGGACCGAGCACGCGGCCGCCCTCGCCGCCGACCAGTGCGACGGTACCGCCGCGCGCGAGCAGCGCGCGCAGGTTCTCAAGCGGAGGCTCGCCGGCGATGTCGACGATCGCGTCGAAGCTCCCCGCGGGGAGTGACGACAGCGCGAGCGTCCGGTAGTCGAAGGTGCGGGATGCCCCGAGCTCGCGCAGCAGGCTCTCCGCGCGCGCGCCGCACGTCGCCCAGACCTCGGCGCCGCGGTCCGCGGCGAGCTGGACCGTCAGCGTGCCGACGCCCCCGCCCGCACCGATCACGAGCACCCGCGAGTTCTGCCCGACACGGCACGCGTCGAGCACCGTCACGGCCGTGTTGCCCGCGATCGGCAGGCATGCGGCGATCTCCGGCGCGAGCCCGTCAGGCACGCGTGACACGCGCGACGCCTTGATCGCGACGTACTCGGCGAGCGTGCCGTCGCCCGATCCGACGACCCGGTCGCCCGGGGCGAACGCATCCACTCCTTCGCCCACCGCCACGATTCTCCCCACGAGGTCCATCCCCCGGCCATGCACCCGCGGCCGGCGGACGCCGAAGACGAGCCGGACGAGCCTCGGCTCGCCCTGCATGAGATGGATGTCGCCGGAGTTGATCGACGCCGCCTCGAAGCGCACGAGCACCTCGCCCTTGCGCGGCCGTGGAACCGGGATCGTCTCGGCGAGGACCGTGTCGGCGCCGCCGTACACGTTCTGTCGCCACGCTGTCATGGTGTCGGTCGTGATGGTCATGATGACTCCTCGGGGTAGTGGAAGACGTCGTCGAGGCCGACCCCGAAGACGCGGCTGATCTGGAAGGCGAGCTCGAGCGTCGGCGAATACTTCCCCTGCTCGATCGCGATGAGGGTCTGGCGGGTGACGCCGAGCCGCCCCGCGAGGTCGGCCTGCGTCATTCCCGCGCTCTCGCGCACCGCACGGATCGTGTTGGTGACCTTCGTGGGCTTCACCATCAGGCGAGTCCCCGTCGGTAGGCGATGACACTGGCGATGCCGCCGACGACAGCCGAGAGGAAGAACCCGAAGAACATCGTGTTCGCGATCCAGAACCAGTCGACTTCGAAGGCGCACTCCACGAGCACGCCGAGGCCCGCGATGACCATGAAGGACTGACCCACCCGGCTCCCCATGCGCGAGATGTCGCGGTCGCGCTCGTCCGACTTGCCGATCCCCTCGCGATCGCGCATCCCGGCGAGGATGCCCCACACGATGCTCCCGACGATCGAGAGCACGATGCCGCCGACGATGGTCCACAGCATGATCGGCCACCACTCGACGTCCTCGAGGGGGCCGCCCGCGGCCTGCTGGAGGACGACGATGATGTAGATCGGGATGACGATCACCGAGACGATGAGTCCGACCCACGTATTGCGCTCTTCATAGACCATGAGCTTCTCCCGAATGTCTAGAATTCTTTACATCGCGAGAGTACGACGCCCGCGGCATCCATGTCAAGAATTCTTTACAAGCCGATTCGGAACCGAGCGGCGCTCGGTTTAGGATGCTCAAGCCGTCGATGACGACGGCAGCCCCAACCCCCCCGGAGTCCTCCCATGCGCAAGCGCTGGATCGCGCTCATCGTCGTCGCGTCCGTCCTCGTCGTCATCCTCGCCGGCGCCTACTGGGCCGGCCGCAGCCTCTTCCACATGCCGACCGCGAAGGGCGTCGACTCCGTCGTCGGCGAGCTCGGCGGTCAGCGCGTCCTCGGCGTGTTCGCGCACCCCGACGACGAGCAGACGGTGAACGGCCTGTTCTGGCGCGCGAAGACGCAGGACGGCGCCTACACCGCGATGATCACGGCGACGGCCGGCGAAGCCGGGCACCAGGTTCCCACCGTCGCCCGCGATGAGGACCTCGGTCTCGTCCGAACGGCAGAGGCGCTGAAGAACAGCTTCAACCTGGGCGTCGACGAACACGAGGTGTGGGACTACCCCGACGGCGGAGTGCCTGAGGTCGATGAAGATGAGCTGGTCGACCGGCTCGTCACGGCGATGAAGCGGATCAAGCCTGATGTCGTCGTCGGATTCTGGCCGGCGTCGGGCGCCACCGGGCACAAGGACCATATGGAGATGGGGCGTGTGACCGAACTCGCGATCGCGCAGCTCGAAGCAGAGGGCGGGTCGTACTCCGGACCCGACTACCTCGTCTACACGATCAGCCCCACGACCGCGCTCTCGATCTTCGGCGGCGAGCAGGGCGCGCTCGTCGTCGAGAACCAGCCCGACCCCGAGTACGCGATGAACGCCGAGACCGGCAAGAAGCTCGAGGGATGGAAGATCCACGCATCGCAGGAGAACTACCTGCAGGCGGCGTACTACCTGCCCGCCTGGCTCGTGTACCTGCTGTGGGACAACGAGTTCTACCACGTACGGGATCTCGCGGCGGAGCCCCTCGGCTAAGCCGCGTCGAACCCGCGATCTCTATAGAGTTCCACGGATTCGCGGAGCGCCTTGAGGACGTATGGCGGGAACTCCATGCCCTGGTGGTCCGCCCACAGCAGCTGCGCCTCGATCCGGCCGACCTCGCGCGCGTACTTCTCAAGATCGGTTGCGAAGCCGAGCGCTGTGACGACGCCGCCCATCTGCGCGCGGTAGCGGTCCTGTCCGTTCGTGCCGACGAGGTTGTAGGTCTTCTCGCGCAGGATGCGGGCGAGGTAGAGCTGCCACGGCCGCAGCTCACCGGCCTGGATCATCGCCGTCGCCGACATGCGGTAGAACGCGAAGTGCCCCGGCTCCTGCTGCTTGATCGGGGTGATGATCGTCTCGGCGATCGCGGTCTCGCCGAGCTCCCGCATCCCCTCGTTGATCACGTTGTACGCCAGCACCGCCTGCCGCTCGGTGCTCGCGCCCGTGAGGTAGTAGAGCAGGCGGGCGATGTCCTGGATGGATGACAGGTGCGCGAGCGCGCCCATGATCTTCATCTTCATCGACACCTCGAGCTCGGGAGTCGTCGCGGGGCGCCCGAGGTCCTGCTGCAGGCGGTCGAGGATCAGCCCGTGCTGGATCTCCTGCGGCTGCCAGACGTCGGCGTAGAAGAGGCGGTCGACCTCCTGCACGTCGGGCAGGAGCACGAGGAGCTCCAGCACGTTGCGGTCGACCTCGAGCTCGACCCGGGCGAGATAGTCGACGACATGCCCGTACTTGTCCGCGACCGCTCGGGGATCGTGCACCTGCCGATCGACGGAGTCGAGCGTGATGGGCGGGTACAGCTCGCCGAGCCGCTGCACGTGCTCGAGGATGCGCTGTTGCGTGATCTGCTCCGCCACGCCTACATCCCGGTGATGCGCGTCCAGGCCGCTTTGCCTTCGGCGCGGCGACTCGCCTGCTGCGGAGTGAGCGCTTCGCCCGGATCACCGGCGCGCTGAAGATCGTCACGCTGGTCGGTGTAGCGCCGGTACCAGTGGACGAATGCCCATGCGAGGAATCCGATCGCGATGAGGACAGCCATTCCGATGATGAAGAGGTAGTCCATGGCGCCAGACTACGACTTCGCCGTCCGTCACGGGACGATTCGTGACGATCGTTGCAGCACATTTGGCGTTTCGCTCGGTCACCTGGGATTCTGGGCAGATGGGGAGGCGTACAGCGGAGGAGACGCGCAAGCTCATCCTCGACGCGGGGTTGAAGCTGCTGCTCGAGCGCGGCGCTTCGGCGGGGGTTCAGCACATCAGGCTGCAGGAGGTGCTGCGCAGCGTCGGGCTCACGACGGGGGCGGCGTACCGCATCTGGGCGGATCAGGACGACTTCCATCGCGACCTGTCGATCGAGATGGTGAGTCTGCGGTTCGCGCCACCGTCATCCAGCGCTCAGAACGCCGCGCGTACCGTGCTCGAAGACGACGGATCGATGGATGACGTCCTCCGCGCGACGACGCAGGACCACGTCGACTATGCGTCGCGCTTCCATCGGGAACCGGAGTCGCGCGATTCGCACGCGTTCATCACGGCGCTCGCGTTGCGCACCGCAGCGGGCAGTTGGCCGGAACTGCGCGACGCGAGTGCCGAGCGGCACGCCGAGTCGATCGCGGATTTCACCGCCTTCTACACCGCGATCATGCCGCAGGTCGGTCTGCGGATGCGTGAGCCGTTCACCGTGCAGGACTTCGCCGAGGCCATGGCGGCACTCGGCGAAGGTTTCGCCGTGCGCGCGGCCGAGGGACTCGATCATCCGATGTACGAGATCGAAGAGGGCGCGCCGCTGCCCGCCGGCACCTGGACTCTCTTCGGCATCGCCGCCCGTGGGCTCGTCGAGGTCTTCATGATCCGCGACGAAGACGATGCCGGAAACACCGCAGCGGCCGCGGGTCGCCAGGACGACCCGGGCCGCTGACCCCAGTGTTTTGCGGGTGACCTCAGCCGGCACTCCCCCCAGGATGGCCGGGTCGATCACTCCCCTCGTTCATGGTGGCGCATTCGTAACCGCGGAACCAGAAAGATAAGTTGTTTATCTTGGGCAGCCCTCAGATGACCTGCTCGCTCCACCGATCGGGGTTGCCGAAGCGGTGCGCCGTGATCGCGATGGCCTGCTCATGCAGGAATGGCAGCAGCTCGAGCCGCCCCGCCGTCGTGACCTCGTTGTCGTAGACCGCCAGATCGGGGTCGCCGTCGGTCGCTTCGGCGAGCGCGCGGTGGGCGCGGGCGACGGATGCCGGTGAGCCGATGAACCGCACGCGCGACGGGCGATCCGCGGTCGCGCGAGCGAGCCATTCGTCGTCGGTCTCGACGAACACACCGATGCCGACGTCGGAGAGCGCTCGGCGCACGGCCGCCGGAAGGCCCGTCGGAGCGCTGATCGCGAAGGCCGCGCCCGAGCGGATGCCCGCGAGGGCTGTCCGCAGGATCGCGTGGGGCGCGGCATCCAACGTCGCCCGCACCGCGACGCCCGGCATCGGCCGATAGCGGAACAGGTTGCGCTCAACCCCGAGGCGCGAGACGTCTTTGACCTGGCCGAACTCGCGGTCCCACGCGATCGCGTCCGAGAGCGCGCCACGGCGAAGCCACTCGAACTCCTCGTACCCGAGGGAGGGCTGGGCCGCCTCGATGATGGTGGTGAGCCGCGAGTCCAGGCCGCGCAGGTGGAGCGTCGACGAGGGCTGTCCGCCCGCGGACGCGCGCCATGTCCCCAGACCGATCAGGTAGTTGGGCCCGCCGGCCTTCGTGCCGGCACCGACCGAGGAGCGCTTCCAGCCGCCGAAAGGCTGTCGCTGCACGATGGCGCCCGTCGTGCCGCGGTTCACGTAGAGGTTTCCGGCCTGCACGGTGTCGAGCCACTGAGCGAGGTCGTCGGGGTCCTGCGTGTACAGCCCGGCAGTCAATCCGTAGGCGACGGCGTTCTGCAGCTCGATCGCCTCGGAGAGGGAGTTCGCGTGCATGATGCCGAGCACGGGACCGAAGAACTCCTCGCGGTGGAACCTCGATCCGGCCTGGACGCCGGCACGGATGCCCGGTCGCCAGAAGCGGCCCTCGTACTCGGGACCGTGATCGATCGACTGCGGCGCGACGAGCCACTGTTCGCCCTCGTCGAGGGTCGTGAGCGCCCACTCGAGCTTGCCGTGCGGGGGCTCGATGACGGGCGGCACTTCGCTCAGCGCGTCGGTCGGCGGGCCGACGCGGAGAGAGGTCGTGGCATCCACCAACTGTCGTGCGAACCTCTTCGAACGGCCGACGGATCCGACGAGGACCGCGAGCGATGCCGCCGAGCACTTCTGCCCGGCATGGCCGAAGGCGCTCTTGATGAGATCGGATGCCGCGAGGTCGAGGTCCGCCGACGGCATGACGATCATCGCGTTCTTACCACTCGTCTCGGCGAGCAGCGGCAGGTCGGGTCGCCAGGAGCGGAACAGCGCCGCGGTCTCCCACGCACCCGTGAGGATCACCCGATCGACGTCGGGGTGCGAGATCAGCTGCGTTCCGAGCTCGCGCTCGTCGAGCGCGACGAGGGCGAGCAGGTCGCGGGGGACCCCCGCGTCCCACAGTGCCTCGGCGATGACGGCGGCGCAGCGACGCGCCTGGTGAGCCGGCTTGAAGACGACGCCCGAGCCGGCGGCGAGAGCGGCGAGCACTCCGCCCGCGGGAATCGCAAGGGGGAAGTTCCACGGCGGCGTGACGACCGTGAGCTTCGCCGGCTCGAATACGGCACCGCTCACGCTGTCGAGCTCGCGTGCGGTCGCCGCGTAGTAGTTGGCGAAGTCGACGGCTTCGCTGACCTCGACGTCGGCCTCGGCGAAGACCTTGCCCGTCTCGGAGGCGGCGACCTCGATGAGCTCGCCGCGTCGCTCCTCGAGCGCGCGTGCCGCCGCCTGCAGCACGAGAGCGCGGTCGGCCGCGGGGGTCGCCCCCCATGCGGCGGCCGCGGCACGCACACGGGCCACGATCGCGTCGAGCGCGGCGGGGTCGGAGACATGGGACGCCTCGATCGTCGCGTCGCCGGCGGTCGACCCGTCGATGCGCGAGAGGATGTCGCGCGCCCACGCGCGGTTCGCGGGCAGTGCCGGGTCGGAGTCGGCCGCGTTGCGGAACCCCGGCGCGCCGTACGCCGTCGCTTCCGACTCGCGCGACGAGAAGACGGCCGTGTCGACGAACGCCTCGCCGCCGAACAGATGTGCGTCGACCGGCCCGGCGACGGGAACCGTCTCGCCCGGATCCGCCGCCGCTGAGCGGGCGATGCCGAGCACGGCCTCGGTGAGCCCTGCCTCGTCCGAAGCGGCCGGGCGGGTGAGGGATGCGGTCGGGGCGACGCCGACTGTCCGATCCTGGGAGCGGTTCGGCCCGGTCGGCAGCGACGGATCTGCCGCGCGCTCGAGCGATGCGACGAACCGGTCGCGTTCGCGGTCGAACATCGACGGGTCGTCGACGAGTTCGAAGGCCGCCGAAAGGAAGTTGTCGCTCGAGGCGTTCTCCTCGAGCCGCCGCACGAGATAGCTGATCGCGACGTCGAACTCGTCCGGACGCACGACCGGCACGTAGAGCAGGACGTGTCCCACCTCGCGCGTCACGGCTTCGACCTGCCCTTGCGCCATCCCGAGCAGCATCTCGAACTCGACCGCGTCGCGAACGCCGCGCTCCCCCGCGAGCAGCCACGCGTAGGCGATGTCGAACAGATTGTGCCCCGCGACGCCGATCCGCACCGCACCCGTGTGCGCTGCGCGCAGCGCGAAGTCGAGGCAGCGCACGTAGTTCGCGTCCGAATCGAGCTTGGAGCCGTAGGTCGCGAGCGACCAGTCGTGCATCGCGGCATCCACTCGCTCCATGGCGAGGTTCGCACCCTTGACGAGACGCACTTTGATGCGCGCCCCGCCCGCTTCGACGCGCTCCTGCGCCCACTCCGTGAGGCCTTCGAGAGCGGGCAGCGCATCGGGCAGGTAGGCCTGCAGGACGATCCCCGCTTCGAGGCCCTGGAGCCGCGGATCGGCGAGGATGCGGGTGAACACCGCGATCGTCAGGTCGAGGTCGCGGTACTCCTCCATGTCGAGGTTGATGAAGGTGCCGTCCTGCTGCGCGCTGAGGTACAGCGGGAGCAGCCGCTCGACGACCTTGTCGACGACCTCGTCGAACGCCCACATCGAGATGTGGCTCGCGATCGCCGACACCTTGACCGACACGTAGTCGACATCCGGCCGGCGGATCAGCTCGTGGATGCCCTCGAGCCGGTGCTGCGCCTCGGTCTCGCCGAGCACGGCCTCGCCGAGCAGATTGAGGTTGAGCCGTGCGCCGCTCTCGCGGATCTTCGCGATCGCGGGGCCGAGCTTCTCGGGACGCGCGTCGACCACGAGGTGCCCGACCATCTCGCGCAGGACGCGCCGCGCGATCGGCACGACCGGTGTCGGCAGCACGGGCGCGACAGCACCCCCGACGGCGACCGCCGAGCGAAGGTACCAGGGCAGGAAGTCCGGCACGAGCGGCGCTACGCGCTGGAGGTGGGATGCCGCGGCCGAGAGGCTCTCGGGGCGCATCACGCCGTCGACGAAGCCGATCGTGAAGGGAAGGCCGTTGGGATCCTTCAAGACCCCGGCCAGCCGCTCGGCGGCGGGATCGACGTGGGCACCGGCGGCCTCCGTCGTCCAGCGCTGGGCGAGAGCGATCGCCGCGTCGGCGAGCGAAGTGGTGGGGGCGGGCTGCGGCGACATCGCGGTCCTTCGTTTCAGGGTGGTTCCAGCATCCACCCTTCAATCATTCATGAAAAGCGATCATCTGCGATGATTACTCATCGACATCATCGAAGGGTCATCGTGTTCGAGCTGAGACGGCTGCGACTGCTGCACGAGCTCGCGCTCCGGGGCACGCTCGCCGCCGTCGCGGAGGCCCTCGCGTACAGTCCGTCGACGATCTCGCAGCAGCTCGCCCAGTTGGAGAAGGATGCCGGTGTGCCGCTGCTCGTGGCCGACGGGCGGCGCGTCCGACTGACCGAGCACGGCGCGGCGCTCGCGGAGCACGCGGCGCGCGCACTCGAGCTCGAAGAGGGGATCCGCGGCGAGCTCGAGTCGCTGCAGCCGGGGATCGCCCCCGTGCGCATCGCCGCGATGCAGACCGCCGTCCATGCGATCCTTCCGGCAGCTCTCTCGGCGCTGGACCCGGCTGTGCGCATCGAGGTCGCCGAACGTCCTCCGGAGGAGGGACTCTTCGAGCTCTCGGCGCGGCGGTTCGACCTCGTGATCGCCGAGCAGTACCCGGGGCGCACGCGGGCGCACGAAGCCGGCCTCGAGCGGGTGCTCCTCGGCAGCGATGCGATCCGGCTCGCGGTGCCGGCATCGGATCCCGCCGATGGTCTCGCGGCGGTCTCCGGCCGCGCGTGGGTCATGGAGCCGAAGGGAACGGCCGCCCGCGAGTGGGCTGTGCAGCAGTGTCGGGCCGCGGGCTTCGAGCCGGACGTGCGGTTCGAGCTCGCCGACCTCACCGCGCACATCGGACTCATCCGCTCCGGCGTCGCCGTCGGGGTACTGCCCGACCTCGTATGGGCGGGCTCACGACCGCCGGTGCGTCTCGTGGAGCTTCCCGGCGAGCCCGCGCGCGACGTCTTCGCCGCACTGCGAGCCTCGTCGGCGACGCGGCCCGGCATCCGCGCCGTGCTCGGCGCCCTCCAGGCCGCCTTCCCCGCGCGCAGATCCGACGGCACAACCGTCGAATAGGCTGATCGCGTGACGGATGGGGGTGCGCCGCAGACACGCGCTGACGCGCGCCGCGTGCGCGAGGTTCAGGCTGCGCAGCCCCCGGCGCCCGAGCCGCAGCGCCGTTTCCGCTGGGTGCGGACGGCGGCCGGCCGCGTGCCCACATCCTGGTTCGCCGGCATCGCGACCGCGCTCCTCCTGGTCGTCACGGCTGCCTTCGGCGGCCTCGCGACCGTCGACCCGCCCGGCCCTTCGACGATCGCCGCCGGCGATGTGCACGTGAGCGACCAGTACGCACTCACGGTCGAGAGTGCGTACCTGCAGGACGCGGACCCCGACGCGGGGATCTACCTCGACGAAGGCGAGCGGATGCTCATCGTGCGCGTTCTCGCCGAGAACCTCTGGGACAAGCCCCAGCCCACGGCGGGGTTGACGGACAACATCACGATCGACGGGCTGTCACTGGCAGATGCGCGCGCCATGCGGGTCGATGACGCGACGGCGTCCGAGACGCTGCAGCCCGGCATGCCGGTCGAACTCGACTTCCGTCTGCGCGTCGAAGACGGCGAGTACCACGACGGCGACACACTGCGGGTCACCCTCAACGATCTCGCCCTGTACACCGGCACGTTCGTCATGTCGGGGACGTCCTGGACCGACCCGCGGCCCGCGGCCGAGCTGACGCTCCAGATCCGCGACGCGGCGCAGACGGAGCCGTCATGAAGCGCGCGCTGCAATGGACGATCGGCGTCTCGCTCGTCGTGGCGGCATGGGGCGTGTCCGCACTCACCCCACCCGAGGACGCCCGTGAGGCGCCCTTCCCCGTTCGCGCCTCGATCGGGGAACCGGCCGTCGGCCGGAACCTCCACGCCACGATCTCGAGCGTTCGCCACGCCGACACCGTGACCTCCGGCGACTGGAGTGCGGACGGCAACTGGATCGTTGTGGAACTGTCGGCCGGCGCGATCCTCGAACCCGGCGGTCTGTTCCTCACGACACTCGAGACCGACGGTCGCACCTACTCCGCGAGCGAACGCGTGTCGACGATGCGTCGGCAGTCGCTCGATGCCGGACTCACCATGGCAGGCGACCTCGCGTTCGAGCTGCCCCCGGACGTGCGCACGGGCGGCGCGACGATCGTGCTCGGTATGAACCCCACGCCTCGGCTGGACTCCGTCATCGAGCTGTCCGTCGACCTGGCCGCACTCGACACCGTCGACTCGATCGAACTGAACCCGACAGAATCGGCCCGATCGTGACGCGGGGTTGGTGGAGGAGCAACGCGCTCGCGCTGGGCGCGATCGCGGTGCTGGCTCCCGTGACGGCCGTGGTGATCTCGCTCAACGCGTGGCAGGACCTGCCGGCGATGCACACGCGGGCCGTCGCCGTCGGCGAGACGGCCGAATACGCGGGTGCGGACGTCGGTCCGCTCCGAGCGAGCTTCGACCGCGTCGAGGGCGCGCCTCCGGGTGCGCGCGTGATCGCGGTCGAGCTCGAACTCGATCCCCGGCGCTCGGAGTTCGCGTGCCTCCCCCCGGAGCTCGTCGAAGCGTCAGGCCAAGGCCGCCGCTGGATCGAATCCAGCCTCTCGCTGGATCGTCCGTACGATCCGGAGCGCGTGACCTACTGCGATACCTCGCAGCCCGGTCCGTACACGTTGTCGCTCGACTACGTCGTCCCCTCGGACGCATCGGGACCATTCGTGCTGGAGCTGTTCAGCGCCGCCGGAGACGGCGAGCGCCTGCTGCTGGCTGCCGTGCCGTGAGTCGACCCGGCGCCGTCCGATGCCGTGGTCAGCGCCTCGGCGGAGGCGTCGGCATCCCGCTGCAGCAGCCGACCGATCACCTGGTCGTACGACGACGAGACGAGCACGATGCGCAGCGGTTCGATGAGAAGCGGGATCAGCAGCAGGATCAGCTGATCGTTGACGGCCCAGAAGCCCGCGAAGTCGTTCGGCCCGAACACGCGTGTGACCCCGATCCCGAAGAGGGACTCGAGAGCCGTCAGCACCGTGTAGAGCAGGATGTACCCGCCGATGAGGATGGGCCCCGCCCGCCACATCAGCACGAACACGCGTCCGATGGGCCGAAAGCGACCGATGAGGTCGCCCCACACGTCAGCGAGCCTCGACCGAAGCCAGCCCGGGACCCGCGTCCACCGCGTGCGCGCGCGATCGACGAAGCCCCCACGCACCTGGACGCCGCGGGGCGCCACCGCCTGGCCGTACACGACGCCGGCGATCGCGAGCCACGCGAGGGGCTTGAGGATGATGCCGCCCGCTTCGCCGAGGAACCACTCGATCGCCTCCCAGAGCCAGGCGATGACCACGAGCTGACCTGAGAGCCATGACCGCGCGTCCGCGACCCACACGACCGCTTGACGGGAGTCCACCCACGAACCGAGCGCAGCGAACCCGTCGCCGATCAGCGTGGCGGTGAGGAAGACCCAGAGCAGCTCGAGATAGACGGCCCCGAAAGCGAACCATCGTGGCAGCCGTGCCGCGTGCCGCTTCAGGAGCCAGCGCAGACCGAAGGCGATGACGATGAGCAGCACCGTCCAGATGCTGAACGACAGCCAGCCGTTCTCGCCGTCGCCGACCTCGCCGCGCAGTACGCCCACTTCCAGCACACGCTGGTAGTAGAAGGCCATGTCGTCGCGCAGGAGACCCCACGCGGCGTAGAACGCGACGAACGGAAGGATCGATCCGAGGAGCGCGCGCAGGAACTGCTCGCGGCGATCGTCGGCGCTCTCGGGCCGCGGTGCGATGATGCCGAGCTCCCGCATCCCGTCGCGCACGACGAGGAACATCGCGACGTAGCTCACGAGGCGCGCGAGGATCGCGAGCGGAAGCAGGAGCGCACCGCCGAGCGCGGAGTACGCGCCGACCCACCCGGCGACCTGGATGACCGCCCAGTTCACGAGGACTCCCGCGAGGAACCACGCGACGATCGGAGGCCAGTGGGCGAGCAGCTGCCGCCCGGCTCCGGTGAGGATCGCGATCACGATCTCACGGTATCGCGACGATCAGCGCCAGGTGCTCGGTGCGGGCTTCTTGGTCGACGGCAGGGCGGATGCCTCGGCCCATTCGTGCACCCAGGGCTCGAGCTCGGGAAGGTCATCGGGGCGATGCAGCGCCTCGAAGAGCTCCTCGAGCGGCACGATCCCTCCGCTCCGGCGGAGGAAGCGGGCCCGCACGATCATCTCGGCGTAGATCTCGCCGTCGACGACGGCCCGATGGATGAGGTACGACGACTTCTCGTCGTGACCCATGAGCCGAGACTCGACGGTGAAGGACTGCCACAACTCCAGCGACTTGCGGAACGTGATCGTCTCGCTCGCGACGACGGCGTACCACTTGCGCTCGGCGAGGAGGTCCCACAGGCCCGTGCGGATCAGCAGATCGAACCGGCCGAGATCGAAGAGCGAGCCGTACCGGCCGTTGTTCATGTGGCCGAGCAGGTCGATGTCGGTGGGGAGCGTCCGCACCGTGACACGGCCGATCGCGGTCGGGTCGAGGGGGCCGTTGCGGCGCAGCTGCGCCTTCGCGCGCCAGATCGTCAGGAGGGTGCGCCAGATCACGTTCACGAGGTGCGATGGTAGCCACACGCGGTCCTTTCAGCGAAAGGGATGTCGCATTCCTACAGACCGCGGCGATGATTTCTGTCCGCCGATTCGGCGAATCGGTTCGATTTCGCGTCGTCGCAGGGCGCGCGTAGAGTCTGGCCATGGTTGCCGAACTCCAGACCGACATCGTCGTCCGTCCGGTCCGTGACGTGGATGCCGAAGCACTCGGTCGCGTCCACGCGACGTGCTGGCACGAGACGTACGACCACCTGATCAGCAAGGCGGCCCTCGAGGCCGTCTCACCCAAGCGCCTGGCCGAGCTGTGGACGCACTGGGCAGCACAGGGCCCCGACTTCAAGATGTTCGCCGCCCTCTCAGACGGCGAGATCGTCGGCTTCGCCGGCTCGGGTCCCGCTCGCGACAAGGATGCCCCGCGTTTCCGCGAGCTGTACTTCATCTACCTCCTCGACGCGTTCCACGGCACGGGCATCGGCCAGCGCCTCTTCGACGCCGTCGTTCCCGACGACGAGGAGTCGTACCTCTGGGTCGCCGACGACAACCCCCGCGCGCACCGCTTCTACGTGCGCAACGGCTTCACCCTCGACGGAGCGACGCACACCGAGCCCTTCCTCGGCGAGACGCTCACCGAGGTACGGTTCGTCCGCTGAATGCTCTCCGTCTGGGCCCTCGAGGGCATTCCTGAGATCGTCCCGGGCGACGACCTCGTCGCACTGATCGCGTCCGCTGCACGTGGCGAGCTTCAGGGCGGTGACATCGTCGTGGTGACGTCCAAGATCGTCTCGAAGGCCGAGGGTCGGATCGTCGCCGCCGATGATCGCGAGGACGCCATCACGGCCGAGACCGTGCGCGTCGTCGCGACGCGCGAGACGCCGAACGGCGGTCGCACGCGCATCGTGCAGAACCGGCTCGGGATGGTGTCCGCCGCCGCGGGGGTCGATGCATCCAACACTCCCGAAGGCACGGTGCTGCTCCTGCCGGTGGATCCGGATGCCTCGGCCCGCGCCATCGCGTCGGGTCTGCGCACGCTGCTCGGCGCCGAGATCGGGGTGATCGTCACCGACACCCTCGGCCGCGCGTGGCGCGAGGGCCAGACCGACTCCGCGATCGGGGCGGCCGGAGTCCACGTCTTCGAAGATCTGCGCGGACAGACCGATGCCGAGGGCCGCCCCCTCGTGGTAACGATGCCGTGTGTCGCCGACGAGATCGCCTCGGCCGCCGATCTCGTCAAGGGCAAGGCATCCCAGCGCCCCGTCGCCGTCGTGCGCGGCCGCGCCGATCTGGTCGGCCCGCTCGATCTGCCGGGCGCCCGGTCGATCGTGCGTCCTCTCGAGCGCGACATGTTCCGTCTCGGCGCCGACGAGGCGTACGCCGAGGGCTTCGCCGCAGGCCGCGCATCCGCCTAACCGCTCCTCCTACGCGGTGCGGCGCCTGCCACCAGTCCCCGTCACCAGAATCGATCAACCGCGCGAAGGTCGGAGTTCCCAGCTCACTGGGGTCCGAAGTTCGCGCGGTTGACCGATTTTCGTGCGGGAGGCGGGGGCCCGCGAGCCGCCGCTCAGCCGGCGCGGAGCGTCGCCGAGCCCGCGGACAGCTGCACGCGGATCGTGCTGCGCGCGTCCGAGGTCGAGTCGATCCGGTTGTCGAAGTCTCCGGCCGAGACCTCGGACTGCACGTTGTACTCGCCCTCGGGCACGGTCAGGTCGAGGCTGCCGGCGCTCACCTCGGCGTCGATCGACCGAGGCTGACTGCCGGTGAAGACGGCATCCATCGATCCCGCACTCAACCCGATCGACACCTCGATCGCGTTCTCGAGGTCGAGGTCGACGCTGCCCGCGCTGACCTGCGCATCGAGGTCGCGCGCTATGCCCTGGATGTCGGCGCTCCCCGCACCGATCTCGAGGTTCACCTCGTCGAAGGCGGCGTCCACGCGGAGGTCTCCGGCCGACAGGCCCAGGTCGGCATCGATGCCCTTGAGCGTGCTCGGCAGTCGCAGCACGGCATCGCCCGTGCCGCCCCAGAGCCATCCGCCGTTGAAGAACCCCTGGGGTGAGGCGACGTTGAGCTCGTCTCCCTCGCGCTCGAGCGTCCACCGGGCGAGACCCCACGAGCTCGTGACCTCGAGCTCGGCCTCGCGGGTGTCGGTGAACTCGATCCGCAGCGACCCGGCTGACACGTCGACGTCGAGGTCGCTGACGCCGTCGACGGCGAGCGCGGTCGACGTCGTGCGTGCCGAGGCCGCCGCGACCGTCGCGAACACTGCCGATGCGACAGCACCGAGGATGATGACCGCGCCGATCACGATCAGCACGATGGCGATGATGCGTCCGCTGCTGGACGGCGACGACGCCGGCGGCGGGCCGGGCGAGACGGGCGGCGGGGTGAGCGTGGTGGTCATCGGTTCGTTCCTGCCTGGGGGCCGCTGCCCCCGTGTTCGAGGTGGGCGAGAGCAGCGAGCACCCGCCGGTTGCCCGACTCGTCGGGCTCGAGGCCGAGCTTCTGGAAGATGCTCGTGATGTGCTTCTCGACGCTGCCCTCTGTCACGTGGAGGGTCTGGGCGATGGACTGATTGGAGCGGCCCTCGGCGACGAGCGCGAGCACCGCGGACTCCCGGTCGGTCAGCCGCAGCATCCGGTCGTCCCGCGTGCGGCGGTTCAGCAGCTGCGCGACGACCTCAGGATCGAGCACGGTCGCCCCGGCGCCGATGCGGTCGACCGTCTCGAGGAACTCGGCGACGTCCGCGACGCGGTCCTTGAGCAGGTAGCCGAGTGCTCCGCCGCTGCCCGTCACGAGCTCTGCGGCGTAGCGTTCCTCGACGTACTGCGACAGCACGAGCACCGCGAGCTGCGGCAGCCGTGCGCGCAGTGCGAGCGCGGCGCGGATGCCCTCGTCGGTCCAGGTCGGCGGGAGGCGGACGTCGAGGATGCACAGTTCGGGAGCGGACTCGTCGACCGTCTCGTCGAGGTTCGCGGCATCCGGAACCGCGGCGACGACGTCGTGACCCGCGTCCTCCAGCACCCGGACGAGTCCTTCGCGCAACAGCGCGGAATCCTCGCAGATCAGAATGCGCACGGCAGGCTCACCTCCACCGACGTCGGTCCGCCCACGGGGCTGTCGAGGCGCGCTTCTCCGCCCGCCGCGATGATGCGGTTCACGATGCCGTCGAGGCCGCCTCCGGCGATGATCCGCGCACCACCGACGCCGTCATCCTCGACGCGGGCCCACAGGATCCCACCGTCACGCCGCCGCACGACGACCCGCACTTCCGAGGCGTGTGCATGCTTCGCCGCGTTCGTGAGCGCCTCGGCGATCGCGAAGTACGCGGCGGCCTCGGCATCCCGACTGCATCGCCCCTCTATGCGCACGTCGAGGTGCACCGGCACGACCGAGCGGCCCGCGAGCGCCGAGAGGGCGGCGTCGAGTCCGCGGTCGTCGAGGACGGAGGTGTGGATGCCGCGGGCCAACTGCCGCAACTCCGTGATCGCCGCCTTCGTCGAGGTGTGCGCCTCGGCGATCAGGGCCTTCGCCGCCTCGGGGTCGCTCTCGAGCTTCTGCTGCGCGAGGCCAAGCGTCATTCCGACCGACACGAGTCGCGGCTGGACGCCATCATGCAGGTCGCGCTCGATGCGCGTGCGCTCGACGTCCGCTGCGCGAACCGCACCGGCGCGCTGCGCACTCGATGTGCGCGCGGCTTCGGCGAGCTGCGCCTCGCGCGAGGGGACGAGGACGGCACGGGCGAGGATCCCGTGCAGGATGCCGCAGCCGACGATCGCGGCGAGCGCGAGGGCAGCGGCGATCAGGCCCACCGGCACCGCCCACAGGACGGGGACGTCAAGCCCCGTCCGGACGAGGGGGACGGCCTGCCCGTCGGCATAGAGCGGAGCGAAGGCGAGCACGACACCGGATGCCGCGATGCCGACCAGCGCGACGACGATCCAGCCGAGGATCGTCGCGATCGTGAAGCTCGCGACACCGCGCCAGCTCCCCGGGTCAGTGAGCTGCAGCCAGAGGGTGCGCAGGAAGCCCCCGAACCCGGGGCGACCGCTCGTGCGGAGTCGGCGGGCGGGAAGGCCGAAACCGTAGAGCCCGTCGATGCGCGCCGTCTCGAACCAGCTGACGCCGTAGAGCATGTAGACGAGCGCGAGCAGGAACACGATTCCGATGAGGAACACGAGGAGCAGACCCACACCGAGGCCGAGGAACGTGCCGAGGATCGTGAGCACGACCGGTCCGATGACGCCGAGCGCGGCGAGCTGGGCGATCGCGGCGGCGACTCTTCGCGGGGAGGTCACCGACACGGTCGGCGTGACAGTCTGGGAAGCCATACGCCCACGGTAGGCCGCACGTGCGCGCGAGCGCTCCCGAGGTGGCCGGAGACTTCGCTTCGGGTTATCCCCCGGTGTGATCCGCCAAGTACTCGAGCTGCGCCCGTGTGGATGCCTCGGCGGCGAACCGCACCTCTGGGGCGATGTCGGAGTACACCGCATCCACGACGGCCGTCACCGTCGTGGCGTCCGTCTTCGGCTCGAGATCGAGACCTCGGAGCACGGCGCGGATGGATGCGAGGCGCTCGCGACGGTGCGACGCGTAGACGCGGCAGACTTCGGCGAGATCATCGAGCATCGGCCCGTGCGCGGGGGCGACCGCGACCGGCCCGAACGCCGCGAGATGATCGAGCGAACGCAGATAGTCGGCGAGCGATCCGTCGGGCTGTGCGATGATCGTCGTCCCCCGGCCGAGGATCGTGTCGCCGGTGATCATCGAACCCGTCCGCTCCGTCTCGAGAGCGGTGTCGTCGGGCAGGAAGAGCGACACGGAATCCGCCGTGTGCCCCGGGGTCGCGACGATCTCGATCCGTGTGCCGCCGGCGACGATGAGCTCACCGTCTGCGAGTGGGGGGCCATCGATGCAGAGCGCCGGATCGGCCGCACGCACAGGCGCACCCGTCAAGGTCGAGAAGCGCGCCGCGGACTCCGTGTGGTCGATGTGATGGTGCGTCAGGAGAATCAGATCGACGGGGCCTAGCGCGAGGAGCGTCTCGATATGCGCGTCATCGGGCCCCGGGTCCACGACCACCGCCGTCTCGTTCCCCGGCGCACGGATCACGAGCGAGTTCGTGCCGTCGAGCGTCATCGGCCCCGGATTCGACGCGAGCACACGCGTGATGAGACGCGTCCACCCCTCCGCGTCCACCATGGTCAGCGCCCGCTGACGTTGCCGAACAACCGGGCGATGGGGGCGAGGGTCAGTGGGCGGGCGGCGATCCAGGCGGCGACGATCACGACGAGGGATGCCACGAAGAACCAGAACCCGGTCCAGTTGTCGGCGTAGGCGTTCGGGTCGACTGAGCCCTGTGCCGCGTACATGTGGTTGAGGTTGCGCAGGGCCCCCGTCGCGAAGACGAGGAAGACGTGGACGGCGATGAACGCGACGAAGTACAGCATCGTCGGGAAGTGCACGGCGCGCGCCCACTCGATCGGGTACGCCTTGCTGAGGCCCTTCGCGTTCTTGGGCCACATGCCCGACATCCGGAACCCGGTGATCGCTGCCACCGGTGCGGCGATGAAGATCGTGACGAAGTACGCGATCTGCTGGATCGAGTTGTAATTCGCCCAGCCGTTCTCGGTCGGCCAGTCCAGCGAGATGTACTGCAGCACAGCCGAGACCGCGTTGGGGAAGACCTCCCAAGAGGTCGGGATGACCCGCATCCACTGTCCCGAGACGAACAGCAGCACGACGAAGATGACACCGTTGACCAACCACAGGATGTCGAGGCTCTGGTGGAACCAGAGGTTGAGGCTGATCTTGCCCTTCGGGTTCTTCCGCGGCGTCCAGAACGCGGTCGGACGCTTCTCGGTGCGCACCTGCAGCCCGGAGCGGATGATCAGCACCATCAGGAACACATTGAAGAAGTGCTGCCAGCCCAGCCACGCCGGGAACCCGACGGGGGCGCCCTCGGGCAGGTGATACTCGCCCGGGTAGGCGGCGAGGAAGTCGACCCCCCACTGCGTGGACAGCAGCCATCGGACGATGAGCACTGCCATGCCCGCGGCGAACAGCAGTCCACCACCGCCGACGATCACCGCCCCGGCCCACTGCAGCTTCGTGAACGGCCCGTGCCGCTGCGGTTCGGGTGTCGTCAGCTTCACTCCCGCCCGCTGCTCCGCCTCGAACCGGCGAGCGGCCGCGCCCTGCCAGACGGTGCGGGTGAACGGGAGCGGTGTCGACACGTCGATGGATGCCGCGGGCACCGCGGCCACGGCGGACTCCTGCACCGCAGGCTCGGGTGCGACGCCGACCGTCTCCACGACGATGTCGTCTGCGACAACGGCAGCGGGCGCGAAGCCCGCAGGAGGCCAGGGGTCGCCGCCCGGCACGCGCGGCAGGCCGCGCCGCAGCGCGCTCCCCGACCCCGCGGTCGTCGCCGCAGCAGTTCTGACGGTGGTCGCGGGGGTTTCGCTTTTCGGGGCCGCGTCGACGGCCGGAACGACCGGCTCGTCCGCCGGAGTCTTGGCAACGGCGGGGGCGGCTACGGTCGCGACGGCGGCCGCGGCGGCCGATGCCGGGGGCCAGGGCTCGCCGCCGGGCACGCGGGGCAGGCCCCGACGGACGGCACGGCCTCCGGCGTCTGCGCGCGAGGCCGCGGCACCGGCTGCGGTGGCGGGCACGCTCGTCGAAACATCAGCTGGCGCCGCGGCGATGGACTCATCGACCCCGGCCGGCGCGACGGGCGGTTCCACGGTTTCGGCGACCGCAGGCGCTGTCGTCACAGCCCCCACGGCCTCGACCGGCGCGTCGCCGGCCGGGGGCCAGGGGTCGCCGCCGGGGCGGCGCGGAAGCCCACGACGCAGTGTCTGCCCGTACGACGCCATCGGGGATTACGCCTTCTTCGCCTCGAGCGCGGCGATCAGCTGCGGCACGACGGTGAACAGGTCGCCGACGACGCCGAAGTCGGCGATCTCGAAGATCGGGGCGTCCCCGTCCTTGTTGATCGCGACGATCGTCTTGGCCGTCTGCATGCCCGCCTTGTGCTGGATCGCACCCGAGATGCCGAGAGCGACATACAGCTGCGGCGACACCGAGACACCGGTCTGACCGACCTGGTACGTCTGCGGCACATACCCGGCGTCGACTGCGGCACGCGACGCGCCGACCGCCGCGCCGAGCGCGTCGGCGAGCTGGTCGACCAGGGCGAACTTCTCTTCCGACCCGAGACCGCGACCACCGGACACGACCTTCGCCGCACCACGCAGTTCGGGCCGCGTCGAGGACACGACGGCCTCTTCGATCGCGCCGACCGTCGCCGTCTTGCGGCCCGAAGCCTCCACGTCGAGTGCCTGGACCTCCGGTGACCCGACGGCGTCGGCCCGGGCATCCACCGCTCCCTGCCGCACTGTGATCACGGGGGCACCGAACGTCGCGGTCGACTGCACGTTGTACGCGCCGCCGTAGACCGAATGCTGCGCCACGACGCCCTCGTCGTCGCGAACTACGCCGACCGCGTCGACGGCGAGCGCAGAGCGCGCACGGGCCGCGAAGCGGGCCGCGGTCTCGCGCCCCTCGATCGAGTGCGACACGAGGATCGCGTCGGGCTGGACGAGCGCCGCTGCGGCAGCCAGAGCGTCCACACGGTCACCCGACGCGGTCAGGACGTGTGCGGCGCCCAAGGCACCGGCATCCGCTCCGTCACCGCCGACGACGAGCGCGACTGGAGTCCCAACTTGGGACGCAGCGCCCAGGAGCCCGGCCGACGACTTCGCGAGTTCGCCCGACGGGGTCTGGTCGAGCAGGACGAGGATCGAATCCGCAGGAAAAGCCATGCCACCCACTCCTTACGCGAGCCGGTTCTGGATGAGGAACTCCGCGAGCTTCTCGCCCGCGTCACCCTCGTCGACGATCTTGACCCCGGCCGTGCGCGGGGGCTTCTCGCTGAGCGCGATCATGATCGAGCGGGATGCCGCGGCATCCTCCGCATCGACGTCGAGGTCTGCCAGCGACAGCGTCTCGAACGGCTTCTTCTTCGCCGCCATGATGCCCTTGAAGTTCGGGAACCGGGCATCGGGCAGCGCCTCGGTGATCGAGATGATCGCCGGGAACTCGGCCGTCACCTCGGCCGTGCCCGCGTCCGTCGCCCGCACCCCCGACACCGACGACTCGCCGATCTCGACCGACGTCAGATTCAGCGCCGCCGGCACATCGAGCAGCTCCGCCAGCCACGCGGGGAGCACACCGCCCGAACCGTCGGTGGACTGATTGCCGGTGATGACGAGATCGAAACCCGTCTTTCGCAGCGCCGCGGCGAGCACCTCGGCCGTCAGCCCCAGATCAGCACCTAGCAGTGCCTCGTCGACGACCTGCACCGCCGACCCGGCGCCCATCGCGAGCCCCTTGCGCACCGTCGCGGCCGCCGACTCCGGCGCCATCGACAGCACCACGACCTCGGCATCCGCGTGAGCATCGGCGTACTTCAGCGCCACCTCGAGCGATCGCTCGCCGATCTCGTCCAGCACCGTCTCGGACGCCGCACGATCGGCGAGACCCGTCTCGAGACTCAGCTTGCGGTCCCCATACGTATCGGGGACTTCCTTCACCAGGACCACGATCTTCATACGCAGCGCTCCTTTGCCTCTTCGATTCTATTGTTCTGCAGGTGCAGGCCTGCGCGCGTTCGTTGCAGGGTGCGAACCAGTACCGTGGAAGTCGGTGAAAGGAGGACCATGGCACGTCGAGGAGCGCTGCCGGTCGATCCGATCGCCGAGGCCAAGCGCCAATGGCTGATGCACGGGTGGACGGATGCCGCGCCCGGCATGTCCGTCGTCACCTCGATCATCCGCGCGCAGCAGATCCTGCTCGCGCGCATCGATCGTGCCCTGAAGCCGTTCGGTCTCTCGTTCGCGCGGTACGAGATGCTCCGTTTGCTCGCATTCACGCGGGAGGGACGGATGCCGATGGCGAGCGCGATCGCGCGTCTGCAGGTGCATCCCACGAGCGTCACGAACACCGTCGACCGTCTCGTGCGCGACGGGTTCGTCACTCGCGAGCCGCACCCCGATGACGGGCGCGCGACCCTGCTGACCCTGACCGACGCGGGGCGCGACCTCGCCGAGCGCGCCACGGCCGCCCTCAACGACGAGGTCTTCACGCGTCCGGGTCTCTCGGGCGAGGACACCGACGAACTGGTGTCGATCATCGCGCGGCTGCGCAAGGACGCCGGCGACTTCGAAGACCCGAGGCCCATGCCCGACCCGCTCTAGCGGTTGGTGAAATCGGGCGTCCGCTTCTCGCGGAAGGCCGCCATGCCTTCCTTCTGGTCGTCGGTCGAGAAGAGTGCCGCGAACGCGTGCTTCTCGAACCGCAGCCCCTCGGCAAGGGGGGTCTCCATCGCGACGTCGAGCGCGGCCTTCGCGGCGTACACCGAGGGCAGCGACTTCGATGCGATCGCCTCGGCGACCTTTGCCGCCTCGTCGAGCAGGTCCGCGGCGGGCACGACGCGCGACACGAGCCCCGAGCGCTCGGCTTCGGAGGCATCCATCATCCGGCCCGTCAGGATCAGCTCGGCCGCCTTGTAGTAGCCGACCGCGCGGAGCAGGCGCTGCGAGCCGCCCATCCCGGGGATGACCCCGAGGTTGATCTCGGGCTGCCCGAACTTGGCGGTATCAGCGGCGAGGATGATGTCGCACATCATCGCGAGCTCGCACCCGCCGCCCAGCGCGTAGCCCGAGACCGCGGCGATCACAGGAGTGCGCAGGTCGGCGAACCGCTGCCACTGCCCGAAGTGCTCGCCCATGATCATCTCGAGCCCCGACTTCGACTCCATCTCCTTGATGTCAGCGCCAGCGGCGAACGCGCGCTCCGATCCGGTGAGCACGATCGCGCCGATCGTGTCGTCGGCGTCGAAGGCGGTGGATGCCGCGACGATGTCGAGCATCACTTGCGTGTTCAGGGCATTGAGCGCCTCGGGGCGATTCAGCGTGATCCAGCCGACGCGGCCACGGGTCTCGACGATGATGGTCTCGTACGTCACGATGTCTCCTCAGGCGTCTTCGCGGATCGTGTTGATGATCCCCGAGAAATCCTGCCCTGCCCCGGCGCCGTCCGCGAACTCCTTGTAGATCTCGCGCGCCAGCATCCCCATTCGGGCATCGACACCTGTCGACGCGATCGCCTGCTCGGCGAGCCCGAGGTCCTTGTTCATGAGTGCCCCGGCGAAGCCCGGCTGGTAGTCGCGATTGGCGGGACTCGTCGGAACCGGACCCGGTACGGGGCAGTTCGTCGTGAGCGCCCAGCACTGACCCGACGCGTTCGAGGCGACGTCGAAGAGTGCCTGATGAGTGAGGCCGAGTCGCTCGCCGAGCACGAACGCCTCGGCGACCGCGATCTGCGACACGGCGAGGATCATGTTGTTGCACACCTTCGCGGCCTGGCCGAGTCCCGCACCGCCGCAATGCACGACACGGCGTCCCATCGCCTCGAGAATCGGCCGCGCCGACTCGAAATCGACGTCGGAGCCGCCCACCATGAAGGCGAGCGTCGCGTTCTCGGCGCCGACGACCCCACCCGACACGGGCGCATCCAGTGAGCGATGACCCGCGATCTCGGCGATGCGGTGCGCCTCCTGCGCCTCCTCGACCGAGATCGTCGAGCAGTCGATGAAGAGGGTGCCCGGCGGGGCGACGTCGACCAGTCCGTCGCCGCCGGCGCCGCGGTAGGCCGCGATCACCTGCGCGCCGGACTGGAACATCGTGATCACGACGTCTGCGCCGTCCACCGCGGCCTGCGCCGACAGGGTGACCGCGAGGCCGGCGTCGAGCGCCGTGTCGACCGCCGCGGGGAAGACGTCGAACCCGACGACGTCGTGGCCGGCCGCAGCGAGGTTCTTGGCCATCGGCAGGCCCATGTGGCCGAGGCCCAGGAATGCGATCCTCATCGCTTCGACCCCAGCAACTCGCGGCCGATGATGACGCGCATGATCTCGTTCGTCCCCTCGAGGATCTGGTGCACGCGCAGATCGCGGACGACCTTCTCGATGCCGTAGTCGTGCAGGTACCCGTACCCGCCGTGCAGCTGGAGCGCCTGGTTCGCGACCGAGAACCCCGCATCCGTCGCGAAGCGTTTCGCCATCGCGCACTGCAGAGAGGCGTCCTCGGCACCGGCGTCGACGGCGGCCGCGGCGTCCCGCACCAGGGCGCGCGCGGCGCGCAGCTCCGTCGCCATGTCGGCGAGCGTGAAGACGATGCTCTGCTTCTCGGCGAGCGGCTCGCCGAAGGTGAAGCGCTCGTGCACGTACGCCGTCGCCTTGTCGAGGGCCCACTGCGCGCCGCCGAGAGAGCACGCGGCGATGTTGATGCGCCCGCCGTTCAGCGCCGACATCGCGATCTTGAAGCCCTGCCCCTCGATACCGAGCATGCTCGAGGCCGGCACCCGCACTTCGTCGAGGATGACCTGGCGCGTCGGCTGCGCGTTCCAGCCCATCTTCTTCTCGTTCGCGCCGAAGGAGAGGCCCGGCGCGTCGGCGGGCACCAGGAAGGCCGAGATGCCGCGCGCGCCCGGCTCGCCCGTGCGGGCCATGACGATGTAGACGGATGCCTCGCCCGCTCCCGAGATGAACTGCTTGACGCCCGTGAGCACGTACTCGTCGCCCGATCGGATCGCGCTCGTCGTGATGGCCGCGGCATCCGATCCGGCACCCGGCTCGGTGAGGCAGTAGCTGCCGAGGTCGACCATGGCGGTGAGGCGCGGCAGCCACTGCGCGCGCTGCGCCTCGTCGCCGTAGGCGTCGATCATCCAGGCGACCATGTTGTGGATCGTGATGTACGCCGCGATGGCGGGATCGCCCGCAGCGAGCTCCTCGAAGATCGCGACGGCCTCGGCGCGGCCGAGCCCTGCTCCCCCGAGATCCTCCCGGACGTAGATGCCGCCGAGCCCCAACTCCCCCGCTCGCTGCACGGTCTCACGTGGGAAGTGCTTGCGCTCGTCCCAATCCAGCGCGTGGGGTGCGAGCTCGGTGCGGGCGAAGTCGCGCACGGCTTCGAGGATCGCCTCGCGCTCGTCGGCGGTGAGGGCGGAAGCGGGAAGGGTCATCGACATCGGTGTCTCCATGATCGACCGCGCGCGTCTTCGTGGGTCGCGCTCGGGGCGAGTGCGCCGTCGTCGGCGCTGGAGTCGAGTTTACATGGACGTCCTACTATCTGTACGGACCTCCGATCTTAGGAGCAAGAGAACGGGGCCCCCTCGTGAGGGACCCCGTTCCTGCGGATGAATGCCGCGTCAGCCCGCGAGGCGGAAGCTGAGACGCTGCGCGTTGCCGGCGACGTCGTAGACGACGAGGACGTTGGTACCCTCGACGGCGCCGAACTGACCGGGCTTCACGAAGTTGAGGTCGGACCACGTGTTGTCGGTCAGGTCCTTCTCGACACCGTTGAGCGTGAGGCGGGCGATCTTGCCGGCGTCGTAGAGCTTGAAGCTCACGAGCTCGTAGCCCCGTCGCGCCTCCTTCGTGTACGTCGCGCCGTCCTTGACGGTGATCGTCGGCTTCTTCGCGTCGACGGTCACGCTGTACGTGCCCGTCTTCGAGATGTTGCCGGCGACGTCCTGCGCGTTGTACTTGATCTGGTAGGTGCCGTCAGCGAGCTCGACGGTCGCCTTGTGGGTCGCGGTCGTCTTGCCCTTGGCATCCTTCTGCGTCGAGGTCACGAGCTTGCCGTCCTTGTAGACATTCGCGACGACGCGCTGCAGACCCTGGGCGTCGGTGGCGTCCACCTGGATCTTGAGCTTCTTGACGGCGGTCGCCGTCGGCGTCACGAGCACGGCCTCGGGGCGGGTCGTGTCGACGATCGAGAACGCGAACTCCTGAGGCTCCGACTGGTTGCGCGCGGCATCCTTCGCGGAGAACGTCAGCACGTAGTCGCCGACCGGCAGACCGCCCTTGACGACGCTCGACAGGTCGATCGTGTGCGTCGCGCGGGCTGCGCCGTCGACCTTGAGCTGCGTCTTCTTGACGACCTTGCCGTCGCGGGTGATCGTGCCGACGACGTTCGTGAGCGCGCGATCGTCGCTCGCGGCGACCGTGAGCGTCACGGCGTTCCCCTCGAAGACGCTCCCACCCGTGTCGCCGAGCGCGACCACGGGGCTCGTCGTGTCGGGCGTCAGGTCGGTGAGCGAGAAGAGCGTCGTCGTGCCCGACACCTCGTTGCCGACCGCGAGGAGCGGCAGGCCCGTCGGCGACGCGGCGCCCGAGATGAACTCGAGTCCCTCGGGTCCGAGGTCGCCGGCGTCGGGCGTCTCGGGGTCCGCGGCGAAGTCGCGGTTGTTGACGTACGTGACGAAGTCCGCACCCGCGGGATCGGTGATGTCGTAGACCATCACGCCACCCACGCGCTCGAGACCGATGAAGGCGTACGTGCGACCGCCGACGGCACCGATCGCGAGGTTCTCGGGCTCGGGACCCTTGTCGTCGCTGCGACCCTCGAAGTTGGCCTCCGAGTGGTTCGAGTTGAAGAACGCCGGATTCGCCGCGTAGGTGATGTTCTCGAACTGGTCGCCCGAGTCGAAGACCTGTGTGCCATCGGTCGTCCAGATCGAGAACGAGCGGCCGCCGTACGTGTAGAGCGCCTCGTACTGGCCCGTCTCCTCGTTGAAGCCGTCCTCGATGCTGACATTGAGGCGGCCGAGGTCGCCGTCACCGAGGAGTGCGGCGATCTGGGGGCTCACGGGGCCGAAGTCCTCGATGTCCTTCGCACGCGTGGCCTCGACGTAGTCGCCCCACTCGCGGACGTCGCCCTCGTTCGCCGTGACGAGGAAGGTCTGATCGCCCGCCTGGTAGGCGACGATGCCGTCGGGGTTGTAGATGCCGAAGAGGTTCTCGAACGTGCGCACGCTGAACGTCGACGCGCCCTGCGGGTCGCGGTCGCTCGGGTCGATGCCGTTGCCCGCGACGCTGAGGTCCTTGAAGCCGAGCGGCCAGATGTCGGTGACGGTCGCCGACGCGAGGTCGATGACCGCGACCGCGTTGGCCTCCTGCAGCGCGGCGTAGGCCGTGCCGCCGTCGACCGCGACGTACTCGGGCTCGAGGTTGCGCGAGACCGGCAGGTCGTCGCCGTGGGGCGTCGGGCCGAAGACGCGGACGGCCGGATCCAGGGTCTTCGATCCGCCGACCTCGAACTCGTGGAAGTCCGCCGTGCGCACGTCGCTCTGCGCCGGCGCGGCCTTCGTCGCGGGAAGCGTCACGACGCTGACCGAGCCCTCGGGGTCGACCGTGAACTCGTCGTTCGGCTCGCCCTCGTTCGCCGAGATGGCGTAGGCGCCGTCCTTCGAGAATTCGACGTTGTCGGGCAGCGCGCCGACGACGACCGAACCGAGCACCGTCGCTTCGGGTGCGTCGGCGTCGAAGAAGAGCAGCGTGCCGGGCTCGGTCTTCGTGGTGCTCTCGAAGGCGACGACGCCGAGGCCGTCCGCGCGGACGTTGATCGAGTTCGCGACACCGGTGCCGGCGATCGAGAAGAGCTTCGTCGGAGCAGCGGGGTTCGAGGCATCCAGCACGTCCACGACGCCCGCCTGGGCGTTGACGACATAGAGCCGCGTACCGTGGAAGGCGACGATCTCGGCAGCCGACTCGTCGAAGACGCCGGTCTCGTAGGTGCCGATCGGCGCGAGTGCGAGCGTCGCGTCGTCGGCGGAGTAGGTGATCGGGGCGTCGACGATGCGCGCGCTCGCGGGGGCGGCGAGCACGAGCGACGCGGTGACGGATGCCGCGGCCACGGCTGCGACGGTGGCACAGGGACGGCGCGAGAAGGCAGAGTTCATTCTCATCCTCAGTTCGGGTGGGAGGGGGACCCTCTCTGAGTACCGACCCGAGGTGTCCGCCGCGTGAACGGCGAGTGAGCAGTCCGGTCAGTCGCCCCACTGCATGAAGGCGCGCAGCTCGATCTGACCGTTGCGGGCCATGGGGTGCTTCGCCGCGATCTCGATCGCCTCGTCGAGGTCCGCGACCTCGAGGATGTCGAACCCGAGGATGACCTCACTCGTCTCGACGAACGGGCCGCGCGTCGTGAGCACCTTGCCGCCGCGCACGCGGACGACTGTCGACTCCTTCGGCGGCATGAGCACCTCGCCGATGATCCGCTTGCCCGAGGCGTCCAGAGGGTCGACCCACAGGTCGACGTCGGACTCATCCGAGACGGCGTCCGGCTCGAGCGACGAGACGACGAACATCATGTACTTCATGGTGTGATCCTTCCGTGAGGGGCTCCAGGTGGGAACCCCTTCACGGAAGGCGTCGTACGGCCCTCGCCGATGTCGACACTCAGAACACGATCACCGGGAGAGCGATCGGGAACCGAGAGTCCTCGTAGTCGCCCGAGCCCGTGAAGGTCGTGCGGATGAGGTGGATGCCGCGCGACAGCTTCGGCAGCGCTATGTCGATCCTCCCCTTCGCCGCGGCCGTCAGGGTCGCGGTGGCGACGACCTTGCCGTTGTCGGTCACCGTGACGGTGCCGGTCGGCGCGGAGCCGTCGGAGGAG
Source organism: Microbacterium aoyamense (assembly GCF_023155855.1). Classification (GTDB taxonomy): domain Bacteria; phylum Actinomycetota; class Actinomycetes; order Actinomycetales; family Microbacteriaceae; genus Microbacterium; species Microbacterium aoyamense. The sequence goes on along the minus strand of NZ_JAKNUT010000001.1, from coordinate 1,183,675 downwards.
CTCACCGCGCCCTGCACCTTGACCGTCTGTCCGAACGACGCGAACAGCCGGTTCGGCGCCGCCAGCACGCTGGTCGAGATCGACTCGTGGTCCACCAGCACGGCCACCGTGCGCGCGGGCACGGTGACGGTGCCGGATGCGGCATCCCACGTCGTCGTCTTCACGACCGCGTCCGCACCGTTCGCCTGCGCCTTCGTCAGGGCGAAGCCGCGGCCCGCCAGGTCGCCGATCGTCTGCGTCACCGGCTCGGGCGAGGCGTTGAAGACGACGAGCGCACCGTCGAGTGCGGGATCGACGTCGTCGCCCACGAGGTCGTCAACGAGCATCGCGATGACGCCGGGCGCGGCATCCGCCCCGCCTCCCGGGAAGGTGACCTTCTGCTCGATCAGCTCGGCGGACCCGAGCCGCAGCAGATCGACGTCGTTCCGCACGCGGAGCAGATCGAGGGCGGATGCCTCGGCCGCCGCGATGTCGGCTGCTCCAGGCTTGAGCGCGGGGTTCTCCAGGAGCGGCGCCATGATCGGCCACTTCTCCTGGTTGTCGGCCGCGCGCGGCAGGCCCGATCCGAAGGTCGATGACTGTCCGGTCCAGTCGACGCGGTTGAACCAGTCGCCCGAGTTGTAGCTGTTGCGATCGAGCGACTTGGAGCGCAGGAGCTCGGTGCCCGCGTGCCAGAACGACGGGGTCTGGGCGAGCGTCGCGGTCGCGAGCGACAGGGTGTTCATGCGCACCCGATCGGCCATCGACGTATCCGTCGGGAGTTTGAGCACCGAGAGGTCGTACAGGGTCTCGTTGTCGTGCGCGTCGACGTACGTGATGATCTCGTCCGGCTGATCGGCGTAGCCCGCGGGCTGGCCGTTGTAGAGCAGCTCGTCACCGCGTTTGACGGTACCGTCGGCGGCGGTGAGCTCGAATGCGCGGAGGTTGCCGGCGAGACCGAGTTTGACGAGGTCCGTCTGAGTCGCGAGGTCGGCGAGCGCCTGCTCGGTCGAACCGTTGATCGGGTCGCCGTTGGGGTCGGTGCCGAGGCCGGTGCCGTAGCCCTGGCGGAAGGTCGAACCCGCGTCGACGGGGCTGCCGCCGTGCACGGCGTCGCGCAGGCGGTCGCTGAACGTGCCGATGCCGGTGCCACCCAGCTGCCCCTGCGTCGCCTGCTCGAAGAGGGCGTTGTCCGCGACCTCGCCGAAGTTCCAGCCCTCGCCGTAGAGGTAGATCTCCGAGCCGTCGACGCCGTCGTTCTGCACCGTCAGCTCGTCGAGGGCAGCCCGGATCGCGAGCATGTTCTCCTTCGAGTGGTGCCCCATGAGATCGAAGCGGAACCCGTCGACCTTGTAGTCGCGCGCCCATGTGACGACGGAGTCGACCATGAGCTTCTGCGCCGCCGCGTGCTCGGTCGCGACGTTCTGGCAGCACGTCGAGGTCTCGACATTGCCGGCCGCGTTGAGCCGCTGGTAGTAGCCCGGGACGATCCGGTCGAGCACCGACTTCTCGCCCTGGCCCGCCTGCGCCGTGTGGTTGAACACCTCGTCGAGCACGACCTGCAGGCCCATCTTGTGCAGAGCGCCGACCATCTCGCGGAACTCACCAACACGCGCGCCTCCCTCGGGATCGACGGCGTACGAGCCCTCGGGGACCGTGAAGTGGTACGGGTCGTAGCCCCAGTTGAAGCCGTCCGTGTCGGCGACGGCTTCGACGCAAGCCTGCTGCTCGGTCGATGCCGGTCCGAAGGATGCGAGGTCGCACGCGGGCACCGCCTGCTGTGACCGGTTCTCCTCGATCGTCGCGATGTCGAACGAGGGCAGCAGGTGCACCGTGTTGATGCCGGCTTCCGCGAGCTGCTTCAGCTGCTTCGCCCCCGCGCCGTTGCGCGTGAAGGCTCGATAGGTTCCCCGCTCCGCCTCGGGGATGGAGGAGTCGCCGATCGAGAAGTCGCGGATGTGCAGCTCGTAGATCGAGCGGTCGACGGGCCGGTCGATCACCGGCTGCTTCGTCTTGCGCCACTGCGCGGGCTGCCAGGCCCTGTCGTCGAGGTCGACGGCGACAGAGCGCGTCGAGTTCGTCGTGAGCGCGATCGAGTACGGGTCGGTCACGGCGTTCGTCTCGATCGCGCCTGTCGTCGGGGCGTAGACCGCGACCTCCCACAGATACTCGTCGCCCTTGAGCGCCTTCGTGCCCGCCACGGACCAGGTTCCGGATGCCGCGTCCCACGCCGCCTCGTGACGAACGGGATCGCCGTCTGCTCCGGTGTCCCATGTCAGCAGCGTCGCCGACTGCGCCGTCGGCGCCCACACGCGGAAGGTCGGCTTGTTGTCGTCGAAGACGGCGCCGAGCTGTTCGCCATCGAGTTCGGAGGCGTAGAGGTCGTCGAGGACGCCCGGGATCTGCACGCCCGTGTACGCCGTGAGGGTGTCGCCCTCACCGCGCTGCGCGACCATGAGCTGACCCTTGAGCAGGGCCGCAGCGTCTGCTCCCCCGACATGCAGCGCCGTGTAGTCGGCGAGCGCGGGGAAACGCTCCTTCTGCGCGTCGGTGAGCCCTCCGTCGACGATGGTCAGATCGACGGCGTCGCCGCCCGTGATCTCGCCGTCCGCCTGCGCGAGGTCGGCCGTCGCGGACGAGTAGAGCTGCCAGCTCGCGCCCGCGGCCGGCGCACCGAGATCCGACGGCCAGGCGATCGTCTCGGCGTCGATCCAGTGGGCGCGCAACTCGCCGATTCCCGCGAGCGGGGGGTCGGTCGAGGCGACCGTGAGCACGTGGGTCTCGAGGTTGTACCGGAACGTCGTGACCTTGCCCGCGCTCGCGCTGAACGTGATGTTGCCACCGCCCGGCGCTCCCCCGACACCGTAGTTCTCGTCCCACGAGCGGTTGTGCGCGACCTTCACTTCGTACGAGCCGGTCGGCAGGTCGTCGGTCGTGAACTGGAAGACGCCGTCGGCGTTGCGATCGAACATCATGGTCGCCAGGCAGTCCGGCTGCCAGTCACCCGGGCACCCGAGTTCGCTCTGCAGTGATCCCGGGAGCGTGATGACGGGACCGTCGAGCGTCGTGCGGATGTTCTTCGTCCGGGCGTCGAAGAAGAACTTGATCGGACCGCCCGCATGCGAGAACGCGATGTCCGGGCCGTTCCCGACACCTCCGCCACCGTAGTTCTCGGTCCACGCCTTGTTGATCGCGATCTTGAAGGCGTAGTCGCCCAGGGGCAGATCGGCGAGGGCGAGGCTCCAGACATCGCCGGCACGGTGGGTCATCTGGATCGCTTCGCACGCGGGGTCCCAATCACCGCCGCAGCCGGCCTCGCTGTTGAAGCTGCCCGGCACGCTCACGCTCTCGTAGGGCGGGTTCGGGCCTTCCTGCGGCTCGGGCTCGCCCGGTTCCTCCGGCTCGGTCGGCTCCTCGCCGAGGTTCACCCGGTTGCCGACCGAGGCGTAGGCGCTCGCCGCAGCGCGGTGGCCCGCGGCATCCGTCGACACCGCACGGTACTCCACGAGCGTGCCGGTCGCGAGCCCCGCGGTGTCGTGGAAGACGCGCGGCGACGTGTCCTCGGCCGTGCCGAGCGGCGTCCACTCGTCGTCGCCGACGACGCGGTAGGCGAAGCTCGTCTCCTGCCACGTCGAGTCGTCGACGTCGGCTGCGACCGGGGTGAGGCCGGTGACCCCCGCACCTGCGGTCGGCACCTCGATCGCGATGTCGCCTGCGGCGGACCGTGCCGTCACGGTCTTGTCCGCCGTGAAGACCAGTGCCGAGAGAGCGGGGACTGTGACGGATGCCGTACCCTCCCCGTCCGTCGTGAAGGCCGAACCGCCGCCGTAGAGCGACGTGAACGAAGCATCCGTCGTCAGCGTCGGAATCGTGACCGTCTTGTCAGCCGTCGTGTTGTTCGTCGCAACGAGGTACTCGATCCTGTCGTCGCGGTCGACGCGACTGAAGGCGTAGACGCCCGCACCGTCGTCGGCGTAGCGCTCGATCTGCGCGCCGGTCGCGAGGGCCGGGTGCGCGGCACGCAGCGCGCCGAGTTCGGCGATGCGCTGGTAGAGCGGCGAGGCCGTGTCGTAGCGGTCCTGACTGCCGAGCTGCTCGCCCGTGACGAGCGGCTGGTTCGCGTACGCGTCGGTCTGCGTCGCGAAGAGGCTCTGTCGCGCGTCCTTATCGCCGCCCGCTCCCGCGAAACCCTGCTCGTCGCCGTAGTAGACGACGGGCTGGCCACGCGTGAGGTACATGAGCTCGTGCGCGAGCTCATCGCGCTGCAGCGCGTCGGCCCCGGCCACGAAATACCCGACGCGACCCATGTCGTGGTTGCCGAGGAACGTCGGCAGCGCCGTCGCCGACGAATCGGGCGTCGTGTACATGTCATCGCCCGCGAACAGCGTCTGGAGCTGCTCGGCCGACCCGCCCTTCGCGTACGCCGTCGCGTTGGACTGGAACGTGAAGTCGAGAACCGAGTTCATGTCGGTGTCACGCACGTACGGCGAGAGCTTCGCGGGGTCGGCGTCGTACACCTCGCCGAACATGAAGAAGTCGGGCTTGCCGTTCGCGTGGGCGTAGTCGAGCACCTGCGTCGACCATTCCTCCCAGAACTCGAAGTTCACATGCTTGGCGGTGTCGATGCGGAAGCCGTCGATGCCGAGGTCGATCCAGTCCTGGTAGACGTCGACGAATCCGTCGACGACCGTCGGATGCTCGGTCATGAGGTCGTCGAGACCCACGAAGTCGCCGAACGTCACCGACTCCCCCGCCCACGTCGAGTCGCCGCGGTTGTGGTACAGCGTGGGGTCGTTCAGCCATGCGGGCACCTTGACGTTCTCGTCCCCCGCGGCGATGACCGGTGTGTACGGGAACGAGGTGGCGGGGTCGAGCTCGGGGAACGTTCCGGTGCCGGCGTAGTCGCCCGGGGCGAAGGGGTTGCCGTCCGCGTCGGTGTACTCGCGCGTCGCCTGATCGATGTACGAGAACTGGTTCTCGGCGTACGAGATCACGTCGGCGGTGTGGTTCGTGATGATGTCGAAGTAGACCTTGATGCCGCGGTCGTGCGCGTCGGCGATCAGGTCCTCGAGCTCCTCGTTCGTGCCGAGATGCGGGTCGATCTGGGTGAAGTCGGTGATCCAGTACCCGTGATAGCCGGCGCTCGCGTCGGCGCCCGAGCCCTGCACCGGACGGTTCTCGAAGCTCGGGGTGAGCCAGATGGCCGTCGTGCCGAGGCCCTCGATGTAGTCGAGCTTCGAATGCAAGCCGGCGAGATCACCGCCCTGATAGAAGCCCTTGTCGGTCGGGTCGAAGCCCGTGGCGAGGCGATCGCCCGTCAGCCCACCCTCGTCGTTCGAGGCATCGCCGTTCGCGAACCGGTCGGTCATGACGAAGTAGAACTGCTCGTCCGACCCCGCCTGGCGGACGGGGGCGGTCGCGAGGGAGTCGTCCGCTGCCGTGTAGTCGCCGGCGAGGCTCACGACCTCCACCCCGACGCGGTGGCTGGTGTCGTCGAAGAGGAACCGGAGAGTGGATGCCCCGGCGATCGTGAGCGGGATGTTGTCGCTTCCTCCGTCGAGACCGTACGACTCGTCCCAGGAGTCGCCCACGGCGACCTTGTACAGGTACTCGCCGGCGGGCACCTCGAACTCCGCGGCGTAGACGTTCTCGACATCCGTGGGCAGCAGATCGGTGGCCGCGCACTGGGGCTGCCAGTCGTCGGAGCACCCGAGCTCGGACTGCAGGTCACCCACCAGGGCGAACGTGCGATCGGCGGCGGTCGCGGCCGGTGCGATCGCGACGAGACCCCCGGTCAGGATCAGCGCCGCCGCAGCGGCTGCGGCGATCGATCTGCGGACACGGACGGAGGTCGTCTTCGACACGTTCTGCTCCCGGGGGAATGGCACGGCGACGTGCCGGGTGGTGCTTCGTGTGCCCGAAGCTACCGGTGCCGGTGCGAGTTATGCAAGCGCTTACATGATGAGAAGGCTCTCATTTCATGGATGGCCGCACCGCAGCATCCATTCGCCCGCAAGCGTTTGCACGATTCGCCGTCGGCTAACGTGTCACCGTGCCCCTCGCTCTCATCACCGGCGCCGCGCGCGCGAACAGCATCGCCGCGGCGATCGTCCCCCGCCTCCGCGCGGACGGGTGGACCGTCGTCACGTCCGACCTCGCCGACGCCGACATTCCGGCCGACCTCTCGACGAGCGAGGGTCCCGGCCGACTCGTCGACGACGTCGTCCGCAAGCACGGGCCGATCTCGGCCCTCGTGCTGTGCCACGCCCACGACGTCGAGTCCGGCATCCTCGACACGACCGCCGAGAGCTTCGACCTCCACGTCGCCGTCAACGCCCGCGCGACGCTGTTGCTCATTGCGGCCTTCGCCCGCCAGGTGCCTTCGGCGGGGGGAGCGATCGTCGCCCTCACGAGCGATCACACGACGGGCAATCTGCCCTACGGCGCGTCGAAGGGGGCGCTCGACCGGATCGTGATCTCGGCCGCCCGCGAGCTGGGGCCGCTCGGCGTCTCGGCGAACGCCGTCAACCCCGGTCCTATCGACACGGGATGGATGGATGACGCGACCCGCACGACGCTGTCGGGCATGCAGCCGCTCGGGCGCCTCGGCGAGCCTCGCGACATCGCCGGGATCGTGTCGTTCCTCGTGTCGGAAGCGGGCCGCTGGGTGTCGGGTCAGCTACTCCACACCGATGGCGGGTTCTCCGCGCGCTTCTGATCTCGGATCAGAGCCGCTCGACGATCGTGGCGTTGGCCATGCCACCGCCCTCGCACATCGTCTGCAGGCCATAACGACCGCCGGTCGCCTCGAGATACGCGACCAGGGTGCCCAGCAGCCGGGTACCCGATGCACCGACGGCGTGTCCGAGGGCGATCGCACCGCCCCACGGGTTGAGCTTCTCGGCATCGCCGCCGAGTTCCGCCATCCATGCGAGCGGAACCGAAGCGAACGCTTCGTTCACCTCGTACGCGTCGAGATCGTCGATCGAGAGGCGACTCCGCTCGAGGATGCGACGCGTCGCCGGGATCGGACCGGTCAGCATGTACAGCGGGTCATCGCCGACGACGGCGAAAGAGTGGAAGCGCGCGCGTGGCGTCAGACCCAGCTCCGCCGCACGATCGGCGCTCATGATGAGCGCGGCGGATGCGGCATCCGTCAGCGGTGAGGAATTGCCGGGCGTGATCTTCCAGTCGATCTCGGGGAAACGCGCGGCGAGCTCGTCGGTGCGGAACGACGGTCCGAGACCGGCGAGCCCTTCGACAGTCGTCGACTCACGGATGGTCTGATCCGCCTCGACGGCGCCGTCGTCTGTCTGGACGGCGAGGAGCTGCGAGTCGAAGTCGCCTCTGGATGCCGCGGCCGCAGCCCGCCGGTGGGACTCGGCCGAGAAGTCGTCGAGATCGTCGCGTGAGAACCCCCACTTCGCGGCGATGAGCTCGGCCGAAACACCCTGGTTCACAAGACCGTCCGGATACCGCGCGGCGACGCCCCGCGACACCGATCCGCCGTGCGCGGACGAGCCGAGCGGGACGCGGCTCATCGACTCCACCCCGGCTGCGATCACGATGTCGTACGCGCCCGCCATCACGCCCTGCGCCGCGAAGTGCGCGGCCTGCTGGCTCGAACCGCACTGACGGTCGATCGTCGTCGCGGGAACCGACTCATCCCATCCCGCGGCCAGCACCGCCTGGCGGCCGATGTTGAGCGACTGGTCCGCCACCTGACTGACGCAGCCCATGAGGACGTCGTCGATCTGGCGCGATTCGAGGCCGTTGCGTTCGAGCAGCGCGTTCAGCGCTCCGGCCGCGAGATCGACGGGATGGACGCTCGAGAGCGCTCCCCCGGGCTTGCCCCTGCCCGCCGGAGTGCGCACAACGTCGACGATGACGGCATCCTTCATGACTTTCTTCTTCCTTCCGGCGCCGCGTAGCCCGAGCGCTGTTCGATCACCGCGAGCGTGCACCGCGAGATGCACACGAGCTTGCCCGCCTCGTCGACGATGCGGATCTCCCACACGTGCGCGCGGCGGCCGATCGCCGCAGGCGTCGCCGTCGCCGTCACCCAGCCCGACGACACGGGCCGGATGTGGTTGGCGTTGATCTCCTGGCCGACGACGTGGAGGATCGAGCGATCGACGGCAAGGTAGCCCGCCCATGACGCGAGCGTCTCGGCGAGCGCGACCGACGCGCCGCCGTGCAGGACTCCGGCCGGCTGGGTCGTGCGGTGGTCGACGGGCATGCGCGCGACGAGCGCGTCATCCCGGATCTCGACGATCTCGATGCCGAGCGTCTCGATGAGGCTCGCGCCCGCCATCGCGTTGAGATCGATTCCCGCCACATCGCCGAACCAGATCGTCACTCCGCGGCCTCCTCCGCACGCTCGGCCGCCTCGAGGATGGCCGCGTCGGGGACGTAACCCTCGATGTGCCTCTCGTCGGGGCCGTTGTACTCCGACAGCGGGCGGATGAGCGCATTCGAGGCGAGCTGCTCCATGATGTGCGCCGTCCAGCCGGTCACGCGCGCCGCGACGAACAGGGGCGTGAAGGTCAGAGTGTCGAACCCGATGAGGTTGTACGCCGGCCCCGAGGGATAGTCGAGGTTGGGGTAGATGCCCTTGCGTGCGACGAACTCCGACTCGAGCTCGTCGTAGAGCGCGAGGACGTCGGGCCGGTCGTAGTGATTGACGAGCGTGTCGAGTGCGGCCTTCATCGTGGGCACGCGTGAGTCGCCGCGCTTGTAGACGCGGTGACCGAAGCCCATGATCTTGCGCTTCTCGGCGAGCGCCTGGTCGAGCCAGGGGCCGACGTTCGACGCCTCGCCGATCTCGTCGAAGATGTGGAGCACGGCTTCGTTCGCGCCGCCGTGGAGCGGCCCCTTGAGCGCGCCGATCGCGCCCACGACGGCCGAGTAGAGGTCGCTCAGGGTCGACGCGATGACGCGACCCGTGAAGGTCGATGCGTTGAAGGAGTGCTCTGCGTACAGGATCATCGAGCGGTTGAACGCATCCACCACCACGTCGTCCGCCTCTTCGCCGAACGTCATCCAGAGGAAGTTCGCGGCGTAGTCGAGGTCGTTGCGCGGCGCGACGGGCTCCTGGCCGCGGCGGCGGCGCTGTCCGTAGGCGACGATCGCGGGAAGCGCGGCGAAGAGCCGGATGCTGCGCGCGAGGTTCTCGTCGGGGTTGCCGCTCGCATCCAGCACGGATCCCGATCCCGCGAGGTCCTTCGCCCCGATGAGCGAGACCGCCGTGCGGACCTCGTCCATCGGGTGGGCGTCGAGGGGGACGTGGTCGATCACTGCGCGCACGTCGGGGGCCAGCGCGCGGTACTCGCGCTCGACCGCGCGCAGCCGCGCGAGCTCGACGTCCGTCGGCAGCTCGCCCTTCCACAGGAGGTACGCGACGGCCTCGAACGGCTGCGTCGCGGCGAGCTCCTGAACGGGGTAGCCGCGGTACAGCAGCGAGTTCGTCTCGGGGTTGACCTTCGAGACGGCGGTGTAGTCGACGACGACTCCCGCGAGTCCCTTCTTGATGTCTGTCATTTCTCTCCTTCGAGGTTCTGCATGTCCCACTTTGCCCCGGTATTCGAGTTCGGATTCGAGGTCGAGTGGGACATGAAGCGGGGGAATCGGGACATGGATGCGGGTTAGCGCGCGATCTGGAAGTTGAAGACGTTCGTGTCGAAGTGGTTGTACGCCTCGTAGTCGATCAGGTCGTACAGGTCGGCGCGGTGCTGCATCTCGCCGAGCTTCGAGGTCAGGTGCCCCTCTTCGGTGAGCGTATCGAGTGCGCGGGATGCCGCGTCCATCGCGATCCGCAGGAGCGAGACCGGCCAGATCACGATGTTGACGCCCACGTCGCGCAGTTGGTCGACCGAGAAGAGGTCGGACTTTCCGAACTCCGTCATGTTGGCGAGGATCGGCACGTCGACCGCAGCCCGCACGGCGGCGAACTCCTCGAGCGAACGCATCGCCTCGGGGAAGATCGCGTCGGCCCCGGCATCCACCAGCGCCTTCGCCCGGTCGATCGCCGCCTGAAGCCCGTCGACGGCGGCGATGTCGGTGCGCGCCATGATGAGGAAGTTCGGGTCGCGCCGAGCGTCGACGGCGGCGCGGATGCGCTTGATCGCCGTGTCGTCGTCGACGACGCTCTTGCCGTCGAGGTGGCCGCAGCGCTTGGGGTTGATCTGGTCCTCGATGTGGGTGCCTGCGAGCCCGGCGTCCTCGAGCGTCTGGATCGTGCGTGCGACGTTCATCGGCTCGCCGAAGCCCGTGTCGGCGTCGATGATCGCCGGCAGATCCGTCATCCGGGCGATCTGCTGACCACGCCCCGCGACCTCGGTCAGGGTCGTGAGTCCGATGTCGGGCAGCCCGAGGTCGGCCGACAGCACGGCACCCGAGATGTAGACGCCCTCGAAGCCCTTCTGCTCGATCGACCGCGCCGAGAGGGGGTTGAACGCCCCCGGGAAGCGCAGCAGCTCACCCGTCGCGAGGCGCTCCCGGAAGAGCCGCCGCTTCTCGGCGGCCGAGATCGTCGAGTACAGCATCAGAAGAGGCCCTTCGGTGCAGGCGCGCCCGCGAGCACGCCGGGCTTCGCGACGATCGTGAGCTGCTGCACCTCTTCGGGCGTCAGTTCGGGGAGGCGCTGGGCGAGGTCGAGGAACCGCTCGATCTCGTCCGCCTCGAGCACGGGCTCGGCGAGGATCCGGAACTTGCGGATGTAGTCCTCACGCGCGAACGGTCGCGCACCGAGCGGGTGCGCGTCGGCGACGGCGATCTCGTCCTCGATGACCGTTCCGTCGGTCAGGCGGATCTCGACCCGACCGCCGAAGGCCTTCTCATTCGGGTCGTCGGAGTGGTAGCGACGCGTCCACTCGGCATCCTCGGCGGTCGTGATCTTGTTCCAGAGGGCCACGGTGTCCTCGCGCGCAGCCCTCGAGGGCAGGTACGAATCGACGTGGTGCCAGCCGCCGTCCTGCAGCGCGACGGCGAAGATGTACGGGATCGAGTGGTCGAGCGTCTCGCGCGATGCCGTGGGGTCGTACTTCTGCGGGTCGTTGGCGCCCGAGCCGATGACGTAGTGCGTGTGGTGGCTCGTGTGCAGCACGATCGCGTCCACGTCTGCCGGGTCGAAGGACGCCTCGTTGTGGAGCTTCCGCGCGAGATCGATCCACGCCTGCGCCTGGTACTCGGCGGAGTGCTCCTTCGTGTACGAATCGAGGATGCCGCGCTTGGCCTCACCCGCGGCGGGAAGCGGCACGTCGTACGAGGCGTCGGGGCCGTCCAGCATCCATGCCACGACGCCGTCCTCGCCTTCGTAGATCGGCGACGGCGAGGTCTCGCCGCGCATCGCGCGGTCGACGGCCTCGACAGCGAGCTTGCCCGCGAAGGCCGGAGCGTGCGCCTTCCACGTCGAGATCTCGCCCTTGCGCGACTGACGCGTGGCCGTCGTCGTGTGGAGCGCCTGGCCGACCGCCTGGTAGATCGTCTCGACGTCGAGGCCGAGCAGGGTGCCGATACCGGCGGCCGCCGACGGACCGAGATGGGCGACGTGGTCGATCTTGTGCTTGTGCAGGCAGATCGCGCGCACGAGGTCGATCTGGATCTCGTAGCCGGTCGCGAGGCCCCGCACGAGCGCCGCACCGTCCGAACCGACGTGCTGTGCGACGGCGAGGATCGGCGGGATGTTGTCGCCCGGGTGCGAGTAGTCGGCCGCGAGGAAGGTGTCGTGGTAGTCGAGCTCGCGCACGGCCACTCCGTTCGCCCACGCCGCCCATTCGGGCGAGGTGCGTCGCTCGAGCGCGCAGCCGAAGATCGTCGAACCGCTCCCCGACACCGAGACGGCGTGGTCGAGGGCCTGCTGACGCGCCGCGCTGACGGGGGCACGGGTGAGCGATGCCGCGGCCACCGACGCATTGTCGATAACGCGGTTGATGATCATGTCGACGACGTCGGGCTCGACGGCGACCTCGTCGGCGGCGACCTCAGCGATATGCCACGCGAGCTGTCCTTCGCGGGCGAGGTGCTCGTCGCTGCGGTGGACGCGGAGGTGATGGATGACGGTCATGATGCTCCTAGTTCGATCGTCGTGGAGAGTTCGGTGGACGCTGCGTCGAGCGACTCGAGGATGCTGACGAGCGCGTTGTGCAGGTGCACGTGCGTCGCATGTGCGGCGAGATCGGCGTCGCCGTAGGCGATCGCCGTGGCGATGAGTCGGTGCTCCGAGACGGATGCCTGGAGCCTGCCGGGATTGTCGCGGGCGAGCCGACGCACCCGTACGAGATGCGTGCGGACGCTGCGCAGTGCAGAGGTCAGGTAGTCGTTCGCGACGGCGGCGTCGAGCGCCGCGTCGAACTCGGCGATGAGGCGATAGTACGCATCGGCATCAGCCGGAGCGTCCACCGACGCCGTCGCGAAGCCCGACGCGAGGCGCGCGAACGTGGTGGCATCGCCGCGCTCGGCCGCGAGACGTGCGGCCATCTCTTCGAGAGCTCGGCGAAGGTCGAACAGCTCGCGGATGTCGCCGGCATCGATCGCGCTCACTACGGTGATGCGGGGCGACTGCTGCACGAGCAGGCCGTCGGCGACGAGGCGCCCGAGCGCTTCGCGCAGAGGAGTGCGGCTCACGCCGAGCCTGGTCGCCTGGTCGACCTCGCCGATCACGGTTCCGGGGACGAGGGCTCCCGACTGGATCTCGTCGAGAAGCGTGCGGTAGGCGCGGTCACTTGCTCGCACGTTCGCACCTCCTCGTCTTGCGTCATCGCCATTGTATACATAAGACGACCGAACGGCCAAGGATCGGGCCTTGACGCATCCTCACGTATACAAATACTCCCGCACGGCGCGTGCCGCCCAGGGCGTTGACGACCGCTCCGAGACACGCGACGAGATCGGGTCGGCTGCGCCTGTCGTCGAGTTCCGTCGGAAGTCTTCACGAAATCGTGAAGAAAGCGTAGCGTCACGCCCATGACCGATGTCATCCGCACGCGCGGACTCACGAAGCACTACGGCCGGGTGCACGCCCTCGACGGGCTCGACCTCGAGGTCGAGCAGGGGCAGGTGCACGGCTTCCTCGGCCCGAACGGCGCGGGCAAGTCCACGGCGATCCGCATTCTGCTCGGCCTGGCCCGTGCGACCGGTGGCGAGGCCTCCGTCTTCGGACTGCAGCCGTGGACGGACTCCGTCGCGATCCATCGCCGCCTCGCGTACATCCCCGGCGACGTGAGCGTATGGCCGAACCTGACCGGGGGCGAGTCGATCGATCTGCTGGCGCGTCTGCGCGGAGCCGGGCGCCGCGACGCGGCCCTCCGCGCGGAGAAGCAGCGACTGTGCGAAGCGTTCCAGTTCGATCCGCGCAAGAAGGGTCGGGCGTACTCGAAGGGCAACCGGCAGAAGGTCGCACTGATCGCCGCCTTCGCCGTGCCGGCCGAACTCTACGTCTTCGACGAGCCCACGAGCGGGCTCGATCCGCTCATGGAGGTCATGTTCCGTCGCGAAGTGGCTCGCGTGAAGGCGACCGGTGCGACCGTCCTGCTGTCGAGCCACATCCTGTCCGAGGTCGAGCAGCTGTGCGACCGCGTCTCGATCATCCGCGCCGGGCGGATCGTGGAGTCCGGAACCCTCGCGGAGCTGCGGCACCTCACTCGAACGGAGATCTCGTTCGAGGGGACGGATGCCGCGGCCGCGGCCGGCATCGAGGGCGCGCACGACGTCTCGGTCGAGGAGGGGCGGGTGCGTTTCACCGTCGACAGCGACGCGGTAGCGGGCATCCTCCCCGCGCTGTCGCAGCGCGGTGTTACGGGCCTGCGGATCGAGCCGCCGTCGCTCGAGGAGCTCTTCCTGCGCCACTACGGGGACGATCTGGACGCACTCGAGGGCCGCCCCGCCGCAGAACGCCCCGCGCTCCGACGGGACCGCCGATGAGCGGACTGGGCACGCTGCTCGGGCAGCGTCTGCGGCGCGACTGGCTGCAGCTGACGCTCTGGATCGTCGGCACCGTCGTCCTCGCTTTCGCGGGTCTCGGCGGTGTGAGTGCGTCGTACGGCACCGAGCAGGATCGAGTCGGCATCCTGGCCGCGGTCATGGCCAATCCCGTCATCCTGCTCTTCCGTGGGCTTCCATCGGGCACGGACTCCGACGCGTTCATCGTGTTCCTGCTGTTCCCGTGGCTGGCGATGCTGGCGGCGTTCATGAGCACATTCCTCGCCGTCCGGCACACCCGCGGCGACGAGGAGACCGGTCGTCTCGAGCTGATCGAGGCCACGCCCGCGGCACGGTGGACGCCCACCCTCGCGACGATCATCCACGGGCTGCTCGCGAACATCGTGCTCGGGATCCTCGTCGCGGCCGCGTTCGCCGCGGGGGGCGCCGCGCTCGAGGGCTCGCTCCTCGTCGGCTTCGCGACCGCAGCGGTGGGCGTGACGTTCCTCGGAGTCGGGATGCTGTCATCCCAGCTCATGCGCACCTCGCGCGGAGCGAACTCGCTCTCGGTCTGGGTGCTGTTGGCAGCGTTCGTGCTCGCAGGCGTGGGCAACGCCCTCGGCACGCCGAGCGACGATCTGACCCGCATCGAGAGTTCGTGGCTGACGTGGACGTCACCGTTCGGGTGGGCCGAGAACGCGCGCGCGTTCGATGAGAACCTGTGGTGGCCGGTGCTGTTGTGCGTCGTCGCGTTCGCAGCCCTCGTCGGTGTCGCGGTCGCGCTGCAGGCTCCGCGCGACCTCGGCGAGAGCGTCGTGGCCGAGCGGCGCGGTCGAGCAGACGCCCACGGCGGCCTCTCGTCGACGACCGCGCTCGTCCTGCGATTGTCGACCGGATCGACGATCGGCTGGATGGCGGGGGCGCTCATCGTGGGGGCGCTCTCGACATCGCTCGGATCCGTCGTCGACCAGATCGGCGGCGAGAATCCCGCGATCGCCGACATCCTGAACTCGATCGCGTCCGAAGGGGACCTCGAGCAGTCGATCGTCGCCGTGTTCTTCACGATGGTCGGTCTGCTGGCGGCCTGCGCCGCGATCCAGACCGTCGCGAGAGCTCGGCAGGAGGAAGCGCACGGCACGGCCGAAGCGGTGCTCGCGACGCCGGTCGCGCGTGTGCGGTGGCTCGCCGACTTCGTCGTCATCGGCTTCGTCGCGGTCGTCCTGACGTGCGGCGCCGCGTGGCTGGGCGCAGCGGCAGGCGCGGCGCGGAACAGCGAGACCGCGGACGAGCTGATGCGCGCAGCGGGCGTCGCCGCCGCGGGACAGGTGGTCGCGGCATCCGTCTTCCTCGTGCTCACCGCTCTCGTCTTCACGCTCGCTCCGCGGCTGACCATGCCCGTCGCATGGGCGGTCGTGGTCGTCGCGATCGTGCTGGGTCTGTTCGGACCGCTGTTCGGATTCCCCGACACCCTGGTGAACGCCTCGCCGTTCGCCGTCACGCCGGTGCTCGACGGCACGCAGATCGACCCGCGCGGAGTGTGGTGGCTCGTCGGCGTCGTCGTGGCCGGCGGCGCCGCATCCGTCCTCCTCATGCGACGGCGTGAACTGGCGGCGGACGGATGACGGAGCACCCTGGATCGGACGCCGCGGAGCAGGCTGCTGCGATGATGACCGCCGCCGGGATGGCGCGCATGCCGGCGCGGGTCATGATGGCCCTCGTCGGCTCACCCGATGAGGGCTACACCGCCGCCCAACTCGCCGATCGCCTCGGGGTCTCGGCGGCCGCCGTCTCGGGGGCCGTGCGCTACCTCCAGTCGATGCGGATCATCCAGCGGCTGTCACGACCCGGCGAGCGCCGCGACCGATACGACCTGGCCGATGACGCGTTCACCGGAGTCGTCACGGCGAACTCCCCGCTGTACGCGCGGCTCGCCGACCTCATGGAAGCGATCGCCGACGACAACGAGGCGGCCGAGGCATCCGTCCGACGTGCGCGCGACACGGCCGATTTCCTCCGGTACCTCGCGGAGCGCATGCCGCAGATCGCCGCGGACTGGCGCGCCTCGAGAGACGGGTAGCCTTGCCCGAGTGACAGATCGATACGTCGTCGCTACCGACGGTGCGTGCAAAGGGAACCCCGGCCCGACAGGCTGGGCGTGGGTCGGCGAAGACGGCCAGTGGGCCGCGGGGGCGATCCCCGTCGGCACGAACAACATCGGCGAGCTCATGGGTCTGCTCAAGGCGATCGAAGACCACACCGACGTGCGCGAGCTCGTCGTGCAGGCCGACTCGAAGTACGCGATCGACACCTACGAGAAGTGGATGGACGGCCACCGCCGCCGTGGCTGGAAGACCTCGACCGGCGCGCCCGCGAAGAACGTCGACATCCTCGAGCAGCTGATCGCGGCGCGCGAGGCACGGAGGGACGCGGGGATGCCGGACGTCGTGCTCGAGCACGTGCGCGGGCACTCCGGCCACGTGCTCAACGCGTGGGCCGACGAGCGTGCCGTGCGGGCATCGGAGCACGCCGCGAAGGGCACCGCGAGCGCGTGGTCGTCGCTGGGTTCGCACGACCCCATCGACGTCTCGACCCGCCCGAAGAACGGCCGCTGAACTAGGCCCCGGCTGCGGCGAGGTGCTCTGCGAGGGCGTCGAGCGCGGGGCGCTGGCCCTTCACGAGACGGTCGTGCGCGGCATCCATCGCCGTCCATTCGACGCGATCGACCTCGGGGAACGACTGCGTGCGCCCTGAGCGCGGAGGCCACTCGAGCTCGAACTCGCCGAACGCGAGGCCGTCGAGCGAGAGCGCCGATCCGTCGGCGACGAAGACCGTGACGCGCTTTCCCGACGAGTACGCGAACGTGCCGAGCTCGGCGAAGGGACCCTCCGGCGGATCGATGCCGAGCTCCTCGCGGAATTCGCGCGTCGCGGCATCCAGCGCCGCTTCGTCGCCCTCGTCGAACTCGCCCTTGGGGATCGACCACGCGCCGGCGTCCTTCGCCGCCCAGAACGGGCCGCCCATGTGCGCGATGAGCACTTCGGGGCCGTTCTCGAGCCGGTAGAGAAGGATGCCGGCGCTCGTGATCATCGGGTGATGCGCGTCTTCGGCGAGACGCGGTAGGTGTCTTCGGGGTCGTCGAAGACCGCGTCGCCGAGTGCCGCGTCGATGGCCGCCATCGTGTCGGCGTCGAGCGTGACGCCCGAGGCCTTGACCGTGTCGGCGAGCTGCTCCGGTCGGGATGCCCCGACGAGCGCCGCGGCGATGTTCGGGTTCTGCAGCACCCACGCGATCGCGAGCTGCGGCATCGTGAGACCCGCCTGCTCGGCGACCGGCGTGAGGCGCTGCACGGCCTCGAGCACGTCGTCCCTCAGGAAGCCCTTGATGAAGTTCGCGCCGCTCTTGTCGTCGGTCGCGCGCGAACCCTCGGGCACGGGCTGACCCGGCAGGTACTTGCCGCTCAGCACACCCTGCGCCATCGGCGACCAGACGATCTGCGAGATCCCGAGCTCCTGCGATGTCGGAACGACCTTGCCCTCGATGACGCGCCAGAGCATCGAGTACTGCGGCTGGTTCGAGATGAGCTGGATGCCGAGCTCTTTCGCGAGGGCGTGTCCTTCGCGAAGCTGCTCGGCCGTCCATTCCGAGACGCCGATGTACAGGGCCTTGCCCTGGCGGACGATGTCGGCGAAGGCCTGGAAGGTCTCGTGCAGGGGCGTCTCGTAGTCGAACCGGTGCGCCTGGTAGAGGTCGACGTAGTCGGTGCCGAGGCGCTTCAGCGACCCGTTGATCGAGTCCATGATGTGCTTGCGGCTGAGCCCGGTGTCGTTCGGGCCCATGGGGCCGGTGGGGAAGTAGACCTTCGTGAAGATCTCGAGCGACTCGCGGCGGTGACCTGCGATCGCCTTGCCGAGCACGACCTCGGCCG
Organism: Microbacterium aoyamense; assembly: GCF_023155855.1. Classification (GTDB taxonomy): domain Bacteria; phylum Actinomycetota; class Actinomycetes; order Actinomycetales; family Microbacteriaceae; genus Microbacterium; species Microbacterium aoyamense. Next base: position 1,165,854 of record NZ_JAKNUT010000001.1, on the reverse strand, counting down.
CGGTGTTGGCGTAGGTGTCGGCGGTGTCGAACGTTGTGATCCCGGCGTCGAGCGCCGCATGGACGGTCGCGATCGCCGCGTCATCCCCCACCTGCGAGCCGTGGGTCACCCAATTGCCGAGGGTGATCTCCGAGATCTTGAAGCCGCTGTCGCCGAGGTACCGATAGTTGACCATCTGATTACGCTATCCGTCTGTGGGGACGCGAGGCTCGAGGTCCGCAGTGGTATACAGGGTTGAGCTCGCATGGCAGGGAGGTACCGCGTGGTGGATGCGCTGGCGACCGGCCCTCAGATCCGGCCGGACTACCCCGAGCCGCTGTGGGTGCAGGCTGCTGCCCTCATCGAGGGCGAGATATCCTCGGGGGCGCTGCGCGCGGGCGCACGACTGCCGCCCGAGCGCGAACTCTGTCAGCAGCTCGACATCTCACGCGTCACGCTGCGCAAGGCTCTCGGGCACCTCGTCGAGCGAGGCCTGCTGAGTCCTTCTCACGGAAGGGGCTGGTACGTATCGGCCGATCGCGCGACGTCGGCGTCCGCGCCGCAGAAGGACTGGCCCAACAGCCTCGAGTCGTTCACCGAGACGGCCGAGCGGATGGGGCTCCCGGCGACGTCGATCGTCCTGCGCGCCGACACCGTGCGGGCCACGCTCGACGAGTCCGAACGGCTCTCCGTGGCGCCGGGCACTCCGCTGTTCGTCCTGGAGCGCATCCGTCGTCTGGACGGGGTGCCGATCGCCGTCGACGAGACGCGCTTCTCGCTCGCGCTCGCTCCCGCCGTGGAGTCGGCCGATCTCAGTGAGGGGTCCATCTACCGGCTCCTCGAGGCTGAGGGCGTCGATCTGCATCGCGCCGAGACCACGATCGAGGCGAAGGCGGTCGACGAGCGCATCGCCGCGCACCTGGGGGTCGAAGCGGGTCACCCGATGCTCGTGATGAGCCAGCTGGTCACCGATGCCGAATCCCATCCCGTGCTCGAGTCGACGATCCGATACAGCGGCGACCGCTACCGTCTGCGGACGCAGTTCACGCGAGCGGCCCGCTGACGTCTACTTGCCGTAGCCGGCCGAGAGGCCCTGCACGAACTGCCGCGAGAAGACCGTGAAGAGGATGATCAGCGGCACCGCCCCGAGCGTGAGCGCGGCCAGCAGCGCGGGGTAGTCCGTCTGGAACTGTCCGACGAACTGCTGGACTCCGAGCGTCACCGTCTGGTTGGGCTTGCTGGGCGCGAGGATGAGCGGGAACCACAGATCGTTCCACACCGGCAGCATCGTGATCGAAGCGACTGCCGCGAGGCCCGGTCGCACGAGCGGCAGAGCGATGCCCAGGACGCGGAACTCGTTCGCACCGTCCATCCGGGCGGCCTCCTTGAGCTCGGTCGGAACCGAGCGGAAGTAGCTCATCATGAGGGCGATCGCGAGCGGGAGCTGCATCGCGGTGTACACCAGGACGAGCGAGATCAGGGTGTCGTTGAGGCCCCACGCGACCATGGTCTGCAGGAGCGGCACCGTGCCCAGGCGGATCGGCAGCATGATCCCGACGATGAAGAACCCTGTCAGCACTGCGCTGATGCGCACGTTGTATTCGACGAGCGCCCATGCCGCGAACGTACCGAGCACGATGGTCAGGACGATCGTCGCAACCGTCACGATGATGCTGTTGGCGTAGTTGACGCCGAAGTTTCCGCGCGAGACGACGTTGATCCATCCCTGCACGCTGAAGCTTTCCGCGTCGGGCAGGGTGAACGGCGATCCGAAGATGCCCTGCGTCGTCTTGAAGGAGTTCATGACGATGACCAGGACCGGGGCGATGGCGAAGAACGCGAAGACGATGAGCAGCGCGTGGACGACGGTGGAGGTGAGCGCGTCGCCCCTCTGCGCTCGGCGTCGGCGCGGCCGGTCCGTCGGCGGTTGCTCCGGGCGGGTCCGTGAGGCTCGTTCAGCGGTGATGGTCACGATCGTTCCTAGAGTTCGTAGGTCTTGATGCGGCGCTGGAGGACGACGAAGTACGCCGCCGTCGTCACGAGGATGATGAAGAAGACCACCGAGGCGATCGTCGCCCCGAGATCCGGATCGGCGACCTGCCCGCTCGATCCGAAGAACGTCCGATAGAACATGGTGCCGAGGATGTCGGTCGAGTAGTTGGGACCCGGGGCGGAGCCGTTGAGCGCGTAGACGATGTCGAATCCGTTGAACGTCCAGATGTACGTCAGGATCACGATGAGGCCGAACTGGGGGGCGATGAGGGGGAATTTGATCCGCCAGAACAGCGCCCACGAGGACGTGCCGTCGATCCGCGCCGCCTCCACGATGTCATCCGGGATCGCGATGAGCGCCGTGTAGAGAAAGATCATCGGGATCCCCACGTATTGCCAGACGGACATGAGCGAGATCGTCGGCAGCGCCGTCAGCGAGTTGCCGAGCAGCGGGAACGAGACGAGCCCCCACAGCGGGCTGATGATCAGTCGCCAGACGAACCCGACGATGACGACCGACAGCGTGGCCGGAATGAACAGCAGCGTGCGATAGACCCCGCGCGAGCGTCGGATGGCGTTGGAGGTGAGCAGCGCCGCCATCAGCAGGCCGATCGGCAGTTCGACGATCAGGTGGATCAGGAAGAACTCGACGCTGTTGCGCAGGGCGTTCCAGAACCGCTCCGAGATGTACGGATCGGTGAAGAGGCGGTCGTAGTTCGCAAGACCCGCGAAGCTTCCCGAGTCCGAGTCGAAGAAGCTCAGTCCGACTGAGCTCAGCAGCGGATAGACCGAGAACAGCACGTAGACGGCGAGCGCGGGCACGACGAACAGGGCGAGCAGTCGATATCGGGTACCGGTGCGGATCATGCGGCGGTGACTTTCGGTCGGGGCGGGAGGGGGGCGCCCGAGCGGACCTCACCGCACGCACGGCGAGGTCCGCTCGAGTACAGCATGGCTTTGCTCTATTCCGCCGGGACGTACCAGCTGTCGAGATTCGTCTGGAGGGTCGTCGTGGCCTCCTCGGCTGTCACCCCGTCGTTGAACATCGTCTGGAGCACTGCCCAGATGTCGTCGTCGAGAGGCGGCTGGCCGGCGCTCAGGCGATCGAGCGCGAGCCTGGGCGTGAGGAGCGCGTCGATCTTGAGATCCGCGAACTCCTGCGCGAGCTTGTTGTCATAGGTGACGGGTTCGGTGCCCATCGAGAAGAAGCCGGGAAGCTTGTTGACGTAGAGCTGCTGGAACTCGGGGGTGCCGAGCCACTCCAGGAACTCGGCGGCCGCCTCCTTGTTCTTCGAGCTCGCGCTCAGTCCGATGGCCATGTCGGGCATCTCCTGCTGATACCGCTGGTCTCCTTCATTGACGACCGGCGCGGCGAAGACGCCGACATCGAGGCCCGTCGAGGTGGCGGCGGTGATGTCCCACGATCCATCCGGGAGGATCGCCGCCTGGCCGAGCGTGAACAGCTGCATCATGTCCTCGTAGCTGAGCGACTGGTAGCCCTCGGGCAGGTACGGGATGAGGTCGGCCGTGGCCTGGAAGGCGTCGACGAAGTCGGGATCGGTCAGCTTCTGGGTGCCGTCGATGAGCCCGAGACGCCCGTCCTCGCCCTTCCAGTAGTTCGGGCCGAGGCTGTAGAGCACGTTGTAGGCGAGCTGCCATCCGTCGGCCGAGCCGAGTGCGATGGGAGCGTACGTCCCGTTCTCCTTCACGGCATCCAGCACGCCGTAGAACTCCTCCATCGTCGTGGGGATCTCGAGGCCGAGCTCTTCGAAGATGGCCTTGTTGTAGTAGAAGCCTGCGAGCACCGAGGCGGTCGGCACGCAGTACGGGGTGCCGGCGTCGTCCGTCCACGCGGCGAGGGCCGTATCGCTGAAGGTGCCGACGGCGTCCAGACCCGACAGATCGTCGAAGTAGCCGTCGGCGATCCATGCGCGGTTGACGTCGAACGGCCGGCACATGATGAGGTCGGCCGCCGTTCCGCCATCGACGGACGCCTGGATCGTCGCGTTGTAGTCGTTCGTGTCGGTCGGCTGGTAGACGACCTTGATGTCGGGATGCTCCGCCTCGAAGACCGGGATCACCTCGGTCTCCCACAGAGTCGTGTCCTCCGTGCGCCACGTGGCGAGCGTGATCGTCGTCTGGTCGCCGTCGGCGCCGCCGTCGCTGCCGCCCGCGCAGCCGGCCAATCCAAGGCCGACGATCGCGACGACGGCGACACCGAGGGCCGGAACGACCCTCGAGCGCTGCTGTGATGTCACTCGCATGTGATTCCTTCTCTCAGGACGAGCTCGGGTGCTCGCGGGGGGACAGCGAGCGCTGTCTTGAGTGGCGAGCATATACAGGCATGCAAGAGGTAGCAAGAGGTATGCACAGATTTCCCGGATATTGCGCTCCGACGGTTGGTGGTAGCAGAATTCGGTCTAAGAGGTATTATCTGGATCACTACCGCAGGAAGGACCCTCCGTGATCAAAGTGGGCATCCTCGGGTCGGGCTTCATCTCCGACTCCTACGCCGACTCGCTGCTCGACGTGCGCAGCGCCGTGCTGACCGCGAACTACTCCCGTGACATCGAGCGAGCGCGAGCGTTCGCGGAGCGCTGGGCGAGCCCCGCCGCGTACGACTCGATGGAGGCACTCGCGGCATCCCCCGATGTCGACGTCGTGGTCATCGCACTCCCCAACGAAGTGCACCTCGAAGCGGTGCGCATCGTCGCCGCTGCGGGAAAGGGCGTCATCTGCACGAAACCGCTCGCGCGGACCGCTGCCGAAGCCGCGGAGATCCTGGACATCGTGACCGCCGCGGGGGTCTGGCACGGCTACGCGGAGAGCAGCGTCTTCTCGCCAAATATCCAGAAGGCGTACGAGATGGTCGAGGCCGGTGGCATCGGCGAACTCCTCACGATGCGCGCACGAGAGGCGCATTCCGGTCCTCACGCTCCGCATTTCTGGGACGCCGAGACCGCCGGCGGCGGCGCCCTCCTCGACATGGGCTGCCACACGGTCGAGTCGGCCCGCCACTTCTTCGGCAAGGACAACCCCGTGACCGAGGTCTTCGCATGGGGCGCCACCATGGTGCACACCGACAAGACCACGGGCGAGGACAACGCCGTCGCCCTCGTGAAGTTCGCGGGCGGGCAGCTGGCGACGATCGAATCCTCGTGGGTCGAGAAGGGCGGGATGCAGCTGCGCCACGAGCTCGTCGGCACAGCGGGGCGCCTGGTCACCGACACGTCCGTCACACCCGTCTGGGGCTTCATCGAGAAGCCCGTGGGCTACCTCGTCGAGAAGTCGGACGCCGAGACCGGGTGGGTGTACCCCGTGCCCGAAGAGACCCGCGCGTACGGGTTCTCGCAGCAGATGCGCCACTTCATCGATCATTTCGCCGCCGGCACGGCACCCAGCGAGACGTTCGAGGACGGACTCATCGTCAACACGATCCTCGACGCCTGCTACCGGTCGATGCGCACCGGCACGTGGGAGAGCGTGGACTACCCGTCGTGAACGCTCCCTCCCCCGCCCTCACGTCGGCGCGCGCCGAACCGGTCTGGCAGCGTGCCGCGCACGCCGTCGAGCGCCGGATCGGCGACGGGACCTGGCCACACGGCACGCGCCTGCCGAGCGAGCGCGAGCTCTGCATCGATCTCGACGTCAGCCGAGTGACCCTGCGTCGTGCGCTCAACGATCTCGAACGCCACGGCCTCATCTCGGCTCGCCGCGGACGCGGCTGGTTCGTGGGCGTCGAACCCGAGCAGCCGCCGAGCGACGCGCGCGCCGAGTGGCCGAACAGCCTGGAGTCCTTCACCGAGACGGCGGCACGTCTGGGCCTCGAGGCATCCTCGCGAGTCACTCGCTCGCAGATCGCGCCGGCGACTCTGGATGAGGCCGAGCAGCTGCAGGTCGTCGCGGGCATGCCGCTGCTGCATCTCGACCGGATCCGGTCCCTCGGAGGCATCCCCGTCCTGCGCGACTGCTCACGCGTGCCCGTGGCGCTCGTACCGCAGATCGAGTCGGTCGACTTCGCCCACGGATCCATGTACGCCGTCCTCTCGGCCGCCGGTTCCGCCCCCGCCTACGCCGAGACGACCCTCGAGGCGCGAGCGGCCGAACCCGAGCTCGCCGTGGAGCTGTCCATCGAACCCGGCAGCGCCGTGCTCGTGATGAAGGAACTCGCCCGCGCCGCGGACGGCCGACCCGTGCTCGCGAGCGAGATCCACTACGCCGGGGAGCGATACCGGCTGCGCACCGTGTTCGCCCGCACGAGCGCCCATTGACCCCGACGCAGGAGAATCCCGTGAGCACGACCACCACTGCCCTATCGACCGAGACCGCCCGCGTTCTGCGGTCGCTCACCGCCGACGAGATCGTCGCCAACCGCTCGACCCTCGAAGCCGCTGGCATCGCCGCAGCCGACACGCACTACTCGTATGTCGGGCTCGTCGAGCCCGACAAGCGGGAACTGCTCGCCGGCCGCGCTACACCCCGACTCGTGCGGTCGTTCCTCATCGACATGGCGAGCGGGGTCTCTGCGGACGTCGTGGTCGATCCGGAAGCCGGCGCCATCGTGTCGCACCGCGTGCTCGACCCCTCCGTCGACGGCGCCGTGCCCGTCGTGATCAAGGAGTTCGGCTACGTCGACGAGGTCGTCAAGCAGGACGAGCGATGGGTCGCCGCGATGGCGAAGCGGGGCCTCACCGACCTCGCGCAGCTCATCGTGAACCCCCTCTCGGCGGGCGTGCTCGCGGGAGACGAGTCCGGGCACCGCGTGCAGCGCTGCTTCACGTTCGTCTCGACGGGCGCCGACGACCTGGGCTGGGCGCACCCCGTGGACGGGATCGTCGCGATGGTCGACGTGGTGACGGGAGAGGTGCTGGATGTCGTCGACCACGTCGACTACCCCGTGCCGATGGAGGCCGCGTCGTTCCACCTCGAGTCGTGGCGCGGGCCGGACCGTGAAGGCCTGAAAGCCATCGAGATCACCCAGCCCGCGGGCCCGAGCTTCACGATCGACGATGAAGGCGTGCTCGAGTGGGCCGGATGGCGCATGCAGGTCGGCTTCGACCAGCGCGAGGGCCTCATCTTCCACAACGTCGCGATCGGCGACTACACGGCGGGCGACGGCATCCCCGTCATGCGACCCGTGCTCTACCGCGCTTCGATCGCCGAGATGGTCGTGCCCTATGGGGACCCCAGCCCGCAGCGGTGGTTCCAGAACTTCTTCGACTGCGGCGAGTACCTGCTCGGCGGCTTCGCGAACTCGCTCGAACTCGGGTGCGACTGCGTAGGAGACATCACCTACCTCGACGCCACGGTTGCCGCGAACGACGGGACTGTCCACGTCATCCCGCAGGCGATCTGCATTCACGAAGAGGACGCCGGGATCCTCTGGAAGCACACCGACAACTGGAACGGGTCGTCCGAGTCGCGGCGGAACCGCCGGCTCGTCGTGAGCTTCTTCGTCACCGTCGGCAACTACGACTACGGGTTCTACTGGTACTTCGGCCTCGACGGTGCGATCCAGTTCGAGGTGAAGGCGACCGGAGTCGTCTTCACCTCGGCCTACCCCGGCGAGGGCTACCAGTTCGCGACGCAGCTCGCTCCCGGATTGGGCGCGCCGCACCACCAGCACCTCTTCAGCGCGCGGCTCGACACGATGATCGACGGTCTCGACAACGCGGTGGACGAACTCGAGGCTGCACTCGTGCCCGTGGGCCCCGATAACCCGACGGGCACGGGCTTCACGCAGCTCGTGACGCGGCTCGAACGCGAGAGCGACGCACAGCGGGTCGCCGACAACGCGGTCAACCGGGTATGGCGCATCGTCAACCCCACGGTGCGCAACCGCCTCGGGGGCGAGGTCGGGTGGGCGCTCTTCCCCGAGGGCAAGCCTCCCCTGCTCGCCGATCCGTCGAGCGACATCGCGCGCCGCGCGACGTTCGCGACGAAGCACCTGTGGGTGACCGCGTACGAGCCTGCCGAGCTGTATCCGGCGGGCGACTTCGTCAACATGCACCCGGGCGGTGCCGGTCTTCCGGCGTGGACGGCCGCTGATCGGCCGGTCGACACGACCGACATCGTCGTCTGGCACACCTTCGGGCTCACGCACTTCCCCCGTCTCGAGGACTGGCCGATCATGCCGGTCGACACGTGCGGATTCACGCTCAAGCCGCATGACTTCTTCGGCCGCGTGCCGGTCGCCGACATCCCGGCGTCGACGAGCGATCACTGCGCTCCCGGGCACCATCACGCAGGGCACGACGACATGACCCCTGCGGATGCCCACCATCACCACCACGGTCACGAAGAGGACGCGGGGCACTCCGCATGATCGGCTACATCCCCTACGCGGCGGCTCGTTCGACCCAGGCAGACCAACTCAGCGTCGCAGCCGATCGCATCGCATCCCTTGTCGAGGAGTGGCGCGGAGGGGGTGCGCTCACTGGGCCCGGTCCGCTGTTCGTAGGCATCGGGGCGAGTCTCGCCGCCGCATGCGCACCGGTCTGGTCCCTGCGCAAGCGAGGGATCGACGCGTGGCGCCTGAGCGCCGGCGACTTCCCGCTCCCGCTCCCGCATTCTGCGCATCCCGTCATCGGCATCTCGCAGAGCGGCCGCAGCACCGAGACCCTCGCGGCCCTCGACTCCGTCGCCCGCGATCTGCGGTTCGCGGTCGTCAACTCCGTGCCGTCGCCCGTGTCGGAGGCGGCGGCGCGGACGCTGGGGCTCGGCAGCATCCCGGACTCCTACGCCTCGACGATCGGATTCACGGCGACCGTCGTCGCGCTCGGCATGATCGCCGACGCGTGGGACGGCGGGGCGGTCGATCCGGCGTGGCGGGCGCTTCCCGAGCAGGTGGAGCGGCTGGATGCCACGCTCGGCGCCCGCGCCGAGGAGCTCGCAGCGAGCTTCGACGACGCACTGTGGGCGGACTTCGTCGGATCGGGACCGTCCGTGGGATCTGCCGAGGCCGGTGCCCTCCTGTTCCGCGAGGTCGCCCGCATCCCCTCCTCGTCCCTCAGTACGCGGACCTACCTCCACGGGTCCATGGAGTCGGCGAGTGCGACCGGGGTGCACGTGCTGTTCGGCTCCGACCGCGAGGTCGACGTCGCTCGCATGCTCCGCGAGGCCGGCAATCGCGTGATCCTGGTGACGGGAGACGACGTCGGCGAACTCGAGGGGATCGTCGTCATCCGCCTCCCGAAAGCGCCCCCCGGTCCACGAGCGGTGCTCGAGGCCGTCGCGATGCAGTCCCTGGTCGAGGCCGTCGCGCACGCGCGGTCGATCGATATCGAGGAGTTCGTCTTCTTCCACGACGACACGAAGGTCGGATCGGCGGAGGAATCGCGATGAGGCTCCTCGTCGGTCTCGACCTCGGCGGCAGCAAGTCCGCGGTCCTGGCCACGACGACGACCGGCGACGTCGTCGTCGATGTGGTCCATCCGGCGCACGGATGGGATGCCGAGCCGATCGAGTCCGGCGTCGCGTGGGTGCAGGCACTGCTCGCACGGGCACTGCCGCCCGACGGCGACATCGTCGCCCTCGGGATCGGCGCTCAGGGGCTCGACAGCCCGGAGACAGTCCGCTCCTTCACGCGCGCGCTGAGCGACGCCGGCCTGCGGGCCGTCTGCGTCAACGATGCGGCACTCCTCGTGCCCGCCGCTGGGTTCGCGCAGGGCATCGGACTCATCGCGGGAACGGGTGCCATCGGCGTGGGAGCCGATGCGCATGGCGATGCGCTGATCACGGGCGGTTGGGGCTGGGTCCTCGGCGACGACGCGGGCGCCGCCGGACTCGTTCGCGAAGCGACGAAGGCGGCCCTCCTCGCACACGATGACGGCACCCCCGACGACGGTCTGCTGGGCGCCCTGCAGGGCGCGTTCGACGTGGACTCTCCCGAGAGGCTCGCCCGACGGGTGAACGACGAGCCGACGATGGCCAACTGGGCTCCTGCCGCGCGGGCTGTCTTCGCCGCCGCTGACGCCGGATCGACGCTCGCGGCGAGGGTCATCGACGCGGGCGGGGAACATCTCGTCCGACTCGTCGACCAGCTCGTCCGACGGGGAGCCGTGGGCACCGACGTGGTGTGCGCGGGCGGCGTCATCTCGCACCAGCCGCGACTGTTCGATGCCGTGCGCGCGGGCGTCGCTGAGCGGCATCCCGACTTCGCCGTCCACCTGCTCACGCGACCCCCGGTCGTCGGGGCGCTCGCGCTCGCACGCACTCTCATCACGGCCGACACGAAGGAGTAGTCCCATGGCCATCGCGACCCTCAACCCCACGACCGGGATCGTCGAACGCGAGTTCGCCCCGCACACCCCGGACCAGATCGAGCTGATCCTGTCTCGTGCCTCAGCCGCGAACGCGACCATGCGCTCGACGACATTCGCAGAGCGGGCGGGGTGGATGCATCGCGCCGCCGACCTGATGGACGCAGACCTCGATCGGCTCGCCGCCCTCGCCGCGACCGAGATGGGCAAGACCATCGCGACCGCGAAGTACGAGATCGGCAAGTCTGCCAACGGCATGCGCCACTACGCCGACAACGCCGAGCGCTATCTCGCCGACGAGACCCCGGTGGAGCCTTCGACCGTCGGCGCCTCCCGCGCGCGCGTCGTGCACCAGCCGCTGGGAACGGTCCTGGCGGTCATGCCGTGGAACTACCCCTTCTGGCAGGTGATCCGCTTCGCCGCCCCCGCACTCATGGCCGGCAACACCGGTCTGCTCAAGCACGCCTCGTCCGTGCCGCAGGTCGCGCTGTACCTGGGCGAGCTGTTCGAGCGCGCGGGCTTTCCCACGGGCGCATTCCAGACGCTGCTGATCGAGGGGGCCGCAGCATCCCGACTCATCGACGACCGCCGCATCGCCGCCGTGACACTCACCGGGTCCGTGGGCGCCGGGTCCGCCGTCGCCGAGGCCGCCGGCCGCAACATCAAGAAGAGCGTGCTGGAGCTCGGCGGCACGGACGCCTTCATCGTCATGCCGTCGGCGGATGTCGCCCGCGCCGCGGAGTTCGGCGCGAACTCGCGCACGCAGAACTCCGGCCAGTCCTGCATCTGCGCCAAGCGCTTCTACGTGCACACCGACGTCTACGACGAATGGTTCCCGCTCTTCCTCGAGAAGATGCGCTCGACGCTCCCCGGCGACCCGTTCGCAGACGGCACCGGCTTCGGGCCCATGGCGACCGAGCAGGTGCGTGCGGAGGCCCACGAGCTCGTCGAGGACGCGAAGGCGCACGGCGTGACGGTCCACACGGGCGGGGATCTGCCCGCCGGGCCAGGGTGGTTCTATCCCGCCACGGTGCTCACCGGCGTGACACCGGACATGCGCATCTACCGCGAGGAGTGCTTCGGTCCCGTGGCCTGCGTCTACCGGGTCGAGTCGCTCGAGGAAGCCGTGGATCTCGCGAACGACTCCGAGTTCGGCCTGGCTGCATCGGTCTGGACCGGCGACCAGGCCGAGATCGACGCACTGCAGGATTCCCTGCAGTTCGGAGCGGTGTTCGCCAACGGCAACTCGGCGTCGTTCTTCGGGATGCCCTTCGGCGGGGTGAAGGACTCCGGCTACGGCCGCGAACTCGCCGGCAACGGCATCCGCGAGTTCGTGAACGTCAAGACGCTCTGGCAGGCCTGACGGTCAGACCTCGAGCGGCGTGACCGCGGCGACCGCCTCGTCCTCTTCCGTCGCCACGAGCTGACCGCACGCGCCGTCGATCTCTTTGCCGCGCGTGTCGCGGAGCGTCGTGGGGATGCCCTTGGCCTCGAGACGGCGGACGAACTCGTTCTGCACCGACACCTCGGACGCCGTCCAGATCGAGCCCGGCGTCGGGTTGAGCGGGATGGGGTTCACGTGTACCCAACCGCGACCGCGCTCGTTGAGCTTGTCGCCGAGCAGGTCGGCACGCCAGCCGTGATCGTTCATGTCCTTGATGAGCGCGTACTCGATCGACACGCGGCGCTTGGTCTTGTCGAAGTAGGCACGTGCGGCATCGAGCACCTCATCGACCTTCCACCGCGAGTTCACCGGGATGAGCTCGTCGCGCAGCTCGTCGTCGGGTGCGTGCAGCGACAGCGCGAACGTGACCGGGATGTCCTCGTTCGAGAGTTTCGTGATCGCCGGCGCGAGACCCACGGTCGAGACCGTGATGCCGCGCGCACTCATGCCGAGGCCGTGCGTCTTGTCGGTCATGACGCGCACGGCCTGCATGACACGGGCGTAGTTGGCGAGCGGCTCGCCCATGCCCATGAAGACGATGTTCGACACCCGTTCAGCCGAGTGGTCGTCCTTCTTCTTGCCGCCGAGGCCACCGTCGGCGATGAGGCGGTTGGCGCGCACGACCTGCTCGACGATCTCGGCGGACGACATGTTCCGGGTGAGTCCGGCCTGGCCTGTCGCGCAGAACGGGCAGTTCATCCCGCATCCGGCCTGCGACGAGACGCACAGCGTGATGCGGCCGGGGTACCTCATGAGCACGGACTCCACGAGCGCACCGTCGTGCAGCTTCCACAGGAACTTGATCGTGTCGCCGCGGTCGGTCTCGAGGCGTCGGACCTCGGTGAGGAGCGGCGGCAGCATCCCGTGCACGAACTCGTCGCGACCCTCGGCCGGCAGGTCGGTCATGTCGGCGGGGTCGTGCGTCCAGTGCGTGAAGTAGTGCTTCTCGAGCTGCTTCGCCCGGAAGCCCGGAAGCCCGAGCTCCTTGACCTTCTCCACGCGCTGCTCGGGTGTGAGGTCTGCCATGTGCACAGGGGGCTTCCCGCGCTTGGGTGAGGCGAACTGCAGGAGCGGGCGGCCCGCGTCATCCTTCTTCTGCGACCATCCCTCGGTCTTCGGGCGCACCTGGCGCACGCGCGTCTGTTCCGGTTCGGTCGTCATGCTCCCAGGGTAAGGGACGCACCTGCGCGAACGCTGGCGCACTACATGCGGACGGATGGATGGCGCAAGCCCTTGTTTTCTGCGATATTTCTCGCAGAGCATCCGCCGCGAGCCGCCGCGCGCAGTCCCCCGAACCCGCGGCTCCGATGGGAGGCGACTGGGGAGGTCGCATGAGCGCAGGCGTTGCGCGCAGCTCCCCCGCGATGCTCACAGCGCATGCTCCGCGAAGGCCCCGCCCGTGAGTGCGGGGATCTCCGCCTCCACCCTCGTTCCGCGGCTCCTGCTCGGGACTCCGCCAGGCACACGGCACGTGCCGATCGAGGGCACGTGCGTCCTGGTGGACATCTCGGGATTCACGGTCCTCTCCGAACGGCTCGCTTCGGCCGGCAAGCAGGGCACAGAGGAGCTCATCGCGACGCTGTCGCGGGTGTTCACCGTGCTGCTCTCGGCGACGGACGACGGCGGGGACGTGCTCAAGTTCGCCGGCGACGCACTGCTCGTGCTCTACACAGGCGCCGAGCACGAGCGCCGCGCGGCGCACTCCGCGTGGGTCATGCAGCGCGTGCTCGCCGCGATCGGAGACATCCGGCTGCGCACGGCCGCTGCACGGCTGCGGATGTCGGTCGGCATCCGGTCCGGCCGATTCGAGGTCGTGCTGACGGGCTCGCGTACGCGCAGCGCGATCGTCATCGGGGCTGACACGACGCGCGTGCTCGAACTGCAGGCAGCGGCGGGGAGCGGGCAGATCCTCGTGGACGCGACGACGGCTTCAGCGCTCTCGCCGAAGCAGTACGTCGACCACCCGGCCGTCGGTTCCGCGATGCGGCTCGTCTCGGGCGGCGCGGTCCCGGCCGAGTCGCTCATGGCGCTCCACGGGGTCGAGCGGGCGAACGCCGACGCTTTCCTGCCGCGCCCTTTCGCCGAGCGGCCCGATCTGCTGGCCGCCGAGCCCGATCACCGATGGGCAGCAGTCGGATTCGTCGCCGTCACGGGACTCCCGGATGCCGTCGACGAGGCCGTTCTCGACGAGATCGACGCGCTCACGGCAGCCGTCGAGGCGGCAGTCGAGGCGACAGGCACGACGCTTCTCGACATCGACCCCGGCCGCGGGGGTTTCCGGTACTTCCTCACGGCCGGCGCCCCTCGTGCCGTCGAGGATCCCGAGGGGAGCCTCGTGACGGCGCTGCATCGGATCGTCGCGACGGACACGCGGTTCGACATCAAGGCAGGGGCGGCGGCCGGACGCGTCTTCGCGGGCTTCGTCGGGGCCCCCTTCCGTCAGACGTACACCACCATGGGCGATACGACGAACCTCGCCGCCAGACTGACCTCCCACGCGCCCGAGGGAACCGTCGTGGTGACGCGCGAGGTCGCTGCGCGGGCGCGCGTGCAGGTGACGGCCGAGGACGCGCGCGAGATCACGGTCAAAGGCAAGAGCAAGCCGATCGCCATCGCCACCGTCGCTGCAGTCGGTGAACGGATGAGGCGTGCGCCGGCCGAGTCCCCGTTCGTCGGCCGCGACGAGCAGATCGCGCAGCTGTCCATCCGACGCGACACCGACTCGCCATCCGTGATCGTGACTGTCACGGGTCCCGCAGGAATCGGCAAGACGTCACTCATCGACGAGGTCTTCGCCGATCGGGCCGTCCTGCGGATCACCGGCGACCGGTTCGCGGCGGGCACCGCGTACGGCGCGCTGCGCGGTCTGCTGCGCCCGCTCCTCGGAATCCCGGCCGAAGCTTCACCGGCCGAAGCCGGCCGTACGCTCGAGCATCGTCTGCGCGCACTCACGCCGGATCTGCTTCCGTGGGCGGGGCTCCTGGCCGACATGATCGGCGCCGACTGCGCGGAGAGTCCCGCGGTGCGCGCGCTCGACGACGCATACCGCGTGGAACGCGCCCACGCGGTGCTGGGCGAAGTGCTGGGTGCCGCTCTGCCACCCGACAGCGTCATCGTCGTCGACGATGCGCAGTGGATCGACGCCGCGTCGGCCGCCGCGGTCGGCGTCGTGCTGCCGAGCCCCGGGGGGCGCGCCGTGGTCCTGCGCCGCGAGAGCGCCGCGACGTCCGACGTGGCCGGCGAGGACGCGGACACGATCGGGCTCGGTCCCCTGAGCGACGAGGACGCCACGATGCTCGTCGAGTCCGTGATGGGGCGGTCGCCGCATCCCGCCGACCTCGCGCGCATCCTGGAAAGAGCGGGAGGAAACCCGCTGTACCTCGTCGAGCTCGCCGCGACCGGCGCCGACGACGACGAACCGCGGACTCTCGACGAGCTCATCGGCGAGCGCATCGACGGCTTGAGCGAGCACGACCGGCATATCGTGCGCGCGACCGCGGTCCTGGGCCTGCGGGTGCCGCGTGCCCTGTTCGAGCAGTGCGTCGGTGCGGTGGAGTTCACCGAGTCCGACCCGCTCGGCGAGATCCTGCGGCTGGATGACGCGGGCGCGGGATCCACGATCGCGTTCCGCAGCGAGCTGTACCGGGATGTCGCCTACGATCAGCTCGCCTTCCAAGAGCGACGGCGGCTGCATGCGGTCGCCGCGAAGGCGATCGCGGCGGACCCCGCCCTGGCCGCCGGCGCCGCCGACGCGATGCTGGCCGTCCATTTCGAGGCGAACGGCGACTGGCTGGCGGCGGCCGATGCGGCGCGCCGCAACGCTGAGGCGGCCGAGCGCGCGCACGCGATGGAGGACGCCGTCGCGTCCTATCGCGCCGCCGTCGCGGCGACGCGGCGGGCGCGTGCGCCGCGCGCCGCGCTCAGAGACCTCTGCGAGCTGCTCGCGAGCGCCTGCTACCGATGCGGACGCACCGTCGAGGCGATCGATGCCCTGGATGAAGCACGACGCCTCGCGGACTCGCCGCTGGTGCGGGCGCGCATCGACTGCGAGCGCGCACACAGCCTCAATCACCTCGGAAGGCCCGTCGAAGCGGGGGCGGTACTGCGCCGGGCGCGGCGTGCGGCGCGTTCCGCAGGCGAATCCGGGCGCACTCTCGAGGCGAGGATCCTCGTCGTCGACGCAGCCATGCGCATGCGTCAGTCGAGGTGGAGCGACCTGCTCCACCTCAGCCGCGAGGCCATCGAGCTGCTCGAAGGCCACGCCGACAGCGCTGAGGCGAAAGGCGTGCTCGCGGACGCCTACCGCTACCACGACATCGCCGCGAGTGAGATCGACGGCGACGATGCGATGGTGCACCTGCAGAAGGCGCTCGATCTCTACGAAGAGCTGGGAGATGCGATCTCCGCCTCGAAGGTGCTGACGCTCATCGGAATCCGCGCGTACTTCCGCGGGGCGTGGTCGGCCGCGGCATCCCTCTACTCCCGCGCGCAGGACGCGTCAGAGGCCGCCGGTCATACGGTGGGCGCGGCGATCGACGCCGCGAACACCGCCGAGATCCTGATCGATCAGGGCAAGATCGACCTCGCGCGTCCGCTGCTGCGACGCGCGGCCCGCGTCTTCGATGCGGCGGCCGACACGTATCTCGTCGCATTCGTCGAGGGCTTCCAGGGAAGGGCGCTCCTGCGCGAGGGCGACCCGCGCGGCGCCATCGCCTCCTTCGACGCCGCGGCACGGCAGTTCGACGAGCTCGGTGAGACGGAGTCGGTGCTCGACGTCCGGGTGCGGCGCATCGAAGCCCTCCTGGACCTCGGAGAGACCGAGGCCGCACGCGGGGCGATCGCCGCCGTCGAGCCGGCCGTCGGCGAGGAGGGCATCCTCGGCAGTCAACTCCTGCGCCATCGGGCGCGCTTGGCCGAGAGCCAGGGCGATGACGGCCTCGCCCTCACGTTGAGCAAGAAGGCGGTGGATGCCGCGGGCTCCACCCTCTTCGAGCGCGCGCTGTGCCTCGCGCAGACGGCGCGCCTGACCGGTTCGACCGGCGCCCTCCTGCGCGCCGAAGCCGAGACGATCCTCAAGGAGCTCGGGGTGGCCGATATCCCCGCGCTCCTCGACTCCACCGCGCCATCCCCTATCGCCCACCCGACGCACGAAGAAGTGGTCTCCTGATGAACGCCTCCGCTCTCCGTCCACCCCTCGCCCTCGGTGCCGTCGCCGCCCTCCTCATCGCGGGCCTCGTCGCCGTTCCCACGACCGGTCCTGCTGCTGCGGCGGTCGACGATCCGGAGTCGTTCTCCGTGTCGCGCGCGGATCAGGGCGTATCGCACGAGCCGAGCCTCAGCTCCGATGGCCAGCACGTCGCGTTCACGTCGACGGAGGCGCTCTCGCCTCTCGACACGAACGGCGTGACCGATGTGTACGTCTCCTCCGCCGTGGAAGGGTCGAGCGACCCGTTCTCAGGACCGCCCGAACTCATCAGCGTTGCGGATGGCGCCGACACCGCCGGCGACGGCGCGAGCTTCGAACCCACGACGAGCGCGGACGGACGATTCATCGCGTTCACGAGCCGCGCCGGGGATCTCGTCCCGACCGGAGCAGCCGGCGGGGCGTCGAACATCTACGTGCGGGACACGCTTCTGGGCACCACGACGCTCCTCGCCCCCGCGGGTGTGACACCCGACGGCGACTCGTTCGGCGCGGACATCAGCGACGACGGGCAATGGATCGTGTTCACGTCCCGGGCGACGAACCTCGTCGCGGGCGACGCCGACGGCTCGTCGGACGTCATCGTCGCCGACCGGGACGCCGACGGCGACGGCGCGTACACGACCGTCTCGCTGCGATCGGCGACGGCGGATCGGGAGGGTGACAACGGCGACACGGCGATCAGCGGCAATGGTCGATTCCTGCTGTACCGGTCGACGTACATCGATCCCATCCCCGGTCGTCCTGCGGGTGGGTGGCTGACCCGTGCCCGCGTCTCCGATCTCTCCACCACGAAGAACCTCGGCCGATACACGACGGCGAGCGCGATCGACGCGACCGGCTCGGTCGTCGTGGCCGCGGAGAGCGGAACCGGGTGCGGAAGCGGGGGGATCACCGCGATGAGCTTCCTCACCGAGGAGCTGTTCTTCGGCGTGATGGTCGCTCCCGGGGAGTACTGGGCGAACGGGTCCATCACGGACATCGACCTTTCGGCCGACGGTTCGACGGTCGCGTGGTCATCGACGCAGCCGAGCACCGCCGCTCAGCCCGTCGCCCTTGACAAGCCCGTCGTCCGACTGGCGACGCCGATCTGGCGTGCAGCCTGGACCGCATCGGCGACCGACACCATCGTGTGCGACACCTACGCTCCCGCTGAGGTCGACGAGATCGGCGAGGGGAGCGATCCCAGCGTCTCCGCATCGGGGCGCACCGTCGCCTTCACCGCGGACCTCGACGCCCCGGAGCCGGCGGCATCATCCGAGGTGAACGCGGTCGATCGCCATACCAACGAGGGACTCGCCGTGAGCTCGGTCATCGGACTGACCGACCCGCCGAGCTTCATGACGTCCTTCGACACCGCCGAGATCTCGTCGGCGACGATCCGCGACTACGGCTCGGCGCTGGCGAACGCTCCGATCCACAAGACCCCCATTCACAAGACCCCGATCCACAAGACTCCCATTCACAAGACCCCGATCCACAAGACCCCCATTCACAAGGCCCCGATCCACAAGACCCCCATCCACAAGACCGACATCCCGGGAGGCTGGGCCGAGCTGCTGGTGGCAACGCCGTTCGAGAACGCTTCCCCGTTGACTCTGACGCTCGGCGAAGTGCTGGACTGGGCGGAAGCGACGGTCGCCGATGCCGCCGCGCCCCCTGAAGCGCGTGTCGCGGCGCAGCGCATCCTTGATCTCACCCTCGAGGACATCGATCTCGAGGCCAGCGGGATCGGCGCACTCACCCTCGGCGCACTGGTGCTCGGAGCCGCGCCCCTGTCGGAGGTGCGCATCGGCCCGAGCGACGATCCGGTCGCCGACTGGCAGGCGGTCGTCGCCGCGCAGGGGGTCGACGTCACGGTCGTCGACGACACCGAGCTCGCCGAACTCGACTATGCCGGCGTCGACATCTCGCAGACGGGCGTCGAGCGCGTTCCTCTCGCATCCCTTCCGATCGCCGCGACGAACCTCGACGTCTTCGACCTCGACGATCTGCTGCTGGACGGCACGGTCCTGGGCGAGCTCGACCTCGCCGCGCTCTCGAATGCCGGTGCTCTGTTCACCGGACCGTTGACCGGGACGGTCGGCACGGCGGTCGCGGCGGGACTCGCGAGGCCAGGCATCACGGCCGCTGACCTCGCAGCGGCCGTCCCGTCGTCCATCGTGCTCGGCGACGTGCTCGCAGCGCTCCTCGATCGAGCGAGCTATCCGTGGGAGCAGATCTCTCCCACCGCCCTCGACGCTGCGCAGGCCGAATCGATCTCGTCCTGGGAGTGCGCCAACCTGACCTGCAACCACCTCGTGCGGTTCCGGTACACGTTCGACGCCGCCCCCGGCGAGTCGATCGACTTCCCGCAGGCGGTCGCCGAACTCCTCATGCCGGCCGGCACCAGCCCGAGCAACCCGATCCATCGTGACGGGTCGGGCCCGACGCGGTCCGACAAGCGCGACACGGACTTCGTCCGCGGATCGGAGTACTCGACGTTCCGCTCCGAGGCGCGATTCCCGCTGGGCGACGTCCGATCCGGAACGGTCGTGAACGTCGACACCACATTCACGATCACCTCGACGCCCGGAGACGGCGCCTCGACCGCCACCCTCCGCGTCGGCGAGAAGACGGCGTCGGATTCCCTCTTCTACGGCATGCCGCTCGACGGGCTCGACGTCGCCGGGCGCAACCGCGTGGACGGCGAATGGGTGGAGGACCTCGACGGCCCGACGCGCCTGACCGAAGGGATGATCTATTACGAGTGGATCTCGCCGCTGTACCGAGGACTCGACGATGACGGGCAGCCGACCGAAGGGCCGGCCGCGGACGAGGACTGGTACCTGGTCACCCCGCCGCGGGCGGACGAGCGTCTCGTGGTGTCGACGAACGCGACGGACGGCCAGCTCGCTCTCGCGCTCTACCGAGACGAGACCAGCACAACCTCCCTCGGAACACCGACCGCAGGTACGGCGCCGGGGACGGGGGTGGCGGAGCAGGCGCCCGGGCTGTCGGGCGATCCCGCCACGTCGGGCTCCGACACCGTCCAGCAGGTCGAAGGCCACGTGCTCCTCGATCAGGAGTCGATGTCCGGAACGGGGAGCGCTTCGGTCCAGACCGACGTCTCGCAGTCCGGCGAAGGGGACCTGCTCCTGCGCGTCACGAGCGGCAACGGCGACCCGAGTGCCGCTCTGTACGCGCTGCGCGTCCAATACCTCGAGGAGCCGGCCGGGCCACGGTGCGCGCCGTGGAGTCCTGCGCAGGTCGCCGATCCAGGGGTCCTCGGCGCAGACGACGGGCTGACCGACGAGACGAACACGCTCTACCTCGTCGACACCCAGCGCTTCGGGGACACGTGGGGCGCGGCGTCCGCCGCGGATGTTCGCGCCGCACTCGCGACGATGGACGGAGTCAACGGTGTGCACGGCGCGGTGATATCGGTCGATGCGTCGGAGTCCGTGCGTGCTGCGCGGCTCGCGCTCGATTCGGACCCGTGCTCGATGTCGGCGCGCGCCGAGCTGACGAAGCAGATCAACCGTCACGTCTCCGCCGTCGTCGGCGCACGGTCTTCGCAGATCACGTCGATCGTCGTGGTGGGCGGCGATGACATCGTCCCGATGGCCCCGGTCGCCGAGCACATCGATCAGCACAGCGAGCAGTCCCACGCCGCCGAGCTGCGGCGCACGACACAGGCCGACGGATCGGCATGCCCCCCGTCCGTCGCCGACGGCGCGATCGATCCCTGTGGGACGCCGATCCAGGCGGCCGCGGCGACCCGGCACATCCTCACCGATGACCCGTACGGTCTCGCTTCCGCCTACGACACCGTCGGAGGAACCCTCTACGTGCCGTCCGTCGCCCTCGGGCGGCTGACGGAGCAGCCCGCTCAGATCCTCTCGACGATCGAGCGCTTCGCACAGAGCGACGGCGTGCTCCAAGCGGACTCGACACTCACGGGCGGCTACGGCGCATGGGCGGAGCTGCCGGATCTCGTGACGGAGGGCCTGGCGTGGCGCAACCCGACGGACGACTCGCTCGGCACGTCGTGGGACAAGAGCGCCGTGGCCGATGCACTGTTCCCGGCCGGCGATTCCGCGGCAGGGGTCGTGTCGATCAACGCGCACTTCAGCGAGCGCGCGCTGCTCCCGGGCATCCCGAACGCGGCCGACAACGTCTTCACGCCCGACGACCTGTTCACCGCGGAATCGGTGACGGACACGGCATCCATCGCGGGCTCACTGCTGTTCACGATCGGCTGCCACGCCGGATCGCAGCTGCCGGCGGCGTACTACGGCCCCGACGCCCGAGACTGGGTGGACGTGTTCTCGGATGCGGCCGGCTTCGTCGGCAACACGGGCTATGGTCTGGCCAGTGACACCCGGACCGCCTTGAGCGAACGGCTGCTCGGTCTCTACGCGGATTGGCTCGGAGTCACCGCGGACGAGGGCGACCTCACGACCGGCGAGTCGCTCGTGCAGGCGAAGCGGGCTTACCTCGCTCAGCTCGGCGTGTACGGCGGCTACGACGAGAAGGTGCTCATGCAGGCCGTCTACTACGGACTGCCGATGTACACGCTCGCGCAGACCGGCGAGCCGAAGTCCGCTCCGCTGCCTGAGCTGCCGGCCGGACTCGAGGATACGCGCGACATCGAGGGCGACCTGCTGGGCGCTTCCCTTCGCCTCCGCCCCGAGCTCACCGTCCGGTCGGACGAGGACGGCACGAGTCATGTCGTCGCCGACGGTGATGAGGTTGCCCTCGCGATCGTGGCGGGCGAGCCCGTCCTGCCGAAGCTGACCTACCGGCTCGATGCGGCGCCGGAAGGCACGAAGGCGCGCGGGGCGATCATCCGCGATGTCACGTCGCAGTTCTCCGACGAGCTCACGCCGACGCTCGCCGACCTGAGCGTCGGCGTCGACGACCGGGACGATGCGACACGATCCGACATCGCATTCCCCTCGACGTTCGCGCACGTCACCGCGCAGGAGACGCCCGACGGCGTGCAGGACCTGCTCGTCGTGACCCCTGCGCGAGCGCAGGCCCGGGTGGGTGGCACGGGAACGTACGAGATGTTCACGGATCTCACGATCGACGTGGTCTACGGGGATGCCGCGAGCGACGACGACATCGTGCCGTTCGCCGCGTCGACCGACGTGACGCGCCGCGGCGCGACCGCGTACCTCGACGTGCGGCCGGACGGGACGGGGAGCGACGTCACGGCCGTCCTCGCTCTGGTGCAGGAGAAGGGATCGACCGAATGGACGCCGTACCCCCTCACGAAGGGCACCGACGCCTGGTCCGCCGCCATTCCGATCGCCGGCGAGTTCCGCTGGTTCCTGCAGATCGTCGATGCGGCGGGCAACGTCGGCGTCGACACAGCCCGCGGCCACCTCGACTCGTGGGGCGCTGAGGCGCCCGTGATCGGCGACCTGGGACCGGATGCCCCGCTGACGGCGGGCGAGCGCCTGCAGCGGTCCGTCGACATCACCGGCGTCGACGTCGACGACCGTTTGACGGCGACCTTCTCGGTGACGCGCGCCGACGGCACCGCCATCGCGACGGGCGCCGTCCCGGTCAATCCCGGCGCAGACGGCGCGACCCGCGCGACACTCGACGTCGTCGCGACCGAACCGGGATCGCAGGTCCTGACGCTGACGGCCTGCCGCGGCGGTGCGTGCGACGCCGAGACGCTCGTGCTCGATGTCGCTCCACCCAATCGTGCGCCGACGGCGACGGTGACCGTGACCTCCGACACGGAAGTCATCGATCTGTCGTCGACGTTGACCGCCCATGCGACGACGAGCGACGAGGACGGGGATGACGTCGTGATCACCTATCGGTGGCTGCGCAACGGCGCCGGGATCGAGGGTGCGACGTCCGACACGCTCGTGCTCGCCGAGCACGCGCAGGCGGAGGACGTCATCACCGTCGAAGCGTCTGCGAGCGACGGCGATCTCGTCAGCGGCGACGCGCGGGCGACGGTGCTCGTCGTGAAGACGCCCGACCCCCCGACGATCACGGCGGTCGCGACGAATGCGCTCGGCACGTACGCGTCGGGCACGTGGAGCCGCTCCGCCGTCACCATCGCGTACACGTGCACGTCGGGTGTCGAGGTCACGACGTGTCCGCCCGCGCGGACCGTGTCCGCCGACACGGGTGCGACGCCTCTGGTCATCACGGGCACCGTCCGCGACGCGCTGGGCCGCGAGAGCACCACGACGACCGCGGTGCTCGTCGACAAGACTCCTCCGGTCCTCGCGCCGACCGTCACGCCGAACCGCGTGGAGGTCGGTCAGACGGCCACGGCAGCGGCCAACGCCACCGACACCGGCTCCGGCGTCTCTCCCGGCTCGGCGACGTGCACGTCACCCGTGACGAGCACTCCCGGCGAGTACACCGTGTCGTGCTCGGCGATCGATGTCGCCGGCAATCCGGCATCCGCGGCGGCGAACTACTCCGTGACCGCACCCGCCGCGACGACGTGCAAGCGCGGTCAGGACCGTGTCATGATGCCGCCCGTCAACGCCGACGGCACGAGCGTCTTCCTGCGCCTGTCGGCTGTTCCGCTGCTGTTCACCGCCTGCGACCGCACGGGCAAGCCGATCGGCACGAGCGGGTTCGTCAAGAGCATCACCCAGGTCTCGGTGGTGCCGCTGCCGTCGACGGCGAAGGTCAACGAGATCCTCTACATCTTGCCGACGGTCAAACCGCTCTACGTCAAGGCGACGGGTCTGTGGGTGGGCTCGATCGGATCCGCGTCGCTCGCCGGCGGCAAGAAGTACACGTACCGTGTCACCCTCGCCGACGGCACGTCGTTCACCTTCACCTTCGGAGTGCGCTGATGACGGATGCACAGGAGGACCCCACCGCCGCACTCGCGGCCGAGATGCTCGACGAGGTCGCGACCGAGATCGACCGCGCGGACCAGAAGGCATCGCTGCTCATCGGCAGCCTCGGGATCGCCTTCAGCATCGTGCTGAGCGCGACGATCGGGGGCGACTGGTCGCCGCTCGCGCTCCCGGCCGCCGGATTGACCGTGTGGCTGGTCGGCGCGCTCACCGCGAGCGCGTCGGTGGTCGCGGCCGCGCTCGCGGTGTGGCCGCGACTGAGCAAGGGCCCGGGGCCCGGGGCGATCACGTACTGGGGTCAGGTGCGGGGCATGACCTCGCCCGCCGAGGTCGCCCAGGCGCTCGCCGAGCGCGGGCTGCAGCCGCCGGAGCGCACATACCAGCAGCTCCTGGTGCTGTCTGCCGTCGTCCAGCGCAAATACCGCTGCATCCGGTGGTCGATGGTGCTGGCAGGGGTGGGGATCGTGCTCGTCGCGGCGGCGCATTTCCTCTCCCCCTGATGCGTCGGCACGGGTCTACCGTGGTGACGTGACGACGGCGTCGGAAGACGGAGGGGCGATGGATGCCGCAGCCCGCGCGGAGTTGGCCGCCCTCCGTCGACGCGCGTACGCCGCGGACGCCGACATCGCGAACGACCCGCGCGCCCTCGCGCGACTCGTCGAGCTGGAGGAACTCGCGCGCGCCGTTCCGGCGCATGCCGCGCCGGAGGACGGCGACGCCGCGAGCAGTGACGCAGCGCTGACCGCCGCGGGCCTTCCCCGCGCGGCGCAGGTCACGGCATCCATCCGTCCCTCGAAGCGGCGCGGCTGGCACCTGGCGCTCATCGCGCTGACGGGAGCCTGCGCGTTCGTCCTCGGTGCGACCGCGTGGGCGCAGATGCGCACGACGCAGACGGCGGGTTCCGGGCCCCCGCTCGATGCCGTCGCGGCCGAGGCGCTCGCGATCGCCACCGACCCGGAGGGAGTGGTCCTGCACACCCTCCGGCTGGATGGCGCCGCCGCGGCGTACATGGATCCCGACTCGGCGTCACCGCCCGCCTTCCCGATCGATCAACCGAGGTGGCAATCGGCGCTGGGCGAGTACTACGGACTCGACCTGTGGATCACCGGGACGCTGAGCGTCAGCCCGACGATCGAGAGCGACGAGACACTCTGCCTGGTGGTCTCAGGCGCCGACGAGACGAAGTCCCGCTGCGCGACGCGCGACGCGTGGGAGCAGGGCGCACTCCTCCTCCCCGTGCCCTTCGCCGACCTCGCCGACGACGAGCGTCCTGCGCAGATGAGCGACGACGAGAGTCTCGCCTTCTGGTGGACGGACGACGACAGCATCAGGGTGGTGCTCGGCCGCATCGACTGAGGGACTAACGTTCTCGTCGTGGTACCCGTCGACAACCTGCTCGCCTTCACGCTGGCGGCGCTCGTGCTCATCGTGATCCCCGGCCCGTCCGTGCTGTTCACGATCGGTCGCGCGCTCGCACTCGGACGCACGGGCGGCCTGCTCAGCGTGCTCGGCAATGCGTGCGGTCTCCTCCCGATCATCGTGCTCGTCGCGCTCGGGGTGGGCGGCATCGTCGCGCAGTCCGTCGTCCTGTTCACGATCGTCAAGATCGCCGGTGCCGCCTACTTGGCCTTCCTCGGCGTTCAGGCGATTCGTCATCGGAAGGATGCCGCGCGCGCCGCGACGGCCGACACCCTTCCGCGCTCGCACTGGCGCCAGCTCGGCGAGGGCTTCGTCGTCGGCGTCACCAACCCCAAGACGATCGCGTTCTTCGTCGCCGTGCTGCCGCAGTTCGTCGATCTGTCGGCGGGGGCGGTGCCGCTCCAGATGATCGAGCTCGGGCTCGTCTTCTTCGTCCTCGCCCTCGTCTCGGACGGCGCGTGGGCGCTCGCGGCCGCCGGCGCGAGGTCGTGGTTCGGCAAGTCCCCCAAACGCATCGAGGCACTCACCGCGACGGGCGGAGGGCTCATGATCGGGCTCGGCGGCATCCTCCTGTTCACCGGCGGCGCGAAGCACTGACGGCTTCGGCGGGAGAATGGATGCATGGCATCCCTCTCACGCATCGTGTTCATCGACGTCGACGGAACCATCCTCGAACACGGGTCGCGCGTCGCCGCCTCGACGGTCGACGCGATCCAGACGGCGAGAGCGGCCGGTCATCGGGTGCTCCTGTGCACGGGACGTGCACAGGGCGACATCGACCCCGCGGTGCTCGCGATCGGCTTCGACGGCGCGGTCACGAACGGCGGTGTCACGGCCTACGTCGGCGACGAGCTCGTCGTGTCGCGGCTTCTCACCCCGGCATCCGTCGATCGTCTCGTCACAGCGATGCAGGATCTCGGCATCCACTACTTCCTCCAGACCGACGACGAGGTCTTCGCGACGGCCGGGATGACGGCACTCGTGCGGGAGTGGGTCCGTGCACTGCAAGCGGACGACGACGCCCGTGGCGTGACCCGGCCCGAGAACTCGCTCGCGGGCCTTGCGACGCGCACCTACCGTGACGTGACGTTCGCACCGGAGGATGCGATCGCGAAGGCCGTTTTCGTGAGCCTCGAGGATGACGGGCTCGAGCGCCTGCAGGTCGCGGTGGGCGACGAGTTCCACATCGTGCCGGGCAGCATCCCCCTCCCCGGTGGATCCAACGGCGAGGTCTGCCTGCTCGGCACGAACAAGGGCACTGCGATCGAACTGGTGCTCGCGCACCTCGGCGAGGACCCGCAGGACGTCATCGGCATCGGCGACAGCTGGAACGACGTCGAGATGTTCGAGGTGTGCGGCACGAGTGTCGCGATGGGCAACGCCGAGCCCGAGCTCAAGGCCCTCGCGGACTTCGTCACGACGAGCGTCGCCGACGACGGCGTGTGGAACGCCTTCGTCCGGCTGGGTCTGATCGAGGGATGACTCAGGCGGGCTGCGCGCCGAGGTTCGCGAGGTTGCCGTCGGGGTCCCTCACCTGGGCGACCCGCTCGCCCCACGGCATATCCGTGGGCGCCTGGACCGAGATGCCGCCGGCCGCGAGCCACGCATCGTGCGCGGCATCCACATCGTCGACGTAGAACCACAGCGCGACGCGATCGCCCTCGGTCGGGGCATCCGGCACCCGGCCGATGCCGAGCGCCTCCTTCCCGAACGCGAGCGAGACGTAGTCGTCCTCGTCGCCACTCGCGAAGCGGTACTCGACCGTCGCCCCGAGCGCATTCTCGTAGAACGCGACCAGCCTCGGCAGATCGCGCGAGTTGAGGATGGGGAAGAGACTCCGCACGCCCATGGGGCCAGGCTACGCGCCCGGCGGGTTCGCCGAAACCGATCATCCTCGTCGAACCACATGCCCGCCAGTTCGGGTTCGACGAGAATGCTCGGTCTCGACCGAGATCTACAAGAAGATGTCGGGGAAGAGCTCGGAGTCGGGCGTGCCGGGCACGGCCGCGTATCCGGAGAAGTCGGTGACGCCGGATGCCTCGAGCACGTCCTCGACGATGAGGGTCTGTCCGGTGTACGAGCTCGACGGCTGCAGGAAGATCTCATAGGCGGCGTCGGCGTAGATCTCGGGCGTGCGGCTCACCTTCATCATGGTGTCGCCGCCGAGGGCGAACTGCACGGCCGCCGTCGCGATCGTCGTCCGCGGCCACAGCGTGTTCGCCGCGATCCCGCGACGCGCGAACTCCGACGCCATGCCGAGCGTCGCCATCGTCATTCCGTACTTCGCCATCGTGTAGCCGGTGTGCGCGCCGAGCCACTTCGGGTCGAGGTTGAGCGGCGGCGAGAGCGACAGGATGTGCGGGTTCTCGGCGTCCTTGAGGATGGGCGCCGCCGCCCTCGAGAGCATGAACGTGCCGCGCACATTGACGTCCTGCATCAGGTCGTACTTCTTCGCGGGCAGGTCCAACGAGCGCGAGAGATCGATGACGGATGCGTTGTTGACGACGATGTCGATGCCGCCGAACTCACCCTGGGTCTTGAGCACGGCCTCGGTGATGTCGTCGTCGTTGCGCACGTCGCCGACGATGCCGAGCGCATTGCCGCCCGCAGCCCGGATCGCTTCGGCCGCCGAATGCACGGTGCCCTCGAGCTTGGGGTGCGGCGAGTCGGTCTTGGCCATGATCGCGATGTTGGCGCCATCGCGGGCCGCGCGCAGCGCGATCGCGAGGCCGATGCCGCGGCTGCCGCCCGACATGAGGATGGTCTTGCCGGCGAGCGTCATGAGTTCTCCTTCTTCTTCGCCGCGGCGCGCTCGGCGGCGCGCATCGCGAAGGCCATGATGCGGGTCTTGGCATCGGTGGTGTCGAATCGGGCGCCGATCGACCGCGCCTCGTCGTCGAGGTTGTCGGCGAACGACCGGCCCACGCCCGTGCGCACGAGGCGCTTCGCCTGCCCGAAGGCTGCGGTCGAGTTCTCGAGCCAGAACCGCGCGACCTCGGCAGTGCGGTCCGCGACGGCATCCGGAGCCACGACCTCGGTCACGAGACCCCAGTCCAGCGCGGTCGCCGCGTCGATCGTCGTGTCCTGCAGCAGCAGCTGCAGCGCGCGCCGCTGGCCGATCGCGGCCGGCAGGAGGGTCGAGACGCCGAGATCGGGCGTGAGCCCGATGTTGGCGTAGCGGCTCACGAACTTCGCGGCGTCGGACGACACGATGTAGTCAGCCGTGAGCATGAGCCCGAGCCCGCCGCCCGCGACGGCGCCCTGAACGGCGGCGACGATCGGCTTATCGGACTCGACGAACGTGCGGATACCGTCATGGATGACATGCGCCGCGCCCGTGACGTCCATGCCCGCGGCACCCGAAGAGCCCATCGCGATGACGTCGCCGCCCGCGCAGAACGCCGGGCCGACGGCATCCAGGATCACGGCGCCGACGCTGTCGTCGGACGTGACGTCGTGCGCGATGTCACGCCAGCGGGCACCCATCTCGAAGTCCATCGCGTTGAGGGACGCAGGACGGTGGAACGTCACGCGGGCGAGGCCCGACTCGATCGAAAGGAGGATGCTGTCGGTCACTTCGGTGCCATTCTGATCGCGCCGTCGAGGCGGATGGTCTCGCCGTTGAGATAGCCGTTGTCGACGATCGAGAGCACGAGGCGCGCGTACTCATCGGGCCGGCCGAGGCGGGCGGGGTAGGGGACCTGCTGGCCGAGGGAGTCCTGCGCCTCCTGCGGAAGGCCCATGAGCATGGGCGTTTCCATGATGCCGGGAGCGATCGTGAGCACGCGGATGCCGAAGCGCGCGAGCTCGCGAGCGATCGGCAGCGTCATGGCGTGCACGCCGCCCTTGCTCGCCGCATAGGCGGGCTGGCCGATCTGCCCGTCGAACGCGGCGACCGACGCGGTGTTGACGATGACGCCGCGGTCCCCGCCCTCTGCCGGACCGGTGCGCGCCATGACGGCGGCGGCCTGGCTGATGACGTTGTACGTGCCGATGAGGTTGATGCGGATGATCTTCTCGAACGGCGCAAGAGGATTCGGGTTGCCCTCGCGGTCGAGGACCTTCGCCGGCGGGGCGATGCCGGCGCAGTTCACCACGACGCGCAGCGGCCCGTCCTCGGCGGCCGAAGCCACGGCGGCGGCGACCTGCTCGGGGTCGGTGACGTCGGCGGGGGCGAAGCGCGCACCGAGTTCGGCGGCGACGTCGGGGCCGGGCGACGAGGGAAGATCGACGATGGTGACCTTGGCGCCGGCGTCGGTCAGGCGCTTCACGGTCGCCAGACCGAGCCCGCTCGCGCCGCCGGTCACAAGTGCTGAGGTGCCCGTGAGCTCCATGGGTTCTCCTTCGAACGGCCCGCGCCGACATCGAGCTGCATCGCGGGATCGCATCCCAGCTTACGCAGGACGCAGTGTCACGGAGAACCCGGTCACTGGCACGCGACGGCGTCACGTGGGAGCATCGCGTCATGAGCGCGATCTCAGGAAGCATCCGCAAGATCGACGACGCGCCGCACCTCGTGCTCACGAGGCAGCTCGACGTCTCGGTCCACGACGCGTGGCGCGACCTGACGGAGTCGGCCCGTCTCGAGCGCTGGATCGGCCGGTGGGAAGGCGATCCGCAGACCGGTTCGGTGACGTTCTTCATGACTGCGGAGGGCGAGGACATCCCCGGCGAGGCGTACGCGATCGAGACCTGCGAGCCTCCGCGACGCTTCGCGGGCACGACCGCGAGCGGCTGGCACCTCTGGTTCGAGCTCGCCGCATCGGACGGCAAGACGACTCTCGCTTTCGGTCACCGGCTCAACCCGACCGACGACGTCGGCTCGATCGGTCCAGGCTGGGAGTACTACCTCGACCGGCTCGTCTGCGCGCAGGCCGGCGTCGACTGCGGCTCGATCGTGTGGGACGACTACTACCCGGCCCTGCAAGGCGAGTACGAGCGGCTCGTCGCCGCCGACTGACGGCAGGTCGTCCGGCGGGAGCGCGAGCCGTCGCGAACGGCCGTCGCAACCGCGCCGAAGCGGCCGAATGCGACGGCTCGCGAGGACGGGGTCCGTCACAGGCCGAGGATGAAGCGCCAGGTTCCGGCGAGGACCGCGGCGAGGACGGATGCCGCGGCGATCGCCGCCGCGAGGGCGACGAGCCCGGCATCCGGCCAGCGCAGCACCGACCGCCGCGCCCACGTCCGCACGACGGGCGCGTCGAAGCCTCGCGCCTCCATCGCGGTCGCGAGCTTCGTGCCGCGCCGGATCGCGAGCACGAACAGCGCGAACGCCTGACCTGCGAAGCGGCGCAGGCGCCCGGCATCCGCCACCCCTCGCGCGCGGCGCGCGAGCGACAGCTCACGCCAGTCGTCGATGAGCAGCCCGACGAGCCGCAGACCCGCCAGCGCACCGACCACGAAGCGTGCGGGCAGCCGGACGATCTGCGCCAGACCGTCGGCGAGATCGGTCGGGTCGGTCGTGACGAACAGGATGATGCTCGGCAGCGCGATCGCGAGCACACGCAGGAAGATCGCCAGCGCCAGGTCGATGGATCCCTCGCTGATGCGCAGGAGACCCCACTCGACGTACACCTCTCCGGCCGAGCGCCCGTAGAGCACGGTCGCGCCCGCGGCGATGAGCGCGCCGACCGCGATCGGCCACACCCGCAGCCAGAGCGCGCGCGCCGGGATCTCGGCGAAGGGGAGCAGCAGCAGAGTGAGGCCGAGCGTGACGCCTGCCGACACGGGATCGATCGACAGCAGAAGGGTGACCGAGAGGATGCCGGCGGCCGCGAGCTTCGCGACGGGGTTCCTGCGGCCGAGACGGGTGTGGCGGAGGTCCAGGTCGACGAGACTCACAGCGCGACCTCGTGATCGGCGAGCGCCTCGACGAGCTCGCGGTCATGCGAGACGAAGAGGACGCCCGTGCCCTGCGCGCGCACGTCGTCGATGAGCGCCGCGAGCTCGCGCCACGTGCGGGCGTCCTGCCCGTACGTCGGCTCGTCGAGCACCAGGACGCGCGGCCGTGTCGCCAGTGCCGCCGCGACCGTGAGGCGACGCTTCTCGCCGCCCGACAGCGTGAACGGGTTGACGGCCACGAGATGCGTCAGCCGCAGGCGCTCGAGGAGCGGATCGACGCGCTCCGCCATCTGTGCGGCGTCGAGCCCCAGCGCGCGTGGTCCGACGGCGAGCTCGTCGCGCACGCGGGAGGTCAGCAGCTGATGCTCCGGCGCCTGGAACACCGTGCCGATGCGGGTGAGCAGCTCGCGTGACCGCCAGCGCGCGGGCGCGGGATGAAGCCCGACGCGCAGCTCGTCGGTCGCGGCGAGGTCGCCCGCGACCGGCTCGAGCAAACCTGCGAGCGTCAGCGCGAGGGTCGACTTGCCCGCGCCGTTCGGCCCCGTGACGGCGAGCGCGCGCCCCGCGCGCACGTCGAGGGAGATCCCGGATGCCGCGGGCACCGCCGTCTTCGCGCCGAACGCCCGTCGGCCCACGCCGAGGTCGCGGGCACCGAGGAGCAGATCGCCCGATCCGGTCCGATCCGCGGCGGCGAACGCCGGCGGAACGCCCGGCACCCACACGCCGGCAGCGGTCAGTTCGCGCTCGTGACTCGCGAAGACCGCGTCGGGCGCGCCGTCGGCGAGCACGCCCGTCTCGCCGAGCACGATGACCCGGTCGACGTGGTCCGCCCACAGCGACACCCGGTGCTCGACGACGACCAGGGTCGCGCCGGTCTGCGCAGCCGCGCGGATGACGGCATCCCGGACCTCCTCCGCTCCCTCGGGATCGAGGTTCGCCGTCGGTTCGTCCAGCAGCAGCAGGCGGGGCTGCATCGCGAGCACGCCGGCCAGGGCGAGACGCTGCTTCTGCCCGCCCGACAGGCGCGTGGTGGGGTGATCCCGCGTGAAGGGCAGGCCGACGGCATCCATCGCCCGATCCACACGCCGCCAGATCTCGTCGCGTGCGACGCCCAGGTTCTCGCACGCGAACGCGATGTCATCGCCGACGCGCGCCAGGATCACCTGCGCGTCGGGGTCCTGCAGCACGAGCCCTGCGACGCCGCGGAGGGATGCCGCGGCCGCGCCGTCGATCGTCAGCTCGCCCGCGGCTTCGCCGTCCTCGGCATCGCCCAGCACGCCCGCGAGTCCGCGGAGCACCGTGCTCTTGCCCGACCCGCTCGCACCCAGCAGGAGCACGCGCTGGCCCGCCTGCAGGTCGAGGTCGAGGTGCGACACCGCCCAGCGGCGCCGGCCCGCGTGCCGCCATCCCCACCCGCGCGCGACGACGCGCGCGCCGCTCACGCGGCGTCGGCGGGCTCTGCCTCGCGCGATCGCGCCTCGCGCCCTGCGGCGAAGCGATCGAGGGCACCCGTCGCGGCGAGCGCGCGCACGACGACCCACGAGAGGAGTCCGGCGATGAGGATGCCCGACACGACCGCCGAGACGAAGTAGACCGCCCGCGCTTCGGCGGACAGCGCCGCCACCGACGAGAAGTTCGTGTCGAGGAGCGCGACCGCGACGCCCGCGAACGCACCCGAGACGAGGGCGGCGACGAGGCGCCAGTTCGCGTACGCGAAGACGGCGAAGCCGAGTTCTGCGGCGAGTCCCTGCACGACTCCCCATACGAGCGTCAGGAACGCCCACTGCGTGCCGAGCGCCATCGAGACGACCGCCGCGACGACCTCGGCGTAGAGCGCCGCGCCCGGCTTGCGCACGACGAGTCCGCCCAGCACGCCCGCGAACAGCCAGCCGCCCGCGAGGAGTCCGGACAGCCCCGGGGTGAACGACAGCGCCGTGTCGAGGCCCGGCCAGGCGAGCCCCCACAGCCAGAACAGGACGCCGGAGGCGACACCGATGACGCTGGCGACGACGATGTCGACGACGCGCCAGCGGAAACGGCTGGTGGTGATGGATGCGGACGTGGACGTGTGCATCGGATGCTCCCTCCCTGCGCCGGCATGATCCGGATCAGGTTCGACGGTCGAAGCGTGGATCGCTTCCTCTCAGCCCGGCTCACCGGACTCCCGTGGTTGTGGCCATGAGTATAGCGTTCGGCGGGGTACCGTAGGCGGGTGACCTCGGAAGATCCCCCCGCTCGATCGCGGCGCGCACTCCGCAGCGCGGGCGCGCCCGGTGAGGTCACGGGCGAGACGGCGACCCTCGCCGCGGAGGAGAAGCCCGCGCACCCGCCGATCACGAAGCCGCCGTACGTCTCGTCCCGCGCACCGCGATCCCCGATCCCGGAAGCTGCGGACGCGGTGGGCGGCACGTCATCCGTCTCCACGGCGCCGCCGGTTCCCGCCGCTCCCGCGTTGCCGGATGCTTCCGCCGCCGTGAATGCGCCGGCCCAGCCCGCGGCGCCGGACGCTCCGGTGACCCCCGACGGTTCCACGACACCGGCGCCACCCGCGCCGATCGCGCCGCCGGCCCTCACGTGGGTCACCGAAGCCTCCCTCCGCCGCTCCCCCGCGTCGCTCACGGACGGCACGAAGCCCGAGGCGGAGGCACCCGACCTGCTCGAGCGGCGCCCCCGTCGCTCGCCGTTCCGACCGAGCGTCGTCGTTCCGACGGTGCTCGTCGCCGGCGTCCTCGGGGTCTATGCGGCCGGCGCTCTGCTGTGGCCGCTGCACGAGGTCGCCCCGTCCGTCGAGGCGATGGCGGTGCAGCCGGTTCCCGCCGCGGCCGCGGCTCCGGCGTGGCCGGCGCAGGGCAGCGCCTCCCTATCGGTCGCCGGCATCCCCGGCAGCCTTGCGACGACCGGCGACCTGCAGCCCATGGCGAGCATCACGAAGGTCGTGACCGCCCTCGTCGTTCTCGAGGAGATGCCGCTCGCGGCGGGTGAGCAGGGTCCTGAGTTCCGGTTCTCGTACAGCGACCGCGCGCGCTACTGGTCGTATCGCGACAACGGCGAATCCGCACTCGACGTGCCCGTCGGCGGATCCCTCACCGAGTTCCAGATGCTCCAGGGCATGCTCATCGGTTCGGCGAACAACTACGCGGATCGGCTCGCCGGCAACCTCTGGCCGACCGACGCCGTTTTCGCCGCTGCCGCGAACAGCTGGCTGCGCTCCCACGGCATCGACGGTGTCACGGTCGTCGAGCCGACCGGGATGGATCCCGGCAACGTCGCGACCCCCGAAGCGCTACTCGCGCTGGGACAGAAGGCACTCGCGAACCCCGTCATCGCCGGCATCGTCGCGACGCCGGCCGTCGAGCTGCCCGGAGCCGGACTCGTGCAGAATTCCAACGGGCTCCTCGCGGACCCCGGCGTGCTCGGCATCAAGACCGGCACGCTCGTCGGCTACAACCTGCTCTCCGCGAAGGACATCACGATCGGCGAAACGGTCGTCCGCGCTTACGCATCGGTACTCATCCAGCCCGACGATGCGACGCGGGTCGCGGCATCCCGAGCCCTCTACACCCAGCTCGAAGCCGAACTGCAGCCCGTACCGTCGGTGACCGCCGGCACCTCGGTGGGTCGCGTGACGACCGAGTGGGGTCAGGACGTGCCGATCGTGACGACGACGGATGCGTCGGTGATCCTCTGGAACGGCGGATCCGGAACGGCCGAGACCACCTTCTCGCTCGGCGACGCGCGCGCGAAGGGCGCCGAGGTCGGGAGCCTCACCGTCACGGGACCGCTGGACCGGACGACGGTGGATCTGCAGCTCGGCGAGGACATCGAGCCGCCGAGCGCGTGGTGGCGACTCACCCACCCGCTCGCACTCCTCGGACTCGACTGACCCTCGACGGTGTCGGCGCCCGGTGCTAGACCGGTGCCATGCCCACTTCGAACCACATCGATCTCGTCGAACTGCGCGCCGACGGCGCCGACGCCGTGCGCGCGGCCCGTGACTTCTACACCGCCGCGTTCGGCTGGGAGTTCACGAGCTACGGTCCCGAATACGTCGACACCTCGGGCAGCGGCACGGTCCTCGCCGTCAACGGCACCACCGGCGACGCCACTCTCCAGGCGGCGCCCCTCGCAGTGCTGTATGTCGCGGATCTCGAAGCCGCGCGTGACGCCGTCGTCGCGTCTGGCGGGAGCATCCGGCACGACATCTACGGCTTCCCGGGCGGCCGTCGGTTCCACTTCGTCGATCCGGCGGGCAACGAGCTCGCGGCGTGGTCGGAGGATCCGGATGCCGCGTAGCGGCGGCTAAGCGAACCGCACGGTCTGCTGCAGGCGCGTGCGAACGTCGAACGACTCGTTGCCCCCGACCGCGCGTACCCCCGTGACGCCGCGCCGCAGCACCGTCGACAACGCGCTGCGCGAGACCACCGCGACGGGTGTGCCGCGCACCTTGCCGAGCTCGGTGATGGGCTGATCGACGTCGTCGTCGGGGAGGACGACGATCGCGCCACCGAAGCGCACGCCGGCGGCGCGGGCGACGACGCGCATGCGCGCGAGCAGGCCGGCGATGGGCGCTTCGCGCACCCCGTCGCCGATGACCTCACCGCGGCGGAACCGCACCGGCCCGCCGAAGTCCTCCGAGAGGACTCCGTAGAGGCCGCTCGGGCCGAGCACGATGTGGTCGATCTTGGCGTCGGGATCACCGCTGCGCCCGCTCGCCTCGACGTCGTGCCACACGGTGTAGCCCATCCCGAGGTCGCCGACGATGCGCGCGGTGGCCTCTTCCGCCAGCGCATCCGCGAGAAGTCTGCGCACGTGATGGGGCGCGGATCGTACGAGCGCCGGATCGTAGGGATCCTCCAGCGTCGCGCCGCGGCCGACCCACTCGCGCATGAGCGTCAGGTAGCGCTCGCGTCGCCAGCCACCCGGCTGACCGTGCGAACGGGCCCGCGGGCGGGTGTCCGCGGTCGCGCGCGCCGGGCGCCACACGGGGGCGTCCGGCGAGAACGCCGGTGCGCCGAAGCCGTGACCGCGGTCGTAGGCGGCCCGGGCCGCAGGCTCTCCGACCAGTTCCCACGCGCGCTGGACCTGGATGAACACCGCCGCGTCGCCGCCTGTGTCGGGGTGCGTCTGCCGCAGCCGGAGGCGGTAGGCCCTGCGGAGCGTCTCGTCGTCGGCGGATGCCTCGACCCCGAGCACTTCGTAGGCCGACGCCGAGAGCGGACTGTCGAACACGGAACTCCCCTCACATCCACGCGCCGGCGCGAGCCCGCGAACCACACCATCCTCGCCGAACCAGAGGCAACGGTAGCCGGTCTCGACGGGAATGTTCTGGTTGACGGCCGGATCCGGGGCGTCACTGCTTCTCGTTGCGACGCGCGTACGCGGCGGCGCTGCGGCTCGACAGCGCGAGCAGCAGCAGGATGTCGATGCTCAGCGAGACGAACGTCGTCTCGATCTTGATCTCCTGCCCCTGCACCCACCACGTGAAGAACGACGAGCTGATCGAGAGGACCGTCACGACCATCATGAACATGCGCGCCCAGTTGCGACCGCGGTAGACGAAGAC
Source organism: Microbacterium aoyamense (assembly GCF_023155855.1). Taxonomy (GTDB): domain Bacteria; phylum Actinomycetota; class Actinomycetes; order Actinomycetales; family Microbacteriaceae; genus Microbacterium; species Microbacterium aoyamense. Next base: position 1,129,322 of record NZ_JAKNUT010000001.1, on the reverse strand, counting down.
AGCCAGGAGCAGGTCGATCAGTAGCACGATGCCACCGATCGCCAGCACGACCCAGAGGCCGTAGTGCGCGACGTCGGACGAGGGATCCCACCCGTCCGCGATGAGATCGGGGTCCTGGAGGAGAGCGGTCCAGTTGTTCGCGAGGGCGATCAGCACGAGGACCCCGGCACCGACGCGCAGCAGGACGAGAAGGCACGCGACCGTGGTCGTCGCGGGGCGCGGCATCCTCGGGTCGTACCCGGTCGGGGCCAGCAGCCGCTCCGCCGGCTCGAACGCCGCGCGCTTCTCCGGCCGTGAGGTCATGAGGCCGTCTCCGCCAGCGCGCGTACATCGACGACCGGCAGGTCTCCATCGGTCGTGATGCTGTCTCCGCCCCCGTTGCGCGCGTGGTAGCCGGTGGAGAAGTCGGCGATGACGTCCACGGTCACCCGGGTATCGGCATCCGTCACGGTCGCGACGATGTGATCACGCTCGATGTCGGTGTCGGCGTCGATCTTGTGCGTCACCTGCAGTGTGAACAGCGACAGGCCCACGCGCGTATCGAAGGTGCCGGCTGCGAGCCAGTCGACGCGACGCCCGCCGGGAAGCAGCCAATCGTCGGGGCACTTCCAGAACCGCACGTGGTGGCGCTGCGCGGGGTTGCCGTCCACCTCCTGCTGGTACGCGAAGTCCTGCTGACGACCGAAGAGGAAGAGCGGGCTCACGGGCGCCTCGTGATAGCTGCGCTTCGTGATCGTCGACGTGATGATCCGCCACGAGGAGCGCAGCGTGACGGGGTCGGCTTTCGTCCAGCCCGCTTCGCGCAGCGACTGCTCGATCTGCGCACCCTCGCCGAGGAACGCGAGATTGATGGGATCGCCGAGCAGGCCGTCGCTCGTGCGCGCGCGACCGATGAAGTAGTCGGGCACGTAGATCGTCGTGAGGATGCGGTGCAGCCGAGGCAGGACGAGGTACGCGAGCAGCACCCAGAACGCGATCGCGAACGGGATGCCCCACCACCCGACCTGGAACGTCTCGGTGAAGCTGAGGTAGGCGAGCCAGATGGCGGCGAGCCCCGCGAAGACGAAGAAGAACCAGTCGACGGCGACGCCCATCGAGTACGCCCTGCGGCGCTCGGTCTTCGCGGGCGCGCTCATCACCAGAGCGGAGCGGAAGGGGCGTAGGCGAGGGCGGTCTCGGCGACGTCGGGTGCGAGATCGGCGATCGAGGCCGGACGCCACTTCGGAGACCGGTCCTTGTCGATGAGCTGCGCCCGGATGCCCTCGATCAGGTCGGGCTGCGTGTGCGCGAACCACAGGACGAGGCCGTATTCCTGTGCGAGGGCGGCCCGAAGGTCGGGCAGTTCGCGCGCCCGCCGGACGGCGGCGAGGGTCACCGCGAGCCCCGTCGGCGAGAGCTCCTCGAGCAGATCGGCGGTGGCGGATGCCTCGGCCTCGGGCCGCGCGCGCAGCCGTTCGACGATTCCGGCGACGGTGTCGGCGGCGAAGGCGTCGTCGATCCACGCGCGCGCCGCGACGAGGCGGGACGGCGGTGGTGTCTCGTCGAAGAGCAGCACGATCTCGGTCGGGCTCGTCGGGTCGGCGCGCGTCTCGAGGGCCTCGCGCACCGCGTCGAGGTGCTCGCTGGGCACGAAGTAGTCGGCGAAGCCGGTGTAGATCGCGTCCGAGGCATCCATCGTCGATCCCGTCAGCCCGAAGAACTCTCCGAGCCGACCCGGCGAGCGCGCGAGCAGCCACGTCCCGCCCACGTCGGGAGTGAAGCCGATGCGGGTCTCGGGCATGGCGAGCTTCGACCGCTCGGTCACGACCCGGATCGCCGCGTGACCCGCCAGGCCGATGCCCCCGCCCATCGTGATGCCGTCGGCGAGCGCGACGATGGGCGTCGAGTACTCCGCGATGCGGGCGTTGAGGGCGTACTCGGCGCGGAAGAACGTCGCCGTGGCGCCCGGATCGCCTGAAGAGATCTGCTCGGCGAGACCGCGCACGTCACCGCCCGCGCAGAAGCCGCGATCCCCCGCTCCGTCGAGGACCACGACATCGACGTCGGTGTCGGTCTGCCAGCGATCCAGCGTGTCGGCGATCGAGCGGATCATGCCGAGATCCAGCGCATTGATCGCGCGTGGGCGATTGAGGGTGATGTGCCCGAGGCTCCCCTGCACGCGGGAGAGAACGGTGGATTCCGGGGCGTCGCTCACGAGGGACAGGCTACCGGCAGCCCTCGAGCGAAGTGCCGCGCGAGGATATTTCCCGCACGCGGGGGGCGATTTCCGCAAAGATAGCGAGAACGGCTTCCGACGACGAGAGGGTGCGGCATGCCCGAAGGACAGGTGCTGGAGTTCTCCGGCGTGACCAAGCGCTTCGGCGCCGTCGCGGCGGTGTCGGACTTCACGGCGCGCGTCGAGCCCGGACGCGTCACCGGCTTCCTCGGCCCCAACGGCGCCGGCAAGACGACGAGCCTGCGGATCCTGCTCGGCCTCGTGCGCCCCACGAGCGGGCGGGCGACCATCGGCGGCGTGCCGTACGCGAAGCTCCCGCAGCCCCTTCAGACGGTCGGTGCGGTGCTCGAGGCATCCAGCTTCCACCCCGGCCGCACCGCGGCCAATCACCTGCGCGTCTACGCGAGGGCCGCGAGGATCTCGGACGCCCGCGTCGACGAAGTGCTCGGCCTGGTCGGATTGTCGGATGCCGCGGGCCGCAAGGTCGGCGGGTTCTCACTCGGCATGCGGCAGCGCCTCGGCCTCGCGTACGCGCTGCTGGGCGACCCGGGCGTGCTCGTGCTCGACGAGCCCGCGAACGGCCTCGATCCCGAGGGCATCCGCTGGATGCGCGGATTCCTGCGCCAGCTCGCGCGCGAGGGCCGCACGGTTCTGATCTCGTCGCACCTGCTGACCGAAGTGCAGCAGACGGTGGACGCGCTCCTGATCGTCTCGCAGGGGCGACTCGTCTTCCAGGGCGGGCTCGACGAGCTCGCCGATCCGACCGAGTACGCGACGGTGGTGGATGCTCCGGACCGGGCGTCCCTCGCGGATGCTCTGACGAGTGCCGACGTGCCGTTCGAAGTGCTCCGCTCGGGTGTGACGGTGCGCAACCTGACGCCCGCCGAGGTCGGCGTGATCACCGCGGACGCCGGCGTCGCGCTGTCGTCACTGCAGCGCAGGGGGCCCGCCCTCGAAGAGGTCTTCCTCGAGCTCGTGAGCGGCGCGCGCGTCCACGCGAGCGCGTCGGGAGCCATGGCTCCCGTGGGGGTGCCGATCGTGGAGGACGCGATGCCCGACCCGGTGGTCGAGGACGTTCCCGAACCGGCCTCGCCCGAAGAGGCCGCGTCGGTCGCCGAGGAGCTCGAAGTCGAGGCGACGGGCGGTCCGACGGGAGCGGGAGCACCCGAAGCAGCCGTCGCCGGGGCAGCCTTCGCGACATCGACGTCCGGCGAGACCGTCGCGACGGGCACCATCCCCGTCGCCGAAGCGCAGCCGATCGATCTCGAGGCACCCCACGCGTTCGCCGTCGCGGCGACGGGCGTGATCGACGTCGTACCGGTCGCGAGCGAGGCGGAGGACGAGGCGACGGATGCCGCGGCTCCTGTCGACTCGGAGCCCCTTCCCGAGGGGCTCGCCGCCGACGCTGTCTTCCCCGAAGCGGATCCCGTCGCGCCGGTCGACGCAGACCCCGATGTCGAGGCTCTCGGCGAGGTCGATCAAGAGCTCGAGAACGCCGAAGCCGGCACCGACGAACGCCCCTTCGACACGTACGACAAGACGACCTCGGACGTCGACGCGGACGCGTTCTTCTCGTCCTTCGACACGACGAAGGACGAGAAGCCGCCGACCGCTGACGAGCAGGAGACCGCCGAAGCGACGGAGGAGTTCGGCTCGCTGGTCGACCAGGACTCGGAATGGGCGGAACCCGCCGATCACCGCGACGAGAACGAGGGAGGTGAGCAGCGATGAGCCTCGCCGCCGCGACCCGATCCGAGGTCACGAAGCAGTTCACGACGTCGATGTGGTGGATCCTCGCGATCGTCCTCGTCGCCTACGTCGGCTTCACCGCTTCCGTGCTGGGCTTCGTGTTCGCCGCCTCGGCGACCGGTGCCCTCGGCGACGCCGGACCGCAGTTCCCGTCCGACGGCATCGCCGGCACGCTGTACAGTGCGGCGACCTCCGTCGGGTACGTGTTCCCCCTCCTCATCGGGACGCTGCTGGTGACGGGCGAGTTCCGCCACAAGACGCTCACACCGACGTTCCTGGCCACTCCCCGGCGCGGAACCGTGCTGTGGGCGAAGATCCTCTGCGGGGTCGTGGTCGGCGTGCTCTTCGGTGTCATCGGGATCGTCGCGTCCGTCGGCCCCGCCGCCGGCTTCGTCTCGGGGTACGGGCTCGACACCGAGCTGACGTCGCCCGACACGTGGGCGCTGCTCGGACGGATGCTGCTCGCCTACGTCCTGTGGGTGCTGATCGGCATCGGCGTCGGCGCCCTCGTGCGCAATCAGGTCGGCGCGATCGTCGGCGTGCTCGTGTTCACGCAGTTCCTCGAGCCGGTCGCTCGGGCCGCGGCATCCTTCGTCGAAGGCCTCTCCGACGCCACGCGCTTCCTCCCCGGCGCCGCGAGCGACATCCTCGTCGGTGCGAGCGTCTTCTCGGTCAGCCCGAGCGGCGAGAGCGGCGACGCACTCGAATGGTGGGTCGGCGGGGCCGTTCTCCTCGGCTACGCCGTCGTGTTCCTCGTGATCGGCTACCTCGCGAGCTGGCGCCGCGACGTCAGCTGAGTCAGACGGCAGGAGCCGCGGTCCGCGCCTTGCGCGTCCGCGGCTTCTTCGCGGTCGGCGGCGCCGACTCGGCGGCGAGCTCGACGACGTCGGCGGCAGCGCCTGCGACGTCGAGCTGCAGGGCCTGGACGAGTTCGAGGCCGTGACGCGTCGTGAGTACGATCCGCTGGAACTCGGGATGCCCGTCGAGGTCGATCACGACGGCCGGCCGGTGCCTGCGGATGATCGCGAAGTCGGTCGCCCCGGTCGAGCGCCACGTCCCCATCGCGAGGACGCCGGGGATGTGGGTGCCCGGCGAGCGCACGCCCCGGAGCCACGTCCAGGCATCGTCCGTCAGCTGCACCTTCGCGATCGTCGATCGCTCGATGGCAACATTCCCCTTGCGGAATGCGAGAGCCTTCTCGGACCCCGAGAGCACGACCTCGAGCTGCGTCGAATCGAGCAGCAAGGTCACCATGCCCCCCAGTCTGCCAGCGACGGTCGTCCGTCCGCTGGCGTTTTGCTTACAGTGGGGCAACGATCGGTCGGGCCCTGCGCACGGATGCGGTGCAAGACTGGTTCGGTGACCCTGCTCGATCCGGCACCCCTCGACACCACGTCCGCGCTCGGTCGCGCGGCCGATGGCGCGCGGCTCGACGTCAACGACGCCGAAGCGCTCCTGGGCGCGACGGGTGCGGACTTCGATCGCCTTCTCGAGATCGCGGGGGCGATGCGGGATGCCGGGGGCGAGGCATCCGGTCGTCCCGGAGTCATCACCTACTCGCGCAAGGTCTTCATCCCCCTCACGACGCTGTGCCGCGACCGGTGCCACTACTGCATCTTCGTCGACACTCCGGGTCAGCTCCTCAAGAAGCAGAAGCCCGTCTACATGAGCGCGGAGCAGGTGCTCGCGGTCGCCCGCCAGGGCGCGGCACTCGGGTGCAAGGAGGCGCTCCTCACCCTCGGCGACCGGCCCGAGGACCGCTGGCCCGAGGCGCGGGCCTGGCTCGACGAGCACGGCTACGCATCCACCCTCGACTACGTCGGCGCGATGGCGCGGCTGATCACGGCCGAGACCGGACTGCTCGCGCACCTCAACCCCGGCGTCATGTCGGCGGACGAACTCAGGATGCTGCGGCCCACCGCCCCGTCGATGGGCATGATGCTCGAGACGACGTCGCGGCGCCTGTTCGAAGAGCCCGGGCAGGTCCACTACGGCTCGCCCGACAAGGACCCGGCGCTGCGCCTCGCGGTCATCGAAGACGCCGGGCGTGAGCGGGTGCCGTTCACGACGGGCATCCTCGTCGGCATCGGCGAGACGCTCCGCGACCGGGCCGAGTCGCTCGTGGCGCTGCGCGAGGCGCACGAGCGCCACGGGCATGTGCAAGAGGTCATCGTGCAGAACTTCCGGGCGAAGCCGCGGACGGCGATGCAGGGCGCACCCGATGCCGAGTGGCTCGAGTACGTCGCGGCGGTCGCCGTCGCGAGGCTCGTGATGGGTCCGCTCATGCGCATCCAGGTGCCGCCGAACCTTTCGGATCCCGCGGAGTTCGAGCTTCTCGTGCGGGCGGGGGCCGACGACTGGGGCGGGGTCTCCCCTCTCACCGCCGACCACGTCAACCCCGAGCGTCCGTGGCCGCACATCGACGAGCTGGCCGAGCGCACCGCCGAGCTCGGGTATCGGCTCGAGGAGCGACTGACCGCGCACCCCCCGTACCTTCGCGAGCCCGAGGTCTGGCTGGATGCCGAGATGCTCGCTCCCGTCGCGGCGCTCATGGATCCCGAGACCGGCTGGGCGCTGTCGTCGCCGAGCCCACATGTTTCCCCCGAGCCCACACGATCCGGCACGCAGAACCTCGTGGGTTCGGCGAAAGTCGGTGGGTCGGGCGCACCGGGCGCCGTGAAGCGCACCGCGGAGGCCGCGGCATCGGATCCCCTCGCGCTCGATGACGCGGAATGGATCGCGCTGCTCGAAGCGACCGGCGACGACCTCGACGTACTGACCGCGACGGCGGACGACGTGCGGCGGTACACCGTCGGCGAGGCGGTCACGCTCGCCGTCAACCGCAACCTCACCTCGAGCGGCTTCCGGCGCGAGGGGTCCGACGAGCCCGACGAGTTCGACCTCGACGACGCCGCGGCGATCGCCGCGGATGCGTGGAGCCTCGGTGCGACGGAGCTGTGCGTGCAGGGTCTGCTCCCGACGACGCAGGACCCGACCGCATACCTCGAGATCGCGCGCGCGGCGAAGGCGGGGGCTCCGGGCATCCATCTGCACGCCTACCGCCCCCAGGACGTGCGCGACCTCGACGAACGCGGCGGTCTCGGGCTCGAGGGCGCACTGATCGCGCTGCGCGAAGCCGGCGTCGACACCGTCCCGGGCACGGGGGTCAAGGTGCTGAGCGAACGCGTGCGTGCGCTCGTCGCGCCAGGCGACCTCGAGATCGACGCGTGGATCGAGGGCATCACGGCGGCGCATCGCGCGGGCTTCCGCTCGACGAGCGTGCTGTTCTACGGGCACGTCGAGACGGCGGCCGAGCGCATCTCGCACCTACGCGGTCTGCGGGCGATCCAGTCCGAGACGGGCGGGTTCACGGAGTTCGTGCCGATCCCCCTTCCCGGCCCCGCGGGCGGGGTGCCGCTGGTCCCGGGTCGTGTGCCGATCGACGAGCACCGCGCGATGGTCGCCGTCTCACGCCTCGCGCTGAGCGGCAGCATCCCGCACGTTCAGATCCCGTGGACGCGGGTCGGCCGCGACGCGGCGGGCGTGCTGCTCACGGCGGGCGGCGACGACCTCGGCGGCACCCTCCTCGACGGACGCGTCAAGCCGCAGGCCGGTATCGAGTACGGTCTCGAGCTGCCGATGCGGGATGCCGCGGCCATCGTCGCGCGGCTCTTCCGGCCCTTCCGGCTGCGCACGACCGACTACCGCACGCCGGCGCCGCGCCTCGGGGGGGACTCGTGACGCGCGTCGAGGTGGCGATCGTCGGCGCGGGGTTCGCGGGACTCGGCATGGCGATGGCGCTGCGCCGCGCGGGTGTCGACTCCTTCGTCGTGCTCGAACGCGCTGCCTCGGTCGGCGGCACGTGGCGCGACAACGTATATCCGGGCGTCGCGTGCGACGTGCCGAGCCACCTGTACGGGTTCGCGGATCATCCCAACCCCGACTGGTCGGCGCTCTACGCGCCGGGCGGCGAGATCCGCGCGTATCTCGAACGCGTCGCGGCGGTCGAGGACATCGTCCCGCTCTCCGGCACGCCCATGCTGGGTGCGGAGTGGGATGCCACGGCGGACCTCTGGCGCGTGCGGACGGGCGGCGCGCACCACGGCGAGATCGAGGCCGACGCGCTCGTGCTCGCATGCGGGCGGCTCACCGAGCCGTCGATCCCCGACATCCCGGGACTCGAGACGTTCCCCGGGCCGCTCTTCCATTCGGCGCGCTGGGATGCCTCAGCCGACCTCGCGGGCGCGCGCGTCGCGGTCGTCGGCACCGGCGCCTCGGCCGTGCAGCTCGTCCCCGAACTCGCCCGCATCGCCGAGGTGACGCTCTTCCAGCGCACGCCCGCATGGATCGTCCCGCGGGGCGCGCACGCGTACTCGGACGCCGACCGCGCGAGCTTCGCCGCCGATCCGGCGACGCTCGCGGCGCTGCGGTCGGAGCTCGATGCCGAAGGCGAGGCGCGGTTCGCGTCGCGGTCAGGGGATCCGGATGCCGCGGCCGCCGCAGCATCCATCGCCACCGCCCATCTCGAGTCGCAGGTCGGCGACCCCGCACTGCGGGCGGCGCTGACGCCGGACTACGCGTTCGGGTGCAAGCGCGTGCTGCTGTCGGACGAGTTCTACCCCGCCGTCGCATCGGACCGCGTCCGCCTCGCTCCCGCGCTCGCAGCCGTCGATGGGCGCACGCTCACGGCGAGCGACGGTTCGCGCCACGACGTCGACGCACTCGTCCTCGCGACCGGTTTCGCCTCGACGCAGCAGCCCTACGCCGACCTGGTCGTCGGCGAAGACGGCACCCTCGCCGACCACTGGTCGGAGGGCATGACGTCGTTCGGGTCGACCGTCGTCGCGGGCTTCCCCAATCTGTTCGTGCTCAACGGACCGAATGCGTCGCTCGGCCACACGTCGTCGGTCCTGATGCTCGAGGAGCAGGCCGCGTACGCCGCGCGCGCCATCGCGTCGCGGGACGCCGTCCTGCGCGTCGATCCGTCGGCCGAGCAGGCGTACACCGACGAGATCGACCGGGCAGCGGCATCCACCCCCTGGATCTCGGGCGGATGCCGCAACTGGTACGTCGACGACCGGTCCGGCCGCCTGACACTGCTGTGGCCCGGCACGGTCGCGGCGTTCCGCGCGCGCCTGGCCGCCGCCGACGGCTCGGAATTCCTCCCCGCTCCCATCAAGAGAGGCACGTCATGACTCTTCCCCTGCGCCTGGGCTACAAGGCTTCCGCCGAGCAGTTCGGCCCAACCGAGCTCGTCGATCTGGCGGTCCTCGCCGAGGAGATGGGCTTCGACTCGGTCTTCATCTCGGACCACTTCCAGCCGTGGATGCACGAGGGCGGCCACGCTCCCGCAGCCCTTCCCGTGCTCGGCGCGATGGGTGCCCGCACGTCGCGCGTGCTGCTGGGCACCTCGGTGCTCACGCCGACGTTCCGCTACCACCCCGCCGTGATCGCGCAGGCGTTCGCGACGCTCGGCGTGATGTATCCGAACCGCGTGATCCTGGGCGTCGGCACCGGTGAAGCACTCAACGAGGTGACCCTCGGGCTCGACTGGCCCGACCCGCCCGAGCGGTTCCAGCGACTCAAAGAGGCGATCACGCTCATCGAGGAGCTGTGGGCCGACGAGCGCGTCACGTTCGACGGGAACTTCTACTCGGTGAAGGATGCCACGGTCTACGACCGCCCGTCGGCGGACGCGAAGGTGCCGATCTACATCGGCGCGGCCGGTCCGGCAGCGACCCGGCTCGCAGGGCGCATCGCGGACGGCTTCATCACGACGAGCGGCAAGCCCCGCGAGCTCTATACCGAGACCCTGCTCCCGGCTCTGAAGGAGGGACTCGAGAAGGAGGACCGCGACGACGACTCGATCGACACGCTCATCGAGGTCAAGGTCTCGTACCACCCCGATCGCGACGTCGCGCTCGAGAAGACGCGTTTCTGGGCACCGCTGGCGCTGTCGGCCGACGAGAAGATGGGCATCCACGATCCGATCGAGATGCAGCGCCGCGCCGCCGAGCTGCCGATCGAGCGTGCCGCGTCGCGCTTCATCGTGTCGACGGACCCCGAAGAGCACGTCGAGAAGATCGCGGCGTACGTCGACATGGGATTCCGCCACCTCGTGTTCCACGACCCGGGCCACGACCAGGAGGAGTTCCTGCGCATGTACGGCGCCGAGATCCTCCCGCGTCTGCGCGCGCGCTTCGGCGCGTGACCGCTCGCTGGACCGTCGTCGTGCCGGTCAAACCGGCTGATCGGGGCAAGTCGCGGCTCGAAGTGCCCGGTGTCGACCGCGTACTGCTCGCGCGGGCGATCGCGCTCGACACGATCGCGGCGGCCGCGCAGATCGCTGACGTCGTCGTCGTGGGGGACGACGGGGGGCTCGTGCTGCAGGCGCTCGACATCCCGGGTCTGCGATTCGTGCCCGAGGACGAGCCGGCGGGACTGGACGCCGCCGTCGCGGTCGGGATGCGTGGCATCACCGGACACCGAGCGGCGCTGCTGGGCGACCTGCCGGCCCTTCGACCTGCCGATCTGGCTGCGGCATTGTCGCTCGCGGAGACGCACGATCGCGCCGTCGTCGCGGACGCCGAGGGCACCGGTTCGACGCTCGTGACGGCCCGGCCGGACGTGCCGTGGCAGTCGTCGTTCGGCGATGGGTCGTTCGCGCGGCACGTGACGCTGGGGTGCGTGGCGCTGCAGATTCCGGATGCCTCGACCCTCCGTCGCGACGTCGACACCTACGATCAGCTGCTCGAGGCCCGCGATCTCGGGCTGGGCCCACGCACGGCCGCGCTGGTGTGACCGCCCCCGGCGATCGAGTAGCGAGCATCCGCTGCTCCACCCCCGGCGGGAGCTTCGCGGTCTCCGTCAATTCGACATGGTTCGGAGCGAAACTAGCTTCTAGTCTTGGTTGAGAGTTGTTGCAGATTTGCCGCACAAATGTCGGAGGGTGACGAGATGATGGATGCATGTTCACCTCCGAACCGCAGATCGAGCCGCCCGACATCGCGGCGCTGCTCGATGCGGAACGGTTCGCTGCGGCTGAGGCGTGGGAGCCGGATGCTGCGAACGCATCCGATGCAGACTGCGACGAACACTTCGGTGGCGCTTGGCATGACCGTGCGGCCCAAGTCGCGGAGCGCGATCAGGAACAGCTCCTCTTCGAGTGGGAGAGGTCGACCCGGCAGGTCGCGTGCTGGCAGGGTGAGCAGACGCGCATCCTCGCCGCTGCCCTCGATCATGCCCTCGTCCGCGGCCGCCCCTCCGCGGTCCGTGACGATTCTTCGATGGCCGTCCGCGAGATGGCGACGGAGCTGGCGTGCGCGGCCGGCATGAGCGATCGCACGATCGAGCGACAGATGAACGACGCGACGATTCTGCGAGATCGCTTTCCTGCGACGTTCGCAGCTCTTCGCGACGGCCACTTCTCGCGCGCGCACGCACAGGTCATCGCCGAAGAGGGAGTCCGGCTCTCCGACGATGACGCACGCTCCGGATACGAGGCAGTGATGCTCGACCGCGGTGCCGGGATGACGGCGGGGCGACTCCGCGCACTCGGAAAGAGCATCGCCGAACAGTTCGAACCGACCTCGTTCACGGAGCGGCATCGGCGGGCGCGGCAGGGTCGGCGGGCGATCGTGCGCGATGGTGACGACGGAATGGCGGAGATGTGGATGCAGGGCCCCGCCGTCCTGATCCACGGTGCGTTCGACCGCGCCACCCAGATGGCTCGCGTGATCGCCGACGCCGAGCACGCCGCATCCGACGGATCCGACGCGGAGCAGCGAACGCTGGATCAGATCCGATTCGATGTGCTTAACGACCTTCTCTTGACGGGGCACCCGACGACGGTCGCCGCGAAAACGGACGGCGGCTCGGGCGTCGCCTCGATTCAGGCGATCGTGCAGATCAGCATCCCCGCCGCCACCCTCGTCGGCGGCGACCGGCCGGCGCACCTCGCCGGACATGGACCCGTCGACGCCGACACGGCCCGCATCCTCGCCGGCAGCGCGACGATCTGGGACGCGGTGTTCACCTGCCCCACTACCGGTGCGATCCTCGCCGTCGACCGCCGTTTCCCGAACGAAGCGCAGCGCCGCCACCTTCGCGCCCGCGACGAGCACTGCCGGTTCCCGGGCTGTCGCATGCCCACCTGGCGATCCGACATCGACCACACCATCGACCATCAGCACGGCGGCGAGACGAGCGTCCGCAATCTCGCTCATCTCTGCCGACGACATCACATGCTCAAACACGCCACCGCCTGGACCGTCGAGCAGGTCGACGACGAACTTGTCTGGAAAAGTCCGCTCGGGCGCGTGTACACCGACAAATCGCCGCCCACCGTGCGATTCCTCGAACCACCGCCACCACCACCTGGACGGAACGGTGGCATCGTCGGCGACGAACCGTCGTGGTGACAAGACACAGCTCTTCCTGACGAGTCGATCGATCCGGCAGACTGGCATCACCCCACGGAAGGATGACGATGTCCGTCCCCACTCAGATCGCGCCGAGCGAGCTCACGCGCCTGCCCGGCGCGCCGATCATCGCTCGCATCCGGCGACTCATCTGGACGGCCATCGGTTCGGCGCTCGTCTACAGCACCTTCATCAGCGCGTCGAAGGGCGGCTGCCCCGGCGGAGTCGACGCCGACGGCGGATTCGTCGACGCCAATGGGGTCGCGACCGAGATCGCCCCCATGTGCACATCGCTCACCATGCGGCCGAGCTGGATCGTCCTTGTGGCTCTGGCGGCGATCGTCCTCGGCGTCCTCGGGCGCGTGCTGCGACGAGCCGAAGATGAGACGGCAGCGCTGCGGATGCTGGATCGCGCGGCGCTCGCCATCATGGTCATCGCCGGCGCGTCCATCGTCATCGCACAGGTCTGGTTCGCGATGATCCCGCTCGACGGCTTCGGCGGCACCGGCACCTACGTCTACCCCTTCCCGTTCGGCGCGGTCGAGCTCGACACGTACCCGATGACGGGGCCGTGACCCCCGCCCGCACGCGCCCGGGCGCCGGATGGACGATCGCTTGGATCCTCGGTTCGGTCGTCGTGGCGGCGATCGTCTTCGCCCCGCTCATGACCGCCGGCTTCTGCGCCGATTCGTCGATCCCCGGCAGGAGCTACTGCGCCAGTTCGCAGCACTCGCTGATCGGAGTGCCCACGAGCTTCTGGATCTGGCTCGGCGCGACCGCCGCCTTCGGCATCATCGCGTGGATCGCCTCGCACGCGTTCTGGCGACCTCGCCGAGCCTCAGCTGAAGAGTAGATACCCCGCGCCGACGATCGTGAACAGGATCACGAGGCGCTCGAAGAGCACTTGATCGACGCGGGATGCGATCCAGCGGCCGAGCAGGGCCCCTCCGACCACCAGCGGCACGAGGACGAGGTCGAGCAGCAGCCCCGGAACCGTGATGAGTCCGAGCCCGATCGAGAACGGGACCTTCGCGATGTTCACGATCGCGAAGAACCAGGCCGCCGTGCCGAGGAACTCTTTGACCGGGAACCGCGCGGCGAGGAAGTACATCGACATGACGGGTCCGGCGGCGTTCGCGACCATCGTCGTGAATCCCCCGAGTCCGCCGTAGACCACCGCGGCCGCGCGCCCGCCCACCGGCTCCTGGGAGCGGGCCGGACGATACCGCCGCCACAGGGTGATCGCGATGACCGCGACGAGGATGACGCCGATCGTGCGCTTGACCCAGAGATCGTCCGCGATCGCGAGGAACCCCACGCCCAGCAGCACGCCGACCGCGACCGCGGGGACGAGCCGCCAGAGCGCCCGCCAGTTGGCGTGCCGCCGATAGGTGATGACGGCGAAGATGTCGGCGACGATCAGCAGCAGCAGGATCGTGCCGGTCGATGCTTTGGCGGGCAGCACGGCGGCGAAGATCGCGACGGCGACCGTGCCGGCACCGGGGATGCCCGTCTTCGAGATGCCGACGACGACCGCGGCTACCGCGAGGAGCACCCACGCGAGCGCACCGAGCTCAGGCACCGGCGTCCAGGGCGGCCTCGACGATGGCCGCCGTGGCATCGACGTCCGTCATCCAGAGGGGCGCGACGACGGGATGGATGCCGAGCCCCTCGACGATCGCCGCGGACGCCGCATCCTCCTCGGCGAGGAGCCACGCATCCAGCAGACCATCGCTCATCCGCGCACCGTAGTGTGCGGCGACACCGGTCGATGTCGTCTCGACGCCGATCGCGGTGAGGCACACATCGGCCATGCCGCGGACGACGCGTCCGCCGATGATGGGCGAAACCCCGACCACGGACGCGGACGTCGACCGCAGCGCATCGCGCACACCCGGAACCGCGAGGATCGGCCCGATCGACACGACGGGATTGGACGGAGCGATCAGCACGATGTCGGCGGTCTCGATCGCCTCGGCGACACCCGGTGCGGGGCGGGCCGCGGAGATGCCCGGATTCTCGAACGCGACCGGGACGAGCGTCGCGCGGTGCCGTGTCCACCACTCCTGGAAGTGCAGACGCGAGCCGTCCTCGAGCACGACCCACGTGTCGACCTCGGAATCGGTCATCGGCAGCAGACGCGCACCGAGCGGCCAGCGCTGGGACATCCGCGCGAGCACGTCGGTCGGTGCGAGTCCGTCGCGCAGCCAGCCCGTGCGCGCGAGGTGGGTGCCGAGGTCGAGATCTCCGAGGGTGAACCACGGCCACCCCGCGCCCCAAGCCTGGAGCTGGTGATTGACGCGTTCGGTGTCGCCCGTGCGACCCCAGCCCCGCTGCGTGTCGTTGACGCCGGCGAGCGCGTAGACGACGGAGTCGACGTCGGGCTGCAGTCGCACGCCCGAAAGCCACAGATCATCGCCTGTGTTGATCACGACGGTCGGCTCGCCGGCATCCCGCCGACGCAGCGCCTCACGGACGCCGAGCGTGAACTTCGAGCCCCCGACACCGCCCGCGAGGACGACGACGCGGAGCGCGGAGGACACGACGAGGACCGGCTCAGTCGCGCTCGGGCGCGGAGACCGGGATCGTGCCGGTGCGCGGCGCGAACTCGTCGGCGGCGTGCGGCAGCGGGAAGCGGCCGACGGCGTCGATGAGCGCTTCGACGGTCTGCGTCTCGGCGATGACGTCGACCGAGAGTCCCGCGCGACGCGCATCCTTCGCGGTGCGCGGACCGATCGCGGCGACGAGCGTGTCAGAGGGGAGGTCGGGGAACTGCGCGTGCACCTGATCGGCGACCGAGCCGCTCGTGACGAGGATCGCGTTGATCCGCCCCGAGCGCACGTCCTGCGCGATCCGCTCGGTGACGGGCACGCCTACAGTGCGATACGCGACGACGCTGCGCACGCGATGCCCCGCCTCGGCGAGCATGCGCGTCAGAACCGGCTTGGCGATCTCGCTGCGGAGCGTCAGGACGTCGAGCGGTTCGGGCTCGAGTGCGATGAGCTGCTCGGCCATGCCGGCGGCGGAGTTGTCTTCGTCGGGCACGAGGTCGACGCGATACCCCACGGCCAGGAGCGCGGCTGCGGTCGTCTCGCCGACGGCGGCGACCTTCGTGCGGGCGGGGATCGTCGCGCGGTACGCGTAGAGGACGTCGACGGTCGTCGCGCTCGTGACCGTCAGCCAGTCGAAGCGCCCCGCGGCGAGGTCGGCGAGCGCCTCATCGAGCGTCGCCTGATCGTTGGTCGGCGCGAAGTTGATGAGGGGCGCGATGACCGGCGTCGCCCCCTGACGACGGAGGGATGCCGCGACCGCGTCGCCCCACGGGCCCCCGCGAGGCACGAGCACGCGCCAGCCCGCGAGGGGCTTGTCGGGCGTGGGCCGCGAGGCTGTGGTCATGGTCGACTCTCGTGTGACTCGGTCGACCGCCCGGCGGCCGGGCAGCCGACGCGCTGATGAATCGGGGTTCGCGCGATCGGCAGCATCCGCACCATTGCACTGCCTGACCCCGAGCATACCCCGCGCCGCCGCATCGGAAGCGCGAGGGTGGAGGTCAGCGGGTGTAGAGCCGAACCAGACCCCATACCGCTCCACCCACCAGGGCGGCCGCCGCGACGACGGAAGCGATGCCGAGAGCGGGATTCTGCCGCACGAACGTGCGCGCCTTCGCCACGCTCTCGTCGGTCGCTCGCGAGATCCGGCGCGGGACGTTCGCCTTGTCTTCGATCGCGGCGAGCGCCGCCTTCAACTCGGTGCGCGCCTTGACGACGGGGTCGTCGATGCCGATGGGCACGCCGGTGCGCGGCACGGGCAGATTAGAGCTCATCGCGGATCTCCTTCACGTCGATGACGACGGACTCGACCGGATTCTGGGACTTGCCGATCCGGCGGAACCGCAGAATGCCGAGGAGCGCGAGCACGATCGCGATGAGGAGCATCGCGACGAACACGACCAGCGCCGACAGCCAGGCGGGCCACCACGACGACAGGCCGATGATGACGAAGGCGCCGAGCGCGGGAACCGTCCAGAAGAGGAAGAAGAGGGCGGCGGCTATCCAGCCGGCGCCGACTCCGGCATCCTTCGCCGTCTTCTTGACCCACGCCTTGCCGGCATCGACCTCGGCGATCACCAGGTTGCGGATGAGCTCCGGAATCTCGCCGAGCAGCGTCAGAAGGCTGTCGTCGGCGCGGTCGCGGAAGCCGCGCGGAGTCGTCATGTCAGGCGCCGCCTCGGCCCTGGGTGCCGGCGACGTCGTCGAGGGCGTCCTGAGCCGCGTCCTTCACGGCTTCGGCGTTCTTCTTCGCCGCCCCCGCGATGTCGTCGGCGCTGTCCTTGCCGACCTTGATCGACGCATCGAGGCGCTGCCCCGGCGTGCCGTTCGAGGTCGCCGCCTTGCCGACCTTCACCGCGGTGTTCCACAGCGTCGTCGGCAGCGCGAGGACCGCCGACGTGGTGAAGTCCTTCACCTTGTCGACCTGATTCTGCACGGGTGCGGTGTTCCACACCTTGAGCCACTGCGTCTTGATCTGCTCGTATCGCTCGCGCCCGGCGCGCGTGCCGAGGACATACCCCACGGCGAGTCCGACGACGAGTCCTGCCTTGCCCCTCATGGGGTCTCCTCACGCTCGGGTGGTGCGCCTGATGACTTTCCCAGGGTAGCCCTGTATTCCGATTCCGGCATCCACCCTTGACATCGGGCGTCCGAGAGGGATCATGCGCCGAACAGGGCGCCCCGTCGCAAGCGCTCCGCCTCGGCGACGGCGTCCGGAATCACCTGTGCGAGTCCGCTCCCCGCGACCCCCGCGCCGACGACGCCGAGGCCGGGCAGCGCGCTGACGGCGGCGCGCACGCGCGCAGCGGCATCGACGTGGCCGCGAGCCGATCGCGGACGGGCCGTCGCGAGGCGGTCGATGCGCGCGTCGCGGACGGCGAGCGCGCCGACGCCGAGGGCGACGGATGCCGCGGCCTCGGCCTCGGCGATCGCCGCGGCGTCGTCGGCCGGCGCCGACGCGAGGGTCGCCCGGACGACCGAGCGCCCATCGCCGAGCAGCGCGGTGAGCCACGGCCACCGTGAAGACACCACTGAGACTGCGGTGAGGGGACCGGATCCGGGCACCGCGTAGACGGCCCGCGCGGGCAGGTCGCCGTCGACGACGAGCGTCACGACGTCCAGCGTGCGCGGGGTCTCGGGAACGACGGCGGCGACGTGGGGCGCGAGCAGGCGGTGGGACTCGGCGACGGATGCCGCGACCACGACGATCTCGGCATCCCGCTCCTCGTCATCCAGACGGACCCGCCACCCGCGCTCGATCGCCTCGACCCGCGCACCCGTGCGGACGTCGACGCCGTAGTCGTGGAGCCGCTGCGTGAGGGCCTCGACGAGCGGGGCGAGTCCGCCCTCGAGCGTCTCGTAGGCGGGCGCATCGGCGCGCGATCCGCGGAGCTGCGCGACGCCCCCGCCGAGCGAACCGGTCCGGGTGAGCGCGGAGCCGAGGCCCGGCGCCGCGATCTCGACGTCCACCTCGGACGGGAGCAGGCCGTGGCGTCCGACGCTCAGCGGCGCGACGAGCCGATCGACGACGAGGCCGCCCATTCGGCCACGCACGAGCGTGTCGAGGTTGTTCTGCTGCCCGATCGTGAGGGGAGGACGCAGACGATCGAGGTAGGCACGCCACACGCCACCCCACCCGATGATCCGCCGCACGGTCGGATCCCACGGGTTCGCCGGGATGCCGAGCACCGTTTCGACGGGCAGCGGTGCCGGCCCACCGGGTACGCCCGCGACCCAGGCCTCGAGAGGCGCCTCGGGACGCACGAGGTCGGTGAGCTCCAGCTCGTCGACGAGCGCGCGCACGTGGCCGCCCGTCGTCGCGTAGCCGTCGGCGCCGACCGGAAGGACGACGTCGTCGACCGTGCGCGAGCGGATCGCGCCACCGAGCTCGTCGGATTCTTCGAGCAGCGTCACGCGCATCCCGACCTTCGCGCACTCGAGCGCTGCGACGAGTCCCGCGATCCCGCCCCCGATGACGACGACGCGCGTCTCGCGCGCATGCTCGGCCAGGCTCTCGATCGGCGACTCGGCAGGGCTCACGCATCCATCCTCCCATCGCCCGCATGGGCGTCCGGTGGAAGACTGGGGCTCATGACCCTGCACATCACGGGCGACGCCGCCGCCGACCAGCTGCTGACCGACGACCCGCTCGCCCTGCTCATCGGCATGCTCCTGGATCAGCAGGTCGCGATGGAGACCGCGTTCGCGGGCCCGCTGAAGATCCGCGAACGGACGGGATCGATGGATGCCACGGCCCTCGCCCACTACGACCCCGACCAGTTCGCGCAGGCGTTCTCGACGACGCCCGCCGTGCACCGCTTCCCCGGATCGATGGCGGCCCGCGTGCAGGCGCTGTGCACCGCCGTCGTGAACGACTGGGGCGGTGATGCCGCGGCGATCTGGCGCCAGGGCGACCCCGACGGGGCGACCGTGCTCACGCGCCTCAAGGCGCTGCCCGGATTCGGAGAGCAGAAGGCGAAGATCTTCCTCGCCCTGCTCGGCAAGCAGTACGGCTTCACGGGCGCGGGCTGGCGCGAAGCCGCCGGCGCGTACGGCGACGAGGGGTCGTTCCGCAGCGTCGCGGACATCGTGTCGGCCGAGTCGCTCACGAAGGTGCGCGAGTTCAAGCGCGCGACGAAAGCAGCGGCGAAATCCTCCGGCGGAGGCGGTGTCTGATGGAGAAGACCGGACAGAGCGTCCTCGAGTACATCGCGACGGTCACTCCTGCGCGGCGGCGCGAGGACGCCGAGACGCTCCTGGAGCTGTACGCCGACGTGTCGGGCCGCGAGCCCGAGATGTGGTCGAGCAGCATCGTGGGCTTCGGGTCGTGCCACTACCGCTACCCAACGGGCACCGAAGGCGACATGCCGATCCTCGCCTTCGCGCCGCGCAAGGCGTCGACGACGGTCTACGCCTTCACCGACAAGCACGCGGAGCAGCTCGCGCGACTCGGCGACCACACGTCGAGCGTGTCGTGCATCTACATCAAGGACCTCTCGAAGATCGACCTCGACGTGCTGCGCGAGATCCTCGCCGACTCGCTCGCGTGGACCCTCGCCGGCGGGGATGAGTACGCCACCATCACGATCGAGGACTAGCGACGTCGCAAGGGAATAAATTTCTCTCGCCGGTTCTGCCCCGTTATCGGCCATTTGGGGGACATGGTCTACCGAGTGGCCGGGTTAGCCTTGATGTATCGGATGCCGATCCCCTCGCATCCGAGAAGGGAAGCGACCATGAAGTTCGCGATGGGTGCCGACACTCTCACCGTCCTGAGCAAGGCGACGTCCGGGTCCAGCGACGAGCTGGCGGGACTCGTCCGCCAGCTGCTCGAGGCGGCCGAGCCGCTCGAGGGTCGATTCCAGGGCGCAGGACGCGCCGCGTTCGACCGGTTCAAGGGACGCACCGACATGATCTCGGGTGAGCTGAAGGCCGCGCTGGACGGCGTGCTGGGCGGCATCGGCGGCATGAACCGCTCGTTCCTCGAGGGCGAGACCGCAATGGTCGATCAGACGCAGAGCCTCGAAGCCGGATCCGCGTTCGACGCGGCCCGGTTCGGGTCCGGAAAGTAAGGGGCGGGGCATCATGGCGAACCAGGGCGACCGTCGCGACTACGACATCGCGGCATCCCAGAACGCGCAGGACAACTTCAACCGCGTCGCAACGCTCCTCGAGACCCTCATCGACCAGCGCGACCGCGACGTGCAGGCGGCGATGGCCGACTACGCCGCGGAAGGCGTGTCCGAGGACTACCGTGCCAAGGAGCTGCGCTGGAAGAACGCCGCCGCCGAGGTGCGCGGCATCATCCAGACCCTCCGCTCCTCACTCGAACGCAACGACGAATCCGCGCAGGACGCCCTCCGCAAAGCCCGCGCCGCCGTCGAAGCGATCGGCTGAACCCGGCTGACCGTACGCACGAATGACGAACTGGAGCATTCAGCCGTCCGGCGTGGTCGCCGTACTCACCGACGTGAACACGTACGCCGAGGCGCTCGGGACATCGCTTGCGGGGCTGGGTCCCGCGATGGAGGGCGCCGTGACCGCGACGCAGTCCGGGGCGATCGCCGAGGCGATCCAGTCCTACTTCACGATCGAGGAGGGCCCCCGCATCGAGGGCATGAATGCGCGGATCAGCGCATCCGCCTCCGGTGTCGTGACGGCGACCGAGGCGTACGTGACGGGTGATCTCGAAATGGCGGCGAACGCGCAGTCCGCCTCCGTCGCCGCCGTGTATCCCCCGGATCTTCCGTCTGGGGTGATGTGATGCCGGCCGCGATCGACCCTCAGCAGATCCCCGGACAGAGCATCGACCCCGATACGATCGAGGCGAACGCCGCGACGATCGGCACGATCGCCGGATCCGTGCGCGACAACGGCTCCGCGGTGCACCAGAAGTGGCAGGGCATGGCCGCCGTCTACGCGGCACCCGAGTCGGGCACACTGCTCGGGCTCATGCAACCGGTCTCGCAGCAGGCGACGGCCGCGGGCGACAACCTCGACGTCGTCGCGTCCGCGCTGACGCGGTTCGCGGCGGATGTGCGGCCGATCAAGGCCGAGCTCGACTCGTTGCGCGCGCAGGCGCAGTGGTTCGTCGACAACACCGTGGACCGTGGTGTCCGGGTACGGGAGCTCAACCCGGCCTATGTGAGCGCGACGCAGTACTCCGGCTCGTGGAACGCCTACGGCGCGTACTCGTCGTCGGGCGAATCGACGCAGGACATCCCGCAGTACCGGTACGTCACGAAGGAGTGGCACGAGGATCAGGATGCCGTCGACCGCAACAACGAGCTGATCTCGGCCGTCAACGCGCAGCAGGTCGCGCTGTGGGAGGCCGAGCGCGCGTGCGCGAACAAGATCCGCGCCCTCTTCGGCGGCGCCCCGCTGCACGCCGCGACGAGCGAGAACGACCCGCTCGGGTACGGAATCGAGGAGATCCCCGAGGGCACCGAGATGCCGTGGGGCGCTCCCGTCGAGCGCACCGAGGGCTGTGGCGAGGCCACATTCAACTTCGTCGTCAAGGACTTCCTCTGGGAGGGCATCGCCGTCGGCGGCGTGTGGGGCACCGTCCAGGGCCTCGGCACGCTCGTCCTGGGATACAACCCGGCGACCGGCGAATGGTTCTCGGGTGACGCGTACGGCGCCGCGTGGGGCAACCTCGGCATGCTCGCCGCCGGCGCGGTCATCAGCGCCACGCCTCCACTCAACCTCGTCTTCATGGCCGACGACGCCGCCCAGGCGTTCGGTGGCGGCATCCTCCCCGATGAGATCCGCGACTTCAAAGACTCCGCCGACGAGGCCTGGCTCAACACGGGCAAGGCCCTCATCGCGTGGGACAAGTGGGAGGACGACCCCGGCACCGCGCTCGGCGAATCGGTCTTCAACGTCGGCACGCTGCTGATCCCCGTCGGCGGAGCAGCGGTCGCAGGCGTCAAGACCGCGTCCACCGCGGCATCGGTCCTGTCCAAGATGGCGCGCGTCGCCGACTTCGTCGACCCGGCCGCGTGGGCGCTCAACGGCACCCTGCGTCTCGGTGGCAGCGCGCTCGGATCGCTCGACAACCTCATCGGTCGCATGGACCTCGCGGCGAAGACGTTCGACCCGCCGCACATCGAGGTCTACACCGCGATGGACTCGGCATCCGCGCTCGACTATCTGGCCGATGCCGGTGTCGATCTCAACACCGTCACGGCACGCCTCGACGACGGCACCCCGGTGCTCGAAGCGTCCGGCATCCGCGTCGAGCTCCCGACGGGCGCGTTCGACGACGCCCTCCGCACCGGCGACGGTGGAGTGGATGCCGCGGTCACCGCGCCCGTGCGTGAGCCCGAGCTGGTCGCGGCAGGCGGCGTCCGAGGCGAGACCGGGCCCGGTCCCGTGAACTCCATCGTCGACGATGCTCCGACCCGCACCGAGACGGGCGGCTCGGGCGAGACGACGATCGTGCGCGATCCCGACACCACGACGGGCGACTCCGGCGGCGGCAGCGGCGGTGAAGGCGGCGGCGGTCACGATGGCACGGGTGACGGCGCGGGATCAGGCGGCGACGTCGCCGACTCCGCAGGTGGTGACCTCGGTCACTCAACCGACGACGGTACCCTCGGAGACGGTGCGGACGACGTTCCGGTGGACCCGGTTTCCCTCGGTGATTCTTCCGTCTCCTGGGGTTCGGAGGCCGGCTATGTCGACATCGCGTCGTTGCTCGAAACGAGAACTCCTGAACCTCCGGTTGGCCCTGTGAATCCTGACGAGATCGTCTTCAACATCCCCCCGGACAAGCATGTCTTCTGGTC
This sequence comes from Microbacterium aoyamense, assembly GCF_023155855.1. Classification (GTDB taxonomy): domain Bacteria; phylum Actinomycetota; class Actinomycetes; order Actinomycetales; family Microbacteriaceae; genus Microbacterium; species Microbacterium aoyamense. The sequence continues at coordinate 1,106,599 of NZ_JAKNUT010000001.1, read as the reverse complement.
GGGGCGAACGAGTTTCGATGGAATGGAGAAGCCCGTCGGAAGTTCCGGAATCGCCGCCGGCCTTGCGCATCGTTACGACTCGGTCACGCTGGAGACCTACTTGACGGACAACGGCATCGCGATGCCGCCATGGGGTGAGTCGACTCAGCACATCTGGGGTGAGGTGTCTCGTAGGTACGCGCAATCGGCATCCGGCGAGGTCCACGTCGTCCTCGGCCGAGAGTTGCGTGTCGGTAACACCTGGGAGGATTACGAATTCGGTGCCTTGACGTCCAATCCTGACGTGACCAGAATCGTCGCCGTCGATCCTCAGTCGGGATCACTGCGGGTGATATTCGAAAGGACCTCGAAATGACCCTTGACGATACCCTCAGCGAAGCGATCGTTCGCTATGTCGGGCAGGACGAGAGCTCAATTCCCGGACGTCATCCCGACCGGGTGGCCTCCGAGTCGACGCGAGCACACGTCGAGCAGGTGATTGCCGAACTGGACGCGATCCGACCCGACGACAGCGCTGTCGACCTGTTCGGGTGGGCACGCCGCGAGGTCGACGCCCTCCCCTCCGCGCCACGCCTATCAGACTCGGCGCGAAGCGCTCTGGTGTCACTTCTCAGCTTCACATGGCGTTGACGGACGAAGCGGTTCTGAGACAAGGTGTGCGTCTTCGAGCGTGACGGCAGTTGGCACACGGTCACCACCGACGAGCGGTCCGGTGTCATCGAGAGCACTCGTCGGACGTTCCCCGATGAGTCCGCTGCACTCGTCGACGCCCTCGAAGGAGCTCGACTCCTCAAAGACCTGCTGACTTTCGAGCATGACGCCTTCGATCCTTCCGTCAGCTCTCGTGCCATTGAGGCCGAGGCGGCCGTGGTCGACTCCGAGTCGATCGATATGAGCGACGTCGCCATCCCCTCCGCCGACGCGGGCCGGACATACCGCGAGCGCCTCGCGGCGCGCAGGCCCGACCTCACCGCGCCGGCGATCGCCGCGCTCACCAACCGCTGGTTCTATCGGCGACTCTGGCTCGATGCGCCCTCCGCGGTGGCGCGACAGGCAGAGGAATTCGAGGAGATGTTCGCCGGACGCCTCTACCACCCGTTCACGACATGAGTGCCTCGATGCAGTCATCGGCCAGCGTGGACGAAGCTCACCGACGGGGGATATTCCGCTGACTAGACTCGGAAAGCCCCTGCAACCAGGCGAGACACGTCATGACGATTGATTCGAATCCCCCCGCGGCGATCGACCCGCTCGTGCTCACGGCGCGGGCGACCTCCGCGCAGCGGTTCGGCGCCGTCGCCCTCGACCTCGTCGTGCCCAGCCTCATCGCATTCGCCGCTGCCGCCCTCTTCGCGCTGCACGTCCCCGCCGGCGGCTGGGCGCTCGTCGCGGCGGCCCTCGCGGTGATCGTGCTCGATCTGCGGATTCTCGCCCTCTCGGGTCGGTCGATCGGCGACCGCGCAGCGGGCACGCGAACCGTCGTGGCCGCGACCGGGCTCTCGGCAGGGGCATCCGTCTTCCCGGCGATGCTCTCGGGCCGCCTCACGTCCGTCGATCTCCGCCGCGGGCGCGACCCGCTCGCACCCGCCCTCTCGCCGTTCGTCTTCCCCTCCGCTGCCGAGCGCCCCGTGACCGGGCCTGTCCGCCTCACCGGTCAGACCGCGATCGTCGTGCTCGACTCGGGCGAGCGCCTGTCCCTCCACTCGGCGCTCGTGCTGGGGCGCATCCCGTCCGCGCCCGAGGACGCGCCCGCCGCGGTGTACCAGTGGGCCGATCTGTCGCGCACGCTCTCCAAATCGCACGCGCGTCTCGAGTGGGACGGCCGCACCGTGTGGGTCACCGACCTGGGTTCGACCAACGGCACCGCGCTGCGCACGGCATCCGGCCCGCAGCCCCTGCTGCCCTTCCAGCGAACACCGGTGCCGATGGGCGTCGATCTCGAGCTCGGCGACCGCATCGTGTCGGTCGGAGCGCCGACATGATCAACGCCGATCATCCGCTCATCGACGGGGCCGGCGACGGCTGGGCCGCCACCGAGACGCGCGCCGAGGTCATCGCCTTCGGCGTGGGGATGAGCGACTTCCTGCACAAGGTCGCCGTCGCGGGAGCCCGGCCGATCATCGTCTCGGATGAGTACGCCCGGATGACGCAGCCCCTCGCCGAGGCGTTGTCGGCCGTCGGAGGTCACTGGGTCGCGCGCACGGCCGATGACGGGCTCTACGACACTCGCACGGGCGCGCCGTTGGCCGCTGTGCAGGAGGTTCTCGATCTGCCCCGACTCCCGACGGCGCACGGCGTGCATCCCGCGTACACCCGGGCATCCATCACGTCCCGCCTGCAGGTCGTGGCGACCGTGTCGACGCGGCATCGCACGAGCAGGCCGCTGCGCCTCGGCGGCGTCCTCGAGGCGGCGTCCGAGTCGTTCGCCGCCGCGGCACCGTCCGCCTGGGGTGCGACCGAGCCGCTCGTGGCGGCGTGGGACCGCGACGACGTCACTGAGAGATCGCGGCGGAGGATGCCGTCGGACAGCCGCTGGGCGGCGGTCACGCACGGTCCGAAGCCCGTGGTCGGCACGCTCCACATCGCCCGCACGGCCGAGGGCGTCGAAGAGACGACCCGCGTCTGGGCGGGTGTCGAGAACCTGCAGGACGACGACGCTCAGGCGTTCCTCACGAGGGCGGCCGGGATCGGGATGCCCCTCCTCGGCGTCGTCTTCGCGGCTCTCGGTGCACCCGACCTCGCGCGTCGGGGGACCGCCGTCCCCCAGCCCGAACCGCTCGCTCTGCTGATCGGTCCGCCCGGGCTCCGCGCCCTCGACGTCGACCCCGCGCGCTGGGTCGTCGAGGTCGGCGGTACGAGCGTGGGCAGTCCGCGACTGCCCGGCGCCGTCGTGCCGCTGGGCTCCGTTCAGGGCGGCGGCTGGCAGCGCCTGGCCGACGTCCTCGCGACGCTCGACCCGGCCCGCGTCGCCACCCTGCTCTCGGTCGCACCGCACGTCGCGACCGCACTCCGTCGACCCTCGAGCGAGGACTGATGCCCGATCACCGCGATACCGTGCTCATCGAACAGGCCAAGATCGAGCGGATGCGCCTCGGCGCAGCTCTGCTCTACGGCCGGATCGCCGAGCGTCGCACCGTCAACGACCACATGAAGCGCCTCGTCGGGTCCATCATCGTCGCCGCCATCGCGTGTGCCGCGACGGTGGGCGTCTCGTTCGTCACGCAGCTGCTTTCCGCGCAGGCGGATTCGGCACCGTCGATCGTCGTCGAGCTCGAGGAGTCGCTGTGAGCGATTACACCCGCCTGACCGTCGTCGGCGCGTCGCGTCGCGCGGACGTCGTCGTCGCGAGCGACGACCCCCTCGGCGTCGCGCTGCCCCGACTGATCGATCTGCTCGGCGAGACCTCGGGCACGGTGTCGCGCCCGCTCACGCTCGTGGCTCCCGACGGCGACCAGCTCGACATCGGGCGGTCGCCCGTCCAGCAGGGGCTCGTAGACGGCACGATCGTGAGGCTCGTGCGCCTCGACGCGGCACCCCCGCCGCCGGTCGTCATCGACGTGACCGATGCCGCGGCCGACGCGCACGACGAGCGCACGGATCGCTGGGACTCCACTGCGCGCACCGTCGCCGGCTGCACAGGGATCGCTCTGGCCGTCGCCGTCGCGGGATTCCTCGCGCCGTTCGGCGGGTCGATCGCCGCTGCGGTCGCCCTGCTGATCGCGTTCGGAGCGCTGCTCGCCGTCGCGACCGGCCTGGGACTGGGCGGGCTGCGCGCGGTGGCGGGCACGATCGCGGCCGCCGCTGCCGGTCTCGCGATCCCGCTCGCGGTCGCGTCGTCCACCGCATACGCACAGGTCCACGCGGACGCCGCGCTGCTGACCGGCGCCGCCGTGCTCGTCGCGGCCGAGTCGACCGTCGTCCTGCTGTGCCTGGGTGTCGCTCGACGCCGCACCGGAGCCGCCGCCGGCGGAGCCCTCGGCGCCGTGCTGGGAACGCTCCTCGGCGTCATGCTCGTGGCAGGGATGGATGCCACGGCCGCCGCCGCGATCGCCGGCACCGTCGCCGCGTTCGCCACCGGTCCCCTGCCGTGGATCGCGCTCTCGGCCGCAGGGCTCACCGACCTCGATCAGCGGGTCGGTGCGGGCGAGCGAGTCGCCCGTTCCGAAGCGCGGACGTCGATCGACGACGCCTACGCCGCCCTGACGTGGAGCGTCGCGGCCGTCGCGGCCGTGCTCGGCATCACGGGCGTCGCCCTCGTGCTGGACGGCGGACTGTGGCCCGGGCTCCTCGCCCTCGCTTTCGGTCTGGTCGCCGCGCTCCGCTCGCGCGCTTTCCCGCTCCGCGCGCAGGGCTGGGTGCTGTGGGCGGTCGTCGTCGCGATCGCGGCCGCAGCCGTCGTGCGCTACCTGTCGGGCGCGTACGGCTGGGTCGGCGCCGCCGTCGCGCTGGGCGCCGCCGTCGTCGTGGCCGTCATGGTGCTCGTGAGCCCGCGCCCGCACGTGCGTGCACGTCTGCGCGGGTTCGGCAACGTGCTCGAGACGCTCGCGGTCGTCGCACTTCTGCCCGTGCTGCTGGGTGCGCTGGGCGTCTACGACGAACTCCTCGGCATGTTCGGCGGTGGCTCGTGACGACGATCGACGTGCGGGGGCTGCCCGGTGCCGTTTTCGGCAGCGGTGTGGCTCGGCGACGAGAACTGACGGGGTGGGATGCCGCGATCCGCCGCCGCTCGGCGACGACGCGCCGCATCGGCTTCGTCTCGCTGGACGCCGGCCTCGATACGGCGACGCTTGCCGCGAGGACGACCCGTGTGCTCGCCGCCCGGCGCCGCGAGCCCGTGCTCGCCGTCGACGTCACGGCCGGCGGGGAGTTCGCCGCCCGTCTCGGGATCACGGCGGCGCCTCGAGCTGCGCGCCCCGCCCCCCGCGTGACGGCCGAAGCCGTCGAGGGGCTCACGCACGGTGCCGGGTGGTACGGCCTGCGCGGTCGGAGCGACGACGGCCCCGTCGAGGCGTGGATCAGCGATGCCGCCCCGGTCTCCCGCTTCTTCGACGTCTGCGTGACGGACTTCGGGGCGCGGCACCCGCTCGACGACTTCGCGGCATGCGCGGCGCTCTGCGACGCCGTCTGCATCGTGGCCGATGCGCGCCGCGAGCGGGCCGAGCTCGCCCGCGCCCTTGGACCCGCGATCATGGCGCTGCCCGAGTCGCCGCTCCCCGTCTTCGCGATCCTCGATCGCCGCGGCGGCGGCGCGACCGCGCGGGCGATGGATGCCGACCCCTGGCCCGTCGTGGGCATCCCGCGCAGCCCCGCGCCCCGCGCGCACCGGGAACCGACCGCGCACGCGACCCGGATGGCGCTCCTGCGCCTGTGCGCCGCCCTCGTGGCCGGACCGGAGGCTGCCGCGTGAGCGTCCGCGTCATCCATCGTCCGGCCCGTGTCACTCAGCCGCTCGATCCGCCGGCCGAGTTCGTGCTCGCACCGCCGCCGCCGATCGGCGACAACACGCAGGGCTTCCCGCTGCAATCGCTGCTCCCGGTCGTCGGCAGCCTCTCGTCGATCACGATGATCGTGCTGCTGCGCAACAACCCCGTCATGGTCGTCGTGGGCGCCGTCATCCTCGTCGTCGCACTCGTCGGCGGCATCGGCATGGCGTTCACCGCGCGCGGCAACGCCGCTCGCCAGCGTCGCGTCCAGCGCGAGCGCTACCTCGACTACCTCGAAGAGACGCGCGCCGCCGTCCGCGAGCTCGCCGACACGCATCGGGATGCTGCGCTCGCGCTGCATCCCGATCCACCGTCGCTGGTCGAGATCGGCACGCATCCGGCCAGGCGCTGGGAGCGCCGACCGGGCGACCTCGACTTCCTCCGCGTGCGGATCGGCGTCGGGGATCTCCATGCGATCGACGTGCGGCTGCCCCCGGAGCAGAACCCCGTGCAGCCCTTCGACCCCGTCATGAAGGGCTCGGCCGAGCGGCTCGTGCGACTCGCGGGCGTCGCTCAGGGCATGCCCGCGATCCTGGATCTGGAACGCGGGGGCCACGTCTCGATCGTCGGCGACCGGAAGGACGCGCTGCCGATCGCGCGGGCGCTCGCCGCTCAGATCGCCACCTTCCACTCGCCAGACGACGTGCACATCGCCGCCGTGGTGCCGGAGGCGTCGAGGCGGGACTGGGACGGTCTCGACCTGCTGCCCCACGTCGCCGGTACGCCGTCCGCCGGTCGTCTCGCCGCCCGTCGGATCGCGCCGACGCTCTCCGAGCTGTGGACGATCATGGCCGACGAACTCCGCGACCGCATCGCCTCGGCGGCCGCCAGCCGTCGCAGCGGCCGACGCACGAAGCCCGGGCGCCTCATCGTCTTCATCGACGAGGGCACCGGCACGTCCACTCCCGTCCCGCGACTCGACTCGGCGCTCGATCTGGCCGACCTGGGACTCACCGTCATCCATGTCGTGGACGACCGACTCAAAGAGCCGGGCGCTGTCTCGGCACGTGTGACGGCGACGGCCGACGGTGCGACCATCGAGACGCCGGGCACGGGCGAGGATCCCGTGCCCGGCATCCGTCCCGACGATGTCGGGACCGCCCTCCTCGACGTCGTCGCGCGTCCGCTTGCAGGCCTCCGTCTCACCCGCACGAGCGCGGCCGACGCGCACGCCACTCTGCCGCCGGATGTCACGGAGCTGCTCGGGATCGGCGACGTCGAGACGATCGACCTGCGGGACGCGTGGTCCGCCCGCTCCCCCGGCGACTTCCTCCGCGTGCCGATCGGCGTCGACGACCGCGGCGCTCCCGTCCTGCTCGACCTGAAGGAGTCCGCGCAGCTCGGCATGGGCCCGCACGGCATCTGCATCGGCGCGACGGGGTCGGGCAAGAGCGAGCTGCTGCGCACCCTCATCCTCGGCCTCGCGATGACCCACGGGCCGGACGACCTCAGCATGATCCTCGTCGACTACAAGGGTGGCGCGGCGTTCGCGCCCTTCGCGGGCCTCCCGCACGTCGCGGGCATCATCGACAACCTCGCCGACGATCCGCAGCTCACCGAGCGCGCGCGATCGAGCATCCAGGGCGAGGTCGTCCGCCGACAGAGACTGCTGAAGGATGCCGGCAACGCGGCATCCATCGGCCACTATCGCCAGCTGCGGCGCGAACAGCCCGCTCTTCCTGCGCTGCCGCACCTGTTCCTCGTGATCGACGAGTTCGGCGAGTTGCTGACCGCCGAACCCGACTTCGTCGAGCTGCTGCTCACGATCGGCCGCATCGGCCGATCGATCGGCGTGCACCTGCTCCTGTCGAGCCAGCGCATCGAGGGCGGGCGCCTGCGCGGTCTCGACACCTACCTGTCGTACCGGATCGGCCTGCGCACGTTCTCCGAGGCCGAGTCGGCCGTCGTCCTCGATTCGCCCGATGCGTTCCACCTGCCGGCGATCCCGGGGTTCGGCTACCTCAAGGTCGACACCTCGGTCTACACGCGATTCCGCGCGGCCTATGTCTCGGGGCTCGTGCCCGACCCGGTGGATGCGGGACCGCGCGATCCCGGGGCTCCCACCGTGCTCGTGCTGCCCCCGTGGGACGCGCCACCCGCGGTCGACGACGAGGCTCCGGCACCAGAGGAGCCCGAAGTGCCGGTGACCGGGCGCACCCTGGTCCAGGCGGCGACCGACAGGCTCACGCGCGGCGTGACCCGCACGCGGCCGGTCTGGCTTCCGCCCCTGCCGCCCGTCCTGACGCTCGGCGGCGTGCTTCCGAGCGCCGAGGGCCAGGGCGGCGGGCTGCGTGCGCCCATCGGGCTCCTGGACGACCCCACGCGCCAGCGCCAGGCGCCGTGGATGCTCGACCTCACGCGATCGGGCGGACACGTGTCGATCACGGGCGCGCCGCAGTCGGGCAGGTCGACGTTCCTGCGGACGCTCGCGGCATCCCTCTCGTTCACGCACTCTCCGCGCGAGGTGAGCATCTACGGAATGGACCTGACGGGCGGAGGGCTCGCGCGCATCGAGCCGTTCCCGCACGTCGGCGGCGTCGCGACGCGCGGCCACCGCGAGCGGCTCACCCGTCTCGTCGAGGAGCTCACCGCGATGCTCGCGGTCAGGGAGCGCGTCTTCCGCGAACAGGGTCTCGACTCGCTCGCCGACATGCGCCGCCAGCACGCCGAGGGCCGTCTCCCCGCGCTTCCGAGCGCGGACGTCGTCCTGCTCGTCGACGGACTCGGCGCCCTGCGCAGCGACTTCGAGGAGCTCGAGGGCCCGCTGGCGCAGCTGCTCGAACGCGGCGGGAGCTTCGGCATCCACGTCGTGGTCACGCTGTCGCGGTGGAGCGAGCTGCGCCTGAACCTGCAGGGACTCGTCGGGACGCGTCTCGAGCTCAAGATCAACGATCCGGCCGACTCGCAGATCGCGCGCAAGCTCTCGGCGGCGCTGCGCGCCGACGAGCCCGGACGCGTGCTCACGGACGAGAAGCTGTTCGCGCAGATCGCGCTCCCCCTGCTCGAGGAGGTCGACGACGCCGACGTGGGCGAAGCGCTGGAACGGATCGCCCGCGAGACCGCGGCGCGCTGGGGTGGCCCCGGAGCGGCTCCCATCCGACTGCTCCCGGACGATCTGGCGCCGACGGAGCTCCCCGACGCCCTCGACGAGCCCGACGAGATCCCCGTGGGCCTGCGTCAGGACACGATGCAGCCGGTGTCGCTCGATCTGGCGACGCGCGATCCGCACCTGCTCGTCCTGGGCGACAGTCGCTGCGGGAAGACGACCGCGCTCCGCGGCATCGTGCAGGGCGCGATCGACCGGCACTCTCCCGAGGAGCTCGTCGTCGCGCTCATGGACTCCCGTGGCGACCTCGCCGTGGACGTGCCGGATGCGTATCTGGGTGGACACGCGACGAGCGGCCGGCAGGCACGGCTGCTCGCGGAATCGATCGCGACAGAGCTCGAGAAGCGGCAGACGACGCGGGATGCCTCGGGCCCCCGCATCCTCGTGATCGCCGACGACTTCGACATCCTCGCGGCGGGTGGCACCGAGCCCCTCAGACCCCTCCTGCCCTACCTCGCGTCGGCGCGCGACCTGCGCCTCAACGTCGTCGTGGCCCGCCCCGTCGCCGGAGCATCGCGGGCCATGTTCGATGTCGCGCTCCAGGCCGTCCGCGACACGGGCGGCACGACCCTCGTGATGTCGGGCGACCGCGCTGAGGGACAACTCCTGCCGAAGCTCTACGCCGAGCCGATGATCGCCGGGCGCGGTCGCCTCGCCCGACGCGGTGAGCGGCCCGCGCTTGTGCAGCTCGCGCACTTCGTGCCGGCTGAGGCGACGGATGCCCCGCTGCCCGCGGATCTCCCCGCGACGACGGGCGCGATGCCCACGGTCGAGGCGGAGCCTGCCACGCGCACGCGGCGCCGGGAAAGGACGACGGATGCCTCGTAGCAGCGTCGTGCTCGGCCCGACGCCGACCACGGGTGATGCCGTCGCGTCGGCCGCGGCGATCGTTCTCGCAGGGGTCGAGTTCGAGTTGCGCGCGCTCGACGAGGGCGCCGTCCTCCAGGTCGTCATCGACGACGTGGCTGTGCTCTCGGTGCTGCGACCGAGGCTGCTGCCGGTGCTCGACGAGATCGATCGCCTGCTCCCCGGAGTCCGCCCTCCTGCCGGCACGCGCTGGTGGACCGACGCCTACACGCCGTGGGGTCCGGGCGGGGAGGTCGGTGCCGCGGTCCTCGACGAGGCGGCGCGCGCTTCGCACTCATCCACACACCATCAGGGTCTCGCGCCGAGCCGGCGATCGCCTCGATAGGGTGGAGAGAACCCCCGGCACGCAGCGGTGAAAAGAGGTCCTGAATGCTCCCCTTCCTCATCGTCGGCGGTGTCGGCCTGGCCGTCCTCCTGATCTCGCTCATCGTCGGCGACATCTTCGATCACTTCGAGATCGGCGAGGGCGCGATCTCGGGCACCGCGCTCGGCGTCGCCGCGGTCGTCTTCGGGGCGTCCGGGGTCCTGACCTCGACAGCCGGCCTCGATCAGGTGTGGGCGTACGTCCTCGCGGCGATCCTCGCCATCGCGGCCTATCTGGTCGCCCTCCTGCTCGTGAAGAAGCTCACCAAGAGCTCCGATGGCGTGCCCGTCTCCGCCGTCGGCCAGACCGGCGTCACCCGCTCGTCGATCTCACCGTCGGGCGGCGAGGTGAGCCTCGACGGCCCGCACGAGATCGAGCGGCGCCTCGCCTACTCGGACGAACCCATCGCCGAGGGCGTGCGCATCCGTGTCGTCGAGCACGCCGGCACCCGCGTCAAAGTCGTCGCGGACTAGTCCTCCCACCGTCCTCGAAAGGACAGCATGACGAACGAACTCATCCAGGTCATCGCCATCATCGCCCTCGTCGTGGCGGTGCTGGGGCTCATCGTGTTCATCGCACGCCGCATCCGCCGCGTGCCCCCGAACGAGGCCCTCATCATCGTCGGGCGCGGTGCGGGCAAGGCGGCGCCGGGTGAGGTGACCGGCCAGCGCGTCGTGATCGGCGGTCGCACGTTCGTGTGGCCGATCCTGCAGCAGGGCTTCTCGATCTCGCTCGAGCAGCGCCAGATCGGCATCACGGTCGAGGGCGTCGACAAGAACCGCATCAAGATCGCCATCAAGGCGTCCATCAACTTCAAGGTCTCCGGCACCGAAGAGGGCGTGCGCCGCGCCGGTCAGCGCTTCCTCTCGCAGCAGGACGCCCTGACCGAGATCATCAAGGAATCCCTCGAGGGATCGCTGCGCTCGATCATCGGCGACATGACGATCGAGCAGATCATCTCGGACCGCAAGGGACTGTCTGACCGCGTCGTGGCCGAGACGAAGGCCGATCTCGTCGAGCAGGGCCTGCAGGTCGACCTCCTCAACATCAGCGACATCTCGACGCCGGGCAGCGATTACCTCGCCAACCTCGGTCGCGCCGAGGCGGCCCGCGCACGTCAGGTCGCCGAGGTCAGCGAAGCCGAGGCATCCCGTGCCAGTGAGTTCGCGCGCATCGAGGCTGCCGAGCAGATCGCTGAACGCCAGAAGGCGCTGTCGCTGCGCCAAGCCTCGATCAAGGCCGAGACCGACCGAGCCAACGCCAACGCGCAGGCGGCCGGTCAGCTCGCGACCGCCGAACAGGACAAGCTCGTCGCCGTGCAGGAGCGCGAAGCGCTCACCGAGCAGGCGCTCGTGACGCAGGAGCGCCTCGACATCGAGGTGCGCAAGCCCGCCGAGGCGCAGGCCTACGCCGAGGTGCAGCGGGCGACGGCGCAGCGCGACGCCGCGAACGCCGCGACCGAGGCCGACGCCTTCAAGCGGACGAAGATCGCCGAGGCGAACAAGGTCGCCGCTGTGCAGGATGCCGAGGCGTCCGCGACGGCCGTGCGCTTCGCCGGTGAGGCCGAGCGCGACCGCCAGGTGGCCCTCGCCGCGGGTGTGCGCGCCGAAGGTGAGGCCCGCGCCACCGCGATCCAGGCCGAGGGTCTCGCCGAGGCCGCCGCGACAGACGCCAAGGCGCTCGCGCTGCAGAAGTACGGCGAGGCCGCCCTCGCGCAGGAGATCATCTCGCGTCTGCCCGAGATCGTCGCCGCCGCGGCGGCGCCGATCGGCAACATCGACAAGCTCACGGTCGTGTCGACCGACGGGGCGTCCGAGGTGACGAAGACGGTCGGCAAGGTGCTCGGCGAGGGCACCGAGGTCGTCAAGAACCTGACGGGGCTCGACCTGACGACGCTCATGCAGGCGTTCGCGCTCAAGTCGCTCGACGTGCCGGTCGAGACCGCGGCGGTCGCGGGAGCGGCCAAGAAGGCGGCGAAGGGCACGGCGGCTCCGACCGACCCGGCGGTCTAGGGTCAGTGGACACCGAGGAGCGCCGTCACGCGCTCGAGCGCCGGGGGATCCTCAGCGCGTACGTCCTCGCTCTCGAGGAGCCGGCGACGCTGCTCGACCTGTGCGCGTCGATCGACACGGACGCTGACGACGACGACCTGATCTCGGCGGTCGCCGCCGCCTTCGCGGTGAGCGAGGTGGCGGCGGCCGCAATCGTCGACCTGCAGGTGCGACGGTTCACCCCAAGACGGATCGCCCAGCTGCGCGCGGAGCCCGCAGACCTCGTTCACCGCCTCGCGGTGGGCTGAACTCAGTCGCCCGAGCGTTCGCGCGCGGCGCGCAGTTCTGCGCGCGTGAGGGGGACGGACATCACGGGCTCGGCCGCGGCATCCGTCGCCTGTGTCTCCGTCGTCGTGACGCGGCCGTCGTGCAGCTCGATCACACGATCGGCACGCGCGACCAGCAGCGGATCGTGCGTCGCGACGACGGCGGCGATGCCGCGCTCGTGTGTGAGCGTCGCGAGGAGATCCATGATGGATGCCGCGGTGCGACTGTCGAGCTGGCCGGTCGGCTCGTCGGCGATGAGCACGCGCGGCTGGGTCACGATCGCCCGCGCGATGCCGACGCGCTGCTGCTGACCGCCGGAGAGCTCGTCGGGTCGTTGGGCCGCCTGGCCCGAGAGCCCGACTTCGGCGAGCGCTGCGGCGACCCGCTCGTCGCGCTCGCGCGGCTCGGTGCGCGAGATCCGCAGGGGCACTTCGACGTTCTCGGCCGCAGAGAGCACGGGGATGAGGCCGAACGACTGGAACACGATGCCGAGGGCGCGGTGCCGGATGTCGGCGAGCGCAGACTCCGACAGCGAGGCGAGATCCTGCCCGTCGAGGACGACGCGGCCGGATGTGGGCTCGTCGAGACCGCCGAGGAGGTTCAGGAGCGTCGTCTTGCCGGCGCCGGAGGCGCCCCGCACGACGAGGAGCTCACCGGGATGGACGGCGAGGTCGATGCCGTCGACGGCGTGGACTTCACCGCCGGGAGTGGAGAACGTGCGCGTGAGGCTCGCGGCGAGAAGGATCGGCTCGGTCACGGCTGTTCCTCCGAAGACGTGCGGGGGTGGGGCTGCCCGGGGCGCACCGAGACATGATCGGGCTCGAGGTCGAGCCGCACGCGGTCCTTCAGTTCGAGGGCTTTCATGTACTCCTCGGGCAGCTGCATCCGGCCCACCTTGTCGAGCACGGCGTACTCGGCGGCGACGTGGCGCTCGGCGCCCTCTTCGTCGATCTCCGTCGTGCGCAGCACTTCGGTCGCCGTGCGGCCGTCGCGGATCTGGACGGTGCGGGCGACGTGCGAGGACACCGACGGGTCGTGCGTCACGATCAGGGTCGTGACGCCGAGCTCGCGGTTCGCGGCGCGCATCGCCTCGAGAACGTGCGCCGACGTCTCGTCGTCGAGCTCGCCCGTCGGCTCGTCCGCCAGCAGCACCTCCGGACGGTTGGCCAGGGCGATCGCGATGGCGACGCGCTGCTGCTCACCGCCCGACAGCTCGCTCGGTCGACGGTCCGCACGGTGGGAGATCTCGAGCAGCTCCAGCATCTCGGCCGCGCGGGCGGCCCGCTCAGCGCGTGGCACGAGCCCGGCGACTGCGAGCGCGGCGCCGACGTTCTCGGTCGCCGTGAGGTAGGGAAGGAGATTGCGGGATGTCTGCTGCCAGACGAACCCGACGACGCGGCGCCGGAAGTCCACGCGACCTTTGGGAGTCATGGTGAGCAGATCGCGCCCGCCGACGCGGGCCGTTCCGGCCGAAGGCGTGTCGAGGCTCGAGAGGATCGAGAGGAGCGTCGACTTGCCCGACCCCGACGCGCCGACGACGGCGACGAGCTCGCCGGCCTCGATGCGCAGATTGAGTCCCTGCAGCGCCTGCACCTCGATGCCCTTCGCGGTGAAGATCCGAACGAGGTCGGCGCAGAGGATCGCGGGTTCTGTCACGGTGTCATCCTTCCTGACTCGTGCGCAGGAGCGAAGCCGCCCGCACGCGGCGCGAGAGCGCGAGCGCGATCAGGGTGAACCCCGCGGTGACCGCGATGAACCCGAGGATCGCCCCCGCCAGCAGCAGAGGATCGAGGTGATAGCCGGGCGAGGTCGCTCCCGTGAAGGCGCTCAGGTCGACCGCCCACAGCAGCAGGGCGGGCAGCGCGAGCCCGACGCCGGTTCCCACGACGATCGCGGCGACGACACCGGGCCAGAGCTCCCACGCGACGAGACCGCGCGCCGCGCGGGGCGGTGCACCCAGCACGCGCAGCAGGGCGACCAGCCGGTCGCGGCCGCGCGCGCCCAGCGCGAGAGTGAGCATCACGGTGAGGGCGCCCAGCAGGGCGACGCCGACGGTGCTCGCGATGAGCGCGACGCGGATCGCGAGAACCCCGGTGCTCGAAGAGAGTTCGGCCGCGCGCTGCGCGGGTGTCGTGACATCCGCCGTGTCTCCGACGATGCCGCGCACGGCAGCCGCGACGGCACTCGAATCGACTCCGGGAGCCAGCGCGACGATCGCCGCTGTCAGCGCGGGCGTCCGTTGGGGGATGAGCCGGTCTTCCCGTGCTTCGTCGACCAGGACCCAGTTCGGACCGATGCCCTGCGGCGCCGATGCCGCGGCGACGCCCTCGATCGTCGACGGCGCGCCCTCGATCGTGACCTCCGTCGCCCCGTCGATCGACTCGGCCGCGCGCTCCGAGAGCACGGCGGGGATGGTGGTCCCCTCCGCCGCGAGGTCCGCACCGCTCGGAATGAGCGGGTAGCCGGGGTCCTGTGCCGAGAGCACCTCCGCCGGATCGGCGAACAGCATCGTGACGACGGTGAGATCCCTGACCGCGCGCACGTACCCGCCGGGGGCGGACGCGATGCCCGCAACCGCCTCGACGCCCTCGATGTCGCGCACCTCGTCGAGGATCGACGGGGTCAGGTCGGCGCGCGCCACCTGCAGATCCGCCCCCACTTCGGCACGCGCGGTCGCGTCGATCCCGTGCTGGATCGACCCCAGCAGGACGCCCGACGTCACGGCCGACGACAGACCGATCACAAGCGCGAGGACGGGAGCGACGCCCGCCGCGGGTTCGCGAAGTGTCCGCGCCGCGCCGAGGAACCCGACGAGTGAAGGCCCGCGAGCCAGCCGAGCGAAGAGCGCGCGGAGCGGCAGCGGATACAGCCGCAGCGCGACGATGCAGCCGACGAGCGCCCACAGCAGCGGGACGGCCGCGACGAGCAGGTCGGCTCCAGCCCCCGCGGCCCGTGCGCCGGCAGAGCCGACGCGGGCTCCGCCGATCGCACTGCTCGCGAGCGCCCCCGTCACCAGGAGCGTCACGACGACGATGACGGCCTCGAGCGCGACCCGGAGGCGACGCTGCACCGGGGAGGACGCGGCATCCCCGTTCATCTCCTCGCGCAGTCCGGCGGGAGGAGGCGGCGTGAACCACAACAGGGCGACCGGCAGCGCCGCCACGACGAGGGGGCCGGCGATTCCGACGACGGTGAGGGGGATGCCGGCGGCGAAGCCGACGCCGAGGACGACCGCCGCACCCACGAGAGCCGGCGCTGCGCCGTACACGACTCCGTGCAGCGCGAGCGTCGAGCGGATCTCGGTGCCGGACGCCCCGCGCGCCGCCAGAAGTGCGAGAGCGGATCGGCGATCGCGAGCCACGATGCGGCACGCGAGCGCCAGCACCGCGACGGCGACTCCTGCGGGAGCGGATGCCGTGATCGCCACGACCGCCGCCATCGCACGGGTGGTGGCCAGTGCAGACTCGATCGTCGCCGTGGTCGTCGTCCGGAAGTTCAGAGTCAGCACCCCGCCGAGCCCGGCGGACTGCGAGGCGACCGGATGCGCGTTGGCCGTAAAGGTCCGCAGCTGCCGGACGACCTCCGGAGCATCGGCGGCGGCCATCTCGTCGGCGGACAGCGGATACCAGACGTTCGTCGTGCCCTGCCAGCCCTGCAGCATGCCGAGCGCGACGGGGTTCAGGAACGCCGTCGCGTCGACGTGACGCCCCGCGTCGTCGATCCAGATGCGCGGCGTCAGCACCGACGGGACGTGGTACCAGTAGTCGTCCGAGCCCGGCGCGGCCTCGAACGTTCCCGAGAGCACCATGGGAGCGGGTCCGTCGGCACCTCGCACCTCGCCCACACCCCATTCCAGTTCCTCGGCGGTGCGCTCCGACAGGGCGACCTCGATCGACGTGATGCCGAGCCCCTGCGTACCGGGCAGCGACTCGGGCGCCGTCGGCCATGCGCCGTCGACGAGCACCGCGCGATCGTCGTAGCGGGGGTCCACGGCCAGCGCGAGGTTGTTGAGCTCGTCGCCGCCCTCGATGCCGAACGTGTTCTGCGTACGCGCGACGTATTGCGCTCGGTCGAGCAGCGGCTCGAGCGGGGCGCCGATCTCGTCGCGGATGCGCTCGAGTGCGGCGTCGAACTGGCCCCACTGAGCGGCGACGTCGTCCGGCAGGTCGGCGTTCCCCGATCCCGATATCGGGAAGCCCGCTGCCGTCGCCTCGAGATCGCGTACTCCCGGGGAGAGCGAATCGGCGGCGTCCCGCACCGTCCGATCACCGAGGACGGCAAGGGCGGCCGGGACCCCTGCTGCGATCCCGGCGAGGACCAGGCAGAGCGCCGCGACGAGCAGCGGCCCGCCCGGGCGCGTGCGCAGCATCCGCCCTCGCAGTCCCGTCCACGTCGACACCGTCACGATGCCTCCCGCACGCGTCCGGCGCGACTCTGATGCGCGACGAGCCGCCCGGCGACGATGGTGGCGAGGGCGACCGCGGACACGAGGACGATGGCGACCGCGATCGGCGGCAGCCATCCCCAGGCGACCGTTGCGGCCAGCACGACAGGCGTGCCGGGCACGGCGGCGAGCGTCAGCGCGGGCAGCGTCAGCCCTGCGACGACTCCGCCGAGCACGGCACCTGCCACGGCGGAACCCGCGGCCACACCGGCGAGCTCTCGGAATCGACTGCGCCGCTGCGCAGCGGGCGTCACGCCGAGCGCGCGCAGGACGAACACGTCCGACGCGCGCCGCCGCGCGAGGGCGGTCGTCGACGCGACGATCGCGACGGCCGCCAGCAGCGCGCCGATGATGGTCGCCGTCCACCAGGCCGCGGCGAGCGACGACGTGAGCTCGCTGTTCGGGCGCCCGTCATCGACGGCGTCGGCGCCGAACACCGCTCCGAGCGCGCTTACGGCATCCGGTCCCGCAGCCCATACCTGGTCGCCGCGCAACGCGGATCCCGACGAGGCGAAGAGGCTCTGCGTCACGGCTCCGAGCGGGAGCATGAGGGCGGCGTCGCCCGTGGCGCCGGGAACGGCGTCGACGAAGCCGCTGACGGAGAACGGGATGACTCGGCTCGAGCGCGCGAGCTTGAGATCGTAGACATCGCCTACGTCGAGACCGAACGCGTCTGCAAGCGTCGTCGACACGACGGCGGGCACCGCATCCGGCACCGGCGCGAACGTCATGAGGGTGACGTCGACCCCGTCGCCCAGCAGGATGGGCTCCTCCGACGGCCACGGCACCTCGGCACCGGCGCCCGTCGTGAACGCGAGAGGCGTGAGCGTCGGCGTCTGCGAGCCGGCGCTGTTGCGGTACCCGACCCGCAACCCCACCAGCGTCCACGGCGCCGCCCCGTCGGGCAGGGCGCCATCGGCGGTCAGGACCCCTTCACCCGCGACGTTCGGGTCGGCATCGAGGGACAGGGCGAGCGCGACGCGCATGGGCGTTCCGAGAGCGTCGACGACCCAGGCGTCCGCTTCGAGCAGGTCGAGTTCGGGAAGCGCGAAGAACTCCTCCGTCAGGACTTCGCCTTCGGGTGTGAACACGAAATCGCCGTCCTCGGACTCGACGAGCCTGCTCTCGACACTCCCCCGGATCCCGAAGGTCGCCGTGAGCCGGTCTGCGTCAGCCGAGAGGGCAGCACCCACGGGATCATGGGCGAGCTGCCCCGCCATCGCAGACGGATCGATCCCTGCCGCGGGGAGCGGGGAGACGACCGCGCCGACAGCAGCATCGGGGATCGCGACGAGCGAGGTATCGATGTCGCTCACGGCCCCGGCGTACGAGAGCACGGCGGCCGCATCGGCCCGCGCGGCGATCTCGGCGACGTCACCCGATGACACCCGCTCGACTCCTGCGACCGCACGGGCCTCGCCGCCGGCCCGCAGCTGCGCCGCCTGCGCCGACACGAGCTCCCACGTCGAGATCGACGCGCCCGCCATGACGGCACCGCCCGCGCCGAGGGCGACGAGCGCCACCACGACGCCGAAGGCGCCGAGGTGCCGAGCGACCATGCGAGCCGGGAACACCCCGGCGAAGCCCCGTCCGCGGGCGGCGCCTCGCGCGACGATGCGCGCGAGCGGGGCGAAGAGCGTGAGGACGAGGACGGATGCCGCGGCCAGTGCGAGCGCGGGCGCGACGGCCGTCACGACGAAACCCCAGGCATCCGGCGTCCCTGTCTCGGACAGGCCGCGCAGCTGCCACACGAAGAAACCCGCGGCGAGGACGAGGAGGGTGGCGCTGAGGCCCGTGACCGCCGCGCGCGAGCGACCGCCGCGCGGCTCGGCTGCCGTATCGGCGGCACGATGCGCGGCACCGCCCGCGATCGGGCCCAGGATCAACACGACGACGAGGGGGATGATCCAGGTTGCCCGCAGGGCCGCCAGGAAGACGGCCGCCGACCATCCGGCGAGCAGTGTCACGAGGACGGCGGCGAGCATCCAGCCGAGGACGGCGCCCACGAGGGTCACCGTGACGAGCTCCGTCACGGCCGCCCGACGGGCCGCCCGCGGCGCGATTCCCCGCGCGCGCAACAGCGTCGCCTCTCCGGCGCGCCCGTCGCCGAGCAGGCGGGCCAGCTGCAGCGTCGCGAGGATGCCGCCGATCGCGATGAGCGCGAGGGGAACCGGGATGACCGTCTGGACGGCCCGCACCCCCTCGGCGGCGGCGGTCAGCGTCGCGGCGAGGCCGCCGTCGACGGACGCGCCCTGCGGCGCGAGACCGTCGACCGCCCGGGCAGCCAGGTCGAGACGCTCGAGGTCGGCGGCGATGGTCGGGACTCCCCACGGGTCGAGTCCGTCGGGGTCGACCGTGAGCTGCCATCGCAGCGCGCCGCCGTCGGTCGCGGGAAGCGGGTCGACCATCAGCGACGGACCGAACAGCCGCGAGATCAGCGCGGTCGCGGCGTCCTGCTGCGCGTCGGGATCCGATGATGCCGGGATGGTGAGAATCGCGGCGCGGTCCTCTTCGGGAGCGGCGTCGACGGCCGCGACGACGGCGGCGCGCACAGCCGAGCCGATCGCGCCGATCACCGCCGAGACTCCGAGGACGAGGACGGCGACCGTCGCGACGAGGGCGAGGAGCGTGCCCGCACGCGCGCGTGCGCGCGCGAGCATCAGCGCCCACGTCGTCAACATGACCTCCTGCGTCGCAGCCCGGGGAGACAGCACGTCCGTCGAGTCTCGCACAGGGTTCGGATTCACCGGTTCGCGTAATAGAACCGCGCTGCGCCCGTCTCATAGGTCAAGCCGTTCCGCGATCTGGGGCGTGAGGCGGCGGGAGTGGCGGCCGGGGGGCCGCTTTGGGGGAACGTTCAATGCAGTATTCCAACGCGCGTCCGCGCGCGCCTTTCACGATTCGTCGCGCGGCCGCGACGACCGCCGTGGTCCTTCTGGCCGGGTCAGCCATCGCTTTCACCGCGGTGCCCGCGTCGGCGGCGACGGTCGCCGTGCCCGCCGGGATCACCGCCGAGATGATCGGTCACACCGGCGTCGAACAAGGCGCTGCGGCGCCCGACCTCGTCGATTGCGCCCGGTACGGCTCTGCCGCCGCGACCGTGACCGGTGGTCCGATCGCAAACCCCGGGGGTGACCCGGGCACGGCCGCCGCGGCCTTCACCGACGGACGCTCTGGGGCCGTTTCGCCGGGCTCGATCGCCTACTCGGCGCACGGCAGCACCGGGACGGCGTGCGGCGCCGCACAGCTCGACCTGTCTGCGCAGAGCGCGGTCGGCTTCGAGCCCGCCGCGATCGCCTCGATCGAGACCGGCACGACCTTCAATGTCGGCCGCATGGTGCACCGCAACAACCCGCTGCGCACGCTCGCCAACGACTGGTTCCGGGGCACGATGCAGGTGAACCTGCTCGGGCTCCGGCTGCCATACGAATGGATGCTGAACGAGACGCCCAACAACGCCCAGCCCGCATCGAACCCGGCGAACAACGACGTGCTCGAGTTCACCGGCACGATCGGCGATCGGTCCTTCACGGGTCCGGACGGCGACCGCTACACGCTCGTCGTCTCAGGCTTCACCGCGCCCCGTGCCGATGGTTCGTGCGCGCCGACGCTCGCCGAGTCGGGTATGGCGGTGAACCGCTTCGAGACGGTCGAACAGACCTCGACGTACGGGTGCCTCTACGCCGAGATCCAGCGCGTGCGCTCGCTCACGATCGTGAAGACGGTGGATATCGCGACCGCCGCGATCCCGTCGTTCACATTCACTTCGACCAGCGATGTCGCGGGGTCGCTCTGGGCCTCGAGCTTCGCGCTCGCCCCGACCGCCGTCGGCGCGGGGGGCGCAGCATCCATCTCCCACGACTTCGTGGAGAGTGAGACCATCACGATCACCGAGGACACCGCGGCGACGCCATGGAGCTTCACGAGCCTCGCGTGCGTCGACGGCGACGGTGTCGCTCTGCCCATCGCGACCGGCGCGAGCCTCACTCTCCCGGGCTCCATCGAGGCGGCCGACCCGATCGTGTGCACGTACACGAACACCGACGCGACGGTGGTGGAGCCTGCCCTCGGTGCGCTCGAGATCGCCAAGACCGTCACACCCCGTCAGGGGACTGATGCCGTCGGCTACACCGGCGGCGCAGAGCGCGTGTTCTCGATCGACTACGCCTGCACGTTGGAGGGGATTCCCGCAGCCACCGGCAGGGCGGACGTGTCGATCTCGACGTCCGCCGTCGTCGACGGTCTGCCCGTCGGCGCCGAGTGCTCCGTGACGGGTGAGGATGCGGCATCCCTCGCCGGCGATTTCGCCGACGACACGTTCAGGTGGGACGGCTTCGAGGCCGGCGCCCCCGTCACGATCGCCGAGGGGGCGACGGCGCGGATCACCGTCGACAACCGCTTCGTGCATGAGGACGACGGGGCACCGACCGATCCGACGGACCCGACGGTTCCCACCGACCCGACAGATCCGGAGCCGCCTGCGGAACTGCCGCTCACCGACGGCCCGACCGGTCTCGCGCTCACGGGCGGCGGCCCCTTGCTGCCGATCGTCGGCATCGCCACCGTGCTGCTGACCGCCGGCGTCATCGCCTTCGCGGTGCGCGGCTCGCGCCGCCGCACCGAGTAGACCCGGGTGCGGCCGGCATCTATCCCCAGAGTCGTCCGCACCCGTCCGCCGGGACACCCATCCCGGCAACGCCGGAGGGCCTGCCGCATCGCTGCGCGCAGGCCCTCCGGTCTTGGTGCGGTCAGGCGCCCCGCAGGCGCTCCGAGAGGAACGCGACGAGCCCGTCGAGCGGCACGCGCTCCTGCGCCATCGTGTCGCGATCGCGCACGGTCACGGCCTTGTCATCGAGCGAGTCGAAGTCGACCGTGACGCAGAACGGCGTGCCCACCTCGTCCTGGCGGCGATAGCGGCGGCCGATCGCGCCGGCGTCGTCGAAGTCGGTGTTCCACCCGTGGCCGCGAAGCTCGTCGGCGACGGAGCGCGCGAGCGGCGACAGGTTCTCGTTGCGCGAGAGCGGCAGTACGGCGACCTTGACCGGCGCGAGACGCGGGTCGAGCGCGAGGACCGTGCGGGTGTCGGTGCCCCCCTTGGCGTTGGGCACCTCTTCTTCGCGGTAGGCGTCGACGAGGAACGCCATCATGGCGCGCGTGAGGCCGAACGACGGCTCGATGACGTACGGGGTGTAGCGCTCGCCCGACGCCTGGTCGAAGTACGTGAGCGACTGACCGGATGCCTCGGTGTGGCTCGTGAGGTCGAAGTCGGTGCGGTTGGCGATGCCCATGAGCTCGCCCCACTCCTTGCCGGTGAAGCCGAAGCGGTACTCGACGTCGATCGTGCCGGCCGAGTAGTGCGCGCGGTCCTCCTTCGGCACGTCGAACTGGCGCATGTTCGCGGGGTCGATGCCGAGGTCGACGAACCAGTTCCAGCACGCCTGCACCCAGTGATCGAACCACTCGCCGGCCTCGGCGGGCGGCGTGAAGAACTCGATCTCCATCTGCTCGAACTCGCGCGTGCGGAAGATGAAGTTGCCGGGGGTGATCTCGTTGCGGAACGCCTTGCCGACCTGGCCGACGCCGAACGGCGGCTTCTTGCGCGCCGCCGTCACGACGTTGCCGAAGTTGATGAAGATGCCCTGCGCCGTCTCGGGGCGCAGGTAGTGCACTCCCGACTCGTCGTCGACGACGCCGAGATAGGTCTTCATGAGGCCCGAGAACGCCTTGGGCTCGGTGTACTGGCCCTTGACGCCGCAATTGGGGCAGGGCACGTCGGCGAGACCGTTCTCGGCCTTGCGACCCTTGCGGGCTTCGAAGTCCTCGACGAGGGTGTCGGCGCGGAAGCGCTTGTGGCAGTTGAGGCACTCGACCAGCGGGTCGGTGAAGGTCGCGACGTGACCGGATGCCTCCCACACGCGCTTGGGCAGGATGACCGACGAGTCGAGGCCGACCATGTCGCCACGGCCGCGGACGAACGTCTGCCACCACTGGCGGCGGATGTTCTCCTTGAGCTCGGTGCCGAGGGGACCGTAGTCCCATGCGGAGCGGGACCCGCCGTAGATCTCACCGGCCTGGAAGACGAACCCGCGGTGGCGGGCGAGGGCGATGACTTTGTCGAGGCGGGACTGCTCGGCCACGGTGGCTCCAATGGTCGGGAGGGGGTGTGCGCCGGAGAGCCCGGCATCCCTCAAGTCTATCGGCGCACCTTCTGCGCCAGGCCCCACAGGACTACCATGTGGCGCGTCGACGAGGAGGCCTCATGGACGACGAATCGGACTTCGCGGACGCCGTGTTCGCACGCGTGATCGGCGGCTTCGAGATCCTCTCGATCTACGTCGGCGATCGGTTGGGCCTCTACCGACTGCTCGCGGAGCGGCCGCGCACCGTCGATCACCTCGCCGACGCCGCAGGGATGCACGCGCGCTATGCGCGGGAGTGGCTCGAGCAGCAGGCGGTCGCCGGCATCCTGATCGAGACGGACGGTACGTTCGCGCTGCCGCCTGCCCACGCCGCGGCGCTCGCGGACTCTTCGTCGCTCGTGTACTCGGCGCCGCTCGCGCGCATGGTGGCGGCGGCCGCGATGCGGCTGCCCGACCTCCTGGACGCGTATCGCACGGGCGGAGGCGTGGGCTGGTCGGAGTTCGGCGCGGATGCGCGCGACGCGCAGGGCGACGTCAACCGCCCCTGGTTCTCGTCCCGGCTGGCTGGGGCGCTGGCATCCGTCCCTCACGTCCACGACGTGCTCTCGCGCCCGGGCGCACGGATCGCCGACATCGGCTGCGGTCACGGCTGGTCGACGATCGCGCTGTCGCGCGCCTACCCGGATGCCCGGATCGACGGGCTCGATGTGGACGCACCGTCGATCGCGGCGGCGAAGGAACACGCGAAGGGGATGGATGCCGTCACCTTCGCCGTCACGGCGGGCGAACAGCTCGCCGGCCCCTACGACGCGGCCTTCGTCTTCGAGGCGCTCCACGACATGCCCGATCCGGTACGGGTTCTCTCGGCGATGCATGAGGCGGTGAAGCCGGACGGCGTCGTCGTCGTCATGGACGAAGCCGTCGCCGACGCCTTCGCGCCCGACGGCGACGAGGTCGAGCGCGTCATGTACGGGTACAGCCTCTTCCTCTGCCTGCCCGACTCGATGTCGGCGCCGGGTTCGGTGGCGACCGGCACCGTCATGCGCCCGGCCACGCTCGAGCGCTATGCGCGGCAGGCGGGGTTCCGCGATGTCGACGTGCTGCCGATCGACGGCTTCTCGGCGTTCCGCTTCTACACCCTCACGCGCTGAGCGCAGACCTGCTCAGCTGGCGAACGGGATCGACATCGGGTAGGTGTACCACTGCCCCTGATTGGCCTTCACAGCGGCGACGATGCAGAACACGATGTTGAGCACGTACGCGGCGATGATGACGAAGATCCCGATCACGATGAAGGTCAGGATGAACCCCGCGATGTAGGCGATGATCAGCGTCAGCTGGAAGTTCAGCGCCGTCGCGGCGTGAGCACGCACGAACGGGCCGCGGTCCTTCAGCACGAGGTAGCCGATGAGTGGCGCGAGGAACCCGAACAGCAGCCCGCCGAGGTTGATGAGCGTCGCCCACAGCTTCTCGTCACTGGGCGAGAGCGGCTGCGGTCCGCCGCCGTACGGGGGCGGGTAGTAGGGCGGTGGCGTGGTCACGGGCTACAGCCTACTCAGCGCTGCGGAGTCCATCCGGGCGGCGTGGGCCCGTCGAAGAGGGCGCGCTCACGGTCTGCCTTCGCCGACCAGCCCTGTGCGGCATCCCGAGCATCGAAGCCGCCCCGCGCGATCCGCACGCCGACGTCGTCGTGGTGCATCCGGGGCCCGCCACCGCGGCGGACCGACGCCCGCACGCTCCACGCGTCGTCGGCGAAGCCCCCGCCGCGGAACACGCGGTAGTCGTCGTAGCGCGCCGGATCCAGGAAGTCCCAGCACCATTCCCACACGTTGCCGAGCGTGTCGAACTGACCGTTCAGATTGGGCAGCTTCCCGCCGACGTCCTGCGGCGCACTCACGCCGTCGCCGGCCGTCCACGCCACCTCGGCGAGCGGTCCGTAGTGCGGACCCGTCGAACCTGCGCGACACGCGAACTCCCACTCGGCCTCGGTCGGCAGGCGATAGCCGTCGGAGTCGACGTGCCACGTGACGTCCTCGCCGTCGAACGAGTAGGCGTGGTCGAGGCCCTCCCACTCCGACGCCGCGTTGCAGAAGTGCACGGCACGCAGCCAGCTCACATCGACGGCCGGTCGTCGCGGATGAGAGGCGGTGATGCCGAGGATCTCACCGAGCAGCTCCTGCGTGACGGCGAAGACGCCGATCTCGAACGGCTCGAGCTCGACGGTGCGGCGAACCTTGCGACGCGCATCGCGCAGCTCGATGCCTCCCGCCGGGATGCGCGCGAGCTCGATGTCGACCATTGCTCAAGCTTCGCGCAGAACTCCCCGGTCCAGGTCGGTGATCCTCGTGCCGCCCGAGAGCCCCAGCGTGATGTCGAGTTCGGCGAGGAGGTTGCGCAGCACTTCGCGAACGCCGGCCTCGCCCGCGATTCCCAGGCCGTACGAGTACGGGCGGCCGATCGCGACGGCGGTGGCCCCCAGGGCGAGCGCGATGGCGGCATCCGATCCCTGTCGCACCCCCGAGTCGAACACGATCGGCACGCGTCCGGCGACGCGCTCGGCGATCGTCGGCAGCACCGCGAGCGTCGGCACCGACTGGTCGATCTGGCGTCCGCCGTGGTTCGAGATCCAGATGCCGTCGACGCCCGCATCGAGTGCCGCGATCGCATCGTCGGGGTGGACGATGCCTTTGAGGATGATCGGAAGGCTCGTCCACTCCCGCGCCTTCGCGAGGTCGCCCCAAGTCAGCGCGGGGGTCGAGAACACGTCGAGGAACGTCTCGACCGCCGCGCGCGGCAGCGGCGACCGCAGGCTGTCGCGCAGGCCCGCGCCGGTGAGCGCGCGTCCCTTGCGCGCGATCGTCACGCCCGCCGCGACGGCCTTGGGCGTGATCTTGACGGGCGGGGCATCGCTCGGCGTCGCTGCCCGCGCGCGCTCGCGCACCAACTGCTGGAAGACGGGATCGCTCGTGTACTGCGCGATGCCCATCCCTCGCGTGAACGGCAGGTAGGCGAGGTCGAGGTCACGCGTGCGCCAGCCGAGCAGATGGGTGTCGAGCGTCACGACGATGGCTTCGCACCCGGATGCCTCGGCCCGCCGCAGCAGCGAGGCGTTGAGCTCGTCCGACGCCGACCAGTAGAGCTGGAACATCCGCGATCCGGCGGGCGCGGCATCCCGCACCTCCTCCATCGGGAACGAGGCCTGGTTCGAGAGGGTGTACGGGATGCCGAGGGATGCGGCTGCCCGCGCGACCGCGAGGTCTGCCTCGGGGTGCGCCATCTCCATGACCCCGAGGGGTGCGAGCAGCAGCGGTGTCGGGCGCGTGGCTCCGAGGAACTCGATCGACAGATCGCGTGCCGAGACATCGCGCAGGGGTCGGGGCCACAGCTGCCACCGGCCGAACTCCGCCCGGTTGGCGGCGACCGTGCGCTCGGCACCCGCGCCGCCCGCGATGTACGCGAACGCCTCAGCGCTGAGCGCCTTGCCGGCGGCCGCCTCGAGCGCGTCGGAGTCGACGGGCACCAGCGGCTTCGTACCGCTGATGCCGGCGCGATAGATCTCGGACTGGGTGCGGCGCGAGATGCCGCGCGCGGCGGCGGGGTCCTGGGGAGCGACACTGCTCATGCCGCCCAGCCTACGAGAGCCGCCCAGCCTACGAGAATCGCTCAGCCGCCGAAGCCGCACCAATCGGCGACCCACGTGAGCATCTGCCCGCGCATCTCCTCGGACGCCGCGAGCTCGATCTCGCCTGGTACGCCGTCGAGGGCGACCTCGAGGGTGAACACCGTGCCGCGCTTGTCCTCCTGCACGGCGTGCGGATCGCAACGGAGCGGCACGAGCGGCAGCGCGATCCCGATCGCGTCGGATGTCGGGGTGATCTCGAGTTCGAGCGGATACGTGTCGGCCGTCATCCCGGCCGCAGCCGCGAAGGTCAGCAGGTTCGTCGTCTGGATGCCGATCACCTCGGCCGATCCCTCACCCGTCGGCTCGACCGAGAGCACGAGGGTCGCCGGCTCCCCGGCCGGCGACGGCTCGAACGACGTGAACGCGAGGGATGCGGCGTCCCTCACCTGCGCCGCGAGGCACTCGCGCTCGTGCAGCGGTGCGATGACGTCGAGCGCGTCGGGCAGCGGCGCCTCGACCGCATGGTCGTCGAGTTCGAGGAGCACCGACATCGAGCCCTCGGTCACGTCGCAGTTCATCGGCGGAAGCTGTATGCGGATGTCGGTCGTCCCGCCGGGGGCGACGCTGGTCGTACGACCCTCGATGACCCGCATGGCGTCGCCCTCGAAGCGGGCATCGGCGACGTGGACGGCTCCGATCTCGATCGCCTCGTCTGTGTCGTTGCGCACCTGCACCTGCGCCTGGCGGGCGGCGACGTCCGACCGCAGCTGGACGAACTCGACGGTCACCCCGTCTGGTGGCGGACCGTTGCCGACCGGAGCGACCGCGCAGCCCGCGAGGATCGCGACGACGCCGACGACCGTCGATCCCCGAAGCGCGCGCCGCACGGCTACCGCCGGATCGTCTCGCGCGCGACCGTGAAGTCCTCGAGCGCGACAGGGTCGATCTCCACGCCCAGGCCGTGACCGGTCGGCACGCGCACATGGCCGTCCTCGAGCACTGCCGGCTCCGTCACGATGTCGCGGTGGTAGAACCGGCCGGAGGCCGAGACGTCGCCCGGCAGCGTGAATCCGGGCAACGCGGCGAGCGCCGCGTTCGCCGCCCGACCGATGCCGGTCTCGAGCATGCCCCCGCACCACACGGGTACACCGGCGGCCGCACAGAGGTCGTGGATCGCGACGGCTTCGAGATAGCCGCCGACGCGTCCGGCCTTGATGTTGACGATGGATGCCGAGCCCAGCGCGAGCGCGTCGGCGGCGGCCTTGACCGAGGTGATCGACTCGTCCAGGCACACGGGGGTGCGCAGCTGTCGGGCGAGCGCCGCGTGGTCGACCAGGTCGTCCTCCTGCAGCGGCTGCTCGATCAGCAGCAGATCGAACCGGTCGAGCTCGGCGAGGGTCGCGGCGTCGGCCAGGGTGTAGGCCGAGTTGGCGTCGACCTGCAGCGGGATCGCGCCGAACGCGTCGCGCACGGCCGCCGTGTCGGCGACGTCGCGGCCGGGTTTGATCTTGATCTTGATGCGCACGTAGCCCTCGTCGAGATACCCGCCGACAGCGTCGACGAGAGCCGCGGGATCGCGCTGGATCCCGACCGACACCCCCGACGGCACCCGGTCGCGTGCGGCGCCGAGGTACTCGCCGAGCGCGCGCCCCTCGGCGCGCAGCGCGGCATCGAGCACCGCGAGCTCCAGCCCGGCCTTGGCCATGCGGTGCCCGATCAGAGGCTCGAGGACAGTGGGGATCTCCTCGGGCGCAAGTCGCCCCCGATCGAGCAGCGCCGGCCCGAGGAACCTGAGCGCGACATCCCACGCGCCCTGTGTGTACTCGCTCGAGTACGTCGGCTCGCGCTGCGTCACGATCTCGCCCCATCCGTCACCGTCCGCGGTCAGCGCCCGGACGACGATGACCTCGCGCACCGTCTCGGTGCCGAACGAGGTCGTGAAGGGCGAGACGAGCGGCAGATGCAGCACGCGCAGCTCGAATCCCTCGAGGGCGATGGATGCTGCGGGTCGGGCGATGGGCATGCCCTCAGGCTAGCCCCGAGGTCGCGTCAGATCGCGAGGTGCGACGTGAGCGTCACGTCGGGCGAGGGCACGAACGTCGAACGCGTGCGGTGCGGTCGGAGGTTGCGCGGCATGCCCTCGGTACGGGCGCGGCGAGCGCGCGAGCGCGACGACGTCATGGCGGCGATGAGCTCTTCGAGTGCTTCTCGCATCGTGGACTCCTTCATGAGCCTCTCCTTTCACGTCATCCATGAGACGGCGCGATGCGCGTTCCATAACGCGACTTCGGAGAGAAGGAGTCGATCGGATTCCCTCTGATACCGACGAGTTCAGAAATTCTGGAGTTCGGATGCCTCGCCCGGCCGCTTGTGGCGCAGCTCGGCCGGTGCGGGCCAGGCGAGCTCATAGCGCGTGTAGGGCACGTCGACCGAGCCGAAGTCGTCACTGTGGACGACGACACGGCCCGCATCTCCGGGGCGCCCCGGCGGGGTGACTTCGGCGATCCGCACGCGGATGGCCCCGTCGTCGGTCTCGAGCATCCACACTTCTGCGAGCCAGGCGAGCCCGCCGGCTTCGAGGGCGTCCTCGGCATCCAGCCACTCGACCGGACCGGTGGCCTCGCGCCCGAGCAGGTCCACGGCCACCCAATCCGCGCCTTCGGGCCGGATCCAGCCCAGGAGCTCCCGGTCGTCGCGGCGGTGCGGTGTCCATTCGGCGGTGATCACCCGATCCACGTTAGCGGGGCCGGACGAGGAGGTACCCCAGGTCGTCGTCGAACCCGCCGATCGTCAGGCCGTCCGCGAGGTGGCCGACGAGCGCGTCGCGCACGCGCGTGCGCCATGCCGCGGCATCCGTCGGCGATGCCAGACGGATCTCGCTGATGTCGCGCGGGACGGCGACGGATGCCAGGACCCGGTCGAGCGACGGCGTCGCGACGGGCGGAGCGGCGAGCGCCCACGAGACCATGATCCGGTCGGACTCGTCGCCGCGGTTGACGCCGTCGTCCATGGGTCCGTAGTGGTCGACGAGGTACTCGGTCACGCGCGCGCCCAGCACGCGGAGGTTGAAGTGAGCGTTGCGGGCGACAAGTGGATCGAAGGTCCAGGTGATGTGCCCGACGTCGCGCGCGAGCGCCCACTCGCGCTGATGCTGCTTGAGCACCCGCCCGAGTCCTCGACTCTGGAGCCCCGGCAGCACCCCCGTGATGTGCGAGTGCATGGAGCGGGCCGCGGGCGCGGCGAAGAAGGCGACGGATGCCCCGACCATGCGGCCCTCGTCCCACAGCCCGACGGCGTAGTTGCCCGAGTGCGCGAGCGCCCGCAGCAGATTGGGGGGCATGCCCGAGCGGTCGCCGCCCCAGACGTCGGCGAGCACGGCCGAGGCGGTGAAGACGTCCTCGACCGTGTCGAGCGGACGGATGTCGATGCCCATACGCCCAGTCTCGCACTCGCGAAGGGGGTTCCGACCGGGCCGCCCTCGCGCGCTCGGGCACCGATAGCCTCGAAGGATGGGATCGGATGAGGACGCACGCAGACGCCTCACCCGGATGCCGCCGCAGGGCGCGATCGTCGCAGTCCTCGCGACGGCGGGGCTCGCGTCATCCTTCATGTTCACGCTCATGGTGCCGATCCAGTCGAAGCTGCCTGAGCTGCTGAACGCGAGCCGCGAGGACACCGCGTGGGTCGTGACCTCCACGCTCCTGGCCGCCGCCGTGATCACGCCGATCTCGGGACGCCTGGGCGACATGTACGGCAAGCGCCGCATCCTGCTCGTCCTGGTAGCGGTGATGATCGTCGGCTCGATCGTCGCCGCGCTGTCGCCCGGGATCGTCGGCATCATCGTCGGACGCACGCTGCAGGGAGCGATCGTGGGCGTCGTGCCGCTGGGCATCTCGATCATGCGCGATGTGCTGCGCGAAGACCGGGTCGATTCGGCGATCGCGTTCATGAGCGCGACGCTCGGAGTGGGCGGTGCTCTCGGTCTGCCGATCAGCGCTGTCATCACCGAGCGTGCCGACTGGCACGTGCTGTTCTGGGTCGCCGCCGGCCTGGGTGTCGTCGTTTTCGCGCTGGTGCTGTGGATCGTGCCCGTGAGCGTGCTGCGGACGGCCGGCAGGTTCGACTACCTGGGCGCTGCGGGGCTCGCGGTCGGACTGATCGGCATCCTTCTCGCGATCTCGCGCGGCAACGAATGGGGCTGGGCGTCGCCGGCCGTACTGGCCTTCGGAGGCGGTGGAGCCGTGGTCCTGCTGGTCTGGGGATGGTACGAGCTGCGGATCGACGAACCTCTGCTCGATCTGCGGGTTGCGGCGCGCCCCGCTGTGCTGCTTACCAACATCGCATCGATCGCCATGGGCTTCGCGCTCTTCGCCTCGAACGTGGTGTACCCCCAGATGCTGGAGCTGCCCGTCGCGACGGGCGCCGGCTTCGGCCTGTCGCTCCTGGCCGCGAGCCTCATCGTCATGCCGTCGGGCATCGTGATGATGCTCCTCTCTCCGGTCGCCGGGCGGATCGCCCGGCGCACAGGGCCGAAGCTCCTGCTCATCCTGGGTGCGGCCTCGCTCATCGCCGCCTATGCGTTCACGCTGGTGCTGTCGTCCGAGGTGTGGCACATCCTCGTCGCGAACATCCTGATCGGCTTCGGCATCGGCTTCGGCTACGCCTCGATGCCGATGCTGATCATGCGCTCCGTGCCGCAGAGCGAGACCGGTGCATCGAACGGACTCAACGCGCTGTTCCGTTCACTGGGCACCAGCACGGCCGCCGCGGTGATCGGCGCCGTGCTGGCGTCGTACGCGGTCGACTTCGACGGCGTCCCCGTGCCGACGACGCAGGGGTTCACGCTCTCGTTCGTGCTCGGGGGCGCAGCTGCGGTGGTCGCGCTCGTCGTGGCACTGTTCATCCCACGCCGCCGCGACGCGCACGAGCGGCATCCGTCACTGCCCGAGTAGCCTCTCCCGCGCGGTACGCGCACCGCGCTAGCCTGACCCCATGAGCGAGCGCGACGAGCCCGAGCAGGTGCCGGTCGGTCCCCCCGAAGGCGCGACGGCCGCGGGCGATCCCGCCGGTTCGACGCCGACGGGCACCATCGCGGAAGCGTCCAGCGGCACGGACGCCGCGGCGACGAGCGCCGACGACGTCGAAGGCGACCACGACACGCGCTTCTTCGGACAGCCGTGGGCGCTCGCGCACATCTTCGGTGTCGAGATGTGGGAGCGCTTCAGCTTCTACGGCATGCAGGGCATCCTGCTCATCTACATGTACTACTCGGTCGCGCAGGGCGGCCTCGGCATCGACCAGACGGTCGCGACGGGCATCGTCGGGGCGTACGGCGGAACCGTGTACCTCTGCACGATCCTCGGCGCCTGGCTCGCCGACCGCGTCCTGGGCTCCGAGAAGGTGCTCTTCATCAGTGCGATCGTCATCATGGCGGGCCACATCGGTCTCGCGCTGCTGCCGAGCGTGTGGGGACTCGGCGTCGGGCTCATTCTCGTCGCGATCGGGTCGGGGGGCCTCAAGGCCAACGCGACCGCCGTCGTCGGCACGCTCTACTCGGCGAAGGACCCCCGGCGCGACGCCGGCTTCTCGCTCTTCTACCTCGGCATCAACCTCGGTGCGTTCCTCGGCCCGCTCCTCACGGGCCTCCTGCAGACGAACCTCGGGTTCCACTGGGGCTTCGGCGCCGCCGCCGTCGGTATGGCGATCGGACTCATCCAGTACTCTTTCGGCCGCAAGCAGCTGCCGAAAGAGGCGAGCGTCATCTCGAACCCGCTCCCCCGCAACCGCTACGCCGTCTTCATCGGCGCCGCGCTCGCCGGGCTCGCCGTCATCGTCGCACTCGTGCTGCTCGGGGTCATCCGTGCGGACAATCTCGCATCCATCGTCATCATCATCACGCTGCTCGCCACGATCGCGTACTTCTTCGTCATCGTCTCGTCGCGGCAGATCGACGCGACCGAGCGCTCTCGCGTCCTCGGCTTCATCCCGCTGTTCATCGTCAACGTCGGCTTCTGGTCGCTGTATCAGCAGCAGTTCACCGTGCTGACCATCTACTCCGACCAGCGGCTCAACCGCGAGATCTTCGGGTGGGAGATGCCCGTCTCATGGGTCAACTCGATCAACCCGATCTTCGTCATCATCCTCTCGGGCGTCTTCGCCGCGATCTGGACGAAGCTCGGCACGCGTGCTCCATCGGCGCCGGTGAAGTTCTCGCTCGGTGCCATGATCATGGGCGCCGCGTTCCTGCTGTTCCTGCCGTTCGTCGCGACGGGGGTGAACGGCACGCCGCTGCTCGCGATCGTCGTCATCCTGCTGGTCTTCACGATCGCCGAGCTGTTCATCTCGCCCCCGGGACTCTCGGTCACGACCAAGCTCGCTCCCCGCAAGTTCCACACGCAGATGGTCGCGCTGTACTTCCTCTCGATCGCCCTCGGCACCTCGATCGCCGGCTGGTGCGCGCAGTTTTACGACCCGAAGAACGAAGCGCCGTACTTCACGATCCTCGGTCTCATCGCGATCGCGCTCGGCATCGCTCTGCTGCTGTGCGTCAAGCCCGTCCTCGCGCTCATGAAGGGCGTCCGGTAGACCCTCAGGGGTCGAGGGCGAGGGATGCCGGGATCGGCGTGATCAGCTCTCGCAGCGCGATGATCCGCTGCGCGTGCTCCTCGAGGCGACGATCCTCGTCGAGCTGGGGCATCCACTGCGGGACGCTCGCCGCGGATCCGCTCGCGTCGGGGACGACGAACACCGTCATGCACAGGGTCGTGAGGCTGCGATCGTCCGGCGTGCGCGGGTCGGCACCCCAGACCTGCACCGTGAGGTGCATGCTGTGCGGGCCCGTGTGGATGATGCGCGCCTCGATCTCGGCGAGGTCGCCGATGCGCATCGGGCGGAGGAAGTGGATGCCGCCGGAGTAGACCGCGACGGGGTCGCCGCCGGAATCGCCCGTCCACGCGGTCGCGCACGCGAAGGCCGCTTCGTCGATCCAGCGCATGACGGTGCCGCCGTGCGCCTTGCCGCCCCAGTTCACGACGCCGGGCGGCACGAGGAAGCGCAGAGTCGTGCGCGGCGCGGCCGAGGCATCCGTGTACTCCTCCGCGAGCATGATGCGGCGGATCTCGTCACGCGGCCCCCTCCGGTCGAGGGCGAGCTGCGCGAGTTTGCGGTCCGACCGCGACTGCGGCGACCACGGCGGGACCTCCTTCGGGAGGCCATCGGCGTCCTTCGCGACGAACACGAGGATGCAGGTCGTCGCGGGCGTGTACAGCGGCGCGCTCACTTCGGCCGACGAGACCGTGACGACCACGTGCATGCTCGTGCGGCCCGTGTGGACGATGCGCGCGACCACTTCGATGAGGCTGCCGGGCGGGATCGGGCGCCGGTGCCGGACGTTCCCGACGTACGCCGTGACGCAGTACGCCGCCGCCCATCCGACAGCGCAGGCGTAGCCGGCCTTGTCGATCCATTCCATGACGCTGCCGGCGGCGACGGAGCGCCCGCCCTCGGCGGTGTCGGCGGGCGTCGCGAGGAAGCGCAACGTCACGCGATCCTCGTGTCCGGCGGCGGGAGTGGCGGCTGTGCTCACGGGGCCAGCGTAGCGATGACGGATGCCGCGGCACCCGCATCCTCCGCGACACGGCAGAATCGAGGCATGGCCGTCTCACCGACACTGCTGCCCGACCACGCCTGCCTCATCGTGCACGGCAGCGACAAGCCCGGCATCGTCGCGGCCGTCTCGGCGCTCATCACCCGCAATCAGGGAAACATCGTGGCGTTCGACCAGTACTCCGATGACCCGACCGGCGGCGCGTACTTCCAGCGCGTCGTGTTCCACCGTCCGGGGCTCGAGGGCGCGCTGCCCATGATCGAGGCCGACCTCGCCGAAACCCTCGGGCGTGGCTTCGACCTGGAGTGGTCGATCACCGATCAGTCGGTGCCCAAGCGCATGGCGATCCTCGCGTCGAAGCAGGACCACTGCCTCCTCGACCTGCTCTGGCGGCACCGCCGAGGCGACCTGCCCGTGTCGATCCCGATGGTGATCTCGAACCACGCGACGGCCGCCGAGACCGTGCGCTCGTTCGGCGTGCCGTTCTTCCACGTGCCGTCGGTCTCAGGGCCCGACAAGAGCGCGTCCGAGGCGGAGCTGCTGAAGCTGCTCGTCGGCAACGTCGACTTCGTCGTCCTGGCGCGCTACATGCAGATCCTCTCGCCCGACTTCCTCGAGAAGCTCGGCGTGCCGGTCATCAACATCCACCACTCGTTCCTGCCCGCCTTCATCGGCGCCGAGCCGTACAAGAAGGCCAAAGAGCGCGGCGTCAAGCTCATCGGCGCGACGTCGCACTACGTCACGACCGACCTCGACGAGGGGCCGATCATCGATCAGGACACCATCCGGGTCACGCACGCCGACACCGTCGCCGAGCTCGCGCGTCGCGGCGCCGACGTCGAACGCCAGGTGCTTTCGCGGGCCGTGCTGTGGCACGCGCAGGACCGCGTCATCCGTCACGGCAACCACACGATCGTCTTCTGAACCGTCGCCCTGACCCGCCTCGGGGCGGGCGCAGTCGCCGAACCGGAGTGTGCGCAGTGGCACACCCCCGGCGTGTCGCGGCCGATCGAGTCGGCCGGTCAGACCATTGAACTTCCCGCTCACACCCCCACCGACCCCGCCCGCAAGCGTGTGAACCGGAAGTTCAACAGCCTGGAGAGAGAACCTGCGCGGGCGACACACCCGCCCGGGCTCGCACCTCCCGCACGTGAGCTCCCGCGCACACCCCCACCCGCAAGCGTGTGGACCGGAAGTTCTAGAAGACGTACTCCATCAGGTCGACGCCCAGGACGCGGAAGGCGTCGTGCGCGCGCATGCGGTGCAGGATCGACAGGTCGTCGAAGCAGATGATCAGTGCGTAGGACACCCCCGCGCGAGGCCCGGCGAGCACACCGGCCTCGACCCGGACGCCGTCGTCGCGGCCCGTCTTGTTGATGAACAGCAGGCCGTGCTCGTCGTTCTCGTGCGAGAAGGGGTCGAGCCCGGTCGCAGCCGCGACGAGCGAGAGGTCGTGATTGAGGCTGAGCCACTCAGCGACCTGCGCGCTCACTCCGGCCGAGACCGCCTGCGAGTTCACGAGCGCGGCGAAGACCTCGGCCAGTTCGCGGGTCGACCCGAGCGCGAAGTGGGGCGCGTCATCCGGCCCGCGCTCGTCGCGGAACCGGTCGAGCAGCGCTGCGCGCGACAGGCCGAGACTCTCGATCCGCGCCCGCACGGCGGGCAGCCCGACGCGGGCGAGCAGCGCGTTGGCGGCGAGCGCATCGCCGGTGGATGCCGTCAGCACCGCGAGGTCCGACAGCGGAAGAGCCGGCGCCTTGAGGTGCTGCCAGACCCCCGCGACGGCGACAGGCTCGACCTGCGAGCGATCGATGATCTCGAGCGGGTCGAGGAGGCCGGACTCGAAACCGGCCGCCACCTCGATGAGGAGCGGCACGACACCCACGCCGCCGACCGGCAACGTCACGAAGTCATCGCCGGCGAGCACGGTCGTGCCGCGATCGAGGTCGTTGATCCGCACCGAGATCTTCGCGCCGGACGCTGCCAGCTCTTCGAGCGCTCGCAGCGTCGAGGTGAACGACCGGCGCCCGATCGCCGCGCGGCGCGGCAGACGACGGTTGCC
The DNA here is from genome assembly GCF_023155855.1 of Microbacterium aoyamense. GTDB lineage: Bacteria > Actinomycetota > Actinomycetes > Actinomycetales > Microbacteriaceae > Microbacterium > Microbacterium aoyamense. The sequence goes on along the minus strand of NZ_JAKNUT010000001.1, from coordinate 1,070,587 downwards.
GCGCCGGGAACTGCGGAGCGGCTCGGTGTCACGCGCGGGCTCAGGGGGGTTGCCCATGCGCAGGACTCCTTTCACGGGAGTGGGTGACGGATCACCAGATCGAGACGCGCTGATCCTTGTCGAGCCAGAGCGCATCGCCCTCGGTGACGCCGAAAGCGTCGTAGAACGCGTCGATGTTGCGCACGATCTGGTTGCAGCGGAACTCGTTGGGCGAGTGCGGGTCGACCGTCAGCAGGCGGATGGTCTCGGCATCTCGACCCTTCTGCTGCCAGATCTGCCCCCACGACAGGAGGAGGCGCTGGATGCCGGTGAACCCGTCGATCACGGGTGCGTCTTCACCGTTCAGGTGCAGTTCGTACGCCCTGATCGCCACGCCCAGACCGCCGAGGTCGCCGATGTTCTCGCCGATCGTGAGCGCGCCGTTGACGGTGTTCTCGTCGGGCAGTCCGCGGGGCACGAGCGCGTTGTACTGCTCGATGAGCGACGCGGTGCGGGCGGTGAACGCCTCGCGGTCGGCCTCGGTCCACCAGTCTCGCAGCGACCCGTCGCCGTCGTACTGACTGCCCTGATCGTCGAAGCCGTGGCCGATCTCGTGGCCGATGACGGCGCCGATTCCGCCGTAGTTGGCCGCAGCATCCCGTTCGGCGTCGAAGAACGGATACTGCAGGATCGCCGCAGGGAACACGATCTCGTTCATGAGCGGGTTGTAGTACGCGTTGACCGTCTGCGGCGTCATGTACCACTCGTCGCGATCGACGGGTCCGCCGATCCGACCGAGCTGGCGATCGTGCTCGTGGACGTGAGCCCGGCGGATGTTGCCGACGAGGTCGGCCGCGTCGATCTCGAGCGTCGAGTAGTCGCGCCACTTCACGGGGTAGCCGATCTTCGGCGTGAAGGCGTCGAGCTTGGCGAGCGCGCGCTCCCGGGTCTCGGCGCCCATCCATTCGAGCGACGAGATCGACTGCCGGTACGCCTCGATGAGGTTCGCGACGAGCTCGTCCATCGCCTCTTTGGCTGCGGGCGGGAAGTGCCGCTCGACGTACACACGGCCGATGGCCTCGCCCAGCGCGGCCTCGGTGAGGCTCACGCCGCGCTTCCAGCGCTCGCGGTTGACCGGCACACCTGTCAGCTGCGTGCCGTAGAACGAGAAGTTCTCCTGCACGATCTCGTCGGTGAGGAACGCCGCGGCACCGTGCACGATCTGGAACCGCAGCCACGCCTTCCAGTCCTCGAGGCGCTCCTCGGTCAGGATGGGGCCCAGCGCCTCGATGAAGCTCGGCTGATACACCACGACCTCGGCGAACGCGTCGGCGTGGTCGGGCGCGATCCCCTCGAGCCACGGCGTCAGATCGATGCCGGCGAGCGCCTGCAGCTCGTCCCACGTCTTGAGGTTGTAGGTGGCCACCGGGTCGCGGTTCTTCACCTTGTCCCAGTGGTGGGCGGCCAGCTCGGTCTCGAGCGCGAAGATGCGGTCGGCGGATGCCGCGGCATCCGCGACCCCCGAAAGCTCCAGGATGCGCTCGATGTGCGCGCGATAGGCCGTGCGGGTGTCGTCGAAGTTGTCGAGGCGGTAGTAGCTCTCGTCGGGGAGGGACAGCCCGCCCTGCAGGACGAACGGCACGTAGCGCTGCGGGTCGCCGGGATCGGGCTCGACGAAGACCGAGACCATGCCGCCGACACCGTCGCGCTCGAGCTCGCCCACGGTGCGCAGGAGCGCGGGGATGGAGTCGACCGCGTCGACCTTCGCGAGCTGGTCCGTGAGCGCCTCGGTGCCGCGCGCCTCGATGCGCTCGGTGTCCATGAAGCTCGCGTACAGATCGCCGATCTTGCGCGCCTCGGTGCCGGGCTCGGCGTCACCCGACTCCTGGACGATCGCGAAGACGTCCTTCTCGGCCTGCTCGGCGATGAGATGGAACGATCCCCACCGCGCCTTGTCGTCGGGGATCTCGGTGCGGTCGATCCACGAGCCGTTGACGTATCGGAACAGGTCGTCCTGCGGCCTGATCTCTGCGCTGAGCTCGTCGATCTGAAGGCCGGAGGGAAGGGCATCCGTCATGCGTCCAGGATATGCTCCCGCCCAGCACATCCGGACCGTGGCGGAAGGGTCACAGGTCGGTCATAGGCTCGACGGGTGCCCGCGCCTACGCTCAACCGCGACATCCTGCGCCTCGCCGTCCCGGCGCTGGGTGCGCTCGTCGCCGAGCCGCTCTTCCTCATCGTGGACGCCGCGCTCGTCGGGCACCTCGGCGTCGAGCCGCTCGCGGGTCTCGGCATCGCCTCGGCCGTGCTGCAGACGATCGTCGGGCTCATGGTCTTCCTCGCCTACTCCACGACGCCCGCCGTCGCCCGCCGTTTCGGCGCGGGCGACCCGTCGCGCGCGGTCTCGGTCGGTATCGACGGCATGTGGCTCGCGCTCGGGCTCGGCGCCGTGCTCGCCGTCGCGGGGTGGTTCGCATCACCCGTTCTCGTGAGCCTCTTCGGCGCGACCCCGGCCGTCTCGGAGCAGGCGCAGATCTACCTCGGCCTGTCGATGTGGGGGCTGCCCGCGATGCTGGTCGTGTTCGCGGCGACGGGTCTCCTGCGGGGTCTTCAGGACACCGTGACGCCCCTGTGGATCGCAGGGTTCGGCTTCGCCGCCAACGCCCTGCTGAACTGGCTCTTCATCTACGGCTTCGGCTGGGGCATCGCGGGCTCCGCGGCGGGCACCGTCGTGGCGCAATGGGCCATGGTCGCGGCGTTCGCGCTCGTCGTCGTGCGGCTCGCACGCCGGCACGAGGCATCCCTCCGCCCGCATCACGAGGGCCTCACCGGCTCGGCCCGATCCGGCGGTTGGCTGTTCCTGCGCACCGTGTCGCTGCGGGTCGCGCTGCTCGCGACGGTCGCCGTCGCGACGACGCTCGGCACCGACGAGCTCGCCGGCTGGCAGATCGCGTTCACGATCTTCTCCACCGCCGCCTTCGCCCTCGACGCCCTCGCGATCGCCGCGCAAGCACTGATCGGCAAGGGCCTGGGCGCCGGGGACGAGCCGTTCGTGCGGCGCGTGCTGGCCCGCACGCTCGCGTGGGGTGCCCTCTTCGGCGTCGCCGTCGGCGCCGTCGTCGGCGGGTTCTCGGGTGTCATCGGACTCGTCTTCACAGGGGATGCCGCGATCGCCGCGCTCGTCATGCCGGCGCTCATCGTGCTCGCGGTCGCCCAGCCGCTCTGCGGAGCGGTCTTCGTGCTCGACGGCGTGCTCATCGGCGCGGGCGATGCGAAGTACCTCGCGATCGCCGGAGTGATCAACCTCGTGCCCTTCGTGCCGGTCCTCGTGCTGATCGCAGTGATGCAGCCCGGCGGTGCCGCGGGCCTCGCGGGGCTGTCCGTCGCGTTCTTCGGGGTCTACATGCTCGCGCGGTTCGCGACCCTCGGGTGGCGCGTGCGCGGCGCGGCCTGGCTCACCGCGGGTGCCGATCCTCAGCCTGCGTAGCGACGGCACCATTCGTACATGACGACGGCCGCCGCGGCGCTCGCGTTGATCGAACGGGTCGAGCCGTACTGCGTGATCTCGACGACGCCGGATGCCGCGGCCACCGCGGCGGGTGAGAGCCCCGGCCCTTCCTGCCCGAACAGCAGCGCGCACCGCTCCGGCAGGTCGGCGCGGTCGAGCGCGACCGACCCCGGAACGTTGTCGATCGCGATGATCGGGAGTTCGGCCTCCGCCGCCCACGCGGCGAACGCCTCGACGTCCTCGTGGTGCCGCACATGCTGGTACCGGTCGGTGACCATCGCGCCCCGGCGGTTCCACCGCCGCTTGCCGATGATGTGCACTTCGGCGGCCAGGAACGCGTTGGCGCTGCGCACGATCGACCCGATGTTCATGTCGTGCTGCCAGTTCTCGATCGCGACGTGGAACGGATGCCGGTGCTCGTCGAGATCCGCGACGATCGCCTCCATCGTCCAGTAGCGGTACGCGTCGACGACGTTGCGCGTGTCGCCCGCGGCGAGGAGTTCGCGGTCGTAGCGCGGGTCGTCGGGCCACTCCCCCTCCCACGGACCCACGCCGACGGGCAGCGCGGGCTCGGGCAGCGGATCGGTCACCGGCTCAGGTTAGCGGCCCGCGGAAGTTTCGGCGCGCCGAAAAGTGCGCTAGCTTTTCGGTATGCCGAAATCTGCGACCCTCACCGTCGAGCGCCGCCGCACGACCCCGCGCCTCGCGTGGCTCATCGGGCCTGCGCTCGTCGCCGGCGTCGCGTACCTCGATCCCGGCAACGTCGCGAGCAACATGACGGCGGGAGCCAAGTTCGGCTACCTGCTCGTGTGGGTCGTCGTCATCGGCAACGTCATGGCGTGGCTCATCCAGTACCTCTCGGCGAAGCTCGGCATCGTGACGGGCCGCAGTCTGCCCGAGACCCTCGGGGAGCGCATCAAGAATCCGTGGGGCCGGCGGGCCTATTGGCTGCAGGCCGAGCTCGTCGCGATGGCGACCGACATCGCCGAGGTCATCGGCGGGGCCGTCGCGCTCAACCTGCTCTTCGGCATCCCGCTCGTGTGGGGCGGGGTCATCACGGGCGTCGTGTCGATCGCCCTCCTGCTCGTTCAGTCCCGCCGCGGCGCGCGCACGTTCGAGTTCGTCGTGATCGGCCTCGTCGTGATCATCGCGATCGGCTTCACGTTCGGCGTCTTCATCGGCCCGCCCGATCCCGGCGCGATCGTGGGCGGTCTCGTCCCCCGCTTCGAAGGCACCGAGTCGGTGCTGCTCGCGGCATCCATCCTCGGTGCCACGATCATGCCGCACGCGATCTACGCCCACAGCGCGCTCGCGCGCGACAGGTTCGCCCCCGGCACGACCCTCACCCGGGTCCCCGCTCCCGAGCTCGAGCAGCTCCGGGGAATCTCCACGCCGCGACTGCTGCGCGCGACGAAGTGGGACGTCACGATCGCGATGCTCATCGCAGGCACCGTGAACCTGTGCATCCTGCTGCTCGCCGCCGCGAACCTCGCGGGCGTGCCGGGCACCGACTCGCTCGAAGGCGCGTACGCGGCGCTGCGCGACGGCATCGGCCCGCTCGTCGCGACACTGTTCGCGGTCGGACTGCTCGCGAGCGGTCTCGCGAGCACGTCGGTGGGCGCGTACGCGGGGGCCGAGATCATGCACGGGCTTCTGCGCGTGCGGATCCCGCTGCTGGCGCGGCGGCTCGTGACGCTCGTGCCCGCGCTCGCGATCCTGGCCGTCGGCTTCGACCCGACGCTCGCCCTCGTGCTGAGTCAGGTCGTGCTGTCGTTCGGCATCCCGTTCGCGCTCATCCCGCTCGTCGCGCTGACGGCGAAAAGGGATGTGCTGGGACAGTTCCGCAATCGCGTGGGCACGACGATCGCGGGGGTCGCGGCATCCGTCTTCCTCATCGCCCTCAACGGCGTGCTGCTGTGGCTCGTTCTGACCGGGGCGTGACTCGGTAGCCTTAAGCGTGCCCTCGCCCGCGATCGACGACTACCTCAAGACGATCTACCACCACACCGAGTGGCAGACCGATCGCATCACGCCGTCGCAGCTCGCGGCCGAGCTCGGGCTCGCGCCCTCGAGCGTGACCGAGATGGTGCAGAAGCTCGCGGCGCAGGGCCTCGTCTCGCATCGTCCGTACGGGCCCGTGTCGCTCACGCCCGAGGGCGAGCAGCGCGCGGCCGCCATCATCCGCCGGCACCGCCTCATCGAGACGTGGCTCGTGCGCGAGTTCGGCTACTCGTGGGACGAAGTGCACGACGAGGCCGAAGTGCTCGAGCACGCGATCAGCGACCGCCTGCTCGAGGGCATCGACGACCGCCTGGGCCGACCGCGGTTCGACCCGCACGGCGATGCGATTCCGGATGCCGCGGGCACCGTCCACCGCGAAGCCTTCGTACTCCTGGCCGCCGCTCCCACCGGGCACGCGGGTCGCGTGCTGCGCGTGAGCGACCGCGACCCCGAACTGCTGCGCGCCGTCGAGGCGGCAGGTGTCGAGGTGGGCGCGGAGGTGACGGTGACGGATGCCGCATCCCTCCGCATCGCGGATCTCGACGTCGCTCTGCCCGCCGGCGCCGCCGAGGCGATCTGGCTCAGCGCGTAGCCGGTTCTCCAGACCCCGAGCCGGGGCTGGCAGCGACGCGACGTCGCAAACCGTAGGAGATTTCGTGCGGCGACGGCGCTCCCGATGCCCATGCACCCGAGACTCCTCCGGTTTGCAACCGAGCTCGGGGTCCGATCAACCCGCGGCGGCGAAAGGCCAGCGCACGCCGGTCGCATCCTCGGCCGTGGTCCACAGGCGCTCGCCCAGCTCGGGCGACCGGGTGACGCGCGACGGCTTCGCCGCGCGCGGCGCACCGGTCGCGACGAATCGCGGACCCCAGAACGAGCCACCCTCGACTCCGTCGCCCGCGAGCGCCTGAACGAGGGGAAGCGCGCCGTCCTCTTTGGACTGCGTGATGACGGCCTGCAGGTTGTCGGCGAAGCGCGTGAGCTTCGTCGGCTCGTTGACGCCCGAGATGCCCGGCGTCCGCCCGCTCGTCGAATAGCCGGGGTGGGCGATGACGCTGCGGACCGGCACTCCCGCCGCGCGCAGGCGCCGATCCGCCTCGAGGCCGAGCGCCGTCGTCGCGACCTTGGACTGGACGTACGCGCGCCATGCGGTGTAACCCTCAACGAGCTGCGGATCGACCGGGTCGTACTGCCACATCGACGTCGACATGCTGCCGAGCCAGACCATGCGGCCCGAGGCCGCGGCGAGGGTCGTGAGCAGCTCACCCGCGAGCGCGAAGTGCCCGAGCACGTTCGTCGCGAAGACCACTTCGTGACCGTCGCCGGTCGTCTCGCGCTTCTCGGGCGGGTGCACGATCCCGGCGTTGAGCAGGAGGCCGTCCAGGCTCCCCCGCACCTTGGCGCTCGCGGCAGCGGCGCGTACCGAACCGAGATTGCTCGTGTCGAGCAGCAGGGTCTCGACCTGCTCGGGCGCGGCATCCGGATTCCGTCGCCGCAGCGCGGCGCGCGCCGCCGCGAGGCGGTTCGGGCTGCGGCCCGTCATGACGACGTGAGCCCCCGCTCGCACCAGATGCTCGGCGGAGAAGTAGCCGAGGCCCTTGTTGGAGCCCGTGATGAGATACGTGCGACCCGTGAGGTCGGGAAGGCTCCAGGCGGCGCGCACGAGTCCGACCCTACGCCTTCTCGCGCACGCATCCCGCCACCCCACCCCGATAGGCTGACGGGCATGCGGACCCGCGCCGACATCGAATGCTGGCTGACCGATATGGACGGCGTGCTCGTGCACGAGAACACGCCGATCTCGGGTGCGGCCGAACTGCTGCAGCAGTGGCGCGATCAGGGCACGCCGTTCCTCGTGCTGACGAACAACTCGATCTTCACGCCGCGCGACCTGTCGGCGCGCCTGCGGGCATCCGGACTCCGCGTGCCCGAGGAGTCGATCTGGACGTCGGCGCTCGCGACGGCCGACTTCCTGCAGTCGCAGATGCCCGGAGGCTCGGCCTTCGTGATCGGCGAGGCGGGGCTCACGACGGCCCTGCACGAAGCCGGCTTCATCATGACCGAGACCGAACCCGACTACGTCGTCGTCGGCGAGACGCGCAACTACTCGTTCGAGGCGATCACGAAGGCGATCCGGTTCATCGGGGCGGGGTCGCGTTTCATCGCGACGAACCCGGATGCCACGGGCCCCTCGGTCGACGGAGTCCTGCCCGCGACGGGCGCGATCACGGCCCTCATCACGAAGGCGACCGGCATGGAGCCGTACGTCGTCGGCAAGCCGAACCCCATGATGTTCCGCTCGGCGCTCAACCGCATCGGCGCGCACTCCGAGAACACGGGAATGATCGGCGACCGCATGGACACCGATGTCGTCGCGGGCATCGAGGCCGGTCTGCACACCGTGCTCGTGCTCACCGGCATCAGCGACACCCGCGAGATCGAGCGCTTTCCCTTCCGTCCCGACGAGATCGTGGGCTCGGTCGCCGACCTGCTGTCGAGCGAGCCGATCGAGGCCGAAGAGCCCGACATCCTCTGAGTGGGTGTCGGGCCGCGGCGGTAGGGTCGCGGTGTGGGTGCACTGGATGACGGCGAGCGCGTCGAAGCGACGGATGCCGCGGCCTGGCGCGCGTGGCTCGTCGAGAACCATCGCGACTCGAAGGGCGCGTGGCTCGTGAGGCCCCGCGCGGGATCAGGGCTCGCGCTCGTCGAGTACGAGGACGCGATCCGTCACGCCCTGTGCTTCGGGTGGATCGATGGCCCGGTGCGCTCGTTCGACACCGAGCGCGGGGGCCTCTGGTTCTCGCCGAGGCGCCCGAACAGCGGCTGGGCGGCGACGAACAAGGCGCGACTGATCGAGCTCGAAGAAGCGGGGCTCATGACCGAGGCCGGTCGAGCCGTGGTCGAGGTCGCGAAGGCCAACGGCTCGTGGACCATCCTCGACAACTCCGAGGCTCTGCGAGAGCCCGACGACCTCGCCGCTGGGCTCGATGCCGACCCCGCGGCGCGGGCGTCGTGGGACGCCTTCCCGCCCTCGGCGCGCAAGCTCGGGATCGCGACCGTCGACATGGCGCGACGCCCCGAGACGCGCGCGGCGCGGATCGCGAAGATCGTCGCGGATGCCGCGAAAGGAGTACGACCGTGATCTCGGCCGTCGAGCAGAATCTGCTGTTCGCCACGACCTTCGTCATCCTGCTCGGCACGGTCGTCGTGCTGGTGTGGCAGTGGTGGCGCAGCCGCGGCAAGCGCGACGACTGACTTACTGCGGGTCCAGACCCAGGTCGTCGAGGTCGATCGCCGCGAGCCACGCGAGGCCTTCCGCCTCGACCGCCGCCTGAGCGCCCGTCTTGCGGTCGACGATCACCGCGACCGCGACGGGCTCGGCGCCTTCGCGCCGCAGCGCTTCGACGGCCTTGAGCGCCGACTGCCCCGTCGTCGACGTGTCCTCGACGACGATGACGCGCTTGCCCGCGACATCCGCCCCCTCCAGCTGACGCCCGCGGCCGTGGTCCTTCGGCTCCTTGCGCACGACGAACGCATCGAGCGGGCGGTGCGTGCGCGTCGACTCGTGCATGACGGCATTCGCGATGGGGTCGGCGCCGAGCGTCAACCCGCCGACCGCGACGATGCCGTCGACATCGCGGATGAGGTCGAGCATGATGCGTCCGATCGCGGGAGCCGCCCGGTGATCGAGCGTGAGCTTGCGCATGTCGACGTAGTACGTCGCCTGCTTGCCGGATGACAGGGTGAAATCGCCGTGGAAGACCGCTTCGTCCTCGATGAGGGCGATGAGGTACTGGCGGTCGGCTTCGAGCTCGGGCGTGGAGGCGACGGTCATGCCCCCGAGTCTACGGATGCCGGCTACAGCGCGAGGTGCAGGCGCAGGGCTCCGTCGATCTCGATCATGGACTCCTCGGGCACCCACCCCGCGACGCCCGCGATCCGATCGACCGACACCGCGCGCACCTGCTCCGCCTGCGCCTTGGAGTCCCGCGTCAGCCCGGTGCGACCGGCGGGCAGCAGAACCTGGAAGCCGAAGACCCGCGTCGTGTTCGTCGTCAGCGGCACGATGGTGACGACTCCGCCGACGCGCACGGCGGCCGTGTTCGCCGTGTTGTTGCTGACGACGACGGCCGGGCGCATCCGGGCCGCCTCGTTCCCGCGTGAAGGATCCAGATCGATCCAGACGATCTGACCGCGCCGCAGCAGAGGGATCGCGTCGGTCATGACAGGCCGTCGCCGGATGCCGCGTCCCACGCGGCACCGTCGTCGGACTCCTGCCATTCTCCGTACGCCTCCGCATAAGCGTCGGCGAGGCGGCTCTCACGCAGCAGCCGCACGGCCTCCTGTACCGCCGCGGAGCGACTGGCGAAACGCCCGGCCGACGTCTCGCCGTCGAGGAACGAGATATCGCGGTCGTCGAGACTCAGACTCACCTTCGCGTACGCCATGGCGAGAATGCTACTCGACTCCTACCTTTCTTGCTACCTCCCGGCGGAGGAACGGGCGCGGCCACGCTCCGAGCGCGAGCACCGCGACCACGACCTGCACGAATCCCGTGACGAAGTAGATGCCGTGCAGCGGCGACCACACGAGCATCAGGGCGATCTCCACGAAGATCCAGACCGTCATCACGAGTCCGGCCGCCGCATGGAGTCCCCATGCGAGTGCGAGACGGGCGTACTGCGCCGCGAGGGCAGCCGCCTGCGATCCGCCGACGACGAGACCGAGGATGATTCCGGGCCAGAAGTAGGAAGAGAACGGGGTCCCCTCGATCCAGGCGAGCGGGATGCCCATCCCGCCGAACAACGTGAGCCCGATCATGCCGACGAGTGCCGAGGCGAGGCTGAACCAGCCGATGATCAGGAGTGCGGTGCGCGTCCACCGCGCGGGCGCCGTGGTCATACCTCCACGGTAGGAGGCGGCATTCGTCCACCGCTCGGCGGCGGGCCGTGAGAAAGGCGGTCAGGGAACCGTGCAGCCCCAGAGCAGGCCGAGCACGACGGTGACGGTCGCTCGGACCGGTGTCGACTCCCAGCCGCCCGGACCGACGGCGTAGAGCGAGAAGGTTCCCGTGCCGAGCGTCAGCAAGCCCCCTGTCAGTTGAAGGCTCGTCACGTTCGCGGCCAGCGTGCCGGAGCCGGTCGAGCCCCCCGTCACCGCCCATCGGTAGCCGGTGCGCGCGAGCCCGCCCGCCGGCGGCGTCCATCGGAGCGTCGCCGAACCGATGGCGGCGTTGCACGTGAGCGCCGTCGGTGGGCTGACAGTCCCCGCCGTGAGGCCGGCGCCGCGAGCCACCTCGCCGTCCGTCCATGCCGCCTGCGTGTCGCGCGTGACCGCGGGCACGGCGATGACGCACGCGAGTCCGAGGACTGCGATGGATGCCGCGACCCGCCGGATCACGACGGCCTCCGTCGCGCGAGCAGAACGATGCCCGCCGTCAGCACGGCGAACGCTGCGGGGACGAGCAGCCAGACCGCCCGCGCGCCCGTAGGTGCGAGAGCGTGCCCATCGGCCCCGCCCACGGCGACATCGTCGCCCATTCCGACCGCGCGCACACGCACGTCGACCTGGCCGTCGATGTCGTCACTGGTCGTCGGAGGCATCCTCACGGCGATGCGGAGCCACGCCGTCTCGTCGTCCGCCATCTCGAGGAGCTGGCGTTCCTGGCCGTCGAGGGGCACGGTCTGATCGGCGAGCAGCTGCGTCCTCGCCGACGCGCAGGAGTCCTCCGCCCAGCGCACGATGCAGGACTGGACGTCGTACCGCAGCCCGAGTCCTGCCTCGCCCGAGCTGGCGATCATGACGCGCACCACACCCGGCTCGGCTGCGTCGGCGGACACCCCGACCTGCCAGACGCCCTCGGCTCCCGGAACGAGGTCGCTCATGGATTCGTCCCAGATCGACATGAGCCGGATGACCTCGCCCTCGATGAGCTCCTCGTCGCCGCCCTCCGCCGCTCGTGCGGCCTGCCCGCCGTCGGCGGCGGGCGCGAGGACGAGCGCGCATACGAGCGCGATGCACGAAGCCGTTCTCGTCGCGGCGGCGGTCGCGCCGCCGGCATCCCGTTCCTCGGCCTCGACGCGAGGACGCCGCCCGCGCCGCGGCCAGCACACGACCACGACCAGTGCCGTCGCGGCGACCGTCGCACCGGCGAGCACCCATGGGCTCCGCAGAGACGAGATCGCCTGAGCGATCCCCGGAACCGAGAACACGACCAGTCCGACACGATCCACTTCGTACGGCAGCGGGTCGTCGACGGCGTTGGCGTCGCCGCGCATGACGATGAGACGGGATGCCGGCGCGTCGGGCACTGACGCGACCGAGACGACGCGGTGGGTGATCGGGAGCTTGCCCGGGCGATCGACCATCACGACATCGCCCGGGGAGATGTCGGCGGCGGGCAGCTCGCGCGTGATCGCGGCCGAGCCGGCCGGAATCGTGGGGGTCATCGACCCCGTGCTGAAGAGGACCACCCGCATGCCGAACGCGAAGCCGCACACGAACACGACGATGCACAGCGCTCCCACCACCGCCGCGAGGGCGAGGGCGACATCCCCGACGATCGTCCACGTGCGCCGCATCCCGCCGTCCGATCAGTCCGCGGACGTCGCCGTGAAGGTCCAGGTCACCGTCGCGGTCTGCCCTTGATACGTGTTGGCCGAGCCTGCCGCCACGCGAACTTCGACGCAGAATCCGAGCTCGGCTCCGCTCGCGCCGATCGGGTTCGCGAGGGGCGACGCCGGCACCGTCGTCACCGTCGAGTACGTGGTGCTCGACCCTGCCAGATAGACCGAGCCGGCGGTGAACGCCGTCGAGACGCAGTTCGCCGCACTCCCCACCCCACCCAGCCGGATCAGTCGATATTGGAGGGCCGGGGCGAGCGTCCCCGTCGCCGCCGCGCCGGTGAGTGTCACGTTTCCGCCGACGGTCGTGGTCGTCGTCGTTCGGATGTTGAGCCACGCGAAGTACGACGTGCTCGGCGACATCGCGGTCGCGTTGAACGTGAGGGTCGCGCCGGGTGCCGTCGGTCTGCTGGCGTACGCCGGGCTGCCCGCGGACTGCGACTCGGTGTCGAAGATGCTCGCTCCGAAGCTCCCCGTCGCGTTCTCGTTGTCGGTCCAGGCCGCGATCGTCGCGATCGATCCGACGCCCAGCACGACGCCGGCCGCGAGCACGGCTGCGATCTTCTGCAGGCGCCGATGACGCCGTGCCGATCTCCGCGTGTCCATGGCCGTCTACGGCAGCGGAGTCACCGACGTGCCTGCGAACTCCCACGTGATGGTGCCGGACTGGCTCTGGTCCAGATCTGCGCCGGCGGTCACGACGAAGCACAGGTTCGTGGGGGTGGCGGCTGCTGACAGCGTGAGGATGTCGGCGACCACGCCCGCCTCCGTCGCAGCGCGATCCGCGACCAGCGGGGTGCCGGTGGGGGGCGTCGCTGCCGAGCAGGCCGCGTCGAACTCGCCCCCTGCGTAGAGGTCGTACGTCAGGTTCGCCCCGATGTCGCCGTCACTTGCGTTCGAGAGGTCGACCGTCGCCGAATAGTCCGAATCGGCCGAGAGTTGCAGGGCGAACGGCGCGTAGACGACGTCATTCGGCGAGAGGGCATCGGCGTTCAGCTGGAACGCGAGCGTCTTGCCGGGCGCCTCTTCATCACTCGAGAACGCAGTGCCGTTCGTGCTGCCCTCGAGGTCGAACTCGCCCGACGAGAACGTGCCCGTCGCGAATTCCGAATCGTTCCAGACGGCGAGTGTGATCGCGGCCCCGACGCCGAGGACGGCGCCACCTGCGAGGATCGCGAGGATGATCCGCCGACGGTCGGTGCGGCTCGCCTTCTCCGCTGCGGTTTTTGAACTGTTCATGCTGGCTCCTGACTACTTCGTCGAATGCCCGGAGCGCCCCAGTCGCTGCATCCGTTGTGCCCCGTCGGAGCGACGCCTGTCAAGACGTCTTTACAGAGCGCTCGCGCGGTGGGATGATGACCGACCCCCCGCCTAGGCTGGATGCATGCGTCTGGCCACTTGGAACGTCAACTCGATCCGCGCCCGCGTCGACCGGATCGTCGATTTCGCGGTGCGCGAGCACATCGATGTGCTCGCGATGCAGGAGATCAAGTGCAAGGTCGACCAGTTCCCCTTCGACGCCTTCGAGGACGCCGGATTCCACGTCGAGGCGCACGGGTTCTCGCAGTGGAACGGCGTCGCGATCGCGAGCCGCGAACAGCCGACGAACGTCCGTCACGCGTTCCCGGGAATGCCCGGCTTCGCGAAGGACCACTCGGGTCCGGATGCCCCGCAGGAGGCCCGCGCGTTGGGTGCGACGATCGGTGGGGTCGAGGTGTGGAGCCTGTACGTGCCCAACGGTCGCGCCCTGGAGGACCCGCACTACTTCTACAAGCTCGAGTGGCTCGAGGCGCTCCGCGGCTACACGGCCGAGACGCTCGCGCAGAATCCCGACCTCGCGCTGGCGCTCGTCGGCGACTTCAACATCGCCCCGACCGACGCCGACAACGGAGATCCGACGGTCGTCGCAGGCTTCTCGACGCACGTGTCAGGGCCCGAGCGCGAGGCGTTCGCCGCGCTCGAGGCGGCAGGACTGCAGGACGTCGTGCGGCCGCTCGTGCCGGCGGGCTTCACGTACTGGGACTACAAGCGCCTGCGCTTCCCGCGCAACGAGGGCATGCGCATCGACTTCATCCTCGGCTCGCACGCCCTCGCCGATGCGGTGGCCGGGGCATCCATCCACCGCGACGAACGCAAGGGCGAAGCGCCCAGCGACCACGTGCCGGTCGTCGTCGACCTCGACTTCTCGGGGCCAGAGGATGAGGACGACGACCGCCCGATGATCTTCTAGTCCTCAGCGGGGACGCAGCCTGGCGGCTCGGAGTTGCCGCTGATCGTGAAGTCCTCGCACGTGAGGAACTTCGACTGGTTCGCGCCCAGCACGAGTGATGCGATCACGACGCCGAGCACGACGAGCGCGATGAGCCACTTCGTGCGGCGGCGGGTCTCGGTCGCGAAGTCGGGCCAGATGATCCGCACGAGCACCCAGAGGGTGAACGGGATCCCGATGATGACTGCTCCGATCGCGGCGAGGTCGACGATCGCGACGGCGAGGTTGTCGGTGTCGCCCACGACGAAGTTGAGCACGAGCCACACCGTCGGCAGCAGCAGGACGAACGCTCGCGCGAGGCGACCGCCGACGGGCTTGCGCTCGACGAGCACGAAGACGAACGCGGCAGTGGACACCGCCCACAGCGCGAGGATGTCGTCGAAGAAGATCTCGCCCCACGCACCGAGCGTGAAGGCGGGCCACCACGCCGCGGCCGCCATGCCGACCATGATGACCCCGGCGGGCACGTCGCGTCGGCGCTTGTCTTCGACGATGGATGCCTCGGCCACAGCCGCACCGTAGCGCGGCGGGCCGAGGCATCCATCGCCCCACGCCGGTCAGTCGTCGGTCATGTCACCCGTCGTGGGCACGCCCGCCGGCGCGTAGCGCAGTTCGACGACCGCGCCGCCGGAGACGGGCGGCGCGATGAGCTTCAGGTTCGCGGGTGCGGCGCCGTCGGGGAAGACCTTCTTGCCCTCGCCGAGCACGATCGGGTGCACCCAGAGCTTGAGCTCGTCGTATGCCTGTGCGGCGAGGAGCGAGTGGACGAAGTCGATGCTGCCGATGATGTGGATGTCGTCGTGCTTCTCGCGCAGCGCCGCGACGGCCGCCGGGGCATCGGCGCCGAGCAGCGACGAACCCTCCCACGTCATCTCGCGACCCTTGCGCGAGGCCACGTACTTCGGGATCTCGGCGAACCTCGCCCCGATCGGATTGTCCTCGTGCTGCGGCCAGTACACCGAGAAGATGTCGTAGGTCCGGCGGCCGAGCACGAGGGCGTCCATGCCCGCGATGCCGGCGGCGATGCGCTCGCCGATGAACTCATCGAAGATGGGCGCCTGCCACCCGCCCCAGCGGAAGCCGTTCGAGGTGTCTTCGTCGGGTCCGCCCGGCGCCTGGGCGACGCCGTCGAGCGTCGTGAACAGGTCGATCGTGATGCGTCCGGTCATGGCCGGCTCCTTTCATGCCGCCGCAGCAGCGGTTTCGATGAAGAACGTCTCGGCGAAGCGCTCGAGCAGCGTCGCGTCGCCGTCGACGACCGCCAGGACCTCCTGGTCGATCGCCTCGGTAGGCGTCAGCTCGCCCGAGATCACGCGCCGGATGCCGGGGCCCGCCGCGAAGACCAGGTCGGGCTCGCGAGCGCGGCGGGGCGCACCCGGCGCGGTCGGTCGACCGGCCGGCGCGAGTTGGGTGACGACGAGGTCGTCGCCGTCGACGTCGGCGCGGAGCACGATGTCACCGACGTGCAGGTCGTAGACGGCGGACGGAAGGGATGCCGCGGCATCCGCCCGGAACGCCGTCCGCAGCGCCATCGTGATCGAGTCGACCGTCACGACGTCGTCGGGACCGGGATCACCCATCGCCGCGAAACCCCACCGGCCCAGGGCGAGCACGATGGGCTCGAGCTCGCGACCGTACGGAGTGAGCTCGTACACGAGCCCGCAGTGCAGGAGCGGCACGCGACGCACGACCCCGCCCTCCTGCAGCTCCTTGAGCCGCGTGGAGAGGATGTTCGTCGGGATCTTGGGGAGTCCCTGCTTCAGGTCGGTGTAGCGCCGCGGGCCGACGAGCAGGTCGCGCACGATGAGCAGCGCCCATCGCTCGCCGATCAGCTCGACGGCGCTGGTGACCCCGCAGTACTGCCCGTAGCTGCGGGAGGCCACTTACGCCTGGCCCTGCTCCGCCATGAACGCCTCGGGACCCTGTTCGGCCGCCGCGGCATCCATCCACATGAACTGGATGCCGTTGCCGTCGGGGTCGACGAGGTCGCGCGCGTACATGAAGCCGTAGTCCTGCGGGTCACCCGGCGCCGTGCCTCCGTTCGCGACGCCCGCGTCGATCGTCCGGTCGACGGCGTCGCGCGAGTCCCGGCTGATCGAGATGAGCACCTGCGCGTGGGTCTTGGGGTCGGCGAACTCCTTGTCGGTGAACGTCGAGAAGTACTCCTTCGTGAGGACCATGAAGAAGATGTCGTCGCTCCAGACGAGACATGCGGCGTTCTCGTCGGTGAACAGCGCATTGATCGTGCAGCCGAGGGCCGTGTAGTAGCCCTTCGAGCGTTCGAGGTCGTTCGAGGGGATGTTCACGAAGATCGAGGTCATGTCGTGCTCCTGCGGGTCGGGCGCCGGAGTCGCTCTTCGGCGCTGGACCGATACTTGCAAATAACAAGCGTGCTTGTCAATAGCAAGTACCTCCCTCTGACGGCGGATGCCGGCATCCCTTCCTCCCCCGTAGCGTGGAGGAATGGATGCCGCACCCATCGCGCCACCGCCCACCACGCGTCCGCCGGTCACGCGAGAGGGTCTGCGCAACGACGCCTGGCTCGCCGCGGGCCTGCTCGTGGGCGCCGTCCTCAGCACCGCTCTCGGCGCGGTCGCGGGGATCTACGGCGACGAGACGGCCGGTATGGAGTGGTCGCTCGTCTACGCCGTCGCCCTCACCGCACCGCTCGCGCTCCGCCGACGCGTCCCCGAGATCGTCGCGATCGTGGTCGCGCTCGCATTCTTCCTCGGTGGGACGCTGCGCGTCCCCGAGATGTACGTCGGCAACATCGCCCTCTTCATCGCGATGTTCACGGTCGGTGCGTGGGTCGACGATCGCCGCCGCGCGACGCTCGTGCGCGTGCTCATCATCATCGGCATGTTCGTGTGGCTGCTCGTCACGACCTTCCAGTCCGCCGTCGCGCCGAACGATGAGGGCCTCTCCCGAGCCGGCCTGTTCTCGCCGTTCGTCGCGTTCATGCTCATCCAGTTCCTCGTCAACGTCGCGTTCTTCGGCGGCGCGTACTACATGGGCGATCGCGCCTATGCGGCGGCCCTGCAGCGCGCGGCGCTCGAGCAGCGCACCGCCGAGCTCGAGCGCGAGCGCGAAGTGACGGCGGCGCAGGCCGTCGCACTCGACCGCGTGCGCATCGCGCGCGAACTGCACGACGTCGTCGCACACCACGTCTCGGCGATGGGCGTGCAGGCGGGCGCGGCGCGTGCCGTGATGGAACGGGATCCGGATGCCGCGCGCAGCGCGCTCATCGGCGTCGAGGAGTCCGCGCGTTCGGCGCTGACCGAGCTCCGTCAGCTCCTCGAGACGCTCCGCGGCCCGAGCGGCGAACCCGTCGACGGATCCACCGTGCGGCTCGGCGACCTCGGCGAGCTCGTCGCGCATGCGCGTGAGAACGGGCTGCCCACGACGTTCTCGATCCTGGGCGATCCGGTCGATCTGCCCGACACGGTGCAGGTCAACGTGTTCCGCGTCGCGCAGGAGGCCCTGACGAACGCGCGCCGGCACGGCGGACCGGATGCCGCGGCCGACGTCCGCCTGCGCTACGAGACGTCCGCGCTCGAGCTCGAGGTCGTGAGCACCGGGCGCGCGGTGCCTGTGGCATCCCGCCCCGGTCTCGGCATCGTGGGCATGCGCGAGCGCGCCGCGGCGTCGGGCGGCACGATCGAGATCGGCCCCCGCGCACGCGGCGGTTTCCTCGTGCGGATGCGCGTGCCCCTGCGCGTGGGGGTGGCGGCGTGACCGCGGTCCGGGTGCTGCTCGTCGACGACCACGCGGTCATGCGCGCCGGATTCCGCATGATCCTCGAGGCTCAGGGGGACATCGTCGTCGTCGGCGAAGCGGCCGACGGCGAGCGGGCGGTGGCCGCGGCATCCACCCTCCGTCCCGACGTCATCTGCATGGACGTCCAGATGCCGGGCATGGACGGCATCGAGGCGACACGTCGGATCGTCGCCGACCCGGGCGTCTCGTCAGCGGTCGTGATCGTGACGACGTTCGACCGCGACGACTACCTCTTCCAGGCGCTGGATGCCGGGGCCAGCGGGTTCCTGTTGAAGAACGCCGGCCCCGAGGACCTCGTCACCGCCGTCCGCGTCGCCGCGGCGGGCGATGCGCTCCTCGCGCCCGAGGTCACGCGCCGCGTCATCGAGAGATTCGCGGCGCCGGTGCCTTCGGCAGCACCGGATCCACCCGCTGCGCCCGTCGTCGACCTCACCGAGCGCGAGGGCGAAGTGCTGGTACTCGTCGCGCAGGCGATGAGCAACGCCGAGATCGCACGGGAGCTGTACATCGGCGAGGCGACGGTCAAGACGCACGTGTCGAACGTGCTGCAGAAGCTCGGCGCTCGCGACCGCGTCGCGGCGGTCGTCTACGCGCACCGCCACGGGCTCGCATAGCCGAGTCGTACCGAACCGTAGGAGAATCCACGCCCGGCGCCGAGTGAGCGCGCGAAGGCGGCGAATTCTCCTACGGTCTGCGACGTCAGGCCGCGACGGGCACGGCGGCGTAGCGCTCGATGAGCGCGCCGAACGCCTCGAGGTAGCCCACCAGGAACTCGGCGGTCTGGTCGTTCGTGACCTCGCCGGCGTCGGTGAACAGGCCGGGCGTGGACTGCACGTAGCCCTCGGGCTGACCGAGGGTGGGCGCGTTGTAGTGGCTCAGGATCGCCTTGAGGTGCTGCTGCGCGGCCGCGGTCGCGATGCCGCCGCCGGAGGTGCCGATGACCGCCGTGGGCTTGCCGTTGAACGAGCCCTGGCCCCACGGGCGCGCCGCCCAGTCGAGGGCGTTCTTGAGCACGCCCGGGATCGAACGGCTGTACTCGGGCGTCACGATGATGACGCCGTCGACGTCATCGATCGCCTGCTTGAAGTCGCGCGCGACCTGCGGATAGTCCGCATCGAAGTCGGGCGAGTAGAAGGGGAGGTCCTTGATCGGGATCTCGACGAGGGTCGTGCCCTCGGGCGCGAGGCGCTCGAGCGCCTTCGCGAGGCGGCGGTTGATCGAGGTCGACGAGATGCTGCCGACGATGTAGCCGATGGTCCGATCGGTCATGGTGAGTGCTCCTAAACGAAAAGAGGTCCCCGGCGGGGACCACCGTGGACTTCCATCCAGGTGAAAGCACCGGCATCCGGAATCTATTCCGACGCATGAAATCCGATCTCCGTCGCTGGGGGGATGCCCCACCACTCAGCCGTCCGTAGCGTGGACCGCATGCTGACACTCACGGGAATCACGAAGAGCTACGGAGGGCGACGCGTGCTCGACGACGTGTCGTTCGAGGTGCGGCCGGGAAGGCTGACGGGCTTCGTCGGCGGCAACGGCGCGGGCAAGACGACCACGATGCGGATCGTCCTGGGCGTGCTCGCGAAGGACGACGGCGTCGTCGCGCTCGACGGGGCCGCGATCACGGCCTCCGACCGCAGGCGCTTCGGCTACATGCCCGAGGAGCGCGGGCTCTACCCGAAGATGAAGGTGCTCGAGCACATCGTCTACCTCGCGAGACTGCACGGCTTCTCGAAGCCGGATGCCACGGCCCGCGCGACGTCGCTGCTCGAACGGCTCGGACTCGGCGAGCGCCTGAGCGACAACGTCGAGACCCTCTCTCTGGGCAATCAGCAGCGCGCGCAGATCGCCGCCGCCCTCGTCCACGATCCCGAGGTGCTCATCCTCGACGAGCCATTCTCGGGCCTGGACCCCCTCGCCGTCGATGTCGTCGCGGGAGTGCTGCAGGAGCGCGCTTCCGCCGGCGTCGCGGTGCTGTTCTCGTCGCACCAGCTCGACGTCGTCGAGCGCCTCTGCGACGACCTCGTCATCATCGCGGGCGGCACGATCCGCGCCGCGGGTGCGCGCGAGGCGCTGCGCGCCGAGCACTCGAACCGCCGATTCGAACTCGTCTCGTCCGGCGACGCCGGGTGGCTGCGCGACGAGCCGGGCATCGACGTCGTCGACTTCGACGGCGGCTACGCCGTGTTCGACGCCGACACCGACGAGACCGCGCAGCGCGTGCTGCGTCGAGCCGTCGAACAGGGGGATGTCGCGAGCTTCGCGCCACAGCATCCCACCCTCGCCCAGATCTTCAAGGAGGTCATCCAGTGAGCGCCACCACCCAGATCCAGGCCCCGACCTTCGCTCAGAGCACCTGGCTCGTCGCGGAGCGCGAGATCGGGTCGAAGCTGCGCAGCAAGTCGTTCCTGATCTCGTTCGGCATCCTGTTCGCGATCGCGCTCGTCGGCGTCGTGTGGCTCGGCTTCACGGCGAAGAACGACACGGGCACGCCGGTCGCCGTCACGGCCGACGCCGAGCAGTACGTACAGGCGGATGCCGGCCTGAACATCACCCCGGTCGCCGACCGCGCCGAAGCCGAGGCCCTCGTGACGGCGGGAGACGTGGATGCCGCCATCGTCGGCGACGCGTCGTCACCGACGGGCTTCACCGTCGTCGCCGAGAGCGACGTGTCGTCGACACTGCTGCTGAGCCTCGCGCAATTGCCGCCGACCGAGCTGCTGAACCCGGAAGCCGCGACCAACTTCCTCGGCTACATCGCCGCGATCGGTTTCGGGATCATCTTCCTGTTCTCGGCGCAGACGTTCGGCTCGACCATCGCCGCGAGCGTCGTGGAGGAGAAGCAGACGCGCGTCGTCGAGCTGCTCATCTCGGCGATCCCCGTGCGGGCACTGCTCGCGGGCAAGGTCATCGGCAACACGATCCTCGCGATGGGTCAGCTGCTGATCCTCGCGGCGATAGCCATCGTGGGCTTGACGATCACAGGTCAGACCGAGCTGCTGCAGGGCATCGGCGCGCCGATCGCGTGGTTCGCGGTGTTCTTCCTCTTCGGGTTCATCCTGCTCGCGGCGCTCTTCGCCGCCGCGGCGTCGATGGTCTCGCGCATGGAGGACATCGGCTCGACCACGACGCCGCTCCTGCTGCTCATCATGGCGCCGTACTTCCTGGTGATCTTCTTCTGGAACAACCCGACGGTGCTGACGATCATGTCGTACGTGCCGTTCTCGGCGCCGGTCGGAATGCCGATGCGCATGTTCCTCGGTCAGGCCGAGTGGTGGGAGCCCCTGCTGTCGCTCGCGATCCTCATCGCGACGTGCATCGCGGCGATCCTGTTGGGCGCGAAGATCTACCAGAACTCGCTCCTGCGCATGGGCGCACGGGTGAAGCTCCGCGAGGCCCTCGCAGGCTGACCGCGGACGATGGATGCCCCGCCCTCCCGGCTTCGGAGGGCGGGGCATCCGTCGTCAGTTCTGCATGACGGCGAGGACGTTGCCCGCGGGGTCGCGGAACCACGCGATGTCGGGACCGTTCTCGCCCCCGCCCCGCATGATGCCCTTCGAGTCGGTCGCGAACTCGTCGTCGCTGTAGATCTTCGTCACGACGCCCTTGGCGTTGAGGTCGTCCACGGCGCTGTCGATGTCGTCGACGGGGAAGTTCAGGATCGTGAAGCTCGCGGGCTCGTGGTTCGGCTTCGTGTACGCGAGGATCGTCGCGCCCGATTCGAGGTGCAGCTCGAGGAAGCCCATCTCGTTGTCGTGGACTTCGATGCCGAGGATGTCGGCGTAGAACTCGCGCGCGGCCTTCGCATCGTCGATCGAGAAGCCGCTGAAGGCGTGGTCTGCGTGGAATCCGGTCATGATCCCAGCATCCGCCGACACCGCCCTGCTGTCTACCGCTCGACGAGGATGCCGTCGGGGTCGGCCCACACGTGCCCGCCCGGCGTGAAGGTGACACCCGCGATCGTCACGGGCTCGTCGACCTCACCGACGCCGTCCTTCGCGCTCTTGCGCGGGTTCGACCCGAGGGCCTTCACCCCCAACGGGAGCTCCGCGATCGCGACGCGGTCGCGGATCGCACCGTGCACGATGATCCCGGCCCAGCCGTTGGCGACGGCGGATGCCGCGATCAGGTCGCCCACGAGCGCCGATTCGAGCGAGCCGCCGCCGTCGATCACGAGCACGGCACCGTCACCCGGCGTCGCGAGGACGCTCTTGACGAGGGCGTTGTCGCGATGGCAGCGGACGGTGCGGATCGGTCCGTCGAACGCGATGCGGCCGCCGAGATCGTGGAACTGTATCGACAGTGAATCGAGCTCGTCGCCGCGTTCGTCGTAGAGGTCTGCCGTCGCGATCGTCATGCCCCGAGGCTACCGACGCCTCACGAAAATCGGTCAACCACACGTACCTCGGAGTCCTACGCGGGAATCCTCCGAACTTCGCGTGGTTGACCGATTCTCATTCGGGCGCGGTGCTGGGCGCCGGCGGATTCTCGTCGGGATGCAGGGTCGTGAACAGCGAGTAGGTCGCGCCGTCGGGGTCGGGGCCACGTTCCTTGAACTCGTTCAGCAGCTCGTACAGCCGCTCGCGCAGTTCGTCGAGGTGCTCGTCGTTGAGCTTGAGTCCCATCCACGTCGAGTCGAGCTGCTCGGGATCCAAGCCCTCGATCTGCTGCAGGAAGGTCTCGACGAGGATGGGGCTCCCCTGCGGCATCGACGTCTTCCACGACAGACCCGTCGCACGGTAGGGCACTTCGCGCGCGCCCTGCGCGCCGGTGCGCGGCTCCTCCGCGACGAGGAAGTCGGTGTTCACGAGGGTTCGCACGTGATGGAGCATCGTGCCGGGATTCACGCCCAGCAGCTCGGCGAGCTCTTTGTTCGTGCGCGACTCGAAGGCGCACAGGCGCAGGATCCTCATGCGCAGCGGCGAGCTCAGCGCACGCCCCTTGGCCTGCAGGTCGGCGTCGTCGTCGTCGGGCCTCAGCACGATCCGGTCTTCGCCTCTTCTCGCACCCACCGTCCGACTGTACCGCGACTGATTGACTTTTCTCAATCGGTCGCTCACACTGATTGGCATGTCCCAATCACCCGATCCGCGGAGCGATGAGGCGATGGATGCCGAGATCCGCGCCGAAGCGCGCGCCGAGGCATCCATCCCCGCGTCCCGTGGCAGCGCCGCCGACGCCGTCGAAGCCGACCAGGCACCCGCCACCGCAGGGACGGCCCGCTCGCTGTGGCGCGACGCCAACTTCATGCGCATGTGGGGCGGTCAGGCGTTCAGTCAGTTCGGCGCGCAGATCACCGAGCTCGCGATCCCCGTGCTCGCGGTGCTCATCCTCAACGCGACGGAGTTCGAGGTCGGCGTGCTCACCGCATCCGGGTTCGCGGCGTTCCTGCTCGTGGGGCTGCCGGCGGGGGCGTGGATCGACCGGATGCGCAAGCGTCACGTCATGATCGTCGCCGATGCGGTGCGCGCCATCGCGCTGGCGGCGCTTCCCCTGCTGTGGTGGGCCGGCGTCCTCCACATGTGGCACCTGTACGTCGTCGCTCTCATCATGGGCATCGCGACCGTGTTCTTCGATGTCTCGTATCAGAGCATCGTCCCGTCGCTGGTGCGTCCGACGCAGATCGCCGAGGCCAACGGCAAGTTCGAGTCGACCGCTCAGGTCGCGAACATCGCCGGTCCCGCTGTCGGTGGCTGGCTCGTCGCCGTCGTGACCGCACCGTTCGCCATCGTCGTGACCGTGTTCACCTACATCGCGTCGTTCATCGTGCTGTCGTTCACGCGTGACAACGAGGTGGTCACCCCGAAGCACGAGCGCGCCCCGATCATGCATGAGATCGGCGAGGGCATCAGGTGGGTCTTCGGCAACCGCTACTTGCGTCGCATCGTGGGCTGCACGGGTTTGTCGAACTTCGCGAGCAACATCTCCTTCACGCTTCTGCCGATCTTCCTGCTGCGCGAGCTCGGGTTCTCCCCCGCATCGCTGGGACTGGTCTTCGCCCTGGGCTCCGTGGGAGGGCTCCTCGGCGCGATGGCGACTCCGCACATCGTCCGATGGGTCGGAGAGGCTCGCGCGATCCCCGTCAGCGCGATCGCGTTCAGCATCGCCGGGCTCTTCCTTCCGGTCGCAGCCCTCGTGCCGACGATCGCGCTGCCGCTGCTGACCGTGCAGATGTTCATCGGCAGCTTCATGGTTCTGCTCTACAACATCACGCAGGTGACCTTCCGCCAGCGGGTCACCCCGCCACGGCTCCTCGGCCGCATGAACGCGTCCATCCGCTTCGTCGTCTGGGGGGTCACGCCCATCGCGGCGCTCCTCGCAGGCGGACTCGGCGCCTGGCTCGGCGTCACGACGACGATGTGGATCGGCGCGGTCCTCGGGCTCGCCTCGGCGCTCTTCGTCGTCACCGGGCCGTTCTGGACGCTTCGCGAGCTGCCGACCGCCGACGACCGCTGAGGTCAGGCGGCGGGGTTCCTCCGCACGATGCCCATGATGGCGAACACGAGGGTCGCGAGGTAGGCGAGCCCGATGACGATGCCCGCGACACCGCAGATCACGGCCGCCGCATCGTTCGTGACGAATCCGCCCGTCCAGTTGGTGAGCGCCGTGTTCGCCGGTCCGCTGTCGCCCGCGTCGGGCACGGTGAGGGATGCCACGAGGAACGCACCCCACAGCACGAACGTCGCGGTGTCGTACCAGCGCCGCGTCGCCTTGGCCTTGCGCACCTCGCGATCGAAGACGGTGAGCAGAGGCGGCAGGAGCAGCAGCAGGATGACGAAGAAGCCGTAGACGATGCCGATCACCGCGAGCCAGCCGGCATCGGCACCGACGAACGCGCGCCCGACGAAGAAGAACGCCGGCAGCACGACGGCCGCGATCCACTGCGTGATGAAGACGAAACGGCCGGTGCCTGCGATGTGCATGCACCGACCGTACCGTCAGCGGACTCAGTCTTCGAGGATCGCCTCGACCACCTCATCGTCGTGGGCCGCAGGCCCCGCGCTCGTGAGCGCCAGCGCGGAGCCGTCTGCCGAGACATCCACGCGCACGACGTCGCCGTCGCGGATCGTCCCCGCGAGGATGCCCATCGCGAGGCGGTCCTGGATCTCGGACTGGATGAGTCGGCGCAGAGGGCGGGCGCCGAAGAGCGGGTCGTACCCGCGCTCGGCGAGCCAGGCTCGCGCGTCGGGCGTCACGGCGAGCGTCAGCCGGCGGTCCTTGAGGCGGCGCTGCAGCGCGTCGACCGACAGCTCCACGATCTGCGCGAGGTCGTCCTCGGTGAGAGCGTGGAACACGACGGTGTCGTCGAGGCGGTTCACGAACTCGGGCCGGAAGGCCTGTCGCACGAGCGCCATCACCTGGTCGCGCTTCTCGTCGGTCGACAGGGTCGGATCGATGAGGATCGGCGAGCCGAGGTTGGACGTCAGGATCAGGATGACATTGGTGAAGTCGACCGTGCGACCCTGGCCGTCGGTCAGACGACCGTCATCCATCACCTGCAGCAGCACGTCGAAGACCTCGGGGTGCGCCTTCTCGACCTCGTCGAGCAGCACGACCGAGTACGGGCGCCGGCGCACGGCCTCGGTCAGCTGACCGCCCTGCTCGTAGCCGACGTAACCCGGAGGAGCGCCGACGAGCCGCGAGACGGAATGCTTCTCGCCGTACTCCGACATATCGATGCGCACCATGGCGTGCTCGTCGTCGAAGAGGAACTCGGCGAGCGCCTTGGCGAGCTCGGTCTTGCCGACACCCGTCGGGCCGAGGAAGAGGAATGAGCCCGTCGGTCGGTTCGGGTCGCTGATGCCCGCGCGGGAGCGCCGCACGGCGTCCGCCACCGTCTTGACGGCGTCCTTCTGCCCGATGAGCCGCTTGCCGAGCTCGTGCTCGAGGTGCAGCAGCTTCTCGGTCTCGCCCTGCAGGAGCCTGCCGACCGGGATGCCCGTCCAGGCCGCGATGACCTTCGCGATGTCTTCGTCGGTGACCTGGTCACCGACCATGCGGTCCTCCGCGGTCTCGAGCTTCTCGGCCTCCATCACCTGGCGTTCGAGGTTCGGGATGTCGGCGTACAGCAGCCGGGACGCCCGCTCGAGGTTGCCCTCGCGCTGCGCCCGCTCGGCCTCGATTCGCGCGGCGTCGAGCTTGGTCTTGAGATCGCCGACGAGGTTGAGCGACGCGCGCTCCTGCTCCCAGCGGTCCTGCAGCTCCTTCAGCCGAGACTCCTCCGCGCCGAGCGTCGCGCGCAGGGTCGCGAGGCGCTCCTTCGACGCGTCGTCCTTCTCGCGCTTGAGTGCCATCTCCTCGAGCTTGAGGCGATCGACGTGCCGGCGCAGCTCGTCGATCACGAGCGGCGCCGAGTCGATCTCCATGCGCAGGCGCGACGCGGCCTCGTCGATCAGGTCGATCGCCTTGTCGGGAAGCTGACGGCTCGGGATGTAGCGGTTCGACATGGATGCCGCGGCCACGAGGGCACCATCGGCGATCGCGACCTTGTGGTGCGCCTCATAGCGCTCCTTCAGACCGCGCAGGATCGCGACGGTGTCCTCGACGTTGGGCTCGCCCACGTAGACCTGCTGGAAGCGGCGCTCCAGCGCGGCATCCTTCTCGATGAACTCGCGGTACTCGTTGAGCGTCGTCGCGCCGATGAGGCGCAGCTCGCCGCGCGCGAGCATGGGCTTGAGCATGTTCGACGCTGCGACCGATCCCTCACCGCCGCCCGCGCCCATGAGCACGTGCAGTTCGTCGATGAAGGTGATGATCTGACCGTCGGACTCGGTGATCTCCTTGAGCACGCTCTTGAGGCGCTCTTCGAACTGGCCGCGGTACATCGCACCCGCGACGAGAGCCGAGATGTCGAGCGTCACCAGCTCCTTGCCCTTGAGCGACTCGGCGACGTCGCCCGCGACGATGCGCTGCGCGAGGCCCTCGACGACGGCGGTCTTGCCGACGCCGGGCTCGCCGATGAGCACGGGATTGTTCTTGGTACGGCGCGTCAGCACCTGGCTGACCCGACGGATCTCGCTGTCCCGCCCGATGACGGGGTCGAGCTTGCCCTGGCGGGCGCGGTCGGTGAGGTTGATCCCGAACTGCTCGAGGGCGCTCTGCGCGTCCTCCTGCCCGGGCTGCTGTGTGGCGTTCATTCGTTCTCCTGAAAGTCGTCCGGCAAAGTTGAGCCGTGTTGACTCAAGTTTAGCAGGAGGAGCTTACCGGGGCAATGCCACTTCGACCACGCCCTTACGTGCGCGGGAACCGGCGCGTAGGGTCTCGGGCGGCGGCGCCAACGAGGGTGACCGTCTCCCCCGAAAGGAAAACCATGTCCCCGAAGATTCGTGGAGCGGGAGCGGTCATCGCCGCCGCCGCTCTGTTGGGATCGATGGCGCTCGCAACCCCCGCGTACGCCGTACCCAAGAGCGACGTCGACAAGATCACGAAGGCCGTCACCGTCGACGGCGTCCTCAAGCACCTCAAGAAGCTGCAGCAGATCGCCGATGCGAACGGCGGCAATCGCGCCGCCGGACAGCCCGGTTACTCGGCATCCGTCAACTACGTCGTCAAGGAGCTGCGCGCTGCGGGTTACTCGCCGCAGATCCAGGAGTTCGGCTACACGAACTACGCCGACACGACGACGCTCACCCGCGAGGACCCCGCGACCGCGTGGGCGTACGGCAGCGACTTCATCCAGAACCGTTTCGACACCGGCGTGCCGGAAGGCACGGGCACCGGGCCGCTCGCGCCCGTCGACCTCGTCGTGCCCTTCCCCGCGAACGGCACGAGCACGAGCGGATGCGAGGCCGCGGACTTCGCCGGTTTCGTTCCCGGATCGGTGGCGCTCATCCAGCGCGGGTCGTGCGACTTCACGCTGAAGGCGCTCAACGCCCAGAATGCGGGAGCGGTGGGCGTCATCGTGACCAACGACGGTCGTGACGGTCTCGTGGGCATGATCGGCGACGCCACCGGACTCACCATTCCGGTCATCTTCGCCGCCTCGGGCGTCGGCGAGGACCTCGCCGCGACACCCGGTGCAACCGTGAGCGTCACCGTCGCCTCGACGCGCACGGTCGCGTACAACGTCCTCGCCGAGACCAAGACCGGCGACGACGCCAACGTCGTCATGGCCGGCGCGCACCTCGACAGCGTCCTCGAGGGCGCCGGCATCAACGACAACGGCACGGGCAGCGCCGCGCTGCTCGAGACCGCCATCCAGATGAAGAAGATGAAGCCCACCAACACCGTGCGCTTCGCGTGGTGGGGCGCAGAGGAGGAAGGGCTGCTCGGCTCGGAGCACTACGTCAGCACCCTCACTCCCGAGCAGATCGAGGCGACGGCGCTCTATCTCAACTTCGACATGATCGGCTCGCCGAATTACATGCTCGGCGTCTACGACGGCGACCAGTCCGATCTGGCGGCCCCGGTGCCGATCCCGGCGGGTTCGGCGCAGATCGAAGCCGTGTTCAAGGACTTCTTCGCTCAGAGGGGCCTGTTCTCGGTCGCGACGGAGTTCTCGGGCCGCTCGGACTACGGCCCGTTCATCGCGGTCGACATTCCGGCCGGCGGCCTGTTCACGGGTGCTGAGGGCGTCAAGACCGCCAACGAGGCTGCGCAGTTCGGCGGCAAGGCGGGCGTTGCGTACGACCCGTGCTACCACGCCGCGTGCGACAACTTCACCGGCGCCGGGCAGGACCCGGCGGTATACGGCGGTTTGAAGAAGCTCAAGGGCAACGTCAGCAAGCCGGCGCTCGATGTGAACTCCGACGCGGTCGCCGCGGCGATCGTCACCTTCGCCGCGGATGTCACGTCCGTGCGCGGCGCGGACGTCGGGGCGCGAAAGGCGGCGCCCGAGATCGACATCAACACCCTGCGCGACTGGTTCACCCAGTAGGCGGACGCCGGCGGGCGGTGGGCATCGTGATCGGTGCCCACCGCCCGATCAGGCGACGGACTCGAGCGTCGGGACCACGGCATCCCGCGCCTCGTCGGTGCAGCAGAAGCGCGCCCGGTACGCCGTCGGAGTCGTGCCGAGAGCGCGCGAGAAGTTCTGGCGGAGCACCGCGGCCGAGCCGAAGCCGCTCTCGTAGGCGATGCGATCGAGGCCGAGGTCGGTCTTCTCGAGCAGCCGCTGGGCGTGCATGATGCGCTGGCGCGCGAGCCATGCCGCCGGGGTCGCGCCGAAGTCGGCCTTGAACCTCCGGGCGAACGTGCGCGGAGACATGTGGGCTTTCGCCGCGAGCTGATCGACCGTGAGCTCGTCACGGAGGTTGTCGAGCATCCAGTCGCTCACCGGCGCGAGCGAGAGCGACTGCACCCGCGGCAGCGGTCGGTCGATGAACTGCGCCTGGCCGCCGTCGCGCTGCGGCGGCACGACCATGCGACGCGCGATGCGGTTGGTCATCTCGGCGCCGAGCTCCTGACGCAGCAGGTGCAGGCACGCGTCCAGGCCCGCGGCGGTGCCGGCGCTCGTGATGATGCGGCCGTCCTGCACGTAGAGCACGTCGGGGTCCACGTCGACGGCGGGGTACATGGCGGCCATGCGATCGGCGTACATCCAGTGCGTCGTCGCGCGGCGGCCGTCGAGGACTCCGGATGCCGCGATCACGAACGAACCGCTGCACACGCTCAGCACCCACGCGTCGCGCGCGACGGCGCGCCGGATGACGTCGAGCACGCGCTCGTCGACGCTGCTCCAGTACTGGTGCGGCACCGGCGAGACGACGACGAGATCCGCCTCGTATGCGAAGGACAGGTCGTGGTCGACGTTGATCGAGAACCCCATCTTCGAGTGGACGGCGCCGGGTTCGGGGGTGACGATGCGGAAGTCGAAGCTCGGGATGCCGTCATCCGTCCGATCGAGGCCGAACGCCTCGCACGCGACGCCGAACTCGAAGGGCGCGAATCCGTCCTGGACGATGACGGCGACGGTCTTCATGGATGCTCCCGGTTGCTCGTGGCAGGAATCGTGCGAACTGTGGCTATCCTGCCACTCGTGGCAGTCAGAGCACAAGCGTAGCGTTACTGCCATGTTCCTGGTGATTGTTCTCTCAGCCCTCGCGGCCCTCGCGGTCGCCGCCACTCTCAACGCCCTCGCGAAGGACGGCTACCACCGCGTGCCGACCGACCGCACCCGCCTGCCCTGACGTCAGCCGCGCACGCGGTCGTAGATCTCGATCATGGCGGCGGTGCGCGACGACTGACGGAATCGCTCGCGGATCGTCGGGTCGGGCGTCGGCGCCGCGCCGGCCGTGATGTCCGCGGCCGCGCGGCGCAGCGTCTCGGCGAGCGCGGCGGTCGAGGCATCCGGCACCTGCCAGAAGCCCGCACCGAGTTCGTCGGCGAGATCAGGGTCGCTCACGATCGACGGCGTGCCGAGCGAGGCCGCTTCGAAGATCGTCATGCCCTGCGTCTCGAAGCCGATCGAGGTCTGCACGACGGCGTCGGCTGCCTGGATGCGACGCAGCGCGTCCGCGTACGGCAGCTTGCCCGCGAACGAGACGTTCGCGCGACTCTTCTCGGCGAGCCGACGCGCGGCTGCGAGCTGCGCGCCGCCGCCGATCAGCTCGACGTCGGCATCCACTCCGGACTCGACGAGCGCCTCGAGGAAGGGCAGCAGCCGCTTCTCGGGACTCATGCGACCGAGCCACACGAAGCGCGGGCGACCGGGCGCGCGCTCGAGCGGCGCATCGGCGAGCGCGGCCGCGAGATTGTCGTCGTCGATCCCGTTCCACACCACGTCGACGGCTCCCGAGGCGGGGACCACGCGATTGCCCTCGAGCCGACGCGCGAAGTGCGCCGACGGCGCGGTCACGGCATCCGATCGCACCGCCAGCCGGCGCAGGAACGACCACCCCTCGCGGCCGGGGGTGCGGTCCCCGAGCACGCGGCGCTCCCACCAGTTGAGGAATCGAAGGACGAGGCCCGGGAACGGCGACATCGCCGCGATGCCGACCTCCAGCCGGTTGTGCATGGTGTGGACGACGGGCGTGCCGTGCCGTCTCGCATACCGATGCCCGATGAACGCGCCCCAGAAGTCCGCCTGCACGTGGACGACATCGGCCGGAGGCCGACCCGCGAGAGCCGCGTCGACCCGACGATCCGTGCGCCGCCCCGGCCAGGTGAGCGAGTACTCGCGGTCGAACGTGATCGGGATGGACGGCAGGTCGACGTACGCGTCGGATGCCGGGGCCGACCGGCCGCGCGGCCCGTGCATCGCGGGGGCGACGATCGTGACGGTGTGCCCAGCCTTCTCGAGGAACCGCCGCTGGAGCCGCATCGAGACCTGCGCACCCCCGAGCGACTCGACGTGCTGATCGCCGAACATCACGACGTGCACGGCGGCTACTCCGGCAGCGGTTCGTCGCGGTACAGCGCCTCGAACGTCTCGAGCGTCCGCGTGATGTCGTGGATGACGACGCCGTCGAGCGAGGCCTTCTGCATCCGCATGCGGTCCTCGGGGCTCGCGGTCAGGACGTCCGTGATGCGGGCAGCGAGCGCGTCGACATCGCCCGGCGGGAAGAGATACCCGTTCTCGCCGTCGTGCACGAGGTGCGGCAGGGCGACGGCATCCGCCGCCACGACCGGCAGCCCCGACGCCATCGCCTCGAGCGTCGCGATCGACTGCAGTTCGGCGATCGACGAGATGACGAAGACGCTCGCGTTCGTGAGGTACGAGCGCAGCTCTTCGTCCGAAGTCGCACCGTGGAACGTGACGCGGTCGGTGAGGCCGAGCTGAGACGTGAGCTGTTCGAGCGCGCGCTGCTGATCGCCCTTGCCGATGACGTCGAAATGCACGTCGAGCGAGGGGTCGAGCTTCGCGATCGCGCGAAGCGTCACGTCGATCTGCTTCTCGGTCGTGAGGCGACCGAGCGAGACGATGCGGTTCGCGCCGCGGGGCGAGAGGTCCGGCGTGTAGTTGCGGGCGTCGATCCCGCACGAGATGGCGATGACGTCGTCGATCTCGATGGTCTTCTCGAGGAACTCCGCGGCGCGCTTCGTGGGCGTCGTGACCGCGCGAGCCATGTCGAGCGTGCGCTTCGCGTCCGCCCACGCGAGCTTCACGAAGACCCTGTCGAGGAACGGCGGGAGCGTCGTGAAGTCGAGGATGTTCTCGGCCATGATGTGGTTCGTCGCGATGATCGGGATGCCGCGCTTGCGCGCCTCGCGAGCGAGACCGCGACCGATCACGATGTGCGACTGGATGTGCACGACATCCGGCTGCACCTGATCGAGCGCCTTGCGCGCGTAGTGCTTGGCCATCCACGGCAGGACGAACGTGAGCCAGTCGTGCGGGGGCCAGCGCCATGAGGGCAGTCGGTGCATCGTCACCTGTTCGCCCTCGATGACCTCCTGGAAGGTGCCGTGATTGCGGTGTCCGGCGCTCGGCGCCATGACGTGCACGTCGTGCCCACGCTCCACGAGACCGGCGGCGAGCCTCTCGGTGAACCGGGCCGCGCCGTTGATGTGCGGCAGGAACGTGTCGGCGGCGATGAGGACGGTCAGCGGTCGCGCGTCGTCGGCGTTCGATGCATCGGGCGTCTCGGGGGATGTCACGGGATGCGGGTTGCCATTTCTGTGCGCGAAGCTCTGCGGCGGTCACGCGAGCGGAGGGTGCGTGCGGCCCCTCCACTGTACCCGAGGGCTTTCCCGGTCCCTGGGAGGGGAACGTACGCTGGTCTCATGCCGCGACTCCAGGCCGACGCCGACCCCGCCCTCTGGGTGCCTGTCACGGAGTCGTTCGGCTGGCGCGGTCGCCGCCACCGCAAGGCCGCGATCCGCATGCTGCTGTCGCAGGCGAACCGCGCGATGGGCACTGACGAGCGACCGGGCAGTTCGGTCGCGGCGTGGGCGATGAGCCAAGCGGCGCCCTTCCTCATGAAGCGTGCGGCAGGTCGAGTTCTGGTATGGGTGTGGAAGGCCGATCCCGAACTCGTCGTCGTCATGGCGCAGATCCAGGAGGCGACGGCGCAGCTGCGCACGGCACGCGCCATGATGCCGATGGAGTACGACGACACCGAGTCGTTCCGCAGCATCCACCTCGGAATCGGCGAGAAGCTCGCGATGCCGCTCCCGCAGGACCAGCGCACTCCCCCGTTCGCGACCTACACGTGGGACACCGGCACGCACTTCGTCACGGTGACGGCGGTCTGCGCTGAGCGCGAGCGCTTCGGAACCGTCATCGGTGCGATCGATGACGTCGCGCGTACCCTGCGGATCGTCGACGACCTGACGGTGGGCGAGAGCCCCGAAGTGCTCCGGCTCGATCCGTCCTGACAGGGCTCAGACCTTGAGGTCCTGCTTCGGCACGACGACCTCGCGGATCACCAGCAGGATCGACGCCATCACCGGCAGCGCGACGAGCACGCCGATGATGCCCATGAGCGCGCCGCCCACCATCGCACCGATGAGGACGAGCGCCGCGGGGATCTGGATGGCGCGCGTCATGACCCGTGGACTCACGACGTACGACTCGAGCTGGATGTAGACGAGGTAGCACACGGCGAAGATGAGCGCCTGCGTCGGGCTGGTGAACAGCGCGACCGTCGTGCCGAGGAAGAGGAAGATCACCGAACCGAAGAGCGGGATGAGCGTGATGACGAACGCGATCGCGGCCATGAGAGCAGGGAACGGCAGCCCGATGACGATGTGCAGCAGCAAGACGACGCCCGCATTGATGACCGAGAGCACGACGGAGCCGAGGAGCGAGCTGCCGACGGACTTCGTGACTCGCTCGGTCATGTCGCGCAGCTTCGGCCGGGAGTGCGCAGGAGCGAGGGAGTAGAGCGCCTCTTTCATGCCCGTGAGCGACGCGAGGAAGTAGAGCGTGAGGGCGACGATGATGAACCCGGCCGAGACGGCACTCACGAAGCCGATGCCGACCAGCAGCACACCCCCGCCGATCGCGGCGATCGTCTCGGGCCGCGCCAGCCCTTCTGCGATCTGCGCGAGACCGACCGTCACCGTCGCCTGGAAGTCCTCCGGCAGCGAGCGGAACCAGCCGGAGTCGACGATGTCCTTGACGCCCTGCGGGATCGAACGCACGAGCTCGCCGACCTGCGCGATCACAGGAGGCAGCACGAACACGGCGACCGCCGCGACGAGAAGAGCGAACACGATGAACACGATCGCGATGCCGACTCCTCGCCGCACTCCCCTGCGTTCGAGGGACCGTACGACGGGATCCAGCCCCAGGGCGACGAACAGCGCGAGCACGATGTAGACGAGGATCGTTGTGATCGAACCGATCGCCGAGCCGAGGACGAGACCCCCCAGCACCCCCAGCGTCGCGATGAACGCGAGGACGAGTGGGCCCTGGATCGTCGCCAGGACGCTTCGTCGGTGTTCGACAGGAGCAGTCTCGACGGGGGCGGTCGGAGCGGTCGGGGCGACGGGGGACGACTCGGGCGCGTTGCTCATACGCCCGAATCTAAGGCCAGGCCGCCGCGGGCGACTCACCCCATGCGGGCGACATCCGGCTCCTCGATGAGACCCAGCTCACGGGCTCGCGCGATCGCGGCATCCCGCCCGTTCGCGCCGAGCTTGCGGTAGATGTGCGCCATGTGGGTCTTCACGGTATTGAGCGACACGAAGCAGCGCGCCGCGAGCTCGGCGTTGGTCAGGCGGCTGGGCAGATATGCGAGCAGTTCGAGCTCGCGCGCCGTGAGCGGCTCGATGAGCGTCTCCATGGGCGGCCGCTGCGAGGCGATGCCCGTGCGCTCGAGGATGACACGACGGAAGCCGTCGGGAGCGCCGGGCAGCTCGCGGATGAGCTGGAGCACCCGAGAGCCGGCCCGTCGGAACGGCTGCACGAGCTCCTCAGGCTGCGCCGCATCGAGTGCGCGCCGCAGGTGTTCACGCGACTCCGGTAGGCGACGTTCGAGATCGGCGATCCACGCGCCGAGCAGCTGCACATCGACGTACACCGACGGCGGCATCGGATCCGGAAAGGCGAACGACGCGAGCCTCGTCCGCGCGGCGCCCGGGTCGCCGCTCGCGAGCATGCTGGCGACATCCTCGTACGCCACACGCGACCAGGTGCGCGTGTTCGTCGGCTTCGCGGGGCGCCCGCTCTCGCGCTGCTGTCGGCGCGCGATCGCTTCGAGCGCGTCGGCGACCAGCGGCGGCGGTGGCGTGGCGGGCGAATGCGCCGTCAACTCGGTGCCGTCGGGGTCCACGAGTCGTGCCTCCGCGTGCGCGATCCACATGAGCTGCGCCCGCGCGTTGGAGGCGGCGCGCACATACCCCTCATGCAGGGCGAAGGCACCGGCTTCGGGTTCGCCGCGCTTGATCGCGACGAGCGAGCGGGCGAGGTAGGCGTCGGCAGGCGCGGCATGAGTCAGCAGATCGAGCTGGCGGGACATCTCGAGTGCCTCATCAGCGAGGTCTGTCGCGCGGCGGAGGTAGCCGTCCCACGCCTCGGCGAGCGCGAGCGATCCAAGGGCATGGATCCGATACGGCGCGTAGGCGCTGCGGTCGCCCTCCAACGCTTCGCGCATGAGCGCCCGCGCGGTCCCGCTGTCACCGAGCAGCAGGTGCCCGCGGGCGACGGAGATCTTCGCGAAGATCTCCAGCGTCGCCGGTTGAGTGAGGTTCAACAGATTCGGCAATGCGACGTGGTCGTCGGTCGTCGCGAGCAGCTCGAGGGCCCGAGTGCCGTCCTCGATGTAGACGCGCGGATGCGGCAGGAACTGCACCAGCCCCGACAGGTAGGCGTTTCCGACGACCTGCATGCCCGATGTCACAGCGGGATCCGCCAGAAGCTCGCGAGCGGCGGTCTCGGCGATGACGGGGCGGCCCGACATTCCCTCGAGCACCGCGTACAGCAGCTCGGCATCCTCTCTCGGGCGACGCTCCTCGCTGGGGATCTCCGCGAGCCAGCGTGCGACGGTCGCCGTCTCGCCCCGCTCATAGACCTCTCGCCCCCGAGTGAGGATGAGATCCATCGCTCCGCTCCAGTGGGATCCCGCCAGGAGCGCTTCGATGGCGATGGCGAGATCGCCATGCGACGTGTGCCACTCCGCCACCGTCCGGAGGAGGGATGCCTCGGCGTCGATGTCGGTCGCGCGCAGCCGATACCGCAGCAGATCGCGGAAGAGATGATGGAAGCGGAACCGACCGGGCTTGCCCGCGACGGGGATGACGAACAACGACTCCCGCTCGAGCTCACCGAGGAACGCCGCCCCATCGCCCATACCCGCGACTGCTTCGACGACGCCCGGAGTCAGCTCGTCGAGCACCGAGAGATCCAGCAGCGCCTGGAGCCGCTCAGGAGACTGCGCGTCGAGCACTTCTTCGCTCAAGTAGTCGATGACGAGCCGATCGCTGTCGACGAGGGCGTCCATGAACTGTCGGGCATCGGTGCGGAAACGCAGTCCCAGACCTGAGAGCTGGATGCCGGCCGCCCAGCCCTCGGTGTGCTCGACGACCGCGGCGGCCGTTTCGTCGTCGATCGAGCGTCGGGTGATCCGTGACAGCAGCGCGGCCGCCTCGGCGCCATTGAACGCGAGGTCGGACTGACGAAGCTCGACCGGTGCGTACTCGAGGCGATGCCGACTGAATCCGAGCGAAAGATCGATGCGCGAGGAGAACACGAAGTGCGCGTTGCCGGGCAACCTGTCGACGAGCCGCCACAAGTCGGTCACGATCTCGCGATTAGAGAGCCGATGGAGATCGTCGAAGATCACGACGACCTCCTCCAGCGCGTCTGCGAACGACGCCGCGAGCGCCTCGATGAGCGCGTCGCCCAGGCCCGTCGATGCCGCACGGGGCGCGTGCGCGAGCTCGGCGAACCCCTCCGAGATACCCTGCAGCTCGTCGATCAACCGCCGCGCGAAGTACACGGCGTCGTCGTCGGCGCCGCTGAGATCGAGCCAGCCGACGAGCACACCGTCGAGCGCCGCCGCCCACTGAGTGAGCAGCACGCTCTTGCCCGACCCGGCCGGGGCGACGAGCAGGGTCAGCGGGGCATCCATCCCCACGTCCAGCCGAGCCCTCAGATCGGGCCGGTCGACGGCGTGGGGCGGTGCTGATCGGGGGACTGGCATCGGGACCGCCTTGCACGCGACTTCTCGCGTTTCGGCAGAATCATCCCACACGGGTGACCTCACGCGCGGCACCGCTGTTGCACGATGACCTCAGTCGTGTCCCGCCCCATCGCCGCGAGGAGGCCCGCGTGTCCGCACACGAAGTCGCGATCGTTCTGAATGGCCGGATCGGGTCCGATCTCGCGGGTGCGCTGGAAGGCTTCACTATCGACACGGCGGAGCCGGAGGTGACCACGATCACCGGTCGCGTCCCTGACCAAGCTCGGCTCCTCGGGCTTCTGGCCATGTTCGACGACCTGCACATCCAGGTCATCTCGATGAACCCCGTCACCTCGGCATGACGGTAATTCTCACCCCCGAGGGGTGACGCAGCGAGCGCGTGCGAAACCTACTGTCGTCACAGCACGGGCGACCCGGCCCGTTCCTACGAAATGGATTGTCATGGACTTCTGGTCTTGGATCGCGTGGTTCTTCTGGGCGTTCGTCTTCTTCGCGTACCTCATGGTGCTGTTCTCGATCCTCGCCGACATCTTCCGCGATTCGAAGATGAACGGCTGGGGCAAGGCGATCTGGATCATCTTCCTGATCTTCGTCCCGTTCCTCACCGCCCTGATCTACCTCATCGCGCGTGGCAACGGCATGACGAAGCGCTCGGTCGCCCAGCAGGCCGAACTGCGCGCCGCGCAGGAGGACTACATCCGTCAGACCGCCGGCACGGGCGGCACTTCGGTCGACGACATCGCGAAGGCGAAGTCGCTGCTGGATGCCGGGGCCATCACGCAGGCGGAGTTCGACGCACTGAAGGCGAAGGCCCTCGCGGGCTGACATCCTTCTCCTTATGGACTCGACGGCTCTCGCCAACCTCATCTGGGCGGTCGCCTTGGTCGCGGATCTCGCGATCAAGGTGATCGCCCTGATCGTCATCCCCCGCGATCGCAAGCCCACCGCCGCGATGGCGTGGCTGCTGCTGATCTTCCTGCTGCCCTTCGTCGGCATCCTGATCTTCCTGCTGATCGGCTCCTTCCGACTTCCGAAGAAGCGCCGCGACGAGCAGGCACGGATCGACCGCATCATCGTCCAGCGCGCCGCGACGCAGTCCGACGTCGTCGCCGATCCGTCGGAGTGGCCGCGGTCGTTCCAGCGCATCGTCGAGCAGAACCAGCGACTGACGGGCCTCCCTGCCGCCGCGGGAAACAGCGCCGAGCTGTTCGACGACTACCAGGGCTCGATCGACGCGATGGCGATCGAGATCGACCGCGCGACGACGTTCGTGCACGTCGAGTTCTTCATCGTCGCGTGGGATGACACGACCCGCGGCTTCTTCGCCGCGATGGAGCGCGCCGTCGCGCGCGGAGTGACAGTGCGGCTGCTCGCCGACCACGTGTCGTCCAAGCGCGTCGCGGGCTCGAAGGAGACCTTCGCCGAGCTCGACCGCATCGGCGTGACCTGGGCGTGGATGCTGCCCGTCATGCCGTTCAAGGGCAAGTGGCAGCGCCCCGACCTGCGCAACCACCGCAAGATCGTCGTCGTCGACGGCATCGTGGGCTTCGTCGGATCGCAGAACCTCATCGCGCGGCACTACGACTCGCCGAGTCACATGAAGCGCGGCCTCAAGTGGCAGGAGCTCGTCTCCCGCGTCACGGGGCCGGCCGTGGCATCCATCAACACCGTCTTCCTCTCGGACTGGCTCATCGAGACGGGCGAGATGCTCGAGGACGAGCACGTGGTCGCAACGGCGCTCGAACGCACGACGGGTCCCGACGCGCTGGTCTGCCAGCTCGTGCCGTCCGGACCCGGATACGACACCGAGAACAACCTGCGACTGTTCCTCTCGCTCATCTACGAGGCGAACGAGAGGGTCATCCTCACGAGCCCGTACTTCGTGCCCGACGAGGCGATGGTCTACGCCATCACCTCGGCCTGCGAACGCGGGCTCGAGGTGCAGCTCTTCGTCTCTGAGATCGGCGACCAGGGTCTCGTCTATCACGCGCAGCGCTCGTACTACGAGGTGCTTCTGAAGGCGGGCGTGCGGATCTTCCTGTACCCGGCGCCGTTCATCCTGCACTCGAAGCACTTCTCGATCGACGACGAGATCGCCGTGATCGGCTCGAGCAACATGGACATCCGCTCGTTCAGCCTCAACATGGAGATCTCGATGCTGGTGCGCGGTCGTTCGTTCGTGAGCGGCATGCGCGAGATCGAGCAGAAGTACCG
Source organism: Microbacterium aoyamense (assembly GCF_023155855.1). GTDB lineage: Bacteria > Actinomycetota > Actinomycetes > Actinomycetales > Microbacteriaceae > Microbacterium > Microbacterium aoyamense. Next base: position 1,031,188 of record NZ_JAKNUT010000001.1, on the reverse strand, counting down.
GGATGCCGGGCGCGAGCTGACCCTCGAGGAGTGGCACCGCGAGCCCGCCAAGGCCACGTTCCTCGACGGCCTCGCGCGCCTCACCTCGGCGCTGAACTGAATCATCCCTCCGGGGTGACGACCCTCCGGGCCGGGAACGGGAGGCTTGAGGCATACCGTCACCAGGACCCGGAGGTACCCATGACCACATTCGACTACGGTCCGATCGAGTTCTATGCGATCGGCTTCGAGGGCGACACACCCGGACCGGGCGTGCTGCAGGCGATCGACGACCTCGTCGCGGCCGGAACGGTCAACGTGCTCGACCTCGTCTTCGTCGCACGCTCGCTCGAGAACGAGCTCACGCTGCTCGAGCTGTCCGACACGGTCGTCTCGGACGCCGCGCCGGCGCTCGACCTCGCGGGCCTCGCGAGCGGTGAGGACATCGCCGACCTGGCCGCGGGCGTCGCACCCGGCACGTCCGCCGCGATCCTCGTCGTCGAGCTCCTGTGGGCGAAGGCTTTCGCAGGCGCCCTCTGGGATGCCGGAGGAGCCGTGCTCGCGCGGCAGGGCATCCCCGCGCCCCTCGTCAACGCCTACCTGTCCGAACACGCGGCCTGAGAGAGGAACGACAATGCTCGGAAGAATGGGACGACCCGGCCTCATCGGCCTCGCGGCGCGAACGGCCGTCGTGGCCGGAACGGCGACCGCTGTATCGGGCGGCATCGCGTCGCACCAGGCGAACAAGGCCAATCAGGCAGCCGAAGCGCAAGCGTGGGAGGCCCAGCAGCAGCAGGCGGCGATGAACGCCGCTGCCGCGCAGGCCGTCGCAGCCCAACAGGCTGCCGCGCCCGCGCCACAGGCTACCGCGGGGGGAGGATCGGATCTCATGGCACAGCTGAACCAGCTCGCCCAGCTGCACGCGCAGGGGATCCTGTCGGACGAGGAGTTCGCTGCGGGCAAGGCCAAGCTGCTCGCCTGACGTGTACGACGAAGAACGGGGGTGCCAGGCTTCGGCACCCCCGTTCTTCGCGTGTGCGGCTACTGCCGTGCCATCGCGATGCGCATGCGTTCATCGGGGTCGATGAAGTGGTCGTGGTCGTCGAGACCGAGGTCGATCTGCACCCACGCGATCTTGCCGATGAACCGGCTCGTCTGCGGGGTGTACTCGCTGCTCACACCCGTGCCCGAGTCGTAGCCGATGTCGGTCGTCTCGTCGGCTGAGAAGATCATCGGCTGCGTCGCCCCGACCCGGCCGGTGCCCGCGAGCTCGCCGTCGTAGTAGATGCTCACTCCGCCGCCCTTCGCGAGGCCGCCGCCGTCGTAGGCGAACTCCATCCGGACCTGGTGGGTGCCCGCCGCGAGCGGCTCCTCGGCGCGCGTGACGAACTCATGGATGCCCAGGACGTTGTAGTCGAAGACGGCGCGACCCTCGTGGAAGTAGATCGTCCAACCGCCGAAGCGCCCGCCCTGTGCGATGACGACGCCGTTCGCTCCGGCGGCGGGGACGGTGATCTCCGCTGTCACCGAGAACGACTTGTTCTTGACGCTCACGACGCTGTTCTCGGAGAGGCGGCCCATCCCCGAGAAGAGCAGCTGCGATGTGCCCCGCAGGAGCGTCGGCCTCCCGGCGAGGTCGGAGTTGAGACGCTCACCAGTGCGATCGTCGATCGGCAGCACGTTGTACTTCACCGCTTCGATGAGCCAGAGTCGCTGCAGGGCTCGCAGCCGATCGGGATCCTCTTTCGAGAGGTCGCGAGCCTGGCTGTAGTCGACGCTTCCGTCGTACAGCTCCCACACGTCGTCGTCGAGCGCCGCGGTCTGCTCCATCAGCAGCCACGGCGTGCGGTGCTTCGTCACGGCGCTCCAGCCGCGGTGGTAGACGCCGCGATTGCCGAACATCTCGAAGTACTGCAGATCGTGACGCTCCTCGGCATCGGGCGCATCGAAGGCGTAGAGCATGCTCGTGCCCTCGATGGGCGACTGCTGCACGCCGTTGACCATCGTGGGCTCCGGCAGTCCTGCCGCCTCGAGGATCGTCGGAGCGATGTCGATGACGTGCGTGAACTGCGAGCGGAGTCCGCCCTTCTCGGCGATGCCCGCAGGCCAGTGCACGATCGCACCGTTTCGGGTCCCGCCCCAGTGCGAGGCGACCTGCTTCGTCCACTGGAACGGCGTGTCCATCGCCCACGCCCACCCGACGGCGTAGTGGTTGTACGACGTCGGCGAGCCGAACTCGTCCATCTTCGACAGCATGAACTCCGGCGTCTCGAGAGCGGCCATGCCGTTGAAGTTCGCCATCTCGTTGAACGCGCCGTTGGGGGTTCCCTCGGCGGAGGCCCCGTTGTCGCCGATGATGTAGTAGATCAGCGTGTTCTCGAGGATGCCGAGGTCCGCGATCGCATCGATCACCCGCCCGACGTGGTGGTCGGTGTGCTCGAGGAAGCCCGCGTACACCTCCATCTCGCGCTCGAGCACCGGCTTGAGCTCTTCGGGCATGTCGTCCCACGCGGGGATCTCGGCGTGACGAGGGGTGAGCTCGGCGTCGGAGGGGATCACCCCCATCTCCTTCTGCTTGGCGAAGGTCTTCTCTCGCTGCGCGTCCCAGCCGTCGGCGAAGGCGCCGCGGTATTTCTCGGCCCACTCGGGCGGCACGTGGTGGGGTGCATGGGTCGCCCCGGGGGCGAGGTAGGCGAAGAACGGACGCTCGGGCATGAGCGCCTTCTGCGTGCGGATCCACCCGATCGCGCGATCGGCGAGATCCTCCGTCAGGTGATAGCCCTCCTCCGGAGTCGCGGGCGGCTCGACGGGGGTCGTCCCCTCGTAGAGAGCGGGCTCCCACTGGTTCGCCTCGCCGCCGATGAAGCCGTAGAAGGTCTCGAACCCTCCGCCCGCCGACGGCCACGCGTCGAACGGACCCATCGGCGAGGACTGCCACACCGGCACTTCGTGGCACTTGCCGAACTGCGCCGTCGAATAGCCGTTGAGCTTGAGAGTCATCGCGAGCGGAGCCTTCGTGTTGGGTCGCAGCGAGCTGTATCCGGGCGCCGAGGTCGCCGTCTCTGTGATGCTGCCCATCCCCGCCGAATGGTGGTTGCGACCCGTCAGCAGGGCCTGCCGGGTCGGCGCGCACAGCGCCGTCGTGTGGAAGCGGTTGAGTGTGAGCCCTCCCGCCGCGAGCTTCTCCGCATTCGGGGTGGAGCACGGCCCGCCGAAGGCGCTGGATGCTCCGAAGCCGACGTCGTCGAGCAGGACGATGAGCACGTTCGGCGCGCCTTCCGGCGGCAGCAGCGGCTCGATCGGCGGGAACGACGTGTCGGGATCCCTCGCGTCGAACGTCGTGAGCCCGGGTGCGGGCAGGTCCGGAATCGGAAGCATCGTGCGGGCGTGCCGGTCAGCGCTCATGGTGAGACCTCTCTCGGGATACGCCTGCACGCTAACCGGAGGGTGGCGCGGACTCGTCACCCGTTCTGGGTGACTTCGCGTCCTCACCCGTCGTCATGCGTCGCGCCTCGCGCTAGCCTCGGATGACGGGGCGAAGGGATGACTGTGCAACGACCTCTCGCGGGCCTCACGCGCAAGAACGTGGGCACGGAGCTCCTGGCCGGAGTCACGCTCCTCGCGATCGCGATCCCGCTCAACATCGGGTACGCGCAGATCGCCGGGCTCCCCCCGACGGCGGGTCTGTACGCGCTCATCGTGCCGACGATCGTCTACGCGCTCGTCGTCTCATCACGCCAGGTCGTCGCATCGCCGGATGCCGCGGCCGCGGCGCTCGTGGCGTCATCCATCGGCGGCCTCGCAGCCGCGGGATCCGCGAACTACGCGACGATGGCGCTCGCACAGGCGATCATCTCGGGCATCCTGTTCCTCCTCCTCGCCGTGTTCAAGCTCGGGTTCCTCGCGAACTTCCTCTCCAAGCCGATCCTCGTGGGCTTCGTCGGCGGCCTGGCGCTCGACATCCTCGTCTCGCAGATCGCCAAGATGCTCGGCGTCAAGATCGACTCGGGCGGGGAGTTCACAGGCAAGGTCGTCGGGCTCGTCACCGGGCTGCCCACGATGAACGTGTGGTCGCTGCTCATCTCGATCGGGTCGATCGCGATCCTCCTCGTCGGTCGCCGCTTCCTGCCGGTCGTACCCTGGGCGCTGGTCGTGTTGATCGTCGCGACCGTCGTCGTCGTGATCTCGGACGCGGATGACGCGGGCGTCGATGTCCTCGGCACCGTGCCCGCCGGTCCCCCGCAGCTCACGTGGCCGATCCTCGGGTGGTCGATGTGGTTCGCCCTCATCCCGTCGGCGATCGCCCTCACGATGGTGACGACGGCGGAAGGTCTGCTCGTCTCGAGGTCGTACGGCGAGAAGCGGCACTATCCGACGAGCCCCAACCGCGACCTGTTCGCCTTCGGTCTCGGCAACCTCGCCGCAGGCGCCCAGGGCAGCTTCGCGATGGGCTCCTCGACGAGCCGCACCGCCGCGATGGACCAAGCGGGTTCGCGCACGCAGCTGCCGTCGTTCGTGCTGGCGGGCGGCACGCTGGTGCTGCTGATCTTCGGCACGGCGCTCCTCGCCGACATCCCGTCGCCCGCCATCGGTGCGGTCGTGGGCGTCGCGATCCTCCCCCTTCTCGGCATCGCGGAGTTCCGCACGCTCTGGCGTCTCGACCGGTTCGAGTTCTGGATCGGCGCCGTGTGCTTCCTCGTCACCCTCTTCATCGGCGCGATCCCCGGCATCCTCGTCGCCTTCGTGCTCGCTCTCATCAATCTCGCCAAGCGCGCCGCGACGCCCGCGATCGACGTGCTCGCCCTCAACGACAACCCCGCCGACTCGCTCCTCGAGGAGGCACCGCACGGCTCGGTGACGGCACCCGGGGTCATCGTCGTGCGCATGGCGGCGCCGCTCTTCTTCGCCAACGGCGACGTGTTCTCGACCGCCGTGAAGTCTGCCGTGACGGCAACGGGGGGCGCCGATGCCGTGCACCACGTCGTGGTGGACATGGAAGCCGTCACCGACGTCGATGTCACCGGGTCTGAGGCTTTCGAAGGGCTGCGCGATTGGCTCGACGGTCAAGGCATCTCGCTCGCGTTCAGTCGCGTGCGCAGCGACGCGCGCGATCGTCTCGCGCGCTTCGGCATCCTCGGAGATGCCGACGTCTACCCGACCAACCGCGCCGCGGTCGCTGCGCTCACGCCCTCCCCCACGCTGGTGGACAGGATCCGCGCGAAGCTCTTCCCGGACCACTCGCCACCGGCCGGGCCGATCAACATCACGAGGAGCAGCAACTGATGGGTGCCGTCATCGGCCAGGTGCTTCCGCTCGCACTCGGGGTCGCGATCAGCCCGATCCCGATCATCGCGGCGATCCTCATGCTGCTCTCGCCGCGGGCGCGGGTCACGAGTGTCGGCTTCCTGCTCGGCTGGGTCGCGGGCATCATCGTGGCGGTCACGGTCTTCACGCTCGTTTCGTCCACCGTGGCGCCGGCGGATCCGGATGCCTCGAATCCGGTGCAGGGCGTCGTCCAGCTCGTCCTCGGGGTGCTGTTGATCGTGCTCGCCGCCGGGCAGTGGCGCAAGCGCCCGAAGGAGGACGAAGAGCCCGAACTGCCGAAATGGATGAAAGCGATCGACGGCATGGGATTCGCGACCGCGCTCGGTCTGGCGTTCCTGCTGTCGGCGATCAATCCCAAGAACCTCCTGCTCGCCGCGGGTGCCGGCGTCGACATCGGCTCAGCCGATCTCGCCGTCGGCGAGGTGATCGTCGTCATCACGGTGTTCACCGTCATCGCGGCATCCACCGTCCTCGTGCCTGTCGTGGGCTACCTCATCGCGTCCGCGAAGCTGCGCGGACCGCTCGACGAGCTGAAGGGCTGGCTCGAGCGCGAGAACACCGTCATCATGGCCGTGCTGCTGCTGTTCATCGGCGTCTCGCTGATCGGCAAGGGCATCGGAAGCTTCTGACAACCACCACGAAAGGATCACCATGGCCGAATTCCGTTATGGCCCCGTCGAGCTCTACCTCGTCGGGTTCGAAGGCGACCGCCCCGACCCCGGGGTGCTGAGCGCCCTCGCCGATCTCGTCGAGGGCGGGCTCTTCCGCCTGCTCGACCTGGTGATCGTGTCGAAGTCCGAGGACGGCGACATCGACATCGTCGAGATCGAGGACGGCGACATCGTCGAGGGGCTCGGCGACATCGAACTCGCTGAGCTCGGCATCGCCGGCGAAGAGGACATCATCGAGCTCGCCGAGCTCGTTCCGCCGGGCGGGTCGGCGATCATCGTCGCCCTCGAGCTGCTCTTCGCCCGCACGCTCGCCGAGAAGATCGCCGCCGCGGGTGCGGTCGTCCTCAGCGCGGAGCGCATCCCCGCGCCCATCGTCAACGCGGTGCTCGACGCCGCACAGTCCGAAGGAGAATGACCATGATCCGTCGAATGGGCCGTCCCGGCCTCATCGGTCTCGCGGCACGCACGGCCGTCGTCGCAGGCACCGCGACCGCTGTCTCGGGCGCGATGGCGAACAACCAGCAGAAGAAGGCGCAGGCGCAGTACGAGCAGGAGCAGTACCAGGCCGCGCAGCAGCAGGCGCAGATCGACGCTGCCGCCCAGGCGGCCGCAGCGCAGTACGCGGCCCCTGCCGCACCCGCCGCGCCGGCTGCGCCCGCCGGAGGCGTCGACATCGTCGCGGAGCTGCAGAAGCTCGCCTCGCTGAAAGAGGCGGGCATCCTGAGCGATGAGGAGTTCGCCGCGGCGAAGGCGAAACTGCTCGGCTGACGTACACGAAAGGCGGCGGACGAGGATGCCTCGTCCGCCGCCTTTTCGTGTGTCAGTCGACCCGCGGACCCGGCGCGGGCGGGATGACGCCGGCTTCCAGAGCCTCGACCGTTTCGACGACGGGAATCGTGCCCGTCGCGGTGCTGGACCCCTCGAGCAGGGCCGCTTCGGCGTCGAGATCGGTCGCGGCCTGCTGGAACTGGGACTGGTACAGGCGCCAGTAGGCGCCGTGTGCCGCGATGAGCTCTTCGTGCGTGCCCTTCTCGACGATGTCGCCGTGCTCCATCACCAGGATGAGATCGGCGTCGCGGATCGTCGAGAGCCGGTGCGCGATGACGAACGATGTGCGCCCCTGCCGCAGCAGGTTCATCGCCTGCTGGAGCAGCAGCTCGGTACGCGTGTCGACCGAGGACGTCGCCTCATCGAGGATGAGCACCGACGGCTGCGCGATGAACGCACGCGCGATGGTGATGAGCTGCTTCTCGCCGGCCGAGACGTTCGAGGCATCCTCGTCGAGCACGGTGTCGTAGCCGTCGGGCAGCGAGTGCACGAAGCGGTCGACACGGGTCGCCGTGGCGGCCGCGATGATCTCCTCATCGGAGGCCGTCTCACGGCCGTACCGGATGTTGTCGCGGATCGTCCCGGCGAAGAGCCACGGATCCTGCAGCACCATCCCCGTGCGCGACCGCACATCGTCGCGCGTGAGCTCGGCGATGTCCTGCCCGTCGAGCAGGATGCGACCGCCGTCGAGCTCGTAGAAGCGCATGATCAGGTTGACGAGCGTCGTCTTGCCGGCGCCGGTCGGGCCCACGATCGCGACCGTCTGACCCGGTTCGACCCGGAACGACAGGTCGGTGATGAGCGGACGCTCGGGCGTGTACGAGAACTTGACGTGCTCGAACTCGATGACGCCCTCGCCGTCGACCGGCTTCGGGGCGTCCACGGCATCCGGCTCCTGCTCCTCGGCATCCAGCAGCTCGAAGACGCGCTCGGCCGACGCGACGCCCGACTGAACGACGGCGGCCATGCCGCCCAGCTGCGACAGCGGCTGGGTGAACTGCTGCGAGTACTGGATGAACGCCTGCACGTCGCCGAGTCGGAGCTGGCCGCTGGCGACCATCACGCCGCCGAGCACCGCGATGCCGACGTAGGTGAGGTTTCCGATGAAGATCATGCCGGGCATGATCACGTTCGAGAGGAACTGCGCGCGGAAGCTCGCCTGGTAGAGCTCTTCGTTCTCGGCCTCGAACTTCTCGCGGGAGTCCTTCTCGCGCCCGTAGACCTTCACGAGCGCGTGGCCCGAGAACGACTCCTCGACGCGGGCGTTGAGCATGCCGACCTTGCGCCACTGGATGCCGAAGGCCTTCTGCGACTTGGGTCCGATGATGCCGAAGATGACGCCCATGAGGGGGAGCGAGACGAGCGCGACGAGCGCGAGCTGCCACGAGATCGAGAACATCATGAACAGCACGCCGATGACCGTCAGCACCGAGGTGAGCGCCGACGACAGGGACTGCTGCATCGTCTGCGTGATGTTGTCGATGTCGTTCGTCACGCGCGAGATGAGGTCGCCGCGCTTCACCTTGTCGAAGTACGACAGCGGCAGGCGGTTGATCTTCTCCTCGACGTCCTGACGCAGCTGCCACATCGCGCGCACCATGATGATGTTGATGACGTAGCCCTGGATCCAGCTGAGCAGCGACGACGCGACATAGATCGCGAGGACCGCGACGATCACGAGGCGCAGCGCATCGAAGTCGACGCCCTGACCGACGACCAGGCCGTCCATCGCTCCGACGATGTTGGCGAAGTCGGTCTGGCCGGCCGCTTCGAGTGCGGCGACCACATCGGCCTGCGACGTCCCCGCGGGGAACGTCTGCGCGAGCATGAGCGAGGCCGCGCCCTCGAAGATGATGTTGGTCGCCTCGCCGAGGATCTTGGGGGCGATGACGGCGAGGACGACGCCGATCGCACCGAGGATCGACACGATCGTGAAGGCGACCGCATGGGGCTTGAGCAGCCCGATCAGCCGGCCGAAGCTCTTGCCGAAGTTCGCCGCCTTGCCCGGCTTGACGCTGTCCCAGTCGCCGGAGTTCTGCCGCGCCTGCTCGGCGAGTTCGAGCTCGAGCTGTTCTTCTTCGCTCAGGATCTCTGGAGTGCTCATGCCTGCACCGCCAGTTGCGAATCGACGATCTCTCGGTAGGTCGGACTCGACTCGATCAACTCCTCGTGCGTGCCGAGGCCGACCATGCGGCCGTCCTCGAGCACGAGGATGCGATCGGCCTCGGTGATCGTCGAGACGCGCTGCGCGACGACGATCTTGGTCACGTGCGGCAGCTCGCGCCAGAGCGCCTGGCGCAGGCGGGCGTCGGTCGTGAGGTCGAGGGCCGAGAAGGAGTCGTCGAACACGAGCAGGTCGGGCTGGTGCACGATCGCGCGCGCGATGGCGAGACGCTGACGCTGGCCGCCCGACACGTTGGTGCCGCCCTGCGAAATACGCGCTTCGAGCTGCCCTTCCATCTGCTCGACGAAGTCGCGGCCCTGCGCGATCTCGAGCGCGGCCCACAGCTCTTCGTCGGTGGCTTCCTCACGCCCGAACCGGAGGTTCGACGCGACGGTGCCCGAGAAGAGGAAGGGGCGCTGGGGCACGAGGCCGATCCCCTTCCACAGCACGTCCAGATCGGCCTCGCGCACGTCCACGCCGCCGACGAGCACGGCGCCGCCGGTGACGTCGAACAGCCGCGGGATCAGCGAGACGAGCGTCGTCTTGCCGGATCCCGTCGACCCGACGACGGCGACGGTCTCGCCGGGGGCCGCGTCGAAGGTGATCCCCTGTAGCACGGGCGACTCGGCGCCCGGGTAGCTGAACTCGACATCGCGGAACTGCACCGCCCCGCGAGCCGGGAAGTCCGAGATCGGGTTCGACGCGGGGACGAGCGTGGATTCGCTCGCGAGCACCTCGCCGATGCGCTCGGCCGACACGGCGGCCCTCGGGATCATGATGACCATGAAGCTCGCCATGAGCACGCCCATGAGGATCTGCGCGATGTACTGCATGAAGGCGAAGAGCGTGCCGATCTCGATGCTGCCCTCGTTCACCTCGATGCCGCCGAACCAGATGACGCCGACGATCGTGACGTTGAGCACGAGCATCGCCATCGGGAACAGCAGCACGAAGAGGGATCCGACCTTGCGGCCGACGACCATGATGTCGGTGTTCGCGACGGCGAACCGCTCCTCTTCGATGTCCTCACGGACGAAGGCGCGGACGACGCGCACACCGGTGAGCTGCTCGCGCAGGATGCGGTTGACGGCATCGAGCTTCTTCTGGAACTGACGGAAGAGCGGCACCATGCGGCTGACGACGAGCAGCACCATCACGAGGAGAACGGGGACGGCGACCGCGATCAGCCAGCCGAGGCCGAGGTCCTGCCGCAGAGCCATGATCACCCCGCCGATCGCGAGCAGCGGGGCGGTGACGAGCATCGTCGAGCCCATCATCGCGAGCATCTGCACCTGCTGCACGTCGTTCGTGTTGCGGGTGATGAGGGAGCCGGGCCCGAACGCCGAGACCTCGCGCTCGGAGAACGCGCTCACCTTCTCGTAGATGTCGCGGCGGATGTCGCGGCCCGCGGCCATCGACGCCTTCGCCGCGAAGTACGTCGCGATGATCGCGGCGATGATCTGGCCGAGCGAGATCGCGAGCATGAGGGCGCCGGTCGACCAGATGTAGGGCACGTCGCCCTGCGACACGCCCTGGTCGATGATGTCGGCGTTCAGTCGCGGCAGGTACAGCGTCGCGACGGCCGAGATGACCTGGAAGATCAGCAGCGCGAGGAGAAGCCACTTGTAGGGCTTCAGATAGCGGAACAGGAGTTTGCCGAGCACGGTGTCTCCGAAGGTAGAGCGGTGAGATGGCGCCACAAGTGCGGATGCCGCAAGCGCTTGTAAAGGCTACGACCAGGACCCGACATCCTTCCAACCCCAGGGGTACGCCGTGAGCGAATCCGCCGCATTACGGTGGGGGGATGACTGTTCCCGCGCGTGACATGGTCCTCATCGAGGCGGGCACGCTGCGCATGGGATCCGACGACTTCTACCCCGATGAGCGACCCGTGCACGAGCGCAAGATCGCGGCGTTCCTCATCGACAGGTACGAGGTGACGAACGAGGACTACGCGCGCTTCGTCGACGCCACCGGCTATGTCACGGTCGCCGAGCGCGAGCTCGATCCCGCGGCATTCCCGGGTGCCGATCCTGCCGACCTCGTGCCGGGGGCGATGGTCTTCACTCCGACGACGGGCCCCGTGAGCCTGGACGACTGGCGCGCGTGGTGGCGCTGGCAGCCCGGCGCCTTCTGGTGTCGGCCCGCGGGGCCCGGCTCGTCGATCGACGGGCTGCTGCGGCATCCCGTCGTCCACATCGCCTTCGAGGATGCCGTGGCCTACGCCGAATGGGCGGGCGGGCGTCTGCCCACCGAAGCCGAGCACGAGTACGCGGCCCGCGGAGGACTGGTGGGCGCGCGCTTCGCGTGGGGTGACGAAGCGTACCCCGACGGCGTCGCCCAGGCGAACTCGTGGCTCGGGCGGTTCCCCTACGACAACCAGGGGGTCGGCGGCACGGCGCCGGTCGGCTCGTACCCCGCCAACGGGTACGGACTCTTCGATATGACGGGCAACGTCTGGGAGTGGACGAGCGACTACTACACGCCCCGGCACCTGCGACTGTCGGACAAGCCGGTGGATGCCGGCAAGCGCGCGAATCTGCTCGCGACGGCGAGTGCGCAGGACGGATTCGCCACACCCCGCCGCGTGCTCAAGGGCGGCTCGCACCTCTGCTCGCCCGAGTACTGTCTGCGCTTCCGTCCCGCGGCGCGCTCGCCGCAGGCCGAGGACACGGGCATGTCGCACATCGGCTTCCGCATCGCGCGCGACGCCTGATCAGGCCGTTCGTCCGTCGCCTTCCGACCGCGCGCCGGCACGCCGCCGCGCCGCCGCGAACCGTCCCGAACGGCCGGTCGCGTTGCGCCGACCCGTCCCGAACGGCCGCGCAAACCCCGATCCAGCGACCACACGAGACGGCTCGCACGTCAACCCCCGCGACACCCCGCGAACCGTCCCGAACGGCCGGTCGCGTTGCGCTGAACCGTCTCGAACGGCCGGTCGCGTTGCGCTGAACCGTCCCGAACGGCCGTTCAACCCCCGATCCAGCGGCCACACGAGACGGCTCGCACGTCAACACCCGCGACACCCCCGCGCACCGTCCCGAACGGCCGGTCGCGTTGCCCTGCCCCGTCTCGAACGGCCGGTCGCGTTGTCCTGAGCCGTCCCGAACGGCCGCTCAAACCCCGATCCTGCGGCCACGGGAGACGGCTCGCACGTCAACGCCCGCGCAACCCCCGATCCAACGGCCACACGAGACGGCTCGCACGTCAACGCCCGCGACACCCCCGCGACCCGTCCCGAACGGCCGCTCAACCACCGATCCAGCGGCCACACGAGACGGCTCGCGCAGCCGTGAACGACCACGGGGCAAGCGCCGGACGTCAGGGGCGCCAGCCGCGATCGATGAGCGCCTCGCGGACGCGCGCGAGCTTCGCCGCACGCGCGACACCGCGATCCGCCTTGGTGACCCGGATCAGGCGCCACCCCAGTCGTGCGACATCATCGAGGCGCGTGACATCGCGGGCGAACTGCGCGTTGTCCGCGCGATGCTGCTCGCCGTCGAACTCGAGCGCCGTCTTGTATCGGCGGAAGACGAGGTCGCCGAGGGCCACGATCCGCCCATTCTCATCGAGGATCGCGCCGTTCACTTCCGGTTCCGGCAGGCCCGCCTCAAGGGCGTCCATTCGCAGCTCGGTCTCTGCGTACGAGTCGGTGCGTTCACGCACGAGCCGCACCGCCCCGCGCAGGTTCTGGACTCCGCGCCGACCGCTCCATCGCTGCACCGCCTCGTGCAGATCGCTGATCGTCAGGATCGGGTTCCGGCGCCGCACCAGGGCATCCCCGACGAGGACGAGCTCTCGCACCGACAGGTGCTCGCCGAGCTGGCACCACGCATCGGCCGGATGCACGATCGGAATGTCACCGACGTGAGCACGGCGCACGCGTCCGGGTTCCGACTCGTGCCCCCGGACCCCCGCACCCCTGGCCCGCTCGCTGGGGCCGAAGGTCATGACGTGGACGGCTGCAGTGCAGCGGGACGGCGTCCATACGCCGAACACGGCGAGAGCGGATGCGTGGCTGAGCACCTCGCTCTCGCGGAGCTTCGGTGCATACGCGGCCGCTCGGGCGCGAGCATCCATCGGCCCTCGTCGGACCCGGACGCCGTGGAAAGGCGTCTCGAGATCGCCGGCCCGCATCCGCCGTCTCGTCACCCCGAGCGCACGCCCTTCGGCGACGGTGAACCCGTCGAGGCGCAGCGACGACGGCAGCGGCGAAGGACGAGGCATCCCGATAGCCTGCGCCCACACGAACATGCGCACCTGACTCACGGCCGATGTCGTGCAGGATCTGCGCGGGGCACTCCCCTGTGGAGGAGAGCGAACCGTCGCGTCCGGGCGCACCGAGCCCGATCGCGCGGCCATTCGCGACGGCTCGCCACCAGCACATGACCATCTGGGACGGCTCGCTGCAGGGGCCCGGCTCGCCACCAGCGCGCGGCCATTCGCGACGGTTCGACAGACCGTGACGGCCGAGCCGACCGGCTCGTCACTCTGGGGGGAACACCTCGGACCAGTCGTCGCGGACGCTCACGACCGTGAATCCGTGGACGGATGCGGCATCCAACGCTAACTCGGCACCCTTGTCGTACGGCGCGTCACCGCGCCCGTCGTCGTCGTGGTGCACGAGCAGGGCGAGGCTGCGCGACGAGCCCTGTGCGAACCGGAGCATCGGGATGTCGCCGTTCGAGTTGCCCGCCGCGAGGATCGGGCGCCTGCCGACGCGGGTCCAGATTCGGACGGGCTTCTCTGGCCCGTCGTCGAAGAAGGCGAGCTTCGGGGTGTAGCGCACGACGTTGGCGTCGGCATCGTACTCGAGCCCCATCGCCGTGCCGATGACGCGCTGCGCCGGGATGCCGTAGTAGTCGTACGTCATCGGCCGCATGAAGTCGCGCTCGCCGCCCGAGACGATGTACGTGCGGAAGTCGTGGGCGTCCAGCAGCCGGATGAGCTCGACCATCGGCTGGTAGACCGTATGGGCGTAGGAGCTCCCGAGGGTCAGGTGGCGGGCGTCTCGGTAGAAGGCGGCGACGGATGCCTCGTACTCCTCGACGCTGGCGCCTGCGCTCGACGCGGACACCGCCGCGATGAGCGCACCGAGATCGGAATCGTCGCCGGCGTAGTGCTTGTCGATCGCCGCGCCGAGCCACGCGTAGTCACCGGTCACCGCGGCTCTGTACGGCTGCTTCTCGGCGAGCGCCGGATCAGCGGCCGCGGCGGCCTTCCACTGCTCGAGCAGATAGTGCAGCTGCGTCGGCATCGGCTTCTCGGTCCAGAGCGTCCCGTCGTTGTCGAAGACCGCCACGCGGCCGTCGACCGGCACGAAGTCGGGGCTCCCGTCGGTCGTGACGGCCGAGACGAACTCGAGGATCGCCGCTCGGGTGGGCGTGTCTCGCCACGACGGCAGGGTGTTGCTCATGAGTTGACCCTAGACATAGCTCCGCTTGCGTTGTCCGGTTGGATGCGCGGCCCTGCCCTTCAGTTGGAGGCTGAGAGTCCGTGCATCATCCTGGCGAGCTGCTCCTGTACTTGCGCGTCGTCGGTTTCGAAGATCGCGTAGCTGATGCCCGCGGTCTGGATCGGCCGGTTCGGGTACTTCTTGTAACTGGGCAGTACGCCGAGGAGGCGATCGGCCATCTGGGGCAGCTGCCACGTCTTCTCCGCGAAGCTGTTCATGAAGATGTCGTACCGCTCCTGCGGGTCCTGCCAGAGGTCGAACAGCTCGGGAACGATCGCGGTGTAGGAGGCAGGTCCGCGCCAGCCGTCCCGGATGTTCCAGACGGCTTTCCATTTGCCGAGTCGGATCGCGCCGGGGATCATCTCCGTCTCGGTCATGTAGAACCAGTGGTCGCGCGTCGACGGCCCTTCGCCTTTCAGAAGCGCGGTCTGGTCGTAGCTGTCGAAGATGGTCGGTTCCCCATCGCGGTCCTCGGTGGGAAGCTCGATGCCGGCGATGCTCGCGAAGGTCGCCATCAGGTCGAGCGACCCGACGATCTCGGAGTTGCGACGGCCCGCTTCGATCGTGCCCGGCCACCACGCGATCGCCGGCACGCGACTGCCACCCTCGTAGTCGGTGCCCTTGGTGCCGCGGTACGGCGTGTACCCGCAGTCGGGATACACGTCCTGCCATGCACCGTTGTCGGTTGTCCACACGACGAGCGTGTTCTCGGCGATGCCCAGCTCGCGGACCTTGTCGATGACCTGACCCACGCGATGGTCGAGCTCGACCAGCGAGTCGAGGTACTTCGACTTCGCCATCGACGCGCCTTCGAAGTCCGGATGCGGGAGGTTCGGCTGATGGAGCTTCGCGGTGTTCAGGTAGAGGAAGAACGGGTTCTCACCTTCGGCGTGGTCCTGGATGTAGTCGAGGGCGAGGTCGGTGGACTTCTCGTCGATGAGGGGGATGTTGCTGGAGTCGATCTTCTCGACCTCGCGAGCGGGCTCCCCGACTTTTCCCTCGAGGGCGCCGATGACATTGCCCCACATCTTCATCGTCGCCGGGTCGTCGAACGGGAAGTCCGGGTTGTAGGCCTTGTCGGTGTAGGTATACGCGTTGAGGTGGTACAGGGTCGTGTTGTACATCTCGTCGAAGCCGTGCGCGATCGGCAACGAGTAGTCGGCCTCACCCACGTGCCACTTTCCGATCTGGCAGGTGTCGTAGCCGGCCTTCTTGAGGACACTCCCGAGCGTCCATTCCGCCGCCGGGAGCCCACCGCCTTGCCCGGGGAACGCGACGGTCGTCATGCCGCTGCGGATCGGCAGTCGTCCCGTCAGCGCCGCGGCACGACCGGGCGTGCAACTGGGCTGCCCGTAGAAGGACATGAACTGGAGACCTTCAGCGGCGAGACGGTCGAGATTCGGCGTCGGTGCGCCGCGGTTCTCACCGCCTCCGTAGCAACCCAGATCACCCCATCCCACATCGTCGGACATGAACAGGATGATGTTGGGCTTGTCGGTCATTCGCCGTCCCTCCTCGCGTGCACCGTGGTCACGTCCGAACGTAACGGTCGGACCCGTCAGGCGCCAGAGGGGCTCTGACCCGGTCGGCGCGGCGGGGCCGGCGCCCTCAGTCCACGACTCCGTCGAGTCGGCGCTCGCGGGCGGCCGCGGCATCCCCCGACAGCCATCTCAGCCATCTCTTGCCGGGGTCGCCCTCGAGGATCAGCGCCCGCACGAGGAGGGTCAGCGGGATCGAGAGGATCGCACCGAGCGGCCCGATGATGAAGGTCCAGAAGATCACCGAGAAGAAGCTCAGCGTGAGGCTCAGGTCGACGGCGTCGCTCACGAACTTCGGCTGGATGAGCACCTGCAGCGTGACGTTCACGACGCAGTAGATCGCGATGACGACGAGCATCATCGGCCAGCCGCCCACGACGAGCGCGAGCAGAGCGGGCGGGATGAGCCCGAGCACGAAGCCGATGTTGGGCACGAAGTTCGTCACGAAGGCGAGGATCGCCCACACGGCCGGAGCCGGAACCCCGAGCGCCCACAGGGCGAGGCCGTCGATGATCGCGACGATCGCCCCGAAGATCGCGTTGACGACGTAGTACCGGCGGACGCCCGTGTTGAACGCCTGGAACCGACGCACGACCGGGCGGATCGACGCGCCGAAGGATGCCTCGGCCCGCGCGTACCGCGAGCCGTCGGCCGCCATGAAGATGACGTACGCCAGGACGAAGAAGAATGCGGTGAGCACGCTCAGCACCGTGCCGCCCAGGGACGCCGCGAACGCCGCGATATTCGCGGGTTCGAGCAGCGCGCCCGTCGCATCCGCCGCCTGATCGTCGAGCCCCGCGGACTGCAGCCACGCGATGACCGACTGGGCCGTGGCTTGCAGCTCGTCGGCGTAGTCGGCGACGAGGCGCACGAACTGCGTTCCCGCGAACCACAGGAGGGCGACCAGGAACGCGAGGATCACGTAGGCGAGCACGATGACGGCCGTCGTCGCGGTCCACGACGGCCATCCGCGCCGCTCGAGCGGATGCCGCAGCGGGTGGCAGATGATGACGATGACGGCCGCGAGCGCGAGCGGGCCGACGAGTTCCCTCGCGAACGAGAGCCCTGCCAGGGCGATGACCGCGGCGGCGAGCCCGAGCAGCACCCGCAGCGTCGGCGAAAGCACGGGCTGCGGTGCGGGGACGGGCTCGGGAGCGCGCTTCACGTCGTCAGGCTATCGGCGCGCGCCGCATCATGCGCATACGGCGCGCGCCGGCGCCTCGCCCCTCGCCGGCTCAGCGTACGGTGACCGGCGGCGGAGCCCACGTGCCGTTCAGAACAGACGGCTTGGGCGAGTAGAGCCGCATGATGATTCGCAGGGGTCCTGCCGGAGCAGGAAGCCAGTTCGCCGTGAGCTCCCCGCCCGGGTCGGTGGGGCCGTAGAACACATCGAGCGAGCCATCGGCGTTGTAGTGCAGCGCGTCGCGATCGCCCAGCGCGAAGCGGTTCAGGAGGTTCGGCGCCTGGAAGCTGTCGTGGTCGTACATCGTGGTCGACCAGAACGCGTTGACCGGCGGGAGGTCGGATGCCTCGAAGTGCTGCACGTAGTCCTTCTCGCCGACGACGGGGTCGCCCGCGGCATCCGCGATGAGGAGGGGATAGACGGCGTCCTCAGCGGGGTTCGCGCCGAGGCCGATCATCGTGACGATCGCGCGCTTGAGGTAGTAGTTGCCGTACACGCCCATCGTGTCGGTGTTGAGCGCCCACCCGTTCGCGACGCGAGCCATCGTGTTGAGCCGGCTGAGCTGGAGCTGCAGCGCCGCCTTCGCACCCTTCTCCAGGGCCGCGATCTCGTTGGAGTCGAAGCGTGACGCGTCGAACTCTTCGCCGGGGGCGATCCCGATGGCCTTCAGCCGCGCGAGCATGGAGAAGTCCGTCGAGTGCGGCGCGTACTGCGCCAGAAGTCGGGATGCGTAGCCGAAGAAGTCCGTCGCCGGGAGTGCGTTCACCGCGGCCAGCGGTTCTTCCTGCCGATTGAGGGATGCCGGAGCCACCGACGCGCGCAATGCGTGCGACGGCTCACCCCCAGCCGCCCGGGTGAGCTTCAGTCCGTCTTGGAACGCGTTCACAGCGGCGTAGTCGGCGGGGCCATTGGTCTGGGTGCGGCCGATCATCCACAGGACCGGCGTCGGCGCGCGCAGCACCGACGCGCCGTGCGGGGCATCGCCCTCCCAGCCGGGAGGGACGATGAGGAACATCCCGGCCCCTGTGCCGGTCGTCCGCTTGCCGGGCACGGCGAAGGCATCCGTCCACATGTCGAGGAAGGGCATCAGGTAATAGCGTCCCCCGCTGTCGGGCACCTCGAGGAGCAATGGACCGTCGGAGAGGTCGAGCCACGCACTCGAGTAGAGGGTGTCGAAGTTGGGCGCCACGACGGCACGGAAGTCGGCGGGCGGAAAGGCTCGCACGTGCCCCAGGGTGTTGGGTGCGGCGTGCGCGAGACCGCCCGTCGAGGCCGGGTCGGTCAGCTGGAGGCGCGTGGCATCCATCGTCACGAGCGGGTAGAAGTACGAGTACGCCTCTTCGGCGAGTTCGGTCAGGTCGTCGAGACTCAGGGTGGTCATGGGTCCACTCTGTCGACGCGCCACTCCGGCGACGTCACCCGTCGCGGGCGATATCGATGCGCGCTACTCCGACGCCGCGTCGGCGTCGTGCACCGACTTCTTCTTCCGACGCAGGTGCAGCATGGGCACGGGCAGCTCCGGCTTCGGATCCTTCGAGACACGCTCGTAGACGAGCGACGACATCGTGGCGACGATGAGGCCGACGAGCACGACGCCACCCGCCATCAGCACGACCGCCGCGATGCGGCCCATGGGGGTCACCGGTACGTAGTCGCCGTAGCCGACCGTGGTGACGGTGCAGAACGCCCACCAGACGGAGTCGCCGTACGTCTTGATCGTCGCGCCCGGCGCGTGGCGCTCGAACTGCAGGACGAGGAGGGAGATGTACCAGATGAGCAGAAGCGCCGAGCCGACACCGTAGATGAGGAGCTTGGCGCGAAGATTGGATGCCGCGGACCGACCGAACACGCGGGTGAAGGTGTCGAGCAGCCGGACGGGCCGAATGGCGGGGACGAGCACCATCGACAGCGCCGCAAGGTGCGACCGGAACCACGCCGCACGGGGACTCGCGAGGATGAGACGACCGATGTAGTCGACGATGAACAGCAGCCAGACCGCACCGATGATGCTCTCCGCGACGAGCGCGGGGGTGCCGCTCAAGTCGCCGATGACGTGGACCGTGTACGCGACGAGGAACAGGATCGCCGCGAACGTGAGCGGCCAGTACATGAGCTGCGACCACCGGTGAGTCGCCGCCGTCTCCCCGGGTTTGAGGGGGATAACGGCCGGATCGGCGGGGCGCGCATCGGTCATGATCGCACTGTAGCCGCGGGCCGAGTCGATGCGCAGAAGACGTTCCGCCGTACCCCCGACTCGGATAGCGTCGACAGTGCCGCGGCCGCGGCATCCATCCCCTCTCGAGGAGCCCCCATGCCCGAGACCATCTACCCCTTCGACGACACGCGCGACTTCGAAGACGCGTCCCGCGGGCTCATCGCGACGCACGACCCCAACGTCATCCGCAACGCCGCGGGCGACGTCGTATGGAACGGTCAGGCGTACATCGACTTCCTCGCGGGCGAGGCGCCCGACACCGTCCACCCGAGCCTGTGGCGCCAGTCGCGACTCGTCTCGATGGCGGGCCTTTTCGAAGTCGTGCCCGGCATCTACCAGGTACGGGGCTTCGATCTGTCGAACATCACGTTCGTCGAAGGTGACACGGGCGTCATCGTGATCGACCCGCTCATCTCGGAGGAGACGGCCGAAGCCGCGATCGCACTGTACCGCGAGCATCGCGGAGACCGTCCCGTCACGGGCCTCATCTACACGCACAGCCACGTCGACCACTTCGGCGGCGCGAAGGGCGTCACGACCCAGGAGGACGTGGATGCCGGCAAGGTGCCGGTCATCGCACCCGACGGGTTCCTCGAGCACGCCATCGCCGAGAACGTCTACGCGGGAACCGCCATGGCACGCCGCGCGGGCTACATGTACGGGGCGGCGCTGGATCGCAGCGCGACGGGCGGAGTCGGCGCCGGTCTCGGTCAGACGACGTCGACCGGCACGGTGACGCTCATCCCGCCGACCGACCTCATCACGACGACGGGCGAGGAGCGCACGATCGACGGCGTGCGGATCGTGTTCCAGATGGCGCCCGGCACAGAGGCTCCCTCCGAGATGCACTTCTTCTTCCCCGACCGCAAGGCCCTGTGCATGGCCGAGAACGCGACCCATACGCTCCACAACCTCCTCACGCTGCGCGGCGCGGTCGTGCGCGACCCCAACGTGTGGGCGAAGTACCTGAGCGAGGCGATCGAGACCTTCGCCGATGAGGCCGACGTCGTCTTCGCCTCCCACCACTGGCCGACATGGGGCATCGAGAACATCCGCGAGTTCCTCTCGATACAGCGCGACATGTACGCGTACCTCCACGACCAGACCCTGAGGATGCTGAACCAGGGCCTCACCGGCATCGAGATCGCCGAGGAGTTCGTCATGCCGCCCGCGCTCGACGCGTCGTGGAGCACGCACGGCTACTACGGCTCCGTGAGCCACAACGTCAAGGCGATCTACCAGCGCTACATGGGCTGGTACGACGGCAACCCTGCCCGGCTGTGGGCGCTCCCGCCCGTCGACGCCGCGAAGAAGTATGTCGAGTTCATGGGCGGGGCGGATGCCGTCGTCGAGAAGGCACGTGAGTCCTTCGACTCCGGCGACTATCGCTGGACGGCGCAGGTGCTCGATCACGTCGTCTTCGCCGAGCCGACTCACGCGGCGGGCAGAGCGCTGCTCGCCGACGCGCTCGAGCAGCTGGGCTACGGATCCGAGAACGGCACGTGGCGCGACGTCTACCTGTCGGGCGCCAAAGAGCTGCGCGACGGCAGCTTCGGCACCCCGACGGTGACCTCGGCCCCCGACATCCTCGCGGCGCTGCCGCCCGCGCTCTTCTTCGACGGTCTCGCGATCCAGGTCGACGGGCCGAAGGCGTGGGACCTCGACATCGCGATGCGCTGGGTCTTCCCCGACACCGACGAAACGTTCCGCGTGACGCTGCGCAACGGCGTGCTCGTGGCCGTGCCGAGCGGCAAGGGAGACGTGACGCTCACCGCCACCGTGCCGCAGGCCGCCATCGGCGCACTTGCTGCGGGCTCGGTCGACGGCGCGGTCGCGGCGGGCATGACCCTCGACGGCGACGCGTCGGTGCTCCAGCAGGTGCTGTCAGTGCTCGACCCGGGCGACCCCGACTTCGAGATCATCCTCCCCTGACGCTCACACCGCCCCGCCGGTGTCCTGCTGCAGGGCGGCGGCGTTGCGGATGAAGAGGATGATCCAGGCGAAGATGAGGATGCCGGCCACGAGCTCGACGGCGGTGAGCGTGTAGTACCCGACGGCGAAGAAGACCGCGAGCACGACGATGACGGCCGTGAACACCCAGCCGAGCACGAGGAAGGCGCGGGGCAGGTCGGGGATCCATGCGTGCAGCCGGAACACGAGGATCCCGTAGACGACCGCCATGCCGGAGGCGACACCCGTGTGGATGGCGAAGAACTGATCGACCGGGAAGACGCCGACGAGCCCGAGGAAGATGCCGACGAGGATGAGGCACGTCCGCACGCGCGCGAGACCGTGAGGGTTGGGGGTCGGGATGCCGCGCACCGTGTAGCGAGCGAGGGTCGTGACGATGATGCCCGCGACGATGAGCGTGAGGTTGAAGGTCATGGCCGACAGGTCGTTCGTCATGCCGAGTGCGCTCAGGTTGTCCTTCCACCAGTTCGGGTCGCTCGCCGTCAGCATGCTCGCGATGACGCCCTCGGTGAGGAAGACCGCCAGCACGACGGCGAGCAGCTGCAGATCCATGTGCGTTGCAGAGTAGAAGACCACGTACCCGGTCACCGCGGCGACGGCGCCCGACAGGATGAGGACGGGCAGCGCGAAGACCTCGGCACCGATGAAGCCCTGCTCGAGGATGACGGCGAGAAGGGTCCACGTGAGCAGAGCGATGATCGCGTGCGCGAACGCGAGGGCGGCGATATCGACGATGTCCAGCCAGTGGAACCTGCCGCCCGCGCCGATCAGCAGGCGACCAGCGACGAAGGCGAGGATCGCCACGACGGCGGAGGCGATCGCCGCATACTGCCCGACCGACCCCGGACCCGAGATCGGCGCATCCTGAAACCCGAAGACGAAAAGTGCGATGACCGCGGAGAGGACGAAGGATGCCGCGCCGACGCCGAGCGCGAGCGTCTCGAGCGAACGCTCCCCCGCGACATCGGCGTCGCCCGACGCTGCGGCAAGGAGGCGGGATTCACGGCGCGACGCCGGAGCAGAGGGTGATATCACGGGGTGAGATTAGCGCTCCCCCGTGCTCGAGGGCGATAGGTGCGCCAGGATGTCGACATGAGCGACACCACGCAGAACGCCTTCGAGGCTTCGTGGGCGATGCCCCCGACCGTCGCGGAGCGGATGGCCGAGGGGCGAGCCGCCCGCCAGCGGACACCGCGCAGCACCCTCTCACGCTTGACCGTCGGCGAGCGTGACCCCCTCGGCATCCTCGACCGTCAGAACTCCACGCGGGTCCCCGAGCTGGTCCCCCTGCGCATGGAGCGCATGGCCGCGAGCCCCTTCGCGTTCTACCGCGGCACGGCGGCTCTTCAGGCGGCCGACCTCGCGAAGGACACCCACAGCGGCATCCTCGTCCCCTCCTGCGGCGACGCGCACGTCGCGAACTTCGGCTTCTACGCCTCACCGCAGCGCACGCTCGCGTTCGACCTCAACGATTTCGACGAGGCCGCATGGGCGCCGTGGGAATGGGACGTCAAGCGACTGGTGACGAGCATCGTGATCGGCGGACAGGCGACCTCACGTGACGACGACGTCGTGATGGATGCCGCGCTCGCCGCCGTGCGCACCTACGCGCGTTCGATGGCTGCGACGGCGAAGCAGAGCCCCCTCACGCGGTTCTTCGAGCACTTCGACGTCAACGCGGTGGCGCAGAGCGCCGACAGCGAGACGCGCGGAGTGCTGCGTGAGGCGATCCGCGACGCCGAGAAGCGCACGGGCGACCGGGCGACGAAGAAGCTCACCGAGACGCTGCCGAACGGACGCAAGGTGTTCGTCGAGCAGCCGCCGACGATGGTGCACGGCTCGGACGCGGAGGAGGAGCGCCTGCGGGACAATGTGCGCTCGTACGCGATGTCGGCGAACGTCGACATCCGGATGCTGCTCACGAACTACACGGTGTCCGACATCGCACGGCGCGTCGTGGGTGTCGGCAGCGTCGGAACACTGTGCACGCTCGTGCTCATGCAGGACGGCGAGGGCAATGCCCTGATCCTCCAGGGCAAGGAGGCGGGACGCAGCGTGCTCGAGGAGTACGGCGGCATCGCGCAGCCCGAGGCACTCGTCGAGCACGTCGCGCAGTACGGCGAGGGCGGCCGTGTCGTCGCACTGCAGCGAATCCTGCAGGCCGTCTCGGATCCTTTCCTCGGGCACCTGCAGGCGTATCAGGGCGACTTCTACGTGCGGCAGTTCCACGACATGAAGGGCGGCATCGAGACCGAGGAACTCGACGACCGGCCATTCCGCGTATACGCGGAGTCGTGCGCCGCGACGCTCGCACGTGCGCACTCCCAGTCGGCGAACGCCGCCGTCGTCGCAGGGTACATCGGCAACGGCCGCGTCGTCGGCGAGGCGCTGCTCGAGTGGGCGATCGCGTACGCCGCGCTCTCGCGCAAGGACTACGACGCGTTCGTCGCGGCTCAGTCCCCGAGTCCCTGAGCGGCGAGCCACTCCTTCGCGAGCCGCTTGGGGGCCTTGACGATCCAGGCGTCGGTGATCACTTCGCGCAGCTGATCGACGTCGATCGCGTCGAGCCGTAGGAGCACGGCGGGGAATCCGTCGAAGTGCGGGATCGTGAAGAAGACGTCGGGGAAGGATGCCAGCAGCGCCTCCTTCTCGTCGTTCCCGTCTGTCCGCACGGCAGCGGTGGGCCCGGCCGGCCACTGCCGGCCGAGCTTCTCGAGGGCCGCGAGATCGCTCTTGCGCGGCCCGCGCTCCCACACGAAACCGCCGTTCTTCGTGCGCCACATCGCGCCGCCGCCGTGGCCCTCGATAGCCTCGTGCGTCTCGGGCAGACTCAGCGCGATGGCGCGGACGTCGTCGAAGGTCGCCACAGGATCATTCCTCGGCGTCGGACTCTTGTGCAGGGGGGCTGAGCTGTCGCCGCGGGCGCCACACGACGAGCTCGGTCGCTCGACGCACCCGGGTGCCGTGCCGCATCGAGACGACCGAACCGGTCGCGCCGGCGGCGAAGACCCGGGCGCCGGGGCGACGCTCGAGCTCGTCGCGCACGCGCGTCTCCAGCTCCTGCACGCGGCCGTGCAGTTCTCGCACGCGGTCCTCGAGTTCGAGGATGCGGGTGATCGCCGGCAGGCCGATGCCCTCGCCCGACATGCGGGCGACCTCGCGCAGCTGCTCGACGTGACGGAGCGAGTACCGACGCGAGCCGCCCTGCGTGCGGTTCGGGACGACGAGCCCGAGCCGGTCGTACTGGCGAAGGGTCTGCGGATGCATGCCCGAGAGCTCTGCTGCCACCGCTATCGCGAAGATCGGGGCGTTCTCGTCGATGTCGTCGTCACTCATGCCTCCACCTCCCGCCTATCGTCCTAGCCGCGGGCCTTCGACATCAGGTCGGCGCGCGGGTTCTCCTTCGGCTCCAGGTCGTGGAACCTCTGCAGAGCCTCGCGGGCGTCGTCGTCGAGGTGCGACGGCACCGCGACCTGAACCTCGGCGAGCAGGTCGCCCGTGCCCTTGGCCGTTTCGACCCCGCGTCCCTTGACGCGCAGAACGCGGCCCGAGGGCGTGCCGGGCGCCACGCGCAGCTTGACGGGGTCTCCGCCGAGCGTCGGCACCTCGATCGTCGCACCGAGGGCCGCCTCGGTGAAGGTCACCGGCACGACGACGCGCAGGTTGAGTCCGTCCCGTGTGAAGACGGGATGCGGGCGCACCGCGACCTGCACGACGATGTCGCCGGTCTCGCCGCCGTCGGGCGACGGGCGACCGCGACCACGAAGGCGGATCTTCTGGCCGTCCGAGACCCCGGCCGGGATCTTGACCTTGAACGGCTTGCCGTCCTCGCCCTGGAGCGTGATCGTCTCGCCCTTCGTCGCCGTGACGAAGTCGATCGTCGTGCGGGCCGTGACGTCCGCGCCGCGGGTCGGGCCGCCGTAGCCGCGGAACCCGCCCGTCGACTGACCGAAGCGTCCCGAGCCGAACCCGCCCTGACCGCCGAACATCGAGAAGATGTCCTCGAAGTCCTGCGGATCCTGGCGGCCGCCCCGCTGGCCGAATCGCGAGAAGACGTCCTCGAAGCCTCCCGCGCCCTGCCCGCCTGCCGTGAAGCGGGCGTTGCCGGCGCCCATGGCGCGGATCTGGTCGTACTCCGCGCGCTGCTCGGAGTCGCTGAGCACCGAGTAGGCCTCGCTGACCTCCTTGAACTTCGCCTCGGCTGCGGCATCCCCCTGATTCGAATCCGGGTGATACTTGCGCGCGAGCTTGCGGTAGGTCTTCTTGAGGTCGGCCTCGGAGACGTCCTTCGAGACGCCGAGCGTCTTGTAGAAGTCCTTGTCGAACCAGTCCTGACTGGCCATCGTCTACTCCCCCGGAACTGCGACGACGACCTTTGCGGGACGAAGTTCGATGGCACCGAGGCGATAGCCCACCTCGACGACCTCGAGGATCGTCGACTCGGTCGCGCCGGGCGTCGGCACCTGGAAGATCGCCTCGTGCTGCTGCGGATCGAACGCTTCGCCCGCCGCACCGTAGGCCGTGACGCCCATGCGCTCGGCGACCGCGCGCACCTTCTCGGCGATCGCGGCGAACGGCGAGCCCGCCTCGAGGTCGCCGTGCTTCTCGGCGCGGTCGAGGTCGTCGAGCACCGGCACGAGGCCCTTCGCCGCGGCGCCCTTCGCACGCTCGATCTCGACCTCGCGCTGCTCCTCGGTACGACGCCGGTAGTTGGCGTACTCCGCGGTCAGGCGCTTGAGGTCGGCGAGGTAGCCCGCCGCCTCGGGCGGCAGATCGACCGCCTCGTCGCCGACGATGGCCTCGTCGGTCTGCGCGGCGCCCAGGATGTCGTCGACGGTCAGTTCGTCCTCGTGCGACGCGGGGTCGGAGACATTCGCCTCCGACCCCGCGTCGTCCGGACGGACCTCGTCGTTGTCGAAGTCCTTGTCGGTCATGATTACTTCTTGTCCTCGTCCTCGTCCTCGACGACCTCGGCGTCGATGACGTCCTCTTCGGGGTTCGGCACCTCGCCGTTGCCCGGGTCGGTCACCGTCGGGTCGCCGGGCTCGCCGGCCGCCTGGCTCGAGGCGTAGATCGCCTCGCCGAGCTTGCCCTGGCTCTGGTTGAGCTTGTCGAACGCGTTCTTGACCGCGTCGTCGTCGTCACCCGCGAGCGCCGTCTTGAGGGCATCCACGTCGCCCTGCACCTCGGACTTGACGTCTTCGGGCAGCTTGTCGGCGTTGTCGGCGATGAGCTTCTCGATCGAGTACGACAGGGTCTCGGCCTGGTTGCGGACCTCGGCTGCCTCGCGACGCTTCTTGTCGTCGGCCGCGTTCTCCTCGGCCTCGCGCACCATGCGCTCGATGTCCTCCTTGGGCAGCGACGAGCCGCCCGTGATCGTCATCGACTGCTCCTTGCCGGTGCCCTTGTCCTTCGCCGACACGTGGACGATGCCGTTCGCGTCGATGTCGAACGTGACCTCGACCTGCGGGATGCCACGCGGTGCCGGCGCGATGCCGGTGAGCTCGAACGTCCCGAGCGGCTTGTTGTCGCGCGTGAAGTCGCGCTCACCCTGGAAGACCTGGATCGCGACCGACGGCTGGTTGTCGTCGGCCGTCGTGAAGGTCTCGGAGCGCTTCGTCGGGATGGCGGTGTTGCGCTCGATGAGCTTCGTCATGATGCCGCCCTTGGTCTCGATGCCGAGGCTCAGGGGGGTCACGTCGATGAGCAGGACGTCCTTGCGCTCGCCCTTGAGGACGCCGGCCTGCAGGGCGGCGCCGACGGCGACGACCTCGTCCGGGTTCACGCCCTTGTTGGGCTCCTTGCCGGCCTCGCGCTTGACGAGCTCGGACACGGCGGGCATGCGGGTCGATCCACCCACGAGCACGACGTGGTCGATGTCGCCCACCTTGATGCCGGCTTCGCGGATGACGTCCTCGAACGGCTTCTTGGTGCGGTCGAGGAGGTCCTTCGTGAGCTCTTCGAACTTGGCGCGCGTGATCGTCTCGGACAGCGACACGGGGCCGCTGTCGGTCAGCGACAGGTAGGGCAGGTTGACGCTCGTGCTCGTGGAGGACGAGAGCTCCTTCTTGGCCTGCTCCGCGGCCTCCTTGAGGCGCTGCAGCGCGATCTTGTCGCCCGAGACGTCGACACCGGTGGTGTCCTTGAACTGCTTGATGAAGAAGTCGACGAGACGCTGGTCCCAGTCATCGCCGCCGAGGCGGTTGTCACCGGCGGTCGAGCGCACCTGGATCGTCGAGAAGTCGTCGTCCTTGCCCACTTCGAGCAGCGAGACGTCGAACGTGCCTCCACCGAGGTCGAAGACGAGGATCAGCTCGTCCTCCTTGCCGCGGTCGAGGCCGTACGCGAGGGCGGCGGCGGTGGGCTCGTTGATGATGCGGAGCACGTTGAGGCCCGCGATCTCACCGGCCTCCTTCGTGGCCTGGCGCTCGGCGTCGTTGAAGTATGCGGGCACCGTGATGACGGCGTCGGTGACGCTGTCGCCCAGGTACTGCTCGGCGTCGCGCTTGAGCTTCTGCAGGATGCGCGCCGAGATCTCCTGCGGCGTGTACTGCTTGCCGTCGATCGACTGCGTCTTCCAGTCGGTGCCCATGTGGCGCTTGACGGACGAGATGGTGCGGTCGACGTTGGTCACGGCCTGGCGCTTGGCGGTCTCACCGACGAGCACCTCGCCGTCCTTCGTGTAGGCGACGACCGACGGGGTCGTGCGGAAGCCCTCGGCGTTGGCGATGACCTTGGGCTCGCCGCCCTCGAGGACGCTGACGACGGAGTTGGTGGTTCCGAGGTCGATTCCCACTGCACGTGGCATGTGTTTCTCCTTCTGTGTGGGCGGAGCGGATGCCCCGGCCCGAGGTTTCTGTGAAGTCAGGGGCGACTACTTGAGCCGCGATGACTCAACCCTAGGGCAGGGCGCGAAACCGTGTCAAGTCGAAGTTGATATGAATCGGCTCAACTTTCCATCAGTGCTCGCCGACCGAGTGCGCGAGCGTCTGCAGGCCGACGACGGCGAGCCCCAGCACGAGGAGCACCCCGAGGGCGATGAGCTGCTTCCACCAGGCGAGCTTCGAGCGCCGCACGGCGAACCAGCCGATGACGCCGAGCGTGACGATGTAGACGATCGTCGCGACCCGCAGCGCGACCTCGAGCGACCAGACGTCCAGCCACGCGAGGCCGATCAGGATGAGCGGCACGACCGCGGTGCCGAGCGCACCACCCGCGATGCGGAGCATGACGAACCAGCCCGCCGCGTCGGGGAAGTCCTGATGCACGGCGAGATGGGAGACGAGATCGGCGACGAAGCCAGCCGCCGTGATCCCCAGCACGCCCAGCGCCAGGACGAGGAAGGACCGCTCGGGCGTCGGATGCTCCGCATTCGACACCACGAGAACGAGGGCCAAGCCGGTGAACGTCGCGTAGACGCGTTCCTTGAAGTAGAGCACGAACGCGTTCTCGTCGCCGGTCAGCTGGCCGAGCTCCTCCCGAGTCCGGTCCCTGCGCCCGCGCGGTCCGCGCGGTCCGCGTGACCGCCCCGACATCCCGGCCCTGCTGTCGTCCGACATGGCGCGAGCCTACAGGCGGCGCCGAAGCGGCAGGATGGGTCGCGTCAGGTCGTTGAGCGCGATGCCGTCGCCGAGTCGACCGGGGCCTGCACGTTCGCGAGGGCGCCGGGGGCGGCGGGCTGCGCCGTCTCGGTGTCGCCCGAGCGGATCTCGGTCTTGAGCACGCGCGCCGACTGACCGACGCTGCGTGCGAGCGCGGGGAGCTTGGCCGCACCGAACAGAAGCAGGATGACGGCGAGGATCAGCAGGGCGTGCCAGCCGGTCAGGTTCGCGAGCATGGAAGTCCTCCGATCAGCCACGAGGTGTGTGCGGACGACACTGTCGGACCTCGTAACAAGATTGATTTTCATCCTATGCGCTCTTGACTGGACTTTTGAGAAAATCTTGTGCAGACTGCTCCAGGAGTCAGCAAAGACTGCTGACCCACGTCCAGAGGAAGAGCGATGACGACCCTCGAATCCCCCCGCACGCGTGCCGCGGCTCGGCCGGGCCGGCTGAGCGAACTGCGTTTCATCGGCCTGCTCCTGCTTCCCGGCACGGCACTGCTGCTCGGCGTCGTGCTCTACCCGCTCATCCGCTCGCTCGTCTCGGCGTTCTTCGCCGAGAGCCTGCTGTTCCCGGGCATGGAGTGGGTCGGGTTCGACAACATCGTCGCGGTGCTGACGGAGGACTTCGGTCGCCTCCTGTGGCAGACGCTCGTCTTCACGGTGGGATCGACCGTCTTCCCGTTCCTCATCGGTCTCGCCCTCGCGCTGGCCCTCAACGAGCGGTTCCGGGGTCAGCGCCTCATGCGCGGGATGTTCCTGATTCCGTGGCTGCTGCCCGGCGTCGTCGTGTCGTTCCTGTGGATGTGGATCTTCGACGCCAACTACGGCGTGCTCAACGGGCTCCTGATGCAGCTGGGGATCATCGACAGCCCGATCGCATGGCTCTTCCAGACCGATACCGCGCAGGGTGCGCTCGTCATCGCGAAGACCTGGAACTCGTTCCCCTGGATCATGGTCATGCTCCTCGCGGCCCTGCAGACGGTGCCGGGCGAACTGCACGAAGCCGCCGCGATGGACGGAGCGGGCAGCATCCGTCGCTTCTTCGCCGTCACCTGGCCGCACATCAGCGGTGTCGCGGGGCTCGTCATCCTGCTGGAGTTCATCTGGAACTTCCAGCACTTCGACCTCATCTTCGTCCTCACCGGCGGCGGCCCCGCCGGCACGACGCAGACCTTCGCGACCGAGGTCTACGACACCGCCTTCAAGGGCTACGACCTCGGGCACGCGGGCGCCATCGGACTGCTGTGGATGCTCCTGCTCATGGTGATGGTCGTCTTCTACGTCCGGTTCTCGGAGCGCGGCGAACGACAGCAGCGCGCAGAAAGGAAGGCGAAGAGATGACCGCCGCAGCCCTCGACCGCAGACCGTACGACGAGAACGACGTCATCGACGCGGAGCCCGCGTTCAGCGCGGTGCTCGCAAGCCAGCCGCGACGACGCCGGAAGGCGGGGCGCTCCCGCTGGGCCGTCGGGATCACGGTCACCGTGATCGGGCTCTTCGCGTTCCTCCCGCTCTACTGGCTGGTGATCACGTCGGTGACGCCCGACGCGGATGTCTTCGCCTTCCCTCCGCGGTTCTTCCCGAGCACCTTCACGCTCGAGCACTACGTCTCGGTCTTCAGCGATCCCGTCATCTTCGAGTACCTGCGCAACAGCGTCATCGTCTCGGTCATCACGGCCGTGCTTTCGGTCGTCGTGTCGATGTACATGGCGTACGCCTTCTCGAAGTTCCGCTTCCGCGGACGCACGTCGCTCATGTACTTCGTGCTGTCGAGCCAGATGTTCCCGCAGGCGCTCCTGCTCGTGACGCTCTACGTGCTGTTCGCCCAGTTCGGGCTCCTCAACACGTACCAGGCGCTGGTCATCTCATTCACGACCTTCACGCTGCCGCTGTGCGTGTGGATGCTGAAGGGATTCTTCGACGCGATGCCCGACGACCTCATCGAGGCCGCGAAGCTCGACGGCGCCGGCCACTGGCGCACGCTGCACTCGGTCGTGCTGCCTCTCACCGCCCCCGGACTCGTCGCCGCAGGTCTGTTCGCGTTCGTCCGCGGATGGAACGACTTCATCTTCGCGCTCACTCTCGCGGGTCCCGAGAAGCAGACGCTTCCGCCCGGACTCGTCAACACCTACATCGGCGAGGCCGCGACCGCGTGGCCCGAGCTGATGGCCGCATCGCTCATCACCTCGGTGCCCGTGTGCGTCGCCTTCATCCTCCTCCAGCGCCATCTCGTCGGCGGCCTCACGGCCGGCGCCGTCAAGGGCTGACCGACCTTCCATCCCCCTCAACACAGCACTCGATCGGAGAAAACAATGTCGTCATCGCAGATCAGCCGCCGGGACCTCCTGCGCTTCTCGGCGCTCGGACTCGGAGCCTTCGCCATCGCCGGCACCGCCGCCGCCTGCGCGAGTCCCACCAGCGGCGGCGGCGCGGGCGCGACGCCCACGCCCGGCAAGCCCACGAACTTCGACTTCGCGTCGTGGGGCATGTCCGAGGACGCGACGAAGGGGCCGCTCCAGGCATCCATCGACGCCTTCGCGAAGAAGGACGGCATCCAGGTCAAGACGCCGAGCTACCCGTACAACGATTACCTCAGTCAGCTCACGCTGCAGGTGCGCGGCGGGCAGTTCACGGGCGCGGCGCAGCTCGACGTCGCATGGCTCGGCGGCCTCGTCGCCCTCGGCAAGCTCGCCGACCTCGGCGGCCAGGCGCAGGGCCGTGGCTACACCCCCGCCGCACTCGGCGCCGGGCAGTTCGACGGCACGCAGTACGCCCTGCCCTGGACGATCGCCGCGATCGGTCCCGTCACCAACACCGAGCTCTGGTCCAAGGCCGGCCACTCGACCCCGCCCGTCACGATCGAGGAGTTCGAAGAGGCGCTGCGCGCCATCAAGGGCCTCGGCGGCGGCGTGATCCCCTACGCCGCATCCACGAAGACGGCGCAGTTGAAAGACATCATCGTGTGGATGCAGACCTTCGGCTCGCCCATCGTCGAAGACGGCAAGACGACGATCGGCGACGAAGGCTCGGTCAAGGCCGTCGAGTGGTACAAGAAGCTCTTCGACGACGGACTCATCGCCGCGGACGTCGACCGGGCCGCCGCGCGCACGCTGTTCGGCCAGGGCAAGACCGCGATCTACGACGACGCTCCTGTCGGGCGGGCGGGCGTGCTCGCGTCCGCGAGCTACCCCGGGCTCGAGAACCTCATGTCGCCGATCGCGCGGCCGGTGCTGAAGCAGGGCGACACTCCGCAGGAGGTGCTGTGGGGCCACCTCGTCGTCGTCGTCGACGGTGCCGGCTCCGGTACGGCGGCCGAGTTCGCGCAGTGGCTCACGAGCGACCCCGCGCAGCAGATCAGCTACTTCACGGCACTGGGGCTGCCGCCGACGACGACCGACGCCCTCGCTTCGTCGGCCGTCACCGGCAACACCTTTGTCAACGACTTCACGACCCGCATCACGGTCGACGCGAAGCCGAGCCCCCTGTGGCAGTACGTCCAGTACGCGCAGATGGAGACGGCCATCGCGGAGCAGGTTCAGGCCGTGCTCATCGGCCAGTCGTCGGCGAAGGACGCGATGAAGACCGCCGGTCAGCAGGTCCAGAAGCTCATGGGCTGACGATCCCCCGGTCCGACCACCCGCACCCCATCACCCTCAGGAAGCCATGCAGCACCGCACCGTCACGTCCGACCTCACCGTCGTGGGAGGGGGCCTCGCCGGCGTATCCGCCGCGATCAGCGCCGCCCGCCTCGGCAAGACCGTCGCCCTCGTGAACAACCGGCCGGTGCTCGGCGGCAACTCGTCGTCCGAGATCAGGGTGTGGGTGGTCGGGGCCACCGCCCACGGCATGCAGCGGTTCGCCCGCGAGACGGGCGTCATCGGCGAGCTGTACGTCGAGAACCAGTACCGCAATCCCGAGGGCAATCCCATCCACTGGGACGAGGTCGTGCTGGATGCCGTGCGGGCGGAGCCCGGCATCCGGCTCTTCCTCAACACCGACGTCCGCGACATCGTGGCGGACGACTCCGACGGCGAGCGCGTCGTGCGCTCTGTCACGGGCTGGACGATGGGCTCCGAGATCGAGACGGTGTTCGAGAGCCCGCTGTTCGTGGATGCCACGGGCGACGGCCTCATCGGTCACCTCGCCGGGGCGGACCACCGGATCGGTCGCGAGGCGCGCGCCGAGTACGACGAGGACTGGGCCCCCGAGGTCGCCGACGACCAGCTGCTCGGCTCGACGATCCTCTTCTACACGAAGGACGCGGGCAAGCCCGTGCGCTACGTGCCGCCCGACTCGGCGAAGGACATCACCCGGACGCCGATCCCCGAGTCACGGATCATCCGCTCGGGCGACAGCGGGGCGAAGTACTGGTGGATCGAGTGGGGCGGCGAGCTCGACATCGTGCACGACAACGAGACGATCCGCGACGAGCTGCGGTCGGTCATCTTCGGCATCTGGGACCACATCAAGAACTCCGGGAAGTTCGACGCCGAGACGCTCGACCTGGAGTGGGTCGGCACGATGCCCGGCAAGCGGGAGTACCGCCGGTTCCTCGGCGATCACGTGCTCAACCAGCGCGACATCCTCGAGCAGCGCGTCTTCGACGACGCCGTCGCGTTCGGCGGATGGTCGATCGACCTGCATCCCGTCGAGGGCATGTACGCCACCAGCGCAGGAGCTCACCAGCGGTACTCGGACGGCATCTTCGGCATCCCGCTGCGCAGCCTGTACTCCCGCAACGTCGCGAACCTCCTGCTCGCGGGCCGCGACATCTCGGCGAGCCACGTCGCTTTCGGCGCGACACGCGTCATGGCGACCTGTGCCACGACCGGCGAAGCGGTGGGCACCGCGGCATCCCTCGCTCTCGATCTCGGCGTCCGCCCCCGCGCGCTCGCGACAGAGCATGCGCACGAGCTGCAACAGCTCCTTCTGCGGCAGGACGCGTCGATCTTCGGTGTTGCGAACAGCGACCCTCTCGACCTCGCGCGGACGGCGCGCGTCACGGCGTCGTCGACGTTGACGTCGATGGATGCCGCGGCCTCCACTGATCTGCGCTTCCACACGCTGAGCGAGGACCTCGGCATCCTGCTCCCCGTCGATCCCGCGCTCGAGACGGTCACGGTGCGCGTACTGTCGCACGACGACGTCGACCTCGACGTCTCGCTGTGGACGACCGGCCGGCCGCAGAACGCCGTGCCCGTGCGCGAGGAGCTGCGCACCACGGTCGCGGTCGTCGGCGCACCCGAGCCGCAGTGGGTGACCCTTCCGCTCGGCTGGCGCCCCGCGACGCCCGAGAACGTCGTCGTCGTGCTCGGGCAGGCGCCCGCAGTGGCGGTCGAGCTCGCGCACGCGGTCGCGCCCGGCGTGCTCCTGCTCCCGCATACCCCGGCCGATGACGGGGACGCGAACGTCGCGGTCGGGCGCGACGAACGAGTCGTGCTCTGGCCCGCCCACACGATGCGCGGCTGGGGTCCCCGCCTGATCGTGGAGCCCGAGACGGAGGCCTACGCCCCCGCGCGCGCCGTCGGCGGGTACCAGCGTCCGTTCGGCGGGCCGCAGCTGTGGGTCTCTGCGGCGATCGGCGAGGACGACGAATGGCTGCGTCTGGATTGGGACGAACCGCAGCGCATCGCGAGCGTGCGAATCGTCTTCGACGACGACGTCGACGTGGAGCTCAACACGCTCCACCATCACCGGACGCCCGACCTCGTCTTCCCCGAGCTCGCGCGCGATTACTCGGTCGAGGCCCTCGTCGACGGCGGCTGGGTCACGGTGGCGGGCACGTTCGAGAATCGGCGCCGCCAGCGCGTGCACGGCTTCGAGCACCCCGTGGACGCGAGTTCGCTGCGGCTCGTCGTGCACGCGACGAACGGCGACCCGCACGCGCGAGTCGTGTCGCTGCGCGTCTACGGCTGAACGCGCGTCAGCTCGGCGGCTCGGAGTTGTACAGCGCCGGCTCGCGTTCGGACCGCACGGCTTCGGGCACGCGCTGTGCGACCAGCACGAACAGCAGCCCCGTCGCGAGCGAATCGCTGAGGCGACCCGCGAAGTAGTCCGTCCATGAGTGGCCGACGCCCGTCCCCGTGAAGATCGTGATGTCGGCGAGGCGCCCGAGCGGTTCGTCCGGCTCGCCGGTGACGACCGCCGTGAGGGCGCCGCGTGAGCGTGCCCGCTCGAAGAACTCCGCCGCGACCTCGCTCTCGCCCGATCGCGAGATCGCGATGACGACGTCGCCGGCGGCGAGGAGGTTCGCGGCCATGCCCGCCTCGAACGGCGCCTCGTGGAACCACGCGGGGATGCCGATGCGCAGCAGTCGCATCTGCAGCTCGCGTGCCGGGGGCAGGTCGCCCCACTGCGCGAAGATCAGCACGCGCTGAGCAGCGACGATGTGATCGGCGAGCTGTTCGATGAGAGGAAGGTCGATGGATGCCATGGCAGACCGCATCGCGCCGAACTGACGACCGGTCAGAACGCTGAGCACCTCGTCGGCCGGGTCGTCGGGGCCGATCTCGCTGCCGATGTCGCTCTGCCACCCGGCTTGCGAGTCACGGCCGTTCTCTTCGGCGATCGCTGCCCGCAGCGCGGGGTAGCCGGCATAGCCCAGCATCGCCGCGAGACGCGAGATCGTCGCGGGCAGCGCCCCGGCACGCTCGGCGAGCGCCGTGATGGACGCCGAGCCGGCGAAAGCGGGATCTTCGAGGATCGCATCGGCGACGCCGCGGCGGGCGTCGGACATCGAGGGGAGGGCGTCGCGGATCGACTGCAGCGGATTCGCCTGTGCTGCGCGCTCCACGCGGCGGGCCTCCCGGATCAGATCGACCATGACGCGCAGGGGTGCGGGTCGTGCATGAGTCTATGACCTCCTCGGCGGCGGTGACAGCACATTGTTTTCTGCTGGTGCACCAGATCTCCCATCCTATCGACAAGGATTCGCGCGGCAGCTCCTTCCCTTGCGCATGCACTCCCGACTTGGGGCCGAGTCGATGCACCGTTAGTTCACCGAAGGGCTCTACCGTGACGAGCATGGGACCCGAGTCGAACTCCTCCGAGCCGCCGATCTTCAAGGCGCCGCCCGCGCCGCCTGCAGCTGCGAACACGGGCGCGATCCGCCCCTTCGCCGACGTCTTCCAGGAAGCCGGATCCGAGAAGCCGATCCCCCGCAAGCGCGTCTTCTCGTGGGCGATGTGGGACTGGGCCACCCAGCCGTTCAACTCCGTCCTCCTCACGTTCGTGTGGGTTCCGAGCTTCCTCGTCTCGCCCTTCTTCCTCGACCCCGCCGTCGCCGCCAGCGGCGTCGTGAACGGTGAGGAGATCGACTGCGACACCGCGGCGAACGCGACGACCGAGTTCTGCCGCGCCCTCGGATCGCTCGATGCGAACCTGGGTTGGGGCATCATGATCGCGGGCATCCTCATCGCCCTCCTGGCACCGGTGCTCGGGCAGCGGGCGGATGCCACGGGGCACCGCAAGCTCATGCTCGGGATCTTCACGGGACTGCTCATCGCATGCCAGCTCGCCATGGTGTTCGTGTCCGGCGTCCCTGCGCTCTTCTGGTTCGGCGTCGCGATGATCGCGTTCGGCAGCGTCGTGGGCGAGATCGCCGGA
This sequence comes from Microbacterium aoyamense, assembly GCF_023155855.1. Lineage (GTDB taxonomy): Bacteria > Actinomycetota > Actinomycetes > Actinomycetales > Microbacteriaceae > Microbacterium > Microbacterium aoyamense. Next base: position 994,648 of record NZ_JAKNUT010000001.1, on the reverse strand, counting down.
GCGAACTACAACGCGCTCCTCGTCTCGGTGTCGACGCCCAAGACCGTCGGCCGCGTGTCGGGGCTCGGGTGGGGCTTCGGCTACATCGGCGGAATCGTCGCGCTCGTGATCGTGGTCGGCCTGATCCTCGGCGGGGTGCTCGACGGTACGCAGTCGATCACGTTCCAGCTCATCGCCGCCGGGGCGACGGTGTGGACGATCATCTTCTCCATTCCGATCTTCCGGAACGTCCCCGAGCCGCCCGCGTCGCCCGACGCGAAGAAGGTCGGCTTCTTCGCGGGGTACGTCGAGCTCGTGCGATCGATCGGCCGGCTGTGGCGCGACCACCGGCCGACGCTGTGGTTCCTGCTCGCGTCGGCGGTCTATCGCGACGGCCTGGCCGCCGTCTTCACGTTCGGCACGGTCATCGCGGGTCGCGTCTTCGGGTTCGGGTTCACCGACCTCGTGATCTTCGGCATCGTGCTCAACCTCGTCGCGGGCGTCTCCACGATCGTCGCGGGCCGACTGGACGACCGGGTCGGACCGAAGGTCGTCATCCTCTCGGCGATCGGAGGGATCCTCGCCTGCTGCCTGATCGTCTTCTTCGGCGCATCCGCCGGAAAGGGGCTCTTCTGGGCCGCGGGGATCGCCCTCGCCCTCTTCGTCGGGCCCGCTCAGGCAGCGTCCCGCTCGTTCCTCGCACGGGTGACTCCGCTGGGGCAGGAGGGCGAGGTGTTCGGTCTCTATGCGACGACGGGGCGCGCGGCGAGCTGGATGGCCGCACTTCTGTGGGGCCTGTTCATCGGCCTGGCGGCCAATCAGACGCTGTACGGGATCCTCGGTATCGCGGCCGTGCTCGCGGTGGGATTCGTCATGCTCCTCTTCGTGAAGGCTCCGCCGCGCAACTCGATTCAGTCCTGAGGCCAGGCCTCCGCGAGCTTCGTGAGCAGCCGTGCGAGCTCGCCGCGCTCGGCGTCGGTGAACCCTTCGAGCGCCGTCGCGACGGCATCCCTTCGCTCCCCCCGGAAGCGCCGCGCGATCATGGCGCCCTGCTCGGTGAGCGCGACGCGCGTTCGTCGGGCGTCGTCGGGGTCGGCTTCGCGCTGCACGAGCCCGACCTCGACGCTCTGCTGCACGAGCCGGGACGCACGGGGCTGATCGACGCCGACCGCGTCCGCGATCTCGCCGACGGAGAGGGGAGTGGATGCCGCGGCCAGCGCCTCGAGCAGGCGCAGGCGCGCGGGTCCGCCCCCGCGGCCGCCCGCGGCCCAGGGGGGACCGCCGTGATGGCCGCGCATGCCGTGCACGTCGCCGCCGTGGTGGCGCCCCCGCGCGAACGGGTGCTCGCCCGGCGGACCCCAGGGTGGCCGCGGGCCGCGTCGTCCGCGCAGCAGCGCGAGGGCTGCGGCGATCGCATCGGTCGGATCGCTGGACTCAGGCATCCCACCAATTTACATGTGACTTGACATGCAATGCGAGTGCATGTCACACTACATATGCATGCACTATTACATGCTTCACCCGAGCGGCCTCACCGCGCCGCTCCCGAAAGGATTCACAATGAACACCACACATGATGAACAGAGTTCAGCATCCGACCGTCCGCTGGGCTATTGGCTCCGCGCCGTCGACGGCCTCATCACGCGAGAGTTCTTCACCGCGTTCGAGGGCGAGGGCGTCACGCGTCGCGACTGGATGCTGCTGAGCGTCCTCTCCGGCGACGTCGAGATCCCGGGTCTGGCCGAGCGCATCGCCCGCAAGGGCAAGCGCCTCCGCGGGCTCGCGGACCGAGGTTGGGTCGAGGAGACCGCAGACGGAACGTGGGCGCTGACCGATGAGGGCCGCGCCGCCAAGGAGCGCCTCGGCTCACTCGTCGACGACCTGCGCGAGCGGGTCGCGGGTGCCGTGTCGCCCGAGGACTACGCCACGATGACTGCCTCGCTCGAGGCCATCGCCCGGGAGCTCGGTGGCGACGACGTCGACTTCGACGCCGACCCGCGCCGCGGGTTCGGTCCCCGGTTCGGCTTCGGTCGCGGACGGGGACGGGGCTTTGCCTTCGGCCCCGGCCACGGGTTCGGACCCGGTGTCGGTCACGCCGTGCCGGGCTTCGGCCCGGATGCACGCGGCCGCGGATGCCACGGCGATGCGCCGACCCACCTGCACGACCACGCGCCGCACGGCCACAAGGGCCACCGCCGCGGGCGGCCGCACGGCCACCACGACCACGACGGTCGCGGCGAGCGCCGCACGGAGCGCGCCTACGAACGCGGCTTCGACGCCGGCTTCGCGCGCGGACGCGACGGCTCCGGCGCGTAACGCGCATCACAACGAGGAGGGCACTGAGAGATCGGTGCCCTCCTTCGTGCGTGGGCTGGGCATCCATCGTCGGAGATCTCCACTGCCGTCGGAGCATCCGCCGCCGAATCCTCCGACATTGGTGACATTGTCCGACCGAACCGCCGCAGACATCGGTACAACCCGACTAGCGGGCACCGCCAGACCCGCGGCACCCGCATACCGGGACCGGCGAGCCGGTGTCGCCGGCTCGGTCAGCGGCGGGTCTGCTCCGAGCCCGACAGGCGCTGGGCGAGATAGATCGGCACGATCGAGACGATCACGAGCACGACCGCGATGACCGACACGACCGGCGCCTGGTTGGGGCGGAACATGTTGTTGAGGATGAAGATCGGCAGCGTCGTCACCCCCGATCCCGCTGTGAACGTCGTCACGATGATCTCGTCGAAGCTCAAGGCGAAAGCCAGCAGACCGCCCGCGAGCAGCGCCGACCGCAGCTGCGGGAAGGTCACGAGCCGGAACGTCGTCCAGACCCCGGCGCCGAGGTCGGCCGACGCCTCTTCGAGGTTCGTGCCCGTCCGACGGAGCCGTGCGATCACGTTGTTGAACACCGTCACGATGCAGAACGTCGCGTGGGCGATCACGACCGTCCAGATCGAGAGGGGAACCCCCATGATCGTGCGGAAGAAGTTGTTGAGCGCGATGCCCGTGATGATGCCGGGCAAAGCGATCGGCAGGATGATCAGCAGCGAGATCGCATCACGACCGAAGAACTCGAACCGCTGCAGCGCGAGCGAGATGAGCGTGCCGAGCACGAGAGCGATGACCGTCGAGATGAGCGCGACCTGAAGGCTCGTGAGCACCGCCTCGAGCGCGCCCGCGCTCTGGAACGCCTTGCCCCACCATTCGAGCGTGAAGCCCGGTGGCGGCCACGCGAGAGACGTCGAGGTCGAGAACGAGTTCACGAGCACGACGAACAATGGCACGTAGACGACGAGCAGGATGACGCCCGTGACGATCCCGAGCACGACCCGTGCGGAGGTTCCCAATCGCATGGCGGCGCCTTAAAGGTTGTTCAGGGCACCCGTGCGGCGCACGAGGGCGAGGTAGCCGAAGATGATGACGATCGGGATGAGGGCGATCGCCGCTGCGAGCGGCAGATTGTTCGCCGCACCCACGTTCGTGTAGACGAGGTTGCCCAGCATCTGATTCGCGCCGCCGACGATGTTGACCGTGATGTAGTCGCCCAGCGACAGCGAGAAGCTGAAGATCGTACCCGCGATGATGGCCGGGAAAGTGAGCGGCAGCACGACGCTCCCGATCGTGCGCCACGTCTTTCCACCGAGGTCGGCGGATGCCTCGAGCAGCGAGTCCGGTACCCGCTCGAGTCCCGCGTAGATCGGAAGGATCACGTACGGCAGCCACAGGTACGACAGCGTGATGACCGTCGCAGGCAGGCCGTAGCCGGGCGTGTGCATGCCGAAGGGTGCCAGGACCCACTCGAGGATCCCCTCCTGCGACAGCACCGAGCGCCATGCGTACGCCTTGACGAGATAGCTCGCCCACAGCGGCATGAGCACCGCGATCACGAGGATCCGCTGCATCCGCGGCGATGCGACCTTCGCCATGTAGAACGCGATCGGCAGGGCCAGCGCGACGTCGATGATCGTCACGAGCAGTGCGACGCCCAACGTGCGCAGCGTGACCGTCTGGTACAGCGCCCCGGTGACGACCGTGATGATGTTGTCGAGCGTCCAGTCCGTGCGGATCTCACCCGTGAAGCTGTCGACGCTCCAGAACGCCGTGACCAGCAGCAGCACGAGCGCCACGATGTACACCACGACGAGCCAGAACAGCGGCGCCGTCAGCAGCAGCGAGAGTCGTGCGCGCGGGTGCGTCGTCAGAAACGACGAGAGGCGACGGGATGCCGTGGCCTTCGGTGCCGGGACGGCTCGCTCCGATGGCGGGGCGGTGAGGGTCATGCTGTTCCTCCGAGGAAGGGGGTGGGGGCGGCATCCGCCCCCACCCGGTTCAGGGCGTCAGCCCTTGATCTCGGACCAGGCTTCGGTCCACTTCGCGTAGTCGACGCACTCGACGTCGGTGCGTCCGTCGACGCAGTCCGCGATGGGCGTCGTCCAGTACCAGATCTGCTCCGCATAGTCGGCGTCTCCGGCGTGGTACGCCTCGCAGTCGTCGCGGTAGTCGCACGCCTCCTGGCTGGAGGGCGCCTCACCGAAGTACGCGGTTGCGGCGGCGTTCGTCTCGGGGCTCGCGATCCAGTCCAGCCACGCATACGCGCAGTTGGGGCTTGCGGCATCCGACGCGATCATCCACGTGTCCGACCACCCGGTCGCGCCCTCTTCAGGCAGCACGACCTCGGTCGGGGCCTCCTCGCCGGCGAGCACGTTCTGGATGACCTGCCACGTCGTGCCGACGACCGAGTCACCCGTTTCGAAGGCCTGGACCTCTTTCAGGTAGTCCGACCAGTACTCGCCGATGTGCGCGCGCTGCTCCTTGAGCAGATCGACGGCCGCCTGGAACTGCGTCTCGTCGAGGGCGTACGGGTTCTGGATGCCGAGATCGGGCTGGTGCGTCATGAGGTACACCGCGGCATCCGCGATGTAGATCGGAGAGTCGTACGCGGTCACCTTGCCGGTGTAGGCGGACGCCCCGTCGAACACGACGTCCCACGACGTGGGCGCCTCGGTGAAGACCTCCGTGTTGTACAGGAGCAGGTTCGCGCCGTAACCGTGCGGCACGCCGTACGACTGTCCGTCGACCGAGTTCCACTCCTTGTCCTTGAGGAAGTCGAAGACCCCCGCGTAACTCGGGATGAGGTCGGTGTTGACGGGCGCCACGTCGCCGGCCGCGATGAGGCGGAGCGTGGCATCCCCGGACGCTGCGACGACGTCGTACTCGCCGGTCTTCATGAGGTTGACCGCTTCGTCGGACGTGCCGTAGGTCTTGGCCTCGACGGTGCACCCGGTGAGCTCCTCGAAGCCCGAGACCCAGTCGATGGCGGGGTCGTTGCTGCCGTCCTCGACGTAGCCGGGCCACGCGAGGATCGAGACGCTGCTCTCGAAGTCGCCGAGCTCCTCGGCCTCGTCGCCGCCGCCCGCATCGCCGCCGCCGGCGGTGCCGCAGCCCGCCAGCACGGCGATCGAGCCGATCGTCAGCGCGGTCAGCGCGATCGAGCGCCCTCCGCGTGTCTTGTGCATCATGAGTGTGTCCTCTCGGTGTGCATTGCTTGCCTGCTGTGGTCCGGGGCGAGCGCCCGCGGTCTGGGGCCCGGTCAGGTGCCGGGTGGGATCAGAGAGACGACGTCCTCGTCGTGCCACGTGACGTGGACGCGGTCGCCGCGGTCGTCGTCGACGGCGCGCGAGCGCGTGTTCGGCTCGAGCACGGTGACACGGGGACCGGCGTCGAGGTCGATGACGCGACGGATGCCGCTGCCGATGTAGATCGACTCGACGATCGTGCCGGGGGCCGAGCGCTCTCCCGCGGCGGTCGCCGCGGCGCTCGCGAGCGTCAGCTTCTCGGGCCGGATCGAGTGGTGTCCGTCACGACCGATGATCGCCGCCGAGTGCTCCGCGCCGAAGAGGTTGGACGTGCCCACGAAGTCGGCGACGAAGGTGGATGCCGGGTTCTCGTACAGATCGCGAGGGGTGCCGAGCTGCTCGATGCGTCCGTCGTGGAACACCGCGATGCGGTCGGACAGCGTCAGCGCCTCCTCCTGGTCGTGCGTGACGAAGATGAACGTGATGCCGAGGTCGCGCTGGATCTGCTTGAGCTCGACCTGCATCTGCTCGCGCAGCTTGAGATCGAGCGCGCCGAGCGGCTCGTCGAGCAGGAGCACCTTCGGCTGCACGACCGTCGCCCGGGCGAGCGCGACGCGCTGGCGCTGTCCGCCCGAGAGCTGAGAGGGCTTGCGAGCCGCCATCTGCTCGAGGCGCACCCCGGCGAGCGCGGCGAGCGCCCGTTCGCGGCGTTCGGCGCGCTTCATGCCGCGCACCCGCAGTCCGTAGGCGACGTTGTCGAGCACGCTCATGTGCGGGAACAAGGCGTAGTCCTGGAAGACGGTGTTGACGTCGCGATCGAACGGGGCCTTCTTCGTCACGTCCTGCCCGAAGAGCTCGATCGTGCCGTCGGTCGGCTGCTCGAATCCCGCGATGAGGCGCAGCACCGTCGTCTTGCCCGATCCCGATGGGCCGAGCATCGAGAAGAACTCGCCCGCGCCGATCTCGAGGTCGACGTGGTCGACCGCCGTGACGGCGCCGAACTCCTTCGTGAGTCCCGTGAGCCGGATGGCCGGCGGCAGTTCGGTCATACTGTGCCCTTCAAATGCGTGCCCCTGCGATGTCGGTGCAACTAAATCATATGGATCCATATGTCAAAAGAGAGGCGCGGGTGTTACGGTCGTGTCACGGTTGATCGGGAGGGTGTCCATGCCGCACGCGACGGGGCGCGTCGATGCCGCACGCGCCGTGGTCTTCGCGCCGCTGGACGGCTCCGGCCGTGCGGAGCTCGTCGAGCAGCGCCTGACCGACGCGATCGTGAGCGGAGTGCTGCACGACGGCGAGAAGCTCCCGACCGAGAGCGACCTGTCGCGCAGCTTCGGAGTCGCGCTCGTCACAGCGCGCGAAGCGCTCGAGAGCATGCGCGACAAGGGCCTGGTCGAGACGCGCCGAGGCCGCGTGGGCGGCAGCTTCGTGACGTTCGATCGGGATGCCGCATCCCGTCTCATCGACCGACGTCTCGGCGATCTCAGCCGCATCGAGCTGCGCGACCTCGCTCTGCACGTCGAAGCGATCGCCGGCATGGCCGCCGAGGTGGCGGCGGAGCGCGCGAGCGCGGACGACGTCGAGAACCTCGTGCGGCTGGCCGCGGCATCCGATCTGTCGACCGGCGGGGGCGCGCGCCGAGCCGTCAGCCGCTTCCAGCTCGAGGTCGCCGCGATCAGCCAGTCGCCCCGGCTCGTGCGCGAGGAGATCCGCCTGCAGAGCGAAGCGGGGCCGCTGCTGTGGATGTGCCTGGCCGATCAGGAGTACCGTGACCGCAGCGCCGTCGCACGCACGCGGGTCATCGACGCGATCGGCCGGGCCGACGCCCAGGCGGCGCGCGCGGCGACGACGGCGCACATCGACGGGGCCTTCGCGTGGCTCGTCGACGAACGTGCCAGACGCGACGCGACGCGACGGAGATTCACACCGAGGCCGAGATCGAGGAGGCCAGCTCATGACGACGACGGTGACGAGATCGGTCGCTGAGGTCGCGACCCACGTCGCAGCCACGATCGACGACATCTTCGCGACGATCGACGGCTGGCGCGCGCTGCTCGAGGAGCGTCTCGCGATGGATGACTCCCCCACCGCGGTCATCGTGGACCCCCTGGTCGAGACCTTCGCGGTGCCCGCAGTCGGCGGGGAGACCCTGCTCACGGGGGCCGGCTTCGTCGCGACCCCCGGAGCGCTGGTCGACGCCGAATGGCACCTCGCATGGTGGCTCGGCGGGCCGAGCGCGGACGCGCGACGCCTCGCGACGATCGACGACCCCGCGCACGATCAGTTCCGTGACTACACGTCGCTCGAGTGGTGGCGGGTTCCGGCATCCACGGGTGCGCGTCATCTCACCGGGCCGTACGTCGACTACGTCTGCACGGACGACTACACCGTCACGATCACGACGCCCGTCATCGTGGGCGGTCGCATGCTGGGCGTGGTCGGTGCCGATGCGCTCGTCGACCGACTCGAGCGTGCGCTGCTGCCGGTGCTGCGCTCGGGGCACGCCTCCGCGACCGTCGTCAACGCGTCGGGCAGGGTCGTGGCGTCGACCGATCCGCGCCGCGAACCCGGCTCGATCCTGCGCATCCCGGGCCTCGCCGACGCACTCGTCTCACTCGGGCACGGCGGCGCCGCGCCCCTCGACGGCGGCGCCGGCGTGCTCGCGTGCGGCGACACGTCGCTCGCGCTCGTCGTCGGCGTCTGAACTACGCGCCCCGCGAGCCCGCGTCGGTCTCGCCGACGTCGGTGCGCAGGAAGTTCTGGAACGAGCGGGATGCCGTCGGACCGCGCTGACCCTGATACCGGTTGCCGTACGGGCCGGAGCCGTAGGGATTCTCGGCCGGCGACGACAGGCGGAAGAAGCAGAGCTGACCGATCTTCATGCCCGGCCACAGCTTGATCGGGAGCGTCGCGACGTTCGACAGTTCGAGAGTCACGTGGCCCGAGAAGCCCGGGTCGATGAAGCCGGCCGTCGAGTGCGTCAGGAGTCCGAGGCGTCCGAGCGACGACTTGCCCTCGAGCCGCGCCGCGATGTCGTCGGGGAGCGTGACCTGCTCGAACGTCGAGCCGAGCACGAACTCTCCCGGGTGCAGGATGAAGGGCTCATCGGGCGCCGTCTCGATGAGGTGCGTCAGCTCGGGCTGGTCCTCGGCCGGGTCGATGAACGGGTACTTGTGGTTGTCGAAGAGCCGGAAGTACCGATCGAGGCGTACGTCCACACTCGACGGCTGGACCATCGTCGGGTCCCACGGATCGAGGCCGACACGGCCCGCCCCGATCTCATGACGGATGTCGCGGTCCGAGAGCAGCATGCCGCCCAGCCTAGCGACGGCTCAGGGGAGATTCGGCGTCACGATCGGCGGGGGCAGCGTGAGCGCCTCGTACGCGCGCATCGAACGCTGGAACTCGCCGGGCAGCGACTGCGGCGCGAGGAACGGCCCGCCTGTGTAGCTCAGCGCGACGCGCTGACCTTCGAGCGTGAGCGTGAACGTCTGGCCCTCGTCGGTCCACTCCCGGGTGCCGTCGCCGGTGTCGACGTCGCCCGCGGCCTCCGTGGCCTGCATCAACCCGAGCTCTGCGGCCGACGCGGCGGCGGCCGCCACGATCGCTGCGCGCTGCTCGGCGGACTCGTCGAAGTCCGACGTCGTCCACCGCGGGGCATCGATGCGCTGGAACATCGAGTCGCCGCCGAAGCCGTTCGCGATGGGCGCGATACCCACCCGCCCGTCACCGACCTGCCACGTGTAGGCGTAGTCGGCGCTTAGCGCGCCGACCGCCGAGCGCAGTGCGCGCTGAACGGTCTGCGCGAGCGCCGGTGTGTCGACGACCTCGGGGGCCTGCGGCGCCTCCCACCCCGCGATGCCGGGGTAGAGGGCCCACGGGACCACACCGCGGTCGAACGAGACCGTCACGACGCCGACGTTGCGCTCGACGAACGCCCCCGCTCCCGCGAGGACCGCGGGATTGCCGACGGCGACGAGGCAGACCGCGAGAGGCGCGACGAAGAGGCTCCGACGCACGACGGCGCTCAGCGTCGCCCAGATCGTCACGACGACCGCGACGAGCATGAGGACCAGACCGACGATCCACGGGAGGCGAGTGAGGACGACGAAGAAGGAGACCGCCACGACGACCAGGGCGACGAGGAGGATCGTCGCCGGACGGAGCGGAATCCGTACGGGTCGACCCTCTGCAGGCTCGGGCGCGGTCACGCGAGATCCAGCAGGAGAAGCAGGAGTGTGGCCGTCAGCGGATTGACCAGGATCGTGGTGAGGACGGCGAAGATCCCGGCGACGCGGGTGCGCGCATCCAGCATCGCGACGATCCCGGCGATGCCGACGGCGACGAGCCCTGCGAGCAGCCACCCGCTCACGTCGCCCAGGTTCTGCGAGAACGCGAGGACGGACAGCACGCCGATCGAGATCGACAGCAGCGGAAGGATGCCGATCGCCAGCGCCCGCAGAAGCCATGCGCGGAACATCCTCGTACCGCGACGGGGAACGACGAGTACGTCCGGAGTCACCCGAAGAGTCTACGTTCGGGGTCCGGCGGGCCGTGCACGGACGTAGGTCGACAGCTCGGGTCCGGGCGCCAGAACCGCGTTGACGATCGCCCGGATGGCGAACTCGGATGCCTCACCCAACTCGACCGTGTCGGAATCGAGCAGCCACTGCAGCTGCAGGCCGTCCATCACCGCGAGGATCGCGGCGGATGCGGCATCCACCGTCTCGGACTCGGTGACGCCCTCTTGCGCGCACAGCGACCGGAATGCTTCGCCGATCTCGCGACGCAGCGTCGAATAGCGATCGTCGAAGAAGGTCCGTGCGGGGTGGCCCTCGGTGACGGCCTCCGCCGACAGGACGGTGAACGCCTGCACGATCCCCGGGCGACGGGCGTTCGCGAACGCCGTGCGCACGAGGTGCAGGAACAGCTCGGGACCCCCGGGGATGTGCTGCTCGGCGAGATCGGCGACGTCCGACCGATCACGGAAGGCCAGGACCTCGAGCAGCAGGTTCTCCTTCGAGCCGAAATGGTGCAGCACACCGGCGCGCGTGAGCCCGACCTGATCGGCGACTTCTGAGAGTGTGCCGTTGGTCGAGCCCTTGCTGCCGAAGATCTCGACCGCGGAGGTCAAGATCTCTCGGCGGCGCACCGCTGTTCCCGGCCGGGAACGCGGCCTTTGTCGCTTGTCGGACGTCATCGTTCTCCTCTTTGCCCGGCGAATGGATGCTCCGCACAAGCGCACTTGCCATTCTACTTACTGTCTCGTAAGTTAGCTGTTGCAATCACACCTCAGTGTCGACGTGGACCTCCTTCGGGGCGCTCGCCGGCGCTGACACCCCCCAACGAAGGAGAAGCAATGAGGCTCAGAACCTCCCTTGCCGCGGCAGGCATCGCCACGGCGCTGGTGCTCACCGGCTGCGCCGGCGGCGGCACCGACAGCTCGTCCAGCGACGGTGCGGCGCTGACGATCGCCAAGCCCGACGGCGCGATCTCGACCGAGTCGAACAACCCGTACCTCGGCGACTCGTCCGCCTCCAAGTACGGCTACGGCAAGGTCATCTTCGAGTCGATGGCGCTCCTCAACCCGACCGGCGACCTCGGCACGACACCCTGGCTGGCCGAAGAGGTCACCTGGAACGACGACTACACCCAGCTCACCGCGAAGGCGCGCAGCGGCGTCACCTGGAGCGACGGCGAGGACTTCACCGCAGAAGACATCGCCTTCTCGTTCCAGCAGGTGCTCGACGGCAAGCTGAACGACACGAACGCCTTCGACCTGAAGAGCGTGAGCGTCGACGGCGACACCGTCACGCTCGACTTCAACAACTCGAAGTACACGCAGCAGGCGCGCGTGCTGCACTTCCAGATCGTGCCCGAGCACATCTGGAAGGACATCGCGGACCCGAACACCGACCCGATCACGGGCGAGGGCCAGGTCGTGGGCACCGGTCCGTACGTCATGGACTCGTGGACGACCGAGTCGGTCACCCTGACGGCGAACCCCGACTACTGGGGCGGCGAGCTCGCGGTTCCCGAGCTTCACTACGTCTCGTACGGCGACAACGCGGCACTCACGACCGCACTCGCGACGGGCGAGGCGGACTGGGCGCAGGCGTTCATCCCGCAGATCGAGGACAGCTACCTCTCGGCGGACCCCGAGCACAACAAGTTCCTCGCCTCGCCGACCGCGGGCGCGGGCACGCTGTTCATGAACCTGCAGACCAAGCCGTTCAACAACGTCGCGCTGCGCGAGGCGCTCGCGTGGACGATCGACCGCCAGGCCTACGTCGACATCGCCCGCGAGGGTGCGAGCGAGGCGATCTGGAGCGTCACGGGTCTCGGCAACCTGCTCGAGGGCGAGATCATCCCCGAGTACCAGGGCGAGGAGTACTCGGTCGACATCGAGAAGGCGCGCCAGATCCTCACGGACGCCGGCTACACGTGGAACGGCGACGCGCTCGTCGACCCGGACGGCGAGGCCGTCACGTTCTCGATCTCCGTCCCCGCCGGATGGAGCGACTGGAACACCGAGCAGGCGCTCATCGCGGAGGAGCTCAAGGAGGGCCTCGGCATCGACGTCAAGGTCGACCAGCCCGACTGGGGCGGCTGGGACGCCGCACGTCAGGAGGGCACCTTCCAGGCGATCATCCACTGGCTCGAGGACACCGGCAACGCGTACGGCCTGTACACGTCGTCGATGGACCCGAAGTGGATCGTCGACGGAAAGGCCGCGTTCAACTTCGGCCGCTTCGACGACCCCGCGGTCACCGAGGCGCTGAACACGTACGCGAACGCGTCGTCCGACGCCGACCGTGAGGCCGCGCTCGCCGTCATCGAGAAGGCGTACGTCGAGAACGTGCCCGTCATCCCGCTCGGCGCGCACCCGCTCCTGGGCGAGTTCAACACCCGCAACTACGTCGGATGGCCGTCGGAGGACGACCAGTACGCTTCGGCCGACCCGACGCAGCCGGCGATCGTGCAGGTTCTGACCAAGCTGCAGCCCGCCGAATGATGTGACACAGGCGGGGCGGATGCCACAGCATCCGCCCCGCCTGCCACGTCAGCACTCACGAAAGCGAACCCGAAGCGATGAGCGATCCCCTGCTCTCCGTCCACGACTTCTCCGTTGTCTACGACGTCGATCCCCCCGTGCAGGCGGTCAAGAACCTCACCCTCGAGCTCCAGCGCGGCGAGATCCTCGGTCTCGCCGGCGAGAGCGGGTGCGGCAAGACCACCCTCGCCTACGGCGTCCAGCGTCTGCTCAAACCCCCGGCCGTCATCACGAGCGGCTCGGTCCTCTTCCACGACGCGAGCGGCGACGACATCGACGTCAACAACCTCGACGTCGAGGAGATGCAGCGCTTCCGCTGGGACAAGATCTCGATGGTCTTCCAGGGTGCGATGAACTCCCTCAATCCCGTCGCCACCATCGGCTCGCAGCTCGAGGACGTCTTCGAGGTCCACCGCCCTCAGCTCTCTCGCAAGGAGCGCCGCGCCGCGGTCGTCGAGCTGCTCGAGATCGTCAAAGTCGGTGCGCAGCGCTATCGCTCGTACCCGCACGAGCTGTCCGGCGGCATGCGCCAGCGCGTCATGATCGCGATGGCGCTCGCGCTGCGACCGCAGCTCATGGTGATGGACGAGCCCACGACGGCCCTCGACGTCCTCGTGCAGCGCGAGATCCTGCGTCAGATCTCGCACCTGCGCCACGAGTTCGGCTTCTCCGTGATCTTCATCACGCACGACCTGCCGCTCCTGCTCGAGATCAGCGACCGCATCGCCATCATGCGCGAAGGCGAGATCGTCGAGCTCGACACGGCGGAGCGGATCTGGACCGACCCGCAGGACGAGTACACGCGCACCCTGCTCTCGTCGTTCCCACGCCTCACCGGAGAGAGGGGGGTGGTCCACCGATGACCGTCCTCGAATTCGACGCCGTCACCAAGATCTACTCCGTCCGCGGCGCCGGACAGATCAAGGCCCTCGACGACGTGAGCTTCACGCTCCAGTCGGGCCAGACCATCGGCCTCGTCGGCCAGTCCGGCAGCGGCAAGTCGACCATCGCCAAAATCCTCACGCAGCTCGAGACGCCGTCGAGCGGCGAGGTGCGGCTCGACGGCGCGCCGATCCCCACGAGCGGCAAGGGTCTGCGCCGGTACCGTCAGCAACTGCGGATGGTCTTCCAGGACCCCTTCGCGTCGCTGAATCCCTACCACACCATCCGCTACGCCGTGCAGCGCCCGCTCGAGCTCGACAAGGTCGTGCCCAAGGACCAGCTCGACGACGAAGTGCGCCGCCTGCTCGACCGCGTGCGCCTCGACGCCGACAAGGTCATCGACCGCCGCCCGCACGAGCTCTCGGGTGGTCAGCGTCAGCGCGTCGCGATCGCGCGGGCCCTGGCATCCCGTCCGCAGATCCTCGTCGCCGACGAGCCGGTCTCGATGCTCGACGTGTCGATCCGGCTCGGCGTGCTCAACCTGCTCGCCGACCTGCAGCGCGAAGAGGGCCTGGGCGTGCTCTACATCACGCACGACCTCGCGACCGCGCGGCACTTCAGCGACGAGATCCTCGTCCTGAACCAGGGTCGAGTCGTCGAGCGCGGACCGGCGGACGACGTCATCCTGCGTCCGCAGAACCCGTACACACAGGAGCTGCGCGCGGCATCCCCCGATCCGGACTCCTTCTTCGCGCACGCAGCAGGCATTCTCGGAGGTGAGAAGTGAGCGCCGTCGCCCCTCAGATCCCGACCCCCGACTTCGACGCGATCGCGGCCGGAACCACGGCAACGAGCGCCGTGAAGGGTCACTCCCGCATCCCGTGGCGGTTCCTCGGCGGGCGGGCGCTGTTCTACCTGTTCACTCTGTGGGCGGCGATCACGATCAACTTCTTCCTGCCGCGCCTCATGAAGGGCGACGCGGTGGATGCCTACCTCGCGCGCAACCGGAACGTCTCGCCCGAGGCGGCCGAGGCCTTGCGGGCCCTGCTCGGACTCGACACCGACAAGTCCCTGTGGCAGCAGTACATCGAGTACTGGGGCCACCTGCTGCGCGGCGACCTCGGCATCTCACTGCTGAACGGCATGCGGCCCGTCAGCGAGGTCATCGGCCAGTCCCTCATCTGGACCGTGCTGCTCGTCGGCTTCGCGACCCTCGTCGCGTTCGCGATCGGCACGATCGGCGGCGCGATCGTCGGCTGGCGCCGCGGCAGCCGCCTGGACGCCCTCATCCCGATCACGACGTTCCTCTCGACGATCCCGTACTTCTGGCTCGGCCTGATGGCCATCGCGATCTTCTCGGTCGGACTCGGCTGGTTCCCGATCGGCAAGGCGTACGGCGTCGGGGTGAAACCCGAGTTCTCCGCCGAGTTCATCGGCGACGTCCTGCACCACGGCTTCCTGCCGGCGGCGACCATCGTCATCGCGTCGCTCGGCGGATGGATGCTGGGCATGCGCAACATGATGCTCACGGTCCTCGATGAGGACTACGTGATGGTCGCGCAGGCCAAGGGCATGCCGAACAGACGGGTGCTGTGGCGGTACGCGGCCCGCAACGCCGTGCTTCCGCAGATCCAGAGCTTCGCGCTCGCGCTCGGCTTCATCGTCGGCGGCACGATCGTGATGGAGGTCGTCTTCAGCTACCCCGGGGTCGGCAAGCTCCTGCTGGACGCCACCAATGCGAAGGACTACGCGCTCATGCAGGGCGTCTTCCTCGTCATCACGATCTCGGTGCTGGTCGCCAACCTGCTGGCCGACGTCGCCTACGCATTCCTCGACCCGCGCACGCGCCAGACGGAGGCCTGAGCATGGACACCATCACCGACACCAGTGTCACGAAGCGGTCGGCCAACACCCCCGCGACCGCGACCGTGCGCACGCCGTCCGCTCCGCCGAAGAAGCCGACCTTCTGGTCGAAGCTGAGCTCCTCGTTCGCGATGTTCAAGAACGGCAAGTCGATCGCAGGCCTCTCGATCCTCGGCTTCTTCGTGCTCGTGGCCATCTTCGCCGATGTCCTCGCGCCCTACTCGCCGACCAAGGTCGACAACACCGCGCGATTCCAGCCGCCCTCGGCGGAGCACTGGCTCGGCACGACCCACATCGGCGAGGACGTTCTGAGCCAGGTCATCCACGGCACGCGGGGCGTCATCGTCGTCGGCTTCCTCGCCGCGATCATCGCGACCCTCATCGCCATCGTGATCGGCGTGATGTCGGGCTACCTGCGCGGGTGGCGCAGCGAGGGCCTATCGGCGCTCACCAACGTGTTCCTCGTCATCCCCGGCATCCCGCTCATCATCATCGTCGCGACGATGTTCGAGGACCCGCCGCTGTGGGTGATCGCGCTCGTGCTCGGCCTGATCGGCTGGGCATGGGGTGCGCGCGTCCTGCGCGCGCAGACGATGTCGCTGCGCAGTCGCGACTTCGTGCAGGCCGCGAAGGCGAACGGCGAGCCGCTCCGGCGCATCATCACGGTCGAGATGCTCCCGAACCTCATGGCGCTCATCGCCGCGAGCTTCGTCGGCACCGTGACCGCGGCGATCATCGGGCTCACGACGCTGTCGTACATCGGCGTCATCCCCGTCACGACCTACAACTGGGGCACGATCCTCAACTGGGCGAGCGCGCAGGGCGCGTTCCGCCTGGGCCAGTGGTGGTGGTTCCTGCCTCCGGGCCTGTGCATCGCCGCGATCGGCGTCGCGCTCTCGCTCATCAACTTCGGCATCGACGAGTACGTCAACCCGCGCCTGCGGTCCGCCGGCGAGCGAGCCCGCGCCATGAAGAAGAAGGGCCTCAACGTCAACGACACCGTGACCGTGGTCCGCACGACCACGCAGAACGAAAAGTGATGAAGACCGAGACCCTCCCCTATCTGAACACCGACCTGACGATCGCCGAGCGTGTCGCCGACCTCCTCGGCCGCATGACGCTCGACGAGAAGATCGGGCAGATGCTGCAGCTCGACGCGCGCGACGACCTCGACGACCACGTTCTGCGCCGTCACGTCGGCTCGATCCTGCACACGTCGCCCGAGCGGATCATCCGCGCGAACGAGCTCACGGCGCAGACGCGCCTGCAGATCCCCCTCCTCGTCGGAGAGGACTGCATCCACGGCCACTCCTTCTGGCCCGGCGCGACGATCTACCCGACGCAGCTCGGCATGGCGGCGATGTGGAACGCCGAGCTCACCGAGCAGGTCGCGCGCGCGACCGCCGTCGAGGTCGCGGCCACCGGCATCCACTGGACCTTCTCTCCCGTCCTGTGCATCGCCCGCGACCTGCGCTGGGGCCGCGTGAACGAGACCTTCGGCGAGGATCCGTTCCTCATCGGCGAACTCGCCTCGGCGATGGTGCGCGGCTATCAGGGCGAAGGGCTCGACGACCCGACCGCGATCCTCGCGACCGCGAAGCACTTCGCCGGCTATTCCGAGACGCAGGGCGGGCGGGATGCCTCGGAGGCCGACATCTCGCGCCGCAAGCTGCGGTCGTGGTTCCTGCCGCCGTTCGAGCGCGTCGCGCGCGAGGGCTGCCGCACGTTCATGCTCGGATACCAGACGACCGACGGTGTGCCCATCACCCTGAACGACTGGCTGCTGACCGACGTGCTGCGCGGCGAGTGGGGCTACACGGGCACGCTCATCACCGACTGGGACAACGTCGGCCGGATGGTCTGGGAGCAGCGCATCCAGCCTGACATCGCACACGCTGCGGCTGCCGCAGTGCAGGCGGGCAACGACATGGTCATGACGACGCCCGGGTTTTTCGAAGGGGCTCTGGATGCTGTGGGTCAGGGGATGCTCGACGAGAACGCGTTCGACCGCGCGGTCGCGCGCATCCTGACACTCAAGTTCGAGCTCGGGCTGTTCGAGAACCCGCGCCTGCCCGTCGACGGGCTCGAGGCGATCGTGGGCCAGGAGGCGCACGCCGAGCTCAACCTCGAGGTCGCGCGCCGCTCGCTCGTGCTGCTCGAGAATGACGGCACGCTGCCCCTCGCGCCGTCGCGCCGTGTCGCGGTGATCGGCCCGCTGGCCGACGACGCGCAGGAGCAGCTCGGCGACTGGGCGGGCAGCTCGGGCCAGGCCGGCTGGATCGACGGTCAGCCCCGCGCGATGATCACGACCGTGCTCGACGGTCTGCGCGCCGTCGCGCCGTGGCACGTCACCTACGCACGCGGCGCCGACATCCTCACGATGGAGCAGGACCCCCGCGGGGCCACGTTCCCCGACGGCCAGCCCCGGCCGCCCGTCGTGCTGCCCGTCGCGCCGGATGAGTCGCTGATCTCCGAAGCGGTGTCCGCGGCTTCCGAGGCGGATGTCGCGGTCGTCGTCGTGGGCGACGTCGTGGGGCTCTTCGGCGAGGGCCGCTCGACTGCGACGCTCGAGCTCTTCGGCGCGCAGAACGCGCTGCTGGATGCCGTCATCGCGACGGGCACGCCCGTCGTCGTCGTGCTCATGGCCTCGAAACCGCTCGTGCTGCCGGCGTCCGTGAGGGACGCCGCCGCCGTCATCTGGGCCGCCAACCCGGGCATGCAGGGCGGTCTCGCGATCGCCGAGCTCATCGCGGGCGAGATCGAGCCCTCGGGGCGCCTGCCGATCTCGTTCGCGCGCCACGTCGGGCAGCAGCCGACGTACTACAACCAGATCCGTGGGCAGCACGGCGACCGCTACGCCGACCTGACGCAGTCGCCTGCGTGGGCGTTCGGCGAGGGGCTGTCGTACACGACCGTGTCGTACAGCGACCTGACCCTCGAGGAGCCTGTGGTCGCGGCATCCGGCACCCTCGTCGCCCGCGTCACCGTCGCCAACACCGGGGACCGCCCCGTGCGCGAAACGGTGCAGGTCTACGTGCGCGACGAGATCACGTCGGTGAGCTGGACCGACAGGGAGCTCAAGGCGTTCCGCCAGATCGACCTCGCCCCGGGCACGTCCGAGCGGGTACGGCTCGAGCTGCCGGTCGCCGAGTGCACGATCGTGGATGCCGCGGGCGACCGCGTCGTCGAGCCCGGCGCGTTCGCCCTGCTCGTCGGCCCGTCCTCACGCGAAAGCGCTCTGCTCGCCGCCCCGTTCACCGTCTCCTGAACCGCCTGTCGTCGGCGCTCCACCCCCCGGGGAGCGCCGACGGCAGCGACGCGAGCGGACCACGCCGCTCAGCCGAGGGCGGCGAGGATCTCGCTGCGGCCCGGCATCGCGCTGGTCGCGCCCGGCCGTGTGACAGAGATCGCCGCGGCGACCTGACCGGCACGGATCGCATCGTCGAGCGAGGCGTCCTCCGCGAGCCACGCGCACAGTGCGCCGGTGAAGGTGTCGCCGGCACCCGTCGTGTCGACCGGCTCGACGACGACGGCGGGGAGAACCCGCGGTTCCCCGCCGGGTTCGAGCACGAGGACACCTCGGGATCCGCGCGTGATGATCACGGTGGAGCCCTGCTCGCCGAGGATGCGCGCCGCCGCGAATTCGTCGTCCACGCCGGCGAGTTCGCATGCCTCCCGCGCGTTGGGCACGAGAACGGTGACGAGAGCCAGGAGGTCGGACGGGAGAGGTGCCACCGGGGCGGGGGTGAGCACGGTCCTCACGCCGTGCGCTTGCGCGTAGGCGAGCGCCTCCGCGACGAGCGACACGGGACGCTCGAGCTGCAGGACGAGCGTTCGCGCCCCCTCGATCGCCGAGCGCATGGTGTCGTCGAGTGCGACCTGCACGTGGTTGGCCCCGGACACGACGACGATGGAGTTCTCCCCGTCGTCGGTGACGGCGATGTGCGCCGTCCCCGTGGGCTGGTCGACCGTGGCGAGGCCGGTCGTGTCGATGCCGTCGGTCTCGAGCTGGGTCCGCAGTCTGCGACCGAACTCGTCATCGCCTACGGCGCCGAGAAAGCCGACGTCGGCTCCGGCGCGGGCGGCGGCCACTGCCTGATTGAGGCCCTTGCCTCCGGGCACGGTCGAGAACGCGGTGCCGAACATGGTCTCGCCCGGACGGGCGATCCGCGGCTGTCGCACGACGAGATCGAGGTTGGCGCTGCCGAGGACGAGGATCGAGCTCATGTCACCGGCCTCCGTCGGCGATGGCCGCCACCCCGCTCCGATAAGCGTCGAGCCCATCCAGTTGAGGACGCGAGCCGCGGTCGGCGACCGCGGCCGCGGCCACCGCGCATGCTGCGTGCAGCACCTCGTCTTCGCTCCATCCACGGAGGAAGCCGATCGTGAGAGCGGCGGAGAAAGCATCCCTTGCTCCTACGGGGTTCGGCCCATCGAACACCCGGGCATCCACGCGGGCGATCTCGTTCTCGCCGCGGCGGAGCACGGCGCCGCCACCGTCGACGATGCCGGCGACGAGGGTGCCGCGGTCGCCCATGGGCAGGTGCTCGAGACACGAGGTGCGGGTGACGATCACATCCGCGCGGTCCAGCAGCGCCGAGGAGATGTCGGCCGGAGTGGAGCAGTCGAGCACGACGAGGCCGTCGGTGCGCGCGGCGGCGCGCTCCACGACGAACGCACCGACGTCGAGATGCGCGAGAAGCGCGGCGTGCGGATCGACCGAGAGTCGCCCCGCTTCGATGGCCTCGTTCGCGCCACGACTGACGACGAGCGTCGAGTCGCCGGCAGAGTCGACGATGATGAACGCGGTGCCCGTCGCCTCGGACGTGTCCTGCACGGCCGCGGTCGAGACGCCGTCGCGCTCGAGGGCACGGCGCATCTCCATCCCGGTCGCGTCGCGGCCGACCGCTCCGATCATCAGCACCCTCGCGCCGAGACGGGCGGCGACGGCAGCCTGGTTGGCGCCCTTTCCACCCGGCACGCGCGTGAGTTGCCCGTCGACGACCATCTCCCCCGGCTGTGGGGGTCGCTCCACACGCGCCACGAGGTCGACGTTGATCTCACCGAGCACCTGGAGCGAGGGCTCGCGACTCGCTCGGGGCGCCGGGCTCATCTCTCGTCTCCTTCAGGATCGGACCACGACACACGCTCGGGAGCGACCTCGTTGATCAGGCTAGTGGTGCCGTACCGTGCCTCCGCAAGGGCATAGAGCCACTCGACCATCTCACGCCGCGGGGCGTAGGCGTCCGCGAGAGTCTCGATGTCGTCCTCCGGCGGATGGATCCCCGACGCGGCGAGCAGCGTCCGCACCTGCTGGAGGTCTGCGAGGTCACGCGTCGGGGCCGGCCCGGAGGCGCCGACGCCGGAGTCGCCGAACTCGGGTCGTCGCAGGTGCCAGTCGGTGTCGCGCTGGTAGGCGGCGGCGACGTCGAGGAGGAGTCGGTCCGCGAAGGCCGGTGCCGCGAGCTGGATCGAGAGCGGCAGTCCTTCCGCGTTCGCTCCCATCGGCACCGCGATGGTCGGAACGCCGACGGCGTTCCAGTAGGGGGTGAAGACACCGCCGCCCAGGCCGCGCTCGATGCCGGGCACCATGAGGTCGGCGAGCGGCGCCGCCGGGATCGTCGCCGTCGGCGTGGCGATGATGTCGACGTGCCGGAACAGGTCTGCCAGCTCGAGTTGGGCGATCCGACGCGCGCGGGCCGCCTGGACCATGTCCGCGCCCGAGATCAGCGCTCCTGTCGCGACGTTCAGGCGCGTCGTCGGGAGGAAGTCGTCCCACCGGCTACGAAGGTCGTCGAGGTGGTACGCGAGGGCGTCCCCCGAGACCATGATCCACACCGAAGCGACCGCCTCCCGGTAGCGCGGGAGCGCGACGTCGACCAGAACAGCCCCCCGCTCCTCGAGTCTGGCGAGAGCGTCCCGATACGCCGGCTCGGCCGCCGGATCGGAATTCTCGGGGAAGTGATGCTCCCGGACAACGCCGATGCGCATTCCCGTCAGGTCGCGGTGCGGATCGACCGCGAAGCGATCCACCGGCCGCCTCGCGCTCGACTCGTCGCTCGCGTGATGCCCGGCGATCACCTGGAGCACGAGCGCGCAATCCTGCGCACTGGGCGCCATCGGACCGACGTGGTCGAGGCTCTGCGCCAGCGGCACGCACCCCGACTTCGGCACGAGACCGAAGGTCGGCTTGAGCCCGGTGATGCCCGTCCATGCTGCCGGCCCGCGGATGCTTCCACCCGTGTCGGTGCCCAGCGCCGCGAGGAAGAACCCCGCCGCGACACCACTCGCGCTCCCGGAGCTCGAGCCGCCGGGTGAGCGGCTCAGATCCCAGGGGTTGCGGGCGGTCGGGAAGGGACTGGAGGGATGCGGCGGCGA
Organism: Microbacterium aoyamense; assembly: GCF_023155855.1. GTDB lineage: Bacteria > Actinomycetota > Actinomycetes > Actinomycetales > Microbacteriaceae > Microbacterium > Microbacterium aoyamense. Next base: position 972,916 of record NZ_JAKNUT010000001.1, on the reverse strand, counting down.
CATCGCGAACTCGTACGTCGAGGTCTTGCCCGTGAGGACCGCCCCCGCGTGTCGGAGCCGGCGGACGACGGGCGCGTCCGTGCCCGCACCCCATGCGGGATCGAGGACGATGCTGTTGGCGGTCGTCGGCCCCTCGGAGGCAGCCAGGAGATCCTTCACACCGATCGGTATGCCCTGCAGCGGCCCGCGATCGATGCCGCTCGCGAAGTCCGCGTCCGCCTGAGCGGCAGCTCGCAGCGCCGACTCGTCGAAGCGGGCGACATAACTGCCGAGCACACTGTCGAACTCATCGGCGCGCGCCCGCAGCGCCGTCGTGAGCTCGACGCTGCTGAACGCTCTGGAACGAAGCCCGGCGGCCGCGTCGGCGAGGGTGAGCGGGAGGTCCGCCATCATCTGTCTCCAGTCTCGAGGATGGTGCCCGGCGGACGCCCGATTCGAGGCGCCCGCCGGGAGCGGGAGCATGCCCCGGCGGGCATGCGACGGGATCAGGACTTCGACAGCGTCGAAACGAGGATCTCGCTGAACTTCACCGCATCGGCGCCGAACGCGAAGAACGCGTTGGGCTTGGGACCGGTCGGGCGCCCTTCGTGGATGCGGTTGTGGATGTCCACGACCGACCGCCCGACGGTGAGCGTGCCCACCGTCTCGACGTCGACGTAGTACTCGCCACCCGAGATGACCGAGGGGTCGACGAGGTAGGCGATGCACAGCGCGTCGTGGACGGGCGCTGCGTCGTCGTCGATGGGCTGCGCCGTGCGGTAGCCGACGATGCGCTTCTCGATGATCTCCGCCGCCGCGACGCCGGCCGGCGTCCCCGACGCCCGCATGGTCGCGCAGCTGCCCAGAGTGACCAGTGCGCGGTGGGTCGCGTCGAGCGGGACCACGACGATCTCCTCGATGCCGCTCGCGAGGACCAGCTGCGCGGCCTCGGGATCGGCCCAGAAGTTGTACTCCGCCGACGGCGTCACGTTCGGCCAGTCGTGCGCGCCGCCCATGATGACGAGCTTCTTCACCTTCTGGGCGAAGCTCGCATCCAGCTGCAGGGCCATCGCGACGTTCGTCAGAGGCCCGACGGCGACGAGCACGACGTCCTCGTTCGCCGGGTCGGAGAAGATGTCGAGGAGTGCTTCGGGGGCGCGCTTGGACTGCGCCTTCGAGGTCGCCTCGGGCAGCGGCAGGTACTCTCCGTGCACGGGGCTGATGCCGCCCTCGAAGCGCGCCTTGCGGATGTCACGGGCGACCGGCTGATCGGGGCGGGCGATGGGACGCTCGGCGCCCCGGTAGACGGGCACATCACTGCGGCCGACGTGATCGAGCACGCGCAGGGAGTTCTCCGTCGTGTGATCGATGTCGACATTGCCGCTCACCGAGGTGACGGCGATGAGGTCGAGCTCGGGGTGAAGCGCGGCGAGCATGATCGCCACCGCGTCGTCGGTTCCTGTGTCGACGTCGAGGACGAGTCGAGTGGTCACTTGTTTCTCCTTCTTGTTGCTGGCGGTGAGCGCCTCGATGGAAGAGGCACGTGGTGTGAACTTCTGGATCGTGTGGGCGTCCTCGGGGACGTCGCCGCGGGCGCCGGCGGTCGTCCACGTGACTTCCGCGACGTAGACGTCGCCGTGGGAGTCGATCGCGATGTCGTGCGGCGCGATGAAGTTGCCCGGGGCCGTACGATCGGGATTCCCTCCCCATCGGGCGAGCAGGGTGCCGTCGGGCGCGAACACCGACACGCGACCGGGGAAGTCGGCATCGGACGTGCCGAGCCGCCACGACCGCTCTCCGGGACGTCGCCACAGCTCGGACACGAAGACGCGACCGGACGAGTCCAGCGCGATGTTGGTCGGGCGCTGCACATCGTGCCACTCGGTGAGGTACTCGCCGTCGAGGGTGAAGAATTGCAGCCGATCGTTCTCCTCGTCGGCGACGATGATGCGGCCGTCGGGGGTCGCGCACACCCCGTGGACGAGACGGAACTGACCGGGACCGGATCCGGATTCCCCCCATGACTGGATGAGCTCGCCCGCCGGGCTGAAGCGGTGCACGCGGGAATTCCCGTATCCGTCGCTCACGTACAGATCTCCGTTGGACCCGACCGCGATGTTCGTCGGAAGGTGGAACGGCCCGCCGCCGGCGATGCTGTCCAAAGTCCCGTCGTAGCCCGTCTCGGAGGGCACGCCCTTCGAGCCGATCGTCAGGAGGAGCTCGCCGTCGGCGCTGAAGTGATGAACGACGTGGGTCGCGACATCCACGATCCAGAAGGTCCCGTCGGGCGCGATCGTGAGCCCGTGCGGCTTGTCGGAGAGCACGTCGCCTCCCCAGGACGTCACGAACGTCCCGTCGCGCTCGTAGACGAGCACCCCCGGATCGCGTCGCGCCAGGAGGTAGACGCGGTCGTCCGCGCCCACGACGACGCCGCTCACATCTGCGTGTCGCATGCCCGCGGGCGCCTTCTCCCAGCCTTCGACGAGCTCGTACTCCAGATCTGTCACCTTTTCGGTTCCCCTCGTGTATCGGTGGTCAAGCAGTGCCGGATCGTCGGGAGCAGCGCGATGAACGCAGGACTCGCCCCGGCCATCGACGGGTAGACGTCCGTGGTCCACGCCACCGACAGGTCGAACTCCGCATCCGCGAACGCGACGGATCCGCCCGCTCCCTCATGTCCGTACGACCGCGGCCCGAGGAGAGGAAGCTGGGGGAACGGGAGCTGCATGCCGCTGCCGTAGTGCATGGGCATACCCAGCACGAGGTCAGGTCCGATCGCCCGCGGGCGGACCATCTCGTCGCGCGCGGATTCGGACAGCAGCGTGCCGTCGAGGGTCGCGGCGAAGAAGGCCGCGAGTGATCGTGCGTCGCCGACCGCCGTGAGCGACGGCATCTCGGCGGCGTACGTCGAAGTCCTGTTGTAGATGTCCAGCGCCGGGTCCAGGCGCGCGGTGCTGCTGGGAGGGATATCGCTCGCCGCACCGAACGCCGCCCGAGACGCGCTGACGGCTCGGGGCCCCGAAGAGATCCGCTCGATCCGATCGAAGACGGAATCCGGGGTGCCGATCCACAGATCGAGGCCGTGCGGGCGCGCGATGCGCTGTTCCACGACTTCGCCCACCGAGGTCCCGAGGGCACGTCGGAAGAGTCCGTTCATGACCGTGCCGAACGTGAAGGCGTGGTACCCGAGCGCGGTGCCCGGCTCCCAGTACGGCTCCTGCGCGCCGATCGCCTCGTCGTCCTCATGCGCCAAGAGCTGCGCGTAGGTGAGCTCGCGGTCGAGCGACGCCAAACCGGACGTATGCGACAGGACCATCCGCGGCGTGATCGAAGATGTGGAGGACTTGGCCATCTCCGGCCACCACTGCGCGAGAGGAGCGTCGAGATCGAGTTCTCCTGCTTCCGCGAGCATGGCCGCGGCGGTCGCGGTCACGGCTTTGGACACCGAGTAGAGCAACTGCAGAGAGTCGACGCGATAATCGCCGGCCACCAGGTCGACGACGAGTTCACCGTCGTGTCTGATGGCGAGCGCCGCCCCGCCGCCGCCCTGCGCGGCCACGGCACGGGTGAAGGCCTCGACGATCGGCTCGAAGGGCGCACGCGCGAAGCCGGACACGTCGATGATCTGCACAGGAGCGGGCTGGTTCATGGTGTCAGCTGTAGATCGGTGCGAGCTCGGTCCGGAAGTACTCGAGCCCTTGACGCAGCTCGCCCACGGGGTCGGGCGAGTTGTCGATCTCCTCGCTCGCCCACCCGCGCCAGCCGTGCTCGCGAAGCACCTCCATCCAGCCCCGCCAGTCCACGGTTCCGGATCCGAGGATGCGGAAGTACGTCAGCATGACGTCGTGGCGCTGGAGCCCGTCGCCGCGCAGCACGTGGCCGGACAACGGCGCGGCGCAGTCCTTCCAGTGCATCGTCGGCACGCGGTCGATGTTCTGGCGGAGCACCGCGACCGGATCGCCCCCGTCGAGCGCGATGTGCCCCGCATCCGGGCAGAGCTGCACCGTCGCGGGATCCGTCAGCGCCATGAGGGTCGCGATGTCGGCCTCGCGGGAGCAGATCGAATAGGCGTCGGTGTGGATGGCGATCTTCACGCCGTGCGCGCCGACGATCGCCCCCAGCCGGTTGAGCTGGTCGGCGAAGCGCTGGTGCACCTCTCGCAAGACCGGTGCCGCGAAGTCTTCGGGGGTGGCAGTGTCATCCGGGCTCGCGTCGCCGAAGCGGCTGCGAGCGAGGTTGCCCGACACGATGGTGTCGGCCCCCATCTCTGCGAGGAAGCGGGCGTGGCGCTCGAAGGCGTCGTCGGCGATCGCCTCGGCGGCGGGGTCCTCGAGGGCGGCACCGATCAACTGCTTGCCGTGCGCATAGCTCGAGGTCAATACCAGCCCGCGCTCGTCGAGCGCCTTCTTGAGGCCCGCGGTACTGCCGTACGCCTGCAGCGCTCGCTCCCAGCCACCGGGGTTCGGAGCGAGTTCGACACCCTCCAACCCGGCGTCGCGCACGCCGTCGAGCATCTTGTCGAAGGCGTCGCGCGGGTTCGCCTCGAACCCGCTGACCCATACCGACCGAGGCGCGCCGGGCGCATGCCCGAGGAAGGCGGCGTCGAAGAAGCCGATGAGGTTGGTGCCGAATCGGATGTTCGGGATGCTCGGGTTCGTCATCGCTGCGGCACGTCCACCCATGAGTCGCTCGCCGCGGCCTCGACGACGGCTTCCACGATCTGCTGGACGCGCGCGGCGTCGCCGAAATCGGGCTCCGCGGGTCGGCCCGCGACGATCGCCTTGATGAACTTGCGGAACTGGATGGCCGACACCTCGGTGTACCCCGTACCCAGACCGGCGAGACGCCAGAAGGAGTCCGGATGCTCCGAATTGGTGTGGATCGTGCGGAAGCCGAGGTGGTCCTTCTCCTCGCCGACGTACGACACTTTGAATACCTCGCGGTCGTTCCAGTTGAACTCGACGGCCGCTTTGGACGCGTCGAACTCGAAGGCGAAGCGGTTCTTCCGCCCGGAGGCGTAGGAGTTGATGGCGAAGGTGCCGATCGCCCCGTTCGCGAACTCCGCGATCCACACGCCGGCATCCTCGAGCGAATCGTTCGCGATCCGGTCTTCCTCGGGAATCCAGCCCGCGTCGGGCGCCTTCGTGCGCACGCGTGCGGCCACGCGGACGATGTCCCCGAAGAGGTATTCGGCGCTGTCGATGATGTGCGACCCGATGTCACCGACCATTCCCGAGCCACCCGTCTTGCGGCTCGCCCGCCAGCGGTGGGGATCGGCGACGAGGGTGAAGAGTCCGTCCTGGAGGAAGCTTGCCCGGAACTGCAGGGGGACGCCGAAGTCCCCGCGGTCGAGCAGCTGCTTCGCGAACGTGACCGCCGGGGTGTGGCGGTAGTTGTATCCGACCTGCGTGATGACCCCGGCAGCTTCGGCGGCATCGCGCATCGCGAACGCCTCCGAACTGAGGTTGGTGATCGGCTTCTCGCAGAACACGTGCTTGCCGGCCGCGATCGCCGCGAGGGCGATCTCCTCGTGGAGCTGGGGAGGGGTGCAGATGTCGACGATGTCGACGTCCTCGCGCACGATGGCGGCACGCCAGTCGGTCTCGCTGAAGCGATACCCCAGATCGTCGGCGAGGGTGCGGGCGAGTTCGGGGTCGACCTCGACGAGCACCTGCTTGGTGATCGTCGCGCCGATGTTCTCCAGCTGCGGGGCGACCGTCATCGCGAGGCTGTGCGCCTTGCCCATGAATCCGCCGCCGATCAAGGCCACCTTTAGTTCTCTCATCGTTCGTTCACATCTCGTCTCGTCGTCGGGCTGTTCGTCCATCGCCGCACATCACTTCGGGGGACACCAGAGGCTCGTGCGACCCGTGGCGGGGTCGACCCACAGCGGGCCGCCGTCGTCGGCGATCAGCGCGCGTGCGAACGGTGCGATGAACTCGAGACGGATGCCGTCCATGTCGCGTTTGTCGGTGAAGGCGAGGTGGACGCTCCCGTCGGGCACGAGCGACAGGCCGTCCTCGCGCACGCCGAAGGCGGCGCACTCCGCGAGCCTCGTCGGGACGTGGTCGATCCCCTTGAAGGCGATGTGGTGCACCCCCGCTTCGGCGAGGGAGTGCGTCCCTTCGCCGGTCACGCTCATCAGCTCGATGTAGGGCGGACCCTGCTTGCTGAAGGCGATCCGCGTGTCGTGGAAGTGCGGCTCACGGTCGCTGTTGTCGACGTACGTGTCGGAGCGGTAGCGGCCGATCGGGCTGAACTCGTATCCCAGTACGCGCGACCACTTCTCGATGGCGGCCTCCAAGTCGGGGACGAGGATGCCGATGTGGTCGATGAGTTCGCCGGTCATGGCTGGTCCAGTCCGTTCTCTCGGCGGTACGTCGGCGAGTCGCGCTCGACGTACACGGGGTGGCTGCCCTTGCGGGCGTACTCGACGCGGACGCCGTCGACGGCGTCTCCTGCGAGGAAGAAGAGCAGTGCAGCGCCGTCCGCGTCGTACGCGACGCCATCGTGCGCGATCCCGCGCTCGTCGAACCCACGCATCGTCTCGTCGACGTCGTCGACGTGCAGGAACGCGATGTGGTGGAGCCCGAGTTCGGCCTCGCCGTGCGTCGGCTCGTCCGGGTTGAGTTCGAGCAGTTCGATCTGCGGAGTGCCGTCGATGCTCATGGCGATGCGCTGGCTGTGCGGGTGCGGGGTGGGTGCCGCATCGCAGACGTAGCTGTCCGGTTCGTAGCGGGAGATCTCTTTGAACCGCCACCCCGTCAGACGTGACCACCGCTCGACGGCATCCTCGAGATCGCGAACCAGGATTCCCACGTGGCGGATCGACTCCATGCCGGTCATCCCTTCAGGCCGCTCATGACGACGCCACGGACGAAGTAGCGCTGCAGGAAGAGGAAGAGGACGATGACCGGGATGCTGGCGACCACGGCGCCGGCGAAGGTCGGCCCCCAGCTGGGCAGGGCACCCGGGATGGCGTTGAGAGCCGTCGCGACCTGGACCATGACCTTGTCGGGTGAGCTGATGATCACGAGCGGCCACATGTAGGAGTTCCACGCGAACATGAAGGTCATCAGGGCGACGCTCGCGAGTGCCGGCTTCACGTTCGGCACGATCATCTGCACCATGATCCGGAAGTGCCCTGCGCCGTCCATCCGCGCCGCTTCATCGAGCTCGCGGGGGATCTCGTAGAAGGCCTGACGCAGCAGAAAGAGTGCGAACGGGCTGGCCACCCACGGCAGAAAGACGCCCGCGTAGGTGTCCTGGAGGCCCAGGAACTGCGCGATCTGGAACAGCGGCAGCGTGATCGCCTCACCGGGGATCATGAAGGTGACCAGCACGAGTCCGAAGATCAGATTCTGCCCGCGGAAGCGCAGACGTGTCAGCGCGTACGCGGCCGGCACGGCCAGAACGATGGTCAACACGACTTGGCAGATCGCGACGATCGCCGAGTTCATGAGAGCGACACCCACATTGTTGCCGCACGACGAGGTCGTGACGGCCCCCGTGCACTCCGTGGAGAACGCCAGGATGTAGTTCTCCCACGTGCCGTCCACGGGGAAGAACGTGCGCCAGGACAGCGGGCTGGAGTCCGCGAAGATGTTGAACTGCCCCTTGAAGCTCGACGCGACGATCCACAGGAAGGGCGCGAGGAACAGGACCAGCAGAAGGCTCGCGGTGATCCAGAATCCGACGGCCTTGTAGAACGGCTTGACCGTCGACGGCAGACGGCGGCGTGTGGTGCCCGTGTAGGTGACGATTCCACTGCCCATGTCAGTCCTCCAGCCGGTTCCGCAGTGCGCGCATCTGGACGGCACTGACGATGAGCACGATCACGATCAGGACGATCGACATCGCCGATGCGTAGCCGGGCTGCTGATGAGTGAACCCGAAGGTGTAGATGTTGTAGAGCAGGAAGTTCGTCGACCCTTCGGGGCCCCCGCTCGTCATCACCTGCGCCTGCGCGAAGGCCTGGAGCGCGAAGGTCGTGCTGACCACGACGACCATGACGAGCGTGCGATTGAGCAGCGGCAGGATGATGTGCCAGAACCGCTGCCACGCGTTCGCGCCGTCCATCACCGCTGCCTCTTCGAGTTCGGTCGGGATGGACTGCAGACCGGCGAGGAAGAGGATCATGCTGAACCCCACCTGCTGCCAGAGGGACATGAAGATCAGCGACGGGAGAGCTTGGCTGGCCGACGTGATGAAGGGTTGCGCCGGGATGCCGATGGCCTCGAGGAAGCTGTTGGCCAACCCGTTCTCGGGCGAATAGATGAACAGCCACATCGTGCTGACGACGACCATCGACACGACGACCGGAAGGAACACGACCGCACGGATGAGCGACACTCCGCGCCGCTTGCGATTGAGGAGCATCGCGAGGGCGAGTCCGCAGGGGATCTGCAGGATGACCAGTCCCGCGGCGAACAGCAGAGTGACGAGGATCGACTGGTGTGCTCGGGAGTCCCCGAGCAGCCGGACGAAGTTCCCCAGCCCGATGAACTCCTCGTTCGCAGGGTTGAGCAGGCTGTAGTCGAAGAGGCTGTTGCGCACCATCAGCGCGAAAGCCAGGTATTGGAAGACGATCAGAAGGATCGCGAACGGGGTGAGGAAGAGTAGCCCCGTCCATCCCTCGCTTCGGAAGAAGCGAGGGATGGACGGTCGGTGCCGCGCCTTCTGCTCGCTGATGCTCGGTGTAGCGGTTTCAGCAGTCGCAGTCGTGGTCATGATGGCTCGGCAATCCGTGGTCTCGGTCGGTTTCGGACGGGTGGCGCTTACTGGAGCAGCGGCTCGAGCTCGTCGACGGCGTCGTTCAAACGATCCGCCGGGTCGGCGCCGAGCGCGATGTCGCGCATCGCGGCGGTGACGATCGAGTTGTACGACAGGTAGCCGGCGGTCAGCGGTCGCGGCTGTGCCCACTCGGTGAGCTCATCCGTGAACACCTTCGCCTCAGGCGTCTGCAGGAGCTCTTCACTCGCGTAGAGGCTCTTGAGCACGGGGAGGTACCCGGTCTCCTCGAGCGCCTTCTGCTGCATCTCGGGCGTGGCGATGAACGTGATGAACGCGACGGCCTCTTCGCGGCTGTCGGTCTTCGCACCCAGCGCGAGAGCGAGGCTGCCGTTCGGCGTGATCGGCGTGTTGATGTACGGGAACGGGGTCACGCCCCACTCGAAGTCCACCTCCGCGTTGGTCAGCGTCGCGATGTTCGTGCTCGTGGACACCTCGAAGCACGACCCGCCGTCGAGGAACGAGTTGGGCACACCCGTGGTCGGGCTCACCTTGTACTCCTGGAAGATGTCCTGGTAGAGCTGAGCGCCGGCGATCGCCTCGTCGGTGTTGAGGTAGCCCTCGACCGACGTGCCGTCTGCCGACACGGCGTAGTAGGTGTTGTACTCGGAGCTGCCTTCGGCGGCCGTCGGGTCGCCCGGAGAGCGCAGGAACATGCCCGTCAGGTACTCCGGACCCGGGGCGCCGTCACCGAACTGCGTGGGAGCGAGACCATAGGTGTCGGCATTCGACTCCTGGCAGGTGACCATCGCCGCGAGCGCCTCGTCCCACGTCCACGCCTCGTCCAGCGACGTCGAGGGGTACGCGATCCCCGCGGCGTCGAGCTTGGCCTTGTTGTAGTAGAGCGCGAACGTGCCGTCGGCGGGACCGGGCGAGTAGAGCTCGCCGTCCCACGTGAGGCCCGCCTTGGCGCCGTCGGTCATGTCATCGACGTACTCCGCATCCAGGTCATCAGTGAGCGGAGCGATCACGCCGTCCGTCGCGAGATTGGGGATGGTGGGCTGGTCGGCGACGTACACGTCCGGCGGGTTGGCCGACGTGGCCAGAACCGCCGTGCGGTCGTAGAACTCGCCGAACGGGACCTCCTGGACCTGGATCGTGATCGTGGGGTTCGCTGCTTCGAATTCCTCGATCTGCCAGTCGAACGGCATGCACCCGGTGCAGCGGAAGACGTCGAGTGTGACTTCCCCACTCGCGTCGTCGCCCCCTCCAGCGCTGCACCCTGCGAGCAGGACGCCCGCGGTGACGGTGCTCGCTGCGAGAGCGAGCAGCTTACGGCTCTTGTTCATGTGGAACTTCCCTCTCTTGGTTTCAGCGTGATAGCGCTGATCTCGTGGATGACTGCGCAGGGGCTCCTGCCCAGTCGATGTCGGCTGTCCGTCGCGCTGTCGGCGACACGGGTGGAGCAGCCAAGCCTGTGGTGTCCTGCGGGATGCCGGTCAGTAGGTCTCCAATCCGAGCGCGGCCCGGAATCGCACCTTGTTCGTCACACCGTCCCGGGAGGGCAGCGATCGCTTCTGGTGGGCGGTGGAGATGAGCACGTGGAAGTAGGCGGCACCGTCGCGGGCGGCGATCTTGCGCGCCACCTCGTCGACGGCATCCATCGTTTCTACGACCGTCGCGTCGCCGAGCCCGAACCCCCGTGCGATGGCGGCCAGGTCCGTGCCGAGGCCGGAGTGGCTGGGCTGCATGCCCGTCTCGGCGAAGAATCCGTTGTCGAGAACGACGATCGTGAGGTTCTTGGGCTTCTTGACCCCGACGACGGCGAGCGCGCCGACGTTCATGAGGTGCTCTCCATCGCCGGTGACCACCACGACCGACCGCTCCGGCTGGGCGATGGCGAGTCCCAGCGCGCAGGGCACCGCACCGCCCATCGCGCCGAGGAGGAAGAAGTTCTCCGCGCGGTATCCCGCGGCGTTCACGTCGTATGCGGGCGACCCGAGTCCAGTCACGACAAGCGCATCCGGCGTCCGGCGCAGCAGTTCTGCGACGAACTCGCGGCGGTCCAGGCGGTCCTCTACGGCAGTATCCGTCGTCATGTCGCTCACTCGTTCCAGTTCTTCGCGCCGATGAGTTTCTGACCGAGGAGGACGGCGACGCGGTCGTTCGCATCGAAGGCCGTCGTCATCGCCGCCGCGATGGTGGGGGCGACGTCCTCGGCCTTGTCCGCGCGCATCACCTTCACGCCCATCATTTCGAAGGCTTCTGGCACCGCGCGGCCCATCGGGACCTGCCAGGGGTGGAACTCCGCGTACTCGCCGCGCATCGTGACGAGGGTCAGGAATGGGAACTGGCAAGCCGTGAGCAGCGAGAACATGTTCACGCAATTGCCGACACCGCTGGACTGCATGAGAAGCACCGCCCGATCGCCGCCGAGGTGCGCACCGCACACGAGTGCGACACCCTCCTCCTCGGTGGTGAGCACGACGGCTTCGATCTCCGGGTCGGCCTCTACTGCGCGGATCGCGTGCGAGTGGCCCGCGTCCGGCACGTACGCCACCTGTGCGACCCCCCGCTCCTTCATGAGTCGCACGATCGACTCCTGCCATGTCTCTTCCGTCATCACTGCCTCTCTCTCGCTTTGGCCGACGCTCATCCCCGGGACCCCGCGAGATCCTCGAGGATTCGGGCGAGCGCCTCGACTCCCCGCACGCAGTCCGACGTCTCGGCGGTCTCCAGCGGGGTGTGACTTGCGCCCGTCTCGTTGCGGACGAAGACCATGGCCGTCGGCACGTGCGCCGACAGCGACCCGGCGTCGTGGCCGGCTGCGGTGGGGATGATGGGCACCCCGCCGAGCAGGGCGTCCAGGCGCGCTGTGAGATCGGCGTCGAAGCTCACGACGGAGGTGAAGCTCTCGTTGGTGACCGCGACGTCGATGCGGTGCTCCGCTGCCGACGCGTCGACGACCTCGAGGACGCGGCTGACGAGCGCACTCACGTGCTCGTCGGTCGCCGCGCGGGCGTCCAGCCACGCCGTGACGGAACTCGGCACGCCGTTCGTGACGTTGGGGATGACGATCATCTTCGCCACGGTCGCCCTGCCACCGTCCTCCGTCGCGACGCGTCGGGCCGCGTGGATGAGGTCGGCCGCGACGAGCATGGGGTCCCGGCGATCCTCGAAGAGCGTCGTCCCGGCGTGATTCGGCTCTCCCACGAGGTCGATGCGCCAGCGGCCATGCGGCCAGATCCCCGTCGCGAGGCCCAGAGGCTCGCCGAGCGGACCGAGCGCGCGTCCCTGTTCGACGTGCAGCTCGACGTACGCCCCGACGGAGGCGAGCAGCTCGGCATCCGCACCGATCTCGTCGGGCTCGACTCCCGCGGCCGCGAAGGCCTCGGCGAGCGTGATGCCGGCACCGTCGGTGCGCGAGCGGATCAGCTCGGGGTCGAGCTCACCCGTGAGCAGACGGCTTCCCATGCACGGGATGCCGAAGCGCGCGCCCTCTTCGTCGGTGAAGTCCACGACCGCGATCGCTCGCGTCGGGGTGACACCGCGACGCTTCAGCTCCGCCACGGCCAGGAGTCCGGATACGACGCCGAGCGGACCGTCGAAGGCGCCTCCACCGGGGACGCTGTCGAGGTGGCTTCCCGTGACGACGGCATCGCTGCGATCCGCCGAGGGCAGATCCCACCACGCCCAGAGGTTGCCGTTGCGATCACGCTGCACCGCGAGCCCGAGCGCCTCCGCCTCGCGCACGAACCACGCGCGCATCGCGAAATCGGCCTCGGTCCACGAGAAGCGCGCGAAGCCTGAGCCGGGGTCGGGCTCGCGGCCGATGCCGTCGAGTTCGCTCCAGATGGCGAGGAACCGCTGCTCGATCACGGTCGTGTCGATGGGAGGAGTCGTCATCGCCGTCACCGCATCGCGAAGGGGTCGGAGGTGGCGTGGCCGGAAGTCTCGATCCAGACGCTCTTGGCCTGGGTCACCTCGGCGAGGCCCTCGAGGCCGTTCTCGCGGCCGTATCCGCTGTCGCGCCGCCCGCCGAACGGACTGCGATACGACACCGCGCGGTACATGTTTACCCACACCGTGCCGGCATCGAGCGCCGCGGCGACACGATGCGCCTTGCCCAGATCGCGGGTCCAAACGCCGGCCGCGAGTCCGAAGTCGCTGTCGTTCGCGATCGCGACCGCCTCCGCCTCCTCCTCGAAGCGGATGACCGAGAGAACGGGGCCGAACAGCTCGGTGCGCGCGACCTCCATGTCGTTGGTGACGCGGTCGAGCACGGTCGGCTCATAGAACCAGCCAGGGCGGTCGGGGCGCTTGCCTCCGGCACGGACCTCCACGCCGTCGTCGATCGCCTTCGCGACGCGCTGCTCCACGCCGTCGAGGATCTTCGTCTGACTGAGTGGTCCCATCTCCGTCTCGTCCAGCTGCGGGTCGCCGAGCACGATGCGACCCGCCCGCTCGGCGAGGCGATCCACCAGCTCGTCGGCGATGTCTTCCTGCACGAGCAGGCGCGAGCCGGCGATGCACGTCTGACCGGTGGCCGCGAAGATTCCCGAGACCACCCCGTTCACAACCGAATCGAGGTCCGGCGAGTCGAACACGATGTTGGCCGACTTGCCACCGAGCTCGAGCACCGTGGGCTTGAGCTCGCTGCCGGCACGTGCGGCTACGGTGCGACCCGATTCCACTCCGCCGGTGAAGAAGACCTTGCGTACGCCGCGATGGGCGACGAGCGCGTCGCCCGCCTCGGCCCCCAACCCTGTGACGACGTTGACGACTCCCCGCGGGAATCCCGCCTCGTGGAAGAGCTCCGCGAAGCGCACCAGGGATGCCGATGCCACCTCGGGAGGCTTGATCACCACCGTGTTGCCGGCCGCCAGGGCGGGCCCCAACGCCCAGCTGGTGAGCGCGACGGGGCTGTTGAACGCGGGAATGATGGCGATGACGCCATAGGGGTCGCGACGTGTGTAGTTCACGATCGCAGGGTCGTCGTGCACGATCAGTCGACCGTCGAGATGCTGCGCGAGGCTCGAGTAGTACTTGTAGTAGCGGCGCAGCGCCACGATCTGTCCGCGCATCTCGCGGATGACCTTGCCGATGTCGCGGGCTTCGAGCTGCGCGATCTCCTCGGTGTGCTCATGCAGCTTCTCGCTCAGTGCCCACAACAGTTCCGCGCGCTCGGATGGGCCGGTCAGGCGCCAGGTAGCGAACGCCGCCTCCGCGGCGAAGACCGCGGCATCCACATCCTGCGGAGTACCACGACGCACCTCTGCCCAGGGCGTCCCGGTGAGCGGGTCGTACGACGGGAAGTAGTCGGCGGCATCGTCGATCTGCGGGACGCCGTCGATCACGTGTCCGAAGCGTGGGGTTGTCACGACTGGTCCTTCCCGTCGTCGAAGCGAGCCTGGGCGAGCCCGATGACCTCGTCGAGCACGCCGAGGGCGATGTCGATCTCTTCGGGCTGGACCACGAGCGGCGGGGTGAGCCGGAGGATGTTGTTGTTCGAACTCAGGTAAAGCCCGCGCTGCCACGCGTCCTCGACCATGCGGCTCATCGGGCCGGCCGGTCCGTTGAACGGGACGAGAGGTTCCCGCGTCTCGCGGTCGCGCACGAATTCGACGCCGTAGAAGAGGCCGCGGCCGCGGACGTCTCCGATCATCGGATACCGCTCCGCGAGCAGGCGAAGTCCCGCGTCGAGGCGGGCGCCCTGCTCCCGCACATTGTCGAGGATGCGCTCCTCTTCGATGATCTTGAGCGACTCGACCGCAGACGCGCACGCGAGCGGGTGCCCCGCGTAAGTCTGGCCCGCCCAGAGCTTGTTGCGGTTGAGCCAGTCCCGAGCACGATCGCCGACGGTCATGGCACCAAGCGGCACGTAACCCGAGTTGAGGCCCTTCGCGCTGGTGAGGATGTCGGGCACCACGTCCCAGTGATCCACGGCGAACCACTCGCCCGTGCGGCCGTAGCCCGACATGACCTCGTCGGCGATGAGCATGATCCCGTACTTGTCGCACGTCTCGCGGATCGATCGCAGGTACCCGTCCGGCGGGACGAGGATGCCGTTGGTCCCGGTGATGGGCTCGAGGATCACCGCCGCGACGGTTGATGGATCCTCGTAGCCGAGGATCTCCTCGAAGTGCGGAGCTCCCAGACAGACGGGACAGGACTCCGGTGGCTGTCCGCTCGGGGTCCGGTACGTGTAGGGATCGAACATCCGCACGACGCCCGGCACACCCGGCTCCCCCGCGTTGTGCCGCGGGTCGCCGGTGGCGCTCAGGGCTCCCGCGGTGGCGCCGTGATAGGAGCGGTAGCGGGCCACGATCTTCTGTCGCCCGGTCATGTGGCGCGCGAGACGGATGGCGGACTCGTTCGCCTCGGCTCCGCCCGTCGTGAAGAAGCTCATCGAGAGGTCGCCCGGGGCGACGTCGGCGATCATCTCGGCGAGTTCCGTCCGCGAGCGCTCGGCGAAGCTCGGGCCGATGTACGAGAGCTGCTCTGCCTGGCGACTGATCGCCTGGATCATGCGCGGGTGCTGGTGGCCGAGATTGAGATTGACGAGCTGAGACTGGAAGTCGAGGTAGCGATTCCCCTCGGTGTCCCAGAACCACGAGCCCTCACCGCCCGCGACCGCGACCTTGGCGCGGATGCCCTGCACCGACCAGGAGCGGATGACGTGACGTCGATCCGACTCGAGCAGTCGCTCCGTTGTCCACTCCGCCGTCATCACGCGACCTCCGCTCCGAAGGTGGCCAGCCGCGCCAGCGGTCGTCCACCGGATGCGGCGACGGCAGCGACGACGATCTCACGCGGGCGCGGAGCGTCGGGGATCATGAGTGTGACGGTCTGGTGATGCGATCGCGTCGTGGCGTCGAGCTTGTGCTTGATCGGCACATCGATCGACTGTCCCGGGAGTCCGACCTTCTCAGCCGCCGGGAGCAGCGTGTCACCGCCCGCCGCGGCACGGAAGCGATTTCCGAAGCGGAGGTTGTGGATCAGAGCGGAGCCATGCTCGACCTCACCGTCGATCCCGACGAGGGCCGCCTTGCCGAACGCTTCGACCTCGGCCCCGAGCAGCTCAACGCACGGCGGGCCGACGAGGTCGCCCAGCTCTTCGCCGACGGCATCGGCGAGGGTGACGAGGTCGGCGACGTACTCCGCGGGAAAGGGGTTCTCGATGACGACCGCGAACCAGGCGATCACAAGACCGTCCACCGGCCGTCCGTTCTCGGACGAGACGACCTCACGGTGGCTGATGCGCTTTCGGACGGACAACTGCACGACGACTCCCACTGGTGGTTCTGTGACTGAACCGTTGGTTCACTGACAAGAGTCAGTATGACCATGTGGTGTCCAGGAGGTCAACCTGCGGATCGAGGATTAACGAGTTCGAAACGTAGAGAATCCGTCGGGTCCGCCCCCGAGCGACAAGGGAACACGACGGTCCGGCGCGCCGATGCGAGCCGGACCGTTCAGATCGTGGATGTCGGGGAAGAGCGGTGTCAGGCCTGTCCGACGCCACTGAGGTCGAAAGAGCCGCCGGCTCGGCGGGCTCGAGTGAGCACATCGCCCAAGTGGGTCGCGACTTCGATCACCGTCTCGGCCAGACCACCGAAGGCCTCCGGAGTGATTCGGTAGGTCGGCCCGCCGACCCAGACGGCGTACTCGACACGTCCGTCGACCCAAATCGGCGCCGCAACAGCGGCCAGGCCCGTCTCGAGATCGTCGTACGCCGTCGAATAGCCTTGCTCACGGACTCTTTCGAGCTCGTCCACGAAGTCGCGCCAGGTCGCGTATCGTCCCGCCTGGTTCCGCACCGCGGCGGACTCGAACGCTGGACGCACGACGTCTGCGTCGCGCCAGGCGAGCAACACCTTGCCCGTGGAGGTCCGCCACGGATCCTGAAGGCGGGGAACGGGTCGTACCGCGTGGCCGATCACATGCGGACCGGCCACCTCTGCCATCACGACGACGGTGGCGCCGTCCAACCGGTCGAGTCCGACCGTCTCGCGGACGGTCGAGGCGAGATCGCGGAGGATCGAGCGGGCGAAGTCGACCATGGCGCCGCCGCTGAGATCGCGGTGGAAGAGAAGGGACAGGGTCAGTGAGGTGCGGAAGCGGCGGGTCTCCGGGTCGAGGTCGAGCCAGCCCTCGCCCTGCAGCACCGCCAAGACGCGGTGACATGTCGCCTTCGCGAGCCCGGACGTGCGAGCGACCTCGGAGAGCCCGATCCCCTCCGGATGCGCCGCGACGACCCTCAGTACCGCGACGGTCTTGCTGACCAGGCCCAGCTCGCTCACAGCACATCCCATCCGACGGACCGGTCACGCGTTCGACTCGCCTGCGTGAATCGTGGCGCCCGAGGCGGTCCACTCAATGGTCCAGCTTATCAATCACCCGAGAGTACAGGTGAACAGCCGCGCAGCCGCGAGCGATGTCACAGACGCGCAACACGCGGGCATGCGTTCGAAACGATCACCCCGTAGCTTGCTCCCTACCGCGCACCACCCATCCTCGATCACGCGCCCGACAAGCGTCGTATGATCCGGCCGCTCAGGGCGGTCCCGACCAGGAGAACCATGGACGACTCCGGTACCGCGCAACACTTCCCCCGCCCGGCGCACCGCGCTCCGACATCGCGCTCGCGCGACCGCGACGACTCCGGCGATGCCCGCAGCGGCCGCGCCTGGCGCACGTGGATCTCGCCGATGTCCTACGGATGGCCGACGTACGCCGTCGACGACGCCTAGATCCGGGATCGCCGCACACGCGATCCGTTCCTACGGCAACGCGCACGAAAGGCCCGACGCGCCGCCTGCGGCGACACCTCGGACCTCTGGAGGGGATGACGGGAATCGAACCCGCGCTATCAGCTTGGGAAGCTGAAGTTCTGCCATTGAACTACATCCCCGTGCGAACGGACGCACCGCAAGCATAACAAGCGCGTCAGCCCGGGACGTACCCGCTCCAGATCGCAGCGCCGAAGTCGATCTGCGCCCCCGAGCACGACACGGAGCCGCTCGGGTACCCGCGGTGAGCCGCCATGCAGTTCGCAAGCAGCTCGATGTTGCCGCCGTACAGCGCAGCGTAGGAGCCCGAGGCCTGCAGCGGGCCCCACACGCGGAACTGGAAGATGTGCGCGAGTTCATGCGCCATCGCCCAGTGCAGCCGAGCGTCCGACCAGGCGGCGAGCCCTGCCGTGAAGAAGATCACCCCCGACGACGATGCGCATGCGGCGGCGCTTCCTCCGCCGCACGCACCGTCGAACTGCTGCAGCGGAACTCCTCCTCCGCCCACGCGGTCGAGAGCCGCGCGCACCCGCTCGTAGGCACCACTCGGCAGCGGTGCGTTCGCACGCACGACTCCCCCGCCGGCCGAGGGTGCGGCTGCCGCCGCGGCGGCGAGGCGCGCCTGCTCGGCATCGTACGCGGCGACGGCTTGCGTGACAGAGGCCGTGATCTCGTCGACCTGGGTCTTCGCTGCAGCGACGGTCGCGGCATCCTCTCGCTCGTCGAGCACGGTCTCCTGCGCGTCGAGCACGTTCGCGCGTGCGGACGAGACATCCACTTTTCCCTCCGCCGAGGCGAACGCCCTGCTCGCCTCGGCGACCGCACTCACGAAGTCTTCGCGGCGATCGAGCAGCACGGAGTAGACCGCCGTCTCACCGCGCACCAGCGCGAGATCATCGCCGAGGTCGGCTCCCGTGCGCTCGGCGCTCGCCAGCAGCCCGTCGAGACGCTCGACCTCGTGCTGCGCGGCCGCGAGTTCGGTGAGGAGTTCCGACCGCTCGGCGAGGATGCCTCCGGCCAGAACACACGCGCAGGCGACGAGGATGCCCCACCCCCGTCGCGCCCGAGGGCTCACTTCAGGAAGCCCGCCGACGAAGCCAGGGCGTCGAGCTGCGCGGCTGCCTGCGCGTGAAGGTCTTCGATCTGGATGGCGGCGCGCGCGTCGAGATACTGCTGCGTGCGCAGCGCGCTGTCGAGCGCGACGACACGCTCGACCTGCTGAGACCGGGCTGCGCGCAGCTCGTCGGCGCCGGCGTCCGCCGCGACGACGCACAGCGCCAGGAACCCGAGCACCGCGACCACGGCGAGCCATGTGGGTTTCACCCTGCGGATCGTGCGCGAGATGCCTCCGAACCACGCGGACGTCGGGGGCGAGATCGCGTCGATCGTCGAATCGGCCATGGTCTGCGTCCTCGGGGGAAGGGGATTCGTGCAGGATATTGCCAATCCGCCCTCGGGCGCGACCCCCGATTGTCATTATGCGCGGTCGATGGCTGATCCCAGCGCAAAGCGCCCGGTCAGCCGAGCGGCTCCGCCGTCTGGCGTGCTGCCCGCCCGGAGGAGCGGATGGCACCGACGCTCGCCGCGATGACGAGGGCGATGCCGACGATCTCGAGCCAGGACATGTGCTGCCCGAGCAGGACGAAGCCGGCGATGGCCGCCGTCGCGGGCGCGAGGCTCATGAGGATCGCGAACACGGATGCCGGAAGCCGGCGCAGTGCCATGAGTTCGAGCGCGTAGGGGATCGCCGAGGACAGCACCGCGACCGCGGCTCCGATCGCGAGAAGCTCGATCCGGAACAAGGCTGCTCCGGCATCCAGGATCCCGAAGGGGAGCGACAGGAGCGCGCCTGCGGACATTGCGAGGGCGAGACCGTCGAGGCGCGGGAACTCACGGCCCACCCGGGCAGAGGCGAGAATGTAGAACGCCCAGCTCGCCGCAGCGCCCAGCGCGAAGACGACCCCCAGCGGATCGAGGCGATCCCAGCCCCCACCGCCCAAGGCGACGACCCCGGCGAGCGCGAGAAGAGCCCACAGCCACGCCGAGGCGCGCTTGGCCGCGACGATCGACAGCACGAGAGGGCCGAGCACCTCGATCGTGACGGTGACGCCGAGCGGGAGGCGCTCGAGCGCCAGGTAGAAGAGCGCGTTCATGACGGCGAGCACGAGTCCGAACGCGAGCACGGCAAGCCACCCGTCGCGCGAATGACCGCGCAGCGAAGGTCGTGCGATGACGAGAAGCACGACGGCCGAGAAGACGAGGCGCAGCATGACCATCCCGAGCGGTCCGACCGCGGGGAACAGCAGGACGGCGAGGGACGCCCCGACCTCTTGGCACGCCAGTCCTGCGATGACCAGCAGGAGGGCAGAGGTCTGCCCGGATCGTGCGCGCACGAGGAAGATCAGCCCGCGGCGGGCGGCGCGCACACCGGGCGGGCGGCGATCGCCTGGTGGTACTGCTCAGCCGTCCACGGCAGCCCCGCCTCGGGAGCCGTCTGGCCCTCGGCCGCCGGGGCCTTCGAAGCGAGGGATGCGAGTTCCCACGCGAGCGCCCCCGCCTGGTTGGTCGCGGAGTTGTTGAGGACGACGACGACGGTGAGGCCGGTCGAGGGGTCGGAGTACGCGGCCGTCGAATAGCCCGGCACCCAGCCGCTCTGCCCGACGAGCGAACCCGAGAGGACCGCGCCACCGGCCGTCGTCAGCCACGACGGAGCCTTGGCATAGGTGGGCTTGCCCCCCTCGAACCGATCCGCTGCGGCTTCGGAGGGAGCCGAGGCGCCGGTCGCCAAGGCCTGCACGTAGTGGCGCATGTCGTCGAGCGTCGAGACCACACCGGAGTCGGTGTAGCCGATGCTCGAGGAGACCTCGGTGATGTCGAGGGGTTCGACGCAGTTCACTCCACCCTCGATGGGCAGCGAGACGAGGCCGGTCAGCGGGTCGCCGCTGGGTGCGGCCGGCTTGACAGACGGGAGCTGAGTACCGGTGAGGCCCAGGGGCGCGGCCACATACTGCTGGATGAGGGCGGAGGCGGTCTTACCCGTCGCCCGCTCGAGGGCGAGGCCGAGCAGGACGTAGCCCGCGTCGGAATCGCGGAAGCCCTCACCGGGCTCGGTCGTGCGATCGGCGCCGAGCCCGAAGCTCGCCAGCTCGCGCGGGTTCCAGACACGTGACGGGTTCGCGATCCACAGGGGTCGCAGCTGCCCGGAGTACGAACCGATGCCGGACGTTCCATCGCAGAGGTCACCGAGCGTGACGTCCGTCAGATCGGCGACGCCGGACACGTACATGGGCACGGGATCATCGAGGTTCACTCTGCCCTCTGCGGCGACGGCGTACAGCACGTCGCACGTCATGGGACGAGTGAGCTGACCGACGCGGAACGACATGTCGGTCGTGACGGCGTCGGAGGAACCGGGGTACTGCGTGCCGACCCCAGCCGTCCAGGCTCCGCTCCACGGCGCCCACACGCCGACGATGGCCCCGGATGCTCCGGTGGCGGCCATCGCGTTGGCGACGGCGTCGTCGAACTGCGCGGTCACGTCGTCCGGGAACGCGCGGTCGACCTGGGGAGGGAGGGTGACCTCGGTCTGCGGTGAGACGGAACAGGCCGCGAGCGCGACGACGAGCGCGACGACGGCACTGGCGGCCGCAGCGATCCGCGCCCTGGTTCTCACTCGCATCACCCCCGGTCGTGCATTGAATTCAAACACACCAGAGTAACGACCGTGCAACGGCCGTCCGTAGGCTGTGAAGTATGACGCACATCTTCGACGAATCGGTGCGGTCCGCCGTGCTCGGGCACATGAACGGCGACCACGGTGACGACAATCTGCTCATCGCCCGCGCATTCGGCCCGGACGCCGACGCGACGTCGTCGACGATGGTCGACTTCGACGGCGACGGCGGCGACTGGCTCGCCGTCAGCCCGACGGGGGGAACGGTCGATGTGCGCGTGCCGTGGCCGGGGGGCCCCATCTCGGAGCGCCCCGAGGTGCGCCGCGAGATCGTCGCGCTGTACGACCTCGCGTGCGGGCGGCTCGGCGTCGCACCGCGACCGCACGCCTGACGATTTCGCGGTGGTTAGGTTGCCCTAACTTCCCGTATCATGGCCGCATGAGCGACGTCATCTCCTTCTCCACCGCGCTGCGCGAGCGCTCGTCGGGTGCGCACTCGGGCAGCGAGCACGCGGGCTTCATGGCCGACCTCGTGCGCGGCGAAGGCACTCGCGACGACTACATCGCACTCGTCGCGCAGCACTGGTTCATCTACGAAGCTCTCGAGCGCACGGCCGGGCAGATGCGCAACGACCCCGTGGCATCCGTCTTCATCAGCGACAAGCTCACCCGACTGCCCGCTCTCGAAGCGGACCTCGAGTTCCTCCTCGGTCCCGATTGGCGTGACGTGATCGAGCCGCTGCCCACGACGAGGCGCTACGTCGAGCGCATCGACCAGGTCGGCGCGACGTGGGCGGGCGGGTTCGTCGCGCATCACTACACGCGCTATCTCGGCGATCTGTCCGGCGGTCAGTTCATCGGGCGCCTGATGGCCCGCCGATTCGGCTTCGAGACCAATGGCATCGGGTTCTATCTGTTCGACGACATCGCCGACCCCGCCGCGTTCAAGGACGTCTATCGCGAACAGCTCGATGCCGCGCCGTGGGATGCCGCCGAACGGGAGCGCGTCATCGACGAAGTGCTGCTCGCGTATCGCTTCAACACCGAGCTCTTCGAGGACCTGTCGCGCGCGAAGGCCGCCGACGTCGCCTAGCCCGAAAGCCGGGGCGTGGATGCCTCGCGTCTGACATCCGCCATGAATCGGCGCACGTCGAGGTCGACGCGGATGTCGCTCGGCCGCAGCGGCCGCGTGAGGTAGAGCCCCTCGAGCGACGTGAGTCGCGAGAGCGCGACGTACGTCTGACCCGGCGCGAAGGCGCCCGAGCCGAGGTCGACGATCGCCCGGTCGTACGTCTTGCCCTGAGACTTGTGGATCGTCACGGCCCACGCGAGGCGCAGGGGGAACTGCGTGAACTCCGCCACGATGTCGCGTGTGAGCGATTTGGACCCTGGATCGTAGGCGTAGCGGTACTTCTCCCACACCGCGGGCTCGACGTCGAACTCGTCGCCGTCGACGTCGACGCGCACCGTGCCGCCCGCGATGCGGGTCACCCGCCCGATCGTTCCGTTGACCCACCGGGGCGGATCGGGGAACGAGCCGCGGTCGTTGCGCAGGAACATGACCTGCGCGCCGACCTTGAGCTTGAGCTGCGGGTCGGCGGGGTACCCGGCATCCCCCCGCCCGAAGTCCCCGTTCACCTCGGCGACCGCCGTCTGCTCGCGGCCCTTGAGCGCCTCGAGGTGACGGCGATTGATGCCGTTCACGATGTCGTTGCGCGTCGCGAGCGTGATGATGGGCGGCTCGTCGTCGGATGCTATGGGCGGAACCCGTGCGCCGGCCTCGTTGAGCTTTCCGGCGATATCGGCCGTCACGACGCCGTGGCGCACGGCGTTGAGCATCGCCTTGAATCCCGCGTCGGACTGCCGATGGATGTCGACGAGCTCGCGGATGTGCAGATCCGTGCCGTGGCGACCGAGGTCTATCAGTCCGTCGCTCTCGGCTGCGGGGGCGCCCGCCCACACGTGGGCGTCGAAGAACCAGAACGACCGGTAGTGGTCCTGCACGTAGCGCAGCTCGTCGCCCTTGGGCGGCACCGGTGCGAGCTGATAAGGGTCGCCGAACATCACGATCTGCACGCCGCCGAACGGCTCGTTGCGCCGACCGCGGGCCATGCGGAGCGAGCGGTCGATGGCATCCATCAGATCGGCGTTCACCATCGAGATCTCATCGATCACGAGGGTCTCGATCGCGTTGAGGATCTTGCGCGTCGCGTCGGACTGCTTCTCGTCGGTCGTGCCGATGAGGCCGATCGGCAGGCGGAAGAGCGAGTGGATCGTCTGACCCTCGACGTTGAGGGCAGCGACGCCGGTGGGTGCGCACACGGCGATCTGCTTGGACGTGTTCCAGGCGAGGTACTGCAGGAGCGTGGACTTGCCGGTGCCTGCGCGCCCTGTGACGAAGACGTGCTCGTTCGTATCCTCGATGAGCCGGAACAGCGCCTCCTGCTCGGCAGACAGCGGGGGCGTGTTCACCGATCAATGCTAACGAGCGGACGCCGCGCTCTGCCGGTGCACGCGCGCGACCGGTGCGAAACCGCGCGGATGTGACGGTTCGGGAGGAGCCGGCTCCCCGTCTTCCTAGACTGGGGACGTGAGCCCCCCGCAACCGAGCGACTCCACCCCGGCCGGGCGGCGTCCGCGCCTGGCGCGCGATCTCGTCGTGCTGGGCATCGTCGGGGTTCTGCTGGCGGGTGCGGTGTGGGCCGGTGTGGCCGTGATCGGCAAGCAGTTCTACAGCGCTTCGGCGTTCGTCGAGCGCTACCTCTCGCTCATCAGCGAAGGACGCGCGAGCGAGGCGCTCGCGATACCGGGCGTCGCCGTCGATTCGACGGAGCTGGATGCCGCGGGCCTTCCGCCCTACGCGTCGGACGCACTCCTGCGCCGTGCTGCGATGGCGGCGCTGAGCGACGTGTCGATCGTGTCCGAGGTCGAGGTGCCGGACGCCACACGCGTGACCGTGGCCTACCGCGCCGGCACGTACGAGGGAACGACCGTGTTCGACGTCGTGCGCGCCGGCCAGATCGGCCTCGCGCCCACGTGGCGCTTCGGCACGAGCCCGCTCGCAGTCATGGACCTCGTCGTCAAAGGCTCGATGACCTTCGAGGTGAACGGCTTCGAGGTCGACAAGCGACAGGTGTCACCGGACGGAGTGGATGCCGATCCGCTCGCCCCCGTCGCGATGCTCGTCTTCTCCCCCGGCATCTACTCCGTCGCGGTCGACACCGCGATCTCGGCCACCCCGGGTGTCGCGGTCGTCTCGGACAGCCCGTTCACCGAGATCCCGGTCGAGGTGCAGGCGCACGCGACCGATGAGTTCGTCGCGGTCGTGCAGGACCGCGTCGAGGAGTTCCTGACGGCGTGCGCGACACAGCAGGTGCTGCAGCCGACATCCTGCCCCTTCGGCTACTACGTGCAGGACCGCATCGCGTCGCTGCCGACCTGGTCGATCGTGCAGCAGCCCGCGGTGACGCTCCAGCCGGAGGGAGCGGGCTGGGTCATCCCGCCGACCGACGCCGTCGCGCACATCGAGGTCGACATCCGCTCGATCTTCGACGGCTCGGTGGACGCGGTGAGCGACGACGTGCCCTTCATCGTCACCGCGACGATCGCGATAGCCCCCGACGGCACGGCCACGATCGCCGTCGGCGGCCCCGACACCCGCTGAGGTCGCTCAGCGGCCGGCGCGGGCGTCCTTCTCGGCGAGCGCGGCGAGGCGGGCATTGTACTCCTCGAGCTCGGCATCACCCGTGCGATCCGCGTGGCGGTCGCGACGCTTCTGCATCCGCTCGTCGGATCGGCTCCACTGGATCGCGACCGTGATCGCGAGGATGAGCGTCGGGATCTCGCCGACAGACCACGCGACGCCGCCGCCGACGTACTGGTCCTCGAGCGGCGTCGCCCCCCACGTCCTGCCCATCGAGCCGAACCACTCGGCGACCATGAGTCCGGACTGCATCATGATCGCGATGCCGAAGAACGCGTGCATCGCCATGACGCCGATCAGCAGGAGGAGCCGACCCGCGTACGGCAGTCGCCAGGGCACGGGATCGATGCCGATGAGGGTGAGGGCGAACAGGTAGCCCGTGATGAGGAAGTGCGCGACCATCCACTCGTGCCCGAGGTGGTCGTAGAGCGACCAGCGGAAGAGGTCGGTGTAGTAGAAGACCCAGAGCGAGCCGATGAAGAGTCCGGCAGCGACGAACGGATTGGTCAGCACGCGGGCGACGGGCGAGTGCACGGCCCACAGGATCCATTCGCGCCCGCCGCGGGTGCCGTCGTCGCGCTTGTGGATCGCGCGCGCGGCGAGGGTCACGGGTGCGCCGACGACCAGCAGCGCCGGGATCGCCATGCTCAGGAGCATGTGCCCGATCATGTGCATGCTGAACAGGTAGTCCTGATAGACGTTGACCGGGCCCGCGGTCACCCAGACGAGGAGCAGGAGCCCGAGCATCCACATCACCGTCCGGAACACCGGCCACTGATCGCCGCGCTTGTAGAGGCGCCACACACCCGCGACGTACAGGAAGAGCCCGAATCCGGCGGCGAAGGCCCAGATCAGGTCGACGTTCCACGATGTGAACCAGCGGTCGATCGTGAGCTCGGGCGGCAGCGGCGCGCCCGTGAGCACCTCGGCGGGGGTCGGCCGCTCGGGGATCACGGCCGGCACCGGCGGAGGCGTGCGCGCGAGCGCCGCCGCCGCGCCGCTCGCGATTCCCATGAGCGCGAGTTCCAGAGCGATGAGTCCCCAGAAGCGTCGGGATGCTCCGTCCTCGCGCAGACGGCCGATGAGCCGCCGACGGTACCAGGCGGCGAGGACGCCGATCGAGACGAGAGCTATGACCTTCACGATGAGGATGAGCCCGTAGGGCGAGAAGAGCGCCGAGACGTCGCGCAGGCCGATCGCGGCGCGCACGGTGCCGCTGATCGCGACGACGATGAAGGCGGCGAGCGCGATGCTGGAGTATCGCGCGAGCATCGTCGCCGTCTCGTCGCGCGTCTGCAGGGGCCGGACGATCACCATCAGGAGCAGCCCGCCGAGCCACACGGCGGCGGCGATGATGTGCAGGATGAGCGCCGTCATCGCCTCGTGGTGGAACGCCTCCTCGCCCGAGTGCCCCTGTGTGCCCATCGGCACGAGCGCGGCGATGGAGAGGATCGCGACGAAGAGCGTCGCCGTCCAAGAGCGCACGGCGAAGGTCAGCACCGTCAGCATGGCCCCGGCGACGGTCGTGATGAGCCACGTGCGACCGAACTCGGTCTCGACGAGGAAGCGGCCCAGTTGCGCGCCGAATTCGGGACCCGCGCTGAGCGATGGGTTGAACGCGTCGATGAAGCTCAGGAATCCGGTCGCCGCGGACGAGATCGTGAAGATCGCGGCGGAGATGGATGCTGCATCCAATGCGGCATCGAAGGGGCGCTCCCCCGCCTCGAGCGTGAACAGCGCCGTTACCAGCACGCCCACCATCCCGGCGGCCGAGAGGTTGACGAAGAGCTTCGCGATCGGCAGGCTCCAGCGCACGAAAGCGCCGGGGTCCCCGGTCGTGAGCTCTGCTGCTCCTCCGCCATACGCGAGGCCCCACACGATCGCGACGAGTGCGGCCACGATCAGGATCGCCGGGCCTGCGGCCCGCAGCACACGCGCGTTCACCACTCAAGCCTACGTGCGTCGGCGTTTCGTTCCGGTCGCGCTCGCGAGCAGGGGTCGTCGAACGAGCGCAGCGAGACGAAACGACGAAGGGGGGATGCCGTGGCATCCCCCCTTCGTGTGCGAAGTCGTTACTTGACCGCAGCCTTCAGCTTCGAGCCGGCCGTGACCTTGACGCGCTTGCCCGCGGGGATCTTGATCTCGGCGCCGGTCTGCGGGTTGCGGCCCGTGCGAGCCGAGGTGGCGACCTGCTCGAACGAGATCCAGCCCGGGATCGAGACCTTGCTGCCCTTGGCGACGGCCTCCGAGACCGTGGAGAAGAGGGAGTCGAGCACGCCCGAGACGGCGGCCTGGCTCTGACCGGTGGCGCTCGCGATGCTCGCGACGAGTTCGGTCTTGGTGATGGACTTGTCAGCCATTGGGTTGTCCTCCAAAAGGCGACAGATGCGCCGCCTCTATTGCTGGGACCGGTTGGCGAGTGCCCCCCGGCTGGTCGGATCGACCGCCTCGACTATAGCCAGAATCCGCGGAAAATCGCGGATTTCCGCCGTGCGCGGACACATCCGGCGGCGTGTCGGGGTTCAGATGTGACGAATGTGGCGGTTGTGACGCGCGTTTCACGCCCGCGCGCCCGCGATGACTCCCCGCGCCGTGCGCGCGAAAGCCGGCGCGACGCGGTCCTGTCCGTCGAGGTAGCCGCCCACGAGAGCGGCGTCGCGGAGCAGGACGAGGGATGCCGCGACCTCCGCCGGTTCGCGAAGTCCGGCACCCGCGGCGAGCTGCTCGAGGGTGCTGCGGAACCACTCGCGGTGGTCGGCGATCAACGCGCGCACGGGTCCGCCGTCGGGGTACTCGGCGGCAGCGTTGACGAACGGGCAGCCGCGTGTGTGCCGATCTCGGATGTCGGCCGAGATGCCCTCTACGACGAGCTCGAGCAGGACGTCGGGGTCGTCGGAGGCGGATGCGGCGACCGCGAACAGATCGCGCAGGCCGCGGTCCTCCCCCTCGAGGTAGGCGAGGACGAGGCCCTCCTTGCCCGCGAATTGCTTGTACATCGTCGCGCGGGTGACGCCGGCGGTCTCGATGATGCGGTCCACACCCACCGAGTGGATGCCCTCGCCGTAGAAGAGCTCGGTCGCCGCCTCGATCAGTCGCTGCCTGGCCGACGCCGGGCGGGCGGGCGCGGCATCCATCGTCGTGCTCATGTCTTCATTCTCTTCCATTGGGAATACCCTTGCGTAGATAGAACGTTCGGTCTACCATCGTAGCGTAGCACCGATCCCATCCCCGAAGGAGAACCATCATGAGCAAGAAGACGATCGTCCTGATCCACGGCCTGTGGATGACGCCGAAGAGCTGGGACACGTGGGCCGAGCGCTTCCGCGCCCAGGGCCACGAAGTGATCGTGCCGGGCTGGCCCGGCATCGACGATCGCGAGGTCGCCGACATCCGCCGCAACCCCGAAGCCCTCGAGGGGATCGGCATCAAGCAGATCGTCGACCACTACGACCGCATCATCCGCGCCCTGCCCGAGAAGCCGATCATCATGGGCCACTCGTTCGGCGGACTGTTCACGCAGATGCTCGCCGACCGCGGGCTCGGCGCCGCGTACGTCGGCGTGACCCCCGGTCAGCCGGCGGGGATCACGACACTGCCGCTGTCGACGCTGTGGACCGGCACGCCGATCCTGTCGAATCCCTTCGGCCGCAACGGCGCGAAGCCGCTGTCGAAGAGCCACTTCCACTTCACGTTCGGCAACGACCTGCCCCGGGACGAGTCGGATGCGCTGTGGGAGGAGTACGCCGTCAACTCCTACAACCGCGTCTTCTTCGAGGGCGTCGGTGGGGCGTTCAACGAGAAGGGCGGGGCATCCCACGTCGACTACGGCCGCACCGACCGCGCCCCGCTCCTCATCATCACGGGCGAGAAGGACCACATCGTTCCGCCCGCGATCGGCGAGGCCATCGTGAAGAAGTACAAGGCGACCGGCAGCCCGGCCGTCGTGGACTACAAGTACTACCCCGGCCGCACGCACCGCATCGTCAGCCAGGACGGCTGGGAGGAGGTCGCCGACTTCGCCCTCGAGTGGGCGACGTCGCACGCCGCCTGACCTTGGAACGACGAGGGCCCCGAGATCCGGAGATCTCGGGGCCCTCAGTGCTGTGTGGTGCTTACCAGCTCGACTTGGTCACGCCGGGCAGCTCGCCACGGTGCGCCATGTCACGGAAGCGGACACGCGAGATGCCGAACTTCGTGAGGACACCGCGGGGGCGACCGTCGATGACGTCGCGCGAACGCACGCGCACGGGCGACGCGTTGCGGGGCAGCTTCTGGAGGCCGACACGGGCCGCCTCGCGCTGCTCGTCCGTCGACTCGGGCGAGACGAGCGCCTTCTTCAGTTCGGCGCGCTTGGCGGCGTAGCGGTCGACGACCACCTTGCGCTGCTCGTTGCGCGCGATCTTGCTCTTCTTAGCCATGGATCAACGCTCCTCTCGGAATTCGACGTGCTTGCGGATGACCGGGTCGTACTTCTTGAGCACGATGCGGTCGGGGTTGTTGCGGCGGTTCTTGCGCGTGACGTAGGTGTAACCCGTGCCCGCGGTCGACCGCAGCTTGATGATCGGACGGACGTCCTGAGCCTTCTTGGCCATTAGAGCTTGACCCCCTTCGCGAGGAGATCCTTGACGACGGACTCGATGCCGCGTGCGTCAATGACCTTGATGCCCTTGGCCGACACGTTGAGCTTGATGTTGCGCCCAAGCGACGGCACGTAGTACGTCTTCTTCTGCACGTTCGGGTCGAAGCGGCGCTTCGTCCGGCGGTGCGAGTGCGAGATGCTGTGACCGAAGCCGGGAACTGCTCCAGTCACCTGGCACACTGCTGCCATAGTGATGTCTCCTTAGTACCGTGGAGCCGGACGGCCCCACCCAAGATCCCTTGTCTGCATCCCCCTGCTCGGGCACGGCGAAAGCCGCATTCGAAGAGGTGGGATACGTACTGCGTGCTGGAGTGCGCGCAGACAAAGAGTCAGTCTAGCACGGTGGGTCCTGCGCCCCTGCCCCAGCGGAACGCCGACACCGAGGGATCGCCCGGGATCCAGAAGCGCCAGGGGAAGGCATCCGTCCCCGCGACGCCGGCGACCCCGACGCGAGGTCCCGATGCGAATGCCGTGAGCGGCTCGTCGCGCAGCCACAGCCGCGCCGTGGCGCCGTGCCGGGCTGCGGCGGTGATCGCGTCGATGCCGTCGTGGGCGGGATGCCGCAGCCCCACGGCATCGCCGAGCCGGCCGGGTCCGCGCGCGAGGTCGCGCGGACTGCGCGCAGCCGGACGGCGGCGTGCCGCGGCATCCCTGCCCGCGACGATCTCGCCCGCGCGCAGGAGGATCCCGCCCGCGACCCCGTCGGGACCGCACACCACGTTGACGCAGGAATGGATGCCGTGGCTGAGGTACACGTAGAGGTGGCCGGGCTCGCCCCACATCGTGGAATTGCGAGCCGTCCGGCCCATGCGCGCGTGCGATCCGGGGTCGGGGACCTCGCCCGTGCCCTGCCCGTGGTAAGCCTCGACCTCGGTGAGCCGCACGGCGACCTCGACGCCGTCGACGGCTGTGCGCAGCAGTCCGCCGAGCAGACGCGGTGCCACCGCGAGCGGCAGGTCGGCGAGCTCTTCGCGCGTGGCTGCGTGCAGGGTCACTGCGGTGGCACCCGGCACCACGAGATGTCGAAGCCCGAGACCGTCTCGACCGGGGCGCCGTCCGAGATCTGCACGATCCGGGTCTCGAGCGTCTCGGGCAGAGGCAGCTGATAGGTGTCGTACGGATTGTCTACGGCGCTCGGCGCGACGAGCACCGCCGCGTACCGGCCGCTGGGCGACGCGCACACCTGCACGAGGGCATCCTCGACCGGAACGTCCGAGACGTCGCTCACGGTGCCGTCGTCGCTCACGAAGGCGACCGAGGTCCCCTCCGACACGAGGCCGGTGTCATCGAACCGCCCGTACGTGCGCAGGGTCCCGCCGCCGGCGACGGGCAGCACCGACCGCAGTGTGCCGAGCGATTCCTCGCCGTCGGCCGCGACGAGCGGCTGCTCGCTGCCGTCCGTCAGGTCGATGACGACCATGCCCTCGAGGCGCTCGACGATCGCGTCCGTACCCGCGACACCCTCGATCGCGAGGGCCGTGCCGAGGGATGTCCCGGCTCCGCCCGTCGAGCCCGTGAGCATGAGCGTGCCGTCGAAGCCGAGGAGCAGGATGCTGTCGGTGTCGGGCACGAAGCGCCACTCCGCGACCCGCGGATCAGCGCCCTCGACGACGATCGGTGTGGGGTCGGCATCCGACGCCCCCGCCGCGAGGGACGCCGTGAAAAGTGCGCTCTCGAGTCCGCCGTCGGCCCCCAGGTCGGCGTCCGAGAACGTGTAGCCGATGACCTCGCCGCGATCAGCGGCCTGCAGGTTCGAGACGAAGCCGCTGCCCGGCAGCGGCAGCGGACGTATCCCCCCGCCGCTCGGACCACTCACGATGAGCGAGGCTTCGTCCTCGTCGGTCCGCACGGACATGACGAGGTGGGATGCCGTCGCACGGAAGTCCTCGATGTGCGAGGACGTGAAGATCGGCAGGGTCTCGCCGGCGAGATCCGCGCGCAGGACCGTGTCGCCGTCGCCGTCGCCGTCGGCGCCGCCGCGCTGGAGCAGGTGGAAGTCGACAGCAGGGGTTGTGAACGACTCCACGATCGTCGCCGTCGCACCGCCGCCCGTCCCGGTCACGTCGGCGATCGAGACCGTGTACTGCGTCTCGTCCCACAGCGGCTGCGTGAAACGCACCCCGACGCTGCGGCCCGACGTGTCGACGGTGAACGGCACGGCCGGATCGACCGTGACCTGCGCAGGGTCGACGTCGGCGAGCGCCTGCGACGTCGTCACGATGAGCCGCGCACCCGACGACACGGTCGCGGCGGCGGGGTCCACCTGCACCGCGGTCACGCGAGGACCCTGCACGACGCCGACGGCGGCCGCGCCCGCGCCGATGACGGCCAGTGCGCCGAGCACGATGCCGAACCCGCGGAGGTACGCGCGGCGGCGGCGGGCGCGATCCCGCTCGCGCCGCGACCCGGCCGCGCCGCGGCGCGTCGTGGGCTCAGTACTCATACGGGTCCGTCGGCTCGTCGATCGCCTCGACCGACGACGCGTCGATCACGAGACGTCCGTCGGGCATCGAGCGCACGGTGCCTTCGACCGTGACCCACTGGCCCGTGCCCGGCGCCGAACCCGATGCCGAGACGGGGATCGTCGCGGTCTGCGCGTCGATGACGCAGTGCGTGATCACGAGGCGCGTCAGCCCGAAGCCGTTCTCGCCGTCTGTGACGAAGCCGGTGAGCGTCACGTCGTCACCGTCGAACGCCTCAGGATTGGTCGCCGTCGCGAAGACGGCCGACCATTCGCCGATGCCGAACGAGGCCGTGTCTCCTGTCGTTGCGAGAGCGACGGTATCCGCCCCGGCGAAGAGCGGCGGCGCGCCGACGTCGCGCGACATGGCGAGCTCCGCCGACAGCGAGGCGGGCGGGAGCACGAGGGTCGCGAGGGCGACGATGGATGCGACGACCCCGCCCGAGATCGAGGCCGCGAGCCCGACACGGTCTCGGCCGTGGTGGTGCTCGTGATCGTGCCCGTGGTCCTCTTCGTCGCCGAGCGGCAGCGCGAAGCTCGCGATCGCCCCCAAGAGGACGAAGACCGCCATCCCGACGGCGAACCACGACGATTCGGGGTTGATGTAGAGACCCAGGCGGCCGGTCGCGGCGAGCGCGATCGTCACGGCGGCGATGATCGACGCGAGTCCGACGCCGAGCCAGCGGGTCGCGAGGCTATGCCACAAGGTTGACCACCGCCCCGATCGCGAAGGCCGACAGCACGACCACCACGACGAGACCGGCGAGGGTGCGGGTCGTGAAGGTGGTGCGCAGCAGCGCGAGCATCTTGACGTCGACCAGGGGACCGACGAGGAGGAACGCGACGATCGAACCGGGCGTGAAGGTCGATGCGAACGACAGCGCGAAGAACGAGTCGACGTTCGAGCAGATCGACACGACCATCGCGAGCGCGATCATCGCGACGATCGACAGCGCCGGGTTCGATCCGATCGCGAGGAGGACGTCGCGGGGGATGAGCACCTGCACCGCCCCCGCGAGAGCCGAACCGATGATGAGGGCGGGCATGACGGCGCGCAGCTCGATCACGAACTGAGCGATGCTGCGCCGACCCTTCCCACCGGGCTCGTCGAGCACGAGCTCGCACGTGTCGCGGAACCGGTCGGTGAGCAGCGCGTCGGGGGACGGATGCCGGCTGTAGAGCCATCCGATGAGGTTCGCGATCGCGTAGCCGCCGATGAGGCGCGCGATCAGGATGCCGTCCGAGAATCCGAACGCCTGGTGCGTCGTGATGATCACGATGGGGTTCACGATCGGCGCCGCGATCAGGAATGTGAGCGTTTCCGGCACCGAGAAGCCGCGCATGAGCAGGCCGCGCGCGAACGGCACGTTGCCGCACTCGCACACCGGGACGATCATGCCGAGGAGGGAGAGCACGGCTCGCCGCGCCCACGCCCGCCGCGGCATCCATCGCTCGATGACACCCGGCGGCACCCACACCTGCACGACGATCGACAGCACGACGCCGAGCGCGACGAACGGCAGCGACTCGATCAGTACGCTGATCGCGAGGGTCAGGCCGTCCTGCGCACGCGTCGGCAGCGCGTCGGCGAAGAAGCCCGGCGCGAACGCGTCGATCGCGAAGAGCGCGCCCACGACGACCGCGCCGATGCCGAGCGGGACGAGAATGCGCCCCGCGCTCTGCGGGGGTCGCCGGGTGCGCGTGGCCTCGCCGGTCGGCAGATCAGTCCGCGACACGCTCGCTCGCCCGGGCCGCGGTGCAATCCGAGCACAGCCCGAAGATGTCGACGATGTGCTCGGCTTCGCTGAAGCCGTGGCTCTCGGCGGTGCGCCGGGCCCAGTGCTCGACGTCGGATGCCTCGATCTCGACGGTCTTGCCGCACGACCGGCAGATGAGGTGGTGGTGGTGACCGCTGGTCGAGCACGCGCGGTAGAGCGCCTCACCCTCGGGGCTCTGCAGCGAATCCGCGTCGCCCTGCGCCGCGAGTCCCGCGAGCGCGCGATAGACGGTCGCGAGGCCGATGCCCGTGTTCTCATCGCGCAGCGTGGCGTGCAGCGACTGCGCGCTCACGAAGCCGGGGGCGTCGGAGAGCGCTTCGCGCACGCGCTCGCGCTGCCACGTGTTGCGCTGGACCATGGGCCGGAGTCTACCTTTCGCGCTTCTGACGGGCCTGGGAGTCAGACGCGCGTGACGCGATCCCGGCGGGCGCCGATCCCTCGGCAGACGAGATAGATGACGAACGAGATCGTCGTGATGTAGGGGCTCACCGGCAGGGTTCCCATGATCGCGAGCAGGATGCCGCCGACGGCCGAGACGAAGCCGAACAGACTCGCGAGCAGCGGCACCGCGAGCGGCCCGGTCGCGATCCGCATCGCGGCGGCGGCCGGGGTCACGAGCAGCGCCATGACGAGCAGCGCGCCGATGATGTGCACGCTGACGGCGACCATGAGCCCGAGGAGAAGCATGAACCCCAGCGAGACAGCCGTCGTCGGCACGCCCCGCGCGGCCGCGGCCTGCGGGTCGAGCGAGTCGAAGCGCAGCGGCCGCCAGATGAGCAGCAGCCCTAGGAGCACGAAGGCGCTGATGCCGATCAGCCAGCCGAGTTGGCCGGTCTGCACCGACACGATCTGCCCCGTCAGAAGGCTGAAGCGGTTCGCGCTGCGTCCGTCGTAGAGCGACAGGAAGAGGATGCCCAGGCCCAGACCGAACGGCATGAGCACGCCGATGATCGAGTTGCGGTCACGTGCCCGCGCGCCCAGCCAGCCGATGATCGCCGCGGCGATGAGGGATCCCACGATCGAGCCGGTCACGACGTCGACCCCGATGAGCAGCGCCGCCGCTGCGCCTGCGAACGAGAGCTCGCTGATGCCGTGCACCGCGAAGGCCATGTCGCGCTGCATGACGAAGACGCCCACGAGGCCGCCGACCAGCCCCAGAACTGCTCCCGCGATGACCGAGTTCGACACGAGCGCGAGGATCTCGGCGTAGTCGGGGAGTCCGCCGAACATGGCGTCGGCGATGTCGGCCCAATTCACGACTGCTCCTCGTGGTGGTGGTGCGACTCTTCCGCATCCGGAGCGCCGACGACGACGAGCCGGTCGCCGGCCCGCAGCACGAAGACGTGCGCGCCGTAGAGATCGGTGAGTACGTCCGACCGGAGCACCTCGGTGGGCTTGCCGAGCATGAACCGCCCGTTCGCGATGTAGAGGATGCGGTCGACCTTGCCCAGCAGCGGGTTGATGTCGTGCGTCACGAGCATGACGGCGGCGCCGGTCTCCTTGCGGTGCCGGTCGATGAGGCCGAGGACGGCCTGCTGATTCGCGAGGTCGAGACTCGTCAGCGGCTCGTCGCACAGCAGCAGCCGTGGATCGTCGGCGAGCGCCTGCCCGACGCGCAGGCGCTGCTGCTCGCCGCCCGAGAGGAGCCCGACGGGCCGCTCGGCGAAGGCCGTGGCATCCACCGCCTCGATCAGCGCGTCGACGCGCGCTCTGTCTCCTCTTCTCGGGACGGGGAACCCGAAGCGGTGTCCGTCGATGCCGAGCGCGACGAGGTCGCGACCGCGCAACGACGTCTCGCGCGGCAACGGGCGCTGCTGCGGGATGTACCCGATCCGACGGCTGCCTCGGCCGCGCACCGGCTCACCGAGAGCGGTGATCGTGCCGCCGCTCAGCTGCTCGAGACCGAGGATCGCGCGCAGCAGCGTCGTCTTGCCCGAACCGCTCGGCCCGAGGATCGCGATGAGCTCGCCCGGCTGCACATCGAGGTCGAGGCCGCTCCACAATTCGCGATCCCCGCGCCGCAGCGACGCGTCGCGAATCGTGAGCGCCGGCGTCACGGTGCCAGCGCCTGGCCCAGCGCCTCGATGTTCGACTGCATCCACGAGAGGTAAGTCTGGCCCTCCGGCAGCGTTTCCGTGAAGTCGACGACGGGGATCGCCGCCCCATCGGCCTCGTCGGTGACGGCGGTCGTCTCGGCGCCGCCGGTCTGCGCGTTGACGACGACGAGCTCCACCGTGCCGCCGCGCAGCAGCTTGAGCGCTTCGAGCATCGTCGCGGGAGGCACGTCCTGGCCCTCTTCGACGGCTTCGGTGAAGGCGTCCGGCGCGACGTTGACGAGCCCTGCTGCATTCGTCAGGTAGAGCGGGACGGGCTCGGTCACGAAGATCTCGGCGCCGCCGTGCGCTGCGTCGAGATCCGCAAGGCCGGCTTCGAGGTCGGCGATGCCGGCGAGGAACTCGTCGAGGTTCGCCGTGAACGTCGCGGCGTCATCGGGGGAGATCTCGCTCAGCTCCTCGGCGATCGCCTCGGCGACGTGCTCGATCGTGTGCGGGTCGTACCAGACGTGCTCGTTGAAGCCCTCGACGTGGTCGTGGCCCTCGTGGTCGTGGTCGTGGTCGGCCTCTTCGGTCGCCTCGTCGTCGTGCCCCTCGTTCTCGGGCCAGTCGTGCGAGAGCTCCACGGCGGTGATGACTGCGGCATCCGTCCCGCTCGCGTCGATGAGAGTGTCGACGAACGCGTCGTACCCACCGCCGTTCTCGACGACGAGCGCCGCGCGCGAGACGGCGAGCTGGTCGCGGGCGCTCGGCTCGAAGGAGTGCGGATCCTGCGAGGCCGACGACACGATCGAGGTGACGTCGACGAGATCGCCGCCGATCGCCTCGACGATCTGGCCGTACACGTTCGTCGATGCGACGACGGCGATGCGCCCGTCGTCAGTCGTCGGCGTGGATGCGCAGCCGGCGAGGACGAGGACGGATGCCGCGGCCAGGGCGGTCGGAAGCACGATGCGTCGAGTGGTCACGCGTCGAGCCTAACGTTATTGATAATCGTTCTCAAATCGTGGCGACGTTCACTCTTTTCATCGATGAACTTCCGGTTCACACACGACCCGCCCGCCAATGAACTTCCGGTTCACACATGACTCACCCATCCATGAACTTCCGGTTCACACACGACCCGTCCGCCAATGAACTTCCGGGTCACATACGAAGGGGCAAGGGTGTGAGCCGGAAGTTCACCGCAGCCCACGTGTGGAACGTGCAGGTCGGACCCCGTGAGAGGCGTCAATGGTGTGAACCGGAAGTTCATTGCGGTCGGAGGGGTATCGACGCCGGAGACGACACGCCGATCGCAGAACAGACCGGGTGTCAGTCCAGGAGCAGCGCGGGCTCCTCGAGCACCGACGCGACGTCCGCGATGAATCGCGAGACCCCGTCGCCGTCGACGACGCGGTGATCGAAGGATCCCGACACCGTCGTCACCCAGCGGGGGCGCACCTCCCCGTCGACGACCCAGGGCTTCTGGCGGATCGCGCCGAGCGCGATGATGCCCACCTCCCCGGGATTGATGATCGGAGTGCCGGCATCCATCCCGAACACGCCGATGTTCGTGATCGTGATCGTGCCCTGCTGCTGGTCGGCGGGTGTGGTCTTGCCCTCGCGCGCGGTGACGGTGAGCTTCTCGAGCGCGCGAGCGAGACCCTGCATGTTGAGGTTCTGCGCGTCCTTGATGTTCGGCACGAGCAGTCCGCGCGGTGTGGCCGCGGCGATGCCGAGGTTGACGTAGTGGCGCACGCGGATCTCGGCGCCGTCCTCGGCGTCGATCCACGCGGCGTTGACCATCGGGGTGCGGCGGACGGCCCAGATGACCGCGCGCGCCATGATCAGCAGCGGCGAGACCTTCGTGTCGGCGAAGTCGGGCGACGCCTTGAGCCGCTTGACGAGCTCCATCGTGCGCGAGGCGTCGACGTCCGTCCACACCGACACGTGCGGCGCGGTGTAGGCGCTGCGCACCATGCCCGATGCCGTCGCCTTGCGGACGCCCTTGACGGCGATCGTCTCTTCGCGCGACTCGTCCACGGGGGGCGCGACCTGGATCGTCTCCTCGCGCACGGGGCTCCACTCGGGCGTCTCGAGGTTGCGGAAGACGGACGCCTGCGAGGCGTGCTTCACGACGTCGTCGCGCGTGACCTCTCCGGCGGGTCCGCTCGGCTTCACCGCGCCGAGGTCCACTCCCAGGTCGCGTGCGAGCTTGCGGATCGGGGGCTTCGCGACGACGCCCACGGAGGCCTCGACCCGCTGCTCGGCCGTGACGGCGGGCTTGCGCCGCCGCGACGTCACGGCACCGCCCGTGCCGTACCCGACGAGCACGGCACCCTCGCCCTCGGACTCGGCTTCCGCCGGCTCGCCGTGCTCGCTCTGCCCGACGACGGATGCCGCGGCCGCCGCATCCGCGATGGTGATGATCGGCGCGCCGACGTTGACCGTCGCGCCCTCTGCGACGATGAGCTCGCCGACCGTGCCCGCGAAGGGTGACGGCAGCTCGACGAGCGACTTCGCCGTCTCGATCTCGACGAGGACGTCGTTGACGGCGACCGTGTCGCCGGGCGCGACACGCCACTGCACGATCTCGGCCTCGGTGAGGCCCTCGCCGACATCGGGGAGGACGAACGTCTGAGTGCTCATCGGGTATTCCTTCCATGAATCCGGTCGTTGAGCGAGGGCCGAAGCGACGAGACGTCAGTAGGCCAGTGCGCGGTCGACGGCCTCGAGGACGCGGTCGGCGTCGGGCAGATAGACGCCCTCGAGCTTGGCCGCGGGGAACGGGACGTCGAAGCCCGACACGCGCAGCACGGGTGCCTCGAGCGCGTAGAACGCCTTCTCCATCACGGTCGCCGCGACCTCGGAGCCCACACTGACCGAGCCGGGCGCCTCCTGCGCGTAGACCATGCGGCCCGTCCGTCGTACGGAGTCGAGGATCGGCCCGTAGTCGATCGGCGAGAGGGAGCGCACGTCGACGACCTCGCACGACGTTCCCTCGGCCTCGGCGAGCGCGGCCGCCTGCAGAAGGGTCGTCACCATCGCGCCGTGGCCGACGAGTGTCACATCGGTTCCGCGGCGCACGACGCGCGAGGCGTGCAGCGGCACGGCGCGTGCCGACGTGTCGACTTCGCCCTTCTGCCAGTACTTCGCCTTCGGCTCGAGGAAGATCACGGGATCGTCGGACGCGATCGCATCCTGGATCATCCAGTACGCGTCGTTCGCCGTCGACGGGCTCACGACCCGCAGTCCCGGGGTGTGCGCGAAGTAGGCCTCGGGGCTCTCCTGGTGATGCTCGACGGCGCCGATGTGGCCGCCGTACGGGATGCGGACCACGACCGGCAGCGCCAACGAACCTTCGTGCCGGTTCGTGAGCTTCGCGAGCTGCGTCGTGATCTGGTCGAACGCCGGGAACACGAACCCGTCGAACTGGATCTCGATCACGGGACGGAACCCCGCCATCGCGAGGCCGATCGCCGTGCCGACGATGCCCGACTCGGCGAGCGGCGTGTCGAGCACGCGTCGGTCGCCGAACTCGGCCTGCAGGCCCTCGGTCACGCGGAACACACCGCCGAGCCGGCCGATGTCCTCGCCCATGAGCAGGACGCGATCGTTCGCCGCCATCGCGGTGCGCATTCCCGCATTGAGTGCCTTGCTGATGGGCATCACCGTCGTCGTGTCGCTCACGAGGCACCGCCCTCGAACGAGGCTTCATAGTCCGCGAGCCACGCGCGCTGCTCATCGATGAGCGGATGCGGCTCGCTGTAGACGTGCGCGAACATCGCCTCGCGGTCGAGGCCGCCGAGCGCCGAGGTGCGCACGCGCACGTCGTCCGCCACGGCGGCGGCCTCGGCATCCACGTCGTCGAAGAACGCGTCTGATGCGCCGCGCCCCGTCAAGTACGCGCGCATGCGCTCGATGGGATCGCGGCGCGCCCACGACGCCTCTTCGTCGGACGTGCGGTACTTCGTCGGGTCGTCGCTCGTCGTGTGCGCGCCCATGCGGTAGGTGAGCGCCTCGATCGCGCGGGGGCCCGCTCCCGAGCGCGCCTCGTCGAGGGCCGTCCGCGTGACGGCGTAGCTCGCGAGGACGTCATTGCCGTCGAGTTGGATGCTGGGCATGCCGTACCCGTCGCCCCGGCGCACGAGCGGCGCGGGCGACTGCGTCGAGACCGGCACCGAGATCGCCCACTGGTTGTTCTGCAGGAAGAACACTTCGGGTGTGCGGTAGCTCGCGGCGAAGACCATCGCCTCGTGCACATCGCCCTGGCTCGAGGCGCCGTCGCCGTAGTAGACGATGACGGCCTCGTCGCGCTCGGGGTCGCCCGTGCCGCAGCGCCGGTCGAACACGAGGCCCATCCCGAGGCCTGTCGCGTGGAGCGTCTGCGAGCCGAGCACGAGCGTGTAGATGTGCGTGTTGCCGTTCTTGGGGTCGGTCGGATCCCAGCCCCCGTGCGTCAGCCCGCGCATGACGCGGATGATGTCGATCGGGTCGACGCCGCGGATCCGCGTCACGACATGCTCGCGGTAGGAGGGGAAGATGTGGTCCTGCGCGCGTGCCGCGCGTGCGGAGCCGACCTGCGCGGCCTCCTGGCCGAAGCTCGGCGGCCACAGCGCGAGCTGCCCCTGCCGCTGCAGGTTCGTCGCCTGGCGATCGAAGGCGCGGATCACGGTCATGTCGCGGTAGAGGACCTCGAGCTCGGCATCGGCGAGGCCATCGATGAGAGCGAGGTACGGCTCGGCGGCGGGGGTCGGCGCAAAGCGGCCGTCCGCGTCGAGGATGCGCACGAGGCCCGACTCCTCGGCCGGGCTGGGCGCAGCAGACAGGGTCTCGGGCGTCGTCACCGTTCTACGCTAGCCCTCGCGCTGGATGGGCTTCCGGGAGGTCTTTCACAACGGATGCCGCGATCCGTAGGACCTTCTCGACAGACTCTTCTTCGCCGATCGAGATGCGGATGCCGTCGCCGGCGAAGGGCCTGACGATGAGTCCCGCCGCCTCGAACTCTCCCGCGATCGACATCGTCTCGTCGCCCGCGGGCAGCCACACGAAGTTGCCCTGCGCTTGCGGCACGGCCCACCCGCCCTCGCGCAGCGCGGCCGCGAGCCGGTCGCGGCGCTCGGCGATCGTCGTGACGCGCTCGAGCAGCTCTGCTTCGGCGTCGAGGCTCGCGAGGGCCGCCGTCTCGCCCTGCAGCGTGACGGAGAGCGGGATGCTGGTGCTGCGCGCCGCGTCGAGGATGCGCGGATGCCCCACGGCGTAGCCGACCCGCAGCCCTGCGAGTCCGAACGCCTTGGAGAAGGTGCGAAGCACGACGACGTTGTCTCGCCCCGCGTTGCCCAGGACGAAGAGGCCGTCGACAGCATCGGGGTCGGTGACGAACTCGGCGTACGCCTCGTCGAGGATGACGAGCACGTCGGGCGGCACCTGAGCGACGAAGTCGTCGAACTCGGCCTGCGTCACGATCGGGCCGGTCGGGTTGTTCGGGCTGCACACGATGATCGCGCGCGTGCGGTCGGTGATCGCGGCCGCCATCGCGGGAAGGTCGTGCCGCGCGTCGACCGTGAGCGGCACCTGAACGGCGGTCGCACCGGCGACGACGGCGAGCCACGGATACGCCTCGAACGACCGCCAGGCGTAGATGACCTCGTCGCCAGGGCCCGAGGTCGCCTGCACGAGCTGCGCGAGGATCGCGACGCTGCCGGCGCCGATGTGCACGGCGTCGGCCGAGACGCCGAACCGCTCGCCGAGCCGCGCGCGCAGGCGAGCGGCCGAGGCATCCGGATACCTGTTGACCGACGTCGCCGCCTGCAGAGCCTCGACGACGCCGTCGAGTGGATCGAAGGGATTCTCGTTGCTCGAAAGCTTGAACGCCTCGGCCCCCGCCTGCTTGCCCTGCTTGTACGCGGGCAGGGCGGCGATCTCGGGACGAACGCGGATCGGGATGTCGGAGGTCACGCCCCGAGTCTAGGAGGGCGTCCATTCCGTGGGCGGTAGATACCGAAATGGCACCTTGATACCATTTCGGTATGGCAATGACGGTGCGACTCCCGGAGGAACTCGACGCTGCGCTCGACGCGCTTGCCGAGCGCAGGCACACGTCCAAGCACGCACTGATTCTCGAAGCGACGGAGTTGCTGTTGAGCAGTGACTCGAAGACCGAGCGCGCGACATCGATCGCGCAGAGTGTCCGTGCTCGATACGGGGAACTGCTCACGCGCCTCGAAGACGCATGACCGACTATCTCGAACTGCCTCAGGCGGCCGCCATCGCCGCGGACATGGGCCTTCACGTCCGTGATCTCGGCCTGCTCTCTTCGGCGCTCGCTCGGCCGTCGAGCTCGATGTTCGGCATCGAGGCGTACGTCGACATCTTCGATAAGGCCGCTGCGCTGATGTCGTCGCTCGCGCAGAACCATCCCTTCTTCGACGGCAACAAGCGATTCTCGTGGGTGGCGACCCTGACGTTCCTCGAACTGAACGGCCACGTGGTCGTCATGTCGACGGACGACGCGTTCGAACTCGTGCTCGACGTCGCGCAGAGTCGACTGGAGGTGCTCGAGATCGCGGCACGATTCCGCACCGGGGCCGCGGGCTGATCGAAATGCCTCTGCGCGAGCGCTGCGCGCCGTGGCAGACTGGCCGGACTATGGGCTTCCTCATCCGTGTCGTCGTCAACGCCTTCGCCATCTGGGTCGTCACCCTGATCCCGGCGCTGCAGGTCTCGGTCATCGCCTTCCCGCCGGGCGAGACCCTGCAGATGGTGCTCACACTCCTGCTCGTCGCAGCGATCTTCGCGATCGTCAACACGATCATCGGCACCGTCATCAAGGTGCTCGCCTTCCCTATCTACATCCTCACGCTCGGGCTCATCGGCCTGATCATCAACGCGTTCCTGCTGTGGTTGACGGCGTGGATCACGACGTTCTGGAACTTCGGCCTGCGCGTCGAGGACTTCTGGTGGGGCGTCGTGGCGGCCCTCATCATTTCGCTCATCAACTGGATCTTCGGGATCTTCCTGCGACCGAAGCAGAAGCGGGACTGACGGCGTCGAGGCGCTCCGCGGAGTACTCGACGACGTCGACCTCGACCGCCGTCCCGAGCTCGGCGAACGTCTCGCGCACGGCGTCGACGCGCGGATCGGTGGATGCATCGACCTTCGCCGCAGTGTCGGCGTAAGCGCTGATGCCGTGGGACGTCAGGCCCGGGTCCTCATCGAAGACACGCTCGACCACGAAGCTGCCCGGCGCCCCGACGGGTGCGGCGTGGCCGCCCCCGGCGAGTGCGGCGACCGCATCGTCGCTGTGCCTGATCCCGACGCTCACGGTGCCCGGCCCGACATCGGCCTCGACCGGCGAACCGAACGTCACGAGCGTGCGGGTGTCGTAGCCGCCCTCGAGCGCGAGGTGCGCTCCGACCATCGCGCCCTGCGAGTGGCCGATGATGTGCACGGTGTCGCCGGGCCGAGCGCCGGCCGCTTCGAGCGCTCGCGCAGTCGCGGCGTAGGACGCGGACTTCTCGCCGGCCCAGAGCTGCACATTGGACTCGTTGTCCCACGGGTCACGGCCGCCGCGGACCGCGGCATCCTTCATCCCGGCGATGTACGTCGCGTACTGCTTCGATCCGTCGCGCATCGTGTAGACCTCGACGCGTACGCGGGCGTCGCCGCTCGGGATCCGCTGCGCGGCAGCCGCGAGCCCCGACGGCGCAGTCGTCGTGCCCGACCCGACCCGCACGATGGCGACGGCGGGCGCGTCGCCGGTCAGGCGAGAATTCCGTGCCACCCGCCCCTGCCCGCCGAGGCCCGCGGCGGTGACGCCCCCGATCGTGAGCCCGCCGAGCACCACGCCGCCCACGACGCCCGGCAGGAAGCCCATCGCCTTGCCGAGGCCCTCGCCGAAGAAGGTCTCGAACATGCCGCCCAGGTCGTACCCGAGCTGTGTCGCTTCGCGCACGAGCTCGGACGGCCACAGGACGGCCCTTTCGAACTCGAAGAGGTTCGCCCTACCCATCGCGTCGGGGTGCAGCCGCATGATGTCGTCGCGGCGCGCCTCGATCCGCGCGAGCGCGACCTCGTCGCCGGCGAGCCGCGCAGCGGTGTGCTGCGCGTTGAGCTCGACGAGCTCGTATACGGTGGCCGCCGAACGCAGATCGGCCGCGATCGCATCCGCGTCGGCCATCGTCTCGGCGAGCCGCGCCAAGAGCACGGATGCGCTGCTGGCCGCCCCCCACGCGACGTCGCGCTCGGCGAAGAGCATGAGTTGGAGCGATCCCAGTCGGTCCCGCAGCGCGTCGAGCTCGGCTCGCGTCGTGTCGAAGCGGGATGCCGCGTCCCGCAGCGTCTGCGTGTCGACGGCCACCGCGCCCCCGCCGCGGATCTCGACATCGCCGGTCGGCGGCGGCGTCGGCCGGTCGGTCCCCGCATCCGGCCGAGGACGGACCCCCGGATCGGTCACGGGCACGCCCATTCAGAGCGAGAGCGCGCGCTCTCGCGCGCCTGTACGGCATCGATCCGCGTCGTCTCTGCGAGGCAGCCCAAACCCGATACCGTGCCCGCCCACCGCGTCGCCTTCTCGTGGAAGGCCACCGCCGCGCGGGCCTGCCAGTCGGTGGCGGCAGCGAGCGATCGAGCGATGTGGGCGACGTCGAGCAGGCGGTCCGAGAGGCGTTCGAGCTCACGCACGACGACGTCGAGTTCGGGCGTCGCCGCGGGAGCGCAGGCGGAGAAGGTCATTCACCGATGGTGCGCGTCGGGCGGGCGCCATCCGCAACGTGACGGGGCTTCTGTGGACGAAGCCTGGCACATGTCATGTGGGGAGGAACGGGACGCGGCATCCACTCCCGAAGTCGGGGAGTGGATGCCGCCCCTGCATCCTGCGAGGAACCCTCGCTAGTTCAACGTGAACGTGTAGGTGTTCGTGTTTCCGGCGACGTCGTAGACGACCATCGTGTTCAGACCGCGCACTGCTCCGAACGTGCCCGGCTTGAGGAAGTTCACGTCCGACCAGGTGTTGTTCGTGAGGTCCTTCACCTTGCCGTTGATCGAGACCTTGTCGATCTTGCCCGCGTCATACAGCTTGTAGCTGAG
Source organism: Microbacterium aoyamense (assembly GCF_023155855.1). Lineage (GTDB taxonomy): Bacteria > Actinomycetota > Actinomycetes > Actinomycetales > Microbacteriaceae > Microbacterium > Microbacterium aoyamense. Next base: position 928,038 of record NZ_JAKNUT010000001.1, on the reverse strand, counting down.
CAGGTCGTACGTCGATCCCGTCTGGACGGTGAAGTTCGACCCGGCCTTGACCGTCGCGGTCGGCTTCGTCCGATCGGGCTTGATCAGGTCGAGGCCCACGACGACCGGGTCGTGGTCGCTCGAGCGGTACGCGTCAGGTGCGTAGAGCGCATCCTGCGCGGGCTGCTTGAACGACGTGTCGTAGTCGATCAGGCTCGGCTCGTCGGCGTTCACGTTCCACACCGCCGCATCGGCCACTTCACCCGCGATCGCGGCGCCCGCGAGCGCGTGGTCGAGCGAGCCGAGCATCCCGTCGAACACGTACGTGTACGAGTCGGCGTCCGCGACGTCGGTATACCCGGCGGCGTAGAGAGCCTGCATCGGGTCCTCCTGCGCGTACGAGTTCAGGTCGCCGAGCACGAGCTCCCGCCCGGCACCGATCCCCGTCGGGTCGGTCGCGAGCCAGTCGGAGAGCGCCGAGGCCGCCTGCGTGCGCACCCCGTTGCAGTTGCCCTGACCGTTCGGATCGGTCGGATCCCCGACCGCGTTGCAGTCCGAGCCCTTCGACTTCAGGTGGTTCACGACGACCGCGAAGGTCGCACCCGACGCGTCCTCGAACGCCTGGGTGAGACCCGGGCGGTTGAAGTCGTCGAGCCAACGGGCATCCTTCGCCTCGTCCATCAGCTGGAACGCGCCCACCGGCGTCACCGACGCGGGCTTGTAGAGCAGCGCAGTCGTGATGACGTCCGTGCCGATGACGCCCGTCTCGACGTAGTCGTAGACCTCGGCGCCGAGCCGCTCGTTGAGCGCGGCCGTGAGCGCCGCGACAGCCGTTCCGTTGTTCTCGATCTCGATCAGGCCGAACACGTCGGCGTCGATCTCGGCGAGCGCCGTGACGATCTTCGCCTCCTGACGCTCGAACTCCTCGGGGTTGTTCGCGCCGCGCGCATCCGGACCCGTGAGCGTCGTGAAGTAGTTGAGCACGTTGAAGCTCGCGACCTTCAGCGCGCCCTCGACCTCCGGCGCCCCGGTGCGCGCGTTGCCCACTGCGAAGTCGGCACCCTGCGTCGGCTGGATCGCCCACGTGTCGAATCGGTAGTCCAGCACGCCGGTCGTGTTCGTCACGAGGTCGCCGCTGCGGAACGTGTTGTCGAGCGTGAACACGTCGCCGTTCGGGTGGATCGCGGGGTCCGGGTTCTGGTTGCTGCGACCATCATCCACGGTGAGGGATGCCGCGATGTTCTCGTCCGCGAGGGCGATCGCCTCGGGCGAACCGGCGTCGTACAGCTGCGTCGGCTGGTACTGGCGGCCGACCGTGAGCGAAATCGTGCCGTAACGCGCGAAGTCGAACGTCTCGCCGATCGCGAGCTGCTGCGGCAGCGTCACACGCATGCCCTCGAGCGCCTCCTTCTGCTCCGCCGTCGCGGGGAGCGTGAGCGGCGTCGCAGCGGGCAGCTCCGCGCCCGTCGCGCAGACCTCGAGGTCGCCCAGGGTGATCTGCGTCTGACCGAAGGCCTCGTTCACGGTTCCCACGACGTTGACGACATCGCCGGGGTTCACGGCCGCGCCGCCGACGGCGTAGACGAACACCGCGTCGGAGGTCGCGGCATCCCCGTCACCGGAATCCTGCACGTAGTACCCGTTGAATCCGCCCGTCTGGAAGTCGCCCACGACGGTGCCCTCGACACGGACGGTCGTCCCCGGCACGGGGGTGGTGGCTCCCGCACCCTGGATCGAGCCGATCGTCACGACCGGCAGATCGCAGCCCGCCTCGACGGCGGGCGGATCCACCGGCGGATCGACGGGCGGCTCGGCGTCGCTGCAGTCGGTCGTGTGGATCCCGAGCCCGTCGAAGGTGTCGGTCGCGAAGCCGTCCCACTCGATGGATGGGTCGAAGACGTCGGAAGCGTTCGCGTCGCCCGCGCACACGTCTGCCTGGCGCCGCAGGGTGTTGTCGGCCGTCGACACCAGCCCCGTTCCCCACTCGGTGCCCGGGTCGAAGCCGACCTGCCCGAAGGCGTCGATCGCCGTGCCGCCCTTGGTGAGCACGATGGCGTCGTCGCCGTTGAACCAGTTCGCGCTGCTCGTCTGGTCGGCGGTCGCGAGGATCGTCGCGTTCGCCGAGCCGTGCGCGACCACATGGACGTCGCCGCTCGCGACCGCGCCGTTCAGCGGAATCGTGAGCCCGGCCGTCGTCGCTCCGTTGAAGTAGTACGAGAGGGAATAGCCGCCCGCTGACAGGTCGATCGAGGCAGCGGTGCCGTTGTAGATCTCGACCGCCTTGTTGTTGCTCGACCCCTCGATGACTTCGCTGATCAGCAGGTCGGGGGGTGGCGCGGCGTGTGCCGGAGCGGCGCCGAGCAGCGCTGCGGCGGTGACGACCGCGACGGCGATCACAGACGATCGGAGCGGGGGACGACTCACGAGAACCTCCATCTAGACGCGAAAAGGGACCCTTTCGGGCCCCCAGGACACTCACGCTACGGGCGTGGTGCCGGTCGCGGAACCCCTTGCGTGTATCCATCCGGTGAACGATGATCGACGGCACCCCACCGCGCGGGCCAGAATGTAGGTCATGTCGGCGACCCCCGTGGATCCTTTCCGCGTCGTGTTCGTGTGCACGGGGAACATCTGCCGGTCGCCGATGGCCGAGGTCGTGTTCCGTGAGGCGGCGGATGCCGTCGGCCTCGGCAGTCGTGTCGTGTCGACGAGTGCGGGCACGGGCGACTGGCACGTCGGCGAGCAGGCCGATCAGCGGACGATCGAAGCGCTCGGACGCCGCGGGTACGACGGAACGCGGCACAGGGCACGCCAGTTCACGCACGACGACTTCGCGAACAGCGACCTCGTCATCGCGCTCGACCGCAGCCACGAGCGCATTCTCCGCGGATGGGCGCGCGACGACGGCGACGCCGACAAGATCGCGCTGCTCCTCGCGTTCGATCCGCACGCGGCGACCCTCGACGTGCCCGACCCGTACTACGCGGGCCGGGGGATGTTCGATGAGGTGCTCGGTATGATCGAGAGCGCGAGCCGGGCGCTCTTCCGGCAGCTCGAACCCGCCATCCGACCGGCCATCTGAGTGCCGGCGCACGAACGGACGCTTGTGACCTCTCTGCCTCCCCAGCCCCTCAGCCCCCTCGACGGTCGCTACCGCACCGCCGTCACCGGACTCGCCGACTACCTGTCCGAGGCCGGACTCAACCGGGCCCGGGTCGAGGTCGAGGTCGAGTGGCTCATCGCGCTGACCGACCGCTCGCTCTTCGAGACGTCGCCCCTGACCGACGACGACAAGGCGCGGCTGCGCGCGCTCTACCTCGAGTTCGGGCAACCCGAGATCGACTGGCTCGCCGAGCGCGAGGCGATCACCCGCCACGACGTCAAGGCCGTCGAGTACCTCGTGCGCGATCGGCTCGACACTCTCGGCCTCACCGCGATCGCCGAGCTCACCCATTTCGCCGCGACGAGCGAGGACATCAACTCGGCGTCGTACGCGCTGACCGTCAAGCGGGCCGTGGTCGCCGTCTGGCTGCCCAAGCTGCGGGCCGTCATCGCGTCGCTGCGATCGGCGGCGATCGCGCACCGCGATGCCGCGATGCTCTCGCGCACGCACGGTCAGCCCGCGACGCCCTCGACGATGGGCAAGGAGCTCGCCGTCTTCGCGTGGCGGCTCGAACGAGTCGCGGCGCAGATCGAGGGCGGCGAGTACCTCGCGAAGTTCTCGGGCGCGACCGGCACGTGGTCGGCGCACCTCGCCGCCGAGCCGTCGGTCGACTGGCCGTCGCTCTCGCGCGAGTTCATCGAGGGCCTCGGCCTGGACTTCAACGTGCTGACCACGCAGATCGAGTCGCACGACTGGCAGGTGGAGCTCTACGACCGCGCGCGTCATGCCGGCGGCATCCTGCACAACCTCGCGACCGACATCTGGACCTACATCTCGATCGGCTACTTCACCCAGATCCCCGTCGCCGGCGCGACGGGGTCGTCGACGATGCCGCACAAGATCAACCCGATCCGGTTCGAGAACGCCGAGGCGAACCTCGAGATCGCGGGCGGGCTGTTCGCGACGCTCGCCTCGACCCTCGTGACGTCGCGGATGCAGCGCGACCTCACCGACTCGACGACGCAGCGCAACATCGGCGTCGCCTTCGGGCACTCGCTGCTCGCGCTCGACAACCTCGAGCGCGGGCTCAAGGAGATCTCGCTCGCCGAGGACGTGCTGCTGGCCGACCTTGACGCCAACTGGGAGGTCCTCGCCGAGGCGATCCAGACCGTCGTGCGCGCCGAGATCGCGGCGGGTCGGTCGTCCATCAGCGACCCCTACGCGCTGCTCAAGGACCTCACGCGCGGCCGCCGCGTCGGTGCGGCGGAGCTCGCCGAGTTCGTGCAGGGTCTCGACATCGGGGATGCCGCGAAGGAGCGCCTGCTCGCACTCACCCCCGCGACCTATGCGGGCCTCGCGTCGAGGCTGGTCGACGAGCTGCACTGAGCAGTGATCGATCGCCGAGCGTGAAGCGCTCAGGATCGATCGGCTCGAAAGTGCTGCGAACGGCGGCATGCGACGCGTTCATCCTGAGCTATGCGCGTCGCGGCGCGCGGAACTGTCGCCGAGGTCAGCGACCGCAGCAGGGAGCTAGGCCTTCGGGGCCTCGCCGGGCTCCGGGGCATCCGGAGCGGCGTTCTTCTCGTCCTTCTCGACGAGGATCGGCTTGTCGACGGTCTTCGTGATCTGCGCGGGGTCGACCGCGAGCAGCAGCAGCGCCACGACGACGAGCACGACGATGAAGGTGATGCCCGCGACGACGGCCGCGACGACCAGCGCGCGCTCGGACTGACCCTCGAACCGCTGCTGGAAGAAGCCCATCGACACAAGCGTCACGATGCCCGCGAACAGCGCGGAGCCGAAGGCGAGCCCGAGCAGCTGCACGGGCTTCATGAGGTCGCGGCGGGTGGGGCGGTCGGTCACGCGGCGTCCTCGGTCGTGGGGGTGGATGCCGGAGCCGCCGCGCGCGGCGAGAACCCCGCGATCGCGAGGTACACCGCGACGATCGCGGCATAGCCGCCGAAGATGCCGACGGCGATCGTGATGCCCGTGAGCGTGCCCTGAATGTCCTCGACGGCGTACGGCAGGGCGAAACCCGTCGGCACGCACAGGAGCGCCAGTCCGAGCATGATCGAGATGATGCCGACGACGAGCGCATCGCGGCTGTCACCACGTGGTGCGACCGCTGCGGGTGTTCCGTCGGACCAGGGGGCGATCTCGCCGGGTTTGAGTTCGCGCGGCTTCAGCGCGCGCAGACCGCGAGCGCCGGCGACGGTCTCGATGACACCCGTGATGACAGCCCACGTGACGACGATCGCGAAGAAACCCGTGATCGTGCGCAGCGGAGTGAGTCCGCCGGCCATGCCGGCGAGCAGCGTCACGATACCCATCAGGATCGACGGCCAGCGCGCTCCGGCCGGGTACACGAGCCACGCGGCGGCGAAGTGCACGAGAGCCGTCGCGATGGCGAAACCGCTGAAGACGGCCACCCCGACGACCGCCGAGTGATCCGAAGAGAACGTGATCATGACCGTCGCGATCGCGGCGAACGCGGCGCGCGCGAGCTGCACGTGGCGCACCTCGAAGGTGCGAGCGGCGGCGGTGTCAGACACAGTGGATCCTGGGATTGCGGAAGGGATGCCTCCAGTCTAGTTTGTGCCGCCGGTCGACCCGACCCGGGTGATACCGTGCGACCGTGCCCGATCGCGTCATCCACGTCTCCGCCGCCGTCATCACGGACGAGAGCGGTCGACTGCTGCTCGTGCGCAAGGCCGGCACGACGGCGTTCATGCAGCCGGGTGGCAAGCCCGAGCCGGGGGAGTCGCCCGCCGAGACGCTGTCGCGCGAGCTCGAAGAGGAGATCGGCGTGCGGATCGCCGCCCACGACCTGCGATCGCTCGGCTCGTTCACGGCGCACGCGGCGAACGAGCCGGGGTTCCTCGTCGTGGCGGACGTCTTCGAAGCCGACCTGGACGGCGCCACACCGGTCATCGCGGCCGAGATCGAGGAGCTGCGCTGGGTCACGCGCGCGGATGCCGACGAGCTCGAGATCGCGCCGCTCGCGCGGACCTACTTCCTGCCCGCCTGAGCGGCGTAGGCGGTTCACGTCGCAAACCGTAGGAGATTTCGCGGTCGACGTCGCCGAAGGTCGCCCCGGGCCCGAATCTCCTACGTTCTGCGACACTCACGCGTCGAAGCGGCCGAGCGAGGCCTCACCACTGGCTCTTGCGGTAGTCCTTGAGGAAGATCCCGTAGAGGTCTTCGCCCGCCTCGCCGCGGACGATCGGGTCGTAGACGCGCGCGGCTCCGTCGACGAGGTCGAGCGGCGCGTGGAACCCCTCTTCGGCGAGCCGCACCTTCGTGTAGTGCGGGCGCTCGTCGGTGATCCAGCCCGTGTCGACCGCCGTCATGAGGATGCCGTCGGTCTCGAACATCTCGCGCGCGCTCGTGCGCGTGAGCATGTTGAGCGCCGCCTTGGCCATGTTGGTGTGCGGATGCCCGGGGCCCTTGTATCCGCGACCGAACACGCCCTCCATCGCCGAGACGTTGACGACGTACGTGCGTCGGGCGGGAGATGCCGCCATCGCGGGCCGCAGGCGCGAGACGAGCAGGAACGGCGCCGTCATGTTGGCGAGCTGCACTTCGAGCATCTCGAGCGGCTCGACCTGGTCGACCGACTGGGTCCAGCTGTTGATGTGGTTCTCGTCGGGCACGAGGCCGCCCGCGTCGATCGCCGTTCCGGCGGCGAGACGCTCGAGCGACGACGACCCCGCGGCCATCGCCTCGGCCGTGAGCTCTTCGGCCGTGCGGGCGGCCGACGCGAGGATCGGATGCGCGGACACCGACTGCGCCAGCGCGAGCGGATGCGCGTCGTTCGTGTGCCCGAAGGTCAGGAGCTCGGGGAGCGGGCCCGTCGGAAGCGGCGCGAGCTCGGCATCCACCAGCGGCTTGTATGCCCCCGTCGAGCGCCGCACCGTCTGCGCGGCGTTGTTGATGAGGATGTCGAGCGGGCCATCGGCGGCGACCGCGTCGGCGAGCGCGATCACCTGGGCAGGGTCTCGCAAGTCGATGCCGACGATCTTGAGCCGGTGGATCCAGTCAGGCGAGTCGGGCAGCGCCGAGAACCGGCGCACCGCGTCGCGCGGGAACCGCGTCGTGATCGTCGTGTGCGCGCCGTCGCGCAGCAGCCGCAGCGCGATGTACATGCCGATCTTGGCGCGCCCGCCCGTGAGCAGCGCGCGCTTGCCGGTGAGGTCGGTGCGGGCATCCCGCTTCTCGTGGCTCATGGCCGCGCACTCGGGGCACAGCTGGTGGTAGAACGCGTCGACGAGCGTGTACGGCTGCTTGCAGATGTAGCAGGCGCGCGGCTTGATGAGCTCGCCGGCATGGGGCGTCTCGGTGCGCGCAGCGAGCGGGATGCCGCGGGTCTCGTCGTCGATGCGGTCGGGAGCACCCGTCGCCGTGGCCGCGACGACGGCTCGGTCAGCATCGGCGATCGCCTGGCGCTTCTCTTTGCGGGACTGCCGCTTGACGTCCTTATACATCTTGCCGGTGGCGCGGCGCAGCGCGATGTAGTCGGGATCTTCGGGATCGAGGGATGCCGTCGCTTCGATGACCCGCAGGGCGATCGCGAGCTCTTCGGGGTCGATCGAGCCGGCGGCGGGAGTCTCGGAGGTCACACGGGATTGTACCGAGCGCCGGCTGGACGAAGCCCCGGTCAGGACTCCAGCACGCGCACGACGGACGCCGCCGCGGCATCCGCCCCGAAGTGATCGTCGGCCGTGATCGTGACGACCGCATCGCCCTGCAGGATGACGAGCTGCCCGTACGCGCCGTGGATGCGCCACGCCGCCCCGGGCCCTGCCCACGCCCCGAGCGAGTAGCCGGCATACGGCGGCTCGGAACCGGTGACCGACCATTCCGTGCCGAGCGCGCCCACCCATTCCGCGGACACGAGCTGCGAGCCCTCCCACACGCCGCGGTCGCGCACGAGCAGGCCGATACGGGCGAGCTCCTCGGTGCGCAACCAGAGCCCTCCGCCCGCCTCGATGTACCCGTTCGGGCATCGGGTCCAGTCCGGCGCCTCGATCCCGAGCGGCGCGAAGAGGCGTGACCCGAGGTACTCGGCGACATCACCGACGCGGGTATCGAGCACGCGCATCGCGGTGTACGTGCTGGCATTCGAATATTGGAATCCCCGCCCGGCCGAGGGCCGCGACAGGAACTCGCGAGCGAGATCCGGCCAGTCCGTCATGAGCGTCGGCGTCCACGGGAAGTCGACGCCGCTCGTCATCGACAGCAGCCGACGCAGCGTCATCTCGCGGTCCGCGACCTCGAACGACGGCAGGGACGTCGCGATCGGCTCGTCCACCGAGATCGCACCCTCGTCCACCGCGATGCCGACCGCGAGGAAGCACACGGCCTTCGCCGCCGAGTGGATGTCCTCCCGGACGTCGGGCGTCCACCGATGCGCGGCCACTTCATCACCGACGCGCACGTGCAGGCCGTGAGCTCCGAAGCCGGATGCCTCGATGTCGGCGACGATCGCGTCGCGGACACGCTCGGCGGACGTCACGCCGACGTCGGGAAGATCTGGCCGATCGGCTCGCGCTTCTCGGCCTGGAAGGTGTCCTCGGTGCGGCCGCGCGCCCAGTAGCCCGAGAGCGACACCTGCGAGCGCTCGAGTCCGCGCTCGTCGAAGAGCGCACGGCGCAGCTGCTTCATGGACTCGCGTTCCCCGTGCGCGAAGACGTCGACGTGACCGTCCCGCCACGACAGGTCGCGCACCGCGTCGGCGAGGAGGGCGGTGGGATGCGACGCATCCACGATCCACCGCACGTCGACGCCCACGGGTGCGGCGATCGGCAGGATGGCGTCTTCGGCGTCGACCTCGATGATCGCGGCGCCGACGGCATCCGTCGGCAGCGCCTCGAGCGCCGCGGCGATCGCCGGCACGGCCGAGAGGTCGCCGAGGAGCAGGAACCAGTCCGCCTCGGAGTTCGGGAGGTAACCACCGCCCGGACCCATGAAGCTGAGCCGCGCACCCGGCTCGACCGCGGCGGCCCACGGGCCCGCCAGCCCCTCGTCGCCGTGCACCACGAAGTCGAGGTCGAGCGTCTGCGCCTCGGCGTCGACCGTGCGCACCGTGTAGGTGCGGGTCACGGGGTGACCTTCGGGAGCCGTGAAGCGCAGCTTGACGTACTTGTCGGTGTCGGGGCGGTCTTCGAACCCTGCGAATCCTGCGCCGCCGAGCGTGACGCGCACGAGGTGCGGGCTGAGCCACGTCGTGCGCACCACCTCGAGCTCGATGAGCGGTCGGGGGGCGCGGGGAGTCGTGCGAGAGGTAAGGGCCACCTAACTACGCTACCCCGGTATCAGCGGCTCTGGCCCCGCGCTCTGTGCGAGAGGAGGATCGCCCCATGAACCGCAAGAACTTCAGCGTCGCGACGTTCAATCTGTACAACCTGCAGCTGCCGGGTGAGCGGATGAATCCCGGGCAGACGCCGTGGACGGCGGATGAGTACGCACGCAAGCTCACGTGGATCGGTTCGCAGCTCAAGACGCTGGATGCCGATGTCGTAGGCCTGCAGGAGCTCTGGCACCGCCAGGCGATGGCGGATGTGCTCGCGGCATCCGGGCTCGATCAGACCTACGAGCTCATCGCCTCGCCCGCCGACGGCGACCGCATCATCTGCGCGGCGCTCGTCAAGCACGGACTGCGGGCGGCCGACCCCGTCTGGGTCGACACGTTCCCCGAGGCGATGCGGCTGCAGTCGACGACGCCGATGGATCCGCAGTCGCCGGGGATCTACGTCAACGTGCCGCGGTTCTCGCGGCCCGTGCTGCGCATGTCGATCGCGCTGCGCGACGATCATCCGCACGCCGAAGTGTTCGTCGCGCACCTGAAGTCGAAGCTGCCGATCCGGATCGACACCGAGGTCTGGTACCAGCAGGATCCCGAGACCTATAAGCCGCACGTCACGGCGCTCGGGTCCGCGCTCGCGACGATCCAGCGGACGGCCGAGGCGACGGCGCTGCGCGTGCTGCTGACCGACGTCATGAAGGGCACGGTGACACCCGTCATCGTGCTCGGCGACCTGAACGACGGGCAGCACAGCAACACGCTCAACATCCTCACCGAGCAGCCGCGCTATCTCGTCGGCGAGTCGAGGGGCGGTGCCGACATCGGCCTGTACACAGCACAGACGCTGCAGGAGTACCGCGACACCCGTGACGTCTACTACACGCACGTGCACGACGATCTGCGCGAATCGCTCGACCACGTGCTCGTGAGTGAGCAGTTCTACGACCACAGCGAGCGGCGCCTGTGGCTCTTCGACGGCCTCACCATCAACAACGACCACCTCAACAGCGAGGACCACAAGCTCGACGGCACCGGCGATCACGGCGTCGTGAAGGTGCGGTTCGCGTACAGGCCCGTCAAGAGGCTCTGATCAGCGACGCGATGCCAGCGTGTAGCCGGCGACCGCCGTGCCGATCACGACGACGTGCATGGTCATGAGTGCGATCACTCCTGCCGTCGTCGTGCCGGGGATGAAGCCGGTCGCGAGCAGCACGATGTCGGGGATGAACGACAGCACGAGCACGGCGAGCGCGAGCATCGGCATCGTGCGACGAGGATTGCGCACGCGCTGGGCGACGAAGCGCCACGCGAACCAGCCGATCACGAGAGGCACGACGGTGAAGGCCCCGAAGACGGGCAGGGTGAGCGGTGCCCACGACGCGGGGGCGCCCGCCGCGGTCGCGATGGCGGCGACGAGTGCGTTGAGGGCGACGGCGACCGCGACGGTCGCGACGAGGATGCCAGCACGCGCACCGGTGGACGTGGACTGGGTGGCGGATGCTGCGGTCATGACGTTCTCCTATTCCGATACTGGAGGGTTCCGTAATCGTTTACGATACTCCTCGGTCTCGAAATGTAAAGTGATCGCATGAGTTCTCCGGCCGCCGGTCGTCCCCGCGATCCCGACGTCGACGAGGCGATCCTGCGCGCGACGGCCGACCTTCTGGCCGCCGAGGGGCCGACGACGATGACGCTGGATGCCGTCGCCCGCGCAGCCGGTTGCGGCAAGGCCGCCATCTACCGGCGGTGGAACGGCAAGACCGAGCTCATCGTCGCCGCCGTGCAGCGCCTGTACCGCGCACCCGACGTTCCCGACACGGGATCGCTGCGCGAAGACCTGCTCCTCTGCGCGCGCCACTACTCGGGAAGGGACGAGCGCTCGGCCCGCATCCTCGCGCACGTCCTGCTCGAGTCGAAGAACGATCCCGCGCTGCGCGAAGCCGCCGCCGCGTCGGTCGGACGCCCTCCCGTCCAGGTGCTGAACCGCGTGCTGGCGCGCGCGGTGGAGCGCGGCATCCTCACCGCCGACGCGCCCCTCGAACTCGTCGCGACGATCCTGCCCGCCCTCGCCTTCCGCAGCCTCACGACGGCGGGGCGCGCCCTCACCGACGACGAGGCCGTCGAACTCGTCGACCGCGTGCTGATCCCCTCGCTCACCGCCGGGTCGTGAAACCGATCAGGATCGGAGAAGCGCGCGGCATGCATCGCCCGTAGCGTGACTCGGGTCACAACGAAAGGACGTGCATGATGGCCGAGGGCCTGTCGAAGGAAGAACGCGACGCGGTAAAGGAACGCGCCAAGGAGCTCCGCGCTCAGGAGAAGGCGGGAAAGAACCGCCAAGCGGGGCTCAAGGCCGTGCTCGAGGCGATCGAGAAGCTCGACGCCGCCGACCAGAAGCTCGCGAAGGGCGTGCACGACATCGTGACCGACGTCGCCCCGCACCTCGTGCCGAAGACGTACTACGGGATGCCGGGCTGGGCCAATGAGGAGGGCAAGATCGTGGTCTTCGTGCAGCCGGCGAGCAAGTTCAAGACCCGCTACTCGACCCTCGGATTCGAGCAGCCTGCGCAGCTCGACGACGGGGACATGTGGCCGTCGGCCTTCGCGCTGCTGAAGCTCACGCCCGAGACGAAGAAGCGCGTCACCGAGCTCGTGAAGAAGGCCGCGCCGGCCTCCTGATCCACCCGCATCCGGGGGCTCGACCAGCTCCATCGGCTCGGTGCTGTCGATCGGCTCCTCCGGCACACGGGCGCCCGGGTGAGAATGGATGCACCCATCGAGAGGGAGCGCATGTCACACAGCACCGAGCCGGACGACGACGACCTTCCCGTCTATCTGCCGCCCGGGGGTGCCGAGAGTGTGCCGGGTTTCCTCGATCGACTGCTCGCCCGCCTCGCCGATGACCCCGCCGATGCCGAATTCGTCTTCGAAGGCGTCGAGGTCGATGTCGCGCAGGGCGTGTGGCTCGTCCCCCTCGGCGGCTACGACCCCGACGAGTACTCGGCGCAGAACCACCCCCTGTCGCCGGCAGAGTACGCCGAGGTCGCGCTGCGGTCGGTCGAGGACGTGCACCGGGTGCTCGTCGAGACGTGGGGCGCGCCCCAGGTTCGCCCGCCGAGGCTCGTCGGCGTCTCGAAGGAGCCCGAGGGCATTCTCGATTACATGATGGTCGCGGTCGGCTTCGACGAGGCCGAAGTCTGGGACCGCGGCGAGTTCACCTGCGCCCTGCTGTCGGGGTGGGCCGACGAGCCCGTGACGAGCGCGCTGCGCCAGGTGATGGCCGTCATGCCGCGCGAGTATGCGATGGGCGGACTGGCAGTGCTCGCCGATGACGAGATCACCGTGCACGACCTGCTCATGCACGGCGAGCACCCGCTCGAGCTGCGCCGGCGCGCGTGGTTGCTGAGCGCGATGTTCGGGCAGGGCGAAGTCCGCGTGCGCGATGCGGTCCTCGAGGCCTCGCGCCTCGGACTGCGCGCGAAGGACGGCACGACGTCGGTGTGGACGTTCGCCGACGACGGACGGATGCTGGTCGTCCTGCAGGACCCGCAGTCGGAGTTCGTCACCGCGGCGGCGGACCAGCTGATCGCCGATCAGTTGACCGAGGAACCCGGCGACGGCGATACCGATCGCGAGGAGGCGCGGCTGATTCTCATCGCGCGCATGCTCGACGGCGTGCCCGCGGATCTTCGCGAGCTCATCGCTGCCCCCGCCGAGACGGTGGACGGGCATCCCGCACAGCACGAGCTGGAGTTCCGGATGCTGGGCGACAGGCCGCTGCCGATCATCTCGGGCCTCGCGTGGTTCGACGGCGAGCACTGGCGCGTCCCCGCGAGCATGCTCGAGATCGGGGCCCTCAACGTGTTCGGGATGGATGACTTCGGCTTCGCGCGAGCCGTTCGTCGCCCGTATCGGCTCGGTGGCGCTCTCGTCGCCGAGGACTTCACGGGCGGCGTCGACGAGGAGCGCCGTGCGTACATCGAGCGCGTCTTCGCGGCGTGCCCCGTTCCCGAGCAGCCGCGGCCGCCGGTCGGCGAGCGCCTCGGCTACGGACTTCCGCGTGATGTGAGCCACGACGAGATGGTCGACCAGATCGAGCGCGCGTCGGAGCTGTGGTGGGACACCGACCCCGATCGGGCTGAGGGCGTCGATGGGTTCCGCGTCGGCGGCCGGACCTTGAGCGTGCTCGACGGCCGCATCCTCCGCGCCGTCGTCGCGAAGTCGGAGCCCTGGACCGTCGACATCCTGCGCGACTGGGTCGACGGTCTCTCGGCCGCGATGGAGACGAGGTGGGGTCGCGCGGGGTCCGTCAGCGGCGACGATCCCCAGACCGGGCAGATGCGCCGGTCGCCGGTGGCTCGCGTGATGCGCGGCACCGGCCTGATGTCCGCCCCGATGTGGTGGGTGAACGGTCACGCCGTGCTGCTCCTCGCCGGCATCCCCGATGCGTCCTACGACGAGGAACCGCAGGCGATCCTGTTGATCGCGCCGGCTGACGCCGTGCTCGACGTGATGCGCGGCACCAGCATGTGGGAACTCCGTCGCCGTGCTCGGGTGCTCGGCGAGGTAGCGACGCTGACCTCGACCGTGCCCCCGCCCGACGAGATCGCTTGGAGCGGTCCGCCGCTGCGGGGGTCCGACCTCGTGCCCCGCGCGCGGCGCGGACGTCTGCGCGCCGGCGATCACTTCTGGGTGTGGCACTTCACCCACGACGGGCGGGCGCTCCTGCTCTCGTTCCCTGTGGCGCAGGATGCCGCGGCGCCGTCCTTCGACGACCAAGTGGACCTCTTCGCCGGCGTGCCCGCCGACCTGATGTCACTCGTGGCCGATCGCGATTCCCGTGGGCTCTTCGGCGTGGTCACCGACGCGGACACCGGTCGCTCGCTGCCCGCCGCGCGGGCCGTGCTCTGGTTCGACACCTACGACTGGCGCGCGAGCGACGGCATGATCCGCCGCCTGCGCACCGCTGCCGACCCCTGGACGGCCCTCACGTCGACGACGCTCGGAGTCGGGCAGCTGCTGTGGGCGTGGGTCGTCGGCAACGAGTTCACGCCCGACCTCTTCTCCGACCCGCAGTACGCACGCCACCTCCTGGACCGGATGCCCGAGCACGACGAGATCGCGCAGGGCTTCGCGCGCTTGGGCGATCGGCACGAGCGCGCGCTCACCGGATCACTCAACGAGTTCCTCGACGTCGCGACGGGAATGCCCGACCGCCGCTACTTCCTGGACGCCGCGCTTGCGAATCCGAATCCCCGCCACCGGCGCGAGATCGCATTCCTCCTTCTCGAGAACGGTGTGGACGCCTCGATCCAGCTCTCGCACCTCACCCCGGTGAACGTACTGTTCCAGAATCCGACGCTCAGCGCCGGCGACCTCCCGCTCCTGCGCCGCCTGCTCTCCGCCGGCGCTCGCCCGGGGCCGGGGCTCGGTGGAACGAGCGTGGCGCGGGATCCCCTCGAGCAGCTCGCCGACCGGCACCTCGACCCGGCCGACGCCGATCCGCTCACGGAGGAGCTGGTCCGTCAGCGCACCGGGCGGTAACGGAGTCCCACCTCGACGCGGCTCGGCCCGCCGTTCAGGAGGGTGAGCGCGACCGGCGAACCTCCGGGGTTGTCGTAGAGACGGATGCCGTCGCCGAGCAGCACCGGAGCGACGTGGATGTCCATCTCGTCGAGGAGCCCCCGTTCGAGGAGCTGCTTGCCGATCGTCGGCGAGAGCACTTCAACGTTCTTGCCGCCCGCGGCATCCAGTGCGATCCGCACGGCCTCGGCGACATCGCAGTCGAGGAACGTCACGCCCGGCGAAGGGGCCGCGTCTTCGGGATGGTGCGTGAGCACGAAGGTCGCGCCGCTCCAGCGGCCGCCGTACGTCATACTCGCGTCGGGGAAGGCATCCCATCCGTCCCGTCCGCCGAGAACGGCGCCCGTCGTCGCGACGTACTCGGCTACGATGTCGCGATCGCCGGCCTCTTCGATGCCCTGCATCCAGTCCATCGAATGACCCGGCCCCGCGACGAACCCGTCCAGCGACATCGTGAAGTGCCAGAGCACCTTGCCGGATGCGGTCTGGGGTTCCATCTCTTCCATCGGCCCAGCGTATGGCGGCGACGGCCGTTGAGACAGGGGGTTGTCCGGTTCACCTCCGGTCGTCGCGCACCGACTGAAACTCGGAGAGGAGCGGCATGATCGTCCCGCCCATCTCGACCTGCGTGAGCAGGACGGCGGGCGTGCCGTCGGGATCGACGTAGAAGTCGGTCCCCTGTCCGCCTGACCAGCCGTAGCGACCGCGGTGCTCGCCCGCGGTCACGACGGCGACCCCGAAGCCCCAGCCGGTCCCGCTCCAGAATCCGGGGAAGAAGCTGTCGTCGGTCTTGACGCGATCGGGCACCTGGTCGGTCGTCATAAGGCGCAGGTGCTCGGGCGAGACGATGCCGTCGCCGCCACGAGCCAGCATCCGCTCGAACCGCATGAAGTCCGCCGCGGTCGACACGAGCTCGCCATGACTCACATCGAACGGGGGCGGGCCGACGGAGAACCCGGCGCCTGCCGGTTCGGTCTCGACGAGCTCTCCGTCGACGTCTCGGTATGCCGGCGGGAGCCTGTGCGCCTTCTCCATCGGAATCGAGAAGTCGGTGTCGGGCATCCCGAGCGGGTCGAAGATCACTCGTCGCAGGTGTTCTCCGAGCGGCGCGCCGGCGAGCCGCGACAGCAGGATGCCGAGGATCGCGAACGAGTGGTGGTACCGCCACCCCTCACCCGGCTGGAACGCGAGCGGAAGGGTCGCGATGCGTCTCAGCCACTCCTCCGCGTCGAGCTCGGGCGACTGCGGACCGCCTTCCGTGCCGTTCTCGGTCATCGCGCGGGCCAGCGGTGATTCGACCATGATCGACCCGTAGCCGCTCGTGTTCGTCAGCAGATGTCGCAGCGTGATCGGTCGCGACGCGGGAACGCTGTCGTCGAGCTGGGCGGTCGGGGTGCGCAGCACGCGGCGCTGCGCGAGTTCCGGCATCCATTCGTCGATCGCGTCCTCGAGCCCGATGCGCCCCTCTTCGACGAACCGCAGCGCCGCGACGCTCGTCACCGCCTTCGTCATGGACTGGATGCGGAAGATCGCGTCGGTCTGCATCGGCGGTCCGCCTGTGGATGCCGCGCCCACCGCGACGACGTCGTCGCCGACGGCCGCCACGGCGCCCGGGATCACGCCGCGCTCGACGTAGTCCTCCAGGAGTTGCTCGAGCCGCGCACCTGTGTCGGTCATACCGGACGGTACCGCAGGAGTTGAATCGCGGGATGGATGCCGCTACCGCGCTGGCCGTTTTCGGCTGGCCGGAGGGCTCAGCTCGCGCTGTCGGAGACCCTGATCAGCACCTTGCCGATGGCGCCGTTCTCGACGGCGTCGTGCGCCGACGCGGTGTCGGCGAGGTCGAACCACGTGAGCGGCAGCCCCGCCTCCTCGCCCACCGGCAGTGCGCCGTCGGCGAGCGCGCGCGTCACATCCTCGGCCGCTGCGGCCCACGCCTCCGCACCGACGGTGTAGACGAGCAGTCCCTGATAGCGGATGTTCTTCGCGAAGGCGGCGAGGACGGGGACGGATGCCGCCTCCCCGCGCTCGTTCGCGTAGTACGCGATGCTCGTGTGGTTCGCCGCAACCCGGACATCCAGGTCGATGTTCGCGGCCGGCGCGACCTCGACGATCTGATCGACACCGGCCGGCGCGAGCTTCGCGATCTGGTCGGCGGCATCGTCGTCGGTGTAGTCCACGACGTGGTGCGCGCCGGCGGCCTCTGCCAGCGCGGCCTTCTCGCGGCTGCTCACGGTCGTGATGACTGTCGCACCCGCCCAGCGCGCGAGCTGGATCGCGGCGTGCCCGACCGCTCCGGCACCGCCGGCGACGAGCACCGTGCGCCCGTCGAGCGCACCCGGCTCGAGCCGCGCCGGGCCGTACTCGTGCACGGTGAGGGCGCGGTGCGCGGTCATCGCGGGAACCCCGAGGCTCGCGCCGATCTCGAACCCGACGCCGTCCGGAAGCGGAGCGACACGCGAAGCGGGCACGTTCACGTACTCCTGCGCGGTGCCCGTCGGGCGCTCGTACTGCGCGAGGAACATCCAGACGCGGTCTCCCACCTGGAGTCCCGAGACCTCCGGACCGAGGGCATCGATCGTGCCCGCGCCATCCTGATTCGGCACCGTCTCGTCGAACTGCGTGCGCGACCCGCCGCCAGAGCGCGCCTTCCAGTCGGTCGGGTTGACGCCTGAAACGGCGACCTTCACCCGCACCTCGCCGGGACCGGGATCGGCCACCTCACGGTCGACGAGGGAGAGGACGGAGGACGCACCGGGCTCGGTGTAGACGATCGCACGCATGCCTACGCGAACGACGGGGACTGAGGGATGATTCCCGGCGGGCTCTCGATTCCCTTCATGTCACGTCCTCCATGTCGGGCGGCGGCGGGAGCGCCGACAGCGGGGCGAGACGTCCCGCGGCATCCGTCACGGTGTGCTTTCTGAGGTAGTCGCGCAAGTACGGCAGCGCGAAGTCCACTTCGCCACGGCCGGCCCAACGCGGTGATCACGTCGTCGGGGTTGAGCAGTCCGATCTGGAATCGCAACGCCCATGCTCCCGTTGGATCGGTTTATAGACGTTTGTACTCGTTTACGCTTCAGCTCTTGGCGACCTTCTGCTCGGCCCACTTCTTGCCCACGTCCAGGACAGAGGGAGCGAACTGACCCCACGCCTCGCCGATCTTGGCCGGGTCGATCTTGCCGGTATGCACTTGCTCGCATAGGCGCATCCAGGCTTCGCCTGTCGCGGCCGTCAGCGACAGCGCGACGCCGGCGCTGATGACACTGCCGGCGACGGGGATCACCTTGAGGAAGCTGCGCGCGAGCGCCTGCCCCGTGATCTGCACGCCGAGTTGCGCGAGCGCACCGGCCGAGAGCATGACCTTGATGTCGAGGTCGTAGATCGCGGCAATGCGCCCCATCATTCCGAGCTGGATCGGCGCCAGAACCGCGGCATCTGCAACGGGAACGGGGACGGCTGCGGCTGCTCCGGCAGCGGCGGAAGCTGCCGCGATGATCGGCCGGGCCATCTCGCGCTTCCACGGGAGGTTGAGTCGCTGTGCGATGCGAAAGGCGTCCTTCTCGTTTTCCGGCGAGAGGGAGAGGGTCTCGGCCACGAGCTCACCGAGGCCGTGCCCCTTGCCCTTTCCGTGCTTGTCGCGGGTAGAGGTGAGGATGACGCGTTCGTACGGGATGCTGAGGGGCTCGCCGTTCTCATCCACGGGCTCTTCGAGCCACTCGACGAACGACTCGAGGTCTTTCGCCACACCGCGGGCGCCCGTGATCGGGTTCTTGCTCCAGTCGACCTTCGTGAGGACGAGCACGACCGGTAGCCCGTCCGCGGCGAGCTCTCGGATCATCTCTATGTCGGCGGGCGTGAGGCGGTCGTCCGTGGCTTTGATGCAGTACCAGACGACGGCGATCTGCGTGTCGGCGGGATGCGTCTTGATCGTCTCGAGGTGCGCACGCAGCTGCTCGCGCGGCGGCACGGACGATCCGATCTCGAACCCCTCGACATCCCAGATGCCGAGCGTCTCGTCGTGGAAGTACTGCACGCCGCGCGTGACGGGCAGCCCCTTGCCGGTCTTCGCCCAGTCACGCCCGAAGACCGCGTTGACGAGCGAGGACTTGCCGACGCCCGAGCCGCCGATGATCGCGAGGTTGAACCGGCCGTACTTCGACTTCGCCTGGTTGGTCGCGGAGAGGAACTCCTGCTCGCCGTCCTCGGGCGTGACAACCGGGTCGTCGGTCATGGCGGGCTCCTCCGGGTTGGCGGCGGCGGTCATTTCGCGAACTCGAAGGTCAGATCGGCGTCCGGGTCAACGGAAGTGACGATGCCTCCGTAAAAGGCCTCCGTCTGGCTCTTCAGTGTGTCGATGCTGCTCGTCACGTACTCGGCCTTGTTCTCGTCACTGAGGATGCGATTCGTCATCTCGCTCTGGCTGATCTCGTCGGTCAGAAACGCGAGCAGGCCATCGTCGTCGATCGGGTCTTCGAAGTGGATGTTGCTGTGGCTCAGGAAATCGAACGCCGGGACCGACGCGAGGTAGGTGTGATCGCCCGTCTGGTCGACACGCACCCGCGCGCCGTCGAGCCCGACGTTGGCGTCGAAGCTGTAGATCAGGTACTTCATCCTGTCCGCAGCGTCGACCGGGATCCCGAAGATCTCGCCGTCCTTCTTCACCCTTTCCACGCCTTCTATTCGAAGGCTGGCGAGTGCGACCTTCTGTTGCGGGAGCACGTACTTGACAACTTCCGACCTGGTCGCGGTCTGCTGAGGACCGAACAGCATGCCCAAAGCGATCCCCGCGATCGCGGCGACACCTCCCACGAGGACGATCAGCAGAACGACGGCCCAGATCGGCGTTCGACGCCGTGGAGTCGGGGTGGTTGTGGTCATCAGTTCGTTCCTCGTGTGGTGGGTGCGTGGGATGGCCGGCGGTGTCGGATCGGGTCGAGCTTCACACGCCGGAGACGGATGCTGCAGCCTCCGCGCCATCGTGGCGAACGTACCCGGGGGTTCGGACGGACGGGAATGAATGAGGAGCCCTCGAGGGATCGGTCGCGCCAAGCCTTACGAGAGAGGAAGCGACGAACAGGGCATGGCCACACTCTAGGGACTCGCGCCGCGCTGAGTGCGACTGACTAGCTCACGCCCTCGGGGACCGCGAGCTTCGGAGACACCGTGCCGACGCACTTCGCTACCGCAGATGGAGTCGGCGGGCGACGATTGCTACTGTCGGATCCCGATCGACCATGCGTGAAATGGCTCTGAATCCCCGCTAGTTTGCGTCCCTGTTCGCGAGATCTGTTCGCGCTACTTTGCGTATTCCTACACGGCGAGCGTGGCCAGAGCGTGAGAGTCCGCCGCGCCGGTACCGGTCGGATCGCTGTCATCGTGCAGGTTCCTCCGCGTCAGTCCGTTCGTGGCGTGCGACTCGGAGCCCGCACCGGACGTCGGGGCCGGATTCACGCGACGTCTATGCTGGGCCCGTGCTCACGACCTCCGTGCTGGTTTCGGCCGCGGTGGTGCTTGGGTTGCTGATGCTGCTGCACTCGTGTCTGGGCGAGCGCTTCCTGATCGTGCCGCTGTCGACACGTGACGATCTGCCGCCGTTATTGGGTGATCGAAGTCGTACGGTCGGCGTCGTCCGGTTCGCGTGGCACATCACGAGTGTTCTGGGGTTGGGTTTCGCCGCCGTGCTGGTCGATATCGCGGCAGGGACCGGGATCCGAGGGATCGTGCTCACGATAGGAATCACCTGCTTCGCGTGCGCGGTCCTTCCCCTCTTGTTCACGCGGGGTAGGCACCCGTCGTGGGTCTTCTTCTTGATCGCGGGTGGCCTCTGCGTGTGGGTGTCGATTTCGACGTGACTCCTTCGGCTGTCGCCGCGTCGAACTAGGTGGTCGACACGTCGAGGTAGTCGCGCCAGGTGACCACTCCACGGTCGGGATCCTGGGCGAGGTTGTCTCCTGCGGTGTACGCACGTCCGACGGCGCCGGGAATGCCTAAGGCGATCAACCCGCCGCGCTTGCCCTGCTGTGCCCGGTACTGCATGACGAGATCGTGCGCGGAGAGCACTTCCGGCCCGGCGAGGTCGCCGACCTTTCCCGCGGCCGGTGATGTCACGAGCTCTGCCAGGCGCTCTGCGACGCGGTCGACGTCAACCGGCTCGAATCGGAGGCCGCGTGGTGCGAGTCGCAGGCGCGACAGGGTCCGGGCGATCGGATGCACGAACTGATGGAGCTGTGCGACGCGGATGATCGTGTGCGGGATGCCGGACTCTTCGACGATCCGCTCTGACGAGGCTTTGCGTCGGAAGTAGCCGATTGGCATCCGATCCGCACCGACGACCGAGATGAGCACGACGTGATCAATCCCGGCTTCGTGCGCCGCATGCACGGTGTTGCGTGTGCCGGTGTCGTCACCGTTCGCTCCACCGGCCAGATGCAGAACGGTGTCGATATCGGTCACCGCTTGGTCGAGTCCCGTGCCTCGCACGGTGTCCACCGGCATCCATTCGATGCCGGGATCGGGGTGCGTGGCCGGCCGCCTGGAGGCGACGCGAACGGTGTCGGCCCTACCTGCGAGCAGGGGGACGACGCGGCGGCCGATAGTGCCGGTGCCGCCGGTGATCAGGATGCGGGTCATGAAGTCTCTCCTCGGTGTCACACCGCGGTCGGCGTGCTCGTCAATCAAATGACGAGCACGGACGGGAGGATGTGACATGGTCGACCCTGTGGAGGTTGTGGAGCGATTCGAGGCCGCGCGGCCGCGAATGCGGCGGATGGCGGTGCGGCTGCTCGGATCGGAGTCGGACGCGGACGATGCCGTGCAGGAGGCGTGGTTCCGACTTGCCCGCACTGACGCCGACAGCATCGACAACCTCGACGCGTGGCTCACGACCGTCGTCTCACGGATCTGCCTCGATCTGCTGCGCGCCCCGCGGCGCACCTGGGAGCGGTCGTGGCACCTCGAAGCGTGGGACGACGAGCCCGGAACGGCGGAGGATCCGCTCGACACGGTGGCCCTGTCCGATCGGGTGAACACCGCGCTGCTGGTCGTGCTGGAGACGCTCAGCCCGGTCGAGCGGATCGCGTTCGTGCTCCACGATGTCTTCGGCCAGCCGTTCACCGAGGTCGCCGCGGTCGTCGACAAGTCGCCGGATGCCGTCCGCCAACTCACCTCGCGTGCGCGTCGACGGCTGCGCGGCGCCGAGCATCCGCAGGACGGCCGCCGCGCCGGCCGCGTGATCGTCGACGCGTGGCTCGCGGCTGTCAGCAGTGGCGACCTCACCCGCATCCTCGCGCTCCTGGACACCGAAGTCACCTTGCGTGCCGACTACGGGGCGACCATACAGTCCCTTCAGGGCGTCGACGATATCGCCGCCCAGGCGATGTTCGCGGTGAAGCTCGCTCAGCATTCCCGCCCGGTCTTGATCGACGGGATGTCAGGAGTCGCGGCCTACGCGTGCGGCCGCCTCGTCTCGGTGATGGCATTCGTCATCGCAGAAGACCGGATCGTCCACCTCGACGTCCTCGCCGACCCGCAACGGCTCGCCGACCTCGGCGCCACCCTCTAGGTCGGCAATTCCAGCCCGGAACTTGCAACAGCCATCTGCGCGCCGCGATCGACGCGCGTCGTTCACGCTGACCTGCGTACCCGCACGTTCAGCCGCACACTGCCGTGGAATCCGCAGGATTCATCGGGAACCTACAGCTACCCGAAGTCGCCGGGCGCCATATCCGTGAAGCGCGAGAAGTGGCCCTGGAAGGCGACCGTGATCGTGTCGGTCGGACCGTTACGGTGCTTCGCGACGATCAGGTCGGCCTCGCCCGCGCGGGGGCTGTCGCGCTCGTAGGCGGCCTCCCGGTGCAGCAGCACGACCATGTCGGCGTCCTGCTCGATCGAGCCGGACTCGCGCAGGTCAGAGAGTGCGGGCTTCTTGTCGGCGCGCTGCTCGGCGCCACGGTTCAGCTGCGACAGAGCGACGACCGGCACGCCGAGCTCCTTCGCGAGGAGCTTGAGTGCGCGCGAGAACTCCGAGACCTCTTGCTGGCGCGACTCGACGCGCTTGCCCGAGGTCATGAGCTGCAGGTAATCGATGACGACCATCTTGAGCCCCACGCGCTGCTTGAGCCGGCGGCACTTGGCGCGGATCTCGACCAGGGTCATGTTGGGCGAGTCGTCTATATAGAGGGGCGCGTCGTTGATGCGACCGCGCGTCGCGGCGATCGTCGTCCAGTCCCGCGAGTCGAGCGTGCCCTTGCGCATCGCCTGCAGAGGGATCGAACCCTCGGCGCTCATCAGGCGCATCGCGATCTCGCTGCGACCCATTTCGAGTGAGAAGAAGATCGTGGGCATGTCGTGCTTGATCGCCGCGGAGCGCGCGAAGTCGAGGGCGAGCGTCGACTTACCCATCGCCGGCCTCGCCGCGATGATGATCATCTGGCCGGGGTGCATGCCGTTGGTCAGCTGGTCGAGACCCGAGAAGCCGGTAGGGATGCCGGTCATCTGGCCGTCGCGGCCACGAGCTGCCTCGATCTCGTCGACCGCGGCATCCACCGCGATCGTCAGTGGCACGTAGTCCTCGGCCGCCTCCGCGCCCGTGACCGAGTAGATCTCGGCCTGCGCGTTGTTGACCAGGTCGAGTGCTTCACCCTGGCCGGAGTACCCCATCTGCACGATGCGCGTGCCGGCGTCGACGAGGCGACGCAGCAGCGCGCGCTCGTTGACGATGGATGCGTAGTACCCGGCGTTCGCGGCGGTCGGCACGATCGAGGTGAGCGTGTGGAGATAGTCGGCGCCGCCGGCGCGCTGCAGTTCGCCGGTCTTGATGAGCTCGTCGGTGACGGCGACGACATCGGTCGGCTCGCCGTGCGAGTAGAGCGTGAGGATCGCTTCGAAGATCAGCTCGTGCTTCGGCACGTAGAAGTCCGAACCGCGCAGCGACTCGATGACGTCGGCCACGGCATCCTTCGACAGCATCATGCCGCCGAGGGTGCTCTGCTCCGCAAGGAAGTCGTGCGGTGGTGTGCGTTGGTTTTCGCGGGGACCACCAAGGCGGTCGTCGGAGATGTCCGCGATCGACATGCACACTCCCTTTCTGCGCCTCTGCGCGCAGCCCCCCGACTGCCGGAGACCACGCTATGGACGGGGTCCGACACCTGCAACACAGCCTGTGGATAACTCTGTGGAGAGATTGCGAGAAACGCCGAGCAGCCTGTGCACAACGACTGTGGAGAACTCGCGGGTCGATAGCCGATTCTTCCGTCGAAATGACTTCTGATCAGGCGTATTGCTTTCCACAACCTGTGCACTCAGACGCGGTTGAAGTATGGATTGAAGGTTTGTCCACCGAAAGGCGGGTTGTGTAAAACACTTACCGTCCGAACACATCCTCCAACGTCTTCCTGCGGTGTGGGATCTCGGCGATTTTCACCGCCCCTCTGGACGACCGTCTTCCATCGGCGTATCGTCAGGGGTCCAGGCACCCGATGCGCGATCCGACCGGAGAGCGCAGCCCATTTCTGTATGGGGGAGGTGAACGTGGACATCGCACCATCGCTCGAACGGATCCTGCGCCTCGCCCTGATCGGGCTCGGAACCGCGTTCGCCTGGATCCTCATCTCGCTCGTCCTCGGGCTCGGCGCCGGCCACGCGCAGGCCGCCGAAGACGACGAGCCAGGGCTTCTGGGTGCCGTCACATCTCTGCTCGACTCGACGACCACGACCGTCACCGACACCGTTTCCGCAGTAGGTGGAACCGTGTCGAACGTCGTCACCTCGGTGGTCGCCGTCGCACCCGCGCCGGTGCAGCAGCCGGTCACCGAGACCGTCGACACCGTCGGGTCCGTCGTCACCGCGGTGACCGCACCCGTTGCCGAGACGCTCGGCGGAGGCGTCGTCACGGCCGTCGTCGAGCCGGTCGTCTCCGAGGTCGTACAGCCCACGACGGAGCTCGTGAGCGACATTCCGCTCGTCGGCGACCTCGTCTCCTCGCTGCAGCTGGACCGCGCGCTTCTCGACGTCGGAACCACCCTCGACGACACCCTCGGCGCGACGCTCGACACCGTCGTCGACATCACCGACCCCGTCGTCGCCGTGCCGGGCACACCGGCTTCCCCGGCGGCTCCGCAGGCGGTGCTGACGGCGACGACCGCCCCGGCGCCAGCGCACATGCACGAGGCCGCGTCGGTAGCCACGCGCCACTCGATCGCGATGATCGCGGTGCTCTCCACGCGCATGCCCGCCGCCTCTGCGCCGGCGGACGCCTCTGCCGCGGCATCCCTCCCCTCGACTCACACAGCAGGACTCTGCCTGCTGTCATCAACCACCACGGGACCCGCGGGAGCGGGTTCCGGTGCCTGGGCGCTCGTCGCCATGATCCCGCTCGCCGCACACCGTGCCTGGGTGCGTCGCGCAGGACTGTCGGACGACCGCGTGCCTCCGGCGCCTCCAGCATCCACCGACGTCTCCCCTGATTGATCGGGACGCTCCGCCCTCCCATGGGCGACACGCATCCGCGCGCTCAGCGCGCATCATCCGATCACTCAGCAAGGGAGCAAGACCATGCGCACCATCATCAAGCGCGCCCTGTGGGGCGTCGCTCTCGCCGGCGGCATCACGCTGCTCGGCGCAACGGCCGCGAACGCGGCCGACGACACGACCTCAGGCGAGGACGGGCTGCTCTCGGGCACCCAGGCCCTCATCGACGTGTCGCTGCCCATCACCGTCACCGATACGTCCATCTCGCTGCTCGGCGACAGCTCGAGCACGAACGCGGCACCGGCACCCGCCGCACCCGCCGCACTCGCACCCGCCGCGAGCACGAGCGGGCAGGACGCCGTCGCGTCCGGAACGCAGGCGCTCGTCTCGGTGAGCGTTCCGGTCACGGTGACCGGCAACGCGGTGTCCGTCCTCGGCGAGAGTTCGTCGACGGATGCCGCGGCACCCGCCGCCGCGCCGGCACCGGCAGCCTCGGCGCCGGCCTTGCAGACGGGCGGTGCCGACGGCATCCTGTCGGGCACCCAGGCTCTCCTGGGTCTCGACGTGCCGATCACCCTCACCGGCAATGCGATCTCCGCCCTCGGGGACAGTGGGAGCGAAGGGTCCGCAGCTCCCGCTGCGGCCGCCCCGGCAGCCGCTGACGCGGCATCGTCGACCACGACCGGCGAGGACTCGATCCTCGGCGGCACCCAGGTCGGGGCCCCGATCACGGCACCGGTGAACGTCACCGGCAACGCGATCTCGGTCCTCGGCGACAGCTGGAGCGAAGGCACCACGGCACCCGCCGCGACCGCTCCGACCGGCACGGGGGCACCCACGACCAACGGAGACGACGGCATCGCCGGCGGTACCCAGGTCGCCGCTCCCGTCACCGCCCCGGTGAACGTCACCGGCAACGCCGTCTCGGTGCTCGGCGACAGCTCGAGCGAGGGCACCACGGCACCCGCGAGCACGACCGGCGGGACCACGGGCAGCCCGATGACCGACGGCAGCGACGGTACCGCGAGCGGCACCCAGGTTGTCGCACCGGTCACCGCACCCGTCACCGCCGTCGGCAACGCCATCAGCGTCATCGGCGACAGCGAGAGCACGGACACCACGGGACCCGCCGGCACGACGCCCGCGGGAACGGGAACCCCGACCACGACGGGTGACGACGGTATCGCCGGCGGCACGCAGGTCGTGACCCCGGTGGCAGCTCCCGTCACCGCCGTCGGCAACGCCATCAGCGTCGTCGGCGACAGCGAGAGCACGGGCGCGACGGCTCCGGCGGTCATGCCCGGAGGCACCGGCGACCCGGCGACGAGTGGAGAGGACTCAACGATCGGCGGCACGCAGGTCGTCGCACCGATCGCGGTCCCGATCACGATCGGCGGCAACGCCATCTCGGTGGTCGGCGACACGACGACCGAGACGCCCACGGTTCCGACGACGCCGGTCGACCCGACCGAGCCGACGGACCCGACGGACCCGACGGATCCGGTCACGCCCGGCGCACCCGGGGGAGCGGGTGACGGTTCGAGCTCGGCGGGCATGATCCTCGCCGATGCGGCACTCGCCGAGACGGGCGGCCCCGGCATCCTGCCGATCCTCATCGTGTCGCTGCTCATCGTGCTCGCGGGAGCGGGGGCGATGTACGTCGGCCACCGTCGCGGGCTCGTCTGAGAGACCGCCGGGTCCGAGCGGGCGGCGGGCATTGCCTGGACTCGCCACCTGCGACGACCCGGTGCAGGAAGGGCGGATGCCGCGCCTCCGGGGGGCTGCGCGCGGCATCCGCTCCCGCTCGCCCGAGCGGGCACTTTCTTCCCGAGCGGGCAGGTTGCAGCGTTTCGCAGCCCGCCCGCTCGGGAGCGACCTGCCCGCTCGGCGTCGCGAGTGAAACGACAGATGCCGCGGACCCGAAGGTCCGCGGCATCGTCATCCGGCACACGAAACGGCGTGCCGAAACTTGTTACTTCGCGGCGACCACCTGAAGGGTGATCACGGCGGTCAGGTCGTCGCGCAGACGCACCGTCGCCTCGTGCTCGCCGGTCGACTTGATCGGCGAGGTGATGTGGATCTTGCGCTTGTCGAGCTCGCCCAGGCCGGCGGCCTTGACGGCGTCGGCGACGTCACCCGTCTTGACCGAGCCGAACAGGCGACCCTCGGCGCCCGCCTTGACGGCGAGACGGACCTTGGTGCCCTCGAGGGCGTCCTTGAGCGCCACGGCCTCTTCGTGGTCGTGGATCGCACGCGAGTCGCGCGCCGCGCGGATCGAAGCGACCTGCTTCTCGCCACCGCGGGTCCAGGCCACTGCGAAGCCCTGGGGGATGAGGTAGTTGCGGGCGTACCCGTTCTTGACCTCGATGACGTCACCGGCGCTTCCGAGCCCGGCAACCTCGTTCGTGAGAATCAGCTTTGCCATGAGGTGCTCCTTAGCGGCCGGCGCCGGCGTAAGGCAGGAGCGCCATTTCGCGCGCGTTCTTGATCGCCTTGGCGATCAGACGCTGCTCCTGCACCGAGACACCGGTGATACGACGGGCACGGATCTTGCCGCGCTCCGAGATGAACTTGCGAAGAGTTGCGACGTCCTTGTAGTCGATGACGCCGACGCGGATCGCCTTCGCGGGGGCTGCGTTCTTCGCGCCCTTCCGCGGCTTGCGGCGATCGCCGGTAGCCTTTCCAGCCATTGTTTGTCCTTAGTTGTTGTCGGATGCCGCAGCATCCGGAGATCTCTTAGAAGGGGGTGTCGTCGCCGTAGGAGGAACCGGGCGTGGCCCAGGCATCCCCACCACCGGCGTTCGACGAACCCGGAGTCGACCACGGCTCGTCGGCGACCTGCGCCGGGCGCTGCCCGCCGCCTCCGCCGGCACCGCCGCCATAGTTGCCGCCACCGCTCGCCGCACGCGTGACCTGTGCGGTCGCGTAGCGCAGCGACGGGCCGATCTCGTCGACCTCCAGCTCGATCGCGGTGCGGTTGTTGCCCTCGCGATCCTGGTAGCTGCGCTGCTTGAGGCGACCGGTCGCGATGACGCGGGAGCCCTTCGTCAGCGAGCCGGCGACGTGCTCGGCGAACTCGCGCCACACGCTCGCGCGGAGGAACAGCGCTTCGCCGTCCTTCCACTCGTTCGCCTGGCGGTCGAAGTTGCGCGGGGTCGAAGCGATCGTGAAGTTCGCGACGGGGAGGCCGTTCTGCGTGTACCGCAGTTCGGGATCAGCCGTGAGGTTTCCCACGACGGTGATGATCGTCTCGCCGGCCATCGCCCTTACGCCTTCGCGACCTTGGCGGGAGCGGCAGCCTTGCGGGCGGCCTTCTCTTCGGCGCGCTTGCGCTCGGACTCGATCAGGGCGATCGCTTCCTCGGCGCGGAGGACCTTCGTGCGCATGACCTGCTCGCTGAGCTTGAGCTGGCGGTCCAGCTCCTGCGTCGCGGCGGACGTCGCGGTGAAGCTGACGACGGCGTAGATGCCTTCCGTCTTCTTCTGGATCTCGTAAGCGAGACGACGACGGCCCCAGATGTCGACGTTGTCGATCGAGCCACCATCGTTGGTGATGACCTTCAGGAACTTGTCGAGATTGGGCGCCACCTGGCGCTCGTCGAGTTCGGGGCTCAGGATGACCATGAGCTCGTACTGGTGCGTCACTAACCCACCTCCTTCGGACTAGAACGGCTGCCGGGCATTTCCCGGCAGCAGGAGGGTGTGTGCATGTCGTCCGGCTGAATGCGCAGGGTGCGCGTGCGGACAACCCTCCAATGGTACCGGATCCCCGGTCACGCGCCGAATCGTCCTCCCTCACGATCGCGCGCGACGACTTCGCGCTCGACCCAGTCGCGGTCGCGATCAGGTGTCGGCGGGGTGAGGCGGTACTCGACGGGGGACTCGGAGAACTGCACCGGACTGCGCGTGCCGACCACGTCGCCGTCCGCCGTGCGCGCAAGCGGGGCGAGCCCGAGGCGGTCGGCGAGCGCGAACGCCTCGGCGATGTCGAGGATCGGAGCGCACGGGACGCCGGAGCCGGACAACACCTCGTGCCACGCGCGCGCGGAGCGCGAAGCCAGCGCCGCCACGAGCAGCGGGCGGAGTTCGTCGCGACGTAGGCTGCGATCGGCCGCGGCGCGGAATCGCTCGTCGACGGGCATCCCGAGGCCCTCGCGCAGTCGCGCGAACTGCCGATCGTTGCCGATCGCGATGACGAGGTCGCCGTCGGCCGTCGGGAAGGGGCCGTACGGGAAGATGCTCGGATGCTCGTTGCCGAGTCGCTGCGGCACGACACCCGCGAACGCCCACGCGCCCGTCTGGTTGGCGAGCGCCGAGAGGGCTGAGCTCAGGAGGTTCACCTCGACGTGCTGGCCCTCGCCGGTGCGGTCGCGGTGGTGGAGCGCCGCGAGGATTCCGACGGCGGCGTGGAGCCCGGTGACGACGTCGACGATCGCCACACCCGCCTTCGTCGGCGGGCCGCCCGGCTCGCCGGTCACACTCATGAACCCCGACAGCGCCTGCGCGAGCACGTCGTAGCCCGGTTGTGGCGAGTCCGCTCCGAAGCCCGAGATCGATGCGTAGACGGCGCCGGGATTAGAGGTCCGAACGCTGTCGTAGTCGAGGTCCCACTTGGCGGCTGTGCCAGGCAGGAAGTTCTGCACGACGACGTCGGCCCTGGCGGCGAGTGCCCGTGCGACCTCGGCATCCGCCGGGTCGGCGAGGTCGAGCACGATGCCGCGTTTGCCGCGATTGACCGACAGGAAGTACGTCGCATCGTCGCCGGCGGAGGGCGGCATCCATCGCCGTGTCTCGTCGCCGTCGGGGCCCTCGACCTTGACGACGGTCGCGCCGAGATCGGCGAGCAGCATCGTGCAGTACGGCCCCGCGAGCACACGACTGAAGTCCGCGACGAGAAGCCCCTCGAGCGGACCGGTCACCGGAAGGCGCCCATCCCGGTGATGTGCTGCCCGAGGATCAGCGTGTGCACCTCGTCGGTGCCCTCGTATGTGCGGACCGATTCGAGGTTCGCGGCGTGCCGGATCGGGGAGTGCTCCAGCAGCACGCCGTTACCACCGAGAATTGTGCGCGCCTCGCGGGCGATCGCGATCGCCTCGCGCACGTTGTTGAGCTTGCCGAGCGAGATCTGCTCGGGGCGGAGGGTTCCGGCATCCTTCATCCGTCCGAGGTGGAGCGCGAGGAGCGCGCCCTTCTGCAGCTCGAGCAGCATGTCGACGAGCTTCTGCTGCGTGAGCTGGAAGCCGGCGATCGGCCGGTCGAACTGGTCGCGGGCCAGGGCGTAGCGCAGCGCCGCTTCGTAGCTGTCGCGAGCGGCTCCCAACGCACCCCAGACGATCCCGTATCGCGCTTCGTTCAGCGCCGAGAACGGGCCTCGCAGGCCGACCGCGCCGGGCAGGACCGCTGAGGACGGAAGACGGATGCCGTCGAACCGCAGTTCGCACTGCACCGACGCGCGCATCGAACCCTTGGGTTCGAGCACGACGGCTTCGTAGCCGGGTGAGTCGGTCGGCACGACGAAACCGCGCACGCCCTCGCGCGTCTGCGCCCACACGACCGTGACCTGGGCGATCGAGGCGAGCCCGATCCAGCGCTTCTCACCCGTGAGGATCCAGTCGTCGCCGTCGCGCTCGGCGTACGTCTTCATACTCGAGGGATCCGACCCCGCCGTCGGCTCGGTCAGCCCGAAGCTGCCGATGACCTCACCGCGCGCCATGCGCGGCAGCCACTCCTGCTTCTGCTCCTCGCTGCCCCAGCGGTGGATCGACCCCATCGCGAGCGACCCCTGCACCGACACGAAGGTGCGCAGCCCCGAATCGCCCGCTTCGAGCTCGAGGGCTGCGAGCCCGTACTCCACGGCGGTGCGGCCGGGGCATCCATACCCCTCCAGGTTCATTCCGAGCACGCCCAGCTCGCCGAACGCGGGGGCGAGCTCGGCAGGGAAATGCCCGCGATCGAACCAGCCCGCGATGTACGGGCGGATCTCGGTGTCGACGAAGGCGCGCACGCGATCGCGCACCGCTCTCTCCTCCGCGCTCAGGAGGGCGTCGAGGCCGAGCACATCCGACTTCGCGCGCAGCGCCTCGAGGTCGTCGGGATCGTGAGCGGTCATGGTGCTGCCTCCTCGCCGTGCACAACTCCTGCAATCTTGCCGCGAATGCGTCTCGAAGGCGCTTCCCGAGCCCGATCGCGCGCGGATTGCCGACGTTGTGCACGCCGCACCGCGGGTAGCGTGGACAGCAGTCGATCTCGGGGAGGACCGATGAGTGGGATGCCGGGGCCTTCGCTGCCGTTCGACGCGCGGCCGCTCGTCGAACCGGTCGATCCGGCCGCGGTACGCGCTCACACGAAGGAGCTCCGAGCGGCGGGAACGCTCTCGGTCGCGGGAGCCACGTTCGCGATCGTCGGCATCGTCGTCGGAATCTTCGCCGTGTTCTTCGTCGTCGTCTTCGCGACGATCGCGACGTCGTTCGCCGCCGTCGCCACCCGTCAGCCCGGCTTCGGTGTGCTGGGGGCCCTGACGGGGCTGCTGCCGATCGTCATCGTCGCGATCGTCATCGCCGGAATCGTGATCGTCGCCGTGCGCTTCTTCCGCGGTCAGGGGGATCGTCGGTACCGCCTCGACCGCTTCGCGCGCGCGAATGGCATGAGCTATCTGCCGCAGTTCGCGAATCCCGGACTCCCCGGCATGATCTTCAGCCTCGGCTCGTCGCGCATGTCGAGCGACCTCGTGCGGGGCGAGAAGCCCCGCTTCGTCGAGTTCGCGAACTACCGGTACACGACCAAGTCGGGTAAGAACTCCACGACCCACCGATGGGGGTACGTCGCCGTCAAGCTCGACGTGCCGCTTCCGCACATCGTGCTCGACGCCACCGGCAACAACAGCCTGTTCGGCTCGAACCTGCCGGCCTCCTTCGACAAGGATCAGCGTCTGAGCCTCGAAGGCGACTTCGATCAGTTCTTCTCGCTCTACTGCCCCGCGGGCTACGAGCGCGATGCGCTCTACCTGTTCACGCCCGACATCATGGCGCGGTTCATCGACAACGCCGCCGCACTCGACGTCGAGATCGTCGACGACTGGCTGTTCCTCTATGGTCAGCGCGACTTCTCGACGCTCGATCCTGCGATGTGGAACTGGCTCTTCTCGGTCGTCGCCGCCCTCCTCGACAAGTTCGCGCAGTGGTCCCGCTGGCGCGATGAGCGTCTGCAGGAATCGGTGCCGGTGATCGCCGGACCGCCCGCGGCGGGGGGCGCGGCATCCATCCCCTTCACTGCGGCGGACGGGATGCTGCGGCCGCCGCCCGGCGTCGCCGCGGGCGGTCTGCGACTCAAGCGGCGCGTGCCGTGGATCACGTTCATCATCGCGGGAGGCGTACTGCTGTTCTGGCTGCTCAGCCAGTTCGGCTTCTTCGCGGCGTTCCTCGGCCGGTGATCAGCGGGCTCGGGTGAGCATCCGGGCGATGACGTGCTGCACGGGCGTCACGAGGAACATCACGAGCAGAGCCCAGTAGCCGATCGCCGGCACGAGCACGGCGACCGCGAGCGCGACGATGAAGAGCACGGCCATCGCGATGTCGGCGCTCGCTCCCGCGACGAGGTGCGGCTCGGTGATGCGGTGCAGCTGAGGATGCGCGCGCAGATACAGCCGCTGGCCGAGCATGACGAGCGAGGTCACGACCATGCTCCCGATGTAGACGATCTTCACGACCGGGTCGTCGCCGCTCATCTGCCCCGACATCGCCGTCGCGACGGGCAGCCAGACGATCGTCAGGAGCCACGCCATGATGATCCACAGCAACGGAGTGGTCACGGTGTCGACCGTCGCGAAGACGCGATGATGGCTCATCCAGAACATCGCGATCAGCACGAAGCTGATCACGAAGCTGATGACCTGCTGCTGATGCTCGTCGAACCAGTGCGCGGCGGACTTGTCGGCGCCCGCGACGTCGGCGACGCTCTCCATGAGCGGGAGGATGAGCAGCGTCATCGCGATCGCGACGACCGCGTCGGCGAACGCCTTCGCGCGCTCGGCCGTGAAGAACCCCTCGTTCGGGGTCATCTCCTGCTCGGGGTCGCTCACGGGAGCGATGCTAGCGCCGCGCCTACGGCTTCAGCCCGAAATGCACGAGTTCGGGGTCGTCGAGCATCCGCGACCGCACGATGAACCGCATCCCCGTCGGCGACTCGACCGAGAAGCCCGCACCCCGCCCGGGCACGGCGTCGATCGTGATGTGCGTGTACTTCCAGTACTCGAACTGCGCCTCGGAGATGTAGACCTGGATCGGATCGTCGAGGCCGACCTCGAGCGCGCCCAGGTGGACGTCCGACGACCCTGTGAGGAACATGCCCACGGGGTAGCACATGGGGGCGCTCCCGTCGCAGCATCCTCCCGACTGATGGAACATCAGCGCGCCGTGCTGCTTCGTGAGATCGCGAAGCAATCCGGCCGCGGCATCCGTCACCGCGACGCGACTGTACGTGTCGATCATGGCCTTCCCTCCTGGAGGAGTGGTTCACCCGCCCGACAGCCGGTGCCAGAGCCGGCCGTCGAGCGGGTGAGTTCTCGGATCAGAAGAAGCCCATGGCGCCTTCCGCGTACGACACGAGCAGGTTCTTCGTCTGCTGGTAGTGGTCGAGCATCTTGAGGTGGTTCTCGCGACCGATGCCGGACTGCTTGTATCCGCCGAACGCCGCGTGCGCGGGGTACTGGTGGTACGTGTTCGTCCAGACGCGGCCCGCCTCGATCGCCCGGCCCGCCTTGTAGGCGGTGTCGCCCGAGCGACTCCAGACGCCCGCGCCGAGGCCGTAGAGCGAGTCGTTCGCGATCGAGATCGCGTCGTCGAACGTGTCGAACGACGTGACCGAGACGACCGGACCGAAGATCTCCTCCTGGAAGATCCGCATGTCGTTCGTGCCCTCGAAGACCGTCGGCGCGACGTAGTAGCCCTCGCTCAGGTCACCGCCGAGGTCGACGCGCTCGCCGCCCGCGAGCAGCTTCGCACCGCCCTGCTTGCCGATGTCGATGTAGGACAGGATCTTCTCGAGCTGGTCGTTGGACGCCTGCGCCCCGATCATCGTGTTCGGATCGAGCGGGTTGCCCTGGATGATCTTGCCGACACGGTCGAGCCCGTCGCCGAGGAACCGGTCGTAGATCGAGCGCTGGATGAGCGCGCGCGACGGGCACGTGCAGACCTCGCCCTGATTGAGAGCGAAGAGCGTGAAGCCCTCGAGCGCCTTGTCGTAGTAGGCATCGTCGGTGCGGAACGCGACGTCCTCGAAGAACAGGTTCGGGCTCTTGCCACCGAGCTCGAGCGTCACCGGGATGAGGTTCTGCGAGGCGTACTGCATGATGAGGCGGCCCGTGGTGGTCTCGCCCGTGAACGCGATCTTGCGGATCTTCTTGTGCGACGCGAGCGGCGCCCCCGCCTCGATGCCGAAGCCGTTGACGATGTTGACGACGCCGGCGGGCAGCAGGTCTCCGATGATCTCGAAGAGGAAGAGGATGGATGCCGGAGTCTGCTCCGCCGGCTTGAGCACGACGCAGTTGCCCGCCGCGAGCGCCGGTGCGAGCTTCCACACGGCCATCAGGATCGGGAAGTTCCACGGGATGATCTGGCCCACCACGCCGAGCGGCTCGTGGAAGTGGTACGCGACGGTGTTCTCGTCGAGCTGGCTGAGTGTGCCCTCCTGCGCCCGCAGCACGCCCGCGAAGTAGCGGAAGTGGTCGATCGCGAGCGGGATGTCGGCCGCGAGCGTCTCACGGACGGGCTTGCCGTTCTCCCACGTCTCGGCGACCGCGATCTTCTCGAGGTTGGACTCGATGCGATCGGCGATCTTGTTGAGGATCACGCTGCGCTCGGCCGGTGTCGTCTTCTTCCAGGACTGGAATGCCTGCCACGCGACATCCACCGCCCGGTCGATGTCCTCGACGGTGCCGCGGCCGACCTCGGTGAACGGCTTGCCGTTGACCGGCGAGATGTTCTCGAAGTACTGGCCCTTCACGGGTTCGACGAACTCGCCGCCGATGTAGTGGCCGTAGCGGGGGCGGTAGTCGGCGACCGAGCCGCGCTGCCCGGGAGCGGCGTAGACGCTCGAGACGCCCTCTTCCACGATGGTCATGGTGTCTCCTTCGACGTGTGCGCGACGGTCCTTGTCGCGCGGATTGACGTTGCGTCGAAGGTAGGCCGCGCAACGTTGCATCCCGTTGCATCGTCGCCGCTCGCGATCCGCTCCGCAGTGTCGGGGTTTGGGGCGCCCCATTCCGTTCGGGGCGCGGCATGCTCTGCCCCAAGGTGAATGGGCACCCCAAACCCGTCACAGCAGCGGGTCAGGCCTCGAGGCGCTCGATCCGGGCGACGAGCGGCGCGCGCTTCGGCGAGCGCGGCGGCAGCATCGACAGGCAGAGCCGCAGGAGCTCGACGTCGTCGGCGCCGGCCGCGGTGTCGGCGAACGAGAGGAGGACGTCGACGGATGCCTCGGCCACGAGCGCTTCGCGCAGGGCGACGCGCACGACGTCGCGGAACTCCTCCACGCCGGGTGCGTGCGAGGTCGGCAGCACGTCGCCGTGGAACGCGGCGAGCGCGACCCGGTGCGCGCCGCGATCCAGGAGCGAGAGGAGCTGATGCGCGTCGGTCTCGAGGTCGGCGGTGAGCCGGTACGGACGGGATGCGGGCACGAGGTGCGGCGCGACGCGCTCGAGATGCTTGCGCAGACGCACGAGCTCGGGGCGCAGGGTGTCCTTCGCGTCAGCCTCGCCGTACACGAGCTCGCCCAGACGCTCGGCCGAAAGACCTTGGCGGTGCACCGCGAGCATGAGCAGGATCTCGGCATGACGTGCGCCGAGCTCCGTCACGGTCTCCGCGCCGTCGCCCGCGACCTCGAGCAGCGCCCGATCGCGGGCGAGCACCCGCAGGGTCGAGCGCACGGCCGTGCTGCGCACCGGCTTCGTCCGTCGTGCGCGCGACGGCGCGGCGCGCGCCTTGAGCCGGGCGACCATGAGTTCGCCCTCGATCGCGCGAGCCGCGGCATCCACCAGCAGCTGCGCCTGAGGCGAGACGGCTTCGACACCGCCCGTCACATCGATGACGCCCAGGATGCGACGGGTCTCGGGATCGTGGACGGGCGCCGCCGTGCACGACCACGGCTGCACGAGGCGGTTGAAGTGCTCCGCCCCGCGGATCTGCACGCCGCGGTCGAGCTGCAGGGCGGTGCCCGGCGCCGACGTGCCGACCGCGGCCTCGGACCAGTTCGCCCCCGGGACGAATCCCATCTCGCCCGTGAGTGCGCGCACGCTCCGATCGCCGTCGACCCACAGCAGCCGGCCCGCGGCATCACCGACCGCGACGACGACGCCGGACTCGTCCGGCCCACCCGGCAGGAGCAGCCCGCGCACCATGTCGATGACACCCGACAGCGGATGCGTGCGCAGATACTCGTCGATCGCATCGCCGCCGAGATCGAGCGGGGGCAGGGCTTCGGCACCGACGAGTCCGTCGCGCGAGCGCCGCCACGACTCGCGCACAAGCGGGCGGACATCCAGCAGTCGCTGATCCTCATCGTGCCCCGCGAGCAGCTCTTCGTGCGCGCGCTCGATCAGCAGACGCGAGGTCTCGGGCGAGACATCGCGGCGCGGTGACCACGGCGAAGGCATGGGGCTCCGATCGACGTCGGGGAGCGTGCGACCAGTGTAGTCAGCGCCCGGGTCGCGAACCCGAGGTTTCTCGTCGAAACCGACCCCCTGAACGTCGGTTTCGACGCGATCACTCGGTCTCGACGAGGATCAGCGGGTGCGCCACCACTCGCGCAAACGCCGTTCGGCCTCGTCGGCGCCGATCACGCCCTCGTCGAGCCGCAGGTCCAGCAGCCAGCGGTACGCCTCGCCCACTTCGCGGCCGGGCGCGATGCCGAGGATCTCCTGGATCCGGTTGCCGTCGATCTCGGGGCGGATCGAGTCGAGCTCCTCCTGCGCCGAGAGCTCGGCGATGCGCCGCTCGATGTCGTCGTACGCACCCGCGAGCCGAGCGGCCTTGCGCTTGTTGCGCGTCGTCACGTCGGCCCGCGTCAGGATGTGCAGGCGTTCGAGCTCGGGCCCGGCATCCCGCACATACCGACGCACCGCCGAGTCGGTCCACGCGCCCTCGGCGTAGCCGAAGAAGCGCAGGTGCTGCTCGATGAGCTGTGCGACCGAGTTCGTGGTGTCGGTGTCGAACCGCAGCGCCTGCAGGCGCTTGCGCGCGAGCCGTGCCCCCTTGACGTCGTGATGGTGGAACGTCACGCCGCCGCCCGGCTCGAGGCGACGGGTCGCGGGCTTGCCGATGTCGTGCAGGAGGGCGGCGATGCGCAGGGGGACGTCGGGCGCGGACTCGGGATGCCGTGACCGCTCGAGCTCGATCGCCTGGCTGAGCACCGTGAGCGAATGCTCGTAGACGTCCTTGTGGTGGTGGTGCTCGTCGACCTCGAGCTTGAGCGCCGGCACTTCGGGCAGGAACTCCTGCATGAGTCCGGTGTCGACGAGAAGACGGATGCCGCGCACCGGGTCGCGCGTCTGCAGCAGCCGTACGAGCTCGCTCTGGATGCGCTCAGGGCTCACGATCCCGAGCGACGCCCGGAGCTCCGTGATCGCCGCGACCGTCGCGGGATCGACGGCGAACTCGAGCTGCGACGAGAAGCGGGCGGCCCGCAGCATCCGGAGCGGGTCGTCGCCGAAGCTGATCGCAGGGTCGACCGGTGTGCGCAGCACGCCGCGGACGAGATCTTCGACCCCGCCCGTCGGGTCCACGAGCGTGCGACCGGGAACCCGGAGGGCCATCGCGTTGACCGTGAAGTCACGCCGCACGAGATCGCCCTCGATCATGTCGCCGAACTCGACGGTCGGCTTGCGGGTCACGCCGTCGTAGCTGTCGGCGCGATATGTCGTGATCTCGACCTGCTCGCCCCGGACGCGGGCACCGATCGTGCCGAAGGCGCGGCCGATGTCCCACTGCGCCGTGCTGACGGGCTTCACGATGCGCAGGATGTCGTCGGGCCGCGCGTCCGTCGTGAAGTCGAGGTCGTTCACGGGTCGGCCGAGCAGCGCGTCGCGCACGGGACCGCCGACGAGAGCGAGGTCGAATCCGGCGTCCGCGAAGGCCAGCGCGAGGGTCGCGATGACGGGGGACTCGGCGAGCGCGCCGAGGCGCGCGACGCCCTCGGCCATGTTGAGCATGCCCACGAGCCTACCGAGCACTCTCTCGGCGTCCGGGTGTCTCGCGCTCAGGATCAATCGTGCCATCCACCCCTCGCAGCACCTCCTCCGCCCGGTTCAACCTGAATGCGACACGCAGGCGCGGCCTCACCCGAACCGGAGGAAACCCGTGAACACCAGCTCCCGGACGCGCGGAAGCAGATCGGCGCGCAGGTCACCGGCATCCACCTCCAGGAGCTCGGCGATCGCGTCGATGAGCACGCCGAGCGGCAGGTCTCCGTCGCAGGCGCCCACGAGCGCCGCGAGTCCGGGGTCGACGATCAGCGAACGCCCGAATCCTGCGCCCTGCCTCAGCTCGATGAGCGTCGGCGCCTCGGCTCCGGGCAGCTGGTGTCGCGCCTCGGTGACGTCGGGTGCGACGACGACGAGGGATGCCGCGAGCTCGCCGTCGTTCAGCCTCGCGAGCGCGTCGTGGGCGGCGAGCGCGTCGGCCAGGTGCCGGCCGAGCCCGCCGTCGGGCAGGGGCTGCGGCATCCGCTCGTATCTCGCGAGCGTGGGCTCGCCCGTCGCGGGTCGCCGGAGCAGGATGTAGCCGAACCCGATCGCCCTGACCTCGCGCTCGGCGAAGTCGATCGTCCACGCGTCGATGAGCTGCGCGAACCCGGGCGTCCCGGGCAGCGTGCCCCCGTCGCGCACCCACAGCTCGGCGTAGGCGAGCGGGTCGAGGCTCTCGCGCTCGACGATCCAGGCCTCGAGCGGGACGGAGGATGCCGCGACCCACTCCCGCACGCGGTCGAGACCGTCGACGCCGCCGCGGGTCTCCCAGTTGCCGAGCAGTTGTGCGACGCCCCCCGGCGCGAGGTGCGGACCGACCTGCGTGACGAACGCCGCCACGAGGTCGTCGCCGACGAGCCCGCCGTCGCGGTACTCGTACGCTGGCACCCCTTCGACGCGCGGAGTGATGACGAACGGCGGATTCGACACGACCCGGTCGTACTGCTCGCCCGCGACGGGGGCGAACAGACTGCCCGCTCGCGTCTCGATCCCCTCGACGCCGTTCAGAAGAGCGTTCAGCCGGGTGAAGGCGAGCGCGCGCTCCGAGATGTCGGTTGCGACGACGTGCGCGACGTTGCGGCGAGCGCGGAGCGCCTGGATGCCGCAGCCGGCCCCGATGTCGAGCCCGCGCTCGGCGGGGGTCGGAAGCTGCAGCGACGCGAGCGTGAGCGAGGCGCCGCCCACCCCCAGGACATGGTCCTCGGGGAGCGGACCGCCGAGCGCCGCCTCGTCGAGGTCGCTCGCGATCCACCATTCGCCCTCGCCGTGCTCGTCGACGAACGACTGCGGCCTGACGATCGCCGACGGGACGACGTCGTCATCTTCGATCGCCGCGAGACCGAGTCGCGAGAGACCGTCGGCGCGGGTCGCGGGAAGGGCATGGTCGACGAGCGCGAGCGGCTGCGGCCTCCCGAGCACGAGCAGCCGCCCCAGCACGGC
This sequence comes from Microbacterium aoyamense, assembly GCF_023155855.1. GTDB lineage: Bacteria > Actinomycetota > Actinomycetes > Actinomycetales > Microbacteriaceae > Microbacterium > Microbacterium aoyamense. Next base: position 887,926 of record NZ_JAKNUT010000001.1, on the reverse strand, counting down.
GAGCGCGTCGTCCCGCTCGCTGAGGGCGCGCAGGGCCGGTGAGCGCAGTCCCCGTGCGATCGCGGTGTCGGCGGACTCGCCCCACGCCTCGCGGAGTGCCGCGGAAGTGAACTCCGCGGCACCGAGGTCGGTCGCGAGATCCCGGCACAGGAGAGGATCGGGTTCGGGCAGGGGAGGGCGCATCGCCCTATTCAAGCGGGTCGTGCCGCGAGGTGTCGGGAGCCTCGGAGGCTCGCGGCCTAGAATCGCACCTGATCGTGCGGTCCGGACATCGCACAGGAGCGAAACCCCCACATCCATGATCGTGCCCCCTCCGCGCCACACGCGCCTCCGCGTTCTCGCCGCTTTCGCGACGGCCGCGGCGCTCGCGATCGGCATCGGCGTCGGGGCGCCGGCATCCGCTGCGACGACTCCGACGCCCACCCCGACGTCTTCCCCGGGGGTCGTCGACGTCACGCTCTCGCCCATTCGCGACGGCATCCTGCGCGCCGGCGACGGTCTCACGGTCTCGGTCGGCATCGAGAACGGGACGGATGCCGCGACCCCGCCGACGACCGTCACCCTCTCGCTCGGGCGCGGCGCCCTCGCATCGCGGGCGGAACTCGCCTCGTGGCTCGACGGCACGACCGACGGGCCGGCCGTCGAGGCGATCGGCACGGCCACGCTCGAGCCGGTCGCACCCGGTGAGCAGGACTTCACGGGCATCCTCGTCCCCGCCGATGCCCCGGCCCTCGCGGGTCTCGCACCCGGGGTGTATCCGATCGTCGCCTCGTACGACAGCGCCGAAGGGCCGATGAGCTCGACGAGCGTCGTCGTCGTCCCTCGCGACGACCCGCGCGCCGGGATCGGCATCGTCGTGCCGATCACCGCAGCCCCCCGTTCGGAAGCGCTGCTCACGGCTCAGGAACTGACCGAGCTGACCGCCGACGGGGGCGCGCTGGAAGACGCGCTCGACGCCGTGCAGGGGACGACGGCGATTCTCGGGATCGACCCGGCGATTCTCGCCGCGATCCGCGTGCTCGGGGTTTCGGCTCCCGAGAGCGCGGTCGCGTGGCTCGAGCGCCTGGCGGGCCTTCCCAACGCCCGCTTCGCTCTGCAGTTCGGCGATGCCGACCCTGCCGTCCAGGTCGAGGCCGGCGGCAGTCCGCACACACCGACATCGCTCGCCGCCTTTCTGAACGCGGCGGATTTCCCGCCAGTGACACCCGACGACGAGCCGGCGGCCACGCCGACTCCTTCCCCGTCGCCGAGCGTCGATCCGCTCGCACCGTCGTTCCCCGCGCTCGACGCGCTGCTCGATGTCTCCGCGACACGCGGCGCCGTGTACTGGCCGAGCGCCGATTCCGTGACCCCCGGCGCGGTCGAGTCCCTCGGCGCACTCGGCACCGACGAGGACGGATCGCTGACGCTCGTTCCCTCGACGGCGACCGACGCGGGTGCCGGCGGCTCCGCCGTCTCGGCGCACGCCTCCGCCGGCGACGCCGGGCTGCTCGTGTACGACGCGGACATGAGTCGCGAACTCTCGGAGGCCGCCGCGCGGGCCGAGGGCCCGATCCGCGGCGCATCGCTCGCCGCGGCATCCGCCTATCTTTCCTTCGCGTCGGCCGAAGCGGGCGACGGTGTCGTCCTCGCAGCCCTCGATCGCTCCACGAGCGCATCGCAGGTGAGTCTGCGCGCAGCGATCGAAGCGGCATCGGACTACCCGGATGTCACGGCCACGTCGTTCGCGACGATCATCGACGGAGCGCCCCAGGCGCTGCGGATCGCGGATGCCGAACCCCCCGCAGAGCGCGTGAGCGAGGCATCCTCCCTCTTCTCCGAGGAGGCCGAGATCGCCCGCTTCGCGACGATCCTCGACGATCCCGCCCTGCTGACCGGCCCCGAGCGAGCCGAGATCCTGCAGCTCCTCGGAGTCGGCTGGGATGCCGAGCCCGAAGCCTGGGCCGCCGCCGTCGCCGAGCACCACCAAGCGACCCGGACGACGCTCGGCTCGGTGCGGCTGCTTCCGACGACCACGATCAATCTGGTCGGCTCGGCGGCTGCGCTCAAGTTCACGGTTCGGAACGATCTCCCATACCCCGTCAACCTCGTGCTCTATGCGACGCCCGACGACCTACGGCTGGATGTGCAGCGGGCGAACCCCGTCGTCGCGACGGCGGCGAGCAACACCCGCGTCGAAGTCCCCGTCGGGGCCCGTCTGGGCAACGGCGAGGTAACGCTGACGCTCCAGCTGCGCAGTCGCGCGAGCGTCGCGATCGGACCGGTCGAAACCGTCGACGTGAACGTGCGCGCCGAGTGGGAGACCTTCGGCATCGTCGCCCTCTCGGTCGTCGTCGGAGGCCTGCTCGTCCTCGGCGTCGTGCGGACGGTTCGGCGGGCACGGGCGCGGCGCCGGAAGGGGATGGATGCCGGAGCCCCGGCATCCGCGGAGTCACGGCCCGACCAGGGGTCCGACTCGTGAGCGGAGTCGGGCGCGCGAGCGTCCTGCTCGGGGCGGGCACGATCGTCTCGCGGCTGACCGGGTTCCTCCGCACCGTCGTGCTCGTCTCTGCGATCGGCGCGACCACCGAGGCGGGCAACGCGTTCGCGATCGCCAATCAGCTGCCGAACAACATCTACGCGATCATCCAGGCCGGCCTGCTGACCGCCGTCGTGGTGCCTCAGATCGTGAAGGCCGCGCGGCACGAGGACGGCGGCAGCGCGTTCGTCTCCAAGCTCCTGACCCTCGGCACGGTGGTGCTGCTTGCCGTCACGGCGGTCGCCGTCGTGATCGCCCCGCTGCTGGTGCAGCTGTACGCACCGCGATTCCCGCCCGATCAGCAGGCGCTCGCGACGGCCTTCGCCTACTGGTGCCTCCCCCAGATCCTCTTCTACGGTCTGTACGCCCTCTTCGGAGAGACCCTCAACGCACGCCGCGTGTTCGGGCCCTTCACCTGGGCGCCGATCGTCAACAACGTCGTCTCGATCACCGGTTTCGGCGTGTTCATCTGGCTGTTCGGGCTGACCGGCTCGCTCGAGGCGTGGACGCCGCAGAAGGTCGCTGTCCTGGCCGGCACCGCTACGCTCGGCATCGTCGTGCAGGCAGCCATCCTGTTCTTCTTCTGGCGACGCACCGGTCTGCACATCCGGCCCGACTTCCGGTGGCGAGGCGTCGGGCTCCGCCACATCGGGCGTCTCGCGGGCTGGACGTTCCTCATGGTCATCGCGGGTCAGCTCGCGGGTCTCGTGCAGTCCCAGATCCTGTCCGAAGTCAGCAAGGAGTTCCCCGGCGTCTTCGTGTCGCAGAACGCGTGGCTGCTGTTCATGCTCCCCTACTCGATCATCGCGGTCTCGATCGGGACGCCCTACTTCACGCAGCTGAGCGAGCACGCGGCCGCCGGCCGCCATGACGAGGTGAAAGCCGACATCGGGCGCAGCGTGCGCACCGTGGGACTCTTCATCGTCGTCGCGACGGCAGCACTCGCGGCTGCGGCGATCCCGGCATCCCGCATCTTCACGAACACGACGCAGGAGGCGGTGGATGCCGCGCTCGTGCTCGTGTGCTTCCTCGCCGGTCTGCTGCCGCTCTCGATGCTCTTCATCGTTCAGCGCACGTTCTACATCTACAACGAGACGCGGGTTCCCTTCTTCTTCACCCTCGTGCAATGCGCGCTCGTCGTCGTGACGGCGCTCCTTGCGTCGTGGCTCCTGCCCACCGAGTACCTCGCGGCCGGCATCGCGCTCGGCCAGTCCTTCGCCGGGATCGTGCAGATGGTGCTCGCCGTCATCCTGCTCGACCGCAAGCTGGGCGGAATCGGCGTCGCGAGCTGGTGGCCGTCGTTCGGACGCTACGTCATCGCTGCGATCCCCGCGGGTCTCGCGGGCTGGGCAGTCTTCCTGCTCCTCGGCGGTGCGGACGGCTGGACCGCATCGGACAAGTTCCTGGGCGCGCTCGGCGCGGCGATCATCGGCATCGCATCGGTGATCGTCTACGTCGGCGTGCTGGCGGTGCTGCGCGCACCCGAGCTCAAGCCCGCGCTCGCTCTCGCGCAGCGGTTCCTGCCGGGGCGGCGCTGACTCCGCGGGCTGGAATGCCCCGCGGTTACCATGTGTTGAAGGAATCGGTGGGGGCCGAGGCATCCCACGCGATCAGAAGGAGTCCTCTCGTGCGTCAGGTCATCATCATCGGTTCGGGCCCTGCGGGCTACACCGCCGCCATCTATGCGGCGCGCGCGAACCTGAAGCCGCTCGTCGTGGCGAGCTCGGTCGAGGCCGGCGGCGAGCTGATGAACACGACGGATGTCGAGAACTTCCCGGGCTTCCCCGAAGGCATCATGGGCCCCGACCTCATGACCAAGATGCAGGAGCAGGCCGAGCGCTTCGGCGCCGAAGTGCTCTACGACGACGTGGTCGAGCTCGACATCGACGGTCCCGTCAAGAAGGTCACGCTCGGCTCCGGCAAGACCTTCGAGGGCGACTCGCTCGTCTTCGCGACCGGCTCGGCGCACCGCAAGATCGGCATCGAGGGCGAGGATCGCCTCTCGGGACGCGGTGTCTCGTACTGCGCGACGTGCGACGGGTTCTTCTTCCGCGAGCGCGTCATCGCGGTCGTCGGCGGCGGCGACTCGGCGATGGAGGAGGCGACGTTCCTCACGAAGTTCGCCTCGAAGGTCTACGTCATCCACCGCCGCGACGAGCTGCGCGCGTCCAAGATCATGCAGGATCGCGCGTTCGCGAACGAGAAGATCGAGTTCGTCTGGAACAGCGAAGTGGTAGACGTCTTGGGGGCGGATGCCGTGACCGGTCTCGTGCTCGAGAACACGGTCGACGGCTCGCGCAGCGAACTCGCGCTCGACGGACTCTTCGTCGCGATCGGCAACGACCCCCGCACGCACCTCGTCCACGGCAAGCTCGACCTCACGCCCGAGGGCACGGTGTGGGTCGACGGCCGGTCGTCGCGCACGTCGGTGCCGGGCGTCTTCGCAGCCGGTGACGTCATCGACCCGACCTACCGTCAGGCCGTCACCGCCGCAGGCAGCGGGACGGTCGCCGCACTCGACGTCGAGCACTACCTCGCCGCCCTCGGAGAGGCGGGGCTCCCGGACGTCAACGCGTCCGAGATCGACGGCCTCGTCGCCGAGGACGCAGCCTAGGAACAATCCGAGCGCCTCGCGCGTTCGATCAAGAAGAGACTTTCCGACAGAAGGAGCACTCCCATGACCGCCAAGGCGACGACGTCCGCCACGTTCGAGCAGGATGTCCTGCAGGCCGAGGGTCCTGTCCTCGTCGACTTCTGGGCCGCGTGGTGCGGTCCGTGTCGCATGGTCGCCCCGGTCCTCGACGAGATCCAGGCCGAGAACCCCGACAAGATCACGGTTCTGAAGCTCAACGTCGACGAGAACCCCGACCTCGCGATGAAGTACCAGATCACCTCGATCCCCGCGATGAAGGTGTTCAACAAGGGCCAGGTCGAGACGACGATCATCGGCGCGAAGCCGAAGTTCGCTCTCGAGCAGGACCTCGCCGCCTACCTCGGCTGATCGACTTTCCGGAGATCCCCGTTGACCTTTCCCAGGTCAGCGGGGATTTCTGCGTTCATGCCGGTTTCGGCATCCATTCTTCTCCGCCGTGGATGTCGATCTCGCGGCTTCTCGTTCGACGAACGGAGTGAGAAGGTCGAACCGGCCGCTCACCCACCGAGCAAGGAGAAGGCAATGCGCTACATGATGATCATGCAGGTCTCACCCGCCGCGGCGGCGACGGCTGCGGTCGACCTCGACATGGAGAAGGTCGTCGCCGAGATGGGCGCGTACAACGAGTCCCTGCAGAAGGCGGGGGTGTTCCTGACGGCCGAGGGTCTGTCGGATGCTTCGGAGGGATTCCGCATCGACTTCGACGCCGTCCCGCCGGCCGTCACCGACGGTCCCTTCGCCGAAGCCCGGGAGGTCTTCACGGGATTCTGGATCATCGAAGTCGCGTCGCGCGAGGAAGCCGAGCGCTGGGCGCTCGCGTGCCCCCTCGGCCCCGGCGTCGCCCTCGAGGTGCGCCGCGTCAACGAGTTCTCGGACATCGATCTTCCCGAGGACAACGAGTGGCTCTCGAAGGCGCAGGAGTGGCGCGCAGCCAACGCGTGATCGAGTCAGGGCGCGTCCGCACGCACCGTCGCATCCCAGCGGCGGTGCGTGTCGGCGTCGCCCAGCAGTCGCCACACGGCCTCGGTGAGCTGCGGGTAGTCGAGGGCGATCTGGCGCAGCACGCGGTAGTTCCGAGCCGCGTTGGGCCGAACGCCGCCGTTCGCCTCGATGTTCTCGGCGCGCAGGGTGAAGACGACGAGCTCGTCGACGGTGGGGAGGTCCTCCATGAACGCCCACGGGTCCTCGCCGCCGCGAAGGCGCTCCGCGATGACGACCGCGAGTTCGTCAGCCGCCTCGGCACGCAGGAGCTCGAGGCTCGCTCTGCGCCGTGGCATCCGCTCGTCGTTCGTCACTCATCCAGCGTACGTCGACAGGGCGACGCGGGGGCGCACGCATGACGGATGCCGATCGCACGCGTCGCGCTGTCGAGGCCGCGTGGCGGTCCGAGGCACCGCGCATCGTCGCCGCGCTCACGCGCCATACGGGTGACTTCGCGTGGGCTGAGGACCTCGCGCAGGAGGCGCTCGTCGAAGCCCTCGCGCAGTGGCCGGACGCCGGCATTCCCGACAAGCCCGGTGCCTGGCTCATGACCGTGGCGAAGCGTCGTGCGATCGACGGGTGGCGACGACGCGAGCGCTGGCAGGAGCGCGAGCCGCTGTTCGGACACGACGCGCTCATGGCCGAGCGCGGGCATCCCGTCGAGGACGCCGCCGACCCCGATGACATCGAAGACGACGTGCTGAGGCTGGTGTTCGTCGCGTGCCATCCCGTTCTGCCGGCGCAAGCACGCCTCGCGCTGACGCTGCGCACGGTGGCCGGACTCACGACGGAGCAGATCGCCCGCATGCTGCTGATCTCGGTGCCGACCGTGCAGCAGCGCATCGTCCGCGCGAAGCGCACACTCGCCGCCGAGAACGTGCCGTTCGAGGTGCCCGACCGCGCCGAGCGACCCGCCCGCATGACGAGCGTGCTGCAGGTGATCTACCTGCTCTTCACCGAGGGCTACTCGCCCGGCGACGGTGTGCATCCCGTGCGCCCGGACGTCGCACGCGAGGCCGTGCGTCTCGCGCGGCAGCTCTCCGCTCTCGCTCCGCGTGAGTCCGAAGTGCAAGCGCTCATCGCGCTCATGGAGTTCCAGTCCTCTCGCTTCGCCGCGCGGACGGATGCCGCGGGCCTCCCGCTCACGCTCGAGGAGCAGGATCGCGGCCGCTGGGATCGCTCGGCCATCTCCCGAGGTCGGGCCGCACTCGCGATCGCCGCGGCGGCCCCGCAGGGCCTCGGCTACTACGGCGTCCAGGCGTCGGTCGCGGAATGCCATGCCACGGCACCGTCATTCGCAGCCACGGACTGGATGCGGATCGTGTCGCTGTACGACGCCCTCCTGCAGCTCGCGCCCTCGCCCGTCGTCGCGCTCAACCGCGCGGTCGCGGTCTCGATGGCCGACGGTCCGTCCGCGGCGCTGCCGCTCGTCGACGGGCTGGCGGACGACCTGTCGGAGTTCCGACCCTGGCACGCCGTGCGCGGAGAGCTGCTGGAGCGTCTCGGGGAGCCGGATGCCGCGAGCGCGGCGTTCCGGCGGGCGGCTTCGCTTCCGGGAAACGACGCGGAGCGTGACCTGCTCCTGCGTCGTGCTCAGAGGGAGCCGTAGCCCGTCTCGCCGATCTCCTCGAGAATCCGATTGAGATCCTGAATGCTCGCGAAGTCGATGCTGATCTGGCCTTTTCTGGCGGTGAGAGCGATCTTCACACGCGTGTTGAGGCGGTCACCGAGTCGCTCGGCGACGTCGTCGAGGTGTGCGCGGCGCGCACCCGCCTGAGGCTTCGGGGGGCGACTCGTGCCGGCATCCGGCATCTTGGCCGCCGCCTCGGCAGCTCGCACCGAGAGGTCTTCGTTCACGATCTTGTCGGCTAGCCGCTGCATGGCCTCGGTGTCGGCGAGTGACAGGATCGCGCGGGCGTGACCCGCTGTGAGCACACCGGCGGCTACGCGCTGCTGCACCGGGACCGGAAGCTTGAGCAGACGGATGGTGTTGCTGATCTGAGGACGCGACCGGCCGATGCGACCCGCCAGCTCCTCCTGCGTGATGCCGAAGTCCTCGAGCAGCTGCTGGTAGGCCGATGCCTCTTCGAGGGGGTTGAGCTCTGACCGGTGGAGGTTCTCGAGCAGCGCATCGCGCAGCAGGTTCTCGTCGGCCGTCTCGCGGACGATCGCAGGAATGGATGCGAGGCCCGCTTCGCGGGCGGCGCGCGTGCGGCGCTCCCCCATGATCAGTTCGTAGGTGCCCTCGTCCGTCACGCGCACCACGACCGGCTGGAGGACGCCGAACTCCCGAACGCTGTGCACGAGCTCCGCGAGGTCGTCGCTGTCGAAGTGCGTGCGCGGCTGTCGCGGGTTGGGGACGATCGCGTGCGGATCGACCTGGATGAGTCGCGCCCCGGGTACGACGACGAGCTCGGGCTCGGGTTCGACGGGCTCCGGGGCCTTCGGGAAGAAGACGTCGGCGGGCCGCTCTTCGGTGGCCTCCGTCGTGGGGATCAGGGCACCGATACCGCGGCCGAGGCCTGTGCGCTTCGCCATCAGGACTCCTGTTCTGTCTCTGTCGCGCTCTTGCGCTGGACGATCTCGACGGCTGCTTCGCGATACGCGACCGCGCCCGCACTCTGACCGTCGTAGGCGATCACGGTCTGACCGAAGCTCGGAGCCTCGGACACGCGCACGGAGCGCGGGATGACCGTGTGGAGGACGTCGTCGGGGAAGTGCTCGCGGACCTCTTCGGCGACTTGCTGCGCGAGACGCGTGCGCCCGTCGTACATCGTGAGAAGGATGCTGGACAGATGCAGGCTCGGATTCAGGTGCTTCTGGATCATGCGGACCGTGCCGAGGAGCTGGCTGAGGCCCTCGAGGGCGTAGTACTCGCACTGGATCGGGATGAGCAGCTCATCAGCGGCCGTGAAGGCGTTGATCGTCAGCAGTCCGAGCGACGGAGGACAGTCGATGAGCACGAAGTCCAGGCGGTGGTCGGGAATCGCCAGGTACTCGTCCAACGCGGTCTTGAGGCGGTGTTCTCGCGCGACCTGTGAGACGAGCTCGATCTCGGCGCCGGCGAGGTGGATCGTGCTCGGCGCGCACAGCAGATTCGGGGATTCCGGGCTCGTCTGGACGACGTCGGCGATCGGGAACTCGTCGATCAGCACGTCGTACACGCTCGGAGTGTCAGCGGTGTGCGGCACCCCGAGCGCCGTGGAGGCGTTCCCCTGCGGATCGAGATCGATCACCAGGACGCGTGCGCCCAGAGATGCGAGCGCCGCGGCGACGTTGACGGTCGTCGTCGTCTTGCCGACGCCACCCTTCTGATTCGAGACGGTGATGACCCGCGTCGTACCCGACAACTGCACCTCGGCGCTCTCGAGCGCGCGGCGGCGGGCGGAGAGGTCGGCCAGCTCACGCGCGAGAGGAGTGTCGTCGAATGCGAAGGATGCTGTCGCCTCCGAGTCGTCGGGATGTTCCACGTGAAACGCGCTCCTGCAGTTCGTCGGACGTCGGCATCCACTCTAACCCGCGAGCTCGTCGTCCCCCGCCGCCGTGGGTCGTTCTCGAGGCGGCGCCCGGCAATCACGCCGCGGTTGAGTGGTCAGCGCAGCGCTCCGGCGGTCGGGGAGACGACAAGAGGCGCCGTATCGAGACCATGTTTCACGTGAAACATCGGCTCAACACAGCGACGACGGTCGGGGAGGCGAGGAAGTCGCAGAGCCCAGACCGACAGACGTTTCACGTGAAACATCGCGACCTCGACAAGCGGGCCCCGTCGACAGCTCGATCTCCAGAAGCACTGCACCCGCTCCTCGATCACGGGGCGCAGGTTCGCCCGGCCGCTCCCCGTCAGGCTCGGACGGTCGCTCGCACGACGCGGGTGGGCTCGTCGAGCATGTCCTCACCGACGAACTCGACCCGGGCATCCGCCACGCGGAACTTGCGCAGCACCTTCTCGGCCGCCTCGATCTCGTTCGTCGCCGCGGCTCCCTTGAGGAGGATCAGCTCTCCGCCGTCGCGAACGAGGGGAGCGGTGAGCGGCACGAGCGTGCGCAGCGCGCTCACGGCGCGAGCGGTGACAGCATCCAGGACGGGCCCGCGCTTCCAGTCCTCGGCACGCGTGCGGAGCACCTCGACGTTGTCGAGTCCCATCGAAGCGACCTGCTCATCGAGCCACGCGACGCGCCTCTCCATGGGCTCGATCAGCACCCACTGAACGTCCGGTCGCGCGATGGCGAGCACGAGGCCCGGGAGGCCGGCGCCGGAACCGACGTCGCCGACCGTTCCGGAGAAGAGGGGAGCGGCCACCGCACTGTTGAGGATGTGTCGCGTCCACAGGCGTGGCGGCTCGAGCGGTCCGATCAGACCGCGTTCTTCGCCGTGTTCACCCAGAGCCTGTGTGAATGCGCGAGCCAGATCGATCCGACCGCCGAAGATCTGTGCGGCGATCGCGGGCTCGACCTCGATGTCACTCATCGATGTTTCACGTGAAACGTCGGTCAGCCGCGGCTGATGACGGTGTGGCGGTCAGCACCCTCGCCGTAGGACTCCGAGACGAAGCCGCGCTCCGAGACGATGTCGTGGACGAGCTTGCGCTCGTAGCTCGACATCGCAGGGAGGGATGCCTGCGATGCGCCGTCCTCGAGGCGGGCGATCGCCCGCTCGACGAGGGTCGTGAGCTCCTGCTTGCGCGTGTCGCGGGACCCACCGATGTCGAGGATCAGTCGCGAGAACCGACCGGTCTTCGCCTGCACCGCGATGCGGGTGAGCTCTTGCAGCGCCTGGACCGTGTCGGTGTCGGCGAGGACGCCGACAGATCCGCCGTCCGGCGCCTCCACCGAGACGTACGCACGCCCGGCACGCACATCGAGGGCGAGATCGCCGTCGATGTCTGCGATGTCGAGAAGGCCCTCGAGGAAGTCGGCTGCGAAGTCGCCCTCCTGCTCTAGCTGCTCCACGGTGTCGGATGCACGGTCGGATCGGGTATCGACGGCGTGGTCGGGGGTCTGAGTCATCGTGTCCTCGTCGGAGTGGGATCGTGGGAGAGGGTCAGGCTTTGCCGGTGGATGCGTCGGGCTTCTTGCCCTGCTGTCCTCCGCCGGCGGGCTTGTTGCCCTGGGCCTTCTTCGCGCGCTGCTTGCTCACCGGCTGCTGGCGCTTGGGTGCGGCAGCCTTCGCTGCCTCCGCCTCTTCGAAGAGTCGCTGCTGCTCGGCCTGGTACTTCTCCATCGGCACGACCTTGCCGGATCCGTCGATCGCCTTGCCTTTGCGAGCCAGGCGCTCTTCACGGGCCTTCGCCGCGTCGGAGCCGGGGGTCGGCATCTCACGGATGACGAGGAACTGCTGACCCATCGTCCACAGGTTCGACACGAACCAGTAGATGACGACGCCGAGCGGGAAGAAGACGCCCGAGAAGACGAAGGCGAACGGCAGGACGTAGAGCATGATCTTCTGCATCTGGTACGCCTGGCCGGTCTTGGCCTCGGGGGACAGGTTCTTCGAGATGATCTGCAGCTGCGTGAAGAACTGCGACGCGATCATGAGCACGACGAGCGTGAGCAGGATGACGATCGCCGTGACGTTCTGGGTCTCGAACGCGTTGATGAGCGTCTCGTGGAGGGATGCGACGCCGAACAGCTTCGCGTCGTAGAACTGCTGAGTGAGATCGGCGTTCAGCAGGCCGACTCCGCCGATGCCGGCTTGGACGTGCTTCGTGACGTCGTTGAGCACGCTGAACAGCGCGAAGAAGATCGGCATCTGGACGAGCAGCGGAAGGCAGCTCGACACCGGAGTCGTGCCGTGCTTCTTGTAGAGCGCCATCGTCTCGCGGCTCATCGCCTCACGAGAGAGCTGATCCTTCTTGCCGCGGTACTTCTCCTGAACTTTTCGCAGTTCAGGGGCGATTTCCATCATCTTCCGCTGGCTCTTGATCTGCTTGACGAAGAGCGGGATCAGCGCCGAGCGGACCACGATGACCAGACCGACGATCGAGAGCACCCAGGTGATGCCGTCCGCGGGCGGAAGCCCGATCGAGGTGAACAGCCAGTGCCAGAAGACGAGCACCATCTCAACGAGCCACTTGAGTGGCCAGAGGATCGTGCCGATCAGGTCGAAATCGCCGGCGGCCGGCGCGGGGGACGGCGACGACGTCGCGGCGAACAAGAGATCCATGCGGCGGATCAGTCCTTTCCTGAGGGTGCCGGGACGACGAACCCGTGGGGCGTCAGTCCGTGGCGGAAGTGTGCGTGGGCCGGAACGTCATCGACGCCGCCGACGGCCCAGGGATGACAGCGCCCGAGACGCGCGGCGGTGAGCACCGCACCCTTGAGCGCCCCGTGCTGCTGAACCGCGCCGACCGCGTAGGCCGAGCACGACGGGTAGTACTTGCAGACGTCGCCGTAGGTGTGCGAGATCGTGGCGCGGTAGCCGTGGAGCAGACCGAGCACGAGATTGCGGGGGAGGAGCGGGATGCTGCGCAGCGCGGACGAGGCCTCGAAGTGCGCGGTGCCGAGGGCGTACGCGGGAAGGACGCTCACGCGGCGGCCCTCCGTTCGAGGCAGCGGACGACCTCGTCGCGCAGATCGGCGTACGGCGCCGACGCCGCGGAGGGGAGGGCTCGGATCACGATGTCGGACCCCGGCCTGACGGCGGGCAACGCCGTCAGGCACACCGACTTGAGGCGGCGACGAACGGTGTTGCGTACAACAGCAGATCCCACCTGCCGACTCACGATGAAGCCGAAGCGGGTGGGACGCTGATCGTCGGTGGTGGTGACGTAGGTCACGGTGTGCACGGCGGCGCAGCGACGACCCCGACGGACGACGGCCTTGTAATCCGCTCCGCGGGTGAGTCGGTTCGGCCGCGCCAGCACCGGCCTGTGTCAGGCCGAGAGCTCGGTGCGGCCCTTGCCGCGGCGAGCCGAGAGGATGGCGCGGCCGGCGCGCGTGCGCATACGGGCGCGGAAGCCGTGCTTCTTGGCGCGGCGGCGGTTGTTGGGCTGGAACGTGCGCTTGCTCATGAGATCACTTCCGGATGAAGGAGTGTCACCGGATGTGCGACCGGAGACGACGATGAAGGGGACGAGGATGCCGAGAAGGCATACGTCAACCGATTAAGGCTACGTCGTCGGGTCCGATAACTCAAACTGAGCAGACGGGCGGGCATTATGGCCGAGGACCGGCCACCGCCCTGGCAGTGACACGCGGGTCGCCCGTACAGTGGAGTTTGCTCGGAGCACCGGTGCTGACTAGCGTTGCTCCGGCAGTTATCCACAGGCTGAGCGTGAAGAAACCGCGGCGGCCCTCGGATCCATCAACAACCCGGGGGGGCCATGTCAGTGCACGAGAATCCGGATGTACCCGTCTGGACACACGTGCTGGAGATCCTGCGCACCGACGAGCGGATCACTCCGCAGCTCGAGGGCTTCCTCAGCCTCGCCGTCGCGCAGGGCGTCATGGGCGGCACCCTCTATCTCGACGTCCCCAACGACCTGACGGCCGCGCAGATCAACAAGCGCATGAGGGCCCCGATCCTCGAGGCCCTCGCCACGGCATCCCCCGACGGCGAAGTCTCGACGTTCCGTGTCGTCGTCAATCCCGAGCTCGCCGATGCACATCTGACCGTCCCCATCCCCGTGCAGCCGCAGGCGACGTCCGCGCCGGTCTCGCCGATGCGGACTCCGATGGAGGAGATCCCGGATGCCGTGGCATCCATCACCCGCAGCGACACCCGTCTCAACCCGAAGTACACGTTCGACAACTTCGTCATCGGTCAGTCCAACCGCTTCGCGCACGCGGCCGCGGTCGCCGTCGCCGAAGCACCGGCCAAGGCGTACAACCCGCTGTTCATCTACGGCGACTCGGGTCTGGGCAAGACGCACCTGCTCCACGCGATCGGCGACTACGCGATCAGCCTGTACGCCGGGATCAAGGTGCGATACGTCTCGAGCGAGGAGTTCACGAACGACTTCATCAACTCGATCGCGAACAACCGCGGGTCGGCGTTCCAGGCGCGCTATCGCGACGTCGACATCCTGCTGATCGACGACATCCAGTTCCTCCAGGGCCGCGCCGAGACGCAGGAAGCCTTCTTCCACACCTTCAATACGCTGCACGACCACGACAAGCAGGTCGTCATCACGAGCGACGTGCCGCCGAAGCACCTCACGGGCTTCGAGGACCGCATGCGCAGCCGGTTCGAATGGGGCCTCATCACCGACGTGCAGGCGCCCGACCTCGAGACGCGCATCGCGATCCTGCGCAAGAAGGCTCAGTCGGAGCGTCTGCACATCCCCGACGACGTGCTCGAGTACATCGCGACCGTGGTGTCATCCAATATCCGCGAACTCGAGGGCGCGCTCATCCGCGTCTCGGCGTTCGCGAGCCTCAACCGCTCGAATCTCGACATGTCGCTCGCCCAGACGGTGCTGCGCGACATCATCGACCAAGACGACGCGAACGTGATCTCGCCGACCGACATCATCACCGCCACCGCGCAGTACTTCAAGCTCACGGTCGACGACCTCTACGGCTCGAGCCGTTCGCAGTCGATCGCGACTGCTCGACAGATCGCGATGTACCTGTGCCGCGAACGCACCAGTCTGTCGCTCCCCAAGATCGGCCAGCTGTTCGGAAACCGCGATCACACGACCGTGATGTACGCCTACAAGAAGATCAGCGAGCTCATGAAGGAACGTCGTTCGATCTACAACCAGGTCTCCGACATCACGACGCAGCTCGGCCGCAGCCCACGCTGATACGCATACTCGGCGGTTCCCGCCACCGGGCGACATATGCCGCAAGTCGCCCTTGACATGCCGGCTCCGCAGCGCCATCATCACGTTTCCCACAGTGTGGAAAACCTGTGGATAACTCGGGACAGCTGCCACGAGGCTGTGAGCAAACAGTGAAAGACGCCTCGGACGATGGATGCTCGTCCTCGCCTCGTCCGCAGCCCGCTCACAACTTACAAAGATGTGGTTCCAGTGTCCCGTGCGGGATCCCTCGAGTTGTCCACAGTTTCCACAGGCGTTAACACCATGACGTTAACGAAGATGAAGAAGCCCCGTCCGATCACCTTGACGGGGGAGACGTCGCATCCGGGTCGCACTGTGTGGCACCGAGGGCGAGGGCACTAGCATGAGTAAGCCCACAGAAGATGTAAGGGAGCATTCGTGAAGTTCCACGTCAATCGCGATGTGTTCAGCGAAGCCGTGTCGTTCGTCGTCAAGCTCCTGCCGCAGCGCAATCCGCAGCCGATCCTCGCCGGCGTGCTGATCGAGGCATCCGATGCGGGGCTGTCGCTCTCGGCCTTCGACTACGAGGCCTCGGCGCGCACGACGATCGAAGCGACCGTCGACGACCCGGGCACGATCCTCGTCCACGGCCGTCTGCTCTCCGAGATCGCCAGCCGCCTGCCCAATGCGCCGATCCAGATCGAGGTCGACGAAGACGGCGGAATCCTCCTCAGCTGCGGCTCCGCCCGGTTCACCCTTGCGTCGATGCCGGTGCAGGAGTACCCCGCGATCCCCGAGGTGACCGGCGAATCGGGCCTCGTCCCGGCCGAGGACTTCGCCACCGCGATCGCTCAGGTGGCGTTCGCCGCTTCGCGCGACGATGTGACCCCCGTGCTGACGGGTGTCCAGCTCGAGGTCTCGGGCACGTCGCTGAGCCTCGTCGCGACCGATCGCTATCGTGTCGCGCTGCGCGAGATCCCCTGGGACGGCGGCGGCGCGGCATCCGATGAATCCGCCACCGCCCTCGTGCCGGCGCGCACCCTGACCGAGGTCGGCAAGACGTTCGCCCACGGCGGCGACATCTCGATCGCGTTCTCGGGCTCGGGCGACCGCGAGATCATCGCGTTCTCGTCGGGCAACAAGACCGTCACGTCGCTGCTCATCAAGGGCAACTTCCCGCCCGTGCGCCGGCTGTTCCCCGAGGCGACGGAGCACCACGCCGTGGTCAACACGGCTGAGCTCGCCGAAGCCGTGCGTCGCGTGTCGCTCGTGCTGGACCGCTCGGCGCCGTTGCGTTTCACGTTCACGACGGACAGTGTGTCGATGGATGCCTCGGGCACCGAGCAGGCACGGGCCTCCGAGTCGGTCGACGCGCACCTCGTCGGCGAGGACGTCACGCTCGGACTCAACCCGCAGTATCTGCTCGAGTCGCTCGGCGCGGTCAAGAGCGAGTTCGCGCGGATCACCTTCACCTCGAGCGAGAACGCGAACAAGCTGAGCCCCGTGCTCGTGACGCCGCAGACCTCGGTCGACAAGGCCGCGACCGAGTCGTTCAAGTACCTCCTCCAGCCGAACCTCCTGCTCCGGTAGGTGCGTCGCCGGCTCCACATAAGGTGGATCGCGTGATCGTGGAGCAGCTGAGTCTCGTCGACTTCCGCAACTATGCGGCAGCCGATGTCACCCTCGGCCCCGGCCCCAACGTCTTCGTCGGCCGCAACGGTCAGGGAAAGACGAATCTCGCCGAGGCCATCGCGTTCTTCGCGACGCTCGGCTCCCATCGCGTGTCGACGGACGCGCCGATGGTGCGAGACGGAGCGGATGCCGCGATCATCCGCGCCCGCCTCGCACACGGTGAGCGCCACGTGCTCCTCGAAGTGCAGGTGAACCGGCAGGGCTCGAACAAGGCGCGCGTGAACGGGGCACCTGTCAAGCCGTCCGAACTGCCGCGCTACGCGCAGGTCGTGCTGTTCGCTCCGGAAGACCTCCAGATCGTGCGCGGCGATCCGTCCGCCCGGCGCCGCTTCGCCGATCAGCTGCTCGTGCAGCGCTCCCCGCGTCTCGCGGGGGTGCTCAGCGACTACGACCGTGTCCTGAAGCAACGCAATGCCCTTCTCAAATCCGCGCGGGCCCGCGGAATCCGCGGCGAGGGGCTGTCGACTCTCGATGTGTGGGACGACAAGCTCATCGCACTCGGGGCCGAGGTCATCGGTGCGCGGCTCGCTCTCGCCGAGGATCTGCAGGGTCCGGTGTCCGACGCGTACACCGCGATCGCCGGCGCCGACCACCAGCCGCAGCTGGAATGGGCGCTGTCCGCGCGCGGCGGCGACCCCGAAGAGGGCACGGCCGCGGAGCAATCGGGAGTCGAGCGCGCCATCGAAGACGTCTTCCGCGAGTCGCTCGTCTCACGGCGCTCCGCTGAGCTCGATCGCGGCGTCACCCTCGTCGGTCCCCATCGCGACGACCTCGTTCTGCGGGTGCGCGGCCTGCCGGTCAAGGGCTACGCATCGCACGGCGAATCCTGGTCGGTCGCTCTCGCGCTGCGGCTCGCATCCGCCGAGCTCCTGCGCGCCGAGTCGCGGCTCGGTGATCCCGTGCTGATCCTCGACGACGTCTTCGCCGAACTCGACGCCGACCGGCGCACCCGCCTCGCAGGCCTCGCGAGCGGCTACGAGCAGGTGGTCGTCACAGCCGCGGTCGATGCCGACATCCCGGTCGAGCTGCGCGCCCGCGTCGTGCGGGTCGAAGCCGGGCGCATCCTGGAGGCCGCGGATGCCTGACGCCGACGCCCCTGTGCCCGAGACCGTGTCCACTTATCTGCGACTGCGCGGGCTCGAGCCCCAATCCCGCACATTCCGCAAGAAGCGCCGTCGCGAACTCGACGAGGAGAACGTGCCGTTCAGCGCGGGTCGAGACCCGCGCGGAGTGGGTGACGTGCTCGCCGTCATGACGCGCGAGGCCGGATGGAACCCCCAGCTCGCCCGCGAGGACGTGGTGCTGGCGTGGGCCGAAGTCGCCGGCGAAGACACCGCCGGTCACACACAGCCGGTCGCCTTCCAGGAGGGAACGCTCACTGTTCAGGCGGACTCGACGGCGTGGGCCAAGCAGCTGCAGCTCATGCGCTCTCACATCCTGTCGGAGATCGTGCGGAGGTTCCCCGAAGCGGGAGTCACCGGCATCCGCTTTCTCGGCCCCGACGTCCCCTCCTGGAAATGGGGCCCCAGAGCCATTCCAGGGCGCGGTCCTCGCGATACTTACGGCTGAACCACGTCCTCGGGTCTCCCGGCCGATTTGGTGGCGCGAGAGGGCCGTAGAACCGACGAGAACAGCCGCGACACGGTAGACTGTCAGGGCACCCTACGATCGATCAGGAGCGCTCGAAACCTATGACGTCCGTGAATCCCGACAGCGTTCCTGAAGCACCCCGAAACAGCATCGAACCCAACGGCGCGGAGTACGGGGCAGACCAGATCCAGGTGCTCGAGGGCCTCGAGGCCGTTCGCAAGCGCCCCGGCATGTACATCGGGTCGACCGGCCCGCGTGGGCTGCACCACCTGGTGCAGGAGATCGTCGACAACTCCGTCGACGAGGCCATGGCCGGTTACTGCGACACGATCCTCGTGACGATCCTGCCCGACGGCGGCGTGCGCGTCGTCGACAACGGCCGGGGCATCCCGGTCGACATGCACAAGACCGAGGGCAAGTCCACGGTCGAGGTCGTGCTCACGGTGCTCCACGCCGGTGGAAAGTTCGGCGGCGGCGGCTACGCCGTCTCAGGTGGTCTGCACGGTGTCGGCTCCTCCGTCGTGAACGCGCTGTCCACGCGCCTCGAGGTCGAGGTCCACCGCGAAGGCTATGTCTGGCGACAGGAGTACCGCGACGGCGGTGTGCCGCAGGCACCCCTCGAGCGCGCGGAGAAGAGCGAGACGACCGGCACGACCATCACGTTCTGGCCCGATGCATCCATCTTCGAATCCATCGACTTCGAATACGACACCCTTCGCACGCGGTTCCAGCAGATGGCGTTCCTCAACAAGGGCCTGCGCATCGACGTGCGCGACGAACGTCCTTCGTCGGCATACGAAGAAGAGGTCGAAGCCGGAGAGGTCGTGCTGCAGCAGCCGAACGACAGCTTCCTCTACGAGCGTGGTCTCGTCGATTACGTCGAATACCTCAACAAGGTCCGCAAGGCCGAGCACGTCAACGACGAGGTCATCGACTTCGACTCGGAGGACACCGTACGCAAGATCTCGGTCGAGGTCGCGATGCAGTGGACGACGAGCTACACCGAGAACGTCTTCACCTACGCGAACGTCATCAACACGCACGAGGGCGGCACGCACGAAGAGGGATTCCGCGCGGCGCTGACGACGCTCGTCAACAAGTACGCCCGCGCGAACAACCTTCTCAAGGAGAAGGACGAGAACCTGTCGGGCGACGACGTGCGCGAAGGTCTGACCGCCGTCATCTCGGTCAAGCTCTCCGAACCGCAGTTCGAGGGCCAGACGAAGACGAAGCTCGGGAACACCGAGGCCAAGGCGTTCGTGCAGAAGGTGGTCGGAGACCAGCTCGGTGACTGGTTCGACCGCAACCCGGTGCAGGCGAAGAACATCATCCGCAAGGCGATCGATGCCGCGACCGCACGCCTCGCAGCCCGCAAGGCTCGCGAGACCGCGCGGCGCAAGAGCGTCTTCGAGTCCGCGGCGATGCCCGACAAGCTCAAGGACTGCACCAGCAAGGATCCGTCGATCAGCGAGATCTTCCTCGTCGAGGGTGACTCGGCCGGCGGCTCGGCGGTGCAGGGTCGCGACCCGCACACGCAGGCGATCCTCGCGCTGCGCGGCAAGATCCTCAACGTCGAGCGTGCGCGGCTGGACCGCGCTCTCGGCAACAAGGAGGTCCAGGCGATGATCCAGGCCTTCGGCACGGGTATCGGCGAGGACTTCGACATCGACAAGGCCCGCTATCACAAGATCGTGCTGATGGCCGATGCCGACGTCGACGGCCAGCACATCACGACGCTGCTGCTCACGCTGCTGTTCCGGTACATGCGCGGACTCATCGAGGCCGGTTTCGTCTACCTCGCGCAGCCGCCGCTGTACCGGCTCAAGTGGTCGAACTCCCCCCACGAGTACGTCTACAGCGACCGCGAGCGCGATGCGCTGCTCGCCGCCGGCATCGCGGAGGGAAAACGGATCCCGAAGGACAACGGCATCCAGCGCTACAAGGGTCTCGGCGAGATGAACGACAAGGAACTGTGGGAGACGACCATGGATCCGGAGACCCGCACGCTCAAGCAGGTGACGATCGACGACGCGGCCGCCGCCGACGAGATCTTCACGATCCTCATGGGCGAGGACGTCGAGTCGCGCCGCGGCTTCATCCAGCGGAACGCGAAAGACGTCCGCTTCCTCGACATCTGATCCTTCGACAGGCTGACAGAGAAGAACCATATGACTGACGAAGTCCGTCCCGACGCACCCGCACACAACCACGGACAGATCGACCAGGTCGATCTGCAGTCCGAGATGCAGCGGAGCTACCTCGACTACGCGATGAGCGTCATCGTCGGGCGCGCCCTGCCCGACGTGCGCGACGGCCTCAAGCCCGTGCACCGCCGCGTGATCTACGGCATGTACGACGGCGGCTTCCGTCCCGACAAGTCGTTCTCGAAGTGCGCGCGCGTCGTCGGCGAAGTGATGGGCCACTACCACCCGCACGGTGACGCCCCGATCTACGACGCCCTCGTGCGACTCGTCCAGCCCTGGGCGCTTCGGTATCCCCTCGCGCAGGGTCAGGGCAACTTCGGCTCGCCGGGCAACCAGGGCGCGGCCGCGCCGCGCTACACCGAGACCAAGATGGCCCAGCTCGCGCTCGAGATGGTGCGCGACATCGAAGAAGACACCGTCGACTTCCAGGACAACTACGACGGGCAGACGCAGGAGCCGACCGTGCTCCCCGCGCGGTTCCCGAACCTCCTGGTCAACGGCTCGGTCGGCATCGCCGTCGGCATGGCCACCAACATCCCTCCGCACAACCTGCGCGAGGTCGCGGCCGGCGCACTGTGGGCGCTCGAGAACCCCGACGCCTCGAAGGAGGAGCTTCTCGAGGCGCTCATGGAGCGCATCCCCGGCCCCGACTTCCCGACGCACGCGCAGATCCTCGGCACCAAGGGGATCAAGGACGCCTATCGCACGGGTCGCGGCTCGATCACGATGCGCGCCGTCGTCAACGTCGAAGAGATCCAAGGCCGTACCTGCCTCGTGATCACCGAACTGCCCTACCAGGTCAACCCCGACAACGTCGCGGTCAAGATCAGCGACCTCGCCCGCGAGGGCAAGATCACGGGCATCGCCGACATCCGTGACGAGTCCTCGGGACGCACGGGCCAGCGCCTGGTCATCGTCCTGAAGCGGGATGCCGTCGCCAAGGTCGTTCTCAACAACCTCTACAAGCACACGCAGCTGCAGGACAACTTCGGCGCGAACATGCTCGCGATCGTCGACGGCGTGCCGCGCACGCTGCCGCTCGACGGATTCATCACGCACTGGATCGACCACCAGATCGAGGTCATCGTCCGGCGCACGCAGTACCGCCTGCGCAGGGCCGAAGAGCGCATGCACATCCTGCGCGGCTACCTCAAGGCGCTCGATGCGCTCGACGAGGTCATCGCGCTCATCCGCCGGTCGCCGACCCCGAACGAGGCGAACGAGGGTCTGCAGAAGCTCCTCGACATCGACGAGCTCCAGGCCGGAGCGATCCTCGACATGCAGCTGCGACGTCTCGCGGCGCTCGAGCGTCAGAAGCTCATCGACGAGGCGGCCGAGCTCGAACTCAAGATCGCCGACTTCCTCGACATCCTCGCGACGCCGGCGCGCCAGCGCACGATCATCACCGAGGAGCTCACGGGGATCGTCGAGCGGTTCGGCGATGACCGCCGCACGAAGATCCTCCAGGGTTTCGACGGAGATATGTCGGTCGAAGACCTCATCCCCGAAGAGGAGATGGTCGTCACCGTCACGCGCGACGGCTACATCAAGCGCACGCGCAGCGACAACTACCGCTCACAGCATCGCGGTGGCAAGGGCGTCAAGGGCGCGCAGCTGCGTGCCGACGACGTCGTCGAGCACTTCTTCGTCACGACGACGCATCACTGGCTGCTGTTCTTCTCGACCAAGGGCCGGGTCTACCGCGCGAAGGCGTACGAGGTCGCGGAGGCCGGTCGGGATGCCAAGGGCCAGCACGTCGCGAATCTGCTCGCCCTGCAGCCGGGTGAGGAGATCGCGCAGATCCTCGACATCCGCGATTACAAGGTCGCGGATTACCTGGTGCTCGCCACCCGTGGCGGCCTGGTGAAGAAGACACGGCTCGAGGAGTACGACACGAACCGCCAGGGCGGGATCATCGCGATCAAGCTCCGCGGACAGGACGAGGAAGACGGCGACGAGCTCGTCTCGGCGCTCCTCGTGGATGAGGGGCAGGACATCCTGCTCATCAGCCGCCACGGAATGTCGCTCCGCTTCGAGGCGACCGATGGGGCGCTGCGTCCGATGGGGCGCTCCACCGAGGGCGTCAAGGGCATGTCGTTCCGCGCGGACGACAGCCTGCTCTCGGCATCGGTCGCACAGGACGACGAGTTCGTCTTCGTCGTGACGGAAGGCGGCTACGCCAAGCGCACCGCTGTCGGTCAGTATCGCACCCAGAGTCGTGGCGGACTCGGCATCAAGGTGGCCAAGCTGAACGAGGATCGCGGCGATCTCGCAGGCGGTCTGATCGTGTCGGACGACGACGAGGTCTTGGTGGTTCTTGCCAGCGGCAAGGTGGTACGCTCTGCCGTGGCCGAGGTCCCTGCCAAGGGTCGCGACACCATGGGTGTCGTGTTCGCCCGCCCCGACGACGAAGATCGCATCCTCGCGATCGCGCGGAACGGTGAGCGCGGATTGACCGAAGCCATTGCCGAGGACGACTCGGCCATAGAGTCCGTCGATGGGCCCCCGATCCCCGAAGAGAGTACTGACGCATGAGCACCGTAGCCGACAAGCTCGCCAAGAAGTCGACCCACAAGACCAGCGCCAAGCAGGTGCGCCTGCGCCTCGTCTACGTCGACTTCTGGTCGGCCGTGAAGCTGTCCTTCCTCGCGGCGATCGCCGTCGCGATCGTCACCGTCGTCTCTTTCATCCTGGTCTACCTCGTCCTGCAGGCCACGCAGATCATCGAACAGGCCGATGAGTTCCTCGGCGGCTTCTCGGATGGCAGCTTCCTGCTCTCCAACTTCGTGAGCTTCCCGTCCGTCCTCGCCTTCGCAGCGATCGTGGCGATTCTGAACCTCGTGGTCGTCACTGTCCTCGGCGCCGTGATGGCGGGCATCTACAACCTCGCCGTCAAGGTGACGGGTGGCCTCCTCGTCGGCTTCACGTCGAACTGACGCGATTTTCGCTTTGCCCGCTCGTCGGGTAAAGTCTTGGAGGTTGACGGCGCGCGAGCGCCGCACGATCGGGGCTATAGCTCAGGCGGTTAGAGCGCTTCACTGATAATGAAGAGGTCCCAGGTTCAAGTCCTGGTAGCCCCACAATTCCATAGCCCGGGGCCTTAACTCAGTTGGTAGAGTGCCTGCTTTGCAAGCAGGATGTCAGGAGTTCGATTCTCCTAGGCTCCACAGTCATCACTCCTTCTACGCGACGTCTGCGCGCCGCACGCACGGGCACTGTTTGCTCTATGCTTCGGAATACATTCGTGTTCTGCGTCCCCCGAAGGAGTCGGCGATGTCCCGTCGTCCGTCACGTCGTCGCGCGCGCCGCGCGACCGCCATCGCCGCCGGCATCGCTATCGCCGCATCCCTTCTCACCGCGAACGCGGCTCATGCTGCGCCGCTGGAGATCTGGCCCGACACCGGGCCGTTCGTCATGGCATCCACGCTCGGACCTTCGGACCGCGAGTTCAACGGCGCGACATTCCTCGGCTACCGGGCCAACCTGACGTTGCCCTTCGACGCGGACGACACCGTCTCCTGCTCATGGGGGGACGCGAGCTTCGTCGACGACGAGGACCACAGTCTGGCTGCGGTCCAGCCGTGGGGCGCCGGCGGCGGCGGGCTGGGTGCGGTGTACGCGAACCTTCTGATCAAGGCGCCCGCCTCGCTGTCATCCGACCTCGTCGGACGACTTCGCTTCACCTGCACGCCGATCGGCGGCGAGACGACCTATCGCTACGCGAACCTGACGATCCAGGGAACGCCTTCCTCGCTCTACCACACGCCCCATCAGTGGACGGTCGGCCTCGAGCCCGCGGGCGACCGCGACTTCGCCGCCGTGGGATTCGGTGCGGGCGAACAGGTCTATGTTTCCGTCGTCGGGGTCGGCGCGGGAGAGTGGGACGACGTCATCGTTCGGCAGGTCGTCACGGCTGACGGTGCGGGCGGCATCAGCGGAGACTTCGACCTTCCCTCCGACGTCTGGACGGGGAACGAGGAACTCGCTGTCGTCGCGACCGGGGTCGGCAGCCGCTACACGCTGCAGGCGTGGCTCGCACCGGAGGACCTGTCCTTCGACGCGACCCTCGGAACGCGCGTGATCGGTGAGACCACGAGTCCTTCCGGCAAAGCCGTTCGAGTGAACCTCACCGGTTACGACCCCCGGGCATCCGTCGTCGTCGCCCTGCACTCCACCGCCGCCCCGGTCGTCCTCGGAACCGTGACGACGGACTCAACCGGGGCCGCCGCCGCGAGTCTGAACGTTCCGGCGGGAGTGAGCGGTGCCTTCACGGTCTGGGCAGGAGAGAAGACGGTCGGCTACCTCCTGAAGACCGACGTGATCTCGATTCCGACAACCGCTCCGGCCGACCTCACTTCCCGACTGTCCGGGACCGGACGGTACGACACCGCCGTCGCGATCAGTGCCGCGACGTTCCCGACCCCCGGGGTGCCCGTCGCCTACATCGCGAACGGAATGAACTTCCCCGATGCGCTCGCCGGCGCGCCCGCTGCCGGGATGAACGGCGGGCCCGTTCTGCTCAGCCCTGCGAACGAGCTCCCGGCGGCGGTGGCGGCTGAACTCGATCGACTGCAGCCGCAGCGCATCATCGTGCTGGGCGGAAAGGGCGCGATCAGCGAAAGCGTCCTGCAGGAGCTGGAATCGCACACCGACGGAAGCGTGGATCGCGTCTCCGGTGCGGGCCGTTACGACACCGCGGTCGAGATATCGAAAGAGACCTTCCCGACGTCCGGAGTACCCGTCCTCTACATCGCGAGCGGAGTGAACTTCCCGGACGCTCTCGCCGGGGCTCCGGCGGCCGGCATCAACAGCGGACCCGTGCTCCTGACTCCCCCGTCGTCGGTACCGGCATCCGTCATCGACGAGATCACCCGTCTGGATCCCGCTCGGATCGTTGTCCTGGGAGGCAGCGGTGCTGTCAGCGCCTCTGTCATGACGCAGCTGCAGGGGCTCACCGATGGTGGGGTCACCCGACTCTCGGGCACGGGCAGGTACGACACCGCCGTCGCCATCAGCAAGGCAACCTTCGAAGACCCGGGGGTTCCCGTCGCCTACATCGCGAACGGGATGAACTTCCCCGATGCGCTCGCGGGGGCGCCTGCGGCAGGAGTCACGGGTGGCCCCGTGCTGCTCACGCCGGCGGACTCGCTCCCGGGCGCGGTGGTCACCGAACTCACTCGACTCCAGCCTGGGAAGATCGTCGTCCTGGGCGGGTCCGGGGCGGTGAGCGCGAATGTGCTCAACCAGTTGGAGGACCTCGTCGCGCACTGAGCCCGCGCAGGGAACATCGCGACGGCCACGCCGTGCGAACACGCACTACCTCATCGACGCCGAGGGCACCTGCGTTATCGGTTGAGTACAACTTTCGCGTACGCGTGTACCTGAGGCGGTAGTTCTTCCTCTCAGAAGTCGAGCAGCGTCGTTCGACGGAAGGGGTGGAAATGGTCTGGGCATGGCTTCGGATCGCGGTCGCGGTCGTCGGGTTCTCGGGAGTCGTCGCCGGGTTCATCGTGAACGTCGATCGAGCGCGGCGGGAGGGGCAGGATCTGGGTCTCGTTCTGGCGAACTATTTCAGCCTCTTCACGATCGTCTCGACGATCATCCTCATCGTGACTTTCGTCATCGCGGGGCTCTGGTCGTTGCGCAATCCGGGTCGTTCACCCGAGCCGCGCGGCATCGCCCTGGCGATCGCCGGCATCACAGGCCCGATCCTTCTCCTCGGAATCGTCTACAACGCCCTGCTCCGGGGACTTCCTTCGGAGATCGCCCTGACCGATCCTTCCGGCATCCACTCTCTCGACGTGTGGGCGACCGAGTCGCTTCACGTGATCATCCCGCTGTACCTGCTCGTCGACCTCTTCTTCGCATCGCGTCGTCGGGCGCTGTCGTGGTGGTCGCTCGCGGTGATCGTCGCGTACCCGCTGCTGTGGCTGACCTACACGCTCATCCGCGGAGGGCTGACGCCCGACCCGAGCGGAGCGCACGACTGGTGGTACCCGTATCCCTTCCTCGATCCGCACGGGGGCGGCGGGTGGCCCTCCGTCCTGATCTACGTCGCGGTCATGCTCGTCGTGCTCGTCGCGATCGGCGCAGGAATCGTCGCGGTCGGCCGACTGCGCAGCCGACGGGCGGCAGCGCGGACGAGTCCGGTCGGCGCCGCCGGCTGACGTTCGTCGATCCGTGCCCGAATCGACGAAGCGGGCCCCATGCCGTCAGGCGATCAGTAGGGTGAAGCATGGACATGCGGGTCGCCGCGTACGGGATCATCGTCGACAGTGAAGAGCGGATTCTGCTCGCGCACTGGATCGAGGGGCGCCGCGCCGCCTGGACACTGCCCGGGGGTGGACTCGAACCCGGGGAGGATCCCGAGAAGGCCGTCCGCCGCGAAGTGCGCGAGGAGACCGGGTATCGGGTCGTCGTGGATGAGCTGCTCGGCATCCATTCGCGTGTCATTCCGGCGGCTCGTCGCATCACGCCGGCCGAACAGCCCCTGCAGGCGCTGCGGATCGTCTATCGCGCCCACATCATCGGCGGCAGGCTGCGGAACGAGAAGGACGGCTCCACCGATCGGGCGGAGTGGTTCGCCGTGTCGTCCGTGCGCACGTTGCAGCGTGTGAAGCTCGTCGACATCGGGCTCAAGATGGCGCAGGAGCGCGAGGCGTCAGTCGGCGTCCTGTGAGATGTCGGCGACGGTGGCGCCGTATGCCGCGATGAGGGCATCCGCGTCGACGAACAGACTGTAGCCGTGCGCGCCCGCTCCCATGGCGATGCGGGTACCCACGATGCGCTCATCGGCGAACACGGGCCAGTCGCCGTCGGCGCCGATCGGGACGATCGTGCCGCGCTCGTAACCGGTCGCGGCGCGAGCGCGTTCGGGGTCCGGCAACTGCAGCTTGTTGACGCCGACGACCTCGCGCAGCTTGGGCCACGAGATCGAGCGATCGCCGGGCACGAGCGCGAACAGGAAGGTGTCGTCGCTCCGCTTGACCACGAGGGTCTTCACGATGTCGGCCGGATGGAGCCCGAGCAGCGCCGCCGCCTCGGCGAGACTGTTCGCGCGAGGGCGCTCTCGCAACTCGATGTCGAGTCCGAGAGCGGATGCCGCATCCCGAACCCGATCGAGGGGATCAGGCATCCGGTGCGCGCAGCGGGTCGTCGGCGACCCAGAGCTCGTCGTCCGCCCGAAGGGTCTGCCACGCCGCGTACAGCACGCCGACCGCGGCCGCGACACCGAGGATGATCGCGATCACGCCACCTGGGCCGATGCCCTGCTTCTGCGGGGCAGGCACGTAGCCCGACAGCTTCTTCGACACGCTCTTGGCGTACTTGTCGGCGTTCTTCGCATACGCGCCTGCGTCGGGCAGTGCGAATCCTCGGCCCGCGGCGAGCCGCGCCCGTGTCTCGTTGGCGGCATCCCATGCCGACAGCGCTGAACCGACGACGGCGCCGGCGGTCGGGATCAGGTTCTTCTCGAAGACCTGCTTCGAGGCCTGCACACCCTTGTCGACGTACGGGGCCGCGTACTGGGCGTAGCCGTCGCGCACACGCGGTGCGACCTGCTCGCGACCGAAGTGACCGAGCTGACGGCTTGCCTCGCGCGCGACGTCGGCGGCCTCGCTCACCAGGACCTGCTGCGACTCCCACAGGTTGTTCGCCTGCGACTGGAGCTTCTTGAGTTCCTTCTTGCGCTTGCGGCTGAGGCTCACGGGGGCCCTCCCTCTCGACGGGGTCGGTGGAGATTCCATCTTGCCAGAACACACCCGACGCGGGAGGGCTTGCACAGAACTCTGCGAGAATGTACACATGCCCCAGCACACCGCCGTCGCAACTTTCCACACCAACCACGGCGACATCGTCGTCAACCTGTTCGGGGACCACGCCCCGCGCACCGTGCAGAACTTCATCGGCCTCGCCGACGGCACCGGAGCCTGGACCGACCCGGCGACCGGCAAGCCGGGCGAAGGTCCGCTCTACAAGGACGTCATCTTCCACCGCATCATCCCGAACTTCATGATCCAGGGCGGCGACCCGCTCGGTCAGGGCACCGGTGGTCCCGGGTACACGTTCAACGACGAGATCAACGGCGAGCTGAACTTCAACGACCCGTACAAGCTCGCGATGGCGAACGCCGGTCTGCGTCGCAATGCGATCACGGGTCAGCCCGAGGGCACCAACGGTTCGCAGTTCTTCATCACGACCGACCCGACCCCCTGGCTTCAGGGCAAGCACACGATCTTCGGCGAAGTGGCCGACGACGCGTCGAAGGCCGTCGTCGACGCGCTCGGCGCGGTTCCGACGGCCGCGGGTGATCGCCCGATCGAGCCCGTCGTGCTGCAGTCGGTCGACATCGTCACCGTCTGATCGCCAGCACTACTCGTGACGTCCGACGCGTTCCTGCGCAACCGCGACAACTTCTGCTACCGGCATCCTGATCGCCAGAGCTTCGTGCTCTGCCAGCGGTGCGGACGCACGGTGTGTCCCGAGTGTCAGACGCAGGCCGCGGTGGGCGTCATCTGCCCGGAGTGCATGAAGGAGCAGCGCGCCGCGCAGACTCCCGTGCAGCGCAAGGCCGAACGGCGGTGGGCGACGAGGTCGGTGACCGCCGTCGACACGAGGCCGCTCGCGACCTACGTCATCATCGCGGCGACGGTCCTCGCGTACATCGTGACGTTCATCCCGGGATTCGGTGACCAGGTCGGCCAGGCGCTCGCGTTCAACGCGACCTATGTCGTCTTCCCGCATCTGACGGGGGTGTTCGAGCCCTGGCGCATCCTCACCGTCGCGCTCACGCACGGGAGCTTCTGGCACCTGGGCCTGAACATGCTCGCGCTGTGGATGATCGGCCGGAGCCTCGAACCACTCCTCGGCCGGGGGAGATTCATCGCGCTCTACCTACTGAGCGCTGCCGGCGGGTCGGTCGGGGTCGCGCTGCTCGCCCCGTCGCAATGGGTGGTCGGGGCATCCGGAGCCATCTTCGGCCTGTTCGGTGCACTCATCGTGATCGGGCGGCACATCGGTGCCAATATCGCCGGGATCGCGATCATCCTCGCGATCAACCTCGCGATCGGCTTCATCCCCGGAATGGGCGTCTCATGGCAGGCGCACGTGGGCGGTCTCGTGGTGGGTCTGATCGTGGGGTTCGTCTACGTGCGGACGCGCTCGCCGCGACAGAGAACGGCGCAGATCGGTCTTCTCGTCGCGATCGGGGTCGGGCTGGTCGCCCTGCTGATCATCCCGGCGTTCGTATACGCCTAGGAGTTATCCACAGGTTCATCCACAGCTGGGGATGAATGACACCCGTGTAATTCCTCGCGGGGATGGATGCCGCGGCTAGCGCCAGCGGGTGGTCATGAGGAAACCGATGAAAGCGATGCCGAAGCCGATCGCGAGGTTCCACGCACCGATGCCGGGGATCGGGAGCTGCAGACTCCCGCTCAAGTAGAAGACGAGCACCCACACCAGGCCGACGAGCATGAGCCCGATCATGATGGGCTTGAACCACACCGGGTTGGGAGCGGCCTCGCCTTCTGCGCGTTCGATCAGCGAGTCGTCGTCTTTGCCGGGTCGTGCCATGTAGAGCATTCTAACTGCCAGGCGTGTCCCAGCAGTGATCGCTAGGCTTCATCCGTGGAGCCATCGATGGGGGTCGGTGCGGAGCCCGCGCCGCTGAGCGCTGTCGCGCGTCCGCGCCGACGGACGTCGGTCGTCGGCGTCATCGGCGAGGTCCTGATCACGGCGGGTGTCATCGCGTTGCTCTACGTGGTCTGGCAGCTGTGGGTCGGCGACTGGATCTATGCCGCCGAGCGCAATGCGACGGGGCAGCAGCTGTCCGAGACGTGGGCGCAGGAGTACGAGGCGCCCGTACCCGATCCGTCGCAGACCGCTACGCCGCCGGAGGAGTCGGTCGAGGTCGCGCCCGTCATCCTGCCTCAGCCCGCTGACGCGGAGCGGTTCGGGATCATGAGGATTCCGCGGTTCGGCGAGGACTACGCCGTCGAGATCGCCGGGGGCGTCTCGCGGGAGCGCACGCTCGACTCGATCGGCATCGGACATTACCCGGGCGCAGCGATGCCGGGCGAGGTCGGCAACTTCGCGCTCGCCGCGCATCGCACGACGTGGGGAAAGCCCTTCAACCGCATCGCCGAGTTGCAGGTCGGCGACCCCCTCGTCGTCGAGACCCCCGACGGCTGGTACACGTACCGATTCCGCACGCTCGAGTACGTACGGCCCGATCAGGTCGACGTCCTGCTGCCCGTCCCCCAGGCGCCCGACGTGCCGGCCGGTATGCAGTACATCACGCTGACGAGCTGCAGTCCGATGTATTCGATGACCGAGCGGATCGTGGCGTACGGCGTGTTCGATTCCTTCACACCCCGCAGCGACGGTCCGCCCTCGTCCCTGAGCGGAGCCGCCTGATGTACGCAGCGCTGTGGCGGATTCTTCCCGGGCCGGTATGGCTGCGCATCCTGATCCTCATCGTCCTCGTCGCCGCAGTGCTCTACGGGCTGATCTTCTACGCATTCCCTTGGGCGAGCCAGTTCATCAACCCGCAAGAGGTCACGGTCGAGTGACCGCGCCCATCCTCGTCGTCGACAACCACGACAGCTTCGTCCACACCCTCGTCGGATACCTCCACGAACTCGGCGCCGATACCGATCTCGTCGAGGCGGACGCTCTGACCGACGTCGACACTGCGCTCGACGGTCGCCGCGGAATCCTCGTCTCACCCGGTCCCGGGGCCCCCTCGGACGCGGGTGCATCGATCGAGGTCGTGTGCGCGGCGGCGGTCCGCGGCATCCCGCTCCTCGGCGTCTGCCTCGGACACCAGGCGATCGCCGAGGCATTCGGCGCGACCGTCGCTCACGCGCCGGAGCTCATGCACGGGATGACGTCGCTCGTGCACCACGATGCGAGCCCGCTCTACGCGGGGCTCCCGGACCCGTTCGTCGCGACGCGCTACCACTCCCTCGCGATCGTCCCGGAGAGCCTGCCTGACGAACTGATCGTCACGAGCCGCACCGACTCCGGCGTGATCATGGGCGTCGCACACCGTGCGGCGCCGATCGCGGGTGTCCAGTTCCACCCCGAGAGCGTCCTCACCGAGGGCGGCCACCGTCTGCTGGGCAACTGGCTGGAGAGCGTGGGATTCCGGGATGCCGCCGGCCGCGGTGCGCTGCTGAGTCCGCGCCGCTGAAGATCACGTGCCGGAGCAGTAGGACAGCGTGATCGCGGAATGGATGGGCACGTCGCCCGGCGGGAGCGATTGCGACTGCACCGTGGGCGGTGAGTCACCGACGCACGTCGTGTCTTCCTGCGTCGTGACGACGAGACCCAGATCCTCGAGTTGGCGCTGGGCGGCTTCGACGGTGTACCCGGCGACGTCGTTGATCGTCACCCGGCCCGATGCCACGACGAGGTTGACCGCGGTGCCGGCCGGGATCTCCGCCCCGGCGGTCTGATCGGCCGAGACCACGACGCCCGGCTGGAGGTCGGGGTCGTTGACCTGCCGAGTCGTCCCGAGCACGAGACCTGCATCGGTGAGCGCTTGGGAGGCGGCATCCTGACCCAGTCCCTCGAGCGTCGGGACCGTCGCCAGCTCCTGCCCTGTCGACACGTAGACGCGGACTTCATAGCCGATGTCCACGGCTTCACCGGCTTCGGGATTCGTGCGGATGACGTTGCCCGGCGCGACATCTCCGTTGGCTTCGTCCTCGCGGATCGCCGCGAGATCCAGCTCCCCGAGCTCCTGTGCGGCGCGCTCGTACGTCATTCCGCTAAGGTCCGGGATGATGCGCGACACCGAGGGCACCTCGTCGCGCGGCTGGATCGACACGACCCAGAACACGACGGCGATCAGCAGGACGGCGATCAGCGCGACACCGGACCAGATCCACGCCACCGGCGGGCCGGCCTGCGTGCGCTTCATGGTCGTGTCGGTGCTCAGCTGCCGCAGCGATCGCGCCGTCTCGGCCGCCTGGCGGGGGTTCGGACCGTACAGCTCGCTCGTGAGGGCACCGACCGCGCGCTTCGACGGGGCCTTGCCGTCGACCGTCGCGTCGAGCGCCTCACGGAAGGACGCGGCATCCTGGAACCGCTGGAACGGGTCCTTCGCGAGCGCGCGCAGCGCGACCGCATCGAGCGCACGCGGAACGGATTCGTTGACCTCGGACGGAGGCAGCGGTGCCTCGCTGACGTGCTGGTACGCGACCGCGACGGGGGTTTCGCCTCGGAAGGGCGTGCGGCCCGCGAGCAACTCGTACAGCACGACACCCGCCGAGTACAGATCGGCGCGCGCGTCGACCGGCTCGCCCTTCGCCTGCTCGGGCGAGAAGTAGGCCGCCGTACCCAGGATCGCGGTCGTCTCGGCGACCGTCGACGAGCTGTCGGACACCGCGCGCGCGATGCCGAAGTCCATGACCTTGGTCTGACCCGCGGCGGTGACCATCACGTTTCCGGGCTTGATGTCGCGGTGCACGACGCCGGCGCGGTGCGAGTACTCGAGAGCTTCGAGGATGCCGTCGACATAGCGCACGGCGTTCTCGGCCGAAACCGGGCCATCCGAGATGATGTCCTTCAGCGTCCGGCCCGTCACGAGCTCCATGACGATATAGGGCACGGGGCGGACCGACCCGTCGGACTGGGTTTCGGCATCCTCACCCGCGTCGTACACGCGCACGATCGTCGGATGCGCCATGCGCGACGCGGCCTGCGCCTCGAGACGGAACCGGGTGCGGAAGGCGTTGTCGGTCGCGAGGTCTTTGTCGAGGATCTTGACCGCGACGTCGCGGCCGAGAGTCAGGTCGTAGCCGCGATAGACGGTCGCCATGCCGCCGCGGCCGATGATCTCATCGACGCGATAGCGCCCCGAAAGCACGCGCGGCTGAACTGACACATCACTCCCCTGAACTCGTAGCCCAGACTAGTCGAGACTCGGCCCGGGGCCGATCAGGGGGCTGCAGGACCGACGTTCGCAATGAGCTCGGGCGACTCGCCCGACACGCGCTCCCCCGACGAACCACCGGTGCACGTCACCGTGTACTTCACGATCACGGTTCCCTCGGCGGTCGGCGTGATCTCGGCATTGCGCACATCCTGCCCGAAGTTCGGTCCACCGGTGATCGTGGCGCCGTTGCTGGCCGTCAGTGCGTAGACACTCGGCGATCCGGTCCCCGCAGGGCACGGATACGCCGTCCAGTTGACCGTGAAGGGCGTTCCCACCGTGAAGGTCGTCGTCGTCGTCGTCAAGGCACCGGGCGTGGGCATCGGGGTCTGAGCGGTGTAGTACGTCAGGACGAGTTCGCGATCCTTCGGAACGTTCCCACCCGGCTCGACCGAGTAGACCTTGTTCTCTTCGTCTGCCGTGTTGGCGGACTGACCAGCGACGCACGTCACGGTCTGCATGCCTGCTCCCAGAGCCACGTTGCGGGCGTCGTCGCACACCATGCCCATGAGGCCCAGCGCGTTGACGTCGACGGTGGTGGGTGTCGGCTCCGGTGTCGACTCGGTCGGAGACGGAGACGGCGGCGCGGAGGTCGATGACGACCCGGAGCCCGTGGGCTCGGGCTCGCCGCCCTGGTTCGCGACGAGCGCCCAGATCGTGCCGCCGAGGACGATGAGCAGCAGGGCGATGAGCGCGATGAGCGGCCACGTCCACGGGCTGCGCTTCTTCTTCTCGGGCTCGACGGGCTCTTCGGCGTCGGGTGCCGGAAGCAGTCGCGTCGCGGCGGACGTATCGGATCCGGCTCCGAGGAGCTGCGTCATGTCGTCACCGACGGCGACGCCTGTGGCGATCGCGGGGACGGCCGCCGCTGCCGCCGCGAGATCGCCACGGCGCAGAGCCGTCGCGGCGCGCGCGACGGCTGCCGCCGATGCGGGGCGATCCTCGGGCTTCTTGGCGATCATCGCCATCACGAGGTTCTGCACCGGCACGGCGACGGTCGGCGGGAGCGGCGGGGGCTGTTCGTTGATCTGCGCCATCGCGATCGCGACCTGCGACTCGCCCGTGAAGGGCCGCTTTCCCGCGAGGCACTCGTAGGCGACGATGCCGAGCGAGTACGTGTCGGTCGCGGGGGATGCCGGGTGCCCGGACGCCTGCTCGGGCGACAGGTACTGCACCGTGCCCATGACCTGGCCGGTCGCCGTGAGCGGCACCTGGTCCGCGATCCGCGCGATGCCGAAGTCGGTGATCTTGACGCGCCCGTCGGGCGTGATCAGGAGGTTTCCGGGCTTGATGTCGCGGTGGACGAGGCCCGCGGCGTGCGCAGCCTGCAGCGCGGCCGACGTCTGGGCCACGATGTCGAGCGTCTTGTCGGTCGAGAGTGCGCCGTCGCGTTCGAGGATCGTCGACAGCGCCTCGCCGGGGACGAGTTCCATCACGAGGAACGCACTGCCGGCCTCTTCGCCGTAGTCGAAGACGCTCGCGATGCCCTCGTGGTTGACGAGTGCGGCGTGGCGCGCCTCGGCGCGGAAGCGCTCGAGGAAGCCGGGGTCGCCCATGTACTCGTCTTTGAGGATCTTGATGGCGACGGTTCGTCCGATGACGTGGTCGGTCGCCTCCCAGACTTCGCCCATACCGCCGATGGCGATGCGCGAGTCGAGTTCGTAACGACCCCCGAAGGTCACACCCTGTGTCGGTCTCATCGTCCCAGCACCGCCTCCATGACCTTCTTCGCGATGGGCGCGGCGATCGCATTGCCGCTGCCCGATTGACCCCTGCCGCCGCCGTCTTCGACGACCACGGCCACGGCCACCTGTGGGTCGTCAGCCGGCGCGAACCCCGTGAACCACAGTGAGTACGGCTGGTCGTCACCGTTCTCTGCGGTGCCCGTCTTACCGGCCACGTCGACCCCGTCTATTCTTGCACCCGACGCCGCGCCGTCACTGACATTGGCGACCATCATCGCGACGAGCTCAGCCGCGATGTCGTCGTCGATCGCACGGCCGAACTCGGTCGGGTCGAACGTCTGCTGCACCAGGAGATCCGGGCCGATCACTTGGTCCACCATCATCGGATTCATCACGATCCCTTCGTTGGCGATACCGGCCGACACCATCGCCATCTGCAGGGGCGTCGCGGTGACCTGTCCTTGCCCGAAGCCCGAGAGAGCCGTCTGCGCGTCGTCGAGGATCGTGCGCGGGTAGCCCGAGGCGGTGGAGGTGAGCGGCATCGTGAACGACTGATTGAATCCGTACTTGTCCGCCTCTTCGCGGATCGCCTCGTCGCCGAGTTCGACCGCGAGCTCGGCGAACGGGATGTTGCAGCTCAGGCGCAGCGCGTCGGCGATCGTGACGGTCTCGCCGGGACCGCACGTTCCGCCCGAGGCGTTGAACACCCGGTTGCTCGACTGCGGGAGCTGGTACACGGCGGGATTCGGGAGCGTCGACTGCGGGGTGTAGTCGCCGGAGGCGAGGGCGGCGGATGCCACGACGAGCTTGAATGTCGACCCGGGCGGATTGAGGTCGCCGGCGATGGCGCGGTTCGACAGCGGCTTGCCGGGGTCGGCCTCGAGCTGGTCGTAGACCGCGTTGACGTCGTTCGGGTTGTGCGAAGCGAGCAGGTTGGTGTCGAAGCTCGGGCTCGTGACCATCGCGAGGATGCGACCCGTCGAGGGCTCGATCGCGATGACACCGCCCTGCAGGTCGCCGAGCGCTTCGTAGGCTGCGCGCTGGGCCGCGGCATCCAGCGACAGCACGACGTTGGACCCGCGCGGCGGCTGACCCGAGACGATCCGTTCGATGCGCGAGAAGAACTGCGAACCGCCCGTTCCGCTGAGCACGGGGTTCATGGCCTGCTCGATCCCCGTCCGCGACCCGAGGACGGGATTGAAGTAGCCCGTCACGGGCGCCCACATGTCGGGGTCCGTGTAGACGCGCTGCCAGCTGTAGAGATCCGTCGTGGGGACCGACGTCGCGATCGCCGAGCCGCTCGCGATGATCGAGCCGCGCTGCACTTCGTACGAGTCGTACAGGGCGCGCTTGTTGGCGGAGTTGACCGAGAGGGCCTCGGCCTGGACCGCCTGGATCCAGCTCGTCGCGCCGAACAGCGCGAGGAACATCACCAGCATCAGGATGCTGAGGCGGCGGAGTTCTTTCGTCACCCGATCACCACCCTCGGTCGGGAGCGGACGGCGTCCGAGATGCGCAGCAGGAGCGCGACGATGATCCAGTTCGCGACGAGCGACGAACCGCCCGCCGCGAGGAACGGCGTCGTGAGTCCCGTGAGCGGGATGAGGCGCGTGACACCGCCGACCATGATGAAGACCTGGAGCGCGATCGTGAACGACAGACCGACGGCGAGCAGCTTGCCGAAGTCGTCCTGCCCCGCGAGTCCGATGCGGATGCCGCGGCTCGTGAACACCATGTACAGGCACAGGATGGCGAAGACGCCCACGAGTCCGAGCTCTTCGCCGAGGCTCGGGAAGATGTAGTCGCTTTCGGCGACGGGCGTGAGCCAAGGACGCCCCTGACCGAGACCCGTCCCGATGAGGCCGCCCTGCGCGAGGCCGAAGATGCCGTTGACGAGCTGGTAGCTGCTGCCGTCGATGAGGTCGGGATTGAAGGCATCCAGCCAGTTCGTGAACCGCGCTCCGACGTACGGAAGCACCCGCGACGCGAGGAACGCCCCACCCGCGGCCAGCACGACGCCGATGAGCACCCAGCTGGTCTTGCCGGTCGCGACGTAGAGCATCGCGACGAACATGCCGAAGATCAGCAGGCCCGTGCCGAGGTCGCGCTGCAGGACGATGATGCCGAGCGAGACGAGCCAGACGACCAGGAGCGGTCCGAGTTCGCGGGCGCGCGGCCACGTGAGCCCGAGGAACCGCGTGCCGACCGCCGTCAGGCTCTCACGCGTGCGCACGAGGTAGCCCGCGAAGAAGATCGCCAGGGCCAGCTTGGCGAGCTCGCCCGGCTGGAAGGTGAAGATGCCCAGGTCCACCCACACGTCGGCGTTTCCGCCGCCGCTCAGGCCCGGGACGATCGGCAGCAGGAGCAGCACGATGCCGACGAGCCCGAAGATGTACGTGTACCGGAACAGCACGCGATAGTTCTTGAGCAGCACGATGACGGCGATCGCCAGGACGAGTGCGATCGCGGACCACGCGAGCTGTCTCGTCGAGAAGGCGTCCCACCCGTGGCGGTCCCAGTGCAGATCGAGGCGATAGATCATCGCGAGACCGAGCCCGGTCAGCAGAGTCGCGATCGGCAGCACGAACGGATCGGCGTCGCGCGCCGAGATGCGCAGCACGATGTGGATCGCGACCACGAGAGCGGTGAGGCCTCCGCAGTAGTACAGGAAGGTCGCATCCAGGGCGCCCGTCGCGCCCAGCTGCACGAGCGCGATCGCGCCGCCGTTGATGACGAACGCGAAGACGAGGAGTGCGAGCTCACGGTTGCGCTGCGTCTGCGGGACGCGGATGCGACGGAGTGCGCGGATGACCGCGGTGTCGGTCGAGATCGATTCGGTCGCCGAAGAGGTCACGGTGCACCCCCCGCGAGCGAGATGGACTCGATGATCCGACGCGCGCCGTCGAGGTCACCGGCGGGGATCGTCTGGACGACGCGGTCCCGTGTGAACTCGGACAGATCGTCGAGACGGATGCCGGTGTCCTCGTACACGGTCGACATCGAGATCGGCCCGAGGTCCTGCGCGATGCCCCGGTAGATCACGACGGAGTCCTCATCCGCTCCGACGAAGTAGCGACCCTGCGTCCAGGAATAGGCCGTGAAGAAGCCGGCGGCCAGCAGGCCCAGCACCAAGACGAGACCGACGATCCAGCCGGCGCGACGCCGGCGCGCACGACGGCGGTCCTCCTCGATGAGCTCCTCGAGGAACTCGGCGGCCGGTTCGAAGTGGGTCGGCTCGTTCGCCGCCTGGCGGTTCGGGTGCAGCCAGCTCGTACGTCCGGGCCGAGCCGCGGGAACCTCGATGCCCAGCGGGTTGGACGCCGAGCCGACGATCGTCGGGGTGCCCGAGAAGATCGGATGCTGACCGCCCACATCGACCAGGACGATCGTGACGTTGTCGGGGGCTCCGGCATCCAGCGCCTGCTTCAGGAGGCTGTCGGCCGTGCGTCCCGGAGCGAGGCCGGCCGCGAGGGTCTTCGCAGTGTGCGGATCGTCGACGACGCCCGACAGTCCGTCGGAGCACAGCAGCCAGCGGTCGCCGGCCTGCGTCGGCATGATGAAAGTGTCGACTTCGGGATCGGTGTCCATGTCGCCGAGCACGCGCATCAGCACGGAGCGACGCGGATGGAACCGCGCCTCTTCAGGCGTGATCCGGCCCGAGTCGACGAGTCGCTGCACGAACGTGTGATCGGTCGTGATCTGCGTGAGGGCGTCGTCGCGGAAGAGGTAGATCCGCGAGTCGCCGATATGCGCGATCACGGCGTAGTCGTCGACCATCACGAGGGCCGAGACCGTCGTGCCCATGCCCGCGAGCTCGGGGCGCACGCGCACCGTGTCGCTCAGCTCGCCGGCGGCGTCGGTGATCGCGTCGCGCAGCGCGCGTTCCGCCTCGGGCGGCGACGAGTACGGGTGATCGAGCGATTCGAGACGTGCGACGGCGAGGCTGGATGCCACGTCCCCGCCCGCGTGTCCGCCCATGCCGTCCGCGACGACGAACAGATTCGAACCGGCGAACCCGGAGTCCTGATTGTTCGACCGCACCTTGCCCGTGTGCGAGATCGCGGTGCTCGACCCTTGGAAGACCATGCGCGCGGGGGCTACTTCCGCAGCTCGAACGTCGTGGCGCCGACCTTGATGGGGGTTCCGACGCCCACGGGCACGGGAGCCGCGACGCGCACGCCGTCATGCCAGGTGCCGTTCGTCGAGTCGAGGTCCTGCAGCATCCACTGATCGCCCCACAGCACGAGCCGGGCGTGGTGGCTCGAGGTGTAGTCGTCGCGGATCACGAGTCCCGACTCGCTCGAGCGTCCGATCGTGAGCGGTTCGGTGCCGAGCGGCAGCTCGAGACCCGCCTTTGGTCCGCTCGTGATCACGATCCGCGAGACGGCGTCCGTCGTCGCCGGTCCCGATGAGCCCTTGGGCGGCGTCGCCGCGGGGGCGACGGGCGCCGTGGCGCCGCGGGTCGGACTCGCCGGAGCGGACACCGGGGCGGGCGGCGCGGCGGCGGGCGCGGCATCCGGCATCTTGCGCACCTTCACGCCGAACAGGTCGGCGCGCAGCGAGTACACGACGGCGAAGACGAAGAACCACAGCAGCAGCAGGAAGCCGATGCGCAGCAGCAGCAGGGTCAGTTCGCTCACGCCAGCGGCCCCTGGTCTCGAAGATCGAACGCGCGCGTGACGTCTGCGGCGGGTCGCGTGGGCTTCGGAGGCGCCGATTGCGCCACGACGCGGAAGACGATGTCGGTGCGCCCGATCGTGACGGTCGAATCAGGGGGGAGTGCCGCCTCGGTGACCTTGCGGCCGTTCAGCTGCGTGCCGTTCGTGGAGTTCATGTCGCGGACCATCGCGCGCTCGCCGTCCCACAGGATCTCGACGTGCTTGCGGCTCGTGCCGGCGTCCGAGATCGTGATGTCGGCATCGCTGCCGCGACCGATCACGGTGCGTGATTTGACGAGTGGATGCCGGCGCCCCTCGACGTCGACGACCCCGCGCCAGGACACCCGGCCTTC
The DNA here is from genome assembly GCF_023155855.1 of Microbacterium aoyamense. GTDB lineage: Bacteria > Actinomycetota > Actinomycetes > Actinomycetales > Microbacteriaceae > Microbacterium > Microbacterium aoyamense. The sequence goes on along the minus strand of NZ_JAKNUT010000001.1, from coordinate 847,927 downwards.
GGCGGTCGTCGAGTCGACCCGGATCGTGCCGGTGGCCTGCTGGTCATCGCTCTCGAGGGCGATGGAGACCGGTCCCGCGAACGAGTAGCCCTGCTTCTTCGCGTGCTTCTGCACGAGGGTGTGCAGCTCCTCGTCGAGCGGCGCCCCGAGCGCAGTCATCTTCTCGGCGTCGGTCGGTGCGAGGTGCACCGTGAAGGCGTTCGGCGCGAGGATGCGGTCGCGCGTGACGACCGCGGCCTTCTTGTCGAGCTCGCTCCGCAGGGCGGACGCGACTTCGACGGGCTGGATGCCGCTGCGGAAGGTCTTCGCGAACGCGCTGTTGACGGCGCGCTCGAGACCCTTCTCGAAGCTGTCAAGTAGTCCCACGGAGCTCCTCATGCAGGGGGGCCAGGTGGGTACATGCTAGTTGCACAGCCTGGCAGTCGACGGAATCCGCCGCGATCGGGCGACCGATTCTCCCGTGATATCCTCGGGAGGTTGAGTTCGGCGTGCCCGGGCTCATGCGCGAGTGGCGGAATAGGTAGACGCGCTGGCTTCAGGTGCCAGTGCCCGCAAGGGCGTGGGGGTTCAAGTCCCCCCTCGCGCACTGAACGAAGAAGGCTCCCGAAAGGGGGCCTTCTTCGTTCATCCCGGGAGGTGTCGCCGCGAACGAGTCCGGGCGGGCTGGGTTACCACGTGGCGCCGAGGTCGCGATAGTACGGCTGGCCGAGTTCGGCGCCCGATCCGGATTCACCATCAGGAGTTCTCGATGGACCACCAGCCGACGACAGACGACTGCGGCTGTGCGCCGACGGCGCGCGAGCGCCGCATACTCTGGCCCGCCGTGAACCGGCGCTCGGCGATCGGCCTCGGTGTGCTCGGACTCGCCGTCGTCGGAGGCCTTGCGGGCCCCGCGATCGCGCCGGCGTTCGCGGCGACCTATCCCTCCTGGGAGGAAGTGAAGAGGGCCAAGGCGAACCAAGCCGCCAAGGCCGCCCAGGTCACCCGGATCCGGGGGCTCATCTCCGCGCTGACGGACGACGTCGCCGCGAAGAACCTCATCGCCGAGCAGACCGCCGACGCCTTCTACGTCGCACAGCAGGCCTATTTCGAAGCGGCCTTCCGCGCCGAGCAGCTGCAGGCGGCCGCCGATGCGCAGGCCGAGACCGCGAAGGACGCCGCGGACAAGGCGGGTCGCCTCGCTGCGCAGGTGTACCGAGACGGCGGCGACGACACCTCCCTCAAGCTGTTCTTCACCGACTCCTCGGTCGACGCCGACGATCTCCTCGCACGCCTGGGGACGATGGACCGGCTCATCTCGCGCAACAACGACGTCTACACCGACGCCATCACGGCCCGGGACGCCGCGCAGGGCCTCACCGACCAGGCAGAGGCGCAGCGGGTCGAGCGCGACCGCCTGCAGAAGGTCGCCGAACAGGCGATGATCGCCGCGCAGAAGGCCGCCGAAGAAGCTCAGGCCGCGCTCGAGGCGCAGCAGACCTACCTCGGTCAGCTCCAAGCGCAGCTCGCCGCACTCACCGACACGACGGCCAAGACCGTCGCCTCGTACGAAGAGGGCGAACGCATGCGCAAGGAGGCGGAGCGACTCGCCCGCGAAGAGGCCGAACGAAAGGCCCGTGAGCAAGCCGAGGCGGCGGCTGGAGGCGGGAACGGGGGTGGCGGCAGCGGAGGCGCGGTCGGGGGGTCGGGCTGGGCCCGACCCTCGAGCGGATGGATCACCTCGGGGTACGGCCCGCGGAACTCGCAGTGCGGGAACGGCATCGGCTGCTCCAGCTCGTGGCACCTCGGGACCGATTTGGCGGCAGGCTGCGGATCGGCGATCTACGCGGCCTCGGCAGGCACGGTCACGATGGCGTGGCCGTACAGCGGCTACGGCAACTACATCCGCATCAGCCACGGTGGTGGGGTCGGCACGGGCTACGGCCATCTCAGCCGCATCTTCGTGTCGGCAGGTCAATGGGTCGGCGCGGGCCAGCTCATCGGTGCCGAAGGCAACACGGGCAACTCGTACGGCTGCCACCTGCACTTCGAGGTATACCCACCCGGGGGCGGAACGACGAACCCCGTCCCATGGATGGCCGCACGGGGTGTGTCCCTGTAGCGGACGGTCTGCGGATCGCGCCTAAGCGCCGTCGAGCGCGGGGAGCAGCGCGTAGACGATCTCCTCCGTGTCGCGACCCAGACCCGGGGCGAACGCGACGTCGCGCGAGACCTCGGTGAATCCGTTCTTCTCGAGCACGGCGATCGAGCCGGTGTTGTGCGCTGCGACGCGCGCGAACAGCGGCCGCTCGGGCTCTCGCGAGATGAGCAGCCGCAATGCCTCGGTCGCGATCCCGCGGCCCCACGCGTGGCGAGCGAGCCAATACGACACCTCGCGGTCGCCGTCGAGCGTGAAGGCCGCGATGCTGCCGGCGAAACCCCCGTTGTCCGTGACGATGAGGTACAGCACGTCGCCGGCGGCACGATTCCGCGCTGCCCACGCGTCGAATGCGGCGCGGTCGTTCGGGTCGTCGGCCGTGAAGGACGCGAGGGCGATGGCCTCGGCATCCCGCATCATCTCGAAGACGGCGTCGAGGTCGTCGTCGTCGATGTCGCGCAGCTCGATGTGACCCATGGCCACCACGGTAGCGAAATCCGGGTCAGGCGAAGCCGTGGATCTCGCGCATGAGCGACTCCGCCAGCCGTCCGTCGCGCGCGACGATCGCATCCCGCATCCGCTCGTACTGACCCGTTCGGGTGATGGAGCACTCGATGTACGGATGCCACCGCGAAAGGTTGCGGCGGATCGCCATCTCGGCTTCGGCGAGCACCGTGTGGAAGGCCACGTTGTCGGTCGCGTAGACGACGTACTGGAAGAACAGGGCGCTGGCCTCGAGCAGCGCGAGGTTGTCGTCCGCGCGTGATGCGTCGATGACGGCGGAGAGGTGGTCGACGGCGAGATCGAGGGCGGCGTCTTCGCCGCGGTCGACGGCGATGCGCATGCAGTTGCCGACCGTGAGTGCCACGAACTCCGTCGTGTCGCGCGCGAGCTTGTCGTTGACGACCGACACCCGCGTGTAGCGGTGCGGGGACACTTCGACCAGACCGATGCGTTCGAGACGCTGCAGCGCCTCGCGCACAGGGGTGCGCGAGACCCCGAGTCGCTCGGCCATCTCCTGGTCGCGCAGACGCTCGCCAGGCGGCAGGGTTCCGTCGAGGATCGCCTCGCCGAGCGCGCGGTAGACCTCGTCACCGAGCACGGTGCCGTGCGGATTCAGGGGGACGAGCGGAGTGGCCATGAGTGAGGTAATTGTATGCCGATGAATGCGGCACGGATACACGCCTGTATCGGGGGTTTTCGGGCGCCATATGCTCGCCGCGGCACTGATATATCGGTAGAGTGTGCCTGTCACGCTTGTCGTGGCCTATCCGGGGGGATCCGTCGACGCCCGGGCTTCGAGCTCCGGCTCAGCCCGGGCGTCCGATGGGAAGTGCGCGCTGTGCAACGTTTCGGTCACCATCCGTCGGCGACGTTTCCTCCCCTCCCCCGTTCTTGGTTAGCGTGGATCCCGACTCGCGCACGTGGCGCGGGCAGGCAGGGAACGGCAATTCATGGCTACGCAGGGCACCGTCAAGTGGTTCAACTCGGAGAAGGGCTTCGGCTTCATCGCTCCCGATGAGGGTGGCGCAGACGTCTTCGCGCACTACACCGCCATCGAGGCGAGCGGTTACCGCTCGCTCGAAGAGAACCAGCGCGTCGAGTTCGAGATCGCGCAGGGGCCCAAGGGCCTTCAGGCAGAGAACATCCGCCCGATCTGATCGAGCGTCGCTGACCGCGGCCCCCCGCATCGATGCGGAGTGGATGCCGCGGCTCAGTCGCGCTCGCCGCGCACCAGTTCCAGCCCCGCGCCGGCGAACTGACGCAGCGTCGCGTCGGGCAGGAACGCCCGCGTGAGCGCCGCGCCGATCCGCGTGAGGTCGGCCTCGTCGCGGAAGAGCAGGTACATCGTCTCGTACCTCGGGTGGAACTTCTCCTTGAAGCGATGGAGTGACCCGAAGCCGTATACCGGCTCGAGCACCTCAGCGAGCTTGTCGGACAGCGCGGCGATGGCCCCGGCATCCGGCGGATAGTCGTGCGCGAGCGGTGCCCCCGACAGCGACATGATCTTCGCGCCCTCCTCGGAGAAGAACTTCGCCGACGAGCCGATGAGGAATTCCATGACGGGCCCGAAGCCCCCCTCGCGCCTGCGCATGAGGTCGAGCGTCCACCCGTGCGCGACGCCGTCGGGGCCGTAGACCGGCAGCCATGACAGGAATCCGTCGACGTCGCCCGTCGGCGAGATCGCGAGCGCGAGTCGCACTTCCGAATCCTCGGCCTCGGTGAGGGTTCCGAGCGTGAACCCCATCTCGGGAAGGCCCTTGTCGCCCACCCACATCTCCGAGATCGCCCGCAGCTGCTGCTGGACGCCCCACGACTCATCGGCCAGACGCGTCATCCGGAACGTCATCTCTTCGCGCCCCGCGCGATTGAGCGAGGTGCGCACGGCCGACCATGCTTTGCCGGTGAACTCGAGCCCGGGGAGATCGACGATCGTGTCATCGGCGACGACGAGGCTCCGCCAGCCGGCGGGCACGGCATCCTTCGTGGCGTCTCCCGCGCTGAAGAAGCACGGGATGAGCCCGGCGGCTTCGGACATGCGGATGAACTCCGCGACGCTCTCGGCGCGCGAGTCGGCGGGACCGAGCGGATCCGCGAGCGCGAGCGCGACCTGGGCGCGCTTCTGGTACGCGACGATGCCCGACGTCGTACGCGCATAGCTGTTGCCGTCCCACGTCGTCATCCACGAGAGGGTGCCACCCCCGTCGGCGTGCAGCATCTGCTTCACGTCTTCGACGGTCGGCGCCGGCGGGGCGCCGAGCACCGACTTGCGCTTCGATCGGAAGGCACGGCGCACCCAGATCAGGTAGATCAGCATGAGCAGCCAAAGGGAACCGCTCGCGAGAGCGAGCTCCGTCTCGCCGTCGATGGCTCCTTCGACCTGGAGCTCCGTCGTGAGTGTGATCGCCACGAGCACGAGTACACCCGTGAGCACGTTGAACGACGCCACGATGATGCCGAGGACCCACGACCACCGGCGCCCGCGGCGCAGCCCGTTGGCGATGAGGAGGATCACGATCGTGTCGATCGCGAAGTCGATGAAGCCGCCCGAGACGGGTTCCGTCGGCCCGAACGGGCCGTCGGTCGGCACGAGGATCGTGATGATCTGGGTCGCGCCGAGCACGAGGATCGCGATGAGTGCGACGAGCCGCTGCTCGCGGACCGTCTGGCGCTGGATTCGGAGGGATCGATCGACGAAGAGGATGAGCAGCACCGCGAGCAGGTGCTCGAGGTCGGCGAGCTGACCCCAGAAGAGCATCGCGATGAACACGAAGCCGAGCAGGATGAGCCACCCTCGCACGCGCCAGGGCGGCACGAAGAGGCCCACGGCGGCGGCGATGCACGCCATCGTGCCACCGGACGCGCCGACATCGAGCGCGAGCGCTTCGGCCTGTGCCCACTCCCACTGCGCGAGGGAGAGCACCGAGAGCAGCAGTGCCGAGGCGAAGATCGCGAACAGCTGCCCGATCCAGAAGTAGAGCAGCGCGATTCGCCAGCCCCGGCGGAACTCGAGGTACGCCATGCCCCAGAACCCCGAGATCGTGAACAGGTACACCCACGGCTCATTGACGAAGAACGTGCCCGTGAACGGCGTCCACCAGCGGCCCTCGCTGAGCGCCGGCAGGCCATAGGCGACGACATCGAACGTCGAGCTGTCTTCGAACGGACGCCACAGACCCTGCCACACGATGCCCACGACGAGGAGGACCGCGATGAAGATCAGTGTTGCGGGGATGCGCGTGACGACGGCGAGGACGGGCTTCGTTGATGTCGTCTCGCGCTCGCTCATGGCTTCACGATAGCGAGCGCGCACTACCGACCGCGGGAATGCCGATCGAAGTCGGCGAGCGCCTTCGCGTCCTCGGCGTCTCGCATCGCGCGGCGTGCGGCGTCCAGCGCCTCGACGGGATCCCCGGCCTGCCGTGCGCGCGCGAGTTCCTCCTGGGCGGACAGCATGCGTGAGCGCGCGTCGGCGCCCGCGCCCGAATGGGCGATGGATGCTTCGGCCGCAGCCAGTGCGGAGCGTGCGGTCGCGAGGGTGCCGGGGAGTGCCGTCCGTGCGCCCCGCAGACGCTGCTGCGCCGTGCGCGCGTCGCCGACGGCGATGTCGAGGCGGTCGCGCAGGCGGACGATGACCTCGACCGTGCGTGTCGGGTGACGCGCGGCATCCGTCTCGGCCGCCGACAGCTCGGACTCGATGACGCGCAGATCGGCGCCGAGTCGCTCGGCGTCCGCGGGGTCGAGCTGTTCGCGGATGACCATGGCCTGCCGCACCGCGGCGCGCGCCGCGGTGAACTCGCCCGGAACGGCGGCCTCGGCCTGCATCACGAGGCGGTGGTGCTCTTCGAGCAGACGAGCGTCGACCTCGGCCTGCCGGAGTGCACGCTCGGCCTGTGCGAGCGACGAGAGCGCCGATCTGGACGGATCGGTCGACTCGGCCGCCGCGACCCGCAGCAGGCGCTCGGCCTCGTCGGCCTCGGCGAGTGCGGAGTGCGCGGAGCGTGAGGCCGCGGCCCATTCGTCTTCGGCGAAGCGCGACGACAGATCCGTCACGAGTGCCGCCGGGTCGCCCATCGCGCTGCGCAGTGCGACGAGGCGCTCCCGTGCCGCCGCGACCTGCGTCGGGGCGGAGACGTTCGCGTCGACCCAGCGCGCGTGCTCGACCTTGGCGCCCGCGATCGCCGCGATCGCCTCGGTCGCACGCTGCTCGATGCGTGCGGAGGTCCGTTCGATGTCGGGTGATGAGGCGTCCGGCACCGAGATGGCGCGGTACTGGTCGAACGACTCGTCACGAACGTGCTGCGCCGACAGGCGCGCGCGGCGGAGAGAGGACGGGGCACCTCCCCCGTAGAGCGCCCCCGAGAGCCCGACCTCGATCTCGAGATCGCCCACGGCATCGTCGAGGCGGACGAGGGCCGCTCCGGCCCGGTCGCGCGCCGCCGCGGCACGGGAGCGCGCGCGGGGCGATCGGCGGGATCGGCGGACCGCCCAGACGATCGCGGCCACCGCGAGCGCGGCGACTCCGAACACGACGACGGCCGGGATCAGCCAGCCGAGGAGCGCGCCGAGGGCTTCAGTCATCCTCGGCCTCGACGAGCAGAAGCGCTCGGAGCTCCTCGGGCGTGTCGACCGCCGCCGCCGCGCCGTCGGCTTCGTGCGGCCAGCTGAATCCCCAGCGCACGAAGATCGTCGGGACGCCGTGGACTGCTCCGCCCTCGACATCATGGTGACGGTCGCCGACGAGGACGGGCCGGGACGTATCGACCCCCTGGGCCTGCAGCTGTCGCAGCGCTTCGGCCACGATGTCGGCCTTGGTGGCGAGCGTCCGCTCGTCGGGCGTCGCGCCGACGATGGCACGGAACGCCGGCGCGAGACCGAAGTGCTCCATGAGCGCGACGACCTGGATCTCGGGCTTCGAACTCGCCGTGGCCTGAGGGATGCCGCACTCCGCCACCTCGGCGATGATCCCGGCGACGCCGGGGAAGAGCTTGGCGCCGGTCGTGTAGCCGTCCTGCTTGCCGAGGGCGCGATAGAAAGCGACCGCGTTCGACGACTCCTCCGGCGTCATGCCGACGTTCACCTGGAAGGAGTCGTACATCGGCGGCCCGATCCAGTGCGCGAGCTCGCTGCGCTGCGGCGGCGTACGGCCGAAGTGCTCGAGCGTGATCGTCAGGCGACGCAGGATGCCGTCCGACGCGTCGACGATCGTGCCGTCGACATCCCACAGGATGCAGGTCCATGCAGAGCGGCGGGGCATGCCTCCACCCTACGGAACCGGATACCGCGATGACGCCAGCGCCCCGGCATCCCTCAGAACAGCGTCGGTCGCCCGCTGTCGGTGCCCTTCATCGCGTCGTAGTCGAGCACGACGCAATCGATACCCCGATCGCTCGCAAGCGTGCGTGCCTGCAGGGCGAAGGACTGTGCCGCGAGGATGCCGCGCACGGGCCGGAGATGCGGATCGCGGTTCAGCAGCTCGAGGTAGCGGGTGAGCTGCTCGACGGCGTCGATGCCGGCCTTGCGCTTCACTTCGACGGCGACATGGCCACGCCCAGAGCCGGGGACCTCGGCGACCGCATCGTCGCGCAGCATGAGATCGACCGGGCCGATCGCGGTCGGGAACTCCCGGCGCACGAGCGTGAGGCCCTCTCCGACCACCCCCACCTGCTCCGCGAGCAGGCGCTGCAGGTCGGCCTCGACACCGTCCTTCTGCAGGCCGGGGTCGACGCCCAGTTCGTGCGAGGAGTCGTGGATGACCTCGTAGAGCTTCACGACGAGCGCATCGCCCGTCTTGGTGTGCGTGACGCGCCACTGCTCGACGACGTCCTCTTCGTCGGATGCCTCGACCGCCAGGGTGCACGGCGGCGACATCCAGTTGAGCGGCTTGTAGGAGCCGCCGTCGGAGTGCACGAGCAGAGAGCCGTCGCCCTTGTGCACGAGGAGCCTCGTGGCCAGGGGGAGGTGCGCGTTGAGTCGACCGGTGTAATCGACGGAGCAGCGGGCGATGACGAGACGCACCCGAAGAGCCTAGCCCGGGTCAGTGGTGGCCGGCGCCGACCTTCGAACCCGCGATGGGCTTGGCTGCCCCCGAGGCGAGGCCCGACATCGCGATGAGTCCGACGATGATCCACAGGGTCGGCAGGATGCCGATCTCGTGGCTGATCCACCCGAGAACGGGAGGGCCGCAGAGGAACGCGAGGTAGCCGATGGTGGCGGCGGCGGAGACGGATGCCGCGGCCTTGGCCGGATCGTCGGCGGCGGCCGACATGCCGAGCGGGAAGCCGAGCGACGCACCCGCGCCCCACAGCGCGACGCCGATGAAGGCGATCGGCAGGTTGGGCGCGAGGATGAACATGATGAGGCCGACACCGGCCGCGATCGAGAGGATGCGCAGCGTCCACACGCGGCCGAGGCGGTCGACGAGCGGCCCCCCGAGGATCCGGAAGACCGTCATGGCGACGGAGAAGACGGTCAGCGCGATCGCGCCGGTCGCCTGCGTCGTGTCGTGACCGTCGACCATCGCGATCGTCAGCCAGTCGTTCGCGCTGCCCTCGGCGAAGGCCATGCCGAGCATGATCGCGCCTATCGCGTACGTGCGCGGGTCGCGCCAGACCGCGAGGGCCTCGGCGACGCGATCGCGTCGCGAGGTCTTGGTCGCGGGGTCGTCGTGCACGATCTCGCGGACCGGCACGGAGCCCAGGGAAGCGAGGCCCGTGATGAGGACGAGGATGCCGACGCCCCACAGGTGCCACGCCACTCCGACGCCCCACAGCGTCATCGCGACGCCGATGCCCGCGCCCACGACGGTGCCGATGCTGAAGAAGGCGTGGAAGAGCGGCATGAGCGTCTTCTCGAACGCCTGCTCGACGGCAGCCGCCTCGACGTTCATCATGACGTCGGTCGCGCTCATCCCCGCGCCCATGATCGCGAGCCCGATCGCCGTCACGACGTAGGACTCGAGGAACTCGACACCCAGGCCCGTGATCATGACTCCGACCGAGAAGGCGATGATCGTGCCGAACATGCCGCGACGTGCGCCCCAGCGGACCACGATCACGTTGGCGAGCGACAGGCCCACGATCGCGGCGGCGCCCGAGACGAACAGCAGGATGCCGACCTCGAAGTCGTTGATGCCGAGGTCGACCTTGACGGCGGGCAGACGCGACGCCCACGACGCGAAGCCGAGGCCGGTTGCGAAGAAGATGGCGAAGATCGCGGTGCGCCAGCGCACGAGCTGCGGGTGCGTCAGCACGGTGTCCATCCGGATACTGTACCTGCGGCGACGGCGCGGGTCGAATCGATTCGACGACCGCATCGACGGCAGGGTACGATCGAGCGCAATGAGCACGCGCCGGGCCACCATCTCCGACGTCGCGCGCGAGGCCGGAGTCTCGCCGTCGACGGCGTCGGTGGTCTTCAGCGGCAAGACGCCGGTGTCGGATGCCACGCGCAAGCGGGTGCTCGACGCCGCGGCATCCCTCGGGTACACCGGCCCGGATCCACGCGCCGCCTCGTTGCGCACGGGGCGGTCGGGGATCGTCGGCGTGGTCTTCGAGGAGCACCTCGGCGCGGCGTTCCTCGATCCGGTCAAGACCCTCATGATGGACGGCCTCACCGAAGCGGTGGCTCCCCTGGGCGCAGGGCTCCTGCTCCTGCGCGACCAGGAGCCGGTCGCCGGCGGGCCCTCGCTCACCTCCGCCCCGATCGACGCGGCGGTGCTCGTCGGCTGCAGCGGGCTGCTGCGCGAGTCGCTCGACGTCGTGCGCAGCCGCGGCATCCCGGTCGTCGTCATCGAGGGCGATGCCGGTGAGGGCGTGCCGCGCATCGGGCTGGACAATCGCGAGGCCCAGCGGCAGGCGGCGAGCCACCTGCGCTCGCTCGGGCACGAGCGCGTCGCGATCGTCACGCTGCCCGTGCGCACCGGGTGGCGACGCGGTTGGATCGGCGATGCCGACATCACGATCGACGTGACGCGTGCGCGCCTCGACGGGGCACGGGACGTGTATCCGGATGCCGTGGCCTTCGCCGCCGCCGGCAGCTTCATCGACGAGGGACTCGCCGCCGGACGCGAGATCTTCGCGGATCCCGAGCAGCTCCCGACAGCGGTGATCGCGCAGAGCGACCTGCTCGCCGCGGGGGTCATCCGCGCGGCTGAGGAGGCGGGGCTGCGCGTTCCCGAGGACGTCAGCGTCACGGGCTTCGACGGCATCGTGGTCGACGGTCTCGCGCCGTACGACCTCACGACGCTCGTGCAGCCGGCGGCCGACAAGGGTCGTGCGGCGGGCCAGGCGGTCGCGGCGATGCTCGACGGGGCGGATGCCGCATCCGTCCGCTTCACGTGCGTGTTCCGCCTCGGCAATACGACCGGCCCCGCTCAGGAGCGCGTGTAGTTCACGATCTCTGCGGACCGAGCGGCAGGGCGGTGTCGCCGAAGTCGAGGATCGAGTAACGCCCGCACGAGACGACGCGCGCGTCATCCATCGACACGTCGCCCGGCAGCTCGAAGGCGGACGACTGTGCGTCCACGACGAGATAGGTCACCTCGCCCACGGTGAAGTCGTCGCGGTCGACGAGCCATGCGTAGCCGTTCAGCCGATGATCCACCTGGACGAGCGCGCGCGGATCGGCGACGTGCGCCTTCGGCAGGCGGATCGTCCAGAACTGCCCGGCGCCCGTGCGATGCGACGCATCGACCCATTCCGTGACGCAGTCGAGGTCGGCGTCGGGTGTCGAGACGGCATGGGTGATCCGCGGGAGGCTTGCGATCGCGGCGACCAGCACGACACCCGCCGCGACGGCGGCGGCCAGGCGACCATACGCGATCTTCACGGCGTCGGGCGCGACGACGAGAGTCAGCGCCGCGGCGAAGGCGAGCGGCTGCAGGTACCGCGCGGCGTGGGTTCCGAGCGCGATCGCGTCGACGAGGACGAGAAGCGGGGCCGTCCATGAATACAGCGCGACGATCCGCGGGCCGCGTTCGCGCAGCTTTCCGGTCAGGGCGACGCCCGCGATGAACAGGAGCGCCGACAGCACGAGTGCTCCCACTCCGGTGAGCGTCCTCGCGCGCTCGTCGACGAGGACGACGTAGTAGCCGAGCGATTCGAGCCAATGCGCCGGATCGGCGTAGCCGGCACCCGTGTTCGCGATGACGCCTGCGAAGGGCAGACGAGCCAGCATCCCGAGCCCCGCACCGACGACGAGGGCCGCGACGACGATTCGGGAGCGTCGGTCGCGCGAGATCAGGAGCACGATCGCGATCAGCGGCACCGTCGTCCACGCTGCGAACAGCGGGTTCGACAGGACGGATGCCGCGCTCACGACGGCGACGCCGATGACCGCGCCCCAGCCCGACGACTCGAAGGCGCGGCGCGCGAGGCCGACGGCCAGGACGCTGCCCACGACCGTGGCGGCGTAGTAGGTCGTCGTCGCCTGGAGCGACGCGAGCTCGAGCGCGTCGCGACTCGCGGACGTGTCGAGCACGGCGAGGAGCGCGAAGGCGGCGGATCCGAGCACCGCTCCGGCGATCGGCGCGCGTGCGCGTGCGTGGGATCCAGCGGCGACGCGGAAGGCGGCGTAGAGCGCGACGAGGTTGACGACTCCGCTCACGACGAGAGTCGCGTTCACGCCGAGACCGAGAGCCCACAGCAGGCAGAACACCGCGAGCTCGGGGAGGAACAGCACGGTCGACATCGCCCAGTCCTGCGGCTGCCCGACCTCGAGGGATCGCGCGAACAGCGTCGTCAGGAGCGAATCGCCGTCGCGCAGGAGCAGTTCCGAACGGTCCGAACCCGCCACCGACGCCACGACGATGATCGCGAGGGCGGTCGCGACGCCGACACCGACGATCTCGCGCACCCAGCGCGGCATCCCGAGCGGTCGAGCCTGCACCGCATCACTCTCGCATGTTCCGTCCGCGGGGAGGGGGACCCCGACGCGCCGTTAGACTGGACCGGACACCCTGATCGCCCGAGCCGTGCGGATGACACCCCGGCCGACGACCAAGAGGAGGCCGCTCATGTTGGCTCTCCTCGGCGCGTTCGCAATCGTCCCACTGCTGCTCCCGTGGCTGACGCACCGCATCGGTGCACGTGCGTTCTATGTCGCCGCGGTGCTGCCGATCGTCGCCTTCGCGCTCGCCGTCGCGCAGACACCGGCCGTGCTCGCAGGGGACATTCCGTTCGAGACATACGACTGGATCCCCGCCCTCGGCATCCAGCTCTCCATGCGCATGGACACTCTGTCGTGGGTCATGACGCTCATCGTCACGGGCGTCGGCGCTCTCGTCATGATCTATTGCCGCTGGTACTTCGACGGCAAGAGCGAGGGTCTCGGGCAGTTCTCGGCCGTGCTGCTCGCGTTCGCAGGAGCGATGTACGGTCTCGTGCTCACGGACGATCTCGTCGTACTCGTGATGTTCTGGGAGATCACGAGCGTCCTGTCCTATCTGCTGATCGGCTACTACCACCGCCGTGCCGCAAGCCGTCGCGCGGCGCTGCAGGCTCTGCTGGTCACGACGCTCGGCGGGCTCGTCATGCTGATCGGCGTCGTGCTGCTGGTGGTGGATGCCGGCACCTCGAGCATCTCGACGATCCTCGCCGAGGCGCCCACGGGAGCGGTGGTGGATGCCGCGCTCGTCCTGATCCTCGTCGGCGCGCTCAGCAAGTCGGCCATCTTCCCCTTCCACTTCTGGTTGCCCGGTGCCATGGCCGCACCGACGCCCGTGAGCGCGTACCTGCACGCCGCCGCCATGGTGAAGGCGGGCATCTACCTCATCGCCCGGCTCGCGCCGATCTTCGCGATCGCCCCCACGTGGCGGCCGATCGTCATCGGACTCGGCGTCTTCACGATGCTGCTCGGCGGCATCCAATCCCTCCGCGAGACCGATCTCAAGCGCATCCTCGCCTTCGGCACGGTGAGCCAGCTCGGCCTGCTCACCGTCGTGCTCGGGTACGGCACGCGCGACGCCGCGCTCGCGGGGCTCGCGCTGCTCGTGAGCCACGCCCTCTTCAAGTCGGCGCTGTTCCTCGTCGTCGGCATCATCGATCGGCAGCTGTCGACGCGCGATATCGGCGAGTTGAGCGGGGTCGGCCGCCAAGCACCGACGATCGCGGTGTTCTCGGCGATCGCGGTCGCATCGATGGTGGGGATCATCCCGACGATCGGGTTCGTCGCGAAAGAGGGGGCGATCACCGCGCTCCTCCACGAAGCAGAGGGCGGGGCGCCGTGGGGCATCGTCGCCGTCGTCGGCGTGGCGCTGGGCTCCGTGCTGACCGCTGCCTACGGCATCCGGTTCCTGTGGGGCGCGTTCTGGACGAAGAAGGACGCATCCGGCGCGGCACTGCCGAAGACGGAGTGGCCCGATCCGCCGATCGGGTTCCTCGCGGCACCCGTCATCCTCGCGGGTCTCACCGTCGTCGCGGGGTTGGCCGCACCGTGGATCGATACGGCGTTCGCGGGCTACGCCGACCTCGCACCGGCCGCGAGCCCGGGAGTGCCCGCCCCCGAGCATCCCGCGCACCTCGCTCTGTGGCACGGTCTCGAACCGGCCCTGTGGATCTCTCTCGCCTCGATCGCGATCGGCGCGGGGCTCTTCTGGATCACGCGCGCGAAGATGCCCAAGCGCATGACGCCGTTCAGCGCGGCCGAGGTGTACAACGCGAGCCTGCGCGGCATCGCCCGCCTGTCGGTGATCACCACGACCGCCACCCAGCGCGGATCGCTGCCCGTCTACGTCGGCACGATCTTCGTCGTCCTCCTCGCCGCCGAGGGCACGGCCCTCGTCGCGGGGATGGGGATGTGGGAGGTGCAGATCGATGGCTGGCAGACGCCGATGCAGCTCGTCGTCGCGCCGATCATGATCATCGCCGGGCTCATCGCCGTCCGCGCGCAGAAGCGGTACACGGGTGTCGTGCTGGTCTCGGTGACGGGTCTCGGCATGGTGCTCCTCTTCGCGACGAGCGGCGCGCCCGACCTCGCATTGACGCAGATCCTCGTCGAGACCGTGACGCTCGTGACCTTCGCGCTCGTGCTGCGTCGCATCCCCGCCCGCATGGGCGAGCACAACGCCTCGGTCGCCCCCGTCGCTCGCGCGATCCTCGCCGCCGGAGTAGGTCTGACGATGGCGTGCGTCGCCCTCGTCGCGACCGGCGCACGTGTCGAGAAGCCGATCTCGGAGCGCTTCCCCGAACTCGCCTACGAGCTCGGCCACGGCAAGAACGTCGTCAACGTGGCGCTCGTGGACCTCCGCGGCTGGGACACCATGGGCGAGCTGTCGGTCCTCATCCTCGCGGCGACGGGCGTGGCATCCCTCGTCTTCGTCACTCACCGTTCCGACACGCTCTCGAAAGCCAGCGCGCTTCCGACGGGCGCGACACGCACCCGTCGCCCGCTCGTCGAGACCTCGGAGGGCGTGCGACCGCGCACCGCGGGAACGACCGGCAATCGGCAGGCCTGGCTCGTCGGCGGTCAGCGCGTGCGGCCGGAGAACCGCTCCCTCATGCTCGAGGTGATCGTGCGGATCCTCTTCCACACGATCATCATCGTGTCGCTCTACCTGCTGTTCGCCGGTCACAATCTGCCCGGCGGAGGTTTCGCGGGCGGACTCGTCGCGGGCATGGCGCTTGTGATGCGCTACGTCGCCGGCGGTCGCTACGAGCTCGGAGCGGCCGCTCCGACAGATGCCGGGCGACTCCTCGGCGCCGGGATGACGATCGCCGTCGCGTGCGCCATCGTGCCGCTGTTCTTCGGCGAGGCTCCGCTCACGAGCACCTACTGGGAGTGGGACCTTCCGGTGCTGGGTGAGGTCGAGTTCGTCACCTCCACCCTGTTCGACATCGGCGTCTACCTCGTCGTCATCGGTCTCGTGCTCGACGTGCTGCGAAGCCTCGGCGCCGAGGTCGACCGACAGGCGCAGGAACTGCGCTCGCGGGGGGTGATGGTGCCGTGACCGTGTCGCTCGTGCTCATCATCATCATGGCCGTGCTGTTCGCCTGCGGCGTCTACGCGATGCTCGAGCGCAGCCTCACGCGTGTGCTCATCGGATTCCTGCTGCTCGGCAATGCGGCCAACCTCCTTCTGCTGATCGTCATGGGCCGGCCCGGTGCGGCGCCGTTCTTCGGCGCGGCCGCGACCGACGAGATGTCCGACCCGCTGCCGCAGGCGCTGACCCTGACCGCCATCGTCATCACCTTCGCCGTCTCGGCGTTCCTCCTCGCCCTCATCTACCGGTCGTGGCAGCTCGGCCAGGCCGACATCGTCGAAGACGACGAGGCCGACGTCGCCCTGCGCGCCCGCAACGTCGAGGCCGAAGAGGCGATGGATGACGAGACCGAGATCGAAGACGAGGACGACGGCGTGACGACCGACTTCGTCGGCACCGACACCGCGCCGATCACGGTCCTCGGAAGCCGGGATGTCGCATCCCTCCGCGACGACGCCCCCGTCGACCGGCCCCGACGCGAGGGAGGCGACGACGCGTGAGCGCCCTCGTCCCCCTTCTCGTGACGCTGCCGCTGCTCGGCGCGGCGATCGCCCTCATCGCCGGACGCCATCGCCGGACGCAGGTCGTCGTGTCGATCGTGACGCTCAGCGTGGTCTGCGTCATCGCGGCCGTCCTGCTCTTCGCCGTCGACCAGACCGGCGTGCCCATCGCCGTCTCGGTCGGCGGCTGGCCGATTCCCTTCGGCATCGTGCTCTATGTCGACCGGCTCGCGGCGCTGCTGGTCGTGGTCTCGAGCATCGTGCTGCTCGCGGTCCTGCTCTTCTCGGTGGGTCAGGGTGCCGCGGACGGCGACGACGACACGCCGATCTCGATCTTCCACCCGTCGTACCTCATCCTGGCGGCGGGCATCTTCAACGCGTTCATCGCGGGCGATCTGTTCAACCTGTACGTCGGGTTCGAGATCCTGCTCGTGGCCTCGTACGTGCTCATCACGCTCGGCTCGACCGAGTCCCGCATCCGCACAGGCGTCGTCTACATCGTCGTGTCGCTCGTGTCGTCGATCCTGTTCCTCGCCGCGATCGCGATGATCTACGGTGCCCTCGGCACCGTCAACATGGTGCAGATCTCGGAGCGGATGACCGAGATCCCGCAGGAGACGCAGCTCGCGCTGCACCTCATGCTGCTGCTCGCGTTCGCCATCAAGGCCGCTGTCTTCCCCCTGTCGTTCTGGCTTCCCGACTCCTATCCCACGGCGCCCGCGCCGGTCACGGCCGTCTTCGCCGGACTGCTGACGAAGGTCGGCGTGTACGCCATCATCCGCACCGAGACCGAGCTCTTCCGCGACAACGACGTCAACGTCCTGCTGCTCATCGTCGCGCTCGCCACGATGATCGTCGGCGTGCTCGGTGCCGTCGCGCAGGCCGAGCTCAAACGCATCCTGTCGTTCACGCTCGTGAGCCACGTCGGCTACATGATCTTCGGCCTCGCGATAGCGACGCCCGCCGCGATCGGCGCGACGATCTATTACATGGTCCACCACATCGTGGTGCAGACGACCCTGTTCCTCGCCGTAGGCCTGATCGAGCGGCGCGCCGGCAGCACCTCGATCCTGCGCGTCAAGGGCCTCATGCGCGCAGCCCCCATCATCGCGGTGCTGTACTTCATCCCGGCCGTCAACCTGGGCGGCCTGCCCCCCTTCTCGGGATTCATCGGCAAGTTCGCCCTTTTCGATGCCGCGGCCGAAGTCGGCACACCGCTCATGATGGTCCTCATCGTCGCGGGAGTCATCACGAGCCTGCTGACGCTCTACGCGCTCATGCGTGCCTGGAACCTCTCGTTCTGGCGCGAGGAGGACGACTCGGCCGAGACCGAGGCGCGCATCTCGTACCTCGGCGCCGCGCCCGGCGGTGTGCAGACCGAGCGCCGCGTGATCCCGAAGATCATGACGGCGGCGACCGCGGGCATGGTCGCCGTCACCGTCGCGCTCACGGTGTTCGCAGGGCCTCTGTACGACGTGTGCGCCCGGATCGGGGCATCCCTCCTCGAGCCGGTCAGCATCTCGCAACTCGAAGAGGAGGCCGGCCAGTGAGTCCCGACACCAAGCCCGCCTTCCTCGCGCAGCTCTGGCGCCAGCTTCCGTTCTTCGTCTGGCTCATCGCGATCTGGATGCTGCTGTGGGGCCAGTTCACGTGGCTCGCGTTCCTGACCGGAGTCGTGGCGGCCATCGTGGTCACCCGCGTATTCCGGCTGCCGCCGGTCGAGCTCTCGGGGCGCGTGAACATCGCCTACGGGGCGCTGTTCGTCCTGGAGTTCCTCGGCGCCCTCGTGATGGGGTCTCTCACCGTCGCCTGGCAGGTCCTGGACCTCCGGCGACAGCCGGGCACGGCGATCATCGCCGTGCCGCTCATCGTCGACGACGACCTGATCATGACCCACACCGCGGTCACGGCATCCCTCATCCCCGGATCCCTCGTCGTCGACATCGACCGCGATCGCCGCATCATCTACCTGCACGTCATCGGCGTGCGCAGCGAGCGGGACGTCGTGAAGCAGCGCGAGAGCGTCCTGCGGTGGGAGCGGCGCATCGTCATGGCGGTGGGCTCGCGGGCCCAGGTCCGACAGCTGCGCGAAGAACGGGAGGTCGCTGCGTGAGTGCGCTCTTGATCGTGATCTACGCCGTCTTCGGCATCGCCGCGCTGCTCACGCTGTGGCGCATCATCGTCGGACCGTCGATCCTCGACCGTGCTGTGGCCTCGGATGTCCTGCTGACCCTGATCATGTGCGTGCTCGGTGCCGAGATGGCCATCAACCACCACACGCGTACCCTGCCGGTGCTGCTCATCATCGCCGCGGTCGGGGTGTTCGGCTCGATCTCCATCGCGCGCTTCGTCGCGAGAAGGGATGGGCAGCAGTCATGACGACGGATGCTCTGCTGGACCTCGCCGCGCTGATCCTCATCCTCATCGGCGCGCTGCTGTGCCTCACCGCGGCGATCGGCCTGCTGCGCTTCCGCGACGTCCCGACCCGCCTCCACGCGGCGACCAAGCCGCAGGTGCTCGGGCTGATCCTCATCTGTCTCGCGATCGCGCTGTCGCTGCGCTCGTGGCCCGTCGTCGCCTTCCTCGTCCCCGTCGTCCTGATCCAACTCGCGACGGCGCCGCTCTCGGCACACATGGTCGGGCGTCAGGCATACCGCAACGGCACGATCGACGAGAACTCGCTGTTCGTCGACGAGCTCGCCGAGTCGCGCCGCACGCCCCCCGCGGCGGGCGGGTAGGGCGATGAAACAGGTTTCGGTCTTCCGCGCGGGGAGCGAACCGCCGCTCATCGCCGAGGAGCGGCTGACCGACGAGGAGGCGTGCCGGATCGGGGCATACCTCGAGGCGGGCGCGGTGGTGATGCACACCAACACGCTCGGGACCGACGTACTGGACGGCGATGCGAAAGTCGTGCCGCTCACGATCCGCACCGACGGTGAGTTCGTCTGGACCGGGCCGGTCACCTACTACGTGAAGAAGTACGGCGTCGCGCCGGACGCCGACTTCCTCGCCCACGTGCGAGCGTGCGACTACCGGGTTCGGGTGACGACCGAGCTCGAGATCGCGGCGGCCGCCGCGGTGTTCGCACCGGCCCGCTGAGGCTCAGCCCGCCGGCGTGAGCGTGAGAGTGTTCGTGGTCGCGGCGGCCACGGCATCCGCTGAGAACGCCCACGGCGTGAGGATCGCCTTCTGCCAGTTCTCGGTCTGGTCGACGTAGTTCGGGTGGAACGTGTGACCGCTCGTGCCGGTCAGGTGGTTCCAGCGCGACGCGTCGAAATCCGACAGGTCGACCACCATGCGCATCGACGGCACGGTCACGGTCGCGAAGTCGCCGCCGATGTCCCACCCCGTCGCGTTGACGATGGATGATCCGCCACCGACCGCGTACGGACCGCGGTTGAAGAGCATCTCGATCGGCGCGATGCCGGAGGAGCCGAAGGTGTCGCTGCGCAGCGGCAGAGCGTGGAGCGAGCCCCAGTTCCACTTCGAGAGGTTGTCGCCCTGCAGCGACGCGAGTCGGTCGTAGGCACCTTCCGCACTGCGCGCGAGCATGGCTTCGCGGCCGGGGATGTCGAGCTCTTCGTTCTGCCACCAGTCCGAGCCCGGGTCGGCGAGGATCGCGTCCACGACGAGGAACAGGCGCGCCTGGTCGGTCGTCGGCGCAGGATTCTCGCGGCCACGGACGAACAGGTTCTGCACGAGCTCGTCCCACAGCACGTTCGCGTAGGCCGCCGCATCCGAATCCGCGTCGTTCTGCGCGTTCCACGTGCGCAGCAGGTCCAGGGCGGCGTCGGGTCCCTGGCGGCCCGTCGAGACATCCATGAACGCCGCTGTCAGGCGCTTGCCCATGTGGAACTCGTTGTCGGCCTGGATGTCGCGCATGACGTCCGCCGTGATGGGGCCCTCGGCGGCCTTGCGCTGGATGAGGTCCTCGATGCGCGCCGCGCGCCAGCCGTAGTCCCAGTCCCGCGTGAGGAAATAGGGGTAGTCGGCGTCCACCACCGCGTTGTTGGCGGTGACGATGTAGCCCTCGGCGGGGTTGTAGACGACGGGGAGCTCCTCGAACGGGATGAACCCGGTCCAGTCGTAGGCCGAGTCCCAACCGGGCTGCGGCATCCAACCGTCACCCGCTCCGCGGATCGGGAGCCTTCCCGGCGTCTGGTAGCCGATGTTGCCGTCGACGTCGGCGTAGATGAGGTTCTGCGCGGGGACGTCGAAGAGCGATGCCGCGTGCCGGAAGCCGTCGAAGTCCTGCGCGACGTTGAGCGCGAAGACCGCCTCGGCGGTCGAGCCCGGGGTCAGCGCCGTCCACTTGAGGCTCACGGCGTACTCGCCGTCGGGGGCGTCTTCGGGCTCCTGCGCGCCGTCGTCGCCGCCGATGTACGGATCGGCGGCGATCGCGTCGTAGTCCTCGGTGAGTCCCGAGACGATCGGACCGTTGATCGTGGAGCGGATGACGAGCTCCTCGTCTTCGCCGCCGGCGACCTTGATCGTCTCGGTGCGCTCGTCGAGGGGGACCAGCTCGTCATCGCGCCAGTACTCGTCGCCGTCCACCTTCTCGATGTACAGGTCGGTGACGTCGGTCGTGAGGTTCGTGAAGCCCCACGCGATCTGCGCGTTGTGGCCGATGATGACGCCGGGCACGCCCGAGAAGCCGAAGCCCGAGACGTCGAAGGCGCACGCCTCGCTGACCGTGCGGCACTTCAGACCGATCTGGTGCCAGACGCTCGGCAGTGCGGCGCCGAGGTGCGGGTCGTTCGCGAGGAGCGGCATGCCGGTGTCGGTCAGGCTGCCCGACACGACCCAGGAGTTCGAGCCGATGCCCTCTCCCGCGCCGCCGACGAGGGCGCTGACAGCCTCGACGACGCCGTCGACCTCGGACCACTCGATCGATGCCGTCGCGACCGAGAGCTCGCCCTCTCCGGACGCCTCTTCTTCGCCGGCGGTTCCCACGGCGGGCACGGTCGAGATCTCGGGGACGATCACGGGGTTCGTGTCGAACGGGTAGTCGGGGTACAGCGCGTCGAGGGCTTCGGCGTCGTACGTCTGGGCGAGGATCGCGCGCTGCGCCTCCTCCTCGAGGTTGGAGCGGAGGTCCCACGCCATGGCCTTGAGCCACGCGACGGAGTCCGCCGGGGTCCACGGCTCGATCTCGTAGTCGCTGTTCTGCAGACCCAGGACCGCGTACTCGAACGAGGCATCCGCCCCGTTGTGGTCGGCGAGGTAGGCGTTGACGCCCTCGGCGTACGCGTCGTAGTACGCGCGGCTCTCGGGGCTCAGCGCCGCGACCTCCTGCTCGGCGACCTCGCGCCAGCCGAGCGTCCGCAGGAATCGGTCGGTCGCCAACTGCGACTCGCCGAACAGCTCCGAGAGGCGGCCGCTCGTGACGTGCCGACGGAAGTCCATCTCCCAGAAACGGTCCTGCGCGTGCACGTACCCCTGCGCGAAGAACAGGTCGTGGGTGTCGTCGGCGGTGATCGTCGGGATGCCGAGGGCATCGCGCTGCACGGTGACGTCGTCGCCCAGGCCTTCCACCGCGACCGTGCCGTCGAGCTGCGGGAACGAGCGCTGGATCGTGAAGACGAGGAACCCCGCCGCGACGAGCGCGATGACGGTGATGCCGGCGACGACGCCGAACGCCCAGATGCCGATCGTGCGGCCGACGGAACGCTTGCGCGGCGCGGGGTCGGTCTCGGCCTCGGTCTGTTCGGGCGTGGACGTCGTCATCGATGCATCTCTTCCAGAGCGGTCCCCAGATACGCCGTGCCGTGCACGACGGAACTCAGTGCCTCCCGTTCGGGTCGAGCGGCACCGTCTGGCATCGTAACCCGGCTGGCCGCTCGATCCCGAATAATGTTCGGTCCGTCGAGAGGTCAGCCGATCAGACTGGGCTGCAGATCGCGCAGCGTGCGGAAATGGGTCATGCGGGTGACGCCGATCGCCGCGACGGCGACGGCGGCGCCCAGCCACACGAGCAGAACCCCCAGGTCGAGCCACACGCGGCTGAGATCGCCGCCGTACATCACCTGCCGCATGGCGTCGACGACGGAGCTCATCGGCAGCACGTGATGCAGGGCGGCCAGCGGCGCGGGCAGGGTCTGCCAGGGGAACGTGCCGCCGGCCGTCACGAGCTGCAGCACCATGAGGACGAGGCCGAGGAACTGGCCGACGGAGCCGAACCAGACGTTCAGGGCGAGGATGATCGCGGCATACGTCGCCGAGGCGAGCAGCAGGATGCCGAGGGTCGCGAGCGGATTCGCGAACTGGAACCCGAGCGCGAGTGAGAGCACCGCGAAGAGCCCGACCATCTGCACTCCGCCGAGGAGCGCCGGAGTCGCCCATCCGGCGAGCGTCACGCGGATCGGGGAGTGCAGCGCCGTCACCGCGCGACGCGAGATCGGCTTGACGATGAGGAAGAGCGCGTAGATCCCGATCCACGCGGCGAGCGCCGCGAAGAAGGGCGCGAGCCCTGCCCCGTAGTTCTGCGCCTGGGCGTCGGTCGCGGTATCGATGTCGACAGGATCGGCGATCGTCGCCGCCTGCTTCTGGCGGGTCGCGGCATCCGCATCGGGAAGCTGTCCGGCGCCCGACTGCAGGCCGTCCCGAAGCTGGGTCGCTCCATCGGAGAGCTGGGCGAGACCCGTGCCGAGCGCGGCACCGCCGGCGTGCAGGCGGGCGGCGCCGTCGGCGGCGGCCGCCGCGCCCTGAGCCAGCTGCGCGCTGCCGCTCGCGACCTGTTGAGCTCCGGCATCCAAACGGTCGATCTCTCCGACCGCGGACTGCACGCGCTGGTCGACCGCGTCGACCTTCGCGCCCAGAGGATCGAGCGCCGCGAGGACCTCATCGATCTCGGCCGGGGTCAGACCGCGCGCGGCGAGGATGTCGGCGACGTCCGAGCGGACCTGGGGGAGGGATGCCGTGATCTCGGCCGCGGCGTCGCCGACGCGCCCTGCGACCTCGGCGAGCTGCCGCGTTCCGGCGGCCACCTGCTGCGCTCCGTCCGCGAGTCGGGCCGAGCCGTCGCGCAGCTCGGCGGTGCCGGTGGCGAGTTGCGTCGCCCCGTCGGTCAGGGCGCTCGCACCGGTGCCGGCGGAGGCGAGACCGTCGACGAGACGTGCCGCGCCGGATGCGGCATCCAACAACTGCACGCGGATCGTCGCGAGCGCGTCGAGCAGGGTCAGCCCCGCTTCGCTCACGACCTTTTCGGCAACCGTGGCGCGGATCTTCTCGACGGCCTGTGTGCCGATCGTCGTGGCGAGGTAGTTGTTGGCGTCGTTCGTCCGCAGCTGCAGGGTCGCCTGGCGGGGGTCGCCGGACGTGATGGAGGAGATGGATGCCGTGAAGTCGGCCGGCAGCTCGATCGAGAAGTCGTATGTGCCGTCCGTGAGCCCCGCGTCGGCCGCAGCGGCGCTCACCCGGTGCCAGTCGAAGGTGCCGCCGTCGAGCAGATCGCCGGCGACTTCGTCGCCGAGGTTGCGCGGTACGCCGTCGATCGTCGCGCCGGTGTCTTCGACGACGAGCGCGACGGGCACCTGCGCGAGACGCCCATACGGGTCCTGGTTGGCCCACAGATACAGGCCGCCGTAGAGGATCGGCACGGCGAGCAGCGCCACGAGGGCGATGATCGACATGCGTGACGAGAACAGGCGCCGCAGTTCGGCGAGGACCATCTGCGGAATCTTCACCGCGCGACCCCCGTACGGCGGAGGCGACCGGCCCGCGACGGCTTCAGGGGGCGTCCGACACGTCCGCGCGTCGTAGCGGCGAGGGCCGTCTGCGATGCCCGCCCGGCGATCACGAGCACAGCGAGACCACGCTCGGCGAGTTCCTCGGCGAGGCCCCACCACACGGCGGGTTCGCCGCCGTGTCGATCGGGCGAGACGAGCACGATGCCCTCGACGCCCTCGCGGAGCGCCGCGAGCTCGCACAGGATGCGCAGTCGCGCAGCGGGGTCGACGGAGCTGATGGGCACCGATGCGAGCTCGTCGAATCCCCGGCCCGCGAGCCAGCGGCGCGCTGCGATCGGGTCGGAGCGCCGGCCCGCGAACATGAGCTCTTCCGCGACGACACCCGCGACGAGGACGTTCGGGTCGGGGTCGGACACATCGGGCGCGTCGACGAGCGCGACGCGGCGGCGAAGGGATGCGGCATCCACACGTCCGTCGATCGCGACCTCGCCCGCGCTCGGACGGAGGCGGCCGGATGCGAGCAGGCCGAGCACCGTCGGGCGCTGCTCGGTCTCTTCGCACACGAGGACGGCGCGGCCGGATTCGTAGGCGGCGTCCGTCGCGGAGAGCGCCCGCCCTTTCGCCGCCGCCCGGAGCTCGACCCTCATTCCGCGCCGTCGAGGATCGTGGGATGCGTCTCGAGCAGTTCGACGCACTCGCGCCACGACAGACCCGAGATGCTCAGCACGGTGCGTACGGCGAGACCGCGGGCTTCGGGGGACGCGACGTCGAGGCGCGTGATCGCCATGCGCGCAGACTCCTCGATGAGGCGTGCGAGCGTGCCGGCCGGGATGTCGTCGCGCAGCGTTCCGTCCGCCTGGCCACGCCGGACGAGCCGCAGCACGGTGGTGCGCAGCGGTGCGAGGGCGTCGGCGGTGTCGTGCACGTGCGTCTCGTCGAGCGCGATCGCGGCGGCCACCTGGACCCGCGATGCTTCGTCCCACAGACGCGAGGCGAGCGTCGCGAGCGCGACGCGGGCGTCGTCGTCGTGCACCGACCCCGCGATCTCGTTGAAGCGGCCGGCGCCGAGGTCGACGAGCTCACGGACGAGCGACTCGCGGTCGGCGAAGTGCCCGTAGAGCGTACGCCGCGTGAGATGGGCTCGACGGGCGATGGTGTCGATGGATGCGTGCGGGTCGCTCGCCAGCGCGGCGGCTGCGGCATCCAGGATCCCGCGGCGGTTCGCTTGCGCATCGCTTCGTGGGCGGCGCGCGGTGGTGTCGGTGGAGGTGCTCACACGACGAGCGTACGCCTAACATGCACATCGCTGTGCAATTTAGGCCGGAAGTGTCAGCCTTTCCACAGTCATCCGCCACCCGTTGCCGATGCCCTTGGCGAGCCATTGCTCCACTTCGTCATCGGGCATGGCGTCGGGCAGGGCGAGCGTCATCGTCGCGCGGCTGGATGTGGCATCCACATCTTCGAAGACGATCGTCGCGACCGGACCGGCGCGCAGATCGGAGCGATCGAGCTTCGGCCAGCCCTCCTCGGCGCCCCACGCGAAGACCAGCCGCTCGTCGGGGACGATTTCGAGGTATATGCCGCCGGTCGTGTAACTCGTCTCCGCGTCGATCACCATCGGAAGCGTCCACGCCCCGCCCACCCGCAGGTCGACCTCGATCTGCTGATCGGGTCGGGGCTGCTCGGGATTCAGGAACCATTCCAGCTCGGACGGCACCGTCCAGGCGCGGAAGACCTCGGCGCGAGGGACGGGGAAGGTGCGGGTGACGACGATCTGCCGCCGGTCGTTCTCAGACATCGGTGTTCTCCTTCGGATCGCCCGGACGGCTGCGGCCGAGCTGCTGGGCGAGGGCGTCGAAGCGGCTCTCGAAGAAGCGCCGGTACTCGGCGATCCACTCTTCGGCGTCGCGCAGGCGCGCACTCTCGAGTTCGACGACGCGCTCCTGACCGCGCCGGGATTTGCGGACGAGACCGGCCTTCTCGAGCGCGGCGATGTGCCGCGACACGGTCGGCAGGCTCAGGGCGAAAGGCTCGGCGAGATCGCCGACCGTCGCCGGACCCTCGGTGAGCCGGGCGAGGATCGCACGGCGCGTGGGGTCGGCGAGGGCTGAGAAGACCGCGCTCAGCTCATCCGTCATATTTGCATGCTAGCGCAATTACGCCATCATGCAAATATTTTCAGTCCGTACCGAGATCGAACGCGGATGCCTCGTTCGCGGCATCCGTCGCGCCGGCGAGCTCTTCGCGCTCGGCGTCGTAATCCGACGCGTGCTCCGTGATCTCGCTTGCTTCGCCCGCCTCGACGCGCCCGACCAGCGCGCCGGTCGCGCCGCCGATGAGACCGAGCGCGGCGTACTGCTCGAGGCGCGACCGCGAATCGGCGATGTCGAGATTGCGCATCGTGAGCTGCCCGATGCGGTCGGTCGGCCCGAACGCGGCGTCGCCGACGCGCTCCATCGAGAGCTTCTCGGGGCCGTACGAGAGGTTGGGCGACGTCGTGTCGAGGATCGTCCAGTCGTCGCCGCGACGCAGGCGCAGCGTCACGGTGCCGTTGACGGTCGAGCCCACCCACTTCTGGATCGACTCGCGGAGCATGAGCGACTGCGGTTCGAGCCACCGGCCCTCGTACATGAGCCGACCGAGGCGGCGACCCTGCTCGTGATAGGTCGCGAGCGTGTCCTCGTTCAGGATGCCGTTGACCAAGCGCTCGTAGGCGATGAACAGCAGCGCCATGCCGGGGGCCTCGTAGATGCCGCGCGACTTCGCCTCGATGATGCGGTTCTCGATCTGGTCGCTCATGCCGAGGCCGTGGCGACCGCCGATGCGGTTCGCCTCGAAGACGAGTGCGACGGGATCGTACGTGACCCCGTTGAGTGCGACCGGGCGACCGCCCTCGAACGTCACGGTCACATCTTCGGCAGCGATCTCGACCGCGGGGTCCCAGAAGCGGACGCCCATGATCGGGTCGACCGTCTCGAGCGACACGTCGAGATGCTCGAGCGTCTTCGCCTCGTGCGTCGCGCCCCAGATGTTGGCGTCGGTCGAGTACGCTTTCTCGGCCGAGTCGCGATACGGGAACCCGTGCGCGACGAGCCACTCGCTCATCTCCTGCCTGCCGCCGAGCTCCGTGACGAAGTCGGCATCGAGCCACGGCTTGTAGATGCGCAGCGCGGGGTTCGCGAGCAGACCATAGCGGTAGAACCGCTCGATGTCGTTGCCCTTGTATGTGGATCCGTCGCCCCAGATGTCGACGCCATCCTCTTTCATGGCGCGGACGAGGAGCGTGCCGGTCACGGCGCGGCCGAGCGGGGTCGTGTTGAAGTACGTCTTGCCCCCGGAGCGGATGTGGAACGCGCCGCACGCGAGGGCGACGAAGCCCTCTTCGACGAGCGCGGTCTTGCAGTCGACGAGCCGCGCGACCTCGGCGCCGTACTCGAGCGCGCGGTCGGGGATCGCCTCGATGTCGTCCTCGTCGGGCTGACCCAAGTCGCCCGTGTAGGTGCAGGGGACGGCGCCCTTGTCGCGCATCCAGGCAACCGCGACCGAGGTGTCGAGCCCTCCCGAGAAGGCGATGCCGACGCGCTCGCCGATGGGCAGGGACTGGAGGACCTTCGACATGCACTCGAGTCTATCGAGCGTGGAATGCCGGACTTTGGCCGCGCGGAGCCGCTAGGCCGGTAGCTCGGTCGGAGAATGTCGCCTGCGTCGGATGATTCCGGGCGAGATTCTCCGACTTCAGTGACATCTTCCGACCGGGGCGCACGGGCGTCGCCGGTGAGTCCTTCCCCAGAGCGGAGGACTCAGCTCAGGGTGATGCCGGTGATCGTGACGGGCGTCGCGGGTGTCTCCGTGCCGTCGACGACGCTGACGCGCAACCTGCCAAGGCGAGAACGAGGACGCCGACGAGCGGGGCGAGGCGAGATGCGCGCATTCGTCCAGGGTGAGACGTGGCGGCGGGGCTCCCGTGCGAGGGTGACTCGTCGATCCCGGGCGGGAGGACGGACCGCGGTTTCACATGGAGCACTCCAGTAAACAGCCGCCACACTTTCCGCTTGCCGTGGTGATGAATATGCTGAGATCCGGGCCCGCCGACAAGGGGGATGGTGATCGTGAAACGCACTCGACGTCCGCTGATCTCGGCACTCGCCGTCATCGCTCTCGTCGCCGCATCCGCGATCGGCGTCACGCAGCCGGCTTTCGCCGCCGACGGCGACGTGCTGGTCACCAAGACCGCGAGCGTGACGACGGTCCAGCCCGGTCAGACGTTCAGCTACACGATCGTGGTGAACTGCACGTCGATCCTCGCGGGGTGCACGAACGCCACCTTGACCGACACGGTGCCCGACGAGTTCGAAGTGCTCGGGGCGACCGTCGGCACGGGACTGCAGGGCGACGTCAACGTCGACGGACAGACAGTCGACGTCGATTTCACGATGCCGATGGCGGGCGGGACCGTGGGACTGCCCGCCGGCACGACCGGCATCGTGACGATCCAAGTGCGCGCGCGAGATGATCTGCCCTACGAGGCGAACGGCATTCCGGTGCCCAACACCGCGACGACCGACGCCGACACGCAGACATCTGGCCCGCTCTCGAGCACCGTCGACGTCACCCCGGTCGTCCCGCTCGAGTTGGCCACCACGATCGACAAGACGATGGATCCGCCCAGCGCCGTCGCGGCGCCCGGCACACCCGTCACGGCGAGCATCACCGCCGGCAACACCTCCAACGCCGCCGTCGATACGGTGACCATCACCGATCCCGTCGACCCGGAGGCGCCCGGCAACCCGTTCGAGTCCCTGCCCTTCACCGGCATCGACTCCGTCACCTATCCGACCGGCGCCGAGACGGCGCAGGTGCTGGTCTGGGACGGCGACTCGTGGGAGCCCGGCCCGGTCGCAACGGCCCCGGCGACACCGCAGCCTCCGGCATCCGTGCCGAACGACGACGTGCTCGGTGTGCAGGTCGTCTTCACGAGCACCGTCGACCCCGGCATCGAAGCCGGCGCGACCGGCGGTGTGGCGATCGGGATGGAGCACGGCCCGGACGCCCAGAGCAGCCCCGACAACGTCACGGTGACCAACACCGCCCAGAGCGAGGTCGACCTCGACGGCAGCACCGCGACCGCGGAAGATTCGGCGACGCATCAGATCATCGCCGAGGACGTCGAGGTGAGCGCCGGCAAGTCATTCAGTCCGACACAGGTCGCCGCCGGTGACGACTCGACCGTGACCCTCACCGCCGGCAACCAGAGTGACTTCGCGCTGACCGACATGACGATCACCGAGCCCAGCCTGGTCGGCGGTGATCCGTTCGCCGACGGCTTCGACGCCTCACTCGTGTTCACCGGCTTCTCCGGAGGCGTCGCCTACCCCGCGGGTGCGACCGCGGGCACGGTCACCTACTACTACGACGACGACACGAGCGAGACGCTCGCCTTCGCAGACGGGGCGACCCCACCGCCTCCGAGCGGCACGGTCGTGCGATTCCAGATCACGTTCACCGGTGACATCCCACCCACCGCTCAGACCTCGATCCCCTTCGACGTGATGACCGATCCCGAGCAGACCGGGTACCCCGCGGACCTGCCGAACGAGGTCACAGTCGAGGGCACGGGGCCCATCGGCGGCACGGGTTCTGCGACGGCGTCCGACATCCTCCAGGTCTTCGAGCGACACATCGAGACGATCACCGGCAAGTCGATCTACCCCGACGCGCTCCTCGATCGTCCCGGGGAGTGGGTGCTCGTCACGCTGTCGGGGCAGGTGGCGCCGTTCCCCAGGACGACCACTGATGCGACGGAGGTCGTGATCCAGGATCCCGAGACCGTCCCCTACGACGTCGACGGGACCTTCTGGGACGAGTTCGACGCGACCGAGATCACGCAGACGGCGGTGCCGGCCGACGCGAGCTTGTCGATCAATTACTGGGACGGTGATTCGTGGGAACCCCTTCCCGGGGCTCAGGACATCCAGGGCCCCACGACGCCACCCGCCTTCTCGATGGACATCCCGGTGGGCTTGCAGGACGACATCCTCGGTCTGCAGTTCGTCTACACGGCGCAGCCGGGTGAGTCCTTCCCTCCCGGCACGTCGTTCGAGCCGCACTTCACCGCGGACAAGCGCACGGATGAGCGCGACGACACGACGGTGACCGAAGCACCGGATTCGGTCGCTAACTGCGGATCGAGCTCCGCCACCGCCCCCGGCGTGGACTCGACCCCGAGCGCGGATTCCGTGGCGTGCGACGATCTTCCACTCCTCCCGGTCGACGACGGCGATGGGGACGGGCCCGACGTGATGGACAAGTCGATCGCCCCGTCGACGCTCACATCGCGCGCGCAGCAGCAGGCGACGATGACGTTGAACTGGTCGACGGGCGGCTTCTCGAACATCGACTCCATGACGATCCAGGACGAAGCGGCTCCGCCGACCAGCACGCCGACGTCTCTCGCCGGATCGTTCTACGATGCGTTCGACATCATCGCGGTTCCGCAGATCACGACGACGATGGACCCGCACCTGGAGTTCGATGAGATCAGTGCCGTCCAGCTGTGGGACGGCACGACATGGCGCGACCTGGCGAACGACCCCTGCCCGGCCGCCTGCGACGGAGGCTTCGGCGGCGTCACGCTGACAGCCGCCGACCGGGCAGCAGCCCTCGGCATCCGCCTCGTCTTCGCAGAGAGCCCGACGCGTGCCGGGACGATCGTCGGCGACCCCACGGCGCCGCCCGTGGGCAGCGGCGTCGCACGCTCGACAGGAAACGACCGGGCCGTGGAGATCGTCGTAGAACTTCGCGACACGCGCCGTTCCGACGGCGCGCCGGCGATGGGCGACCTGGACTACAACAGCGACGACACCGGCGAGGTGCTCAACACCTCGGCGGCGACGGGCGTGGACGGCGGGCAGACGGTGCTCGACTCGGAGGATTCAGCGACCGTCCTCATCCTCGACGTCCCGCTCAATGTCACGCTCGACAAGACGTGGTCCAACAGCCCCTTCGGCGTGCCGCCCGACGGTATTCCGCAGTCCGACTACCCGACGGGCCGCGTGACGCTCGTCGCGACGAACCAGACGGCCAGCAAGGTCGACTCGCTCGTTCTCGAGGATCCCGCGCCCGGGTCGCCGGAGAACCCCTTCACCTACTTCACCCTGATCGGCTTCACCTCGATCGGCGTTCCGCCCGGAGCAGACCCCGCACAGACCCTGGTGACCCTCAGCAGGGATGCCGACGGCGATGGCGTCGCGGACGGGAGTCAAGCGTTCACGATCAGCGGCGCGCTCGCGCTGACGGAATTCGAGCTGGCGAACGTGGTCGGTGTCCGGGTCGAGTACGACGGGCGAATCGACGCGGGGGCCACCGCGACGGTGGCGATGGACCTCCGTCTGCGCGAGTTCGTGCGTGGGCAGCCCACCGAACGCGTCGACCAGGACG
This sequence comes from Microbacterium aoyamense, assembly GCF_023155855.1. Lineage (GTDB taxonomy): Bacteria > Actinomycetota > Actinomycetes > Actinomycetales > Microbacteriaceae > Microbacterium > Microbacterium aoyamense. Next base: position 816,685 of record NZ_JAKNUT010000001.1, on the reverse strand, counting down.
CCAGCCCAGTCGACAACGTCGCCGTCGTCGACATCGCCGATGCGGGCGGCGGCACGGCAGGGAACATCACCTCGGACGAGGACTCGGCGTCGGTCGAGATCACGGATCTCGAGCTCACCGTCGTGGCGGACAAGACCTTCGAGCCCGACACCCAGACGGAGCCCGACGACAGCCCCGTCGTGATGAGCCTGAGCGGCCAGCCGACCGGGTCGGCTCGCACCTATGGGATGCGGATCGAGGATGACGCGCCGACATTCTGGAACGCCTTCGACTACGCCGGTATCGACCCCGCCTTCACGCTCACGACGCCGATCAATCTCGTTCGGATGAGTGTCTTCACGGGCGGCGCTTTCAGCGACACCGGCACCGACGTCGCGGTCACCGGTGGTGCATGGACTGTGGGCCCGTGGCTCACGGAGGCGGCATTCGAGGCCGATCCGCTTCCGCCGGGCATCGCCGCGGGAGCGGTCCAAGGCGTTCGCTTCGAGTTCCTGCGCGATGACGACGGTGATGCCGTCGACCCGCAGCAGTGGGAGAACCCGACGACGCCCCTGCAGGTCGTTCCGGTGCTCGTGGAGCGGCGGGTCGATCTGCGCACGGGCGGCGCCGTTCCGAGTGACCGTTCGGATCTCGAAGCCGCGCCGGGCGAATCCGCGCCCGGCCAGTTCAGCAACGATCAGACGACGACGATCTGCTCCTTCCTCGGCCAGTGCGGACCAGAGCAAGGCGGGGAGGGCGAGACGGCGACCGCCGTGGCGGATGACGTCATGCACTTCGTCCACGCGACCACCGCGGTCGAGGTCACCAAGTCCCCTGTGGATGGCTCGGCGTACGCGCCCGACTCCGTCATCCCGTATCAGCTCACGGTCACGAACAGCGGCGACTGGCCCATCGAGGATCCCGTCATCGTCGACGATCCGCTGCAGGACGGCCAGCTCCTCGTCGACCCGTACGGCACGAACCCCGCCGGGCCGTACCGCTTCGCTCTCGCGGGCACCGCACCGGTCCCGCCGAACGGAGCGCCGATGCCGGTCGATCCGGCAGAGGTCGACATCGAAGACAGCGGCGGCCAGTTCGTCTTCACGTTCCCCGAGGGCACGGTGCTCGAGGTCGGCCAGAGCTACACGATCTCGATCGATCTCGTGTTCGCTGTGGGTCTTCCCGGCGGCACCGTCGTGACCAACGAGGCCACCGTCACCGGTGACCGCCCCTTCGACGAGTGCAACGGCACGCCTGGGCCGGTCGACGAGTGCGCAGTCGACACCGCCGTGACCGTCATCTCGGCCGGAGCCACGCGCTCGGGCAAGGGCGTGCGCCCGATCGACGACTCGCTCGGCGCGACGAATGCCGTGACCGGTGACGAGTGCACTCCGAACGCCCTGCCGATCGCCGACCCCGCCGAAGAGGGCTTCTACCAGGTGGCGTGCGTCCCCCGTTCGAAGCCCGGGGGCGAAGTGGTGTGGCGTCTCGCGATCCTCAACACGGGGAACATCCCGATGGACACTCTCGTCATGATCGATCGGCTTCCGGCTCCGGGCGACACGGGGGTGCTCAGCGGCCTGCAGCGAGAATCGCAGTGGCGGCCAGTGTTCGCCGGCGGCGTCGAGCTGGTGGCGCCGGCCGCGGGCGCGACCATGAACTACCTCGTGACCACGGGAGAAGTGTGCGCGGACGACCTCGACGCCACGCTCGACCCGTCGTGCCCGCCCGGATCGTGGGTCGACCCTTCGACGGTCGCCGATCTGTCGACCGTCACCGGGATCAAGGTCATCGTGGAGTTCGCCGCAGGATCCGAGCTCGCCCCCGGAGGCATCGTCCTGGTGGACTTCGACACCATCACGCCCGCGGTCTCGCCGGCCGCGGGGGCCGACACGATCGCCTGGAACACCGTCGCGACGGGTGCGCACCTGACCGAGGTCCAGACCAACGGCAGCTCGGACATGAGCCCCATCGAGGGCACGAAGACGGGCGTCGCGCTCGCGACGGGCTCCCTGCGGGTGGTGAAGACGACCAGCGGAGACGGTGAGCGGTTCGCGCCGGACAGCTTCCACGTGCAGCTCCAGTGCACGTCCGCGGTCGGCACACCCGTCGAAGAGGTCCTGCCGCCCATCGACCTCACGCTGACCGCCGACGAGGCGCAGGTCGTCGACGATCTTCCCTGGGGTGCGGAGTGCGAACTCGTCGAAGGCGACAACGGACAGGTGGATGCCGGTGGCACGGGCGGTGTCGTGGTCAGCCAGGAGCCTTTCGGCACCGCAACGCTCGACAACGTGTACGACCTCGCATCTCTCACGCTCACGAAAGTCGTCGATGACGGCGGAGCTGTGGATCAGAACGGCGACCCGATCGAGTATGGGCCGTTCGAGGCAACCGTCGAGTGCACTTTCGTGGGTGCGCCCGTCTGGGGTGACGGATTCACAGAGTCCCCCATGATCGTCGAGATCACCGAGGGCGAGCCGGTCACGATCACGGGCCTGCCCGCGGGAGCGGAATGCCTGGTGTCCGAGTCCGACACCGACGGCGCCAGCAGCGTCGTCGTGGAGGGAGAGACCGGCGATGGCCCGGTCGGGCCGGGCGACGAGTCCGGCATCACCGTCATCCTCACGCCCGATGACGGTGAATCGTCGACGAACTCGGTCGACATCGAGAACACCTTCACCGTCGGCTCCCTCGATCTGCTCAAGGTCATCGATCCGGCCGACTCCGTCTTCGCCAACGGGCCGTACGTCGTCCACGTCACCTGCACGCTCGACGGCGACACGACGTGGGACGGCGACGTCGTCTTCGACGCCCCGGCGGATGACCCCGCCACCCCCGACGATGACACCGACTTCGCTGCGACGATCGACGACATCGCCACGGGGTCCTCCTGCAGCGTCGAGGAGACCGACGACGCCTTCGCCGACAGCTCGACGGTCAGCCCGTCGAGTGTCACGATCGGCGACGGCACGGCCGTATCGGTCACGATCACGAACTTCTTCCCCGAAGGCACTCTCACCGTCACCAAGCAGCTGGCGGGCGACACGACCTGGGCGCCGACGTCGTACACGGTCCGGCTCACGTGCCTCGACCCGACCTCGGGGGCGCTCTTCCTCGACATCCCCGGCGGGCCGACTCGTGACCTCACCGAGGCGACGGGCTACACGGCGGCCTACGACCCGCTGCCCGCGGGCGCGATCTGCGTGCTGGTCGAGAGTGACACCGGCAACGCGTCATCCACCGTCATCCAGGACGAGAACGGCGATCCTGTCGGCCTCTTCTTCATCGACGAGGACGTCGAGCTCGACTTCACGGTGGTCAACACCTTCGAGACAGGTCAGCTCGAGGTCACGAAGCAGACGTCCGGCGACGGCGCCGACCTGTGGGGCACGAACGAGTTCGAGATCGAGCTGTCGTGCGTCGCCGACATCGGCGACGGCCCGGTCGAGATCGACATTCCCGGCAGCGCCGTCCGATCGTTCAGCGATGGCGAGACCGTCCTCTACGACCAGCTCCCCCCCGGTGCCGAGTGCACCGTCGCCGAGACGGACGACGGGGGCGCGTCGAGCGTCGAGATCACCCCCAACGACGGCACCGATACCGCCACCGGCGTCGCGGTGGTCGACGCGGGTGCGCCCGTCGAGCTCATCGTCGACAACAGTTTCGATGTCGGCGAGCTCGTGGTGCAGAAGGTCATCTCCGGGGACGGCGAGCAGTGGGCGAACGGTGAGTTCGTGGTCGAGCTCACGTGCACGTGGGACGGCTCCGGCGCCGCCGAGGAGATCGTCGTCCCGGGTGGTGCGGTGCGCACCCTCTCGCGGGCGACGGGAATGTCGACGACCTACACGGACCTTCCCGACGGAGCGATCTGCTCGGTCGAAGAGACGGACGATGCGGATGCCTCGGCGGTGACGATCTCGCCGTCAGCGATCGTCGTCACACCAGGTGCAACCGTCACCCTCACCGTCGACAATCGCTTCGACGCCGGATCCATCCATGTCCAGAAGGTGTTCAGCGGACCGGGTGAAGCGCTCGGCCGGCAGACCACCTTCACCGTCGAGCTCTCCTGCGAGTCGTTCATCAGCGGCAACAGCGGCGCGATCGACATCCCCGGTGGTGCCGTGCGCGTGCTGCGCCTGCTGAACGGCTTCCAGACGACGTACGATTCCCTTCCCGACGGTGCCGCGTGCGTACTGAGCGAGATCGACGATGGCGGGGCGACCTCCACGACCATCACGCCTGCGGACGGCAGCGTGACGGTGGGAGCGAACGACGAAGCGGAACTGATCGTCGACAACTTCTTCGATTCGGGTGATCTCGTGCTGCACAAGGTGCTCGAGGGCGACGGCGCGGAGTTCTTCGGCACGGGACCGTTCGTGATGCACGTGACCTGCACGCTCGAGACGTCGGGCGGTGGAACGAGGACGGTCTACGACGAGGACGTCGTTCTGGGCGGCGATGAGCCTCTGGACGCGACGATCACCGGCATCCCCACGGGCTCGGTGTGCGCGGTCGAAGAGACCGACGACGGTGTCGCTGACGAGAGCGTGGTCGAGCCGTCTCAGGTGACGATCGGCGCAGCGCAGGACGCACCGGTCGAGGTCACGGCGACGAACACCTTCCTGATCGGTTCGCTCACCGTCGACAAGGTCGTGACGGGCGAGGGTGCGGATGAGCTCGGCCAAGGTCCCTTCGAGGTCACCATCCGCTGCATCGACCCCGCCGGCGGGCTGACCCAGGTGGTCATTCCCGGAGGAGCCTCGCGTCCTCTCACGGCCGAGAACGGCTACACGACGACCTATCAGGCGCTGCCCGCGGGCGCGATCTGCGGGATCGCCGAGACGGATGACGGCGGGGCGGACTCAAAGCGCCTGCTGAATGCCGAAGGCGAAGAAGTCGGGCTGATCACGCTGGAGAGCGGCAGCCGGGTGGGCTTCTTCCGGGTCCAGGCGGGCGCCGAGCTCAGCTTCGTGCTCGAGAACACCTTCGACCCGCCCCTGCCACCGACGGGCTTCGACGCGGCGCGTGCGGGAGCGGTCGCGACTGTGGGCGTCGGGCTGCTGGCGCTCGGGCTCGGACTGGTCGTCGTCAGGCGTCGGCGCCGGGCGTGAATCGCGGGTCGCCGACCTCGGCGTCGGCGCGTCCGTCTTCGCGCGCACGGCCGATCCAGACGACGAGGAGTCCGATAGCGATGATCGCGACGGCGATCCCGACGATGTAGAGCGCCACCGTTCCGTAGCCGTTGTCGAAGTTGTTCGGATTGAGGAACGGATACGGGTACCACCAGGGGTCGCCGGTGGCGGGGTTCGTGACCAGGTTGGCCCGGATCAGGGTGTACACCACCCAGACGATCGGGAAGATCGCGATGATGCCCACGGTCTTCCATGCGAGGCCTCGGCGTTTGGGCGCGAGGAGCAGATCCAGGAGGAGGAAGACCGGCCCGATGAGGTGGAGCACCTCGTTCGACCACGGGATCGGCTCGGTTCCCTCGTAGAGCGGCACGCTGCGCAGCAGGGTGTTGTAGACGATCCCCGTGATGATCATGTACGTCGTCACCGACGCGAGCGCGACGGCCAGTCCGCGAGGTTCCGACGAGTACTCGTCGCGCCGCCCGGTCGTGAGGCCCCAGATAGCGACGAGCACGAGCACCACGGCCGCCAGCGCGTTCGAGAGGATCGTGAAGTAGCTGAAGAAGTTCCAGCCGACCGTCGCGATGTCCTGCCCGTTCGCAGCGGCACGTGACATCGACTCGATGAGCTGGGCGACGATCGCCGCGACGACCACCCCCGCCATCGCGATGCGGAGGATCGACCAGGTGAGAGCCCAAGCGGGGGTACGCAGCATGGGCACACCCTATCGTCGGTCTCGCGCCGTGCCTCGGTAGGATGGGGTGTAACCGTCCGAACAACGGGGGAGTGGCCCATGCCAGGCATTGTGATCATCGGCGTCCAATGGGGAGACGAGGGCAAGGGCAAGGCGACCGACCTGCTCGGCGATCGCACCGACTGGGTCGTCAAGTTCAACGGCGGCAACAACGCCGGCCACACGGTCGTGATCGGCGACGAGAAGTACGCGCTGCACCTGCTGCCCTCGGGCATCCTGTCGCCCGGCGTCAACGCGGTCATCGGCAACGGCGTCGTCGTGGACCTCGAGGTGCTGTTCTACGAGCTGGAGGCGCTGCACGCGCGCGGCGTCGACACGTCGCGCCTCAAGGTGAGCGCCAACGCGCACATCATCACGCAGTACCACCGCACGCTCGACAAGGTGACCGAGCGCTTCCTCGGCAAGCGCCAGATCGGCACGACGGGCCGCGGCATCGGGCCCGCGTACGCCGACAAGATCAACCGCGTCGGCATCCGCGTGCAGGACCTCTTCGACGAGAACATCCTGCGCCAGAAGGTCGAGGGCGCCCTCGATCAGAAGAACCACCTCCTGGTGAAGATCTTCAACCGCCGCGCGATCACTGTCGACGAGATCGTCGAGGAGCTGCTGTCCTACGCTGAGCGCCTGCGCCCGATGGTCGCCGACACGTCCCTGCTGCTCAACACCGCCTTGGACGCGGGCGAGGTCGTCGTCTTCGAGGGCGGACAGGCCACGATGCTCGACGTCGACCGCGGCACGTACCCGTTCGTGACCTCCTCGTCGGCGACGGCGGGCGGCGCGGCCACGGGCGCCGGCGTCGGGCCCAATCGCCTCGACCGGATCGTCGGCATCGTGAAGGCGTACACGACGCGCGTCGGCTCGGGTCCGTTCCCGACCGAGCTGTTCGACGATCAGGGAGAATGGCTGCGCTCACGCGGCTTCGAGTTCGGCACGACGACCGGCCGCCCGCGCCGCGTCGGCTGGTACGACGCACCCATCACGCGCTACGCGACGCGCATCAACGGCATCACCGACCTGGTGCTGACGAAGCTCGACATCCTGACCGGACTCGACGAGATCCCGGTCTGCGTCGCCTACGACGTCGAGGGCGTGCGGTTCGACGAGGTGCCCGTCAACCAGACCGACTTCCACCACGCGACGCCGATCCTCGAGTACTTCCCGGGCTGGAAGCAGGACATCTCCACTGCCCGCACGTTCGACGAGCTCCCGCTCGAGGCGCAGGACTACGTCCTCGCACTCGAGGCGATGAGCGGCACGCGCATCTCGGTGATCGGCGTCGGCGCGGCGCGCGACGCCGTCATCGTGCGACACGACCTCGTCGACTGATGCGGTTCCTCCTCGGCGGGTACACCGCCGACATGGATGGTCACGGCACCGGGATCGGGATGCTGCTGGCAGGCGCACCCGACGACGCGCTCGCCGGCGGGGCACTCGGATTCACGGGTGAGGTCGCACCGGCCGACTCGCCATCGTGGGTGGCGCGGCATCCATCGCTCGACGTCTTCTACGCGGCGCTCGAGAAGCGCGGCGCCGTACAGGCGTTCCAGCGCACGGGTGAGTCGTCCTTCGCGGCCTTCGGCGACCCCGTTCCCGCCGGCGAGGCGACGTGCCACGTGGCCGTCGCCCCCGACGGCGGATCGCTCGTGGCGAGTTGCTGGGGCGATGGCCGTGTCGTGCGGATGTCGCTGGATGCCGCGGGCCGCCCGTCGTCGCCGGTCATCGCCGCCGCCGCGGTGGATCCCTACGGTCCATCGGCGGAGCCGCAGGTCGGCGACCTCGATCTGGCCGCGGCCGCGCGCGCCCTGCGCGAAGCGGCGGGCGCCGAGTTCGCGCACCTCGTACCGGATCACGACGAGGCGCCAGAGGCCGAAGCTTCCGGCTCCCGCCCCTCACGCGCCCACGAAGCGGTGTTCCTGCCCGGCGGGCTCATCGCGACGACCGACATGGGGCTCGACCTCGTGCGGTTCTGGCGTGCAGGCTCGCGCGGACTCACGGGCGTGGGCCAGGTCGTGCTCCCGCACGGCAGCGGGCCGCGCCATATGGTCTGGCACCCGAGTGGGCACCTGTACGTCGTCGCCGAGCTGTCGTGCGAAGCGTTCGTGCTGGCTCCGGATGCCTCGGGCGCGTGGCGCCTGGTCGGTGGCGCTCCCCTGGGCGCAGGAACGCTCCCGGGTGACACGGCGGCGGAGCTCGCGGCATCCCGCGACGGCGATTTCCTCTATGCGGGGGTGCGCGGGAGCAACACGATCGCGACGCTGCGCGTGCGCGGTCAGGGCGAGAGCCTCGAGCCCGTCGCGCTCGTCGAGGCGGGCGTGGACTGGCCGCGCCATCACGTCGTCGTGCGCGACACGCTCCTCGTCGCCGGTCAGCTCTCCGACGAGGTCGCCTCGCTCGCGCTCGATCTGCGGACGGGCGTGCCCGGCCGCGTGCGTCACCGCGCGGCGGCTCCGAGCCCGACCTGCATCCTCCCGCTCGTCTGAAGCACTCCCCCCTCACCGCTTCGTGGGGGCGGCGCCGCTAGAGCTTGGCGTCCTGCTTGGGTATGAAGACCTGTTTGATGATGAGCAGGATGGATGCCGTGACCGGCACCGCGATGAGCGCCCCGAGCAGGCCCAGGAGCGTGCCGCCGATGAGGGCGCCGATCACGACGAGCGAGCCCGGGATCGAGATCGCCTTGCTCATGACCCGAGGAGTGATGACGTAGGCCTCGATCTGGATGTAGATGAGGTACGCGATGCCGAAGATGAGTGCCGCGAGGGGGCTCGTGAACAGCGCGAGCGCCGTGGCGAAGATCCAGTAGAGCACGGGACCGACGAGCGGGATGATCGTGATCGTGAAGGCCAGCACGCCCATGAGGAGCGGGTAGGGCAGCCCGAGGATCAGGTGCAGCGTGAAGGCCACCACCGAGTTGAAGAACGCCAGGACGACCATGCCCATGAGGTAGGCGCCGATCGAGTCGGTGATCTCGTCGGTCATCGCGTGCACCTTCGTGCGGTTGCGCGCCGGAGCGAAGCGGACGAGCGACTCCTTGATCGCGGGCAGCGAAGCGACGAAGTACAGCGTCAGCACGACGACGATCAGCAGACCCGAGATCGCGGTCGCGATGCCAACGCCGACCTTGAGCACTCCGCCCGAGATCGCGGCGATGTTGGCCGGGTTGGTGAGGAATTTCTGGACGTCGTCGACGAGGTCGGTCAGGCCCTCGCCGAAGATGCCCTCGAGCCAGTGGTAGAAGTCCGACGCCATGAAGTTGTTGATCGTGGCGGGGAGCGTCGAGAAGAACTGCGTGATCTGCGTCACGAGGGTCGGGACCACGAGCCAGAGCAGTCCGGCACCCACGACCACGAGGACGAAGAACACGATGACGATGCCCCATACGCGGGAGACCTTGTGCCGCTCGAGCCACTTGAGGACGGGATCGAGGCCCAGCGAGGCGAACATCGCGAGTGCGATGTAGATGAGGACCGTCGCGATGTTGGTGATCGCGATGCCGAGCAGGATGGCCGCCAGGCCACCGAGGGTCACGAAGAAGCCGACGGGGAAGGGGCTGTCGAGTCGCGCCCAGAAGGCCTTGGTGGGCGGCGCGGAGGGGGCGTCAGATGCGTCGGCCGCGGCATCCGTCCCTGCAGTCGGATCCACGGCGAGGGGGGCGGAGTCGTCGGTCATGCGTCACACTCTAGAGCCGCGTGCGGCTCACCCGCTCGCCCGCCGCGGGTGATCTCTGGGCCGCGCTACGCTCGGAGCCATGAGCGACGCCGACCCGACGCAGACACTGCTGAGACTTCGCAGCAGCATCGACAACGTGGATGCCGCCCTGATCTTCCTGCTCGCCGAGCGCTTCAAGTGCACGAAGCAGGTCGGTGAGCTGAAGGCCGAGCACGGGATGCCGGCATCCGACCCCGCACGTGAAGAGCGCCAGCTCGCTCGCCTGCGCACGCTGGCGCACGATGCCGACCTCGATCCCGAGTTCGCCGAGAAGTGGTTCAACTTCGTGGTGGCCGAGGTCATCCGCCACCACACGGAAGCGGCCGACGGGCGCTGAGCACCCGTCGGCCGACCGTAACCGCGAAGCCGGCGGCTACGGGATCGCCCGCCGCAGAATGGCGAACGAGATCGCGGCGAGCACTGCCCCGAGGAGCACGCCCCACAGCGCGAGCCCGAGCGCCCCGGTGACGGCGAACCAGGTGAAGACCTGGACCCAGGCGTTGGCGAAGCCCGTGACCCACATGAGCCCGACCAGCACGAACGCGATGCCGACGAGAACCACGGTGAGCCAGAGGGCGCCCCAGCGCTTGTAGATCGTCGCCGCCCAGAAGCCGACGACGAAGAACAGCATCGCGACCACGAAGTAGATGAAGAACGCGGCAAGGGGTCCCGCGGCCCAGATCCAGTCGAAGTAGAAGAAGTATCCGTTCATCCCCCAGCCGTGCGTCGCCTGCTCGACGAGACCGCCGATCACGAAGATGATCGCCAGCATGACGGCGGTCACGAGCGCGGCACCGAGGGTTCCCAGGAAGAACTCGCGCCGTGTCACGCTCATCGCCTGCGAGAAGGGGAAGCTGAGCGTCAGCGCCTGCACGCCGACGACCATGAAGTACCACAGCGGTGCGCCCGAACCTCCGCCGACCTTCACGGCGTCGGTCGGGATCATCGCGTAGATCGCGAGGCTGAGCAGGAAGGCGCCGACGAGGACGATCAGCGGTACCCAGATGAACGTCTGCTTGTTGACGAACTGCATACGGACGACGTTGATCGTGCGGCTCATCGGAGTGCTCCTTCGTCGAGAGGGGAGGGATGCTGGGACCCCGCCGCGTGCTGCGTCGTGCGCACGATGAGCTGCTGCAGGGAGACCGGCGCGACGTCGAGACCCGCGGCCTGCAGGGCCTCGCGGTCGGCGGGAGTGAGGGCGCCGAGCACCGTGACCGACGACACGCGACCGAGGCTCTCGCGATGGATGACTTCGCGGCCCGCGACGAAGGCCTCGACCGCGGCGGTGTCGCCGACGATGTTCGCCGCGCGGTCGCGCACGGCATCCGTGTCCTCGTCCATGATGATCCGGCCACGATCGATCACGAGCACGCGCTCTATGAGGTTCGACACCTCGTCGATGAGGTGGCTCGAGAGGATGACGGTGCGCGGGTGCTCCGCGTAGTCCTCGAGCAGGCGGTCGTAGAAGATCTGACGGGCGACCGCATCGAGACCGAGGTACGGTTCGTCGAAGAACGTGATCTCGGCACGCGCCGCGAGTCCGATGATGACGCCGACGGCCGACAGCTGACCGCGCGAGAGCTTCTTGATCGTCTTCTTCATCGGCAGCTGCAGCTCGTCGATGAGGCGGTCGGCCAGCTCCTGGTTCCAGTTCGGGAAGAAGAGCCGCGCCGCACGGAAGGCGTGGCGGGCGGTCGAGTCATCCGGGTACTTCTGACTCTCGCGAACGAAGCACATGCGCTGGAGCACCTTCGCGTTCTCGTAGGGGTTCTCGCCGAAGACGCGCACATCCCCCGACGTCGCGAAGTTCTGCGCCGTCAGGATCGACATGACGGTCGTCTTGCCGGCGCCGTTGCGGCCGAGGAGACCGTAGATGGTGTCCTTCTCGATCGAGAAGCTCACACCGTCCACCGCGAGCGTGTCGCGGTAGCGCTTGGTGAGGTTCTTCACCTCGATCACGTTCGTCATCGTGCGCTTCCTTCCGTCGTGGTGGATCGTTCGTGGATGAGCCGGGCGAGGTCGTCGGCGTCGAGGCCGAGGTGCCGCGCTTCGGCGAGCAGCGGATCGACGTAGCGATCGGCGAAGGCGGCGCGGCGCTCGGCGAGGAGTGCGGTGCGCGCGCCCTCGGCGACGAACATGCCGATCCCGCGTCGCTTGTAGAGGACGCCCTTGTCGACGAGCATGTTCACTCCCTTGGCGGCCGTCGCGGGGTTGATGCGGTAGAAGGCGGCGAGCTCGTTCGTCGACGGCGCCTGGGTCTCTTCGCCCAGACTTCCGTCGATGATGGACTCTTCGACGCTCTCTGCGATCTGCAGGAAGAGCGCCTTGCCTTCTTCGATCACGTCGCTCCGCTCTGTTGGTTAGTTACTTGACTAACTAACCATGCAACACGAACCAGCCCCCCGTCAACCCCGTTACGCGATTCTCAGAAAGAGCGTCCGAGGCGCCACCGAAACAGCGTGATTCCGCGGCAGAACGGGCAGCTCGTGTGGGATTTGGCTGGATCGGCGACAGCCGGTATCACGGGCGCGCGTCGCACACCATGGCAAGCCGAGGAGGGACCGCATAGTGATTTGCCAGGTGCATCCCGGTCATGAAACGTTTGATCGTGGCCCACAGCAGGGCCTTGATCCGACCAGTCCGCGGTCGTCGGAGGTCTCTCCCGGAGCCTGACCGACGAGCGTACGGTCGGCGGTCTTTGCCGCGGATCCGCATCCGCCGCCGTTACCCCCGCCTCACGGACGGGGCTCTGCGTGGCCGCCACCCGGGCGTGACCGATGCAGCCCATGCACCGGGCTGCCGAGGTGCAATCACGTGACCGTTTCGCCTGCCATCGAGGTGAAGAACCTCTACAAGGTCTTCGGCCGCAACCCGCGAGGGGTCGTCGAAAGGCTCCGTGCCGGCGCGACCCGTTCCGAGGTCGCGGATGCCGGGACAGCAGCTGTCATCGACGCGAGCTTCGACGTCCGTCCCGGCGAGATCTTCGTCATCATGGGTCTCTCGGGCTCGGGCAAGTCGACGATCATCCGCATGCTCAATGGGCTCTTCACCGCAACGGACGGAACCATCGCCGTCCACGGCGAGTCCGTCACCGACACGGTGCCGTCGAAGCTGCGAGAACTGCGACGCGACCGCATCTCGATGGTCTTCCAGCACTTCGCGCTGCTCCCGCACCGCACCGTCGCAGCCAACGTCGCGTATCCCCTCGAGCTTCGCGGGGTTCCCAGGGCCGAGCGGCTCGCGAAGGCCGCCGAGATCCTGGCGCTCGTCGGCCTCGAGGGCTGGGGCGACAAGCTGCCCTCCGCTCTTTCGGGCGGCATGCAGCAGCGCGTCGGGATCGCCCGGGCACTCGCCGCGGACCCCGACGTGCTCCTCATGGACGAGGCGTTCAGCGCTCTCGACCCGCTCATCCGACGCGAGATGCAGGAGCAGCTCCTCGAGCTCCAGCAGACGCTCCAGAAGACGATCGTCTTCATCACGCACGACCTGAACGAGGCGATGTTCCTCGGAGACCGCATCGCCGTCATGCGCGACGGACGGATCGTGCAGGTCGGCACGCCCGAAGACATCCTGACCGACCCGGCGAACGACTACGTCGAGCAGTTCGTGCAGGACGTCGACCGCGCTCGCGTGCTCACCGCGGCGAATGTGATGGAGCGCCCGCGTCCTGTCGTGACCGATACAGCCGGACCCCGCACAGCGCTGCGCGAGATGCGCGACGCCTACATGTCGGCGGCGTACGTCGTGAGCCGCGACCGGACGCTGCTCGGGGTCGTGAGCGACCGTGACGCGGTGAAGCTCGTCCGCGCCGGTGAGAACTCGATCACCTCGGTGATCAAGCGCGTCCCGCAGAGCGTGGACGAGGACGAGATCCTGATGAACCTGTTCGTTCCGGCTGTCGAGTCGCCGCTGCCGCTGGCGGTGGTGGATGCCGCGGGGCGTCTCACCGGCGTCATCCCGCGTGTGACCCTGCTCGCGGCGCTCGGACCGGGACCCGGCGCGACCGGGGAGATCAGCCTGCCTCTGCAGCCGATGCCGGTGAACGAGATCGACGCGATCCTCGACCAGTCCGCGCCGGGGCTGAACGCACAGGAGGTGCGCTGATGGACGGCTTCCGCATCCCTCTCGGAACCTGGGTCGAGGACGGGGTCGATTGGCTCCGCGACAACCTCGCTGCCTTGTTCGACATCATCACCGTCGCGGTCCGCTGGCTCGTCGACGGTCTGACCGATGTGCTCGTCGCGACGCCCGTCCCCGTGCTGATCGCGGTCTTCGCCCTCATCGGATGGCTGCTGCGCTCGTGGCAGATGGCGCTGGGCACGACCCTGGCGTTCACGCTCGTCGTCGCGATGGATCTGTGGGTGCCGACGTTGCAGACTCTGTCGCTGGTGATCATCGCGACGCTGGTGGCGCTCGTGATCGCGATTCCGCTCGGGATCTGGTCGGCCCGCAACGACACCGTGCGCGCGATTCTCAAGCCGGTGCTGGACTTCATGCAGACGATGCCCGGCTTCGTCTACCTGATCCCCGCGATCACGTTCTTCAGCATCGGCGTCGTCCCCGGAGTCGTGGCGACGGTCATCTTCGCTCTGCCCCCCGGCGTACGACTCACCGAGCTGGGCATCCGCGGCGTCGACTCCGAGACGGTGGAGGCCGGAAAGGCCTTCGGCGCCACTCCCGGTCAGATCCTCCGCGGCATCCAGCTTCCGCTCGCGATGCCCACGATCATGGCCGGCGTCAACCAGGTCATCATGCTGGCACTGTCGATGGCCGTCCTCGCCGGCATCGTCGGTGCCGACGGCCTGGGCAAGATCGTGGTGCAGTCGGTCTCGTCGGCGCGCTTGGCGATCGGCGTCGAGGCCGGCCTCGCGGTCGTCGTCATCGCCGTCTACCTCGATCGCGTGACGGCGGCATTGGGCAACCCCGCCGACTACCGGTCGTCGCTGCGGGGCGTGCTGGCTCGCCGACGCGCCGTGCGCAGGAATGCGCGCGACATCCCGGTCGCCGAAGAGACGTCGCGCGTGGAGACCACTCCACCGCGTCGAGAGCCGTCACTGCACGGCTGAACGGGCGCGCGCGATCCGTGAGCGCACGCCCGGAACCAAGAGAGAACACGAAACGAACGACACATACGTGAAGGAAGAGATCACATGAACAAGCGACACCTCACCGGAATGATCGGCCTGGGGGCCGCGGCAACGCTCGTGCTTGCGGGCTGTGCGAGCGGCGGCGGCGACGACGCGCAGGCGGGAGGCGAGGGCGCCGCCGACACGTGCGACACCATCACGCTCGGCTTCCTCCCCTCGTGGACCGATGGCCTGAGCACCGCCTACCTGCTGGAGAACCAGCTCGGCAAGCTCGGCTACACCGTCGAGATGGAGACGCTCACCGAGGCGGGTCCCCTCTACACGGGTCTCGCGCAGGGTGATGTCGACATCTATCCGTCTGCCTGGCCCGAGCTCACCCACGCGCAGTATATGGAGGAGTTCGGCGACAGCATCGAAGACCTCGGCGCGTACTACGACAACGCCAAGCTCACCATCGCGGTCCCCAGCTACGTCGACATCGACTCGATCGAGGACCTGGCCGGCAACGCCGACCGGTTCGGCGGCCGCATCGTCGGCATCGAGCCGGGCGCGGGCCTCACCGCCCAGACGCAGGACACGATGATGCCCGAGTACGGCATCGACGGCGAGTACGAGCTCGTCACCTCCTCGACCGCGGCGATGCTCACCGAGCTCGACAACGCGATCGCAGCGCAGGAGGACATCGTCGTGACGCTGTGGCGCCCGTTCTGGGCGAACGACGCCTACGACGTCAAGGACCTCGAAGACCCGCTGGGAGCGATGGGCGAGCCCGAGGCGCTGCACTTCCTCGGCACGGACGGATTCTCGGAGCGCTGCGCCGACGCCGCGGAGCTGATCGCCGGCATCCACCTCGATGACGCCCAGTACGGGTCGCTCGAAGACCTCGTCGTGAACGAGTACGGCGAGGGTCGCGAAGCCGAGGCCGTCGAGGCGTGGCTCGAGCAGAACCCGGACGCGTTCGACACGATCGTCACCGACTGACGATCGTCGTTCTGCAGGCGGGATCCGGCTTCGGCCGGGTCCCGCCTTCTCGCGTCAACCCTGCGGCTTGGGGTGGATGACGCGCCCCGGCGCTGTCTCGGAGCTCCGGGCCGGCACGGGCCACGGGGCGTGCTCCCGTGCTCCCGGCGCAGGTGGCGATGCCGGCATGCTCGTCGCCGGGAGAGACGTGGTCGGCGCTACCGGGGACGCGATCTCGAGCGCGACTTTGGTCTCGAGCACCTCGATCGCGTCGTCGGACAGCGCGATCAGTCCGTCGAGCTCTTCGCGTACGCGACGGTAGGCGATCTGGCGCTCGGCCGGAGTCGCGGCCTGATCGACGGCGACGGCGAGAAGCTGCTTCGCCTTGTCGAGCCGCTTGCGCTCGGTGTCGGTGAACGACGTGTCCTTGATGCGGCGGGCATCCCGCTCGGCGACGTCGAACGCCACCTCGTAGTCGGCGACCGCGTTGCGGTACTCGGCGAGCTGCGCCGGGGTGAGGCGCGCCTTCGGGGACGCCGGACGCAGACCGTCGGCGATGCGCTGTGCGCGCAGGAACGCGGCGGTCAGCGGCTGTCGACCATCGCTCATGGCGGGGAAGGCGATGAGCTTCGCGACGTCGAGCTCGTAGTCGAGCCACCGCGCTGTCACCGAGTCGTGCGTCGCGAACAGGCGCGCGAGCTGGGTCGCCTGCGACTCGGTCTCGTGCTCCACCGCACCGGCGGACGTCTTCGCGACCGCGGTGCCGCGCTTGGCCGCTGTCAGCTCACTCCGGGCATGGAGCAGCTCGATGCGCTGCTTGTGACGCCTCTTGGCCGCGCGCTCCCACGCGTTGCCGATCTTGCTGATGAGGCCGATCGTGATGGCGCCGACGGGGAAGATGAGCCACCAATAGCCCTCCCACAGCTGCGCGAACGTCTCCATCCCCTCATGCTAATCAGGTGTCGGCCTCTCGCGGACCGGGAAGATGCTGAGCGCTCAGGACGACGGCGGTCGCTGATCGCGCCGCGGGAAGTTCTTGATCGACCACTCCACCGTGCGCTGCGTCGCGGTCAGGACGTCCTGCGCGCGTTCGAACCACGACTCCGCCGTCGCCGTCCACTGCGGCGGCGGGGGCCGGTGCCCCGCCTTGATGAGCGCATCGCGCTCGGCGGCGTCGAAGGCGTCCTCGGCATGACGGACGGCGACGCGATACGCCGCGAAGTCGGCGGGCTTGACGCGGGCGTCGATGGATGCCGGGCGCAACCAGCGCGCGTTGCGCTCCGCATCCAGGAATGCGGCGAGCAGCGGTGACCGCGAGTCGCTCATGGCGGGGTAGGCGATGAGCATCGCGGGATCCGTCTCGTACTGCATCCACCGCGCCGTCAGGGCATCGTGCTCGGCCATCAGGCGACCGAGCGGGTACTCCGCACGATCGGCCTGGCCCGCGGGGACGGTCGCGCGCGCGGCCCCGACGGCGGCACGCCGCGCGCGTACGGCGATGCCCGCGGCCTTGAGCTCGGACCGGGCGGACTGCACGCGGCGGCGTGCGGCCGCAACCGCGCCGTCAGGAGCGTGCGACGCGGCACGGTCGGCCTCGACCCGCAGCAGGTCGGCCTGCGCGACGCGCAACTGAGCCCGCGACCGGGCGACGTCGGACTTCGCCGACTCGAGTTCGTGGAGCGCCGCGTCGACGCCGAGGCGGCGGGCAGCGCCGCGGGGCATGGGTTTCACAGCACGGGGACCCTTCGTGCGGCTGGAGCGCAGGCCGAGCCATCCCGCCGTCCCGGCCGCGACCGTCGCGGGAGCGATCCACCAGAACTCGGCGGCGAAGACGAGGAGGGGCTCCACCCCTCGATGCTAACCGCGCAGCGGGGCGTTGCGACCGGGAGTTCGCCGAACGAGGGGCGCGCTACACGATCCCCGGAAGAGGCTCAGCCGAAAAGCAGGGCGAAGACGGTCGCGCCGCCGCCGACGAGGATGAGCGCCACGATCGTGACCCACGCGATCACTTTGATGCGCTTCTGTCGCGTATCGCTGTAGACGCTGTACTCGTCGTCGTTCTGGGCCATGGACTCAGTCTAGAGCGCGGGCTCCGACACCGTCGCGCCGAAGGCGTCGGGGAGCGTCGAGGTAGACAGATCGCGAAGCTCGGCGAGCGGCACCGTGAAGAGCCCCTGCACCTCGAGCGCGGCATCCGTCGGGTCCGTCACGCCGATCCGCAGCACGGGGTAGCCCCGACCCTCGCACAGGCCGCGGAACTTCACGTCGTCCTCGCGTGGGACCGAGACGATGACGCGGCCGGTCGACTCCGAGAACAGGGCGGTCGCGGCATCCACCCCGTCGCGCTCCATGATCTCGGTGAGCCACACCCGCGCGCCGACGCCGAAGCGCATGACCGCTTCGGCGAGCGCCTGCGCGAGACCGCCCGACGAGAGGTCGTGCGCCGACGAGATGAGCGACTGCTGGCCGCCGGCGTGCAGCAGCTCGGCGAGCTTGCGCTCCTGGCCGAGGTCGACGGCCGGGGGGCGACCGCCGAGGTGGCCGTGCACCGTGCCGGCCCACTGCGAGCCGCTCAGCTCGGTCGCCGTGACGCCGAGCAGGTAGATGTTCTCGCCCGGGTCCTGCCAGCCCGACGGGATGCGGCGGCCCACGTCGTCGATGATGCCGAGCACGCCGACGACGGGCGTCGGGAAGATCGGCTGGTCGCCGGTCTGGTTGTAGAAGCTGACGTTGCCGCCGGTGACGGGGATGCCGAGCTCGAGGCATCCATCCGACAGCCCTTCCACGGCCTGCGAGAACTGCCACATGACTTCGGGGTTCTCGGGGCTGCCGAAGTTGAGGCAGTCGGTGACCGCGGTCGGCTCCGCGCCCGTGACGGCGACGTTGCGGTACGCCTCGGCGAGGGCGAGCTTGGCGCCCTCGTACGGGTCGAGCTGGCAGAAGCGGCCGTTGCAGTCTGTCGCGATCGCGAAGCCGAGGCCGGAGTTCTCGTCGACGCGGATCATGCCGGCGTCGTCGGGGAACGACAGGGCGGTATTGCCCATGACGTAGTAGTCGTACTGATTGGTGACCCAGGACGTGTCGGCGAGATTGGGGCTCGCGACCAGCTGCACGAACTGCGCGCGCAGGGTGTCGGGATCGCTCGTCCGGGGCAGCGCCGAGGCCGAGTCATCCCGCAGCGCGTCGATCCAGGTCGGGTACGCGACCGGACGCTCGTAGACCGGGCCGTCGACGGCGACGGTCGAGGGGTCGACGTTCACGATCTCTTCGCCGTGCCAGAAGATCTGCAGGCGTCCGTCGCCCGTGACCTCGCCGAGCACGCTCGTCTCGACGTCCCACTTGTCCACGACCGCGAGGAAGGCGTCGAGCTTCTCGGGCGCGACGATCGCCATCATGCGCTCCTGGCTCTCGCTCATGAGGATCTCTTCGGGCGTGAGCGTCGAGTCGCGCAGCAGCACGTTCTCGAGGTCGACGCGCATGCCGGACCCGCCGTTGGCGGCGAGCTCGGACGTCGCGCACGAGATGCCCGCGGCACCGAGGTCCTGGATCGCCTCGACGAGGTCGTCGCGGTACAGCTCGAGGCAGCACTCGATGAGCACCTTCTCGGCGAACGGGTCGCCCACCTGCACAGCGGGGCGCTTGGTGGGGCCGCCGTCAGCGAACGTGTCGGACGCGAGGATGGATGCTCCGCCGATGCCGTCGCCGCCCGTCCGGGCGCCGAAGAGCACGACCTTGTTGCCCGCGCCCGTCGCGTTCGCGAGCTTGATGTCCTCGTGCCGCATGACGCCGACCGCGAGCGCGTTGACGAGCGGGTTGCCCTGGTAGACGGCATCGAACACGGTCTCGCCGCCGATGTTCGGCAGGCCGAGGCAGTTGCCGTAGAACGAGATGCCGCTCACGACGCCGTGCACGACGCGGGCGGTGTCGGGGTTGTCGATCGCGCCGAAGCGCAGCTGGTCCATGACGGCGACGGGGCGCGCGCCCATCGAGATGATGTCGCGCACGATGCCGCCCACACCGGTCGCGGCGCCCTGGAACGGCTCGATGTAGCTCGGATGGTTGTGCGACTCGACCTTGAAGGTCACCGCCCAGCCCTCGCCGATGTCGACGACGCCGGCGTTCTGACCCATGCCCACCATGAGGCGGGTCTTCATCTCGTCGGACACCTTCTGCCCGAACTGGCGAAGGTAGATCTTCGACGACTTGTACGAGCAGTGCTCCGACCACATGACGGAGTACATCGCCAGCTCGCCCGACGTGGGGCGGCGGCCGAGGATCTCGCGGATCTGCGCGTACTCGTCGGGCTTGAGTCCGAGCGCGCCGTACGGCTGCTCCTTCTCGGGAGTCGCGATGGCGTTCTCGACGGTATCGGCGATGGGGGTGGTCACGCGGCTGCACTCCAAGAATCGGGGATGCCGGACCTCTCGAGTCTAGTCGCGGGTGCCGCATCCTCTCGCGAGCCTGCCGACCGTGTGGGCGCCCGCGCATACGCTCTCGGTATGGAGCTCCGCCCGCCGTTGCGTGATCGCGCGGTCGTCGGCGCGGCCCTCGGACTTCTGCGACGGGTCGCCACGCAGTTCGCGTCCGGGCCGCTGCCGGAATGGGAGGAGTTCGCACGTTCGGCGACGCTGCGGGTGCATCCGGCGAAATCTCTCATCGAGATGGGCGACGCCGACGTCGCCTTCGTCGTTCGGGGGCTCGTCAAGCTCGTCGAGGAGGAGACCGGTCGCGTCGCGGAGTTCTTCGCGACGGGTACCGCGATCGCCCCGAACACCCGACCGTCGTGGGCACCGCGGTCCGCGCCGCCGATGACGCTCGGACGCTGGATCGGTGAGAGATGGTCGCTGAGACCGATGTCCGTGATCGCGCTCGAGCGGACCTCTCTCTTGCACATCGACTACCGCGTCGTCGAAACCCTCGCCGCCCGCCACACCGAATGGGGCCAGGTGCACGCTGCCTTCCTCTGGACGTACATCGACGGCCTCTACCTGTCGGGTGAACGCGCGCTCGAGAAGGATGTCGCGGAGCGCTATCGGCAGCTCATGCGTCGGCGCGGGTTGCGCGGGCGAGCCACCCAGCGCGATATCGCGTCGTACCTGAACGTGACCGAGTCGGCGCTGAGCCGGATCGTGCGTCGCTCGCGGCCGGACTCACCCCGAGGAACTTGATCCGGATCAAGTTCCACTTTCACGCGGCCCCGGCATGATCGCTAGTTTCCCCAAGGCGGGGAGGCTCGGGGGGACGGGGAGGGCCTCCCCGTCCGGTATGCGCTCGTCAGTATGGAAGCACGGCTCGCGTCTGCGACATGACGTCAGGGGAGACGGCACCCTCTCCGCCGAGAATCACGACCTTCTCCGGATCGAGTCGCTCGAGCTCGGCGAGGATCGCGTCGGGCATGGTCTGAGGCCCGGTCAGCAGGACGGGGCCTCCGCGGGCACCCGCGACCGCCGCGCCTGAGAGTGCGTCGGGGAATCCGTAGCCGTTGGCGATGTACGTCACGGGCACCCCGGGGCTGAAGGTCTTCGCGCTGATCTGCGCAGCAGTGGCGAACCGGGATGCTCCGGCGTGACGAGTCACGCTGCCTGAGGTGTAGGCCCCGGCCTGCGTCGCTACTGCGTCCGAGACCGCAGCCTTTCCGCCGAGCACGACGATCTTGTGCGGTTTGAGCCGGTCGAGCTCGGCATGGAGCGGGGCAGACAGACCGCTCGGGGAAGTGAGCAGGACGGGACCGCCGAGACTGCCTGCGGCGGCCGCGCCCGCCAGCGCGTCGGGGAAGTCGTAGCCGTTGGCGAGGTAGACGACCGGAACCCCGGGCAGGAAGGTCGACTTGCTGATCGCGGCGGACGTCGCAAACCGGTCGCCGCCCGCCTGCCGCGTGACGGGGGCCGAGCTGTAGGCCGCGGCCTGGCGCTCGACGGCTTCAGAGACGACGGATGCGCCGCCGAGCAGGACGATCCGTTGCGGGTTCAGACGGTCGAGCTCGTTCGCGACCACCGGCGGGATGCCGCCTGCCGGCGTGAGCAGCACCGGGCCGCCCAGGCTGCCCGCTGCCGCCGCGCCCGCGAGGGCATCGGGAAAGGTCGTGCCGTTCGCCAGGTAGGCGACGGGCACGCCCGGGTCGAACGCGCCGGCTGAGATGGCTGCCGAAGTCGCGTACCTGTCGGTGCCCGCGGCCCGCGTGACGTCGTAGTGGCGGGTTTCGAGGATCAGGGGCTCGTACGGGGTCACCTCGCCTTCGCGCACCACGATGTCGTCGAGCCCCCCGTAGAAGCGAATCGTCTCCGCACCCTGCGCCCAGGGGTCGCCGCCGAGCCAGTGATTGGTCCACACTCGCAGTGCATAGGTCCCGGGTTCGAGCACGCCCGTGTACGGATGTCCGCCGATCGGCAACCTCCATCCCGGCGGGTCGATTCGCACGTATTCGCCGGAAGCCTCGTCGAGACGGAAGAAGAGCATGTCCGCGAGCTGGCTGCTGGCGGGCAGCAGCGCGGCGCCGGGACTCGGCTCGAGATAGGGCCAGGTCGAGAAGTGGCCGCCGATGTCGAGATCGGCGTCCAGCCCGTCGACGATTGCGTTGTCGCGCACCTCGACGATGCGCGACTCCGCTTTCGAGCGGCCGCCGCCGAGGTATTCCGGCAGCGTCGCTTTGCCGGGATCGCTGGATTCCGAGCTGAACGAGATCCGGAAGCGCCCCGACACTCCCCGGATCATCCACCGACCGTTCTCGTCAGCCGATGCCGACGTCGACCTCGCGCCGTCGAGACCCTCGATGCGCACTCTTGCGCCTGCCGCGGGCATCCGCGTGCCGTTCTTCGTGACGAACACGGTGCCCGACAGCACACCGGCCGGCTGCAGATCGGCGGCGACGGTGACCGTCTGCCCGAGCCCGACTGTGAGCGGGGGTGCTGTGGGCGTGGTGGTGACGATGCCGTTGTGGTCTTCGCCGATCCACTCGATTCCGGGAGAGAAGACGACCCCATAGCGTCCCGGCGGCAGAGGAGTGCTGCTGATGACTCCGGAGCGCGCGAACACCCTGAGCGGCGGCCCGGGGAAGACGGGTTCCAGCGGAATGAGCGCGAAGTCACCGCTGAGCGGCTCGCCCGACCCGGTGAGGGTGCCTGTGATGAAGCCGCCGTCGTCGAGTCGGATGTCGAGGGGGTTCGTTCCTGCTGCCAGCACGGTGGGGGTCTGCTGCGTCGCTCCGTGCGTGCCGTCGCCCCACTCGCCGATGAGCGACCTGCCCGTGCAGGTGTAGGAGATGCGCACGTCGTACTCGCCCGGGGCCAGGCCGGCGATCTCGTATGTTCCGTCGAGTTCCGGCTGCGTCCAGCCCGAGACCACACCGCCCTGGGAGGCCACCAGAACCGCGCAGCTTCCCAGCAGGCGTCCGTCCGCGCCTGCGATCCGCCCGCTCAATGTCGCTGTGGCGCCCGAGTCCGCGGCGGCCGGGCTGACCGTCGCTACGAGTAGCACGACGCCGATGGCGGCACCGATCATGCGAATCCCGCGCCCTCGCGTCACTGCGACCCCCAGTCGAAATCGGTCGAGAGTAACACGCGGAATGACGGCCATCGAACCGGTGCCGGTGATGCAGTCGGTCGGACCTGACACAAAGAGCACGCGGGTTCGTGCGAGAGGTTGACACCCTCCTGACATGGGCGTAACGTACAACCAAATGGTTGCACAAACGGAGCTCAGCGATGAACAGATCGACCGCGTCTTCCACGCGCTCGCCACGGCGACGCGCCGCGACATCCTGCGACGCACCATCGACGGCGAGCTCTCGGTCTCGACGCTCGCGAAGGACTACGACATGTCCTTCGCGGCCGTCCAGAAGAACGTCGCCGTCCTCGAAGAGGCCGGCCTCATCGTCAAGCGCGCCGAGGGCCGCGAGCGTCTCGTCCGAGCGGATCCGGCCATGATCGCCAAGGCCCGCGCGCTCCTCGCGAAGTACGAGGAGCTGTGGCGCTCGCGTATCGACCGCCTCGATGCGCTCCTCGCCGAAGAACCGGAAACCCAGAGAACAGAAGGAGAATGACATGCCCGTCACCGACGTCGTCGCCGACGCAGAAGCACTGACCCTCACCCTCACCGCCGATTTCGCAGCCCCCGCGGAGCGGGTCTGGAACGCTTTCACCGAGCCGCGGCAGCTCGAGCGGTTCTGGGGTCCTCCGGGCTACCCCGCGACCTTCACGTCCTTCGACTTCACGGTCGGCGGCACGGCGCAGTACAAGATGACGAGCCCGCAGGGCGAGGAGTCCTTCGGATCGTGGGAGTTCCTCGAGATCGCGCCGACCTCGTCGTTCGCCGTGCTCGACCAGTTCGCCGACGCTGACGGAAACCCCGTGACCGAGATGCCCGCGAGTCGAATGACGTTCGCGATCGCATCGACCGCCGAGGGCGCCCGTCTCGTCAGCACGACCTACTTCACGTCGGCCGAGGCGCTCGAGCAGCTCGTCGGCATGGGCATGGTCGAGGGCGCCACGATGGCGATGAACCAGCTCGATCGCGTGCTCGAGGGGCTCCGCGCCTACGCGCAGGGCAAGGGCACCCGCACCGAGATCCTCGACGACCAGCACGTGCGGATCACGCGACTCATCGACGGCCCGCGCGACCTGGTTTGGCGCGCGCACACCGAGCCCGAGCTCATGAAGAAGTGGCTGCTCGGTCCCGACGGCTGGCGCATGAGCGAGTGCGAGCTGGAGCCCGTCGCCGGCACGTCGTACCGCTACGCGTGGGAGCCCGTCGGCGATACCGAGGGCGAGGCCTTCGGCTTCGACGGCGAGATCCTCTACGCCGAACCGCAGCGCCGTCTCGTCAACACCGAGCACATGACGGGTACCGACTACCCGTCGACTCTCAACGACCTGAATCTCGACGAGGAGGACGGCGCGACGCTGATCACGATGTACATCGAGTACCCCGACGCGCAGACCCGCGACATGGTGCTCGCGACGGGCATGACCGACGGCATGGAGGCCAGCTACGCCCGCCTCGAAGGCGTCCTGGCATCCGTCTGATGGCCATCACCACCCACACCGTCGGCGAGGGCGACGACGCGATCACCTACGACATCCACGGCGACCTCGCCACGGCCACGCCGGAGAGACCCGCGCTCTTCGTGTTCGCGGCGCCGATGGATGCCACGGGCCTCGCGCTCCTCGCCGCGCAGATCGACGACCGCCCGGTCATCACGTACGATCCGCGCGGTGCCGGTCGCAACCCGGTCGGCACCGCCGACATCACGGCGGAGCAGCACGCGGATGACCTGCACCGCGTCATCGCGGCGCTGGGCGTCGGGCCGGTCGACACGTTCGGCAGCAGCGGCGGGGCGGTCAACCTGCTCGCGCTGCTCGCGGCACACCCCGAGGACGTCCGGCGCGCCGTCGTTCACGAGCCTCCGCTCGCGGCCGGCCTGCCCGACGGCGACACGGTACTCGCCGTCATCCGTGACATGAAGGACACGTACGCACGCGACGGTGATGGCGCGGCGATGGCGAAGTTCATCCAGCTCGTCATGTTCGACGGGCCGCTGCCCGACGATTACCTCGACGGCCCGGCGCCGGACCCGGCGATGTTCGGCATGTCGGCGCAGGATGACGGCGGCCGCACCAATCCTCTGCTGCGCAACATGCCGGCGCTCATCGAGTACGAGATCGACGCCGGCGCCCTGCGGGAGCTGGGTGACCGCGTGATCATCGCCGTCGGGGTCGAGTCGCGCGACGAGATGGCCGCTCGCGGTGGTCGCTCCGTGGCCGCGGCGATCGGACGACCGGTGACGGACTTTCCGAGCCACCACGCGGGGTTCACGTCGCAGGAGGGGTTCCCCGGCGACCCCGAGGGCTTCGCCGCGCGACTGCGCGACGTGCTCGCGTAGCATCCATCTCCGCCGCGAACCGTCGCGAAAGGCCGTCTCCGCCGCTGACGAGCGACCACCTGCGACGGTTCGCGCGGCGAGGAGCGATGGATGCCGCGGCGATCGCCTCAGGACGGGCGGAAGCGTGCGACCAGGTGGCAGTCGAACGGGTCGCGAGCGGCGAGTCCGACGCGGTTGAGATACGCGATCACGATGCCGTACGACTCGATGAGGCTCGTCTCGGTGTAGGGCACACCCAGCGCGCGGCACTGGTCCATGACGATCTCGCGCGCTTTGGACAGGTGAGGGCGAGGCATGCTCGGGAAGAGGTGATGCTCGACCTGGTAGTTCAGGCCGCCCATGAGCCACGTCGCCCACCAGCCGCCACGGATGTTGCGGGACGTGCGCACCTGCTTCGAGAAGAAGTCGAGCTTCGCCCCGGGCGCGATGATCGGCATGCCCTTGTGGTTCGGCGCGAACGAGGCCCCCATGTAGACGCCGAAGACGGCGAGCTGCACGCCGAGGAACGCGAACGCCATGCCCAGCGGCAAGAAGAAGAAGATCGGCGTGAGCAGGACGGCGAAGCGCGCGGCGATCATCGAGAGCTCCACCCAGCGGCCCTTGATCTCACCACGTGAGAACAGGTGCTTGAGGCCGAGATAGTGCAGATTGAGGCCTTCGAGGGTCAGGAGCGGGAAGAACAGCCAGCCCTGCTTGCGGGTGATGAAGGCCATCGGGCCAGAGACCTTCGCGGCGTCCGCCTCGAGGAATCGGATGGTGTCGACCTCGATGTCGGGGTCGCGGCCGACCTGGTTCGGGTTGGCGTGATGACGGGAGTGCTTCGAGTTCCACCACGAGTAGCTGATGCCGACGATGCCCGCGGCGAGGAATCGGCCCACCCGGTCGTTTGCCGGGCCCGTCGTCAGGATCTGCTTGTGTGCGGACTCATGCGCGAGGAACGACACCTGCGTGAGAAGGATGCCGAGCGCCCCCGCGATGAGGAGCTGGAACCAGCTGGGGCCGAGCAGCACGAACCCCGCGACGCAGCCCGCGAGGCCGAGAAGGAGCACGGCGCCGACGATCGCATAGAAGATCGGCGTGCGGGCCAGGAGGCCCGTCTCGCGGACGACTTCCGAGACTTGCGTGTACGACCTGGCGATCGGCGGGAACGAGTCGGTTCCGGCGTACGTCTGCCGGATGGGGCCGAGAGTGGCCTCCAGAGTCTGAGTGGCGATGATCGCGATCCTCTGGTTCGGATGCCGGCCCGAGGGCCCGACGCGGAGCCACAGGCGGATGCCGATCGCTAAGCGCCACACTACGCGCGTGCATATGGCGCCGGGCGTATGCGCACCAAACTTGGAGGGCCTTGACAGGCGCCACCTACGATTGACGCGTGGACTTCTCCTTCGCCTTCACGCCCGACCTGATCGCGGTCTTCTTCACGCTCTTCGTGCTCGAGATCGTCCTGGGCGTCGACAACGTCATCTTCATCTCGATCCTCGCCTCGAAGCTCCCCAAGGAGCAGCAGGCGCGGGCCCGCAACCTCGGGCTGACGCTCGCGATGGTCATGCGCGTCGTCCTCGTCCTCTTCGCCGGATGGATCATCACGCTGAAGAACGACGTGTTCTTCATCGGCGAGATGGGCTTCTCGTGGAAGGACCTCATCCTCATCGCGGGTGGTCTCTTCCTCGTCTACAAGGCCGTCACCGAGATCCACCACAAGCTCGAGGGCCATGAAGAAGAGGCTCAGGCATCCGGTCGCGCGACGATCACCTTCGGGTCCGTGCTCATCCAGATCCTGCTGCTCGACCTCGTCTTCTCGCTCGACTCCGTCATCACGGCGGTCGGCATGACCGAGAACCTCGTCGTCATCATCACGGTCGTCGTGCTGTCGTTCGGCATCATGCTGTTCGCGTCGCGGTTCATCTTCGCGTTCGTCAACAAGCACCCCACCGTGAAGATGCTCGCGCTGTCGTTCCTGCTGCTCATCGGAGTGTTCCTCGTCGCCGAGGGCTTCGAGATCAAGATCGACAAGGCCTTCATCTACGGTCCGATGGCGTTCGCCATCATCGTCGAGGCGCTCAACCTCACCTACGCCGCGCGCAAGGCCAAGCGCGAGCAGAAGAAGCAGACCGCCGTGCAGCTGCGTCCGCAGTACCCCGACGTCGACGAGTCCGTCGCGGTGGATGCCGCGCTGTCGGGCGCTGCCGGCTCGGGCTCGGTGGGGCTCTCGCGCAAGCCCGTGGCGGGGGATTCCGCGCCCGACACCGAGACGCGTCAGGGCCTCGGCTGACTCATACGACGAGCCGGTAGCCCATGCCCTGCTCGGTGAGCAGGTGCACGGGATGCGCAGGGTCGGCCTCGAGCTTCTTGCGCAGCTGCGACATGTACAGCCGCAGGTAGCCCGAGTCGCTCACCTGTTCGCTCGACCAGATCTCCTTCAGCAGCGTCTGGCGAGTGACGAGCGAGCCCGGGTTGCGGGCGAGGAACTCGAGCATCCGCCACTCGGTGGGGGTGAGGTGGATGGTCTGTCCCGACCGGGTCACCGTCTTGGCGGCCAGATCGATCTCGACGTCGGCGAAGGTGACGAACGGATCGTTCGGCGACGGCACGGCGCGGCGTCCGAGCGCGCGCAGCCGCGCGAGGAGCTCGTCGATCTGGAACGGCTTCGTGACGTAGTCGTCGGCTCCGGCGTCGAGTGCCTCCACCTTGTCGGCTGAACCCGTGCGTCCCGACACGACGATGATCGGCGCGTTGGTCCAGCCGCGAAGAGCCTCGATCACGCGAACGCCGTCGAGTCGCGGCATCCCGAGATCGACCATCACGATGTCGGGGCGCTCCTTCGCGGCGAGCGCGACCGCCGCAGCGCCGTCAGGTGCGGCGACGACCTCGTAGCCGTGCGCCGCGAGCGTGATGCGCAACGCGCGTACGAGCTGCGGGTCGTCGTCGGCGACCAGGATCTTCATGCGCGGCCCTCCTGCGTCGCGACGCTATCAGTGGCGGGTATCGCGCCCCACACGGGCAGCGAGACGACCATCGTGAGGCCGCCGCCGGGGGTGTCCTCGGGGGTGAGAGTGCCGCCCATGCCGTCGGTGAAGCCCTTCGAGAGGGCGAGACCGAGACCGAGGCCGGTCGTGTTGTCGGTATCGCCCAGACGCTGGAACGGCGAGAACATGTCCTCGAGGCGATCGGCCGGCACACCGGGGCCACGGTCGATGATGCGGATCTCGGCGGTCGCGCCGAGCCTGCTCGTCGACACCAGGAGCGGCGTCCCCGACGGGCTGTGGCGCCGCGCGTTGGCGAGCACATTGACCAGGACCCGCTGCAGCAGCACGCCGTCGGCCTGCACGGAGGGCAGGTCGGCATCGAGAGCGAGCTCGACATCATCGGGACCGAGCGAGAGCTCGTCGAGCGCGCTCAGGACGGCGCCGGATGGATCCACCGGTCCGAGCGAGATCGCGAGCACGCCCGCCTGCACGCGGCTCACGTCGAGCAGGTCGGTGACGAGCGTCGAGAGTGTCGCGAGGCTTTCGTCGGCGGTCGCGAGGAGCTCCTCGCGATCTTCGGGCGAGAGGTTCGTCGCGGCGCGGAGGCCGCCGATGGATGCCACGGCCGCCGCCAGCGGGCGGCGCAGGTCGTGGCTCACCGCCGAGAGCAGCGCGGAGCGCACCTGATCGGTCTCGGCCAGCATCCCGGCTTCGCGTGCCGTCTGGGCGAGGTCGGTGTGTTCGAGGGCGGCCGAGAGCTGGGCCACGATCGCATCGACGAGCCGGCGATCGGCGGCATCGAGGTCTTTGCCGTGCAGCTCGAGGGTTGCGCGGGCCGACGAGCCGACACGGTCGACCGGAATCGACTCGAAGCGGCCGTCGCGAACGGGCTCGCCGTCGACGGCGAGCACCTCACCGTCGATGCCGATGAGACGCACGCCCGCGAGTCCGAGAGATTCGCGGGTGCGCGCGATCATCGCCGGGATCGCGCTCTCGCCACGCAGCACGCTGCCGGCGACCGTCGCGAGCAGTTCGGACTCCGCGGCGGCGCGCCGTGCGGCGCGGGCCGCGCGAGCGGCGCGGTCGACGACGAAGCTCACCAGGACGGCGATCACGACGTAGAGCACGAGTGCCCATGCATTGCGCGGGTCGCTGACGGTGACCGTGTAGAACGGCTCGACGAAGAAGAAGTTCAGCGTCAGGCCGGACATGACGGCGGCGAAGAGCGCCGGCCAGATGCCTCCGAGGAGCGCCACCAGGACGACGAGCAGCTGGTAGGCCAGGACATCGCTCGTGATCGTGTCCTCGGACCGGATCGCCACGAGGAGCCACGTCAGCAGCGGTCCGCCCGTGAGCGCGAGGACGAAGCCCAGGATGCGCCGCTTGACGCTGAGCGCGCCACCCGAGAGTCGCGGCAGCGCGAAGCCTCCCGCGGAGGAGTGCGTCACGATGTGCACGTCGATGTCGCCGGACTCCCGGATGACGGTCGCGCCGATCCCGGGGCCGGTGAGCGCGGCGGCGAGTCGACCACGGCGACTCACGCCGATGACGAGCTGCGAGGCGTTGACCGAGCGGGCGAAGTCCACCAGCGCGCGTGGCACGTCGTCGCCGACCACCTGGTGGTAGGTGCCCCCGAGCGACTCGACGAGCGCGCGCTGCTGGGCGAGGGCAGCCGGGCTTCCGGTGCGCAGCCCGTCTTGAGTGGAGACGTGTATCGCGAGCAGCTCGCCGCCGGCCGACCGCGCGGCGATCCGTGCCCCTCGCCGTAGCAGCGTCTCGCCCTCGGGCCCACCGGTGAGGGCGACGACGACGCGCTCGCGGGCCTGCCAGGTGCCCTGGATGCCGTGCTCGGCGCGGTAGGACTTCAGCGCCGAGTCGACCTCGTCGGCGAGCCACAGCAGGGCGAGCTCGCGCAGCGCGGTGAGGTTGCCGAGTCGGAAGTAGTTCGACAGTGCCGCGTCGACGCGCTCGGCCGGATACACCGAGCCCGCTGCCAGGCGATCGCGCAGCGACTGGGGCGTGAGGTCGACGACCTCGATCTGATCGGCGCCGCGGACCACGGCATCCGGAACCGTCTCGCGCTGGGCGACGCCGGTGATCTGCTCGACGACGCCGCCCAGGGACTCGATGTGCTGGACGTTGACCGTCGTGATGACGTCGATCCCGGCATCCAGGATCTCCTCGACGTCCTGCCATCGCTTCGCATTGCGCGAGCCCGGCGCGTTCGTGTGGGCGAGTTCGTCGACGAGCGCGATCTTCGGCTGACGGTCGAGCAGAGCGTCCAGGTCCATCTCGGTGAGATCGACCCCGCGGTGCGCCACCGTGTGGCGGGGGAGGACGGGAATCCCTTCGAGCATCGCGGCGGTGGCGACACGGCCGTGCGTCTCGACGATCGCGACGACGACGTCGGTGCCGTCGGCGAGGAGCCGCTTGCCCTCCTCGAGCATCTCGTACGTCTTGCCGACGCCCGGGGCCGCTCCCAGGAGCACCCGCAGCCTGCCGCGCTTCATGGCATCACCCTACGACGGGCGGAGTGCGCGACGTCCCGCGCGCACAACTCCTGCAGACCAGCAGGGGCTTCCGCAGCGGAACACGGATCGCCGCGGGCCTGCGGGTCGCAGGCGCTCGATCTGCAGGAGTTGTGCACGGCGGTCATCCCAGCGCGTCGAGCGCGAGGTTGAGCTCGAGCACGTTGACGCGCGGCTCGCCCAAGTACCCGAGATCGCGCGACTCGGTGTGCGCGGCGACGAGGTCGAGCACCTCCTGTTCGCCGAGGCCCCGGGCCTCGGCCACACGGTCGGCCTGCAGCAGGGCGTAGGCGGGCGAGATGTGCGGGTCGAGGCCCGAGGCCGAGGCGGTGACCGCGTCCGCGGGGATCTGCGCCTCGTCGACACCCTCGAACGCGGCGATGGCCGCCTTGCGCTCCTCGATCGCGGTGATGAGGTCGGCGTTCTCGGGGCCCCAGTTGGAGCCGCTCGATGCTCCTCCGTCGTACCCGTCGCCGGCAGCGGACGGCCGCGATTGGAAGTACTCGGGCAGAGGGTTTCCGTCGGCGTCGGTGAAGGACTGCCCGATGAGCGAGCTGCCGACGACCTGACCCGACGAGTCGGTGACGGTCGATCCGTTCGCCTGCCAGGGCAGGAGCAGCTGACCGACGCCCGTGATCAGCAGCGTGTAGCCGATGCCGAGCACGAGGGTGAACACGAGCATCGCGCGGAACGCGACGCCGGTCGTGCGAAGAGTGGTGCGCATGGGTTCTCCTTAGAAGCCCGGGATGAGGCTGACTGCGAGGTCGATGAGCTTGATGCCGATGAAGGGGGCGATGATGCCGCCGAGCCCGTAGACGAGCAGATTGCGGCTCAGGATGCTGGACGCCGAGGCGGCGCGGTACTTCACGCCGCGCAGGGCCAGCGGGATGAGGAAGACGATCACGATCGCGTTGAAGATGATCGCGCTCGTGACGGCGGATGCCGGCGACGAGAGCCCCATGATGTTGAGCGCGGCGAGGCCGGGGAAGACGCCCATGAACATCGCCGGGATGATCGCGAAGTACTTCGCGATGTCGTTGGCGAGCGAGAACGTCGTGAGGGATCCGCGCGTGATGAGCAGCTGCTTTCCGATCCGCACGATGTCGATGAGCTTCGTCGGGTCGCTGTCGAGGTCGACCATGTTGCCGGCCTCCTTCGCCGCCGACGTGCCCGTGTTCATCGCGACACCGACATCCGCCTGCGCCAGGGCCGGCGCGTCGTTCGTGCCGTCACCGGTCATCGCGACGAGGTTGCCGCCCTCCTGCTCGCGCTTCATGAGGGCGAGCTTGTCTTCGGGGGTCGCCTCGGCGAGGTAGTCGTCGACGCCGGCCTCCTTCGCGACCGCGGCCGCGGTGAGCGGGTTGTCGCCCGTGATCATGACGGTGCGGATGCCCATCTCCCGCAGCTCTGCGAACCGCTCGCGCAGGCCGTCCTTGACGATGTCCTTGAGGTGGACGGCACCGAGGACTGCTCCCGTCGAACCCGACAGGGTGGCGACGACGAGCGGCGTGCCGCCCGACTGCGCGATCGCGTCGGTCTCGCTCGTGATCTGCGCGCGCGTCGCGGCGGCGACAGGGGTTCCGGATGCCTCGAGCCATGCGAGCACGGCGGACGAGGCGCCCTTGCGGATCTGCGTGCCGTCCGCGAGGTCGAGCCCCGACATCCGGGTCTGCGCCGTGAACGGCACGATGACGGCATCCGACGGTGACTCGACGTGGATGCCACGCACCGCCGCGAGTTCGACGACCGAGACGCCCTCGGGAGTCGGGTCGGCGAGCGACGACAGGGCGGCCATGCGGGCGAGGGCGCCGGCATCCACCCCCGCCATCGCGACGAAGTCCGAGGCGCGGCGGTTGCCGTAGGTGATCGTGCCGGTCTTGTCGAGGAGGAGTGTCGTGACGTCACCGGCCGCCTCGACGGCGCGGCCCGACATCGCGAGCACGTTGCGCTGCACGAGACGGTCCATGCCGGCGATGCCGATCGCGCTCAGGAGCGCGCCGATGGTCGTCGGGATGAGGCAGATGAGCAGCGCGACGAGCACGGGGATCGACACGGGGGATGCCGCGTACGACGCGATCGGGTTGAGCGTCAGCACGACCACGACGAAGACGATCGACAGGCTCGCGAGCAGGATGCCGAGCGCGATCTCGTTCGGCGTCTTCTGGCGCGACGCGCCTTCGACGAGGGAGATCATGCGGTCGACGAACGTCTCGCCGGGCTTCGATGTGATCTTCACGACGATGCGGTCCGACAGCACGCGGGTGCCGCCCGTGACGGCCGAGCGGTCGCCGCCCGATTCGCGGACGACCGGCGCGGACTCGCCCGTGATCGCCGACTCGTCGACGGTCGCGATCCCCGCGACGATGTCGCCGTCGCCGGGGATGAGCTCGCCCGTCTCGACGATGACGACATCGCCGAGGGTCAGCTCGGCCGACGATACCGAGACGGTCTCGGCATCCATCGCGTCCCCACCGTCGTACCGGGCGACGCGGCGCGCCATCGTCGAGGTGCGGGTCTTGCGCAGCGCCTGAGCCTGCGCCTTGCCGCGGCCCTCGGCGACGGACTCCGCGAGGTTGGCGAAGAGCACCGTGAGCCACAGCCAGATCGCGATCCCCCACGTGAACCCGAACGGCACGGGCGTGCCGCCCGAGGCTTCGGGGCCGCCGAGGAAGGGCTCGGCGATCGCGATGACGGTCGTGAGGGCGGCGCCCACCCACACGAGGAACATGACGGGGTTGCGCCAGAGCGCAGCCGGGTTGAGCTTGCGCAGCGCGCCCGGGAGCGCCTGCACGAGCTGCGCTCCGCTGAACGCGCGCGACGGCGTCGGCGTCTTCGGTGCGACGTGCCCCTCGACGGGGGTGTGGACGGTGGACGTGGACATCAGACAAGTCCTTCAGCGAGCGGTCCGAGGGTCAGGACCGGGAAATAGGTGAGTGCGGTGATCACGACCGCGACGACGGCGAGGAGGCCGACGAACTGCGGGCGGTGGGTGGGGAGCGTGCCGACGGTCGAGGGCACGCGCTCCTGCGAGGCGAGCGAACCGGCGAGGGCGAGCACGAGCACGATCGGGATGAACCGGCCGAGCAGCATCGCGACGCCGAGCGCCGTATTCAGCCACGGGGTGTTGGCCGTGAGCCCGGCGAACGCCGAGCCGTTGTTGTTGGCGGCCGACGTGAACGCGTAGACGAGCTCCGACAGACCGTGCACGCCGGGGTTCCAGATCGAGACGGCTTCGACGTCGGCACGGATGCCGGGGATCGCGAAGCTCAGGGCGACGCCCGTCAGGATCAGGAACGGCGTGACGAGGATGTAGAGCGACGCGATCTTGATCTCGCGCGGCCCGATCTTCTTGCCGAGGTACTCGGGCGTCCGGCCGATGAGCAGACCGCCGACGAACACCGCGATGACGGCGAGCACGAGCATGCCGTAGAGGCCCGCTCCGACACCGCCGGGCGCGACTTCGCCGAGCATCATGTTGATCATCGGCATCATGCCGCCGAGGGCCGTGTACGAGTCGTGCATCGAGTTGACGGCGCCCGTCGAGGTCAGGGTCGTCGCGCCGGCGAAGAGCGTCGAGCCGAAGATTCCGTAGCGGACCTCCTTGCCCTCCATCGCGCCACCCGCGAGCTGCGGCGCTGTGCCGAGGCCGAGCGATTCGAGCCACGTGAGCGCGACGATCGAGACGAGGAAGAGCGTCGCCATGACGCCGAGGATCGCGTAGCCCTGGCGGTTGTCGCCGACCAACTTTCCGAAGGCCCGGGGCATCGCGAACGGTATCGCGAGGAGCATGAGGATCTCCAGCACGCTCGTCCAGGGCGCCGGATTTTCGAACGGGTGAGCCGAGTTCGCGTTGAAGAAGCCGCCGCCGTTCGTGCCGAGCTCCTTGATCGCCTCCTGCGAGGCGACGGGGCCGCCCGGGAGCACCTGCGGGCCGCCCGTGATCGTGCCGACCTCGACGAAGCCGTTGAAGTTCTGCACGACGCCCGCGATGAGGAGGGCGATCGCCATGAGGATCGACAGGGGCAGGAGCAGGCGCGTGATGCCGCGTACGAGGTCGACCCAGAAGTTGCCGATCGTCGCCGATCCGCGACGCGAGAAGCCGCGGACGAGCGCGATCGCGACGGCGATGCCGACGGCGGCCGAGACGAAGTTCTGCACCGCGAGCCCGGCGAGCTGAACCGTGTAGCCGAGCGTCAGCTCGGGCGAGTACGACTGCCAGTTCGTGTTGGTACGAACGACACGGCGGTGTTGAACGCGAGTCCCGGCTCGACGGCGGGGAGGCCGAGCGAGTAGGGCAGAACCGCCTGGAACCGCTGCAGCGCGTAGACGAACAGGACGCCGGCGACCGAGAAGACGAGGACTCCTCGGGCGTACGCCTGCCAGGTCTGCTCGGACGCGGGGTCGACGCCGACGAGGCGATAGGTGCCGCGCTCGACGCGCCAGTCCTTCGCCGAGGTGTAGAGGTGCGCGATCCAGTCGCCGAGCGGGCGGTACAGGAGCGCGAGGATAAGCAGGACCGTGGCGATCTGAAGGACGCCGGTCCAGATGGTGGCGGCATCCATCAGAACTTCTCCGGCTTCACGAGCGCGACGACGAGGTAGACGATGGCGGCGATGCCGAGGGCTGCCGCGATGAGCGAGAAGACGATCATCAGAGTTTCTCGGCCCCCTTCGCGATCAGTCCGACGAGCGCGAAGAGCGCGAGCGTCGCGACGAGGTAGATGACATCCAGCACAGGGACTCCAGGGTGATCGGGACGTGCCGGTACAAGGCACGATCACCGATGCAACACCGGGGC
Organism: Microbacterium aoyamense; assembly: GCF_023155855.1. Taxonomy (GTDB): domain Bacteria; phylum Actinomycetota; class Actinomycetes; order Actinomycetales; family Microbacteriaceae; genus Microbacterium; species Microbacterium aoyamense. Next base: position 780,900 of record NZ_JAKNUT010000001.1, on the reverse strand, counting down.
AGACCCGTGAGACGCCGTCCTCACGCAATCCATACGGGCGCGGCGGGCGCCCTCACGACTCCCCTACGGCACAGGGTCAGGCGCGGGCGAGGGCGTCCTCGAGTGCGACCCACGCGAGCATCGCGCACTTGACTCGCGCGACGTACTTCGACACACCCGAGAGGGCTGCGGCATCCAGGTACACGTCCTCGTCGAGCACGATCTCGCCGCGCGAGCGCAGCGCCGTGCGGAAGCCGTCGATGAGGGCGGAGGCCTCGGCCCGCGGCATCCCCTCGACGATCTCGGTCAGCATCGAAGCGCTGGCCTGCGAGATCGAGCAGCCCGAGCCGTCCCAGGTCACGTCGCGGATCGTCCCGCCGTCGTCGGTCACCCGCACCCGCAAGGTCACGTCATCGCCGCAGATCGGATTGTGCTGGTGCGACGTCGCCGTGCGCCCCTCCTCGGGCGCGAGCTCCTTGCCCCGCGGGCGCTTCGAGTGATCGAGCAGGAGCTCCTGGTACAGCCCCTCGAGCCCGCTCACGCGCCGACTCCGAAGAACGGGCGCACGCCGGCGAGGGCATCGAGGAACACGTCGATCTCGTCGTCGGTCGTGAAGACCGACGTGGATGCCCGGACCGACGCCGTCAGGCCGAATCGTGTGTGCAGCGGCTTGGCGCAGTGATGACCGACGCGTACGGCGACGCCACGGTCGTCGAGGAACTGCCCGACGTCGTGCGCGTGGACGCCCTCGACGTCGAAGGAGGCGACGCCCACGCGCTCGACCCCCGAGGCGTCGCCGAGGATGCGCACGCCCTCGATCTCGCGCAGACCCGCCAGCATCCGCCGCTCGAGTGCGCGCTCGTGGGCGTGCACGGCGTCCATGCCGAGCCCGTCGAGGTAGCGCGCCGCGGCCGCGAGGCCGATCGCCTGCGACACGGGCTGCGTGCCCGCTTCGAACTTCTGGGGCGCCGGGAGGAAGTTCGCCTCTTCGAGGGTCACCGTCGTGACCATGGACCCGCCGGTGAGGAACGGCGGCAGGTCCGCGAGGACGTCGGGGCGTCCGAGGAGCCCGCCGACACCGTACGGGCCGAGCATCTTGTGCCCCGAGAACGCGGCGAGATCGACGCCGAGCGCGGCGAAGTCGAACGGCAGGTGGGGGACGGACTGGCACGCGTCGAGCACCGTCAGCGCGCCGGCGGCCCGCGCGAGAGCAGTGAGCTCGGCGATCGGATTGACGATCCCGAGCACGTTCGAGACGTGCGTGAAGGCGACGACGCGCGTGCGCTCGCCGATGACCTGGGCTGCGGCATCCAGATCCAGCGTTCCGTCGTCGCGTACCGGGATGACGCGCAGCACGGCACCCGTGCGGGCGGCGAGTTCCTGCCACGGGATGAGATTCGCGTGGTGCTCGGTCTCGGTGACGACGATCTCGTCGCCGGGCTTCAGCGCGAAGCGCGATGAGCCGCGACCGAGGGTCGCGTTGCCGATCGCGTACGCGACGAGGTTGAGCGCGAACGTGGCGCCGCTCGTCCACACGAGCTGCTCGGCGCCCAGGAATCCCGCGACCGTGGTGCGGGCGTCTTCGAAGAGCTCGGTCGCCTCGCCCGCGAGCGTGTGGGCTCCGCGGTGCACGGCGGAGTTCGCGCGCGTCAGGAAGCCGATCTCGGCGTCGAGCACGACCTGCGGCTTCTGGCTCGTCGCCCCGGAGTCGAGGTACACCAGCGGTGTGCCATGCACGGTCTGCGACAGGATCGGGAAATCCGCGCGGACGTCGAACGTCGTGGGGGTGGAACTCACCCCTCCAGGCTACGCGTGTCGGGAGTCGGCGGGCCGGCCGCGCCTGAGACCCGCCGCCCGGTGTGCTGCACCTCGGGCGCGGGCCTTCCGGCGCGCTCGTCTCCCGGGAGCGGCCGCGAGCGCCTGCCGTAGATGAGCTCGGACGAGTCCAGCAGCCACGGCACGAGCGTGATGCTGACGCCGTGTATGAGCATCAGCTGCTGGGCGATGCGGCTCGAGCGGCGGTTGTGCAGGACCGATTCCCACCAGTGCCCGACGATGTACTGCGGCAGATAGACGGTGACGACCGACGAGCCGTTCTGCTCGCGGTACTTCTTGATGAACCTCGCGACCGGTGACGCGTACGAGCGGTACGGCGACTCGATGATGAGGAGCTTCATCGGGATGCGGTGCTCCTGCCACTGCCGCTGCAGTTCGGCCGACTCGGCTTCGTTGACGGCGACGTGCACGGCGACGGCCTTCTCGTGCTTCGCGGCGAGCGCGTAGTCGATCGCCTTCACGACGGGCTTCTGCAGGCGGTTCACGAGGACGATCGCGAGATCGCCCTCCGAGCCGAAATGCGTCGTGTCGTCGACGGCGATCTCGTGCTCGACGTCGCGGTAGTACCGGTTCACGCCGATCATGAGCGTCGCGAGGATCGGGATCGCGATGAAGACGAGCCAGGCGCCGTGCGTGAACTTGGTGACCGTGACGATCAGCAGCACGAAGACCGTGAGGGCCGCGCCGAGCGAGTTGATGATGAGACCCGTGCGCGCGGAGCGACGTTCGTACGCGGCGGATGCCTGGGCTGCCGCATCCGGTGGCAGCTTCGCGAGATTGCGCAGCGCGCGTCTCCAATGGCGCACCATGCCGATCTGCCCGAGCGAGAACGAGACGAAGACGCCGATGATGTAGAGCTGGATGAGCGTTGTGAGGTTCGCCTGGTAGACGATGAGCACCGCGATCGCGGCGATGCCCAGGATGATCATGCCGTTCGAGTAGACGAGTCGGTCGCCGCGGGTGTTGAGCGCCTTGGGCGCGTAGCCGTCTCGAGCGAGCACCGAGCCGAGAAGCGGAAAACCGTTGAAGGCGGTGTTCGCCGCGAGCAGCAGGACGCACGCGGTGGCCGCCTGGATGATGAAGAACGGGATCGACCCCATGCCGAAGGTCGCGGCGGCGATCTGGGCCATGAGGCTCGGCTGCGGACCCGCCTCGCAGTCGAACCCGATCAGGTGGCAGGGGTTCTCGGCGTAGTGCACACCCGAGATCAGACCGATCGCGGTGAGGCCCGAGAAGAGCAGGATCGCGATGCCGCCCATGAGGACGAGCGTCATCTGCGCGTTGCGGATCTTCGGCTTGCGGAACGCGGGCACTCCATTGGACACAGCCTCGACGCCGGTGAGAGCCGAGCATCCGCTCGAGAACGCACGCAGGATCAGCAGGATGACCGCCGCCTGTGTGAGCTGCTCGCCCTGGACGGCGAACTCGGCGCTCGACGCGATCGGCGGGTCGCCGAGGAGCGTGCGCGTGATGCCGACGACGATCATGATCGCGACGGAGCCGATGAACACGTAGGTCGGGATCGCGAAGGCGAAGGAGGCCTCGCGCACGCCGCGCAGGTTCACGATGACGATGAGGATGACGAAGCCGACCGCCAGTTCGATGCGACCGGGGTTCAGCTCGGGGATCGCGGAGATGATGTTGTCGACGCCCGACGCGACCGACACGGCGACGGTGAGCACGTAGTCGACGAGGAGAGCCGCGGCCACGACGACGCCGGGGACCTCGCCGAGATTCTTGCTCGCGACCTCGTAGTCGCCGCCGCCCGAGGGGTAGGCCTTGATGAGCTGTCGATAGCTCACGACGACGACGATGAGCAGCACGACGACCGCTGCCGCCACCCACGGGCTGAAGGCGAGGAACGCCGTGCCGCCGACGAGCAGGATCATCAGGAGCTCCTGCGGCGCATACGCCACGGAGCTCAGCGCGTCGGACGCGAAGATCGGCAGCGCGCGCTTCTTGGGCAGCAGCTGATCGTCGAGGGCTTCGGAGGTGAGGGGCTCGCCGAGGATGAGGCGCTTCGCGAGGGGTGGTTCCTCGGCGGGCTCACGACTTTCATACGTCACGGCGGGCGATATTACGCCTATGGATTTCGTGAGGATGCCTCAGAACCGGCATCCTGACGGAATCCTTACGCTCGGGACTCCTGCCAGACTCGACGCGTGGATGACCAGATCAGCCTGGGAATGCTCGCGATCCTGCTCGGCGCCCTCGTCGGCTTCGTCGTGTTCGTGCCGTTCGTCGCGGTGAGCTACCGTCGCCGCGGCGGGTTGAGCTTCGGGCGACTCGTGCTGTGGGCTGCAGCACTGGTGTACTTCCTCGCGATCTGGACGTACACGCTCCTGCCGCTCCCGGACCCGTCGGCCCTCACCTGTGCGGGTGTGAACCTCGACGTCTTCGCGTTCGTGGGCGACATCCGCGGCGCTGTCGCGCGACCGGGGAGCACCCTGACAGACCCCTCCGTCCTGCAGCTCCTTCTCAACGTGCTGCTGTTCATCCCCCTCGGGTTCTTCATCCGCGTCCTCGGCGGGCACGGCATCCTCGTCGCCTTCCTCGTGGGCCTCGGGGTATCGGTGTTCATCGAGACGACGCAGCTCACGGGCGTCTGGGGCCTGTACCCGTGCGCCTACCGTGTCTTCGACGTCGACGACATGCTCACGAACACGACGGGCGCTGTGATCGGCTCACTCCTGTCCCTGGTCGTGCCGAAGCGTCATCGGGGCATGCAACGGGCGATGGATGCCGATGAACCGCGCCCGGTCACCCGGAGCCGACGCCTGCTGGCGATCCTGTGCGACGTCATGGCGTTCGGTCTCGTGACGATCACCGCAGGGGTGGTCGTGCAGCTCGCTCTGCAGCTGACGGGAGACCGCGCGGCCGTGCTGTCGGGCGAGCCGGCGAGCACGATCGGCGCGATCGCGGGACCAGCGGTCTGGCTCGTCGTGATCGCCGCGACCGGTCGTTCGATCGGCGACCTCGCGGTGCAGCTGCGCTACGACGGCGGGCCGCTGTCTGCGTGGCTCGCGCGGCCGCTGCGCTGGATCGGCGGCATCAGCGGCGCGGCGCTGCTGAGCCTGCTGCCAGACCCATGGAGTCTCGCCGCCCCGCTCTTCGTGATCGTGTCGGCGATCCTCGTGTTCACGACGAAGAGCGGGCGCGGCATCCCGGGACTTCTCTCCGGGATGCCGCTCCGCGACGCTCGCGAGGAACCTATGCGAGGAACTCCCGCGCGGCAGTGACGAGCGCGTCGACGCCGATCTCGAGCGTCGGATGGATGACCGGCGCGAAGAACGGGGAGTGATTGGTGGGGATGTCGCGCTCGAGCGTGCCGGCATCCTCCGCTGCCTTGTACGCCGCAGGGTCGATACCGCCCCAGAACCAGAAGACGAGCGGGGCGCCCGAGTCCCGCGCGAACCACGAGACGTCCTCGCTGCCCGTGAACATGCCGGGATCCATGACGGTCCCTTGCCCGAGCACGCGATCGAAAGCGGCGGAGAGTCGGGCCGTGGCATCCACGTCGTTGATCGTCGGGGGAAGGGAGTGGTCGACCGTGATGACGGGGGCCTGCTCGGCACCCGAGGCATCCGCCTCGGCGCGCACGACCCGCTCCACCTTCTCCATCACGCGCGCACGCGCCTCGTCGTCGGGGTAGCGCAGGCTCAGCTCGAGCTTCGCCTCGGCGGGGATGATGTTGTTCTTGAGCCCCGCGTGGATCGAGCCGACCGTGACGACCGCGACGTCCTTCGGGTTCACCTCGCGGGAGACGATCGTCTGCAGGCGCATCACGGTCGCCGCCGCCATCACGACGGGATCGATCGTCGAGTGCGGCCGCGAGCCGTGACCGCCACGGCCGAGCAGGGTCACGGTGAGACCGTCGGAGGCCGCCATCTGCGTGCCGCTGCGCACGCCGATCGTGCCTGCGGGCAGGGGCGTGACGTGCTGACCGAGCACGATGTCGGGCTTCGGGAATCGGTCGAGCACGCCGTCCGCGATCATCGCCTGCGAGCCGGCGCCGTACTCTTCGGCGGGCTGGAAGACGGCGACGATCGTGCCCGACCACTCGTCCTTCGTGTTCACGAGCCTTTCGAGCGCGCCGAGCAGAGCCGTGACGTGCATGTCGTGCCCGCACGCGTGCATGACGGGAACATCGAGCCCGGCGGGGTCCGTGCCGCGCGCCGTGCTGGCGTAGTCGAGGCCGGTCTGCTCGGGAACGGGCAGGGCGTCCATGTCGGCGCGGAGCCAGACGACGGGTCCCTCACCGTTGCGGATGATCGATGCGATGCCGGTCTTGCCGATGCCCTCTTCGAACTGGATGCCCATCTCGGTGAGGTGCTTCGCGATCACTCCGGCCGTGCGCGTCTCCTGGAACGAGAGTTCCGGGTGCCGGTGCAGGTCGGTGTAGAGCGCTTCGAGGTCGATCGTCATGCTCCCGAGCCTACGCGGGCCACCGCTGCGCTCGCGGGGAGCATCCGGTCCTCTTCCTTCACCGAGTCAACTCGATCCGCACGAGTCGACATCGAATGCGCGCGAACAACGTGTTGACTCGGCGAGATCGTGTCGAGTCGGCGTCTGGGCGAAGAGTCGTGCGAGCGCGCAGCGTGCGAGGAAGGGGGGAGTCAGAGGCGGGCGGTCGATCCGCGGACGATGAGCTCGTAGGGGAGCTGGTTGGGAGCATGATGTGCGGCGGATGCCTCGAGCTGATCGAGGATCGCGTCGGCCGCGCGCTCGCCCTGCCCGAGGGGGAACTGGTCGACCGTCGTCAGCCGGAAGAACTCGCCCAGCTCGTGGCCGTCGATGCCGACCACCGAGAGGTCCTCGGGCACGCGATAGCCGAGCTCGCGCGCGGCCAGCAGGGCGCCGATCGCCATCTCGTCGGACGCGGCGAAGATCGCGGTCGGCCGGCCGCCGGGCTTGCCGAGCAGCTGCTTCGCGGCGCGGAATCCGCCCTCGATCGTGAAGTCCGCGGGCTCGAAGAGCGCCGGACGCACGGGGATCCCCGCATCCGCCAACGCCAGCTCGAAGCCCTGGCGACGGTGCGTCGGGATGTGGAAGTCGATGTCGAATTCGGGGCTCGCGCCGATGTGCGCGATCTCGCGGTGCCCGAGCGCGAGGAGGTGCTCGGTGGCGAGCCGCGCGACCGCGACGTCGTCGACCGTGAGGGTCGTGAGCCGCGGATTCGGTCCGCCGATCGCGATGACGGGCCGGCCCAGCTCGACCAGGCGATCGGTTTCGGCATCGCCGAGCTCGATCGAGATCGCGATGACGCCGTCGACGCGCTGGCGGCGCAGGAAGTTCTCGAAGATCTCGTGCCGGGCCTCGTGGTCGGCCGTCAGGTTGTAGAGCGTGATGTCGTAGCCGCGCCGCATGAGCGCCGAGGCGATGCCGCTCAGGACCGTCGAGAAGAACCAGCGGTCGAGGAAGGGAACGAGGACGCCGATGTTGCGCGTGCGCCCTGAGGCGAGGCTCGACGCGGAGGACGACACGACGTAGCCGAGACTCTTGGCGGATGCCTCGACTCGGGCGCGCGTCGCATCCGACACATGTCCGCGCCCACTGAGGGCGCGCGACACGGTCGCCGTCGACACGCCCGCGTGGCGGGCCACTTCGTCGATGCTGACCACGTCGTCAATCCTCTCGCCCGAAAGGGCTCAGCTCAGTCGTCGGCGAGCCAGACGGCGGTATCGACCGGCAGGGTCGTGCCTTCGACCGGGCCGCTCGCCGCGATCACGATACCGTCCGGCAGCGAGATCGGGGCAGTGCCGATGTTCGCGACGACCGTGACATTCCCGTTGCGGAATGCGACGACCTCCTCGCCCGCGTCGATCCACTCCAGCGTCCCGGCGCCGAGCGCACGCGCCTTGCGTGCCGCGAGCAGGCTTCGGTAGAGCGTGAGGGTGGATGCGGGGTCGCCGACCTGCGCGTCGCGCGCGAGCGTCGCCCACTCCGCGGGCTGCGGCAGCCAGGATGCACCGGTGTCGCTGAACCCGTAGGCGGGACCGCTCGTCGTCCAGGGCAGCGGGACGCGGCATCCATCACGGCCGTAGCGCTCGCCGTTCGTGCGGAACCACGTGGGGTCCTGGCGGGCGTCACCCGGGATGTCGATGACCTCGGGCAGACCGAGCTCCTCGCCCTGATAGAGGTAGGCAGACCCTGGCAGGGCGAGCATGAGCGTCGTCGCGGCGCGCGCACGGCGCAGGCCGACCTCGGGGATGGGCTTGCCGGGCGAGTCGGGACCGATGCCATGACCCTGCGGGTTCTCGGCGGTGAGCGCGAGCCGCGACGCGTGGCGGACGACATCGTGGTTCGAGAGGACCCAGGTGCTCGGCGCGCCGACGGCCGCATAGGCGTCGAGCGACTCGGTGATGACGGAGCGGAGGGCCGCGGCATCCCACTCGGTCTCGAGGTACGCGAAGTTGAAGGCCTGGTGCATCTCGTCGGGGCGCACCCACAGGGCCGTCTTCTCGGGCGTCGGCAGCCAGGCCTCGGCGCACAGCGCACGGTCGCCCGCGTACTCGGCGACGACGGCGTGCCAGTCGCGGTAGACGTCGTGCACGCCCGGCTGGCCCCAGTACGGCACGTTCGCCTCTTCGCCGCCCATCGAACCGGCCTCGGGGTCGGGCGTGTAGTCGGGCAGGCCGTCGGCCTTGACGAGGCCGTGCGCGACGTCGACGCGGAAGCCGTCCACGCCACGGCCGAGCCAGAAGCGCAGGATGCGGCGGAACTCCTCGCGCACCTCTTCGTTGGACCAGTCGAAGTCGGGCTGCGACGAGTCGAAGAGGTGGAGGTACCACTGGCCGTCGGCGATCCGCGTCCACGCCGGGCCGCCGAAGACCGACTCCCAGTTGTTGGGGGGCAGCTCGCCGTTCTCGCCCTTGCCGTCGCGGAACATGTAGCGCGCGCGCTCGCGACTGCCGGGCGCGGCGGCGAGCGCCTGCTGGAACCAGACGTGCTGATCGGACGAGTGGTTGGGCACGAGGTCGACGATGATCCGGATGCCACGGGCGTGCGCCGCGGCGAGCATGTCGTCGAAGTCGCCGAGCGTGCCGAAGAGCGGGTCGACGTCGCAGTAGTCGGCGACGTCGTAGCCGGCGTCCTTCTGCGGGGAGCGCTGGAACGGGCTCAGCCACACGGCGTCGACGCCGAGGTCGGCGAGATCGTCGAGGTGCTCCGTGACGCCGGGGAGGTCGCCGATGCCGTCGCCCGAGCTGTCGGCGAAGGAGCGCGGGTAGATCTGGTAGATGACGGCAGTGCGCCACCACTCGGGCCCGACGGGGAGGGACTGGGCATCGGTGCGCTCGGAGGTCACGGTCGCGGTCATCACGCCAGGATACTGCAAGCGCTTACATGAACGCGCCGAGGCGCTCGACCCGTGGCCGGTCCGATCGCCCCGATCACGTTGCGAGTCTGTTTCGGCCCGTGAATTCCTCGCGACGTTCGGCCGAGAGCCCTGGCCCGCACGACATCGCACTCATATTCTCCCGAGAACGACGACGGGGTGTGCACCCCCGGTCACGCTCCGCGAAGCAGCAGACGGGAGCGACATGACCAAGACGGACGACACGGCCGACCTCGATGAGAAGGCGGCCAAGAAGGCCGCCAGACGCGAGAAGGCCCTCGCGAACGACGTCGACTCGATCCCGCCCTTCGCGCGGCTCTTCCCGCTCGGCCTGCAGCACGTGCTCGCGCTCTATGCGGGCGCCGTCGCGGTGCCGCTCATCGTCGGTGGCGCGCTCGGCTATTCGGCCGCCGACCTCGCGTTCCTCATCAGCGCTGACCTCTTCATCGCGGGCATCGCGACCATCGTGCAGTCGATCGGCTTCTGGCGCTTCGGTGTCCGCCTGCCGCTCATGCAGGGCGTGACGTTCGCCGCCGTCGGCCCCATGATCGCGATCGGGCTCGAGCACGGCATCACGACGATCTTCGGGTCGGTCATCGCGTGCGGCCTGTTCATGATCCTCATCGCGCCGTTCTTCGCGCAGCTGCTGAGGTTCTTCCCGCCGATCGTGACGGGCACCGTCATCCTCATCATCGGTCTCTCCCTCATGCGGGTCGCGGCCGGCTGGATCATGACCGGCTCCACCGAGGAGGAGCCCGGCGCGCTGCCGATCAACGTCGCGTTCGCATTCGGCACGCTGCTGTTCATCGTGCTGATCGAGCGCTTCGCGCCCGCCGCGCTCGCGCGCACGTCGGTGCTGCTGGGGCTCGTGGTCGGCACGATCGCGGCGCTGTTCGTTCCGGGGATGGTGGATTGGTCGCACGTGGGGGATGCCGCGTGGTTCGCGATCGTGACACCCTTCCATTTCGGGTTGCCGACGTTCGAGTTCGCGTCGATCGTGTCGATGATCATCGTGGGCCTCGTCATCATGACCGAGACGACGGGCGACATGATCGCCGTCGGCGAGATCGTCGAGAAGCCGGTCGACCGCAAGCAGCTCGCCGACGGACTGCGCGCCGACGGACTCGGCACCGTCCTCGGCGGCATCTTCAACACGTTCCCCTACACGGCGTTCGCGCAGAACGTCGGCCTCGTGTCGCTGACGGGCGTGAAGTCGCGGTACGTCGCGACGGCGGCCGGCGTCATCCTCGTCGTCCTGGGACTCATCCCGAAGGTGTCGGCGATCGTCGAAGGCGTGCCGCGCGCCGTGCTCGGCGGCGCCGGGATCGCACTGTTCGGCATGGTGGCGGCATCCGGCATCCGCACCCTGGCGAAAGTCAAGTTCGACAACCGCAACGTCCTGATCGTCGCGATCTCGGTCGGCGTCGCACTGCTCCCGACGGTCACCCCCACAATCTACGAGCAGTTCCCGTCGTGGTTCCAGCTCATCTTCGACTCGGGCATCTCGGCGGGCGCGATCGTCGCGATCCTGCTGAACATCCTCCTGAATTCGAGGACGAAGGATGCCGACGACCTCGCGACCTTCAGTGCGCACGACGCGATCCGCGGTCCGGCGGCTGCCGCTCTCGTGCATCCCGAAGCACAGGGCACCGGCCTGATCGACACCGTGGTCCTGGATCCTCCTGAAGAGAAGGACAAGTAGGTCTGCCCGGCCCGCGCAAAGCTCGAGCACCGAGAACTGCGCACCGCCGGGACGAACCGGGGGCAGTGCCTCGGCGCCCCTCGCGTATGGACGACGGCGGGATCGCTCCGGAAGCTCCCGCCGTCGTCGAACGCGCGGGCAGCCCGCGGGGGTGGTTCATGCCTCGCTGGACCGCGATCCGTCGAGCAGAACGGCCTCATGTCGGCGGAGCGTGGTCCGGCGCGAAGTGGGCGCCGAGCTCCTGGAAGAGCTGGGTGCTCTGGTAGGGCTGGTAGTTCCCGGAGGCATCGAAGGCGCCCGGCTCGAAGGTGACCACCACCGCGATCGAGATCCGCTCCGAGGGCAGATACGCCGTCGTCGCGCTCAGCCCGCTCAGCGAGGGATTCTGAAGGATCCACTCCCCGGACCGCACGACACCGAGCCCGTAGCTGTACCGGACCGATTGCGGGAAGCAGCTCGGGGCGCACGCCTCCTCACGCTCGCCGAAGCCGATCAGCAGCGGATCGGTCATCTCTCCGAAGCTCGACGACGAGAGGAGAGCACCGGAACCCACCTGGATCGCGGTGGTCGTGAGGTCGTCGATCGTGGTCGTCTGGTTCGCGCCCATCGGCGTGCCCCACTGCGTGTTCCAGAACGTCGCCTCTTCGGTGAACGGCACGTCCGCGGGGATCCCGAGAGCCGCGCGTCTCTCGGAGCTGAAGGTGTGCAGCACCGGGGCCGGGATGGCCGAGCCCTCGCTGGCGGTCGTGTCGTCGAGACCCATCGGCTCGAGGACCTTCTCGCGCAGCAGGGTGTCGAGAGGCGCTCCGCCGATCTCGGCGAGGATCTCGCCGAGGATCATGAAGTTGGTGTGGGCGTAGCTCCAGTTCGTGCCGGGGGCGAACTGCACAGGACGCGCGAGCGCCGCCTCGAGGCGCTCCTCGTACGTGAACTCGTGGAAGGGATCGGCGTTGAAGGTCGCCGTCCACGCGGCGTCCGTCTCGAAGTCCGGATAGCCGGATGTCTGGTTCGCGAGCATCCGCAGCGTCACGACGTCGGCTTCGGGCAGCGCGGGCTCCCAGCGGTCGATCGTGTCGTCCAGGGTCACGACGCCCTCGTCGACGTAGAGCATGAGCAGTGTTCCGACGTATGCGAAGGCGACAGCGCCGTTTCGGAAGTGCATGTCCGTCGTCGCCGGCGAACCCGTCATCGACTCGCCGAACGCCTGTCGCGAGAGTGTCTCGCCGTCTTTCGTCACCTCGACGAGGACCGAGCGCAGCTGATGATGCTCCATCGCCGCCGTCACGATCTGCGCGACCCCGGCATCGGGCACGTCGGAAGGGGTGGGCTCGGCCGCGGGGGTCTCGGCGGTGCAGGCGGCGGCGAGCAGCGTGACCGTCAGGAGCGCCGCGGACGTGCCGGCGAGGCGTCGCGAGGATGCGTCGGCGAAGAGATCCCGGGTCATTCGCTCAGCCTAGGGGCGGCCGGCAGCTCATCGATCCGCAGCGACCGCGACCTCGAGGATCCTGTCGGCGGCGATGCGCGCACCCGGCGGTGCCGCCCGCAGGCGATCGCCGGTCGCGTGCGCGCGCTCGATGACGGCGGTGTCGGCGAGCAGGGCCGTGACCGCGCCGGCGATCTGCTGAGCACTGCTGCGGCGCGACATCGTGCGACCGAGGCCCGCCTTCTCGATCACATCGCCGATGAGGTGCTGGTCGGCGGTCGGGTTGAGTGGAAGGACCAGCAGCGGGACGCCATGGGCGAGCACCTTCATGGTCGTCGAATGTCCGCCGTGTCCGATCACGAGCGCGGTGCCGGGCAGGAGCTCGGCATGGGGGACGAAGCCGCGGATCTGGACTTTCGGCGCGTACCGGACGCGGGCTCCGAGGTCGAACCCTCCCGTGGTGACGACCGCGTCGACGGGAAGCTCGCTGAGCGCGGCGATGGTGTTGCGGTAGGCGCGGCGCATGCCGGGGAGTGGCGTCGTCGAGAACGACACGAGCACGCGGGGACGATCCCCGGTCGGTGCGGGTGCGGATCCCCGCTCGGTCGAGCCGGTCCAGGTGTAGTCCGAGAACTCGGGATCGTGGCGGGCAGGGTCGAGGACGGCGTCGGTGAGAAGGAGACGGGATGCCGCGGCCGACCACAGGGCGCGCGGTGAGGATCCGAGGGCACCGACGATCCCCGCGACCGGGCCGTGGAGGAAGGAGCGGCGCCAGAACTCGGCGAAGGTGTGCAGGAGCACGACGACCGGAACGCCGCCGAGGTTCGCGCCCTTGACCATCGCGAGCGCCATGCAGTCGACCACCACGACATCGGGCCGGCGCTCGCGCACGAGCGCCTCCGCCTCCCTCATCACGCCCCGGCTCAGGAAGATCCGACCGAGGGTCGGCCCGAGCGGCTCGGGCCGGCCGTCGCCGCCGCGCTTCTGGGCCCACGAGGCATCCACCGCGGTCAGCTCCTCGTCGACCAGGAGCCCTGCCACCTCGACGTCGGCGCCGCGCCGAGCGAGCTCACGCGCCACGGCGATCGTCGGCGGAACGTTGCCGCCCAGGTTCGCGCTCAAGAACAGCACTCTCATGGAGCGTCCTTCCGAGTTGGTTCGCGGCGCTATCGACCGCACTCTGTCATGAGGAGCTGCGGGCGACAAGGGTGATACCGCGGAGGCCTCGCTCAGCGGGCCGCGGCCTGCAGAAGCCAGCGACGCTCGCTCGCGTTGCGGGTGAGTCGTGCTGCGTCGGCGTACGCCTTCCGCGCCGCGTCGTGCCGACTCGCGCGCGCGAGGAGGTGCGCGCGCACGGCGAAGGACTGGCGGTCGGGTGCGGCCGTTACCCGCGTCAGCGCGTCGAGTCCGGCATCCGCCCCATCGACCTCTCCGATCGCGACGCAGCGTCCGAGCATGCTTACCGGCCCCGGATCGAGCGCGCACAGCACGTCGTAGAGACCGAGGATCTGGGCCCAATCGGTCTCCTCGCTGGTGGCGGCCTCGTCGTGGACGGCGGCGATCGCGGCGCGCAGCTGGAACGGACCAAGCGGATGACGGGAGAGCGCCTCCGTCACGAGCGAGGAGCCTTCCTCGATCATGCTGCTGCGCCACAGCGAGCGGTCCTGCTCGGCGAGCGGGACGAGCACACCGTCCGCGCTCACGCGAGCGGGCTGACGTGCATCCGTCAAGAGGATGAGCGCGATGAGACCCATGACCTCGCCGCGCCACTCGTCGGTCGTCTGCGTCAGCAGCATGCGCGCGAGGCGCAGCGACTCCGCCGCCAGCGCGGGGCGACCGATCGCGTCTCCCTCGACGGCCGTGTGCGATTCGGTGTGGATGAGCCCGAGCACATCGAGCACCGCCGGCATCCGCGCTCCGATCTCGGAGATCGAGTCGAGACGGATGCCGCGCAGGGTCGCCTTCGCGCGGGAGATGCGCGTGCCGACCGTCGACTCGGATGCCACCAGCCCGCGGGCGACCTCGCGTGTGGACAGACCGCCCACGCACCGCAGTGTCAGAGCGACCTGCGACGTGTGCGAAAGCAGGGGGTGACAGCACAGCACGAACAGCACGAGGGTGTCGTCCTCGTCGGATGACGCGACCTCGACTTCCAGCGACGCTGCTCGCCACTCGCGCTCACGACGCGCAGACGCGGAACGCATCGCGTCGATCGCGCGCCTGCTCGCGACGGTGACGAGCCACGCGACGGGCTGCTCCGGGATGCCGTCGATCGGCCACTGTCGCGCCGCATCCACCAGCGCTTCCTGCACGGCGTCCTCGGCGTCGTCGAAGCTCCCCAGCCGCCGCACGAGGATCGCGAGGGCCCGCGGTGCCGCCGCGCGCACGGCGGCCGTGAGCGCGGCGGCAGGGGGCGGTGTCGACATCAGCGGCTCACGTGTTGGCCTCGAAGTCCGCTTCCGTCCAGACTCGCGCCAGACCGACTCCGCTCGCGACCGCCGCTTCGGGGAACCGCGCGGCGATCTCGACGGCGCGCGCTTCGTCGACGACATCGACGAGGTAGTACCCCGACACGACTTCGGTGACCTCGGGCAGCGGAGCATCCGTCACCAGCGGACCGCCCGGTCCACGGCTCACGAGCTTCTGGGCGCTGGTGTCGAGCGCCTTCGAGTCGACCAGCTCGCCCGTGGCCTCGAGGTCGGACTCGACGTCCCAGTAAATCTGGTACGCCGCCGAACGCTCGGCGTCGGTCATGCCGGCGAACAGCTCGATGACGGCCGGGTTGTTGTGGACGAGGATGAGGTACTTCATCTGCTTCTCCGATTCCGGCCGCCGGATGCGGCCCTCTCAGTGTGTCGGAGCCATCATGACGACTTCGACACCGAGTCGAAACGTATACGCGACCGACGCCCGACGACCTGTGGGCGGGATCACCGAGCCCGACAGCCCGCTCGTCGCGGTCGAGCAACCGATCAGTCTTGGTCCAAGACCTCGCGGAGTCGGGCCGCGAACGCCTCCGGCTGGCCGGCGTAGCCGAACTCGCCGCCCATGAAGCCGCCGTGATGGCTGGGGAAGATCGTCGCCTCCTGGCCGAGACGCTCGGCCAGCGCTAAGGCCGTCCGGCCGGTGTAGACCTTCACGGACTCCTCACCGACGGCGACAACGATGCGCGTGGGTGCCGCGCGCAAGGCGTCGAGGTCGGGCTGGTAGTGGGTGACGGCCCAGGACCGATCCGACAGGAGGGGATCGTCCCGCTTGCCGTCGTCTCCGCTCGGCATGCCGAATGCCTCCGGAGGCGGTGCCGGCTGGGCGAGGTACTCGTCGTTGATCTCGCCTTCCCACGAGGTGAGAGCGATGAACCCGGCCATCCCGGCACCCCATCCCTTCTCGTTGTACAGCCGCGTGTAGGCCTCGCGAGCCTCTTGGACGGCAGCGGCATCCGGCAGCACGCAATCTATCGGCGGCTCATGCGCGACGAGCGTCGCGACGTCTTCGGGATGCGCTGTGACCAACGCGAGCGCGGTCACCGCCCCGCCGCTGCTGGCGAGCATGTCGACGGGACCGGCATCCAACGCCTCGATGATCGCGTGTACGTCGCCCGCCTGGACCTCGGGCTCGTTCGTCACCTTGCCGTCCTTGCGCGTGCTCCTACCCAGGCCGCGTGGATCGTAGGTGATGATGGTGCGGTCTTCGAAGAGCGGCACCTGCGCCTGGAACCCGCTCGCACCCATCGGCTGCCCGATCAGCATCAACGGCGGCCGACCGTCAGATGTGGGGAGCGGCCCGTGCACGTCGTAGACGAGATCCACGTCCGGCAGCTCGAGAGTGCGTTCCGGCATCTGCAAGTCCCCTCTTCGGCGTCGTCTTTCGGATCGTATGGCGTTCGATCCTCGACACGCCAGGTGGGTCGAACGACCCCGCGATCTCCGCTGTGCGTGCACGCACAGGGCGTCGCCATCGGTCAGCGGGCCGGGCGGTGTATTCGGGCATCGGATGACGGTCGGCCTCGGGACCACGAAAGGTGGCGCGGAGCCGCCCGCACAACGACCGGCTCGCGGGCCCGGTGCCGATACCGTCAAGAGCATGAGCGCCGACCAACTGTCCCTTACGGAGGTCCATCCGCGGAAGAAGCGCAGGTACTGGCACCTGTTCGAACCGTCGAGCGAGTTCGTGAAGCCGTGGTGGAGGCCAGAAGAATCGGTTAGCGAATCCGAGCATTGGCTGTCAGGTCAACTACGAGGCACCGAAGTGGCTCGATGCAAGTTCGTTCTGGACGTATCGCCCCAGTCCCATCCCCTGCTCGGGAAGATGCCGCACGGGCAGCTCGACATTCTCGCGCTGGAGGTCGCAGTATCGGCGCGGGGCCACGGCGTAGGTCGGGATGTGCTCCGCACGATTCGCGACTTGTTCCCACTACCGAGGTTGACGGCGCTCAACGACAATGCCGAGTCCAGAGGGTTCTGGGACAGCGCGGGATGGATTCGCCATGAACATCCCAACCTGCTCTTTCGGTCAGAACGTGTCACCTACTCCGAACGCTGAGCTGCCACCACTTCGAGCCCGCGATGTGCGACAACCGCACGGCGTCAATAGTCCTCACCCAACAGCCCGAGTGTGGACCGGCATCCGCCGAGCATGGCGCACCCCCGCACCGCCGGGCCTTCTGATCCGCGACGCTGCCTGATTCCGGCTCAGTGACAGCGGCTCAGTTGAGACCGTCTAGGCCCTCGGGTTCGTGGACGCGCCTGACGACTCCTTGTGCGACGGGCTTCCGCGGCCGCCAGTCGATGCCGCTTCCGCGCCAGTACCGGTCGAATTCCGCCTCTATGTCGGCCCTCAGCTCTTCCAGCTCCGCGTAGACCGCCAGATCCGCCTGAGTCAACTTTGGGCCCTCGCCCTTCATGCGCTTCCTCAAAGCGTCGAGCTCATGCTCCACGCGGCGCAGAGTTATGCCCGCGGCACTGGTGAACCCTTCTCGATGGGCGCTGTCGCGGATTTCGGCTTTCGCCTGCCGCGCACCCTCCTGCAGAGCGTCTCCAACGAACTCGCCTACACGTCGAATGCGCTCATCCATCCGTAGCCCCCATGCTCTCGAGAAGGTGTCCACGTCCACCGTAGCTCCGCCAGTCAGCGCTTCCACTCTCGCGGAGCTAGCGCGGACTCGACCGCTCGAGGGCGACGTCGGAGCCACGCAGCCATCGAATCGGATCCGACTCAACGCTCGAAGTACACGCGCGCCAGTTGCCTGAACGGCACTGCCGAACGCGCCGCCCAACACCTGAGCCAGCGCGCACCGCCAAGTAGGCTGAACCGAACTCGGCGTGGGGCCGAGTGGAGCTTCGGGTTACCGACATTGGTAAGACAGACAGGAGGCTGCCGACTTGGTAGACGAGCAACCCCTTGCTGCCTCCATACTTTTCAGTCCACCGTTGCTCAGTGACCTTGACGCCCCCGAACCGCCAAGCGCGCCCGTTTCCGTAGCGGGTCCTCCCGTCACGCCTGCGCAACGAATCGCGTTCTACTCCCCAGAGGAGTGGGAGCACTTCATCCGGGAGTGGGCGACAGCACTGCACCCAAGTTACGTCCAGATCAAGCGGCTCGGTGGTTCGAACGACAAGGGCGCGGACGTCGCCGCCTTCAGGACGAGCGAGGGCTTTGAAGGAAGCTGGGATTGCTTCCAGGGGAAGCACTACGCGAATCCCCTGGCGTGGTCCGATGCGTTCCCGGAGATGCTCAAGGTCTTTGTCGGGGTTGAAGAAGGTCACTATCAGCGCCCCGACCGCTACGCGTTCCTGGCGCCGAAAGGGTGCGGCACCGCTCTCAACCGTCTTCTCAGCAGGCCTACCGAGCTGCGTGAGAAGTTTCTGAAGGAGCTGGACAACGCGAAGAGCGCGGCGGCGGGCCTCAAGCAGGAGTTGCGGGAGCGAGTACGAACGCTCGCCGCCGCAACTGACTTCGCGATGTTTGTGTCAATTGAGCTGGTCGACGCCATCGAGACGCATCGGGCAACCGCATACTACGTCGCCAGGTTTGGCGGGCCGCTTCCGCCCCGCCCGACAACCAAGCGTGCTCCCGATGCCATTCACGAATCCGAGACGCGCTACGTTGCACAGCTCATGGAGGTGTACCGCGAGTCCCGACCATCCGATGACCTAACGCTCGAGACGATCCGTACGCACTCCAGGCTGGCCGTCCACTTCCAGCGTCAGCGTGAGTCGTTCTACTCGGCCGAGTCTCTGCGACTGCACGCGCGTGACGCTGTCCCGCCCGGAACCTTCGAGGCCCTGCAGGACGACGTACATTCCGGGGTCATCGAAGTTGCCGAGGCAGACCACGCCACCTCGATGGACCGACTCACGCAGGTCCTCCAGGCCTCCACGCAGATCGATCTGAGCTCGCACGCTCTCACCACGATCTCTCAGACCGATGACCGCAAGGGAATCTGCCATCAACTCGCGAACGAGGACCGGCTGACCTGGATGCGAGTCGAGTGATGCTCAGCCCCCTCAATGGACCTTTGGAGACGGCCGTTCGAGTCCTGACCCTTCTCGCCGAGGCATACCCGGACAGCCTGGATCTGAACCAACTGGTCCTGCTGGATCACGGGCTACTGCATAGCGAGGATCTCGGAGGGCCGCCGAGCCTCCACCCGCCGGTCCCGATTCGTTCCAGTGAGCTCGGAGTCAAGAGGCAGCAGCTCACGCACGGGCTCGAAGTGCTCACACGGGTTGACCTGGTGGAGATGGGCGCAGTCGCGGGCGGGATTCACTTCATTGCGGCGGAGGGCGCGCACCCGTTCCTCAGCCTGTTGGAAACGTCATACGCTCGTGCGCTCGCCGAACGGGCGCGATGGGTGGTTGGTCGATTCAGGGGGCTGTCGGACGAGGAGATTCGTTCGGCGATCCGAGAAGTGTCCGGTCGGTGGGCGGAGGAGTTCGAGAACTTCGCAGGTGAGGAGCAACACATATGAGTCGGCTGAGGCTAGTCCATATCACGCTCTGGGGCCCAAACGTACCGCTCTCGACCGTGGAGTTCGGCGCGGGGCTTACACTCGTGCGCGGTCCGTCAGACACCGGCAAGTCCTTCATTGTCGAGGCGATCGACTACATGCTCGGTGCGAAGTCGCTAAAGGAGATCCCCGAGCGAACCGGCTACTCAACAGTTCTGCTCGGCCTCGAGCTTCCATCAGGGGAGGTAGTGACGCTGTCGCGGGGCGCTGCTGGGGGCGCCTTTTCGCTCTTTCGCTCCGACATCAGAAGTGGCCCGCTCCCGGTCTCCAACGAAGATCTGGCGGCGAAGCACAACCCGAAGAACGAGACCAACCTCTCAATGTTCCTTCTCAAGCAACTCGACCTTGAGCAGGCATTGATTCGCAAGAACGCTCAGGGCGTCACGGTTTCGCTGAGCTTCCGAGACCTCGCTCACTTCTGCATCATCGACGAAACGACGATGCAATCCGATGTGCCGCCCGCGATCACCGGCCAGTACACGACCAAGACGAAGGAGATCTCCACACTCAAACTCCTCCTAGAGGCCGAGGATGATTCCTCCATCGTGGCCTCAAAGGGCGCATCCGCGAGCGCTCGCACCAACGGGGCGAAGGTTGAGGTGATCGACCAGCTTCTCGGCGACCTTGAGGCGAAGCTCGCCGAGATCCCAGAGGAAAGTCAGCTGAGCGATCAGTTGGCACGCTTGAATGGCTCGATTGAGGACCAGACCTCTACAGTCGGAGTGCTCCTCGCGGAGCGCTCCGCCCTCGCGGATCGGCTCCGCGCATTGCAGGAGAAGGCGCGGGGCGCGCGGACGGAGCTCGCCGAGGTCGGGGCACTTCAGAGTCGGTTCGCCTTACTCAGCAGGCTGTATGACTCTGATCTGGAGAGACTCGCGACGATTCGAGAGGCCGGCGCACTTCTCGGCTTCTTCACACCGGGGACGTGTCAATTCTGTGGCGCGGAGTTTTCCGACCAGCACTACAACGATGCACACGGCGCCGATGGGACCGCATTCGAGGAGTCGGTCGATGCTGAGATCGCCAAGACCATGGCGCTCAGAGCAGATCTCGCCATCACACTCGATGAGCTGACAAGACGTGGTGACGAGGCCCGATCCACTCGACATGACGCTTCCGTCGAGTCGGAAGCGCTGGCGGACAGCTTGCGGGCTCTCGATGAGGACCTGAGTCCTGGTAACGGCGCGCTGCGTGAACTGATCGCGGTCAAGAGCGACATCGAGAAGTCGCTGGCGCTGTACGCGCAGTCTTCAGAACTGATCCGACTGAGAAACGCGATCATCGACACAACCCAGACTGATGCCAGTGTCATAACCGACGGGCTGAACCTCACTGCTCTACGCGAATTCTCCAGCGAGATCGCCAAGAGACTCGAGGCCTGGGGGTACCCAGATGCGTCTTCCGTCCATTACGACCGCGCAGTGCAAGACATCCTCGCGGACGACCAGTATCGTTCCGCGCATGGCAAGGGCGTTCGCGCGATTCTCCACGCCGCGTTCACAGTCGGTCTCGCGCAGTACTGCTTCGACCGCGACATCGCTCACCCCGGCTTCGTCGTGCTCGACTCGCCGCTTGTCACCTACCGACCGCCCGACGTGGACTCGCCGGCGTTGCTCGATGAATCGCTGCCGACAGGGATTGTTGGCGACTTCTATCGCGACATCCAGCGGAATTTTGACGGCCAGATAATCGTGATGGAGAACCTCGATCCGACTGAGCCACTCGGTCCTGCGGCGGTGGATGTCGTTTTTACAAAGAAGCGCGGTGTCGGTCGATACGGTTTCCTCCCGCCGAAGCGTCCTGTGACAGCCGCGCTCGAGATTGAGTCCTGACGCGTCCGCGAAGTCGACCCGACGACGACGGTCTGCCCGACTGGGCAGTGGCGCTCAAGACCGCGAATACTCACAATCCGGGTCGGCTGTGCCTTGACGCCAGGGACGAACCGAACGAAGCGGCCCCGATCCGCGCAAGGCCCGTTCAGGGATCGCGGTAGCTGTACCTCCGGGGGGCGGGCGGGTACCGGCGGGACAGGCGCCCGCGGGTACTGTCGGCCGTAGTCGATAGCATCCGTGGGTGGGTCTACTCGACGAGATAATTGACGGCGCATCATCTGATTCCGTCACGACCACCAACCTTCTTCGGAAGGTGCAGACGGTGGCGCACCGTGTTGGCGCGAACGAGCTCACGGCGTGGGTGCGTGCCGAGCTTGATGGGTATGAACCCGGCGCCTCCCTTCCTACTTACCGCGGCCCCTTCGCTGCCACCGTGCGAGCTGTCTGGGCAGGGCCCTTCGGATCGAGCGCGACCAGCATCTTGACGCAAGTCGGCACGCCCGACTACATGCACCCGCTGTTCGAGGATCGATTTCTTCAGGGGATACCGGAGATCGAGGAGCTGTCATCGAAGCAGGACGAACTTGGGATCGCATGGGATGGTACTGCGCTCGCGCACTACAACAAACTCGTTCAGAAGGATGCGGTACCGCGCTTTGAGATGATGGGGGTCTACTCCGCGCATCGTGTCGTCACGCCCGCCGCCTTGCGTTCTGTCGTCGAGAGTGTGCGGACCAAGGCGCTCGAGCTCGCACTTGATCTTCAGTCCGCGGACCCTCGCGCCGGGGAAGTCGGCGGGCCAACAAAGGCCGATCCCGCTGTCGATCGTGCGGTGATGGTCAACGTCAATCACATCTACGGTGACGTCGCGAACGTCGCGCAGGGGACCGGTATCAGCCAGTCAGCGACCGTCACGAAGGATGACATCGAGAGCTTGGCCCGAGCTCTCGTCGATCTTCTGGCTGATCCGAAGGCCGCGGTCCAGGCAATGGCGATCATCACTGGGGATGATCCACCGCCCACGAAGAAGTCGAAGCTCCAGAAGCTCGGAAGCGCTCTCGGTAATGGTGCCACGGCGATCGGGACTGGGATCACGAGCGATGTCGCTGCTGCTGGCCTCCTGCACTTGGCGGGGCAATTCCTCGGCTGGTGATTCGCCGCCGTATGTCTGACCCTCCTCGCAAGTCCAAGAAACCACTCTTGTCAACGTCGGCCGAGTTCTGACCCTCTCTCGTCGAGGCCTGAGCCACCGGGCTGGCCGGTCGCGATGCACGGCACGGTCCCCTCGCCGTGCATCGCCCGTATGAGGATCCGACCGGTCTATGGATTCGAGCGAGTACGCCGCGCGCCAAAGATGCGCAACGGGGCGAAGTTTTCTGCCGCCCCGGCAAAGCGAGTCCCGACCCTGGCGGCGCTTCGCACCGCGGACACACCCGCGATGGCGGCGGTCACGCACATCACGATCGGTGTGACCGCGAGCACGAGGGCAATTGCATTGGGTTTGAAGACTGCCCCACTCGGGCCGTTGACGTATGCGCCAATGGGCAGTGCGATCCCGCCGCCGCCACCGCCCGAGCCCTCGCCCTTGCCCTGGGGCAGCTTCTCGGTCACGGGGGTCTCGCCAGACCCCTCCCCGGCGCCGAACCCGAACGCGACGATCGCGACGGGGACGACGTCCTGCCCTCCCACCGTGGACTTCTCTCCGTATGCGACGCGGGCGCCCCAAGAAGGTACGGACGCGGCGAGTTTCTCGACCAGTCTCTCCGTCATGAGCCGACCATAGCGGCCAGGCCACTGCGTGGACCACCCTCTCACCCATCGCGATGCGGTGGGACTCCTGACTCAGGGGATCGCTAGGCCGACCAGAACTCCGAGCTCTCGGCGGGCTTGGCATCCGTCATCCGGATCGTCGTGATCACGCCGCGCTCGATCGTGAACAGCTGCGACGAATAGTTGTGCAGCGTGCGCCCGCGACGGGCGGCGCGCACCTCGATCATGATGAGCACCTGGTGGTCATCGATCGCGACAGGACGCTGCGTGAGCGAGATCTCGTACTCGACCGGTGCGCTGGTCAGCATCTGGCGCAGCGAATCCACGTAGGCATCTCCGCCCTGGAGCTGCGACTCCTGCCCGTCATCCGTCGTGACGAAGGCGGTCAGCCCGTCATCCAGCAACGCGCGCAGGCCGGCGAAGTCGCCCGCGTTGAACGCCGCGATGAACCGCTCGGCGATCTGCTCCATGTCCGACGCGGGCGGAACGAGGGATGACAGCAGGCTCGCCGCCGATCCCAGTTCGACCGCGTGCGGGTCGAAGGAGAAATCGTGCTCGGTGCGCAGGTCGTAGAAGGAGTGGAGCACCGTCTGCTCGACGACGTCGTCGATGCGGGAATGCCGCACCGCCTCCTGCTCGCTCACCTTCCCGGCGGCGTCACCGAGATCGGTGGCGGCGATGTCGACGAAGCCGACCGAGAGCACTTCGCGCGGGTCCTCGAGCGAGACGGCGTTGAACACGCGGGCCGGAACACCGAACCCCTTGTCGGCCTCCCACGCGGTGATGAACGACTCGAACGTGGCACCTTCGCGGAGCCTGCGGCGGAACAGGGCGATGATCACGGGCTCAGACTACGTAACCCTCCCGCAACAGGAATAGGGCACAGTTGTGCCATGTCGGTCAAGGTCGCGCTCGAGCACTACACGGGCTATCGGTTCGCGCATCCCGTCACGGTGCATCCGCATCTCATCCGGCTGCGTCCTGCGCCGCATACGCGAACGCCGATCGACGCGTACTCGCTGCAGATCAGTCCTGCCGAGCACTTCGTCAACTGGCAGCAGGATCCCTTCGGCAACTGGGTCGCGCGCGTCGTGTTCCCCGAGAAGGTCAGCCACCTCGAGATCACGGTCGGACTCGTCGCCGACCTCATGGTGATCAACCCGTTCGACTTCTTCATCGAGGAGTACGCCGAGCGCTTCCCGTTCGCGTACCCGCCCGAGCTCGCCGACGACCTCGCGCCGTATCGCGCCCCGGTCGACGAGAGCGTCGAGACGGGGACGTGGATGCACGGGCTCCCGCCGCTCCCCGACGACGGCGTGCCGACGGTGACGTTCCTCGCAAACCTCAACCGCGCCGTCAACAGCGCGGTCGCCTACGACGTGCGCATGGAGCCCGGGGTGCAGTCGCCCGATGAGACGCTCGCGCGCGGAATCGGCTCGTGCCGTGACTCGGCCTGGCTGCTCGTGAGCCTGCTGCGCAAGTACGGCCTCGCCGCCCGATTCGTGTCGGGCTATCTCGTGCAGCTCGCGGCGGACCAGGCATCCCTCGACGGTCCTTCCGGACCCGCGGCCGACTTCACCGACCTGCACGCGTGGGCAGAGGTCTTCATCCCGGGCGCCGGGTGGATCGGGATGGATGCCACGAGCGCCCTCTTCGCGGGCGAGGGCCACATTCCGCTCTCGGCAACGCCCCACCCTTCGACCGCGGCACCGATCGAGGGGACCACCGGTCGCGTGGACGTCGAGTTCGACTTCCGCAACGAGGTCCGGCGCGTGCACGAGGATCCGCGCACGACGAAGCCGTACACCGAGCACCAATGGGAGCGCATCGATGCGCTCGGCGAGGCCGTGGACGAGCGGCTGCGCCAGGGCGATGTGCGGCTCACGATGGGCGGCGAGCCGACCTTCGTCGCGCTCGACGACGCGACGGCCAAGGAGTGGAACACGACCGCCGACGGCGAGCACAAGCGCGCTCTCGCGACCGAGCTCGCCGAGAAGCTGCGCGAGGTCTTCGCGCGGGGTGGCGTCGTGCACCGCGGCGACGGCAAGTGGTACCCGGGCGAGCCTCTGCCGCGTTGGAACATCGCGCTGCAGTGGCGGACGGACGGCGTGCCGCTCTGGAGCGATCCGGCACTCCTCGACGATCCGTGGGCGACGTCGGAGTCGACGACGGCCCGCTACGACGCCGAGGTGGTCGCCCGGGGCATCGCGGCGTCGCTCGGGCTGCCGGCATCCCAGCTGATCCCCGCATACGAGGATCCGCTCGCCGCGCTCGCCGCCGAGGTGCGCAAGCCCGAGGGGTCGAAGCCCGGCGAGGAGCCCGCCGAGGTCGCATCGCTCGACGCCGAGGAGAAGAAGCCGGCCGGATGGGTGCTCCCGATCACGACCGAGGACGCCTGGACGAGCCCCGCCTGGCGGTTCCGCCGTGGCCGCCTCGTCCTGACGCCCGGGACGAGCGCGATCGGCGCCCGCCTGCCGCTGGACTCCATCTCGTGGGTGGACCCCGAGCATCCCGGCGAGCCGTCGTACCTCGAAGCCGGCGAACCACTCGTCGCCGGCATTCCGAACGTCCAGGTCGTGAGCCCCGACGGCGCACCGCGCACGGCGATCGCCGTCGAGGCGCGCGACGGTCACGTCTTCGTCTTCCTGCCGCCGACGACGACGCTCGAGGCGTATGCGTCGCTGCTCGCGGTCATCGAACGCGCGGCGACCTTCGCCGCTGTGCCCGTCGTACTCGAGGGCTACGGTCCGCCGCCGGACGCCCGGCTGACACAGCTCGTCGTGACGCCCGACCCCGGCGTCATCGAGGTGAACGTGCAGCCGACGTCGTCCTGGGCAGACCAGCGCGACCTCACTCGCACGCTCTACGACCTGGCTCGGCGGAGCCGCCTCGCGACCGAGAAGTTCGACCTCGACGGCCTGCACACCGGCACGGGCGGCGGCAACCACATCACACTCGGCGGCACGACACCGGCCGATTCACCGCTCCTGCGCCGCCCCGATCTGCTCGCGAGCCTCATCGCGTACTGGCAGCGGCATCCTTCGCTCTCGTATCTCTTCTCGGGACGCTTCATCGGCCCGACGAGTCAGGCGCCCCGCTTCGACGAGGGTCGCCCCGAGGCGGTCTACGAGATGGAGATCGCCCTCGCCGAGGTGATCCGGCTTTCGGGCGAAGACGGCGCGCCGCTGTGGACCGTCGACCGCGCGTTCCGTCACCTGCTCACCGACCTCACCGGCAACACGCACCGCGCCGAGTTCTGCATCGACAAGCTCTACAGCCCGGACTCGTCGCGGGGGCGCCTCGGCTTGCTCGAGCTGCGCGGCTTCGAGATGCCGCCGCATCCCGAACTCGCGCTCGTGCAGGCGCTGCTCGTGCGCAGCCTCGTCGCGATGTTCTGGGAGCAGCCCTACACGGCACCGCTCGTGCGGTGGGGCACGCGCCTGCACGAGGACTTCCTGCTGCCCCAGGGCGCAACGGCCGACATCGAATCGGTCGTCGCCGACCTCCGGGCCTTCGGGATCGCCTTCGAGGAGACGTGGCTCGACCCCTTCACGGAGTTCCGGTTCCCGCGGATCGGGATGACGCGGATCGACGGCATCGAACTCGAGCTGCGTCAGGCGATCGAGCCGTGGCACGTGCTCGGCGAAGAGGCGACGGCGGGCGGCACGTCGCGGTACGTCGACTCGTCGGTCGAGCGCATCCAGGTGCGCGTGCGGGGCGTCGACCCGGCCCGTCACCTCGTGACGTGCCAGGGTATACCTGTGCCTCTGACCCCGACAGGACACCTCGGCGAGTACTACGCCGGTGTGCGCTACCGCGCGTGGCAGCCGTGGTCGGCGCTGCATCCGTCGATCCCCGTGCACGCGCCGCTCGCCTTCGAGGTCGTCGACATCGCGGCCGAGACGAGCCTCGGCGGCGCGACCTACCACGTCGTGCACCCCGGCGGCCGGTCGTACGACCACCCGCCCATCAACGCGAACGAGGCCGAGGCTCGCCGAGCGAGCCGCTTCGAGACGCGCGGTCACACGCCGGGTCGCCTCGACATCGCCGCGATGCGCGAGGCGGGGCGCCGCGCCGCGACGAGCGACTACCCGCACACGCTCGACCTGCGGAGGGTCCCGCCCCGGTGAGTGTGCTCCACGACTACGCGGCGGGACTCACGCAAGCGCCGCTGCTTCCCCTGTCGGACGATCCGACGGGGGCCGTGTCGCGCTTCGACGAGGTGATCGGGCCCGAGGGCACGCTGCGACCTGCGTGGAAGTCGATCGCATCGGCGACGCTGGATCTCACGTCCTCCGAGATCGCGAGAGTGGATGCCGAGATCGCGCGCGCTCTGGCCGACGACGGCGTCACCTACACGCACCGAGACGGGGCGCGGCCGTGGCGGCTCGACCCGTTCCCGCTCGTGCTCGAGGCATCCACGTGGAACAGCCTGCAGACAGGGCTCGCGCAGCGCGCCGAGCTTCTGAACGCGATCATGGCCGACGTCTACGGCGAGCAGCGCCTGCTCGCCGACGGGGTGATCCCCGCCGCGGCGATCGTCGCCCACCCCGGGTTCATCCGCGCCGTCGCACGGCCGAGTGTCGGGACGACGCACCCGCTCCTCATGACGGCGACCGATCTCGGCCGCGACGCGGACGGCGAATGGCGCGTGCTCGCCGACCGGGTGCAGGCTCCGTCGGGGTTGGGCTACGCCATGACGAACCGCTCGGTCGTCTCGCGCCTGCTGCCCGAGCTCTACCGCGAGGCCGATGTGCACCGACTCGAACCGTTCTTCGCGGCCTTCCGCGATGCGCTGCTGCAGTGCGCCGCCGTGGACGACACCGATCCTCGCGTCGTGGTGCTGTCGCCGGGGACGCACTCCGAGACGGCGTACGACCAGGCCTTCATCGCGAACTCCCTCGGCTTCCCGCTCGTGCAGGGCAGCGACCTCGTCGTGAGCGAGGGGAGCGTGTGGATCAAACCGCCGCGCTGGCCGCGTTCGAAGCCCGTCGATCGGGTCGACGTCATCCTGCGCCGCGTCGACTCGGAGTGGTCGGATCCCCTCGAACTGCGCGGCGATTCGCGGCTCGGCGTCGCGGGGCTCGTCGAGGCCGTCAGGCGCGGGCGCGTACGCGTCGTCAACGGCCTGGGCGCCGGAGTGCTCGAGAATCCGGCTCTGCTGCCGTTCCTGCCCGCGGCGTGCGAGCGCCTGCTCGGCGAGCAGCTGCGTCTGCCCGCGGCGCCGGCGTGGTGGTGCGGCGACGGCGGCCTCGATCAGGTCCTGGAGCGGCTCCGACGCGACCCCGAGTCGATCCTCGTGCGGACTCTCGCGGGACGCGCCGTGCCTGGGGACGACCTCGAAGCGATGATCCGAGCGCATCCCTACCGCTTCGTCGGCATCGAGCGGCTGCCGCTCTCGCAGGCGCCCGTCTGGGGGCCGGGCGGCGAGGCACGGGCGCGCACGCTCGTCGTCCGCGCGTTCACGCTCCGCCATGGCCCGGCGTACCGCACGCTCGCGGGTGGACTCGCGACGGCGCGGGACGACGCGGGCGCTCCGCTGACGAAGGACGTCTGGGTGCGCAAGGCTGATGCCTCCGAGAGCGATCAGGGTCTGCCGACGGCCTCCCCGCGCGCGATGGAGCCCTCGATCCCGGCCTTCGCACCACGTGCGCTCGCGGACATGTACTGGGCAGGACGCTACGCCGAGCGGGCCGAGGACGCCCTCCGGCTCGTCATTGCGGCGCAGGCCCTCGTCGATCGTCCGGGTGGCGACCGCTCCGCGGCGGCCGGTGCGCTCTTGACCGTGCTCCGGCGGCTGGCCGGGTCGCGATCGGTCGGCGCCGAGGCCGACCTGCGCTCCGCTCTCGTCGACGCGCACCGCTCCGGCTCGGCGGCACATGCCCTTTCGGGAATGCGCACGGCGCTCGAGGGTGTGCGCGACCAGCTGTCCGGCGACACCTGGCGCGTCTTCAGCTACGCCGATCGGGCGATCGCGACGCTGCGCGAGTCCACCCACCCGTCGTCGGTCGCGGACGCCGCCGAGCAGATGCTCACGGGCGTCCTGTCGCTGCACGGCGTGACGGCGAGCATGATCCGCGACACCGGTTGGCACATGATCGAAGCGGGCCGCTACCTCGAGCGAGCGCTGCAGGTGTGCACGCTCCTGACCGCCGTGACCGAGTCGCCGCGGTCGCAGACCGCCGATCGCGATGTGCTCGACGGCGTGCTGCTCGCGGCTGAGAGCCTCGTGACCCACCGGCGGCGATACCGCGGCTACGGGCGCGTGCGCAGCATCCTGGATCTCCTCGTCAAGGATGCCGCCAACCCGCGCTCGATCGCGTTCTCGCTCGATCGCGTGCAGGCGTCCCTGGCGGCGATGCCCGACTCAACGGGGTCGACGCGTCCGGAGCGGCTGCTGCACGAGATCATCGGATCGATCGAGTCGGTCCCCGTCATGGTTCTCACCGCGCGCTCCGACGACGGCGTGCGCGATGCCCTCGCCGCGTTCCTCTCCGACACGTCGGGTGCGGTCGCGCGACTCAGCCACGCGATCGAGCAGCTGCACTTCGAGGGCGGTCCGCCCGCGCTCGAGATGTCGTCGCTGTCGCTCATCGAAGAGATGACCCGCTCGTGAGGTACCGCCTCAGCCACCGCACCGAGTACGTGTACGACAAGCCCGTGCGCAACAGCCTCGGGACCCATCACCTGCGGCCGCGCGAGCTGCCGTGGCAGACGCTGTCGTCGCACGCCGTGACGGTGGATCCCGCCCCGGCCGACCTCGCGCGCGACGTCGACTATTTCGGCAACGCCGTGACCTACTTCCACGTCACGAGCCCGCACGAGCACCTCGTCATCGACGCGCTGAGTGATGTGACCGTCGATGCACCGCGGTACGACGAGAGCGCGCTGGCGAGGCCGTGGGAGCAGTCCCGCCCCCTCGAAGGCGGCGCGTGGCCGGACCTCTGGTCGGCGACGGAGTTCGCGCTCGAGTCGCCCCGTGTGGCGCAGATTCCGGATGCCGCGGCCTACGGCGCCGTGTCACTGACGCCGGGTCGCCCGATCGGCGAGGCCGCGACCGACCTCATGCGCCGCATCCATCACGACTTCGACTACGACACCAAGGCGACGACCGTCACGAGCACCGTCGCCGATGCGATGCGCAAGCGCGCCGGGGTCTGTCAGGACTTCGCGCACGTCGCGCTGGCGTGCCTGCGCAGTCACGGCGTCGCGGCGCGCTACGTGAGCGGCTACCTCGCGACGCAGCCGCCGCCGGGGAAGCCCCGTGTCGTGGGGGCGGATGCCTCGCACGCGTGGCTCGCGGTGTGGCTGCCGGCGTCAGGCGAATGGCTGCACATCGATCCGACGAACGACACGTGGGCCGACGAGCGGTACATCACGGTCGCCTGGGGCCGTGACTACGGCGACGTGTCGCCCGTGCGCGGCATCATCTGGTCGAAGGCGAAGAAGTCGACCCTGCGGGTCTCGGTCGACGTCGCCCCCGTTCTCGAGCCCGAGCCCGAGCCCGCATGAAGTCGTTCCAGTGCCGCGTGTGCGGCGGAGCCCTGTTCTTCGAGAACTCGGTCTGCGTGACGTGCGGCAGCGCACTCGGGTTCTCACGCGAGGAGCGCGAGATCGTTCCGGTGGATGCCGTCGGCCGATACGTCGACGCCGAGGGATTGATCTGGCACGTATGCCGCAATCTGAATCTATCCGGCTGCACGTGGCTCGCGCGGCTCGAGGGCGGGCAGTGCTCCAGCTGCGATCTCACGCGCGTGCGGCCCGCCGATTCCGACCTCGAAGGACTCGCGAACTTCGTGCCCGCCGAGCGAGCCAAGCGGCACCTGCTCGTAGAGCTCGACCGGCTCGGGCTCGGCGGATCGCTCGGCGGCCTCGCCTTCGACCTGCTGTCGAGCACTCTGCAGCCCGTCGTGACGGGGCATGTCGACGGTGTCATCACGATCGACCTGGCCGAGAGCGACGCCGCGCATCGCGAGGGACTCCGCGAGCAGCTCGCCGAGCCGTACCGCACGCTGCTCGGCCATTTCCGCCACGAGATCGGGCACTTCTTCCAGTGGAAGCTCGTGACGGACGGCACGACGCTGGAGCGATTCCGTGAGCTCTTCGGCGACGAGAGCGAGGACTACCAGGACGCGATCGACCGTCACTACGTCGAGGGCGCGCCCGCCGACTGGGCGACCGCGCACATCTCGACCTACGCGACCATGCATCCGTTCGAGGACTTCGCCGAGACGTGGGCGCACATGATGCACATCTTCGACACCGTCGACACGGCGATCGCGTACGGCCTGATCGAGGAACATGCCTTCATCGGCATGCGTGCGCTGGTCGTCGATGAGTGGATGCCGCTGTCCACGGCGCTCAACGTCGTCAACCGCTCGATGGGCAAGGACGACCTCTACCCCTTCACGATCCCCGCGCCGGTCCTCGACAAGCTCGAGTTCACGGCATCCCTGCTCCCGTCACGCTGAGACTCAGACGAACGTCGGGACGTCGGTCCAGGCGTCCGGCGCGGGTGCCGCGCCGTCGCGCGTGATCGTGCCCTCGATGAGGCCATAGGGTCGGTCGGCGGCGTAGAAGACCTCGTTCGGGTTCTCGAGCCCGAACGGCGACAGGTCGTAGACGAAGTGGTGCTTGTTGGGCATCGCGAAGCGCACTTCGGCGATCTCGGGGCGGGCCTCGATCGCGGCCGCGCCCATCGCGAACAGCGTCTGCT
This sequence comes from Microbacterium aoyamense, assembly GCF_023155855.1. Taxonomy (GTDB): domain Bacteria; phylum Actinomycetota; class Actinomycetes; order Actinomycetales; family Microbacteriaceae; genus Microbacterium; species Microbacterium aoyamense. The sequence continues at coordinate 749,297 of NZ_JAKNUT010000001.1, read as the reverse complement.
GCAGAGCGAGCGAATGCACCGTCGCGAAGGTCGAGAGCAGGACGCCGAGCACGTCGGTGTACAGGCGGTTGTAGTCGATGCCCGCCTCGACGGCTTCGGGAAGGAAGCGCCAGCGCCCCGTCACCGAGGTCGCCATGATGCGGTCGTTCGTCTCGACGAGGGTCGTGTACTCGTCGCGCGGGAACCCGGCGAACTCCGACCCGGTCGACTTCAGCACCGTGAGGTCCTTCACGCCGCCCGTCACGTGCGTCGCCCCTCCGATCTTCTGGACGGTCGCGAGCCTCGTGCCCTGTCCCTTGCGCACGAAGGAATGATCGTGGGGTTGCCCGTCGACGAGGATGCGCTCCCATTCGTACTGCTCGGCCTGCCACAGCCCGCCTTCGATCCAGTCGAAGCCGTCCGTGAAGTGCGCGCCGAGCGTGAGCAGGTACTCCTCGGGCGAGGGGATGCCGTGCTCCTTCGCGAACGCGAAGGCGGTGTTCTTCTGCGTGTCCGTCGCGACGACGAGGGCGTTGTCGCCCGTGAGATACGAGTCGACGAGCGCCGCGCCGCGCAGCTGCGACGTCACGTTGAGGTCGACGATCTCGTGGCGGGGGGTGTCGCGGTAGATGCGCACGACGCGGTTCTCGGCCTTGCCGTACTTGTTGGCGCCGAGGCTGACTGAGACCATGACTAGCTCCCTCTGTAGGTCGAATACGCGAACGGGCTGAGCAGGAGCGGCACGTGCAGGTGCCGATCGTTCGCTTCGACGGTGAAGGTCACGGTGACGAGGGGATGGAAGGTCGGGATGCCGCGGTCCGCGAACCACGCCCCCGTGCCGAACGTGAGCGCGTACATGCCCGGCTCGAGCTGGTCGGGGCCGAGGGCCGCGCGCCCGTCCGAGTCGGTGAAGCCCTGCGCGACGGGCTCGGTGCCCCCGCCGGGCAGATGGCGGGCGAGCGAGAGGACGACATTCACGGCGGGTGCTCCCGCCGTGGCATCCAGCACGTGGGTCGTGAGGTGGCTCATGAGGGGACTCCTTCGTCCGTGACGTCGGTGCGCAGGCGCAGGAGGGCGATCTCAGCCAGCTGGGCTGTCGCCTCGGCGGCCTCGACCTCATCGTCGTTGCCGAGCCGACGCTCGAGCGCGACCAGCATCTCCTCCGGGGAGCGACCCGCCGCGCGGATGAGGAACACCCGTCCGAATCGCTCCTCGTAGGCGGCGTTGCCGGCCGCGATCTTCGCCGTCACATCGGCTGCGGCATCCCTCATGGCGGCCTGTTCGGAACGGGATGCCGTGGCCTCTGCGTTCTCGCCGGTCACGCGAGCGCCTATCCGGGGGTGATGTGCGAGAGCGGCGTCGAGGTCGTCTCGCGACCAGCCCGCCGCGAGAGCGCCCGCCGCCTCCGCGAGCGCGTCGGCCGATGAGTACGGACGTGCGGCGACGAGAGCGTCGGCCCAGACCGGGACGGCGGCCCACACCGAGACGAGGGCGCGCGCCGCCGCGGCGTCCATCCCGTTGAACTCGTCGATCGTCACCGCCACGGCCCCAACCTAGCGACGGCGCGTCGGCGTGCGGTTACCCGGGTGTAAAAACTGCGCGTCGGCGGGCAGGTTTACCTCGGCGAAATGCCGCGGCACCTCGGGCGAGACACGAGTGCGGGATGCTGGCGCCATGACGAAATCGCTGCGGTCGGGCGGCTCGACCCGCATCCGGGCCGGTCGGGCCTGGATCGACGGCGCGTTCCGCTCGGCGGACGTCACGATCGAGCACGGTGTGATCGCCGGAATCGATCCACCCTCCGGCCCTCCGCGCAAGGCGATCATCGTGCCCGACGACGCCGTCCTGCTGCCCGGGCTCGTCGATTCGCACGTGCACGTCAACGAGCCCGGTCGCACCGAATGGGAGGGCTTCCGCTCGGCGACGCTGGCCGCCGCGGCCGGCGGCGTGACGACGATCGTCGACATGCCGCTCAACTCGATTCCCCCCACGACGACGGTCGAGAATCTCGCGGTCAAGAGGGCGGCGGCGACGCCATCCGCGTACATCGACGTCGGGTTCTGGGGCGGGGCGGTGCCCGAGAATCTCGGGATGCTGGCGCCCGTGCACGAGGCGGGGGTCTACGGCTTCAAGTGCTTCCTCTCGCCGTCGGGCGTCGACGAGTTCGGTCACCTCGATCGCACGCAGCTCGCGGCGGCGATGGAGGAGATCGCGGCGCTCGGCTCGCGGCTCATCGTGCACGCCGAGGACCCCGCTCTCCTGCACGACCACGGCGCGCTCGGTCGCGAGTACGGCGCGTTCCTCGACTCGCGCCCGCCCGAGAGTGAGGCGTCGGCGATCGACGCCGTCATCGCCGAGGCACGGCGCACGGGGGGGCGCGCCCACATCCTGCACCTCAGCGACGCGAGGTCCCTCCCCGCGATCCGCGCCGCGAAGGCCGACGGCGTCGCCCTGACCGTCGAGACGTGTCCGCACTACCTCACGATCACGGCCGAGGAGATCCCCGACGGTGCGGCCGAGTTCAAGTGCTGCCCGCCGATCCGCGGGGCGGCGAACCGCGATCTGCTGTGGGAGGGCGTGGTCGACGGCACGATCGACGCGATCGTGAGCGACCACTCACCGTCGACGGTCGATCTCAAGCGGTCGGGTGGCGGCGACTTCGGGCTCGCCTGGGGTGGGATCGCGGGTCTGCAGGTGGGGCTGTCGGCGGTGTGGACCGAGGCGCGCGGCCGCGGCATCCCGTTCGAGGCGATCCTGCCCCTCTTCACGACCGGGCCCGCGCGCGTCGCGGGTCTCGAGAGCGCGGGGGTGATCGAGGTCGGGGCGCCCGCGCATCTCACGGTCTTCGGTCTCGACGATGCGTTCCCCATCGACGCCGCCGCGCTGCTGCACCGCAACCCGATCACGGCCTACGACCACCGCCTCCTGTCGGGACGCGTGCGCCGCACGTGGCTGCACGGCCGCGGGATCTACGACGTGACCGAGGGCGGCGCGGGCGAATCCCCGCGATTCCGCGGCAAGCCGCGCGGACGACTTCTCTCGGCGCGAGGCTGACCGACATGGGATTGGATGACAGCATGATGATCCTGCAGCCGGGGGCCGGCGCAGTGCCGGGCGACCACTACCTGCGCTCGACGCCCGAGACCGTCCTCTGGGGGCGTCTGCCGTGTCGCGCCGACGCGCCCGTGCTCACGATCGCCGCAGGCGAGAGCGTCACGATCGACACCGTCAGCCACGAGGGAGTGCTCGAAGACCAGGGCAAGGACCCGATCGCGTACTTCACCGGCCACGGTGTGGATGCGGCATCCGTCCTCGACGACGCCGTCGAGATCGCCGCGACTCTTTCCCGCGACCCGGCCGTCGACGGCCCTCACGTCGTGACCGGCCCCGTGTTCGTCGAGGGCGCGCACCCCGGAGACCTGCTCAAGATCACGGTCGAGACGCTCGTGCCGCGCGTGCCCTACGGGGTGATCTCGAATCGGCACGGCAAGGGGGCACTCCCGGGCGAGCTGCCGCGCGGCCCGGGCAACGTGAGCGTCTTCACTCCCGTGGAGTCCCGGCCGGAGGGGCTCGTCGGGCTCCTCCCCGTCGTCGAGGGCGGGCAGCGCGTCATCGCCTTCCCGCTCGCGCCGTTCCTCGGCACGATGGGCGTGGCGGTCGACTCCGACGAGCGTCCCCACTCCGTCCCGCCCGGATCGCACGGCGGCAACATCGACATCAACCTGCTGACCGAGGGAGCCGTGCTCTACCTCCCGGTCCAGGTCGAGGGAGCACTCGCGTACGTCGGCGACCCGCACTTCGCCCAGGGCGACGGTGAGGTCGCGCTCACAGCGCTCGAGGCATCCCTCCGCGCGACGTTGCGCTTCGACGTCGTGCCGCGCGCGGTGGCGCTCGCCGAGTTCGGCGACGTGCTCGGGCCCCTCGCCCGTGCGCACGGCTTCCTCGTGCCGACGGGACTCGATCCCGACCTGAATGCGGCGATGCGCAACTGCGTGCGCGCGGCGCTCGATCTGCTGCAGGCCCGCTGGGGTCTCGACGAGCACCTGGCCTACGCGTACCTCAGCGCTGCGACGGACTTCGACATCTCGCAGGTCGTCGACATCGTGTGCGGCGTGCACGCCCGCATCCGCGAAGCGGACTTCGAGGGGACAGGTCGTGGCTGAGATCCCCGCCGACCTGCGCGCCGCCTTCGAGCGATACGAGGCGGCGATCGTCGCGAACGACGTCGACGTGCTGGACGCCTCGTTCGCGCCCGGCTCCGAGACCCTTCGCGGCGACGGCGCGGGCCTGCTCATCGGCTTCGACGCGATCTCCGCCTTCCGCGGTCTGCGCGGCGGGGTTCCCGCACGCGAGATCGAGCGGATCGAGTACCGACCGCTGGGTGAGGATGCTGCGCTCGTGGTGTCGGTGTCGCGCTACGCCGGCGGCGGCACCGGCCTGCAGACGCAGGTCTGGCAGCGCATCGACGGGACGTGGCTCATCACGGCCGCGCACGTCACTCCGCGCGCGCAGGCGCTCGACACGTCGGTGTGGCGCACGGTCGGCTCGCCGCTGTGGCAGGGCGCGTGGGAAGGAGCCCTCGCGGGTCTCACGGTCGCCGTCAAGGACCTCTTCGCGATCAAGGGCTATCGCATCGGTGCGGGCAACCCGACCTACCTCGACGGAGCACGCGCCGAGACGACGACCGCGCCGGCCGTCGCGGACCTGCTCCGCGCGGGCGCATCGCTGCGCGGCATCGCCCGCACCGACGAGTTCGCGTACAGCATCGCAGGCGACAACGTCCACTACGGCACCCCGTCCAACGGCGCGCTCCCGGGTGCCCTGCCCGGCGGGTCGTCGAGCGGCCCCGCGACGGCCGTCGCGACGGGGCAGGCCGACATCGGCCTGGCGACAGACACGGCCGGATCCATCCGCGTGCCCGCGTCGTACCAGGGGCTGTGGGGCCTGCGCACGACGCACGGGCTCGTGCCGCGGCAGGGGATGCTGCCGCTCGCGCAGTCGTTCGACACGATCGGCTGGCTCACGCGTGACGGCGAGACGCTCGAGCGCGTCGCGGACTGGTGCCTGAGCTACGACGGCTCCGAGACGACCGAGAGCGTGCGCGGGGCATCCGCCGATGAGCTCCCGTGGCGCTTCGTCGTGCCGCGGGAGGTGATGGATGCCGTCGAACCCGACACGCGCGTGGCTTTCGAGGCCTTCGTCGCGGGGCTGGATGTCGAGGTGGCCGACATCGGCGACCTCGACGAGTGGTTCGTGCCGTTCCGCACCGTGCAGGGCGCCGAGGCGTGGCGCAACAACGGCGACTGGGTCTCGGCGCACCCGAGCGCGCTCGGCGCGGCCGTCGCCGAGCGGTTCCGCGTGGCATCCGCCATCACCGCCGACGACGAGGCATCCGCCCGCCGCACCCTCGAGGTGCTGCGCACCCGCGTCCGCGATCTCGTCGCGGGCGCCGTGCTCATCATGCCCACGGTGCCCGGCCCCGCGCCGCTGCGTACGCGCTCCGGCGAGCGCGTCGATGCCCTGCGCACCGCGACCCTGCGCATGACCACACCCGCAGCGATCGGCGGGCTGCCCGCCGTCTCGGCGCCCCTCCTCACGGTGCCCTCGACGCTCGGACCCGCCCCCGTCGGCGTGTGCGTCGTGTCACGCGAGGGCACCGACATCGCACTCGTGCGGCTCGCCCGCCGCCTCGCCTCACGTCTGGAGCTGTCATGACGATTCCCGGTCCGATCTCGCCGCCGCCGCGCCTGCTGATGGGGCCGGGCCCGATCGGCGCCTACCCGAGCGTCCTCGAAGCGATGTCGGCGCCGCTCGTGGGCCAGTACGACCCGTTCATGACCGCGACCATGACCGAGACGCAGGAGCTGTATCGCGGCGTCTGGGCCACCACGAACGACGCGACGCTCCTCATCGACGGCACGTCGCGCGCCGGCATCGAGGCGGCGATCGTCTCGCTCGTGCGTCCCGGCGACCGCGTCCTCGTGCCGATCTTCGGGCGCTTCGGGCACCTCCTCGCCGAGATCGCCGAGCGCGCGCTCGCCGAGGTGCACACGATCGAGGTGCCGTGGGGTCAGGTGTTCCCGGTCTCGGCGATCGAAGAGGCGATCGTGCGCGTGCAGCCCACCCTGCTCGCGCTCGTCCAGGGCGACACCTCGACGACGATGAACCAGCCCCTCGACGAGATCGGAGCGCTGTGCGAGAGGCACGGCGTGCTCTTCTACAGCGACGCGACCGCTTCGCTCGGCGGGAACGCCTTCGAGGCTGATGCGTGGGGACTGGATGCTGCGACCGCCGGGCTGCAGAAGTGCCTCGGCGGGCCGTCGGGTTCGTCGCCGATCACGCTGTCGCCCCGCGCCGTCGAGGTCGTGCAGGCACGGAAGAAGATCGAGGCCGGCATCCGTGAACCCGGCGACCCGTCGGCGCGCGACTTCGTGCGCTCGAACTACTTCGACCTCGGCATGATCCTCGACTATTGGGGTCCGCGCCGGCTCAACCACCACACCGAGGCGACCTCGATGCTCTACGCCGCGCGCGAGTGCGCCCGGGTGCTGCTGCTCGAAGGGCGGGATGCCGTCATCGAGCGTCACCGCATCGCCGGCACTGCGATGCTCGCGGGTGTGCAGGGTCTGGGCCTCACGGTCTTCGGCGACATCGCGCACAAGATGAACAACGTCGTCGCGGTCGAGATCCCCGAGGGCGTGCCGGGCGACATCGCGCGCGCGGCGCTGCTCGAAGAGGACGGCATCGAGATCGGCACCTCTTTCGGTCCCCTGCACGGACGCGTCTGGCGCATCGGGACGATGGGCTACAACGCGCGAGAGGATGCCGTCATGACGACGCTCGCCGCGCTCGAGGCGCTGCTGCGGCGCTTCGGCGCGGCGGTGCCGGTCGGTGGCGGCGTCGAGGCGGCGCGTGACGTGTACCGGAGCGCGTGATGCCGCTGCTCGACGCTTCTCGCGATCTGATCGCGGCGGCGGCGCGGCGGGTCATGGCGCGCTGCGACGAGCTCGCCCGGGTCTCGGCCGCGCAGAGCGGGATCGAGCGCGTCTACCTCTCGCCCGAGCACGCGCGGGTCAACCGCCTCGCGGCGGAGTGGATGCGAGAGGTCGGCATGACGACGAGACAGGATGCCGCGGGCAACCAGCTCGGACGCGTCGGTGATCCCGCATCCGCCGCATTGATGCTCGGCTCCCACCTCGACACGGTGCCCGACGCGGGGCGCTACGACGGCATCGTCGGAGTGCTCATGGCGCTCGAGGTCGTGCGGCTGCTGCGGGACGCGACCCTGCCCTTCGCGATCGAAGTCGTCGCGTTCTCGGACGAGGAGGGCACGCGCTTCGGCAAGGCGCTGCTCGGATCGTCGGCCGTCGCCGGAGCATGGGACCCCGGCTGGTGGTCGCTGACGGATGCCGAAGGCACCTCGCTGCGCGAGGCGTTCCTCGAGTTCGGACTCGATCCCGGACGCATCGGCGAAGCCGCGCGGCAGCCCGACGAACTCGTCGGCTATCTCGAGGCGCACATCGAGCAGGGACCCGAGCTCGACGAGCGCGGCGAATCGCTCGCGGTCGTGTCATCCATCGCCTCCGCCCGGCGCTTCCAGCTGATCGTCGAGGGCGAGGCCCGCCACGCGGGCGGCACGCCCTACGACCGGCGTCGCGACGCGCTGCTCGGGGCGTCGGAGGCGGCGCTCGCCGTCGAGCGGATCTGCCGCGCCGAGCACCACATCATCGGCACGGTCGGGCAGCTCGAGGCGTACCCCGGTGCCGTCAACGTCGTGCCGGGCGAGGCGCGCCTCTCGCTCGATCTGCGTGGCGAGTTCGACGGCGCGCGCGACAGCGTCTGGAGCGCGATCTCTGCCGAGCTCGACGCCATCATGGGCCGCCGCGGTCTGCGGTGGACCGCCCGCGAAGTGCACAGCGCGCCCGCCGTGTTCTGCGCGCCGCTCCTGCAGGACGCCGTGCGCGAAGGCATCCGCTCCACCGTCGCCACGACCGAGGACCCCGCGGTCATCTTCAGCCGCGCGGGCCACGACGGCATGGCGATCGGCGCGGTGACGGGGGTCGGGATGCTGTTCCTGCGCAATCCGGACGGCATCAGCCACCACCCCGACGAGTCGGTGTCGGAGGGCGACGTGGCCCGCGGCATCCAGTCCCTCGCCGAGACGGTGCTCCAGCTCGCCGCCGACCGCTGACCGGACGCTCCGATCGGTCCCGAGCCCTCGCGGCGCGGGTTCTGAGCTCGGAGACGGGTGCGTCGGGTCAGCGCCGGCCGGGCTGCATGCCCATGCGCACCAGGACGATGTTCTCGACGATCTGCACGATGTTGTAGAGCAGCAGTGTGATGAGCGTGATGAGGGCGATCGACGTCCACAGCTGGGTGAACTGCGCCTGCGCGTTGAACTTCAGGATCGACCCGCCGATGCCCTGACCCGTCGACAGCCACTCGGCGAGCAGCGCGCCCGTCACGGCACCGGGCACCGAGACGCGCGCGGCCGCGAACAGCGACGGACCAGCGCCGGGGAAGTTCACCTTGCGCAGCGACGTGAACCTCCCGCCGCCGAAGACGTGCACGACGTCGATGCTCTGCTGGCTCGCGCGGGTGAGTCCGAACAGGATGCTCGCGAGGGCGGGGAAGAGCACGACGATCGTGCCGATGACGGCGACGGATGCCACGGTGCCGCGTCCTGTGATGAGGATGATCACGGGCGCGATCGAGACGAGGGGGATCGTGCGCAGGAGCAGCACGAGGGGCATGACGCCGGCCTCGACGGCCTTCGACAGGCTGAACAGCACCGCCAGGACGATCGCCGTGATCATGCCGAAGACGAAGCCGATCGACGAGTCGACGAGTGTCTGTGCGACCAGCGGGGCCATCGCGGCGCGGTTGGCCGCGGCATCCTCATCTGTGAACAGGTAGTTCCAGACGTCCACCGGACCCTTCGCGATGAAGGGCGAGATGCCGCTGAAGCTCACGATGCATTGCCACAGGATGAGCACGACGGCGAAGGTGATGAGGGCGTTGACGAGCGACGTGCCGATCGTGCGCAGAAGCGCGCGACGTCGATCGGCACGCAGGCGCGCCTGTGCGACCGGGTCCGCCTGCAGCACGAGCTGGCCGGTCTGGAGCGCCGGCGGGTTGGCGGTGTCGACGAGTTTCTCGGTCATGATGCCTTCCCCGCGACCCAGGGGGTGACGAGCCGGACGAGGAGGCCCACGAGACCGTAGGCGACGAGGGCGAAGACGGCGCACAGCAGGAACACCGACCAGACGCCCGCGGCGTCGAGCTGGCCCTGCAGGCGGATGAGCGTCGGTCCGACGCCCGCCGTGATGGCGCCGAGATATTCGCCGAGGACCGCGCCGAGGAAGGCCGTCGGCACCGCGATCTGCAGGGCGTTGAGGATCGCGGGGAGTGCCGCGATGAGCCGCACTTTGCGCAGCTGGGTCCACGAGTTGCCGCCGAAGACGCGGACGACGTCGAGCGAGGCCTTGTCGGCGGACTTGAAGCCGAGGATCGATCCGACGACGGTCGTGAAGACGCACACGAGCGCCGCGAGGAAGATCGCGGTCGCCGACGGATCGCCGGGGTTCTTCGCGCCGCCGAGCACGACGACCGAGATGCCGCCGACCGCGACGATCGGCAGGCAGTAGCTCACGACGGCGATCTGGGTCACGACCGTCTCGGTCTTGGGGAACACGAGCACGAAGGCGGCGAGCACGAGGGCGATGCCGTTGCCCCACACGTACCCGATCGCGGCAGCGGTGATCGTGGGCTGGAAGACCCCCCACGCGCCGGCGATGTTGCCGTCCAGGAAGAGCCACTCGAAGACGGCGAACGGCGAGGGCACGGGCGTGAAGGTCGTGCCCTCTTGGATCTGGAACGCCGTGAGCGAGAAGATCCACCACACGAGGATGAGCGCAGCGGCGCCGACGAGGCCCGCGGCCCACGTCGGCATCTTCCAGGTGGTGCGCATCACGCCTCCGCTTCGGCCCGACCGTCCGAGCCGAACAGCAGCTCCGAGGCGCGGTCGACGTAGGCGTGGAACTCGGGCGTGCGCATCATGTCGGGCGTGCGTGGTCGCGGCAGGTCGATCTCGATGATCTCCTTGACCCGGCCGGGGCGCGGCGACATGACGGCGACGCGGTCGGCGAGGAAGATCGCCTCGCTGATGCCGTGCGTGACGAGGAGCGTCGTCGCGGGCTTCTCGGTCCAGATGCGCAGCAGCTCGAGGTTGAGGTTCTGGCGGGTCATGTCATCCAGCGCTCCGAACGGCTCGTCGAGGAGCAGGACGGAGGGCTTGAGCACGAGGGCGCGGGCGATGGATGCACGCTGCCGCATGCCGCCCGAGAGCTGCGCGGGCTTCGCGTTCGCGAAATCCTTGAGGCCGACCAGGGCGATCAGCTCGTCGACGTAATCCTTGTCGACGGGGCGGCCGGCGACCTCGAAGGGCAGCTCGATGTTCTTGCGGACGCTGCGCCAGGGGAGCAGGGCGTGGTCCTGGAACGCGATTCCGAGCTCGCTCTTCGATCGCAGCTGGTCGGGCGATTCGCCGTCGACGAGCGCCGTGCCGTGCGTGGGGTGGTCCAGGGCGGCGAGGATCCGCAGGATCGTGGACTTGCCGCATCCCGACGGACCGAGAAGGGCCAGGAACGAGCCCTTCTCGGTGTGGAGGTCGGTGTCCTGCAGGGCGAGGAGGGACTTGCCCCCGCGCAGCGAGAAGGACTTGGAGACTCCCGTGATCTGGATGCCGGTGCCCGTGGTCTGGGCACCGGCATCCATCTGTGACGAAATGGTCATGATCCCTTACGGCAGGTATGCCAGCAGGTCGGGGTTCTCTTCGTAGATCTCGTCGATGATCGTCGTGTCGAACAGCTGGTCGGCCGTGAGCTCCCAGCCCGACGTCGCGAGCGAGGCGAGCGTCTGCTCCTTGAGGTCGTCTGAGATCGTGAACAGGCCGTTGGCCTCGGTCTCGTCGGTCGAGATGAGGAGCGCCTGCGCGAGGATGCCCGCCGCGACCTTCGCCGGGTCGAGCTCGCCGAACGTCAGGTCGCCCGCGGCGGCCGACTCGTTGTAGTAGTCGGTCACGAGCGCGACCGTGTCGTCCGTGGGGTTCTTGAACGTGTCGGTCCAGCCCTTGATCTCGGCGATCAGGAACGCCTTGATGAGGTCCTTGTTCTCGGCGAGGTACTGATCGGTGACCGTGAACGTCTCGGCCACGTAGGGCAGGCCGTTCTCGGCGTACGCGAGGTTCGTGACCGGGTAGCCCGCCATCTCGACCGTGATCGCCTCGTTGGTGAGGTAGGCCATGAAGCCGTCGACCTCGCCGTTGATGAGCGGGGTCGGGTCGAAGTCGACCGGCACGATCTCGAGCTCGCTCGGGTCGATGTCGTTCGCGGCGAGGAGGGCCGCGAACACCGAGGCGTTCGAGTCCTGCACGCCGATCTTCTTGCCCTTGAGGTCGTCCGGCGTCGCGATGTTGCCGCCGTCTGCGAGCGAGAGGATCGTGAACGGGTTCTTCTGGAAGGTCGCGCCGATGATCTTGAGGGGTGCGTCCTGCTCGGCGACCGCCGCGCCGACCGATGCCGCGTCGCTCAGGGCGAACTGCACCTGACCCGACAGGAGCTTCGCGACGCCGGTGTCGGGGCCTGCGATGCCCGTGACCTCGCCGAAGCCGGCCTCGTCGTAGTAGCCGTTCTCGTACGCGTAGAACTCGCCCGCGAACTCCTCGTTCTTGATCCAGGAGTACTGGATGCTGACGTCGCCGAACGACGCCGCCTCGCCGCCGCCGCTGCTCGACTCGCTGGGCGACGAGCCGCCGGCGCAGCCGGCGAGGACGAGGACGGATGCGAGTGTCGCGGCCGCGACGGCGCCCAAGCGCGCGCGACGGGACAGGTTGCTGTGTGTTGCCATCGGGATTGGCCCCCTTCAGGTGCATGTGATCAGCCGACGCTATTGCTTGCACGTTTCACCGCGGGCGCGCGCGTGTTTCCGCGGTGTGAAGACGTGCGATGCGACGGGGTGCCGGCGGTCAGTCGAGGTCGTTCGCGAGCCGCCACACGCGCTCGCGCGTGAACGGCTGGCGGTACGGGCGCCGGCCGACGGCACGAGCGATCGCGTTGCCGACCGCGGCCGCGACCGGGTTGTAGGGCGATTCGCTCATCGACTTCGCGCCGAAGGGTCCGACGGTGTCGACGGTGTCGGCGAAGAGCACTTCGGTCTCGGGGATGTCGGCGAACTGCGGCACGCGGTAGAGCCGGAAGGTCGGATTCGACACGGCGCCGGTCTCGTCGACGAGCACCTCTTCGTACAGCGCGCTGCCGATGCCCTGCGCGGCGCCGCCCTCGATCTGACCGCGCACCTGAGCGGGGTTGAGCAGGACTCCGGCATCCGCCGCCTGCACGGACTGCAGGATGCGCACGGTGCCGGTCTCGCCCTCGACGGCCACGCGCACGGCGTGCACGTTGAAGGAGAGGCTCCGCTCGTCGCCGTGCTGCTCGCCGTGGGCGACGACGCCTTCGTCGGTGCGGTCGGGCGAGGCATCCACGATCTCGGCGAACGTGACCAGCCGACCGGCGCGCACGCCGTCGGGCTCGAGCGTCGCATCGTCGGAACCGGTGATCTCGCGGGCGACAGCCAGCAGCCGATCGCGCAGACGGGTGCAGGCGTCCTGCAGTGCGCGGCCCGCGCCGACGACACCAGCCGAGGCGAACGCGCCCGTGTCGTGCGCGACGACGTCGGTGTCGGCGGCGCGCAGCACGACGCGCTCGCCGGACGCGCCGAGGATCGTGCGCGCGATCTGTCGGTGGACCGTGCTCGTGCCGTTGCCGAACTCCGCCGTGCCGACGGAGAGGACGTAGGTGCCGTCGCGCCGGATCGTCGCCGACGCGTGGGCGTGATGGCCTCCGGGTGCCATCGCGGCGATGAACGACAGCGCCATGCCTTCGCCGACCATCCAGCCCGGGGGTGCCTCGACGCCGTTCCCGCGCCGCAGCGCGCCCTGCGCGAGATCGAGGCACTGGTCGAGTCCGTAGCTGCCCCAGACGAGGTCATCCTCGGGCTCGTCGAACACCGTGAGGAGCGCATCGCCGCTGCGCACGGCGTTGATGCGCCGCAGGTCGAACGGGTCGATGCCGAGACGTTCGGCGAGGAGGTCCATCGCGGACTCGACGCCGAGGATGACCTGGCCGAGCCCGTAGCCGCGGAACGCTCCCGAGGGCACGTTGTTCGTATAGACCACCTCGGCGTCGATGCGCTTCACGGGGCAGCGGTAGACGTTGACCGACTCCGCGACGCCGTGGAACAGCACGCCGATGCCGTGGTTGCCGTAGGCGCCGGTGTCGCTCAGCACGTCGAGCTTCATCGCCGTGAGCACGCCGTCGGCGGTCGCGCCGAGCGAGACCGAGACGCGGAACGGATGCCGCACCGAGGCTCTGCGGAACTCCTCCGTGCGCGCGTACTCGAAGGCGACCGGGCGGCCCGTGCGCAGGACGGCGAGGGCGACGAGATCTTCGGTGAACATCTCCTGCTTGCCGCCGAACCCGCCTCCCACGCGCGCCGCGAAGACCCGCAGCCGCTCCTTGGGGAGCGAGAACAGGTGCGCGAGCTCGTCGCGCACGAGGAACGGCACCTGCGTGCTGGAGCGGATGACGAGACGCCCGTCGTCGTCGAGCCAGCCGATCGCGCCGTGGGTCTCGAGCTGCGCGTGTGAGACGCGACCTGTCCGCCACGTGCCGCTCACGGTGACATCGCTCGCCTCGAGGGCGACGTCGGCGTCGCCCCCGATCCCGTCGTGAAGTTCGGCGATGAGATTGCGGGATGCCTCGACCACCCGGTCGACGGCGGTGAGGCCGGGATGCAGCACCGGCGCACCCTCGGCGCGGGCCTCTTCGGGGTCGAAGACGGCCGGAAGGACGTCATAGGTGACCTCGATGAGCCGGGACGCGGCCTCGGCCGCCTCGGCGGTGTCGGCGACGATCGCGGCGACGCGCTGGCCCACGAAGCGCATGACGTCGTCGAGGATGCGGGTGTCGTCGGGGTCGTCCTCCCGGTGCTCGTGCCTCGCCGTCGAGAAGCGTCGCGCCGTGACGTTCTCGTGGGTGAAGATCGCGACCACGCCGGGCACGGCACGCGCGGCGGTCGTCTCGATCGTGACGATGCGCGCGTGCGCGTGCGGCGACCCGATCACGCGCAGCACGAGTGCCTCGGGGACGTCGACATCGAACGTGAACGGCTCGAGCCCCTGCACGACGCGCCGACCGGGCTCGGGGCGCGCGGAGGTCCCGATCCCGCCGACGGGTGGCGCTCCGGTCTCGCGCACCGGTCCGAGGACGGATGACTCGATCGCCGCGCGGATCGGACGATAGCCCGTGCACCGGCAGAGGCTGCCCTTCATGCGCCGATCGAGATCCGGCAGATCGTCGGCGGTGAGCGTCGACGCTGTGACGGACATCCCCGCCGTGCAGAACCCGCACTGGAACCCGAAGTGCTGCACGAGCGCCTCCTGCACGGGATGCAGGTCGTCGCCCGGCGCGAGCCCCGCCGCGGTCGTGACCGAGACGCCCTCCATCCGCACCGCCGGGATGATGCACGAGTGCACGGGCGTGCCGTCCACGAGCACGGCGCACGCGCCGCAGTCCCCGGCGTCGCAGCCCTTCTTCACCTCGTGGTGGCCGTTCTCGCGCAGGAGCGTGCGCAGGCACTGTCCGGCCCGCGGCTCGGCGTCGATCGGCTCGCCGTTGACGAGCAGCCTCATGGCGCGAGCTCCGCCCGGATGCGCTCCGCGAGCACGATGCTCACGCCGCGTCGCCAGTCCGCGGCGCCGAGCGAATCGGTGTAGTACCCGGGGGCGTCGTCGATGGATGCCGCGAGGGCCGCGGCATCCGGAATCCCGGCGAACCGCACCACGAACGGACGCGACACCGCCGCCGTCACCGTGAAGACCGCGGTGCCGTCCTGATCGAGACGGCCCGTCACGACGGCGCCGGAGCGCCCGAGCTCGGCGAGCGCGATCTTGCGCAGCACGAGGCGCGAGCGCAGGGCGTGCGCCGGCAGCTCGATCGCGCGGAGCACGTCGCCGCGGCCGAGCGCGTTCTCGCCGTTGCCCATCACGAGGTCGGCGACGCTCCAGACCGAGCTGCTGCCGTCGGCGTTCCACACCTCGGCGGTGCCGTCCAGTGCGACGGCGAGTGAGATCATCGACCCTGCGGCGAACGACCGGCAGACGTTGCCGCCGACGGTCGCGGTGTTCCAGATCTTGAACGACGCGAGCAGGGCGTTCGCCGCGTCCGGGATGACGGATGCCGCGGCCCAGTCGGCCGGCACGTCGGCGCTCCGCGACCAGGCGACGAGCTCGGCGATCGTGCACGTCGCGCCGATCCGCACGCCCTCTTCGCGCACCTCGATCGCGGGCCAGCCCATCGTCGTGAGATCGACGAAGCCCGTCGTCTCCGGCTGCGGCTCGCTCATGAGCCACGTGCCCCCCGCGATGACGACCTCGCCGCCCGTGAGCGCGAGATCGTCGCGCGTGCGCGCGGCACGGAAACCCGTGACCGTGACGACATCCATCGTCAGAGCCTCTCGGCGAGTTCGCGGGATGCGGCGGCCACCTCTCGCGCGATCGCGCCCTCATCCGTGGTCGCGAGCGTCGCGTCCTCGACGACCACGTTCCCGCCGACGAAGAGCCGCTTGAGCGGCGGCATCGCGCCGAGCCCGAGCGCGGCGACCGGATCGAGGATGCCGGCGTGCTCGACGCGGTCCACCTGCCACACGGCGACGTCGGCGAGCTTGCCGACCTCGAGCGAGCCGATCTCGTCCTGCCGGCCGAGCACCCGGGCGCCGCCCATCGTCGCGATCCGCAGGCCGTCGCGCACGCTGAACGAGTCCGCGCCCGTGCGCAGGCGGTTCATGAGCACGGCCTCCCGCACTTCGATCCCGAGCTGACCCGACTCGTTCGACGCGGCGCCGTCGACGCCCAGGCCGACCGGCACACCGGCGTCCAGCATCGCGCGGACGGGGGCGATGCCCGCCGCGAGCCGACCGTTGGACGACGGGCAGTGCGCGACTCCTGTCCCGGTTGCGGCGTAGCGCGCGATCGCCGGCTCGTCGAGGTGAACGCAGTGCGCCATCCACACGTCGTCTCCGAGCCACCCGAGGCTCTCGAGGTAGTCGGTGGGAGTCATCCCGAACCGCTCGGCGCAGTAGGCGTCCTCCTCGACGGTCTCGGAGGCGTGCGTGTGCAGGCGCACGTCGAGCGAGCGAGCGAGCACCGCGGCCTCGCGCAGCAAGTCGGCCGTCACCGAGAACGGCGAGCACGGCGCGATCGCGACGCGGACCATGGAGTCGAAGGAGGCATCGTGGTACCGCTCGACGGCCTCCTGCGACGCCGCGAGCGCGGCGGCCGTCGTCTCGACCGCGAAGTCCGGGGGGAGTCCGCCCTTCGATGCGCCGAGGTCCATCGAACCCCGCGTGGCGTGCAGGCGCACACCGACGCGGGTCGCCGACTCGACGATCGCGCCCACGATGTCGCCCGAGCCCTGCGGGAAGATGTAGTGGTGGTCGCCGACGGTCGTGCAGCCCGAGCGCGCGAGCACGGCCATCGCGCCCGCCGCACCGACGCCCGTGAGCCCCGCGTCGATCCGCGACCACAGCGGGTACAGCGACGTCAGCCAGTCGAACAGGATCGCATCCTGCGCGTAGCCGCGCGTGAGCCACTGGTAGAGGTGATGGTGCGTGTTGACCAGGCCGGGGGTGACGAGGCATCCCGTCGCGTCGACGATCTCGGCGCCCGCCCGCTCGTCTGCCGACGCACGCCCTGCGCCGACCGCCGAGATGACACCGTCGTCGATCACGACGTGACCCCCGTCGTACTCGGTTCCCGTCGCGTCGACGGTCGCGATGTGACCGCCCTCGATGATCGTGCGGCTCATGGAGTGACTCCTGTCGTACGGCATGCGCCGAGATCGGATCCGCGCACCGGATTCGGATGAGTGAACGGGATCGGTCCGATTCCGGTGCTCACCTCCGAAGTGGCGTGGATCGCGCCGGTGAGGTCGCGCAGTGGAGATCCCGTGCCGTCGTGACGGGATGCCACGATCTCCGCGAGCACGGCGATCGCCGTCTCGGCGGGTGTGCGCCCGCCCAGGTCCAGACCGAGGGGGGAGTGCAGGCGCGCGAGCTCGGCATCCGTCACACCGCGCTCGCGGAGGAGAGCAGCGCGGTGCGTCACGGTTCCGCGCGCACCCATCGCGCCGACGAAGTCGACGTCCCGTCGGAGCGCGATCTCGAGCGCGGGCACGTCGAGCCGCTCATCGTGACTCAGGACGCAGACCGCGGTGAACCCGCCCTGGTGCGTCGCGGCGAGGTGCTCGTCGGGCATCCCGATGACGAGCTCCGCGGCATCCGGGAACCGCTCGCGCGTGACGAGCGACTCCCAGACGTCGACGACCGTCACCGCGAAGCCCGCGGAGGATGCCACGCGGCACAGGGCGGCAGCGTGCTCTCCCGCGCCCACGATGACGAGCCGGGGCGCGGGTTCGATCGAGAGTTCGACGACGCCGGGCAGTACGAGCGACGCCGCACGGCCTGCGGCCGCGGCTTCCAGGGCGTCGAACGCCGCGGCATCCGTCGGCACCGGATACGCGACGACATCGACGCTCCCGCCGCACGCGAGACCGGCCGCGTGAGCGGCGTCGTCCGAGAATCCGAGGCGCGCAGTCTGAACCTCGCCCGTCACGCGCGCGGTGTGCGCCAGCACGACGGCGTCACCCTCGACGCATCCGCCTGAGATCGACCCGATGATCCGTCCGTCGGCCGTCACCGCCATCGACGCACCGGCGCCGCGCGGCGCGCTGCGCAGGACGCGAGTGACCGTCACAGCCGCGACCGGCGTACCCTCCCGCAGCAGCGGGAGGAGATCGCGGGCGAGTTCGAGCATGGCGTCACGCTAACCCCGCTGTGTTTCGCGCGCACTACGCTCATGCAACGGGGGTGCTCGCGTGAACGTGACGGGAATCGTCCTCGCCGCGGGCGCTGGCCGCCGATTCGGCGGGCCGAAGGGCCTTGCTCGGTGCGCCGACGGAACGCCGTGGGTCGCGCTCGCCGTACGGGCTCTTCAGGACGGCGGATGCGACGACGTCGCTGTCATCGTCGGGGCCGCAGCCGACGACATCGCGCGGATCGTCCCGACCGACGCACGTGTCGTCGTCGCCGAGGACTGGGCGCTCGGAGTCTCCGCGTCGCTGCGTGCCGGACTGGCCGCGGCTTCCGATGCCGATGCCGTCGTCGTGTCGACGGTCGACACTCCGGATGCCTCGCCCCTCGCGGTCGCGCGGGTTCTGGCATCCGGAGCAGAGCTCGTGCAGGCCGTCTATCGCGGCACCCCCGGGCATCCGGTCGTCATCTCCCGCGCGCACTTCGCTCCGCTCGCCGCCGCGGTCTCGGGCGACCGCGGCGCCCGACCGTATCTGGTCACCCACGGCGTCGTCGAGGTCGAGTGCGGCGACCTCTCGTCGGGCGACGACGTCGACGCCCCGGACTGAACCGCCTGTGCGCGTGCAGATCGGCGGGGCTTCTTCGCGACACGCCTCCTGGGCGTCAGTGCAACCGGCGTGTCGCGGACGATCCCCGCCGATCTGCACAGAGCCGCCCGCGAACGCCCGGGTAGGGTGGGCGCGTGCCGACAACCGAAGACCTCGCCCGCGCCGAGGCGCTCATCCGCACGATCCCCGACTATCCCGAGCCGGGGGTGCTGTTCCGCGACATCACGCCGCTGCTCGCGGATGCCGCGGGCCTGCGGTGCGTCATCGACGCGATGATCGAGCCCTTCGAGGGGCAGTTCGACGTCGTTGCGGGCATCGAGGCCCGGGGATTCCTGCTGGCCGCAGCCGCCGCGACGGTGGCGGATGTCGGGCTGGTGCCGATCCGCAAGGCCGGCAAGCTGCCCCGCCCCGCGGCATCCGTCGACTACGCCCTCGAGTACGGCACGGCGACCATCGAAGCGCACGACGACATCGCACCCGGCACGCGCGTGCTGCTCGTCGACGACGTCCTCGCGACGGGCGGCACACTGCAGGCGGCCCACGAGCTCGTGCCCGCGATCGGCGGCGTCGTCGTCGCGACCAGCGTGCTCATGGAGCTGTCCGCGCTCGGCGGCCGCGCACTCGTGCCCGACACCTTCGCGGTCTTCACGGCGTGACCGACGACTTCGAAGTCCAGCCGATCAGCAAGAGCGGTCATCGCATCGTCGAGGGCCCGTACCCGTTCTGGCGGGGCTGACCCGACTCAGGCGGCGACCCGCGCGTCGAGCATCTTCACGATCTCGGCGACCGCCGCGCGCCCCGCGCGATTCGCGCCGACGGTCGATTGCGACGGCCCGAAGCCGATGAGATGGATGCGAGGATCCGCCGAGACCCGCGTCTCGCGGACCGCGATCCCGCCGAGGTCGTTGCGCAGGGCGAGGGCGTCGAGGTGCGAGAGCGCGGGACGGAACCCCGTCGCCCACAGGATCACGTCGACGGGGGTCAACGATCCGTCCGCCTCGCGGACGCCCTCAGGTTCGATGCGCGTGAACATCGGACGCCGCTCCAGTGCGCCCCGCTCGCGCGCCGCAACCGCGTACGGCGTCCACGCGAGTCCCGTGTAACTCACGACGCTCTGCGACGGCCTGCCAGCCTCGACATCCGCGATCACGCGCTCGATGACGGCACGGCCCGTCGTCTCGGGTTGGAACTCCCCCTCGATGAAGCGCGGATCCCGACGCGTGTACCAGAACGTCTCGGCGACCCGCGAGATCTCCTCGAGCTGCTGTACGGCCGAGATCCCGCCGCCGACGACGGCGACCCGCCGTCCTGCGAACTCGTCAGCCGACACGTAGTCCCGGGTGTGCAGCTGCCGACCGGCGAAGGTCTCGGCGCCGGGGTACACAGGCAGAAGCGGGTTCGTCCACGTGCCGGTCGCGTTGACGACGGCATCCGTCCGCCACACGCCGGCATCGGTCGTGACGACGAGCTCGTCGCCGTCGCTGTCGACCCGGGTCACGTGCACGGGGCGCAGGATCGGCAGGTGCTCGGATGCCTCGTACCCGGCGAAGTAGCGGGGCACCGCATCGCGGCTGGGCTCGTCCGTGTCGACGACCGGCGGCTCCGCGCCCGGCAGGGCGAAGATACCGTTGACGGTCGACATCGTGAGCGAGCGCCAGCGATGCTGCCAGGCACCGCCAGGTGCGGACGCGGCATCCAGCACGACGAACGTGCGGCCCTCGGTCGTCTCGAGCGCGCTCGCGAATCCTCGCCGCTTCAGGTGATACGCCGCCGAGAGTCCGGCCTGCCCGGCGCCGATCACCACGACGGTCGCGTGCCTGACGTCATCCACGCCGACTCCAACGCGTCGCGTCGCGCGACTCTTCCCGTCAGCCGATCACGACGTTGAGGGGCTCGTCCCCGGCCATCAGCCGCTCGATCTGCGCCTTCACGAGCCGCGCGACCCGGGGACGCATCGCGGACGACGCACCGCCGACGTGCGGGGCGATCAGCACACCGGGGAGCGACCACAGCGGGTGGCCTGCGGGCAGCGGCTCGGGGTCGGTGACGTCGAGCGCCGCACGGATGCGACCGCGGCCGACGTGGTCGACGAGGGCGTCGGTGTCGATGATCGGACCGCGGCCGACGTTCACGACGAGTGCGCCGTCCGGCAGGGCCGCGAGGAAAGCGTCGTCGACGAGGTGCCGCGTCGCATCCCCGCCGGGCAGCGAGACGATGACGATCTCGGCGGTCGGCAGCAGAGCGGGAAGCTCGTCCACACCGCGCACCGGCACGCCGTCCTCGTCGCGCGCGCGTGAGGCGACGGCCGTGATCTCGACCTCGAATCCGACGAGGCGCGCCGCGATCGCCTTGCCGACGCCGCCGTAGCCGAGCAGCAGCACGCGCCGGTCCGCGAGACTCTCGGCGAACTCGGGCGCCCACTCCTCGCGCTCCTGCGCGCGGACGAAGTTCGGGATGCGACGCTGCGCCGCGAGCGTCAGGGCGACCGCCAGCTCCGCGGTCGATGCCTCGTGCACGGAGGACGCGTTCGCGAAGCGCAGGCCCGCGGGCAGGATGTCGGCGACGCCCTCGTACCCGATCGATTGACCCTGCACGAGCCCCACATCGACGCCGTCGAGTCGCTCGAGCACCTTCGCCATCGACATGTAGGGCGGCACGACCATGTCGAACTGTTCGCGCGGCGCCGCGGCATCCATCGGCCACACGATCACCTCGACTCCGCCGGGAAGGCTGCCGAGGTCATCGGCGAGCTGCTGAGTGGGGACGCTGACGACGAGACTGCTCACCCGCTCCACGCTACCGGCGCGGGGTCTGTCGTCAGGCCGGTGGCGGCGATACGCTCGCCGCATGATTCCCGAGATCAACTACTGGGCCGTGCTGATCGCGACGGCGTCGAGCATGGTGGTCGGCTCGATCTGGTACTCGCTCAAGGTGTTCGGCACGCGCTGGGCAAAGCTCGCCGACGTCGACACGGATCGGCCCGCGGCGACCGCCCTCTGGCCGATCATCACGACGGTGATCGTGAGCTTCATCACGGCCTGGGTGCTCGCGGGGGCCACGACGATCTCGTGGGAGTTCTACGGCGGCAGCTACCTCTGGGATTCGATCGTCACCGCGGTCGTGCTGTGGGCCGGCTTCACGGCCGCGCGGTTCATCACGCACGACGCCTTCGAGGGGCGTCCGACGAGCCTGACGGTGATCAATATCGCGCACGAACTCGTGACGGTGCTCGTGATGGCCGTCATCATCGGCGTCTGGCCGCCGGCAGGGACCGTCTAGGTTCAGGCGGCGGCAGCCACGACGGCGGCGATCGCCGACGTGAAGAACGGCAGGCCGTCGACGCCCGAGCGCATCGCTGCGGCCGTGTCGGGGCCGAACCCGGGCTCGACCGCGTGCTCGGGGTGCGGCATCAGTCCGACGACGTTGCCGCGCTCGTTCGCGATGCCCGCGATGTCGCGCAGCGACCCGTTCGGGTTCACGCCGAGGTAGCGGAAGGCGACGAGGCCCTCGCCCTCGAGCCGGTCCAGCTCGGACTCCGAGGCGATGTACCCGCCGTCGGCGTTCTTGAGCGGGATGACGATCTCCTGCCCCGATTCGAAGCCCGACGTCCACGCGGTGTCGGCGTTCTCGACGCGCAGGCGCTGGTCGCGGCGGATGAACTGCTGGTGCGCGTTGCGGATGAGTCCGCCGGGCAGCAGGTGCGCCTCGACGAGCATCTGGAAGCCGTTGCAGATGCCCAGGACGGGCATGCCGGCGGCCGCGGCATCCTTCACCTCGGCCATGATCGGCGCGAGCGCGGCGATGGCGCCCGCACGCAGGTAGTCGCCGTAGCTGAAGCCGCCCGGGAGGACGAGGGCGTCGACGCCCTCGAGGTCGTGCGAGCCGTGCCACAGGGCGACGGGCTCGGCGCCGGCCACGCGGATCGCGCGCTGTGCGTCGCGGTCATCGAGCGAGCCGGGGAAGGTGATGACGCCGATGCGCGTGGTCACTCGACGACCTCGATGCCCACGACGTCCTCGATCACCGAGTTCGACAGGATCTCGTCGGCGATGCGCTTCGCCTCGGCGAGGACCGCGTCATCCACGTCGCCGTCGACCGTGAGCTCGAAGCGCTTGCCGATGCGGACGCCCGAGAACCCGTCCACGCCGAGTCGATCGAGGGCGCCCGAGACGGCCTTGCCCTGCGGGTCCAGCAGCTCGGCCTTGGGCATGACGTCGACGACGATGGTGGGCATGAGTCTGGCTCCCAGAGTGGGTGGGCGGGGTCGGGATCCAGTCTATTGCCTGCGTCGATGGATGCCGGTGGCCACGGTTCACGGCATCCGTGATCCAACTGTGACCGTTCCATGGGAGCGCTCCCTTGCAATCGTGGGAGCGATCCCATAACGTAGCCTGCAATCCGGTGGGAACGCTCCCACGGCCCAACCTGCAACACAGACCTGACAACACAAAGGAGTGACAGTGAACACACGCGCCTTCCGCAGAAGCGCAGTGGCTCTCGCCGCTTTCTCGGCCACCGCCCTCGTCCTCGCCGGCTGCGCCGGCGGCGGATCCGACGAGGGTTCGGGCGACGAGGACGGCGAAGTCACACTCACGCTCGCCACGTTCAACAACTTCGGCTACACCGATGAGCTCCTCCAGGAGTACATGGACGCCAACCCGAACGTGAAGATCGTCCACAACAAGGCCGCCGAGTCCGGCGACGCCCGCGCCAACTACTTCCAGAAGCTCGGCAAGGAAGGCCTCGCCGACATCGAAGCCGTCGAGATCGACTGGTTCGCCGAGGCGATGCAGTACTCCGACCTCCTCGCCGAGGTGCCCGACAGCGCCAAGGGCCGCTGGCTCGACTGGAAGGAAGCCGGCGCGACCGACGGCGACGGACGTCTCGTGGGCTTCGGCACCGACATCGGACCGCAGGCGATCTGCTACCGCGCCGACCTGTTCGAGGCGGCAGGCCTCGCGTCGACCCCCGATGACGTCGCCGCGCTCTTCGACGGCGACTGGAACAACTTCTTCGACGTGGCCGACCAGTACAAGGCGGCGACCGGCAAGCCGATGATCGACGCGGCCAACTCGGTGCTCCAGGGCATCGTGAACCAGATGGAGTACACGTACACCGAGCCGGACGGCACGGTCATCGCCACGAGCAACCCCGAGATCGAGGACGCCTACAACCTCGTGGTCGAGCGCGCCATCCCGAACGCTGCCTACTCGGGCCAGTGGAGCGACGACTGGAACGCCTCGATGGCCAACGGCGAGTTCGCCACGATGCTCTGCCCCGGCTGGATGCTCGGCATCATCTCGGGCAACGCACCCGACGTCACCGGCTGGGAGGTCGCCGACGTCTTCCCGAACGGCGGCGCCAACTGGGGCGGCTCGTACCTGACGGTTCCGGCCAACGGGAAGAACGTCGACGCAGCGCTCGCGCTCGCCGACTGGCTGACCGCTCCCGAGCAGCAGGCCAAGACGTTCGTCAACGCAGGACAGTTCCCGAGCGCGATCGAGGCTCAGGCCGACCCCGCGGTCACCGACTCGACGAACGAGTTCTTCAACAACGCGCCGACCGGCCAGATCTTCGCCGAGCGGTCCGAGGCCATCACGGTCACGCCCTACAAGGACGCGAACTACTTCAAGTACCACGACGCTCTGCAGAACGCCGTGAACCGCGTCTTCGACGGCACCGAGGACCAGACCACGTCGTGGAACACCTGGGTCACCGAGGTCGAAGCCTTCTGATGATCTGAAGTCAGTGCGGGCCGCGCCCTGCGGCGCGGCCCGCACTCTCGTCTCTTCCCCCGCACCATCAGATTCGGAGACTCTCGTGACTGCGACCGAAACCCGCGCCGACACCGGCGTGACGCCGTCGGCTCCCCGTCAAGCGCCGCCACGAGCAGCCTTGTCGTTCAAGAACAAGCTGAGCCGGTTCGACCTGCGGTTCTCGCCCTACTTCTACATCTCGCCCTTCTTCATCCTGTTCGCGATCGTGGGGCTCTTCCCCATCGCGTTCACCGCGGTGATCTCGTTCCAGGAGTGGGACCTCGTCCGCAACTCCGGAACCTTCGTCGGCCTCGACCAGTACATCTGGATCCTGAACGACCCCAAGTTCTGGACGGCTCTGCGCAACACCTTCAGCATCTTCCTGCTGTCGTCGGTGCCGCAGCTGATCCTCGCGATCTTCATCGCCGCCATGCTCGACCGCAACATCCGCGCCAAGACGTTCTGGCGCATGAGCGTTCTGCTCCCCTTCGTCATGATGCCGGTCGCGGTCGCCCTGATCTTCAGCAACATGTTCGGCGACAACCACGGTCTCGTGAACAACGTCCTCACGAACATCGGACTCCAGCCGATCCCGTGGCACAAGGATCCGTTCTGGAGCCACATCGCCATCGCGACGATGGTCAACTTCCGCTGGACCGGTTATAACGCGCTGATCCTCCTCGCCGCTATGCAGGCGGTGCCGCGCGAGTACTACGAGGCGGCGACCGTCGACGGCGCCAATGCGTTCCGCCAGTTCTGGAGCATCACGCTCCCGTCGCTGAAGCCGACGCTCATCTTCGTGATCATCACGTCGACCATCGGCGGCCTGCAGATCTTCGACGAGCCGCGCATGTTCGACAACACCGGTCAGGGCGGCGCCGCGCAGCAGTGGCTGACGATCACGCTGTACCTGTACAACATCGGCTGGGGCGAGTTCAACTTCGGTCGGGCCGCGGCGCTCGCGTGGATCCTGTTCGCGATCATCCTCGTCATCGGTCTGATCAATCTGCTCATCACCCGTCGCCTCGTGCGCGACGAAGGACGTCGCGGCGAGGTATCCCGCGGCCGTCGGAAGGGAGCCAAGCGATGAGTGCGATCAGCACCCCGCCCCTCGCGATCGTCGAAGAGAACATCCCGAACGACAGGCGGCGGCGCCGCGGCGAGCGGACCACGAAGATCCGCGGCGTCCGCGCGGGCATGTGGGTCTACATCGGCCTCGGGGTCGTGATCGTGTCGGCGATCTTCCCGTACTACTGGTCTTTCCTGATCGGGTCCGGCGATTCGTCCACCATCAACGATCCCGACATGTCCTGGATTCCGGGCGGCAACTTCATCGCCAACGCGCTGTCGGTGGTGAACGATCCGGCGGTCAACTTCTGGGTGGCGCTGTGGAACTCCATCTTCAGCTCGACCGTGATCGCGGCATCCGTCGTCGTGTTCTCGACACTGGCCGGCTGGGCGTTCGCGAAGCTGCGCTTCCCGGGCGGCAAGTGGCTGCTGGCCTTCGTCGTCGCGACGATGGCCATCCCGATGCAGTTGGGCGTCGTTCCGCTGTACATCCTGTTCGCAGACCTCGGTTGGACCGGCAACATCGGCGCCGTCATCATCCCGGCCCTCACGAGCGCGTTCGGCGTGTTCTGGATGACGCAGTACCTCAGCCAGTCAGTGCCCGATGAGCTCATCGAGGCAGCCAGAGTCGACGGAGCGTCGATGTTCCGCACCTTCTGGACGGTCGGGGTCGTGGCCGCCCGCCCCGCCGCGGCGATGCTGTTCCTCTTCACCTTCGTCAATGCGTGGAACCAGTTCTTCTGGCCCTTCATCGTGCTCGACAGGCAGAGCCCCACCCTGCCGGTCGCTCTGTCGCTCCTGCAGTCGAACTACTTCGTGGACTACTCGATCGTGCTCGCCGGCGTGCTGCTGGCGACCATTCCGCTGCTGATCCTGTTCGCCTTCGCTGGCCGCCAGCTCGTCAGCGGCATCATGGCGGGGGCGGTGAAGGGATGACGATCGACATCCAGGACTCCGCCCTGCGCGCGGCGACCGCCGAACGCCCGTTCCCGTCGGACTTCCTGTTCGGCGCGGCCACGGCCGCCTTCCAGATCGAGGGCGCCGCGTTCGAGGACGGGCGCCGGGCATCCATCTGGGACGCCTTCTCACGCGTACCGGGCGCCGTCATCAACGGCGACAACGGCGATGTCGCGTGCGACCACTACCACCTGTATCGCGACGACGTCGCGCTCATGAAGCGCATGGGGCTCCAGACGTACCGTTTCTCGACGTCGTGGTCGCGCGTGCGACCCGACGGCGGTGCGGTGAACGCGAAGGGGCTCGACTTCTACGAGCGTCTCGTCGACGAGCTGCTGGATGCCGGCATCCTGCCGTGGCTCACGCTCTACCACTGGGATCTGCCGCAGGCGCTGCAGGATCAGGGCGGCTGGGCGGTGCGTTCGACGGCCGAGAAGTTCACCGAGTACGCGCTCACGATGCACGACGCCCTCGGCGACCGCGTGAAGGTGTGGACCACGCTCAACGAGCCGTGGTGCTCCTCGTTCCTCAGCTACACCGCGGGCATCCACGCTCCGGGGCACTATTCGATGGAGGAGGGGATGCTCGCATCCCACCACCTGCTCCTCGGCCACGGGCAGGCGGTCACCGAGCTGCGCAGGCGCGATGCCTCGCTCGATCTCGGGATCACGCTCAACTTCACCGTCGCCGATCCCGCCGACCCGCAGAACCCGGCGGACGTCGATGCGGCGCGCCGCCTCGACGGTCAGCACAACCGCTGGTTCCTCGATCCGGTGTTCCGGGGCGAATACCCCGCCGACATCGTCGAGGACTTCCGTGCCGTCAACCCCGCGGCCACGGAGGCGTTCGAGGCCGCCGTGCTGCCGGGCGACCTCGAGACGATCTCGGCGCGCATCGATGCACTGGGCGTGAACTACTACCACGGTGACCTCGTGAGTGCTGCGGCGCCTGCCGTGGCGCCGACGGGCGGTGACGCGCCGACGGACCGGCGCGGCGAGTCGCCGTTCCCCGCGGGCAGCGGTCACCCCAACGACCGCGGACTCGCCCGCACGTCGATGCACTGGGAGGTCCAGCCCGAGGGGCTCACCCGCCTGCTGCGGCGCGTGTCGGACGAATACGCGGCTCCGGCCGGCACGGTGCTGTACGTGACCGAGAACGGTGCTGCGTACGACGACGTCGTCGTCGACGGGCGGGTTCACGATGTCGAACGCGTGGACTTCCTGCGCGGTCACCTGGGCGCGATCCTGGATGCCGTGGATGCCGGCGTCGATGTGCGCGGATACTTCTACTGGTCGATGCTCGACAACTTCGAGTGGGCATGGGGCTACGCGAAGCGTTTCGGTATCGTTCGGGTGGATTACGACACGCAGGAGCGCACCGTCAAGGACAGCGGCCTCGAGTACGCGAGGATCATCGAGCAGCGTGCTCTGGGGACGGATGCCGCGGCCATCGGCCGCTGAGACCCGAGCATCGAGAGGTTTGACGAGGATGACCATAGACGCGGCGCGTGCCACCGTCACGATCGAAGAGGTCGCCGCCGCAGCCGGCGTCTCTCGATCGACGGTGTCGCGCGTCGTCAACGGCTCGACCGCCGTGAGCCCCGAGGCGCTCGAATCGGTCACGCGTGCGATCGCCGAGCTGAACTACGTGCCCAACCGTGCCGCTCGTTCTCTCGCGAGCAGGCAGACGCACGCGATCGCGCTGATCGTGCCCGAGGACACGACGCGGTTCTTCGGTGACCCGTTCTTCGCGGCGATCGTGTCGGGCATCAATGCGCGGCTCGGGCGCTCCGACTACGTGCTGAACCTCTTCATCGCGAACGATGATCCGGGCGACAAGACGACGGCCTACGTGCGGTCGGGCGCCGTCGACGGCGCGATCGTCGTCTCGCACCACACGAGCGACCTCTTCATCGACCGGATCGCGCAGACGGTGCCGGTCGTCTACGGTGGCCGCCCCGTGCGCCAGCGCGAGCGCGACTACTACGTCGATGTCGACAACTCGCGCGGAGCGCACGACGCGACGGTGTACCTGATCGAGCGCGGGCACAAGGACATCGCCACGATCGCGGGTCCGCTCACGATGCCGGCGGGCGTCGACCGACTCGAGGGCTACCGCGAAGCGCTCGCGGCGTGGGGCATGGAGCCCGGACTCATCGAGGACGGGGACTTCACCGCCGACGGCGGCGCCGACGCGATGCGGCGCATGCTCGAGCGCGGCCCGCTGCCCGACGCGATCTTCATCGCGAGCGATCTCATGGCGCGCGGTGCGCTGACGGTGCTCGCCGCGGCGGGGGTGCGGGTGCCCCAGGATGTCGCGATCATCGGCTTCGACGACTCACCCGTCGCGACCTCGGTCTCGCCGCAGCTCACGACGATGCGACAGCCGTCGTTCGCCCAGGGGGAGCGCATGGCGAGCATCCTCCTCGATCTGCTCGCGGGCCAGCATCCCCGTCACGTCACGATCCTCGAGACGGAGCTCGTCGTCCGCGAATCGGTCTGATCCGCCCCCTCCCCGCGCTCCGCTCTCACCCCCCGCCGAATCAACCTGATATTCCCGAAAGCACTCGCCCTGCACGCCCGCAGGGTGTCGTTTCGCGACTATCGAGTTGACTCGAGCGCGACCGCGCGCGGCCGGAGATGCGCCCGGCAGGGATGTCGTCGCTAGGAGACCGTCGCGTTGAGCAGGTTCGCCCACGGATCGTCGAACGCGAGCGTGCGGCCGTCGTCGCGCACCGCGATGCCGTGGTCGCGCAGACGCTCGCCCAGCGCGCCGAGGGCGTCGGCATCGGGCAGGGCGAGATCGACGCGGCCGAGGCCGAGCGCGGGCATCCGCGGCCCGGCGCCGCGTGAGTTCCACACGTTCATCGCCATGTGGTGGTGGTAGCCGCCCGCGCTGACGAAGACGGCCTGATCGCCGAGGCCGGCCGTCTCGTCGAAGCCGAGGGCGCCGACGTAGAACGCGCGTGCGGTGGCGACGTCGCCGACCGAGAGGTGCACGTGGCCGACGGATGCCGCATCCCCCGCCGTCGATCCGTTCGCGGCGTCCTCGGTCAGGTGCTCGTCGAGGAACCCGTTCGGGTCGAGGAAGAGCGTGTCCATCTCGATCTGGCCGTGTGTCCACGACCAGTCCGAGCGCGCGCGGTCCCAGTAGAGCTCGATGCCGTTGCCCTCGGGGTCGGTGAAGTAGAACGCCTGGCTCACGAGGTGGTCGGCGCTGCCGGTGAAGGTCCCCGGCGCGTGCCGCGCGACGCTGTACAGCGCCGCGGCGAGGGCCGTCTGCGACTCGAAGAGGATCGCCGTGTGGAAGAGCCCGGCCGAGCCGCGAGTCGCGTGCCGCAGCGCGGGCTCGTGGCGCAGGACCACGATCGGCCGCCCGGAGCGACCCAGGGTCACGGTGTCGCCGTCGGCGGCGAGCACCTCGAGCGTGACGACGTCGCGGTAGTAGCGCGTCATCCCGTCGAGGTCGCCGACCAGCAGTGTGACCGCACCCATCGCCGTATCGGCCGCGAGCTTTTCATTCATGCGAATGCAAACCCCCGCAGGCCCCGCATCATTCCCGCGATGGCGACTGTTCGCGGCACCCGCGCCACTGATCGGTGCCGCGGATGCCGGAAGGTGGCGCGGATGCCGGAAGGTGCCGCCGTCGTGGGGCTCGCATGCGCGGCTTCAGCTCTATATGCCGGTCAGTCGCCCGAGCAGCTCGCGGTAGCGGTCGGCGGTCCGCTCGACGATCTCGGCCGGGAGCTCGGGCGGCGTTCCCTGCTTGTCCCAGTTCGCCGCGAGCCAGTCGCGCACGATCTGCTTGTCGAAGCTCGCCATGCGCTCAGCGGGTGTCGTGCCGGCTCGCCAGGCCGCGGCATCCCAATATCGTGACGAATCGCTCGTCAGCACTTCATCGGCGAGCGTCATGACGCCGTCGTCGTCGACACCGAATTCGAACTTCGTGTCCGCGAGGATGACGTCCCGCGCCTCGGCGATGCGCGCCGCGCGCTCGTAGATCTCGAGCGAGAGGTCGCGCAGCAGCTCCGCCTTCTCGGCGCCGACGAGCTCGACCGTCTGATCGAACGAGATGTTCTCGTCGTGCTCACCCATGGGCGCCTTGTAGGCGGGGGTGAAGATGGGAGCCGGCAGGCGGTCGCCGTTCGACAGACCGGCGGGAAGACGGATGCCGCACACCGTGCCGCTCTCGGTGTACTCCGCCCAGCCCGAGCCGGTCAGGTAGCCGCGCACGACGCACTCGACGAGCTGCATGTCGAGGTTCTTCACGAGCATCGCGCGGCCGACGACCGCGGCGGGAATGAGCTCACGGCCGATCGTGTGATCGGGGGCGAGATGATTCGGGATGCTGCGCCCGCCATCGGTGGACGACAGCAGATCGAACCACCACAGGCTGAGCGTCGTGAGCAGCACGCCCTTGTCGGGGATGCCCGGCGAGAGCACGTGATCGAAGGCCGAGACGCGGTCGCTCGCGACGACGAGCATCCGGCCGGCCAGCGCCGGGTCCACCGGCTCGTACAGGTCGCGCACCTTGCCCGAGTAGACGTGGTTCCAGCCGGGCAGCGAGGTCGGGGCATCCGTCACCCGCCCATCATCCCAGACGCCGACCCATCGCTGATGGGTGTATAGTCCATGTGGACTAATCGACCTGGAGTGATGATGAAGGATGCCGTCGACCGCCTGACCCCGCTCGGGCTCATGGTGCTCGCGCTGCTCGCCGAAGGCGACATGCATCCTTACGAGATCATCCGGCTCATGCGCATCCGCAAGGACGACCGGCTCGTCACGATCACGAACGGCACGCTGTATCACACCGTCGCGCGGCTCGAACGGGCGGGTCTTCTCACCGAGGTCGGCGTCGATCGGGACGGCAACCGCCCCGAACGCACGACGTATTCGGTGACGGATGCCGGTGCCCACGCCGTCGGCGAGTGGGTCAGGCGCGAGCTCGTGCGGGTCGACCGACCGGCCGAGTTCCGCATCGCGCTCGCCGAAGCGCACAATCTCGAGCGGTCCGAGGTCGTCGAACTGCTGACCGAGCGCCGGATCGCGCTCGTCGCGCAGGGCGACCTCCACGAGAGCGGACTTCGCGGCGCGGTCGCGAAGGGCGTTCCCGACCAGTACCTCATCGAGCTCGATCGGGAGGTCGTGCTGCTGCGCGCCGATCTCGACTGGCTCGACCGCATCATCGCGCGCATCGGATCCGAGGAGTTCCCGTGGGGGACCCACGAGCCCACCGAGCGCTATCTCGAACAGCGAAAGGCCGCACGGCAATGACAGAACAGACCACGCGAGCCGAGGCATCCGTCGGCGCCACACGCAGTCCCTGGCCCGCCCTCTGGGCGCTCGTCATCGGATTCTTCATGATCCTCGTCGATACGACGATCGTCTCGGTCGCGAACCCCGCGATCAAGGCGGCGTTGGATCCGAACACGAACAACCTCGACAACGTCGTGTGGGTGACGTCCGCGTACCTGCTCGCCTATGCCGTGCCGCTCCTCATCACGGGACGACTCGGCGACAGGTTCGGACCGAAGCGCATCTACCTCGTGGGCCTGGTGATCTTCACGGCCGCATCGCTGTGGTGCGGTTTCTCGGGCACGCTCGAGATGCTCATCATCGCCCGCGCCGTGCAGGGCCTCGGTGCCGCGCTCATGACCCCGCAGACGATGGCCGTCATCACCCGCACCTTCCCGCCGAACCGCCGCGGAGCGGCGATGGGCCTGTGGGGTGCGACCGCCGGTGTCGCGACGCTCGTCGGTCCGCTCGCCGGCGGCCTGCTCGTCGACGGCCTGGGGTGGGAGTGGATCTTCTTCATCAATGTGCCCGTCGGCGTCATCGCCTTCGTGCTCGCCTGGATCCTCGTCCCGAACCTCGAGACGCACCCGCACCGCTTCGACATCCTCGGCGTCGTGCTGAGCGCCGTCGGTCTGTTCCTGATCGTGTTCGGCCTGCAGGAGGGCGAGCACTACGACTGGGCTGCATGGGTGTGGGGGATGATCGCCGCGGGCGTCGTCGTGATGGGCGCCTTCATCTGGACGCAAGCCCGCACCAAGAGCGAGCCGCTCGTCCCGCTGCCGCTGTTCCGCGACCGGAATTTCGGCGTCTCGAATCTCGCGATCGCGACGGTGGGCTTCGCCGTGACGAGCATGTCGCTGCCGCTCATGTTCTTCATCCAGCTCGCGCGAGGGCTCACTCCGACCGAGTCGGCGCTGCTCCTCATCCCGATGGCGGTGCTGTCGGGCGTGCTCGCGCCGTTCGCAGGACGCCTGCTCGACCGCACGGATCCGCGCTTCCTCCTGGTGCCCGGACTCGTCCTGTTCGCGGCATCCCTGCTCTGGTACGCGTCGCTCATGAACGTCGACACGCCGATCTGGATGTTCCTGCTCCCGTCGGCGCTCATGGGCATCGGCAGCGCCGGCATGTGGGGTCCGCTCGCGACGACCGCGACCCGCAACCTGCCGGTCCACCAGGCGGGCGCCGGCGCCGGCATCTACAACACGAC
Source organism: Microbacterium aoyamense (assembly GCF_023155855.1). GTDB lineage: Bacteria > Actinomycetota > Actinomycetes > Actinomycetales > Microbacteriaceae > Microbacterium > Microbacterium aoyamense. The sequence continues at coordinate 716,500 of NZ_JAKNUT010000001.1, read as the reverse complement.
CCGCACGGTCGGCTCGGTCATCGGCTCGGCTGCGATCGCGGCGTTCATGCAGGCGCGCCTCGAGGCGAACCTGCCCGGCGCCGCCGACGCGGGCAGCGACTTCGGTTCGGGCGGCACCCTGCCCGACGCCGTGGTGGACGGCTTCTCGTCGGCGATGGCTCAGGCGATCCTGCTCCCGGCCGGGGTGCTGCTCATCGGCGTCGTCGCGGTGCTGTTCCTGCGTCGGCCCAAGGCGCAGGTGCACGAGTGGACGGCCGCGGCCGAGGCATCCCGGAACTGACTCCGCGTAACCGTGGTGCAGGCGCCTGTCAAGGCGTCGACTCTGCGCGACGGAAGGCGTGGGATAGATGCATGCCCGCACTCATCATCATCCTGATCGTCGTCGGCATCGTCTGCCTGCTGCTCGGCGTCTTCGTCGAAGCCGTGAAGTTCCTGCTCTGGCTCGGCATCGTGATCCTCGTGATCGGCATCATCGCCTGGTTGCTCGGCTTCATCCGGAGGCAGACCTGAGGAGCCGGATGACACGCCGCACACTCGCGGGTTCCGTCGCGGTCGCCGCTGCCCTCCTCATGGCGGGGTGCGCTGCCGAGGATCCGACGGTTGCGGTGCCGTCGCCGACCGTCGAATCCCCGACGCCGTCGCAGGCTCCGTACGCGGTGCCCAGCACTCTGGAGGGGGAGATCGCGCGCGCCGTCTTCGAGCCCGACGCCGGCGCAGACGGCTCGCCGCAGACGAGCTACACGGCGGTCGACCTCGTCCGGGCCGACGAGCCGTTCACGATCGAGGGTCAGTGCATCGGCGACTCGGTCGAGTTCGAAGTGATCCGAGCCGCGGTCGGCGACAGCGGCACGATGCTCATGGGAGGCACGTTCACGTGCGGCGAGAACTCGACCCCCGGCTCGTACTCATCGCCGTACAGCGGTCCGGTGCAGCTCGTGCTCAAGGGCACCGACGGCATCGAAGCCGGGTGGTTCGCGGTCGTCCCGGCTCCCGCGGGCTGAAGCACCCGGCCGGTCCGACCGCTACTGCGGATCGATGATCCGGACGATCTCGGCCTGCCACGTGCCGTGGTTGCCCCTCAGCTCGCGATCGTTGATGCCCAGGTACAGGGTGCCTGCGCGAGGACAGACGTACGACGCGGATGTGCCGACGGCGAAGAGCGGTTGCTGCGTGTCGAGGCTGCCGATGAGACTGGCGGTCGCCGTGTCGGGAAGCCCCTCGACGGTGTAGGGCAAGTAGGCCGGATCGGGAGTGCCGTCCGGGAGCACGAGTCCGACGGGAGTCACCGCGGACGTCGGGCCCAGGTCGTGGAATGCCGTTCCGGTCGCGGTGATCTCGAGGAGATCACCGGTGTTGCAGACGACGCCGGTCTGGCTCCAGGGCGCGGCCGCATCGACCGGGACTGACACGGCGGGCAGAACAGTGGGGCCGGGCTCCGGTGTCTCGTCGGCGATGGACGACGCGCTCGGTGCGGGATCGGCGTCACCGCCTCGAGAAGAGGCCCACCACGTGATCGCGCCCGCCACGATGAGCGCCGCCCCGACGCCCCCGGCGATGAGTGCCGTCCGACGTCGTCCATTGCCGGACGGCGTCGTCGCGGCGGCCGCCCGTGTGCGGTCTGGCCGAGTCGGCCCTTCAGGGGGCGGCTCGGCGGCACGCGGCGTCGCCGCATCTGCGGTCGCGGGTACCCTGTGGTCGGCTGCCGGAGTCGAGGTGCGGGCCGGCGGCAGCGTCGAGGCGTCGAGCAGTTCCGTCGCGTCGCTGCCCAGGTAGAGGACGGGCGTGATCCATTCGAAGGTCTCGCGGGCGATCCCGAGGATGCCGATTCGTCCGCTGCGGACCGCTTCGTCGATGCGCCGACCACTTGCGATCGCGTCGTAGAAGCCCGCGGTGAAGGCGAGGGCCGCATCGTCGGTCACCGAGAACTGCATAGCGACGACGGCACTGATGCCGCTGCGTACGAGCGCTGCCGCCGTGCCGGAGAAGAGGTCGGACGATCCGGTCGCACCGGACTGACACGAGTTCAGCACGACCAGCCGCGGTGTCGTGCCGGCTTCGTTGAGCAGGTCCGCGAGACTGCTTGCCGCCACGAAGTCGGCGCGGCCGTCGCGGCCCACGAGCGCGAGCAGGCCTTCGTCGCGTTCGGGGTCGTATCCGCCATGGCCGATGTAGTGGAGGACGTGCCACGTCTCGCGCAGGAGCTTCCGGTGCAGTCCACTCCACGTCATGTCGTCGAGCCAGACGAGCTCGATCCGGCCGTCGGCGAGGTGATCGGCGAGTGCCGAGGTCATACGCTCCTTCTCGGCTTCCACGTCGAGGGCCTGGAGACCCCGCGGAGACGAGACCATCCCGAGGATCCGCAGCGGAGCCGCGATCGCGCCCGTCTTCGGTGAGACGCTCGAGTCGAATCTCCGCACGAGGGGCTCCTTGCGACTGACGTAGCCTCCCGACTCGGAGTTGTACATCGCCTCCCACGGCATCGCTGCGAGCTCTGGGGCGGTCAGACGCAACGCGACCTGCGGTTCGAGTCCGCGCTCAGCGGCGATGGCGACGCTGGCGCGATAGCTCTCGCCGATGCGTCCTGCGAAGGTCGTGTCGAACAGGCTCTCCCCGATTCCACGGACGATCGATTCGCGAGCCGACATCACGCGGCGCGCCGACACCGACGACGCGAGGATCCCGGCTTCGAGTTGCGGGAGGGTCGCGATCACCTTCTCGACGTCGAGCGTCATGACGGCGGACGGAGTCCCTCCGGCGAGTGAGTCCACGACGTGGACGGAGTACGTTCCCGCGGTGGGTCCGGGACCGATCTCCAGCTCGATGGTCGCGTTCATGGCTGCTCCAGGTCGAAGTCGACACCATGGAGGAGGCCGGAAGCGACCGGAAGATACCTCGGACGGCTAGAGCCCTTCGTCGACCTTCGCGGCGATGTCGGTGCGGAACCGCGCTCCCTCGAGCCCGATCTCGCCGAGCGCCCGATACGCGCGCGAGCGCGCCTCGCGGAAGGTCGTGGCCACCGCGACGACGTTGAGCACTCGCCCACCCGTGGCGATGAGCCCGCTGTCGCTCTCGGCGGTCGCCGCGTGCGCGAGATGAACGCGGTCGACGGCGGATGCGGCATCCGTCCCCGTCAGCACGCGACCCGTCACGGGGGACTCCGGGTACCCGTCGCTCGCGAGCACGACGGTCACTGCGACGTCGTCGGCGAACGCGGGTCGGGGCAGGTCCTCGAGGTGACCGGAAGCTGCGGCCAGGAGCAGCTCCGACAGCGGGTCGACGAGGCGCGGCAGCACCACCTGCGTCTCGGGGTCGCCGAACCGCGCATTGAACTCGATGACCTTGACGCCCTGCTCGGTGAGGATGAGACCCGCGTAGAGGAGCCCGATGAACGGCGTGCCCTCGGCATCCAGCTGCCGGATGACGGGCTCGGCGATCTCGGAAGTGACGAGGTCGACGAAGTCCCGCTCGCTGCCGAAGCGACCGTCGAGCCAGGGGAGCGGCGAGTACGCGCCCATTCCGCCCGTGTTCGGGCCCTCATCGCCGTCACGCAGACGCTTGAAGTCCTGGGCGGGGCTGAGGGGCAGGACGTGATCGCCGTCGCTCAGGAAGAAGATCGAGACCTCGGGTCCGTCGAGGAACTCCTCGACCAGCACAGGTCCGATCGGGAGGTACGTGTCGGCGTGCGCGAGCGCCGCATCGCGGTCGGACGTCACGATGACGCCCTTGCCCGCTGCGAGCCCATCGGCCTTGACGACGTGCGGAGCGCCGAAGCGATCGAGGGCTGCTTCGACCTCTTCGCGCGTCTGCGCGCGCACGGCGCCGCCGGTCGGGACCCCCGCGGCATCCATGATCCGCTTCGCGAACGCCTTCGATCCCTCGAGCTGCGCCGCTGCCTTGCCCGGACCGAAGACCGGGATGCCGCGTGTGCGCAACGCGTCGGCGACGCCGGCCACGAGTGGGGCCTCGGGGCCGATGACCACGAGATCGATCGACTCGGTGCCGGCGAAGTCCGCGACGGCGACCGGATCGTTCGCGTCGAGGTCCACGATCGTCGCATCGCGCGCGATACCGGCGTTGCCGGGCGCGGCGAGGATCTCGTGCGGAGCATCCTCCGAACGCAGCGCGAGGATGATGGCGTGCTCGCGCGCGCCGGAGCCGAGGACCAGGATTCTCACCCGGCCAGCCTATCCGCGCGCATTGCTCAGGATGGATCGGGGGATTCGGCCGATCCGGTGGCTTTGCAGTCCGCTCGTCCTGAACGATGCACGGCGTAGCGTGGGGTCGTGCCGAAGAAGATCCTGACCGCCGAAGGCCGCGCGTCCCTCGCGGCGGTGCGCGCCGGCGACGCCTCGCGGCCGCAGCTCGCGACGGCCGTCCGCTATCTGCTGCAGCTGCTCGTCGAGAAGGCTCCCGGCGGGAGCGTCGAGGTGCGCGTCCCGCCGTTCGGTGCCGTACAGGTGATCGAGGGGCCCAGGCACACGCGCGGGACGCCCCCCAACGTCGTCGAGATGGCGCCCGCTACCTGGATCGCGGTCGCGACGGGCGAGGAGCAGTGGACGGATGCCGCGGCCGCCGGCCGCATCGTCGCCTCCGGTGTGCGCTCCGACGTGTCAGACCTCTTGCCCCTCCGACCCTGACGCGGCGCGGCGGCGACGGCGCAGCGTCCACATCCCCACGACGATCAGCGCGATCACGGCGAGGACGATCAGCAGCGTCCACGGCACAGCCAGCACGCCGTACTCGTGCGTCACGGCCGCGAGCCCCTGGGCGCCGATGCCGATCGCCTCGGGCTCTGTGACGACGGATCCTGAGACCCAGCCCCACGGCGCGACCGGGATCTCGCGCACGACGTCGACGGTCGATCCCGGAATGACCTCGGGCAGCACGATCGGTTCGGCCGATGCGCCGAAGAGTCCGAGGCCAGCGGCGGTCGTGGCATCCGTCCCCGTCACGAGGGTGTTGCCGGCGTTCGTGAGCCGGTACGACACCACGACGGCGCCGGGTTCGAAGGGGTTCCACGAGCCTCGGTAGGTGGTCTGCACCTCGGTCACCGAAACGCGCGGAGCGAGCTCCCCCGAGACGCGCACCGTGATGCGCGTGCCCAGGCGTCGATCGACGTCGATCGTCGCCTGGTCGGTCGCGCTGCGGAACGACGTGATGAGGCCGGCGGAGTGATCTCCCGGTGCGGCATCGGCGGGCACGGCGATGGTGAAGTCGATGTCGCTCTGCTCGCCGGGCTGCAGGATCAGCTGCGAGGTCTCGGCCGTGACCCACGTGCCGGCGTCGATCGACGGCTGGTCGGTCGTGTGCAGATCGATGTTGCCGACCGGGGTCGTGTACGCGTCGGCGGCGTACACGGCGAGATCGAGGGCGGTCGTGCCCGTGTTCGTGACGCGCATCGTGTCGGTGAGGTTTGTCCCCGGGTCCACGGCGTACGAGAAGTTGGCGCGGTTCGCGCCGTTGGCACTGTCGACGGTCTCGACGGTCCACGCGACGGCGGGCGCTTCGGCGGCCGTGGTCGCGCCGGGCGCGAGGAGCGCGGCGGTGAAGACCGCGGCGATGAGGGGGATGCGGAGCATTCGGGTCTGCTTTCGGAGAGCACGTCAGGGGCCCGGCGCGCGAAGCGCCGGACCCCCGTCATGCGGTGTGGTCGATCAGTTGAGCGCCGTCAGCGTCAGCGTCGTCTTGTAGTCGCCCGCCGCCGTCGTGCCCGGGATGACGAGCGCGAGGTCGGCGCCGATCGTGGCGCTCGTGGCCGCGTTCGAGCTCGCGAGCACGCTCGCGACACCGAGACCCGTGCCGCCGAGCTGCGTCGAGGTCACGTCGGCACCCTGGGTCGCGGTGCCCGAGACGACCTTCGGCGACCAGCCGAGGAAGCCTCCGCTGAAGGTGTTCGTGCCGGCGGTGAACGCGCCGACCTGGCCCGAGATGCTCCAGCTGTACGGCGCCGATCCGCCCGTGCGGGTGTCGGTCACGACGACGTCGTTGAGTGCGCCGGATGCCGTGAAGTTCGCGCCGCTCACGGTCGCGATGCCGAGGTCGACGGCCGACTCGGTCGCCCACGCCCAGCCGAACTGGCCGCTCGGCGGGGTCACGGTCGGGACCTCGACCTCGATGTCACCGGGCGCACCGGTGCCGGGCTCTTCGGGCTCGGTCGGGGTCTCGGCGAGCGTGAAGCCGATGTCGATCGGCAGGGCGGGCTTGAGATCCTGGTTGCCACCGCAGCCGGTCGAGTAGAAGTGCGCCGCAACCGCTGCCCCGGCGGAGTTGCCGGCGAGCGTCTCGACGAACTGCGCGGGCCACGAGCCGGCCTTGCTCGGTGCCGTGCACGTCGTCGTCTGGTTCGTGACGACGGTCGGGTTGAGCACGACGCCGCCGAAGTCCGGGCTCAGGCGGAAGCTGTCGGCGTCGAGGCCGCTGATCGACCCGGCGCTGAACGTCGCGAGGGTGATGCGACCGAACTCCGCCCTCTCGAACGGGTTGCCCGACATGTCGGTGCCCGCACCGATCGTGAAGTCGAACGTGAGCTCGCCCGACCCGTCATCGGCGATCGAGAGCTCGGGGTTCGAGTAGATCTCGTTCGGCGCGTTGTAGATCGCCGGGTAGGCGTTGACCGTGTACGAACCGGTCCAGCTCAGGTACGCGGCACCGGTCACGGGGTCGACCCAGCCTTCTCCGTCCGTGAACTTCACGGCGTTCGGGTTGGCGCCGCTGGGCGCGTTCGCCGGGAACGACGTCGCGGGGAAGACCGGCGTCACGTACTCGGTCTGGGTCGCGCCGGGCAGGTACGTCGTGGAGCCGGTGAGGTCCTTGAACGTCCACGGGCCGAAGATGCCCTTCTGCGCGTAGCCGTTGAGGCCCCACGTGAAGCTGGCGTCGTCGACCTGGGTCTCGGCCGCTTGCGCGGGGGCTGCGAAGGCGAGTCCGGCGGCGGCGAGAGCCACCACCGTCCCCACAGCGGCGAGTCGCCGCGTGAGCGGACTTCTGTTCGTATCGGTGCGTGATGGCACGTCGATTGTTCCTTTCGGATGTGGGTTTCGGCCGAAGCTGCGCGCTGGAAGCACCCCAAGGACTTCGGTTAGGCTTACCTTATTCAGCCGTCGAGGACTTAAGCAAGGCTTACCTAACCTGCCCTCGCTCAAGGAGAACCCGTTGCCGCCCGCACCACGTCGAAGCACGCCCGTCGCCGCCCTGCTCGCTCTGGCCCTGCTGCTGTCCGGATGCGTCGGCGCCACCGCAGACGGCGGAGCCGAGGCATCCACCACTCCGCTTCTCGCCGACGTCACGGTCCTCGACGACCCGCGCTCGTGGGACGGCCCGAGCTCGGCCATCGCGGCGAGCACCGCCGTGGAAGCGATCACGAGCGGCGAGGCGGAGCTGCCCGTCACCGTGACGGATGCGCAGGGCACCACCGTCACGGTGACCGACACGTCGCGCATCCTCGCGCTCGACATCTACGGCTCGCTCTCGCGCATCACGTTCGAGCTCGGGCTCGGCAACAACGTCGTGGGCCGCGACATCTCGAGCGGCTTCGCCGAGATCCAGGACCGCCCCCTCGTGACGCAGAACGGGCACGACCTCAACGCCGAGGCGATGCTCGAGCTCGACCCCACCCTGATCCTGACCGATACGAGCCTCGGTCCGTGGGACACGATCCTGCAGATGCGCGAGATCGGCATCCCCGTCGTCGTCGTGGACTCGCACCGCTCGATCGAGGGCATCGGCGGGCTCATCACCGAGGTCGCGACCGCGCTCGGCGTCCCCGAACGAGGTGCCGAACTCGCGCAGCGCGCGCAGGACGAGGTCAGCGCGAAGGTCGCGCAGATCGCCGACGTCGCTCCCGCCGACGGGCTGCGGATGATCTTCCTCTACGTCCGCGGGCAGTCCGGCGTCTACTACCTCTTCGGCGAGGAATCGGGCGCCGACAGCCTCATCGAAGCGCTGGGCGGTGTCGACGTCGCCGGTGAGAACGGCTGGGTCGGGATGCGGCCGCTGACCGCCGAGGCGCTCGTCGCGGCCGATCCCGACGCGATCCTCATGATGACGAAGGGGCTCGAGTCGGTCGGTGGAGTCGACGGGCTCGTCGAACACATCCCGGCCGTCGCGCAGACGACGGCGGGGCAGAACCACCGCATCATCGACATGTCCGATACGACGATCCTGAGCTTCGGTCCGCATACGGCATCCGTGCTCGACGCGCTCGCCGTCGCCCTCTACGCACCCGAGGAGGCCTCGCGATGAGCGCGCGGATCCGTGTCGCGGCGGCCGCGGCATCCATCGCCCTCCTGTCGATGACGCTCGCGGCCCCCGCCGCGCACGCGGCCGCAGGGGTCGTCGTGACGAACGGAGACGGCGCCTCGACGGCCGACCCCGACTACGCGACCGAGATGACGGTGAGCGGCAGCGGATTCCAGTCGATCACGAAGGGGTTCGGCGGCGTCTACGTGCTGTTCGGGTGGGTGGATGACGCGGCCGGCGGATCCTGGAAGCCGAGCAACGGTGGGGTCGTCGGCGCGGACTTCCGCTACGTGCCCGATTCGGAATCGCAGGACAACCAGGGCTTCCAGCGCTTCGTCTCGTTCCCGGGAAGCGAGACCGAGGGCGCGGCGCACGCCGTGATGGCGGACGACGGATCGTGGACCGTCACGATGGTCGTGCCGGGCGCGACGTTCGAGAGTCGGGACCGCGAGGGGAGCAACTCGAGCGTCGACTGCCGGCGCGTGACCTGCGGCATCATCACGATCGGCGCGCACGGTGTCAAGAACGCGAACAACGAGACCTTCACGCCCATCACGTTCGCCGCTCCCGGGGCGACGGGGGATGCCGCGCAGCCCGACGCGGCGGCGCCCGCGATCGGCGCCCTGCGTGTGGGGCTCGCCACACCGGTGGTCGACGCCGGCACCTCCATCGCGTTCACGGGGCAGGGATTCACCCCCGGCGAACAGGTCGTCGCGACCCTCGACAACGGACTCGTCTCGGTGGGTCCGCTCGCCGCCGGCGCGCAGGGCGAGGTCGCGGGGGTGCTCCCCGTGCCGCGGGACGTCCGTGACGGCACGCACGTCGTGATCCTGACGGGTGCTGCGTCGGGCGGCGTCGCCGAGGCCGAGGTCGTCATCGAGGTCCCCGCGGCTCTCGTCTCGACGACGACCGGCGACGAGACGCCGATGTGGGTTTTCGTCGTCCTCGCCACGAGCATCGTGCTCGCCTTCGCGCTCGTCATCGTGAGCGTGGTCCTGTCGATCCGCCGGACTGCGAGACGGCGCAAGGCCGCTCGCGCCGCGCGCCCGGCGCACACACTCGGTGCGGGTACGGCGGCCGGACCCGACGCCGAGACGGTCGTGCTGCCGGTCACCGCGGGGACGCGCTCGTGAAGCGGCGGACCGGCGCTCTCGGCGCCCTCATCCTCGCGGCGGCGATGCTGTGCGCGCCCGCGGTCGCCCTCGCGGCGGAGGACGACGCCGATCCGGGCGAGATCATCGTCACCGTGCCCGACGGCGGGCCGACGACCGGCACTCCCATCCGCAATGCGCAGTTCCGGTGGGGGCTCAATGCCGAGGCGGGCGCGGGCGCGTTCGCGGGGGGATGCAACTTCCTCAGCGCGGGACGCGCAGGCGACACCGGGCGGGGCGGTGTCGTGTGGACCGAATCGCACGGCCTCTACCGCGCGAGCCAGGGGAACGTGCGCATCGAGAAGCCTTCTGCGGCGGGCGAGTACGACATCGCGACGTGGGCCGGACGCTGCCTCGACCCCGCCGGCAACGCCGTGACCTCGGCATCCGTCACCTCGACGAGCGGCAATCAGGTCGTGATCGACGGGGGAGCGGGCGTGCGCGGGGCGGACGGCAGTGTCGAGATCCGCTGGACCGGATCGTTCTCGGTCGTCTTCTACGGCGGCATGACCTATTGGAGCGCGAGTGATCCGGTTCTCGTGATGGATGCCGCGGGCAACGGCCGCGTGACGGCGACCGCGAGCGGGTTCGGCGCGTCGATGGAGGATCTCACCAAGTGGGAGGCGCTGCCCGAGCGCGAGATCGTCCTGGCCGAGGTGCGCGGTGCGTCCACCGCGTTGGGCCAGGGGTTCGCCGTCGTGCCGCAGTACCTCGGCGTGCAGGTGTCGGGTGTGGGCCAGGTGGCCCGCGACGCGGTGAACGAGTCGTTCTGGGGGTCGTTCCCGGCATCCTTCGTCGAGTACCAGAAGCTCACGGGACAGGCCGGATACTGGGTGACGACCGGCGGAGTGCGCGACCGCGCGAAGCCCGCGTCGACTCTGTACGTCAGCTACGACGCGCGAGCGGCGATCGTCCCCGATCTCCCGGCGACGGACACCGGCGGGGCGGCCGCTCCGCAGAATCCCGTCCGACTGCGCCCGTCGGCGAACAGTGCGGCGGCGCTCGCGCCGAGCGTCCCGACGTATCCTCTCGCGGATGCCTCGACCGCGGTGCCGCCGGGCGAGGGGCTCGTCCCGACGCTCCAGGGCGGACTGCAGAACCCGGTCGTCGTGCCGCTCCTCGGGACGGCCGCATCGCTCGGCATCGCGATCGTCGCAGTGCTCAACATCATGCAGCTGCTGCCGTGGCAGCGACCTCCGCTGTGAGCGTCGAAGTCGTCGTCCCGACGCCCACGAAGGCACGCACACCGAGGTTCATCGTGCTGTCGGTCGTCCTGATCGTCGCGCTCGCCGTGACGGTCGTCGTCTCGCTCGGCGTCGGCCAGTACGCCCTCGCGCCGTCGGAGGTGCTCGGCATCCTCCTTCGGGCCGTCGGCGTGCCGAACGACCTCGCTCCCGAGGCGGCGACCGCGACGGGCGTGGTCATGGAGATCCGACTGCCGCGCATCGTCCTCGGGCTGCTCGTGGGCGCGGCACTCGCCGTCTCGGGTGTTCTGATGCAGGCGATCTTCGGCAATCCGCTCGCCGATGCGGCCGTCGTGGGGGTGTCGTCCGGTGCCGCGCTCGGTGCCGCGGCGAGCATCACGCTCGGCGTGACCGCAGCCGGCATGTGGGCGACACCTGCCTGGGCCTTCGTCGGGGGGCTCGCGGCGGTGCTCGCGGTCTACTTCGTGAGCCGGTCGGGCGGGCGGACCGAGGTCGTGACGCTGCTGCTCACGGGCATCGCGATCAACGCGATCGCGGGCGCGGGTCTCGCGTTCATGACGTTCCTCGGCACGACGGCGACGCGCGAACAGATCGTGTTCTGGCAGCTTGGGAGTCTCAACGGCGCGCTGTGGCAGAACATCGTCGTGGTCTCTCCGCTCGTGCTGCTCGGCACGATCGTCGCCTTCGCCGTGTCGCGCCGCCTCGATCTCTTCGCCCTCGGCGAGCGCACCGCCCGGCACCTCGGCGTCCGCGTCGAGGCGCTGCGCATCGTCGTCATCATCACCGTCGCGCTCCTCGTCTGCGCGGCCGTCGCGTTCGCGGGGATCATCGGCTTCGTCGGCCTCGTCGTGCCCCACCTCATGCGCATGGCGATCGGCCCCGCGCATCTGCCCCTCATGATCGCCTCGACGCTGGGCGGCGCGCTCCTCATCGCGATCGCCGATCTCGTCGCACGCACCGCCGTGCCGATGGCCGACCTGCCGATCGGCATGCTCACGGCCCTCATCGGCGGCCCCTTCTTCCTGTGGCTGCTCGTGCGCACCCGCCGACGCTCGGGGGGCTGGGGATGACCGCGAGACTCGAGGCTCGCGCCGTGACCGTGGTGCCGGACGCGGCGAAGAGCGCGATCCTGTCCGATGCGTCGATCACGGTGCTCGCCGGCGAGCTGCACGCTCTGGTGGGGCCGAACGGCGCCGGCAAGTCGACGCTCTTCGGCGTCCTGGCGGGCGATGTCGCGGCCACGTCGGGAGAAGCGCTCCTCGACGGAATCCCGATCGGCGATCACCCGGCCCGAGAACTGGCGCGCCGGCGGAGTGTCCTGCTGCAGCAGAACGCGGTCAGCTTCCCGTTCACCGTGGCGCAGGTCGTCGAGATGGGTCGTGCGCCGTGGGCGCGGACCCCGGAAGAGGACCGCGACGACGATGTCATCCGGAAGGCGATGGAGGAGACGGATGTCGCGGCCCTCGCCCACCGCACGCTCCCCTCGCTCTCGGGCGGCGAGCGTGCCCGCGTCGCGCTCGCCCGCGTGCTCGCGCAGGACACGAGCATCCTGCTTCTGGACGAGCCCACGGCGGCCCTTGATCTCAAGCACCAGGAGGATGTGCTCGCGATCGCACGACGTCGCGCGCACGACGGCGTCGCGGTCGCCGTCGTCCTGCACGACCTCAACGCGGCCCTCGCATCGGCCGACCGGGTCACTCTGCTCTCAGCCGGTCGCGTCGTCGCGACCGGCGCGCCCCGCGACGTGCTCACGGCCGATCGGATCGAGGAGGTCTACGGGCAGCCCGTCGACGTCTTCGCACACCCTGTCACGGGCATACCGCTCGTCGTGCCGCGTCGCACAAGGATCACTGCTGGGGAGCAGGACGCCCGATAGCGGCGTCAGGGGCGGCCCGACGGGGGCCGGGCCGCCCCCATCTCGCACCGCGTGGGAGAATGGAGGCATGGCCGACCAGGCATCCACCCCCGAAGAACCAGCCACCCGGGCAGAGGACCGCATCGAGTCCGTGCGCGTGCGGCGGGCGCCGAAGATCTCGGTCTTCCTCGCACTCGGCGCGGCACTCGGCATCCTCGTCGCCCTCGTCCTGACCTTCGCCTTCGGCGGCACGTCAGAGGAGAGCCCCAACACGGGTCTCGTCTACACGCAGGGTCAGGTCTTCGGATTCCTCGCCCTCATCTGCATCTCGGCGGGTGTCGTGCTCGGAGCCGTGGTCGCGTTGATCCTCGACCGCCGCTCCTCCGCGCACACCCGCGAAGTGCGTGCGGACCACGAGTCGATCCACACCGACGACGAGCAGTAAGCCCCTACGCCAGCTCGGCGATGATCGGGTGGATCGCGGCGTCGAACGCGACGACGTCCCCCCGCAGCCCGTCGGTGACGGCGATCGTGAGGGCCCCGATCCACCACACCCCGCGCTGGGTGAGAGGGAGGATCTGCACATTGAGTTCGAAGGAGTGCGCGCGGCGACCGACCTGACGCTCGTGCTCGGCGATGGCGCTCGCGTACGCACGATAGGCGGTCCCCGTGTTCGAGCCGGCGTCGCGGCGATACCGCGCGTGCGCGGACTGCGCGAACGCGACGGCCTCGGCGCCGTGCGGGATGACGGCGGCGCGCAGTTCGTCGGCTCCTTCGACCGGGAGCGCGAGCAGCGTCTCGAACCCGTCGACGAGGTCGAGCGGGACGGCTGACGGGTGGGTGAGCGGCTCGACCGTCATGTCCCAGTATGTGCGCCATTGCGACTCGAGCACCTCCTGCGAAGCGGGGGTGCGGTCATTGACGCGGGGTGGGATGCCGCGCAGATGGGGCAGCTCGTCGGCGACGCGAAGCCCGAGGACCTGGCGCAGATAGAGGGCGAGCAGAACGGGCTGACCCGCGTCCTCGCGAACCAGCCACTCCGGAGTGCCGGTGCCGCCCATACCGGAATTGTAGAGCCGCACGGTGACGCCGGGCAGGCGTGCGTGCGCGCGGCATCCGTCCCGGCGTCCCGCCGGTAGGCTGGGTGCGTGGCTTCCCCCACCAATCCCTATACCGAAGCCGGCGTCGATACGGCTGCCGGTGACCTCGCAGTCGAACTCATGAAGTCGGCCGTGCGTCGCACGCACGGCCCCGAGGTGCTCGGAGGCGTCGGCGGCTTCGCCGGGCTCTTCGACGCATCTCTCTTCAAGAGCTACACGAAGCCCCTTCTCGCGACGAGCACCGACGGCGTCGGCACGAAGGTCGCGATCGCACAGGCGATCGACAAGCACGACTCGATCGGGCTCGACCTGGTCGGCATGGTCGTCGACGACATCGTCGTCGTGGGCGCGAAGCCTCTCTTCATGACCGACTACATCGCGTGCGGCAAGGTCTTCCCCGAGCGCATCGCCGACATCGTCCGCGGCATCGCCCAGGGCTGCGCCGAGACGGGCACGGCGCTCGTCGGCGGCGAGACGGCGGAGCATCCTGGGCTCCTGGGCGTCAACGACTACGACGTCGCCGGCGCAGCCACGGGCGTCGTCGAGGCGCGTGCGGTGCTCGGCGCCGAGCGCGTGCAGGACGGCGATGTCGTTCTGGCCCTGGCATCCAGCGGCCTCCACTCCAACGGCTATTCGCTCGTGCGCCACATCGTCGCCCGCGCGGGGATCTCGTACGGCGACAACGCCGCCGACTTCGGCTGCACGTGGGGCGAGGCCCTCCTCGAGCCGACGCGCCTCTACACCTCGCCGCTGCTGCGTCTGATCGCGCAGCTCGGCGGAGCCGTGCACTCGCTCAGCCACGTCACGGGCGGCGGCATCGCCGCCAACCTCGCCCGCGTGCTCCCGCAGGGAACGTGGGTCGACATCGATCGCTCGACGTGGTCGCCGCCGCCGGTCTTCCGTGTCCTGGCCGACCTCGGAGGCCTCGAACTCGAGAGCACCGAAGGCACCTGGAACCTCGGCATCGGCTTCCTCGCGGTGGTGTCGGCCGACAAAGCGGATGCCGCGGCCTCCGCTCTCGCGCAGGACGGCATCGCGACGTGGCCCGTCGGGGTCGTGCGCGGCGCGGCGCGGCCCGAGGGCGACTACGAACAGGGCGCCAAGGGCGTCGACGGCGGGGCGGTTCGCCTCGTCGGCACCTACAGCAGTGACGGAGCCGAGTAACACCCCATGTGCGGAATCATCGGGATGGTCGGGCGCGGGCCCGTCAACCAGGAGATCTACGACTCGCTCGCACTCCTGCAGCACCGCGGGCAGGACTCGACCGGCATCGCGACCGCCGAGGCCAACGGCGTCTTCCACATCTCGAAGGCCAAGGGCCAGGTGCGCGAAGCGTTCCGCACGCGGGACATGCGTTCGCTCATCGGCGAGATCGGCCTCGGGCACGTCCGCTACGCGACGCAGGGCACGGCATCCAACGAAGAAGAAGCGCAGCCCTTCTACGTCAACGCCCCGTACGGCATCGTTCTGGTGCACAACGGCAACCTGACGAACACGCGCGAGCTCACGCAGGAGCTCTTCCACAAGGACCGTCGGCACCTCAACACGTCGAGCGACACCGAGCTGCTCGTGAACGTGCTGGCGAACGAGCTGCAGGCCTCGATCTCGGGCGTCGAACTGGCTCCCGACGAGATCTTCCAGGCCGTGCAGCGCGTGCACGAGCGGGTCGAGGGCTCGTATGCGGCGATCGCGCTCATCGCCGGGTACGGACTGCTCGCGTTCCGCGACCCGTTCGGCATCCGTCCGCTCATCCTCGGCACCCGCAAGGCCGCGGACGGCTCGTACGAGTGGGTCGTGGCATCCGAGTCCCTCGTCCTCGAGAACGGCGAGTTCGAGGTCGTCCGCGACGTCATGCCGGGCGAGGCCGTCTTCATCGACCTCGACGGTCATCTGCACACGAAGCAGTGCGCGGCGGACCCGAAGCTCATCCCCTGCTCGTTCGAGTACGTCTACCTCGCGCGTCCCGACTCGGTCATGAACGGCATCTCCGTCTACGAGGCGCGCCTGCGCATGGGCGAGCGGCTCGCCGACACGATCGCGAAGTACACGCCGCAGGGCGCCATCGACGTCGTCATGCCCATCCCCGACTCGTCGCGCCCCGCGGCGATGCAGGTCGCGCGCAAGCTCGGCATCGAATACCGCGAGGGCTTCTACAAGAACCGCTACGTCGGCCGCACGTTCATCATGCCGGGGCAGGCCGTGCGCAAGAAGAGCGTGCGCCAGAAGCTCAACGCGATGTCGAGCGAGTTCAAGGGCAAGAACGTGCTGCTCATCGACGACTCCATCGTGCGGGGCACGACCTCGAAGCAGATCATCCAGATGGCTCGGGATGCCGGAGCCAAGAGTGTCACGTTCGCTTCGGCCGCGCCGCCCGTGAGGTACCCCCACGTCTACGGCATCAACATGCCCTCGCGGCACGAGCTCGTCGCGCACGGCCGCACGATCCCCGAGATCGCCGAGGAGCTCGGCGCGGACTACATGGTCTATCAGGAGGTCGACGACCTCAAGGCCGCGATCCTCGAGGGCTCCGACGTCGACGACCTCGACATGAGCTGCTTCGACGGGCGCTACGTCACGGGCACCGTGACCGACGAGTACCTCGCGTGGGTCGAAGGCTCGCAGGAGAGCTGACCCGACTATCGTTGTGAGGTGAGCTCCACCCCCGCGCGTCCGTTCTGGCAGGGGCGAGCACTCGCCGTCGTCGGCATCGTCCTGTTCGCCTTCTCGCTGCGGTCGGCCGTCGCATCCCTCTCGCCGGTGCTCGGCGAGATCTCGGCCGACTTCGCGATGCCGGCCGCCGTCGTCGGCCTGATCGGCACCGCCCCACCCGTCTGCTATGCCGTCTTCGGCATCCTGACGCCGGCTCTCGAGCGGCGCTTCGGGCTCGAACGCCTCGCGATCGCGGCGATGGTCGTCGCCACGATCGGCCTGATCGCACGCGGGCTCGCGGTGGACTCGCTCACCCTCCTCGGCGCGACGGCGCTCATCTTCGCCGCCGTCGGCGTCGGCAACATCCTCCTGCCGCCGCTCGTGAAGAAGTACTTCCCCGATCGCATCGGCCTCATGACGACGATCTACTCGACGACGATGGCCGTGTCCACGTTCCTGCCGCCGCTCGTCGCAGTGCCCGTGGCGGATGCCTCGTCGTGGCGCGTGTCGCTCGGGCTGTGGGCCGTCTTCGCCGTCGTCGCGATGATCCCCTGGATCACCCTGCTCGTTCGCGAGCGCGGCGGTGCAGACGTCGACATCGAGTCCGCCAATCCGCGCGTGTTCGGGCGGCTCTGGCGCCTGCCGCTCGCCTGGGCGCTCGTCGTCGGCTTCGCGATGTCGGGCTCGATCGCCTACACGTCATTCGCGTGGCTGCCGAAGATCCTCGTCGACATCGCCGGTGTCACTCCGGTCGCGGCGGGTGCGCTGCTCTCACTGTTCGCGGCGATGGGGCTGCCGGCCTCGCTTCTCGTCCCGCTGCTCGTGCAGCGCTACGACGCCACGCGCGCCGTGATCGGTGTCGGCGTCGTCGCAGGGTTCGCCGGGATCGCCGGGCTCCTGTTCGCGCCGCAGGCCGCGCCGTGGCTGTGGGTCGCGCTCCTGGGCACGGCGCCGCTGCTCTTCCCGCTCACACTCGTGCTCCTCGGCCTGCGCACGCGCACGCACGAGGGCGCCGTCGCGCTGAGCGGGTTCGTCCAGAGCGTGGGCTACGCGATCGTGGCGCTGTTCCCCGTGGGCATCGGCATCCTGCACGACCGCACCGGATCATGGACCGCGCCGCTCGTCGTGCTCGCCGTCGTCGTGGCGGCAGCGATCCCGGCGGGGTTCGTCATCTCGCGACCGCACACGGTCGAGGACGAGTGGGAGCGCCGCCACGGCACCTGGTGAGGACGAGAGGCGTCAGGCCTTCTCGTCTTCGAGCTCGTCGGCGTACTGATCCGCCCACTTGTCGACGTATTCGTCGTCGGTCGGGTGACCCAGCTCACGCTCCAGAGCGGAATAGTTCACGCTCGGGCTGTAAGACTTGAGTTCACGGGCGATCTTCGTGTTCTTCGCCTTCTGACGGCCACGCCCCATATGCGAGACCCCCTCATTTCTGAGTGGCGGGCCGCTGCGGGCGCCCGCTCGATGTCGTCCGGCTTCGAGGCCGGTAAGAGTAGCATTCAGGATAACACGGAGCCTTCGGCCCCCGGCCGCTCCGGCAGTCGGCGCGCGGCGCAGAGAGGCGAGACGCATGAGTGACGAGGCATCCGTCGGCGGCGAGGAAGAACGGGATGCCGCGCGTGGCGCGGTCATCGTCGGCACCATCCCCGGGCAGTCCTCGCGTGTGCTGAAAGAAGCCGCGAAGTACGCCGAGCTCTTCCACGCCCCGCTGCTGGTCGTGCACGTCGACGTCACGCGGTTCGTGACCTACGAAGACCCCGACGGCTACGTGCATTCGGCGCCCATCGATCTGGACGTCACGTCGGGCGAGGGCGCACTGGCCGATGTGACGGCGGCGGCGACCACCGCACTCGAGGGGCGCTCGCTCGAATGGAGCGTCCAGCAGCTCGTCGGGGATCCCGCGCTCGCGATGAAGCATCTCGCCGACCAGGTCGAAGCGCGCCTCATCGTCGTCGGCACGCGGCGCCGCGGATTCGGTGAGTCGATCCGCGAGTTCTTCACGGGTTCGGTCGCGGCGCGGCTGGCACACCGGCAGCATCGGCCCATCCTCGTCGTGCCGCTGGGTGAGCCCGTTCCCGACGACGAGGACGTCTGGCCGACCGCGTAGCCCCGGCATCCCTCTCCACCGCGAGAACCCGATTCCGCTGCGAGAACACACGCCTCGGCGGTGTTCTCGTCACAGACATGGGTTCTCGCGGAGAAGGGCTCAGCGCTGGAGAGTGCGGGTGAGAGTGCGGGCCGCGTCGTCGAGCGTGCGTTCGAGATCGTCGACGAGGGATGCCGCGAGCTCTCCGCCGCGGGCGACGTAGCCGCGCAGATCACTGCGCACCCGGGCGCGGAACTCGCTCACGAGGGCGTCGGCGCGGTGCAGCTGCTCTCGACTGCGCGCCCGCGCGTCGTCGGACTCGGTCGTGACGCGAGCCTCGGCGCGCTCGGTCCGGCTCGCCGCGGCGAGGTCGGCGCGCAGACTCTTCATCGCCTCGCGGACGCTTCCCCGCACCTCATCGGCGATGAGGCGCACGCTGTCGGTGAGGCCGGCCTCGATGCCTTCGAGGTCGCCCTGACGGGCGGCGACTTCGGCCCGACCGGCTTCGGTGATCTCGTAGACGGTCTTGCGGCCGTCGACCGACTTCGTGACGAGCCCCTCCTCCTCGAGCTTCGCGAGGCGTGGATACACTGTGCCGGCGCTCGGCGTGTACGTGCCGCCCGTGCGGTCCGAGAGCGCCTGCATGATGTCGTACCCGTGGCGGGGACCCTCGTCGAGCAGGTTCAGCAGGTAGAGGCGAAGGTCGCCGTGCGAGAAGACGGGGCTCATCACCACTCCTCCTCATCGACGCCGGCGACCTGCTCCGGAGCCGGGGCGGCGGCGATCGCCCGGCGCAGGACCGTCACATCACCCGATACCGAGTTCGCGCGGACGTCGACGAAGCTGCCGCTGAGCTCGCCGATCGAACCGGTGAAATTCGTCGTCGGGCCCGCGCCGTTGCCCGAACGCACGACGCTGTCGATCTGCACGGTGCCGCTGACGCTGCGTACGACGTAGTTGGCCGGAAGGCCCTCGTCGAGGCGGACCGTCGAGCTGCCGCTCACGGTGTTGAGGTTGATCGCGTGGATCGGGCCCGTCGAGTCGACGACCATCGCGCCCGACACGGTGTCGATCGTCGCCTTGGTGAGCGTGCCCGTCGCGGCGACGTCGCCCGAGACGCTGTTCGCCGACAGTGCGCCGCGCAGCTCGCGCACCTGCACGTCGCCCGAGACGGCGTTGATGGTCAGGTTGCCCGTGATCCCATCGACGATGAGATCGCCCGAGACGGTGTTGAGACGCGCGTCGTTGCGGATGGCCGACACGAGCGCGCTCGCCGACACGACGCCGAGGGTCAGGGCGATGTCGCGGGGAACCGCGACGCTGATCTCGGCCTTGGGGCCGCCGGCGCCGAAGTTGCGGAACACCTCGAGGAAGTTGTCCCACCGCAGCTGCGGATGGTCGATCTCGACGGCATCGCCGGTCACCTCGATGCGAAGGTCCTTCACGGTCACGCCGTGCACCTCGATGCGCAGTCCCGGCTCGTCGTGGGCGACGACGTCGATCTGGCCGCCGACGAGGCCGACCTTCAGCGATGTCGCCGACTCGATGTCGATGACGCGGGTTTCTCCGGGGTGGACGATCCACTTCTCGAAGGTCATGTTCTCCTCCTGGGTGAGTTCTCGATCGCGATATATCGCGTTGAGGCCAGCGTAACACGATATATCGCGAGTCTGCAATGAGGCGCGGAAGTTTCCCAGCATCCCGACTTGACCTTGACGCAACGTCAACCTTTAGCGTGGTCCATGAACGAAGGGAGAACGACATGGAGTGGTCGATCCAGCAGATCGCGAAGATCGCAGGCACGACGAGCCGCACCCTGCGGCACTACGACGACATCGGCCTGCTGCCGCCGTCGAGCGTCGCATCGAACGGCTACCGCCACTACGACGCGGCGGCGCTCGTGCGCCTGCAGCGGATCCTGCTGCTGCGCGAGCTCGGTCTCGGACTCCCGCAGATCGCCGACGTCCTCGATCGGGAGGAGCGCGAGGAGACCGCGCTCGAAGGCCACCTGGCGTGGCTGCACGAGGAGCAGAGCCGACTGGCGCGCCAGATCGCGTCGGTCGAATCCACCATCACGGCATTGAGAGGAGGTGAACGACTCATGGCAGAGAACATGTTCGACGGCTTCGACCACACCCAGTACCGGGAGGAGGTCGAAGAGCGTTGGGGAAAGGACGCGTACGCGACCGGCGACGCCTGGTGGCGCGGCATGAGCGCCGACGACAAGGCGGCGTGGAATCAGCGCACAGCGCAGCTCTCGAGCGACTGGACCGCCGCCGCCGAGCGGGGGATCGACCCCGCCGGTGCCGAGGCGCAGGTGCTCGCGAAGCAGCACGTCGAGTGGCTGACGGGAGTGCCCGGCACTCCCGCCGCGGCACCCGGCGGCGACGTGAAGGGCTACGTCATCGGGCTCGGCGAGATGTACGTCGCCGATCCGCGGTTCGGGAAGAACTACGGCGGCCAGTCCGGCGCCGAGTTCGTCCGCGACGCGCTCCGCGTCTACGCGGAGGCGAACCTCTAGCGGAAACGACGGGATGCCGTGACCGAGTGGTCACGGCATCCCGTCGTCTTCCGGGGAGAGGAAGCTGTGGTCAGGTGCGGCGGCTGCCGCTGATGAGGCGGAAGAGCAGGGCGATCAGGGCGATCACACCCACGATCAGCGCGACCCAGAGCAGCCAGCTGAGTGCCTGGCCCATTCCTCCGACGATGGCGAGCACGATGGCGACCACGATGATGATGATCAGCAGGATGTTCATGACGTTCTCCTTCTCTTTCCGGTGCGAGGCGAACGCTCCGGTGTGCCTCGTGGGCACTTGAACACGCTCCCACCGTTCCGCCGAAACGGGGGAGGGCTTGCGCCTGACGTCTGGGCGGTGCTACGAACTCCGCTGTCAAGCCCTACCTGTGCAGTGCCCCGGATCCCTAGCTTCGGAAGCGGGACGAAGGAGGACTCATGCCGCGACGTCGCGCATCGCGCACGCTGAACGAGCCGGATCTCTACGACGAGCTGCGCAAGCAGGGCGCGTCGAAAGAGAAGGCCGCACGCATCTCCAATGCCGTCGCCCGCGACGGAGCGAAGGCCGTCGGCCGTCGCGGTGGCAAGGCCGGCGACTACGAGGACTGGACGGTCCCTGAGCTGCGCAAGCGCGCGAAGGAGCTCGGCGTCACGGGCTACTCGGGCACGCGCAAGGCGGAGCTCATCGCGATGCTCCGGAACCACTGAGCCGCCAGGGCTCCGGACTCGTCCGCGTCGCACCGGGCGACGATCCGGGGCTGCGACGCATCCGATCCGGCAGAGGCTTCCGCTACGAGGCCCCGACCGGCGATGCCGCGTCCGAGGACGAGCGCGACCGCATCGCGGCGCTCGTGATTCCTCCCGCGTGGACCGACGTGTG
This sequence comes from Microbacterium aoyamense, assembly GCF_023155855.1. Classification (GTDB taxonomy): domain Bacteria; phylum Actinomycetota; class Actinomycetes; order Actinomycetales; family Microbacteriaceae; genus Microbacterium; species Microbacterium aoyamense. Next base: position 694,818 of record NZ_JAKNUT010000001.1, on the reverse strand, counting down.
GATCAGCGTCGAGCCGCTCGGACACATCCAGGCCGTGGGGACGGATGACGCGGGCCGCCGCCAGTACCTCTATCATCCGCTCTGGCGCGAGCGTCGCGACAAGGGCAAGTTCGCCCGTGCGCTCGCGCTCGCCGCGGCGCTGCCGAGTGCGCGCCGCCAGGTGACCCGCAGCATGCACCGCACAGAACTCGATCGCGAGCGCGTCCTCGCGGTGTCGTTCCGGCTGCTCGACACCGCGGCGCCGCGGATCGGATCGGCCCGCTACCTCGAGAAGCACGGCAGCCGCGGGCTCACGACGTTGGAGAGACGGGATGCGGCGGTCGAGGCATCCACCGTCACCCTCTCGTTCCCCGGGAAGAGCGGAAAGCGCGCGTGGATCGAGGTGGACGACGAAGACCTCGCCGACGTCATCGCGGTGCTCGTGCAGGGGAGGCCGCGCTCTTCTCTGCTCGCCTATCGCAAGGGATCGCGGCGCGTCGCGCTCAAGCCCTCGGAGGTCAACGACCATGTCCGCTCGCTGACGGGCGGCGCCTTCACGGCGAAGGACTTCCGCACGCTCCATGGCACGATCGTCGCGGCACAGTCGCTCGCGCGCATCGGCCTCGTCTCGACCGACCGCGAGCGCCGTAACGCAGAGACCCTCGCTGTGCGGGCGACCTCCGACGCGCTCGGCAACACGCCGGCCGTCGCGCGCAGCAGCTACATCGACCCGCGTGTGTTCGCCCGCTATGCGCGCGGTCACGTGATCGATCTCGACGTCACGCCCGAGTCGGGGATCCGGTCGCTGCTGGGTGGAGAGAAGGCACGTCGGGGCGACCGTGGCAGGAAGGCGAAGAAGCGAGGGTGACGGTCGACGCGGCGCTAGCCTGAGTGCGTGTCCCGACCGGCGTTCTCGTGGTCGCACCTCGGCCTGATCGCCGCGGGCGGCGCTGTGGGCACTGCGTTGCGTGCGGGGATCATCGTGCTCGAGGATCCGTCGTGGGCCTGGCTCAGCATCCCGCTCATCAACATCGTCGGCGCCTTCGGACTCGGGATCGTCACGGGGCTCGCGGCACGGAGCACCGACTCATCGCGTTCCCGAGCGCTCCGCCAGTTCTTCGGCGCAGGGATCATGGGCGGCTTCACGACCTACAGCACCTTCGCGGTGCAGTCCGTCGAGCCGTTCGCGCTGCTCATCGCACTCGCGACGGTCGTCGCGGGCACGCTCGCGGCATGGGCTGGGCTCCTGATCGGCAGGCCGCGCACATGACCCCGCTGCTCTTCCTGTTCGTCGCGCTCGCCGGAGGCGTCGGCGCAGCGTTGCGCTACCTCGTCGATATCTGGACGACGCTGGCGGTCGGTGCACGGTTCCCGTGGGGGATCCTCGTCGTCAACATCTCGGGCTCGTTCGCGCTCGGCGTCGTCGCGGGGTCCGCGCCCGGCACGCCGCTCGCGTGGATCGTCGGCGTCGGCCTGCTCGGCGGATACACGACGTTCAGCTCGGTCGCCGTGACGACGGTGCTGCTCGCCGAGGAACCGCAGTCACGGGTCGCCGTCGCCAACGCGATCGGCACCCTGGTCGCGACCGTCGCCGCCGCCGGGCTGGGCCTGGTGCTCGGAGGCGCCCTGTAGGCGGGGACTCAGGAACCACCGTGGAATACTGAGAGTCGATACATTCTCGTATCGGCGCGGAAGGTCACACAGCACCGAGCCGGCCGCGGCATCCTTCATCACTGCAGAGGCAACCGTGTCGAACCTCGCCGTCCTGAGCCTGCGCAACCGCGCGCTCATCGCCCTCATCACGATCGTCGCGGCGATCTTCGGCGGGCTCGCGCTCACGAATCTCAAACAGGAGCTCATCCCGTCGATCGAGTTCCCCGCGCTCATCGTCGTCTCGACGTACCCGGGCGCGTCGCCCGAAGTGGTCAACAACGATGTCTCGGGGCCCATCGAGGCCGCGATCCAGGGCGTGCCCGGACTCGAGACGAGCACCGCCACGAGCACGACGAACGCGTCGATCGTGCAGGCCTCGTTCGCCTACGGCACCGATCTCGCGACCGCCGAGCAGAAGATGACGCAGGCGATCAACCGCATCTCGTCCGACCTGCCCGACGGCGTCGATCCCCAAGTGCTGTCGGCGAGCATCGACGACTTCCCGGTCATCCAGGTCGCGGTCACCGGCTACGACGACGCCGAGACGATCCAGGCTCAGCTCGAGGCATCCGTCATCCCCGACCTCGAAGACGTCGAAGGCGTCAACGCCGCCCAGATCGTCGGCGGCGTCGGCCAGCGCATCACGATCACGCCCGACCAGGAGGCCCTCGCCGCCGCCGGCTACACGCAGCAGGCGATCCGGGATGCCCTCGATCAGAACGGCGTGCTGTTCCCCGGCGGCGAGATCACCGAGAACGACGAGACCCTCACGGTGCAGACCGGCACGAAGATCACGTCGGTCGACGAGCTCGCGGCGCTGCCGCTCGTGCCGGCGGATGCCACCCAGTTCCAGGCCGGCGCGCTGACGATCGCCGATGTCGCGACGGTCGAGCAAACGCAGGACCCGGTGACGTCGATCTCGCGCGTCGACGGCGAGCCGGCGCTCACGATCGCGGTCACGAAGCTTCCCTCGGCGAACACGGTGGACGTCTCGAAGGGCGTCATCGCGGTGCTGCCCGACCTCGAGAAGAGCCTCGACGGCGCGACCTTCACGATCGTCTTCGACCAGGCGCCCTACATCCAGGACTCGATCGAGACCCTGGCCGTCGAGGGCATGCTCGGCCTCGTCTTCGCGGTGCTCATCATCCTGCTGTTCCTCATGTCGGTGCGGTCGACCCTGGTCACGGCGATCTCGATCCCCACGAGCGTGCTCATCACGTTCATCGGCATCCAGGCCTTCGGCTACTCCCTCAACATCCTGACCCTGGGTGCGCTCACGATCGCGATCGGTCGCGTCGTCGACGACTCGATCGTCGTGATCGAGAACATCAAGCGGCACTACGTCGGTGACGCGGACAAGAAGGCGTCGATCCTGCTCGCGGTGCGCGAGGTGGCGACCGCGATCACGTCGTCGACGATCACGACGGTCGCGGTCTTCCTGCCGATCGCCTTCGTCGGCGACATCACGGGTGAGCTCTTCCGCCCGTTCGCCCTCACGATCACGATCGCGATGGTCGCCTCGCTCCTCGTGGCGCTCACGATCGTGCCCGTTCTCGCCTACTGGTTCCTGCGTCCCGGAAAGCCGCTGCTGGATGCCGAAGGTCGCGCGATCGACCCCGAAGACGAGAAGGCGCCGCCGTCGCGTCTGCAGAAGGCCTACCTGCCGATTCTGCGCTGGACGCTCAAGCACTCGGCCGTCACCCTCATCCTGGCGGTGCTCGTCCTCGGCGGAACGATCGCGGCTGCGCCCTTCATGAAGACGAACTTCCTCGGCGACTCGGGGCAGAACACCTTCACGATGACCCAGACGATCGGCGCAGCGCCGAGCCTCGAGGCGGAGTCGGCCGCGGCCGAGACCGTCGAAGCCGCGCTGCCGGACGTCCCCGGCATCGAGACCGTCCAGGTCTCGATCGGCTCCAGCGGTTCGGCGCTGCGCGACGCCTTCACGGGCGGCGGCAGCGGCATCACCTACTCGATCACGACCGACGCCGACGCCGACCAGGTGCAGGTGCGCGAGGACGTCCAGAACGCCGTCGCCGACCTCGATGACGTCGGGACCATCACGATCGCGGCGTCCAGCGGAGGCTTCGGGTCGACCGACATCGCGATCGACGTCACGGCACCCGATTCGTCCACCCTCCAGGAGGCGACGGATGCCGTCGTCGACGCCGTGACAGGGGTCGACGGCGTGGGTCAGGTCTCGAGCAACCTCTCGGCATCCCTCCCGTACATCTCGGTGACGGTCGACCGCGAGAAGGCCGCCGAACTCGGCCTGTCGGAAGTCGCGGTCGGCGCGCTCGTCTCCAACACGATGCAGCCGCAGCGCATCGGCACGGTCGAGATCGACGACACCGGCCTCACGGTCTACCTCGCGGCATCCCAGACTCCGGCGACGATCGACGAGCTGAGCGAGCTCACCGTGCCGTCGGCCGCAGGGCCGATTCCGCTGTCGGACGTCGCGACCGTCGAGGAGTCCGAGGGCCCCACCTCGATCACGACCGAGGGCGGGCAGCGCACGGCGACCGTCACGGTCACGCCCTCGACCGACAACCTGCAGGCCACGACGGCTTCCGTGACGACAGCGCTCGAGGACGCCGACCTGCCGTCGTCGGCCGATGCGTCCCTCGGCGGTGTCGTGACGCAGCAGGCGGACGCGTTCTCGCAGCTCGGCCTGGCGCTCCTCGCGGCCATCCTGATCGTCTACATCGTCATGGTCGCGACGTTCAAGTCGCTCCGCCAGCCGCTCCTGCTGCTCGTCTCGGTGCCGTTCGCGGCGACCGGCGCGATCCTGCTGCAGATCGCGACGGGCGTGCCGCTCGGCGTCGCGTCCCTCATCGGCGTGCTGATGCTCATCGGCATCGTCGTGACGAACGCCATCGTGCTCGTCGACCTCGTCAACCAGTACCGACTCAAGGGCCTGTCGGCGCACGACGCGACGATCGCCGGCGGGTCGAGGCGTCTGCGCCCGATCCTCATGACGGCGCTCGCGACGATCTTCGCGCTCACCCCGATGGCGCTCGGCATCACGGGCCACGGCGGCTTCATCTCGCAGCCGCTCGCGATCGTCGTGATCGGCGGACTCGTGTCGTCGACCGTGCTGACGCTGCTCGTGCTGCCGACGCTCTACAACCTCGTCGAGGGCGCCAAGGAGCGCCGAGCCGCGCGTCGCGCAGCGAAGGCGGGGTCAGCCGTCGAAGAGGCGGATGCCGCACCCGCCGTGGCGACGGACACCCCCGCATTCGAGACCCGCCGCGAGCGCCGCGAGCGCGAAGCGGCCCTGGCCACCGGTGCGGTCCTCGTCGCCGAAGCGCCGGCTGTCGTCGACGTTGCGGCCGAGCCGGAGCTCGACGCAGTCGCCGAGCCGGATCTCGACGCGGTCGCCGAGCCCATCGGGGCTCCCGAGCCGTCGGAGACGGCCGAGTCCGAGGGCGCCGATGCGGCCACGGGAGACGGTTCGGCTGACGAGGTGGATGCGGGTGCCGCCGACGGTTCCGGGGCGGATCCTGACGGCGGTCACTCGGCTGATCCGGCGATCACCGAGCTGGTCGAGCCGGTCGGAGCTCCCGAGCCGTCGGAAACGGCCGAGTCCGAGGGCGCCGATGCGGCCACGGGAGACGGTTCGGCTGACGAGGTGGATGCGGGTGCCGCCGACGGTTCCGGTGAGGAGCCGGATGCCGCCGACGAGCGCCGCGACGACGCCTGAGCGGATCGACCTCCTACGAACATGCCCGCATCACCGGCGTCGCTGACGGCGTGGTGGGGTCGCACGACCGCGCGTCTCGATCGCCTGGAGTCCGAGGTCGACGAGACCTATCGCGCGTCATTCGAAGACGGCTCCACCGCGATCCTCAAGATCGCGGCAGCCGGCACCGCCGCTGAGACGCTCGACTTCGAGTCTGACCTCGTCGAGGCCGCGCTCGCCGTCGACCCGACGCTGCCGCTCGCGCGCACTCTTCCGACGCCGCAGGGCGTGACCCGCGTCGACGTCGACGGCAGATGGGTCCGGCTCATCGAATGCCTTCCGGGGAGGGATGCCGCGGCATCCACCGTCGACCTCCCCGTCGTGCACGAGATCGGTCGGGTCGCGGGACGACTCACTCGCGCACTGGAGGGGTTCCGGCATTCCGCCGACCAGCGCCCGGTCGAGTGGGACGTGCGCCGTGCATCGTCGCTGCGCGACCGCATCGACGCGATCGACGATCGCGCAGCGCGGGCGGATCTCGCCCGAGCGCTCGACGACCTCGACGACGTGCTTCCGGCGATCGAGAGGCTGCCCGCGCAGGTCGTGCACAACGACCTCAACGGCGGCAACGTCCTCCTCGACCACGACCGCGTCACGGGGGTCGTCGACTTCGGCGACGCAGCCCGTCTTCCGCGCGTGTGCGACGTGGGCATCGCGATGTCGTACACGCTCGGCTACACCTCCGAACTCGACGCGTGGGCCGCGCCGCAGGCGTTCCTCGCGGGCTACCGCGAGCTCATCGACCTGACGGCCGACGAGCTCGTCGTGCTGCCGGTGATCGTCCGGGCGCGGGCAGCGCAGCGCATCCTGATGAGCGTCGGCGCCCCGGCATCCATCGTCGAAGGACGACGCGACGAGGGCGCACGCATCGCGCGCGCCTCGCTCGATCTGCGTAGGCTGATCGCCGCCGACGACGGGAGTGCATCATGACGACGGGACCCTCGACGTACTTCCGACCCGAACACGCCGCGGGACTCGATGCCTCGACCCGTGAACTCATCGGCCGGCGCGAGCGGGCGCTGGGCGGTGCGTACCGCCTCTTTTACCGCGAGCCCCTCGAGTTCGTGCGAGGGCGGGGCACGAAGCTCTACACCGCCGACAGCGTCGAGTACCTGGACGCGTACAACAACGTCCCATCGGTCGGCCACGCGCACCCGCGGGTCACCGAGGCGATCGCGACGCAGGCCGCGCTCCTGAACACCCACACCCGCTACCTGCACGGCGCCGTCGTCGACTACGCCGAGCGGCTGCTCGCGACGCTTCCGCCGGCCATCGGTCACGTCATGCTCACGTGCACGGGCTCCGAGGCGAACGATCTCGCGTTGAAGGTGGCGCGGGATGCCACGGGCCATAGCGGTGCCATCGTCACGCGCTACGCATATCACGGCGTGACCCTCGCGGCCGGCGCGCTGTCGCCCTCGCTCGTGGGCGAGGAAGCCGTCGAGCCGTGGGTGCGACTCGTGCCGCCGCCGCATCCCGATCCCGTCGCCTTCATCGACGGCGTGCGCGCGGCGATCGCCGAGCTCGACGACGCGGGCTACGGCGTCGCCGCCCTGTTCGTCGACACGATCTTCGCGAGCGATGGCGTGATCCCCGGCGACTTCCTCACGCCGGCGGTCGATCTGGTGCATGCCGCGGGCGGAATGTTCATCGCGGACGAGGTCCAAGCCGGTTTCGGCCGCCTGGGCCACGGCATGTGGGGCTTCGATCGCCACCGGATCGTGCCCGATGCCGTGACTTTCGGCAAGCCCGCGGGCAACGGCATGCCGATCGCGGGTTTCGCGGCGGTGGATGCCGTCATCGACGGCTTCGGATCGCGACAGCGCTACTTCAACACTTTCGGGGGCACCCCGGTCTCGGTCGCCGCGGCGAACGCCGTGCTCGACGTGCTCGCGGACGAAGGCCTCATCGGAAACGCGCAGCGCACGGGCGATCTGCTCGAGGAGCGACTGCGGTCGCTGGCGGACGAGTCACCCGCGATCGGCGACGTCCGCGCCGCAGGGCTCTACCTCGGCATCGACATCGTCGACGCCGACGGCCGACCCGACGAGGCGCGCGCGATCGACATCGTCAACGGGATGCGCGATCGCCGCGTGCTCCTCGCCGCCTCGGGCGAGCGCAACCACACGCTCAAGGTGCGCCCCCCGCTCCCGTTCGACGCCGCTGACGTCGAACGCTTCACGTCGGCGCTCGCCGAGACGATCGCCGCGACCGACCGCTGACCGGTCAGGCTCCGCGATGCAGCCAGGGCCGCAGCATCCGCGTCACCCAGGGCAGCACGAAGTACGTCATGACCGGCGTCAGCGCGATCGTCGCGAGCAGCACCCGCAGCACGAGCGGCCACTCCGCGAAACCTGGCACGAACCCAAGGAGCCACGACGCGAGCATGTTCGTAGGGAAGAACCCCAGCCAGATCGTGATCGCCTGCTTCCAACGCGGCGGAGCGGCGGGGATGGGCTGCTGGATGGGGCCGGTCGCGGGAGTCGGTTCACCGGCGGGATGCCGCGCCTCCACGTGCGTCGCGAAGGGAGCGTCGAACCATCCCTCGATGCCGGTGCGCCGCTCGACACGCACCTCGCTCGCGAACGCATGACCCGATTCGAGCCACCACGCGCGCTGCGACGACTGCTCCCACGCCTCGAGGGTGGAGATATCGCGGAAGCGGTACAGCATGTACCAGAGGTCACTGCCTTCACCGGCTCGTACCCACCCCGAGCCGAGGAAGCCGGCGAACCCGGTCGCGAGGTCGGTCCCGGACTGCATCCAGCTCGTCGCCTCGACGGTGCGCGTCGGGTCTATCCGTCGCTCGATCGCGACCGTGATCGGATGCGTGTCGGGTTCTGCCATGCATCCATTCTCGTCGCCCCGTGTCGCGGTGCCGGACTCAGGCCTTCTGTCCACTCACGGCCAGGAACCGGATGAAGACGGCGATCCATCCGAAGATCAGTGCGAAGACGATGATCTCGAAGGCGGTGAGGGAGAAGTAGCCGATCGCGAACAGCACGATCGAGGCGACCAGCGCAGCCAGGAATGCCCAGGCCGACACGAAGTAGGTGCGCGGCATCCCGCGCAGCAGGCGGGGTCCGCCGATCAGCAGCACGAGGAACATGGCGGCCATGCCCATCGCCGACAGGTTGTGCACGAGCAGGTTCACGTCGACAGGGAAGAGCCCGACGCACGCGAGCATGATGCCCATGACGACGAACAGAGCCGGCACGATGCGCTGTCCGTTGCTCCCCGTCAACGCTCCCGCGGCGGTAAGGGCGTCGAGGTCATTCGCGATGTAGACCGCGAAGGTGGTGACGAGCAGTCCGCCGGCGATCAGGGTGCCGTTGAAGACCCAGCTCGACACGTCGTCGAACGAGCCCAGGTGGCTGAAATGAACCGCCCACCATTCAGGATCGGGGGTCGTCACCATCGCGGTGAGTGTGCCGATCGCGATGAACGCCATGAGCAGCGACGACATGCGCTGCGTGGTCATGCTCGCGACCGAGAGGTACACGATCCAGGCGGTGAGCCCCAGCGTGACCGCCATCAGCACGACCGCCCAGAAGGGGATGACCGGGAGGCCGATGAAGCCGAGCGCGAGAAGTCGGTAGAGCGCGTACGTCACGACGAACGCGAGCGCCGCGTGAACGATCACGACCGAGACGGTGTTCACCGTGAACTTCCATGGCGGCAGGGCGCGACGCCACTCCTGGCCGGGCAGGTCGCGCGCTCGCCAGTAGCCCACCGCCGAGGCGACGACCGCGACGATCGCCGAGCCGCAGGCCGCCAGCAGGCCGAACGAGCCGCTGGAGGAGGTCAGTTCGAGACTCGTCGCGACCAGGGCCACGGTCAGGCCGTAGATCGCGCCCGCGATCCCCGCTCCGAACGCGAGATACACCGCGATCGCTTCGGTTCGGCGAACCGGTGCGGGTGGTACGACGTCGGGCAACGGGAGCGACGGCGTGGTCATGGCGCAAGTGTAGGACGCCTCGCACCGGTGCGGCGGGGTGCGCGTGCGTCTGCTCGCGAGGTGCTCGGACCGTGCTCAGCCGCGGGAACAGGACCACCCACGTCCCCATGGCGACGAAGGCGAAGGTCTCGAACATGAACGGGGAGATGATCGTGAGGACCATGGATGCTGCGCCGACGACGAGCAGGACGGCCGCCACCACCATTCGGCGGCGGGCGTGCACGCCGAGGTCGCGGATGCCGATCGCGCTCAACATGAGGGAGATGAGGGAGACGGCGAGGCCCGCTGCGGCGATGCCGTGTGCGCTCTCGCTGACCGAGAGGGGGATCATGCCCAGGACGATGAGGCTCGCCCCGACCGATGCGACGGACAACCGCACGGCCCGCTGGGTGCGCCGCCCGACCTCTGCGCGCAGTCCGACCGGCAGCACGAGGCCGTACGCGGCGAGCAGCGATCCGGTGATCATGAGGGTGCCGTTGAAGACGTAACCCGAGAAGTCGTCATAGGTGCCGAGCTTCGAGTAGTGCAGGTGCCACCATTCGGGGTCGCTCGTCGTGCAGATGGCCAGTGCGACGCCGATCATGAGGACGAGCATCGACAGCGCGCCGACCCGATGGGGTCCGGTCAGAGCGCGCGGACGCGGCCTCGGAGAGGCTCGTGCGTGGAGCGCGCGAGAGAGAGAAGCGTCGTCGACGACGACACGAGTGAGGGCTTGAATCGCCATCTTGACCACCTTGATCACCGACGACTCCGGCGATCGAGTGAAGCCTTTCCCCAGGAAACTCGCTCGACGTTGTCGACAAAGGACAAAAAGGCGTGTCCCCAGCGGCCTGCGGCGCAGGCGCTACTAGAATACCGGCACTCGGCACGTTCGCAGTCAGCGTCTACTAAGCTTGTCGAGTCGGCTCTGGACACCGCGTCACGCGGATCGGTTCATGTGAGTCCAAGGGGCCGATGGTAGGGGCGACTCCGCCTCGACGACCATCACGTGAATGGCCCCCCGGCCGACGATCGTCCGGGTCGCTCTCCGCTCCCTCTGCTGGTGCGCACGAGAGTGCTGTTCTCATGCGAGAAACCCAGAAGGACACCACCATGCCCAAGAACAAGAAGCCCGCCGGCGGCCGCGCCGCGAAGAACTTCGAGCCGCGGTACGGCGAGAAGAAGGGTTCGTTCCAGGATCGCAAACGGCGGACGGATGCCCCGGCCGCCCGCACCCAGAAGCCCGGCAGCAAGAGCCCGAGCCACCGCGGCTACCGTGCCGAACCGGCGGAGGCTCCGGCCAAGCGTCGCTGGACGTCGCAGGAGCGCGCCGGGCGCGACGAGGCCCGTGGCATCCGGAACCACGCTGCGGGCGATCGTCCGCGCTATGACCGGGATGCCCGTCCGGTTCGGGATGACCGTTTCGCCGACCGTTCCGCCCGCCCGGCTCGGGATGACCGCGCTCCCCGTCGCGAGTTCGGCGATCGACCTGCGCGCGATGACCGTCCGCGCTCCGACCGTGCGGCACGGGACGACCGCAGCGACCGTCCCCAGGGGGGATCGCGCGGGTCGGCGCAACGCGCCTCCGGTCGGCCCCAGTACGGCGGCCGCGACAACCGCACGGATCGCATGGATCGTGTCGATCGCGACGACCGTCGCTCGTTCGGCGATGCGCGCCCGTCGTACCGCCGCGACGACCGCCCGCGCTACGACCGCGAGGCGCGTCCGGCGCGTGATGACCGTCCCCGCTCCGACAGGGGCCGCCGTGACGACCGCGCGCCGCGCCGTGATGACCGTGCGCCCCACCGCGAGACCACCGATCGCCCGAATCGCTCGGACTGGTCGGCGAAGCCGACGCGCTCGTTCGAGCACGACCAGCGCGTCGACGTGGTGCACGAGCGCCTGCAGGCGCAGGCGATCGCGGCCGGCGACGTCGCGGACGTGACGTTCAAGGACCTCGGGCTCGGCGACAACATCGTCCGCACGCTCGCCGACCTCGGGGCGGAGCATCCCTTCCCGATCCAGGCCGCGACCATCCCCGCGATCCTCGAGGGTCGAGACGTCCTCGCCCGCGGACGCACCGGCTCGGGCAAGACCATCGCGTTCGGAGCGCCGCTCGTCGAGTCGATCCTGCGCAGCCAGAGCGGAAAGCGCCGCGAGTTCGGTCGCAACCCGCGTGCGATCATCCTCGCGCCGACGCGCGAACTCGCGCTGCAGATCGATCGGACCATCCAGCCCATCGCGCGCAGCGTCGGGCTCTTCACGACCCAGATCTACGGCGGCGTGCCGCAGGGGCGTCAGGTCGGCGCGCTCAAGAAGGGCGTGGACATCGTCATCGGCACACCCGGACGAATGGAAGACCTCATGAAGCAGGGCAAGCTCGACTTGTCCAGCATCGAGATCGCGGTGCTGGACGAGGCCGACCACATGTGCGACCTCGGATTCCTCGAGGGCGTGCAGACGATTCTGCGTGCGACCGCCGCCGGCAGCCAGAAGCTCTTGTTCTCGGCGACCCTCGACCGCGAGGTCGCCGCCCTGGTCGACGAGTTCCTCGTCGAGCCGGCCGTCCACGAGGTCGCCGGTGAGGATCAGGATTCCTCGACGATCGACCACCGCGTGCTCGTCATCGAGCACCGCGACAAGGCGGAGATCCTCGACTCCCTCGTCTCGCGCGAGGGGAAGACCCTGGTCTTCGCGCGCACGCGCGCGTACGCCGAGATGCTGTCCGAGCAGTTCGAGGATGCCGGCATCAACGCGGTCGCCCTCCACGGCGATCTCAACCAGGCCAAGCGCACGCGCAACCTCGAGCGGCTCACGTCGGGCCGTGTCAACGTGCTCGTCGCGACGGACGTCGCCGCCCGCGGCATCCACGTCGACGACATCGACCTCGTCGTGCAGGCAGACCCGCCGGACGAGTACAAGACCTACCTGCACCGCTCGGGCCGCACGGGCCGCGCGGGTCGGTCGGGTACCGTCGTGACCCTCATCACACGGCAGCGCCGTCGCCGCATGGCCGAGATGCTCGACCGCGCCGAGATCGATGCGCCGTTCGAAGAGGTGCGTCCGGGCGACGACCTGCTCGAGGAGCTCTCGGGCCGGCAGCTGTCGAACGTCGACGCGTAGCCGCTCGGCGCGCGGTCGTTACTCGGGTGGCGAGAGCTGACTGATGACGAATCGCGCGCCGGCGGGATCCTCGGCCATCGCCTCCTTGGTCCACTCCGTGTCCGCGCGCGTGAGCACGCTGCCGCCGAGGCTCTCGATCCTCTCCGCGGAATCGTCGCGATCGCCGACCGTGAAACGCATGATCCACTCCGATGAGTCATCAGGTGTCAGACCCGCGATGACGTCGGCGAAGCCTTCGGGTGCGAACGCCTGTCGTTCGTGGATATCGGGATCGATCGTCGCGGCGAGATGATCGCCGTAGCCGGGGAGGCGGATCATCCCGGCTCCGAGGTCGGCGTCGACGCGCCATCCGAAGATGTCCCCGTAGAACCGCAGGGAACTCTCGGCATCGGGGGTGTGCAGATCGCTGAAATTCCACGCGCCCGGAACGTTGACGACCTGCGAACCGGGATGCGTCCCGGCCTGCCAGAGCTGGAAGGCGGCCCCGAGCGGATCGACGCACGTCGCACTGCGCCCGAAGGGACTGCCCTCGTCAGGCGGGTCAGCGACGAATCCGCCCGCCCGCTCGACGGCGGCGCACGTCGCATCGATGTCGTCGCACGCGATGAAGCTGATCCATCCGCCATCGGCGTCCTTGAGCGCGATGGCACCTGCGTCCTCGCCATCGATCCTGGCGAAGAGGTACGCACCCGGTTCGCCGGGCACGGCGTCGGCGAACGTCCAACCGAACAGCTCGCCGTAGAACGCCGATGCGACGGATGTGTCGGCGACATCGAGCTGGATCCAGCAGGGGACTCCGTGAGGATAGGTACGCAGCATGTGAGGGATGCTACGGCGGGCCGCCGACGCGTCACAGGGCCTTGACGAGCAGGCCCTCCAGCAGCTCGGCCGCTCGCGACGTGCCGCCCAGGGAGCGCAGCTGCTCGCCGACGCGGGCCGCGGCATCCCGATACGACGCATCGCTCGCGACGCGCGAGTAGCCTCGGGCGACCTGCGCGGTACTCGGGGTGCCCGTGCGCAGGTTGACTCCCGCTCCCGACCACGCGACGCGTGCGGCGACTTCGGGTTTGTCGAGGTCGCCGCCGCCGATGACGAGCGGGATGCCGTGGCCCAGTGCCGCAAGCGTGCCACCCCATCCGCCGTTGGTGATCATGATGTCGGTGCGCGGGAGCAGCTCGGCGTAGGGCAGGAATCCGCCGACGCGTGCGTTCGCCGGGATCGGGAACGGAAGCTCGTCGCGACCCGCGATGCCCGTCGCGACGACGACGAGGACGTCCTCTTCGGCCAGTGCCTCGACCGCCGGCCCGATGAGGTCGGTCGGATCGATGTTCTGCGTGCCCTGCGCGACGTGCACGACCGTGCGCCCATCGAGATCGCCCCACCACGGCGGGAGCGTCGTCGGCTTCGACTGCAGCGCCAGCTCGCCGACGAAGTGCAGATGCTCGGGCCGGTCGGTGCGGTCGTAGTCGAGCATCGGCGAACCGCTCGCGACGATGAGCTGCGGTGAGAAGCCCATACGATCCAGCGTCAGGTTCGAGTACGGGAGCCCGATCGCCGCGCGGGCTCGTCGGAGGGGCCCGGTGATCGGTCCGGACAGGGCCGGTACGAGCGCGCGCAGCAGGGCATCGCGGGTCTTGGTGATCGGATTCGTGCCCCGTGAGATCCCCGTCGTGCTCGGCGCCCCCTGCGAGCTCGCGAGGTTGAGCGGAACGACGGCCACCGTCCCCCACGCCGTGTCGAGCTTCTGTGCCGTGAACGAGGCACCGAGCGAGAGCTCGTCGCTCACGACGGCATCCCACGGTTCGCGATCCCACTCGGCCAGCAGGTCGTCGACCTGTGCGGGAATCGTCTCGATGAAGACGTCGACGACGTTGGTCAGGAGCTGACGGAAGCCCTTCTTGCCCACGAGCCGGGGGAACGTCGCCGCGAGATCGTTCTCGTCGAAGTCCGGTGCGCTCGTCCACGGGATGAACGCGGCGCCGGATGCCTCGACCGCGGCGCGGAACGCCGATCCGGTGTAGAAGCGCACCGAGTGTCCACGCGCGGTGAGCGCCGCCGCGACGGCGCGCATGGGGTTGACGTGACCGGTGAACGGCATCGCGGACAGCAGGAAACGAGCCATGCGCACATTGTGGCCCCGACTGGGCCGTGGTGCATCCGTGTTGACGCGGTTCTGCGTTCGTGGGGGTCAGAACAGCATCCCGGTGTCTCCCGCTGCCGCAACGCGCCCGCGCGAGGTCGTCCTGATCTGACTCGCGACCGATCGCGACGCGAGCCCGGGCACGACAGACCGCGGACGTGCGCTGTCGTCCTCGGCGTGACCGTCGAGTCCGTGCACGCGCAGGAGTGGGCGGACGCGCTTCGAGAGCCACGCACGATAGGGCTTGGGCGCTGTCGTCGATGCCCCCGGGTACAGCCCGCGATACGAGGAGAGGAGTTCGGGATGCTCCCGCTCGAGCCACTGCAGGAACCACCCCTTCGCGCCGGGGCGCAGATGCAGGGCGCCGAAGACGACGCGTGCCGCCCCCGCTTCCTTGATGCGGCGCAGCGCGTCGTCGATCATCGCGATCGAGTCGGTCAGGTGGGGGATGATCGGCATGAGGAAGACCGTGACGCTGAACCCGGCATCCGTCGCCGCGCGCACCGTCTCGAGTCGCGCGGCCGCACTCGGCGTGCCCGGCTCGATGAGCTTCTGCAGTGAGTCGTCGAAGACCGCGATCGACATCGCAAGGGAAACGCGGACGGATGCCGCGGCCTCGGTCAGCATCGGCAGGTCGCGCCGCAGGAGCGTGCCCTTCGTGAGGATCGAGAACGGTGTGCCGGAGTCGGTGAGCGCCGAGACGATGCCCGGCATGAGGCGATACCGACCCTCTGCACGCTGATAGGGATCCGTGTTCGTTCCGAGCATGACGGGCTCGCGCGCCCACGACGGCCGAGCGAGCTCTCGTCGCAGGACATCGGCCACATTGATCTTGACGATGATCTGCGAGTCGAAATCCCGGCCGGCATCGAGCTCGAGGTACTCGTGCGTGCCGCGAGCGAAGCAGTTGTGGCTGATGACGCCGTTCGCGACGAAGTCCCCGGTCGATGTTGTGATGTCGACCATGTCCATGTCGTATCCGAGGTCTTCCACGCTCACGACCCTCAAGTCGCTCACTGTCTTCACAGCCGTGCCGATGACCGAAAGCTTCCTCGTCACGGCCGGACCCGTGATGTCGAACATGCGCTGCCGTGACGGCAGGCCGCCCTTCACGCGCACCGACCGCACTCCGTTCGTGCGTGGGGGTTCGACGACGTGCGGGATGTCGAAGACCTCGAGCGCCTCGCTGGTCAGGTGGAGGATCTCGGGGTCCTTGTTCGAGATGCGGAGGATGCCCCGCGAGCACGACCCCTCGGCATCGAAGATCCCGGCCAGGAAACCGGCGTGCCAGGAGGGCGGCCTCATGTCGGGAACGATGATCAGTGACTCGATGTGCTCGACCCGATCTCGACGGGCGGTGTGGATCGCGGTCATCGGGTGCCGAGAGGCTGTCGCGGCCGCGAACGGCCGCGTGTTGGTGACGATCCCCTCCTCCGCGAGCATCGAGCGCGTACGGTCGAGCGCCTCTGTATCGGCGAGCGCCAGTCGGAACCGGTGTATGGCGCGCGTTCGACGGTCGTCGGAGTACTCGCCGTGGAAGATCATCGCGTCGCCGCGGATCATGCCGGTGAGGTATCCGCGTCGGTACCCGGCATCCATCGCAGGCGACGACGTCGCACCCGCTCCGACACCGAAGCCCATCAGTCTGTTGCTCGTCGTCAGGTACGGTCGTTGGTCTCGGCCGGCCATCGCACCGGTCACGTGCTTCCATCCGCGCTCCGTCAGGAAGCGGTGATCGCCGCTCGCGACGATCTCGGTGCCGTCGGCGAGGGTCACACGATACGCACGCTTGCGCGTCGTCCACTTCGCCTGCACCGCGGCGCGGACGTAGCGGCGATAGTCGCCGACTTTCTCGGTGCCCACGATCTCGGCACCGATGGTCAGCTCGTCGATGCGCCGCTGTCGGCCGTCCGCGCAGAGGACCAGCGCGTCAGGGCTCAGGCAGTAGGTGCACGCATGACTGCATCCACGGTAGGGATTGACCGTCCAATCGAAGGGCATCGCCGAGGCCCCCGGAACGTGATTCAGCGCGGACTTGCACAGCACCTCATGGAACGTCATCTCGGCGAACTCGGGTGTCGTCACCGACTGCACGAGGCCGTTCAGATGCTCGAGCCCGGGAAGGGCGGCGGCATCCGGAACCCCCAACTCCTGACCTTGCCATCTCATGGTCAAATGGGAACATAACTTCGATATTCCTGTCAAGATGAATGCGGCCAGATTCGAACGAGGAGAATATTCTCATGTTCCTCGCCTGGTGATCCGGGAGCGGGCCGGGACAGAATAGCCAGGTGACGGCGCCCCCACGGCATGAGCCCACGCCGTCCCGCCGCGCCGCCCGAGCGCAGCGGGAGCGTGCCGCTCGGCGTGCCCACGGACAGATCCCCGATGCCACCGGGGCGGCGCTCGACGCCGAGGCCGAGGCCCGCGCGACCGCCGACACCGCGCCCATCCGGATCGTGCGGACGAGGCTCCGCACCCCCACTGCGGCGACGGCCGTACAGGCACCGGAGGCGCAGCCTCAGACGCGAGCGCAGGCGAAGCTGCGCGCGCAGACACCTCCTCCGACGGGCCCGAACGTCGTCCACCTCGCCCCCGTGCAGCGAGACCCACCTCCACTGCCCGCCGCCGACGCATCGGACGAGACGGCGCCCGACCACGAAGAGCTCGTACCCGAGGAGCGCTCTTTCGCTGCGAACGCCGTCGATGAGACGCCGAGACTGCGACGTCGTTCGCGCGAGCTTCTCGACATGGGAGTGCTGCCGCGTCCCACCCCCGCCCACCACGCGCGCGTGCGCAACTTCTTCCGCTTCGGCACCTCGGGGGCGCTCGCGATCGCCGCACTCCTCGTGGTCGGCTCGGCATCCGCCGTGACCGCCGCCAACCTTCCCCCCGTGTCCGAGACCCCCGTCGAACAGTCCGCCGCCGAACCCTCCGAGCCCGAGGTCGCGCCGCCCGCGTACCTCCCCGTCGACATCGAGAGCGCGGGGCTGGGCGCGTACGCCCTGCAGCCGGTGCCCGCACCCGCGGCACTCGACGCGACGCAGATCGACCTGTGCGCGCAGCCCGAATTCACGACCGCCCTCGCGGCGGGAGACGACGCCGCGACCATCGCGGCCGCGGGCGGCGCGGTGGCGTTCCGTGACGCGGTCGCCGCGGGTCGTGCCTCGTGCGTCGCGCTCGACGACCCGGCCCGCGTGTGGGTCGTCGTCGACAAGCAGCGGCCGTTCGCACCGATCGACTATCGTCCGGCATCCCTCGTCGCCCCGTCGGGCATGCAGAATCCCGCCGGCGATGTCCTCCGGACGGATGCCGCGACCGCGCTCTCCGCGATGGCCGGGGCATCCCGCGCCGCCGGTGCCGGGGAGATCGGCATCGTCAGCGGGTATCGCTCGTACGAGACGCAGGTCGGCACCTACGACGGACATGTGGCGCGTCGGGGGGTCGAAGGCGCCGACCTCGTCAGCGCGCGCCCCGGATACAGCGAGCACCAGTCCGGGCTCGCGGTCGACGTCGCGCCGTGCACAGGCGGCTGCGCCTCGATCGACGACCTCGCAGCGTCGCCGCAGGGGGAGTGGATCCTCGCCCACGCCTGGGAGTACGGCTGGATCGTGCGGTACGAAGACGGTGCGACGCCCGCGACGGGCTATCTCGCCGAGCCCTGGCATCTGCGCTACATCGGCACCGAGCTCGCGCGCGCGTACTCCGGCGGTGAGTGGCAGACGCTCGAGGAGTTCTTCGGGCTGCCTCCCGCGCCCGACTACGCCGGATAGGCGCGGCTGGAGGCATCCCACAAATCCCGGCACTGAGTACCGGGAATGATGGGATGCAATGCCACACGATCGAGCGGAGCGTCATGGGCGCTCGTTAGAATCGCCTGCGGCGATGAGGCCCCGAAGGGCTCCGCCGGGATTCGAACGAAAGGACCCTGCTCATGGAGCGCGACATCTACGACGAGGACCACGAGGCGTTCCGCGACGTCGTCAAGGAGTTCATCAAGCGCTACGCGACCGAAGAGAAGCGCAAGCAGTGGGAGCGCGACGGCGAGATCGACCGCGAGACCATGCGGGCTGCGGGCGAGTCGGGCATCATCGGCCTCTCGGTGCCCGAAGAGTTCGGCGGCGCGGGAATGCTGCAGGACTACCGGTTCCGCTCGATCGTCATGGAGGAGGTCATCGGCGTCGGCCAGGGTTCGCTCGCCGGGGCCTTCGGCATCCAGGACGACCTCGCCGTGCCCTACATCGTGCACATGGGCACGCAGGAGCAGAAGGAGAAGTGGCTCCCCGGCATGGCGACGGGCGAGATCCTCGGCGCGCTCGCGATGACCGAGCCGGGTGCGGGCTCCGACCTTCGCGGCATCAAGACGACCGCGAAGAAGGTCGACGGCGGGTACATCGTCAACGGCGCGAAGACCTTCATCTCGTCGGGCAAGACGGCCGACATCGTCGTCACGTTCGTCAAGACGGGCGAGGGCAACCGTCCCGACGCGTTCAGCCTGCTGATCCTCGAGGACGGCATGGAGGGCTTCGACCACTCGAAGAAGCTCGAGAAGATGGGCTTCCACGGGTGGGACACCGCTGAGATGTCGTTCAGCGACGTGTTCGTGCCCGAGGCGAACCTCATCGGCGGCAAGGAGGGCCTCGGCTTCATCCAGCTCATGATGAACCTGCCCCTCGAGCGCCTTTCGATCGGCGTCGCCGCGGCAGCCGCATGCGAGGCCGCGTTCGAGTGGACGCGCGACTACGTGATCAGCCGTGAGGCGTTCGGCGAGCGCATCGCCGACTTCCAGAACACGCGCTTCAAGCTCGCCGACATGGCGACGACGGTCGACGTCGTGTGGGCGTACAACGACCGCGCGATGATGCTCTACAAGGACCAGAAGCTCACGGCCGAAGAGGCTGCGAAGGTGAAGTTCTGGTCGACCGATCGTGAGGCCGAAGTCCTGGACATCGGGGTGCAGCTGCACGGCGGCTACGGCTACATCACCGAATACCCGATCGCCCGCGCCTACCTCGACGCACGCGTGCACCGCATCTACGGCGGTACGAACGAGATCATGCGCGACCTGGTCTCGCGGCAGATCGTCGGCAAGCGCTGAGTCCCCCCGGAAAGGATGGATGCCGCGCCCCTGCACGGGGCGCGGCATCCGTCGTCCGTCAGCCGGCGCGCGGCGTGAGACGGATGACGGGGATGCGCCGATCGGTCTTCGTCAGGTACTCACCGAACTGCGATTCCTCGGACACGATCGCGTCGTAGGCCGCCGTCCACTCGTCCGCCGGCACCACCGTCGCCGTCACAGGCACCGTGGCGACGTCTCCGTCGACGAGCGCCTCGATGTCGATCTCGGGGTTCGCGAGCAGATTGTGGTACCACGCGGGGTTCTCCGGCGCCCCGCCCTTCGACGCGACGACCTGCCAGCCTTCGCCACGGCGGAAGCCCACGACGGGGTTCAGGTGCGTCTTGCCCGTCTTCGCGCCGATCGAGTGCAGGACGACGAGCTTCGGTCCCCAATAGTTCTCGGTGCCCTTGCTGCTGCGGAACTGCTCGATGACATCGTCATTCCAACTCATGCGGCCATCCAACCACCGTTGCGGGGATGATGGATGGATGCCCGCCACACACCGCCCCGGACTCCGGGTGACGGCCGGGCTCACGATCCCCGAGCCGGAGCTCTCGTGGAGGTTCTCGCGCTCCTCCGGCCCGGGCGGGCAGGGCGTCAACACCGCGGACTCGCGCGTCGAGCTCACGTGGGATGTCGCGGGGTCGGGAACTCTCACACCTGTCCAGCGTGAGCGCATCCTCGATCGCCTGGGCACGCGGCTGGTCGACGGCGCGCTCACGATCGCGGCATCCGAACACCGCGAACAGCTGCGCAATCGAGAGGCCGCGCGCACGCGGCTGGTCGCCGTCGTCGCAGATGCGCTGCGACCGCCGTCACCGCCTCGGCGGCCCACGAAGCCGACCAAGGGCGCCAAGGAGCGGCGCCTGAAGGAGAAGCAGCGCCGCACCGAGACCAAGCAGCTGCGCCGGCGTCCCCTCGATTGACCTCAGTGCTGGCCGGCCGGGCCTGCTCCCGCACCGAGGCCGCGTGACGCGTTGCCGCGACGGCGGGCGAGCTTCGCGACGCCGGCCGCGCGCAGGCGATCGGCGATCAGGACGCCGAGGCCGACGCCGACGAGGCATCCCGCGATCGTGAGTGCGAAGAAGGCGACCATCGTCCACGGCGGCATCGACCACAGATTGAACGATTCGGCCGCGAGGAACGGGTAGAGGATGCCGACGAGCACCGCTCCTGCGTAGTACTGCCAGATCGTCCAGAAGCGATACAGCACGACGAGGAACGCGAGCTCGGCGAAGAACGCCCACCACACGGCAGCCCCGAGGAACGGGAAGGCGACGAGACCCGAGATGACACCCACGAGGATGCCGGCGCCGGGCCGCTCGAGCAGACGGAGCGCGACCGTGGCCGGCAGCAGCCACAGGCCCGCGAGGGCGACCGAGAAGAACGGCACGACGGCGAACAGCGCGGTCGATGCCCAGCCGGCGCCCCACAGGAGCAGGCCGCCGGCGACGCCGATCGCGGCGCACGTCAGCAGGTAGACGGTCGAGACGCGGCTCACGAGTGCGCCTCCGCTGCGTTCTCCGAAGCACCGGCGAGCTGCGACTTGGGAGTGGGGGATGCCGCGCCGACGCGCCAGTAGCCGCAGAAGCTGATGAGGTCCTTCGAGATGCCCCGACCGACGAGGTGCCGGCGGCCTTCGGTGGGCAGCGCCTGCTCGCCGGCGAGGTACGCGTGGAACGGCGTCGGCAGCAGATCGGAGGCGACGAGTGCCTCGTACGCGGGCACACCCGGCTTCGTGTCGTGGTCGCGCACGATCCACTGGACCTTGACCCCCGCCGGATGCGGGAACTCGAGGGCGTCCGCGGCATCCGGAACCTCGATGATCGCGAGCCCGGTCGCGTTCGCCGGGAGCGAGGCGCAGATCGAGGAGACCGCCGGGAGGCCGGTCTCATCGGTCACGAGCAGCACGCGATCGGTGCCGCGCTCGGGGTTGAATGCGAGACCCTCGTCGATGATCACGACACTCTCACCGGGCTGGGCGGACTCGGCCCAGCGCGACGCGGGTCCGGCCGTGCCGTCTGACGCACTGCCGTGGAGGACGAAATCGACGTCGAGCTCGGCCGGGGCATCCGCCGTCGCGGCACGGAACTCGCGGACCGAGTAATTGCGCATGACGGGCCGCATGCCGTCGGGGATGCGCAGGTACTTCAGGTAGCCGAAGAGCTTGTGCGCCTTCGCCGGGAGCCGCTCGAGTCCCTCGTCGCCGCCCAGAGGCAGGAAGATGCGGAACCACTGGTCGTAGCCCATCGGTCGGAACTGCGCGATGTCGCCTCCGCCGAGCGTGATGCGCATCCAGTGCGGCGAGAGGCGCTCGGTGCGCAGGACGGACAGATGCAGGAGATCCTGCGTCTCGGGCTTTACGAGTCTGCTGGTCAGGGCCATCGGATCTCCAGGGTCAGGCGAAGGGGCGGAGGAGGACGAAGATCGCGGCGGATGCGATCCAGAAGAGGACGACGAAGACGGTGTCGCGCGCACGCCACGGCACGAGATGGCGCTCGGTGCGGTCGGGGTAGGCGCCGAAGGCGCGGGCATCCATCGCCAAGGCCACGCGTTCGGCGTGCCGGATCGCCCCCGCCAGCAGCGGCACGATGTAGCCGAACCAGCGGGCGATCGCCGAGAACGGGCCACGGCCGCCGTGCGCGCCGCGGACACGATGCGCCTGGCGGATGACGTCGAGCTCGTGCCCGAAGCGCGGCACGAAGCGGAACGCAGCCAGGGCTGTGTAACCGATCCGATAGGGCACCCGCAGCTGCTGGACGCTGGCGCGCACGAGGTCGGGGCCAGTCATCGACAGGCCGGCGATGAGCGTCAGCGAGACGATCGCGGCGATCCGCAGTGCCGTCGAGAAGCCCGTCTCGAGGGCGCCGGCGTACATCGTCCACGACCCGATCTGCCACACGATCGCGGTGTCGTCGACGCGCGCGGCGTCGGTCCAGAGCGAGAAGCCGGCGCCGATCGCGAGGACGGCGATCGGGAGTGCGAGGAACAGGATGCCCGCGAGCCGTCGCGTGAAGTTCGCCCCGACGAGCAGCAGCGCGTACGCGAGCAGCACGAACGCGGCGGGGGTCGCGGCATCCCGCACGAAGATCAGCGCGACGATCGCGGGGACGGGAGCTGCGAGCTTCGCGAGCGGATTGAGACCGTAGAGGAAGCGGAGGGATGCCGCGGCCGGCCGCTCGGCGTAGGGATCGACGGCGACGGTCATGAGGCACCTCCCGGCAGATCTGCCAGGCGCGTGATGCCGGCGAGATCGCCGGGCACATCGCGGAACGCGCGCGCGAGCGGCGGAAGTCGGAGTCCGGCCGCCTCGACCAGTGCATCGTCGGCGAAGACCTCGGAGGTCGGCGCCGACCGCAGAACCCGCCCGCCGCTCACCACGACCGTGCGGTGGGCGTACTCGGTCACGAGCTGCATGTCGTGCGTGACGACGATGATCGTCGTGCCGTCGTCGTTGAGCTCCTGCAATAGTCCGAGGAGCTCGTCGGCGCGGGCTCGGTCCTGGCCGAACGTGGGCTCGTCGAGCGCGAGGATCGGCGCGCCCGCGACGAGGGCCGTTCCGACCGAGAGCCGGCGCTTCTGGCCACCCGACAGTAGGAACGGGTGCGATGCGGCCCTGCCTTCGAGCCCGAAGCGCGTGAGGAGTGCCATCGCGCGCTCGCGCACCTCGTCGTCGGGGAGGCGCAGTCTGCGCAGACCGTGGGCGATCTCGTCGAACACGGTGTGCGCGATGAACTGATGCTCCGGGTTCTGGAAGACGAACCCGATCCGCCTCGAGAGCATGCGGGCGTCCGTCTTCGCCACGTCGAGGCCGTCGATGCGCACCGCGCCGCGCGGTGGGGGGATGACGCCGGCGATCGCCTGGACGAGGGTCGTCTTGCCCGCGCCGTTCGCACCGACGACGGCGACGAACTCGCCGCGGGGAATGTCGAGGTCGATGCCGTGCAGCACGTCCGTGCGCCCGCGGCGGACCGTGAGGCCCCGCACTTCGATGAGCGGCGCATCGCTCGCGGTCGCACCCGTCGCGCTCGACCCGGGCATCCACTTCCCGGTCGGACAATGTGACGGATGTCGGAGTATCTCGGCTCGATCCTCCGACGATCGCGACATTCTCCGACCGGAGGACGACGGCGTGGCGTCGATGAGCGCAGCGCGGAGCTCGTCGGGAGTGAGCGGCAGCGGATCGAGCGCGACCCCGGCAGCGCGCAGCCGCAGTGCCGCGAGAGTCGAGATCGGCAGCCACACCCCCATCGCGTGCAGGTCTTCCGCACGGGCGCGCAGCACGGCATCCACCGAGCCGTCCGCGACGACGGTTCCGGATGCATCGAGGACGACGACACGGTCGACGAAGCCGACCGCCGCATCGAGGTTGTGCTCGACGAGCAGGATCGCGCGGTCCCCCGCCGCGACGAGCTCGGCGAGCGCCGCATAGACCTCTTCGATCCCGCGGGGGTCGAGGTTCGCCGTGGGCTCGTCGAGGACGAGGAGCGGCGAACCCATCGCGAGCGCGCACGCGATCGCGAGGCGCTGGCGTCCACCGCCCGACAGCCGATCGGGGTTCTCACGCCGCCGCTCCCACAGTCCGACCCGGCGCAGGGCGTCCTCGGCGCGGGCGAGCACGTCGGCGACGGGCACACGGAGGTTCTCAGGACCGAAGGCGACTTCGTCGAGGAGGGTGCCCGTCACGAGCTGCGCGTCGGGGTCTTGGAACACCATCGACACGTGTGTGCTCAACTCGGCGACCGCCGCGGTGCGTGTGTCGAGCCCCGCCACTTCGACCGAACCCGAGAGCTCGGCCGGGACGGCGTGGGGGATGAGTCCGTTGAGCGCGAGCGTCAGCGTGGACTTGCCCGAACCGCTCGGACCGAGGAGCAGCACGACTTCGCCGGGGGCGATGTCGAACGTGACGGATGCCGGAGTCGCGGTCTCTTCTCCGTCGTGCGTGATGCCGAGGCCCTGCACCCGGACGAGAGGCGTCGGGTCGACGGAGGCAGCCGCGGGCATGGCGGCTGAGTCACGCTCGAGTGCGGCCACGGGAGTCTTCCGGGAGAGTGCTTAGTCCCTCCTAACTTAGCCGACCCTAAGTGAATCGCAGACTCAGCGGGTCGAGCGCACGACCCCCGCGCGACGGAGCCCCGCGCCGACCGCGAGCCCGACGGCCGTCCACGCGACAGGACCGAGCACCGAGATCGCGAGGTAGAGGATCTGAGCCCACACCGGCAGCGCGCCGAGATGTGCGGCGAAGAAGACCGCGGTCGCCACGATCAAGCCGATGATGACCGCCGAGATGAAGAACCGCCACGGTGCCCAGGAACGGTAGCGCACGACGGCCGCCACGACCTCCTGGATGCCGCCGAACAGCACGGCCGTGCCGAGGAACTGCATGACGTAGATCGGCGCGATCGCGCTCGACACGAGTGCCGCCAGCACGTGCGCCAGCAGGGCCACCCACGGTAGCCGCAGCGCCTCCTGCGCGATGATGCCGGGCAGCACGTGCACGCCGAGGACGAGACCGTAGACGACGGGAGCGCCGGCGAGGAGCGGCACGGTGATCCATCCGGCGATGCCGCCGAGGATGCCCGTCGCGACGCCGATCGCAGCGCAGGTCAGCAGGACGCGCGTCGAAAGGACGGATCGGGTGGATGCCACGGTGAAAGCGTAGCGGCGACTCAGACTCGTCGACGTCGACGCGTCAGCCGCACTCCGGGCAGGGGCGGCGCGGGCACGCGCTCCGGCCCATGGCCGACGACATGACCGAATCGCGGGGAGTCCGACTCCCATTCTTCGCGCGCCTCGACGATCTCTTCGTGCGAGCGTCCGACGAAGTTCCACCACATCACGATCTCGTCCTCGAACGGCTCGCCGCCGAGCAGGAACACGGTCGCCTCGCTGTCCACCGTGACCTCGACCGACTCGCGCCCCGTGCCGAGATAGAGAAGACGGCCGCGGTCGACGGATGCCGCGGCATCCGTCACCGTCGCTTCTCCCTCGACGCCGACCACGGCGTACTCCCAGTCCGGATGCAACGGGAAGGTGACGCGACTCCCCGCCGGCAGGAAGACCTCCGCACCGACGATCGGCGTGTAGGCCGTCGCGGGCGACACCGCCCCCGCGAACTCGCCCATGACGACCGCGGCTTCGGCGGTGCGTCCGCCGCCCGCATCGGGCAGCGTCACGATCGGCAGATCCTCGTGCCGCTCGAACGCGGGCCCGCCGTGGCGCCGGCTGTCGGGCAGTGCGACCCACAGCTGCAGCGCGTCGAGCGGGATCGGACCCTCGCCGATCGAGTACTCGGAGTGCGCGATGCCGGCGCCGCTCGTCATGAGGTTGACGACCCCTCGGCTCACGACGACGTCGCTGCCCACCGAGTCGCGGTGGCGGATCTCGCCGACCAGGGGCCATGTCACCGTCTGCAGGCCGATGTGCGGATGCGGCTCCACGCGCATGAGGGTGTCCTGCGGTCCGAAGCGGTCGAGGAAGCACCAGGCGCCGACGAGGGGCAGATCGCGCTGCGGCAGCGAGCGGTGCACCTCCATGCCACGCACCCCGCCGAGCGGCACCTCGCGCGACTCGAGCAGCAGCGCGCGAGGGCCGTCGCCCGGCGACGGCTCCTCAGAGGCTACGGCGGCGTCGGTATCGAGGCGGGTCACGTGTCAGACCCCGTCGGGCCAGTCGACCTGGAGGCCGGGCACGTCGTGCGAGCGGAGGTACTTCACGACCACGGGGCACGTCGGTCGCACGGTCTCGCCACGGGCCGCTGCGTCCGCCATCGCGTACGACACGACCGTCGTCGCCAGGCCTCGGCCGCCGAACGCGGGATCGATCTCGGTGTGGTGGAAGACGTACCGGCCGCGCGAATCGACGCGGTATTCGGTGAAGCCTGCGAGCACATCGCCGAGGCGGACTTCGTAGCGGCTCTCGGCCTCGTCGCGTGTCACCGTGCGGTCATCGGTCAGATCACTCACGTGGGCTCCTCTTGTCGCTTGTTCCAACGTATGCTCCCGCATGGGTGTTCCGCCACGATTCGGGACGGTGGATGCCGAGCGTAGGGGAGACTCGGAGGATGACCTCGCTGCTCGAACGCATCGGCGACTCCGATGACGCCGACATCGTGTACGACGCGTTCGTCACATGGACCGGCGAGCAGGGCATCGAGCTCTACCCCGCGCAGGACGAAGCGGTCATCGAGATCGTCTCGGGGGCGAACGTCATCCTCTCGACGCCGACCGGCACAGGCAAGTCGCTCGTCGCGGTCGCAGCGCTCGCGGCCTGCCTCGCTCGCGGCGGCCGCTCGTACTACACCGCCCCCATCAAGGCGCTCGTGAGCGAGAAGTTCTTCGCCCTCGTCGACATCTTCGGCGCCTCGAACGTCGGCATGGTGACGGGCGACTCGTCGGTCAACCCCGATGCCCCGATCATCTGCTGCACGGCCGAGATCCTCGCCAACCTCTCGCTGCGGCAGGGGGTGGATGCCGAAGTCGACCAGGTTGTCATGGACGAGTTCCACTTCTACGGCGATCCCGACCGCGGCTGGGCATGGCAGGTGCCGCTGCTGTTGCTCCATCGTGCGCAGTTCGTCCTGATGTCGGCGACGCTCGGCGACGTGGCATCCATCGCCGACGATCTCAGCCGTCGGACCGGCCGCACGACGGCCCTCGTCACCGGCGTCGAGCGGCCGGTGCCGTTGCACTTCTCCTACGCGCGCACGCCTGCGCACGACATCGTCGAGCGGCTGCTCGAGGAGCACGAGGTTCCCGTCTACATCGTGCACTTCTCGCAGGCCGCGGCGCTCGAGCGCGCGCAGGCGCTCGCGTCGGTGCGGGTGGCGTCGCGGGAGCAGCGGGATGCCATCGCCGAGGCGATCGGCGATTTCCGCTTCACGACGGGCTTCGGCAAGACGCTGTCGCGACTCGTCCGCTCGGGCATCGGGGTGCACCACGCGGGCATGCTGCCGCGCTACCGGCGACTCGTCGAGACGCTCGCGCAGCGCGGCCTCCTCAAGGTCATCTGCGGTACCGACACCCTCGGCGTCGGCATCAACGTGCCGATCCGCACGGTCGTGCTGACGGCGCTGTCGAAGTACGACGGCACTCGCATGAGGCAGATCAGTGCGCGGGAGTTCCAGCAGGTCGCGGGTCGCGCGGGCCGCGCCGGATTCGACACGTACGGCAACGTCATCGTGATGGCGCCCGAGTGGGAGATCGAGAACGCCGTCGCACTCGCGAAGGCCGGCGACGATCCCGCGAAGCGCAAGAAGATCGTGCGCAAGAAGGCGCCGACCGGGGTCGTGAACTGGGGTGAGGGCTCGTACGAGCGACTCATCGCGGCAGAGCCGGAGCCCCTCGTTCCGCAGCTGCAGCTCACCGCCGCGATGCTCATCAATGTCATCGCGCGGGGCGGCGACGTTTTCGCGAACGTGCGCTCCCTCGTGTTCGACAACCACGAGCCCCGCGCACGGAAGTACGAGCTCGCGCGGCGTGCGATCGCGATCTTCCGCACGCTCGTCGCGGCTGAGATCGTCGTGGCCGACGCCTCGGGCATCCACGTCACCGTCGATCTGCAGCCGAACTTCGCGCTCAATCAGCCTCTCTCGCCGTTCGCGCTCGCCGCGATCGCGCTGCTCTCACCGGACGACGCGTCGGCGGAGACGGGCAGCGGGCACTACGCGCTCGACGTCATCAGCGTCATCGAGGCGACGCTCGACGACCCGCGGGCGATCCTCTCGCAGCAGGAGTACAAGGCGCGTGGCGAGGCGGTGAACGCCATGAAGCGCGACGGCATCGAGTACGACGAGCGGATGGCGCTGCTCGAAGAGGTCACGTACCCGAAGCCGCTTTCGGAGCTGCTCGCCCAGTCGTTCGAGGTCTTCGCGTCGTCGCAGCCGTGGGTGCGCGACTTCGAGTTGGCACCCAAGTCGGTCGTGCGCGACATGTTCGAGCGTGCGATGTCGTTCGCCGAGTTCGTGTCGTTCTATCAGCTCGCCCGCAGCGAAGGCCTCGTGCTGCGCTACCTCTCGGACGCCTACCGCGCCGTCCGCCAGACCGTGCCCGCCGAGGCCCGCACCGACGACCTGCTCGACATCATCGAGTGGCTCGGC
Organism: Microbacterium aoyamense; assembly: GCF_023155855.1. Taxonomy (GTDB): domain Bacteria; phylum Actinomycetota; class Actinomycetes; order Actinomycetales; family Microbacteriaceae; genus Microbacterium; species Microbacterium aoyamense. Next base: position 666,028 of record NZ_JAKNUT010000001.1, on the reverse strand, counting down.
GAGCTCGTGCGCCAGGTCGACTCGTCGCTCGTGGACGAGTGGGAGGCGCTGGTGAATCCGGTGGTGGATGCCGCGACCCCCGTGGTGCCGCCGGCACCGCCGTCGGTGCTGACCAATCGTCGCGCGTTCCTCGTGCTCGTGCGCAACGAGCTCTTCCGCCGTGTGCAGCTCGCGGCGCTGCAGCGCGATGACGAGCTGGTCGAGCTGGATCCCGCGGTGGATTGGCCGGCCGCGCTCGACGCGTACTTCGACGAGCACGACGAGATCCTCACGGGCGGTCCGGCGCGCTCGCCGAAGCTCGTCGCGATCGACGAACGTCCCGACGAGTGGCTCGTCGAGCAGACGATCGACGACCCGGCGGGCGACCACGACTGGCGGATCCGCGGAGTCGTCGACCTCGCGGCGTCCGTCGAAGAGGGGACAGCGGTGGTCCGGGTCACCGAGGTCGTGCGTCTGTAGGCTCGCGGCTCCTCGACAGGTTGCGCTCGCCGCACCGGGTCCACAGCGTTCCTGGTCTGAACCGCGACGTCGGCCACGGTGATTACGCTGGCCAGGTGACTTCCCCCTCCTACGACGACCCCTACGCGGACCTCGTGTGGGACCCCGACGAGCTCGCGCCGCCTCCCGAGTTCGACGAGCCGTACCCCGATGACCGCGCGGTGTCGGGGGCCGCGGCCGCGACTCCGCTGAGCGCGAGTCCGCGCCGCGACTTCACCGGCAGCGGGGCCCGAGCAGTGCTGCTCGAGGTCTACGGCTACGACGCCTTTCGCGGCGAGCAGGCCGCGATCGTCGACCACGTCGTCGCGGGCGGCGACGCCGTCGTGCTCATGCCGACCGGTGGCGGCAAGAGCGTCTGCTACCAGGTGCCCGCGCTCGTACGACCTGGGACCGGCCTCGTCGTGAGCCCGCTCATCGCGCTCATGCACGATCAGGTCGACGCGCTCATCGCCAACGGCGTGCATGCGGCGTATCTCAACTCGACGCAGTCGCCACAGGAGCGCGCGGCCGTCGAGCAGGCCTACCTCGCGGGTGAGCTCGATCTGCTCTACGTCGCCCCTGAGCGCCTCAACACCGAAGCGACGCTGCGGTTCCTCGCGCGCGGAAAGCTCAGCGTCATCGCGATCGACGAGGCCCACTGCGTGTCGCAGTGGGGGCATGACTTCCGCCCCGACTACCTCGCACTCGGCGACCTGGCCGACCGCTTCCCCGGGGTGCCGCGCCTCGCGCTGACGGCGACCGCGACGCCGGCGACGCACCGTGAGATGACCGAGCGACTGCGCCTGCCGAAGGCGCGGCACTTCGTCTCGAGCTTCGACCGACCCAACATCCAGTACCGCATCGAGGCGAAGTCCGATCCACGGCGGCAGCTCGTGGGTTTCATCCGGTCGATGCCCGAGGGCTCGGCGGGGATCGTGTACGCCCTCAGTCGCAAGTCGGTCGAGCAGACGGCCGAGTTCCTGAGTGCGCAGGGCGTCGATGCGCTGCCGTATCACGCGGGGTTGGATGCCTCGGTGCGCGCCGCGAACCAGTCGCGGTTCCTGCGCGAGGACGGCGTCGTCATGGTGGCGACGATCGCGTTCGGCATGGGCATCGACAAGCCGGATGTCCGCTTCGTCGCCCACATCGATCTGCCCAAGTCCGTCGAGGGGTATTACCAGGAGACGGGTCGCGCGGGTCGCGACGGCGAGCCGTCGATCGCCTGGATGGTCTACGGCCTGGGCGATGTCGTGCAGCAGCGACGCATGATCGACCAGTCGCCAGGCGACCGCGCGTTCAAGACGCGGCTCGGCCAGCACCTCGACGCGATGCTCGCCTTGTGCGAGACGATCGGCTGCCGGCGGCAGAACCTTCTCGCCTATTTCGGCGAAGAGTCCACGGCGTGCGGCAACTGCGACACCTGCCTCGAGGCGCCTGAGACGTGGGACGGCCTCGTGCCCGCCCAGAAGCTCCTCTCGACGATCGTGCGGCTTCAGCGCGAGCGCGGTCAGGCGTTCGGCGCCGGACACCTGATCGACATCCTGCGCGGCGCGTCGACCGACCGCATCCGCCAGCAGGGGCACGACACGCTCTCGACGTACGGGCTGGGTGCCGATCTGAGCGATCAGGACTGGCGGAGTGTCATCCGGCAGCTGCTCGCACGCGGCATCCTGCAGGCGCAGGGCGAGTACGGCACGCTTGCCATCGCCGAGCCCGCGGCCGGCGTGCTGAAGGGCGAGACCGCGGTGCCGCTCCGCCGCGATGTGCTCGGCCGCGGGGCGGGAGCACCACGGCTGCGCAAGTCGTCGGCACCCGAGACCCTGGCCGAAGACGACCGCGGGCTCTTCGAGGTGCTGCGGGCCTGGCGTGCGGGGGTGGCGAAAGAGCTCGGGGTGCCCGCCTACATCGTCTTCGGCGACGCGACGCTGCGGGCGCTCGCGGAAGCGCGGCCTGCGAGCCTGGGCGACCTCGACGGCGTGACCGGTATCGGGGCCAAGAAGCGCGAGGCGTACGGCGAAGCGGTTCTCGAGGTCATCGCGGCGGCGTGAGAGGTGCGAACGTCCTGACCCACTCGACCCGCAGCACATGCGGCAGCGCGGCGAGGTCGCGTGAGCCGTCGGAGCGCGCGAACTCGTAGACGTCGAGCATGAACTGCACGGGGTAGTCGATCGCTTGCGCGACGGTCTTGACCCAGCGGCCGTCGATGAAGAAGCGGAGGTGGCCCGGCATCCACTCGACCGCGTAGTCGTGCATCACGGTGAGGTCACCGTCGACGCGGATCTTCTCGAAGTCTGTGGTGAGGCGCGGATCGTTCTGCGGCTTCACCCCCACACCCACCAGCCCGCCGTCCGCATCGATCTCGCTGCCGAAGATCTCGGCGATGCAGATCTCTCCGCAGTCGTCCGGCCGCTCTTCGAACCCGATGGGCCAGAACGCGACCATCGCGTCGGCGTGCGCGATCGCAGCCAGGCGCACCTCGATCACTCCGCCGTGGACGAGCCAGCCGCGATGCTCGGGCTGCTCTTCTGCGACGACGAGTCCGGGTCGGAACCGGTGCTGGCCGATGCCGCTGCCGAGCGGGCCGGAGAACTGCCCCGTCTGCACGTGCGCGACACGGATGTCGCCGTCGATCGCGGGAGCCCATGGGCTGGTGTCCTCGTCGATGCGCAGTTCGAGCCCCGCCGTGCCGATCGACCAGCGCGCGGCCGCGTCGGCCCGCGACGACCAGTGCGGATTGTAGAACGGCCACCATCGGCCCGGGTCGAGGGAGTCGAACCGCTCGTCGACGTCGGGCTCGCGCCCCGCGAGATCGAGCGGTGACATGTCGAGCACCCACGTGTGGAAGGCGAGCTCGCCGCCGCGCCACGGCATCGTGCCGGATCCGGTCCGCACGAATCCCGCGCCACGGCAGAGGGCGTTCGAGCCGGGATTGTCCACCCCCGGATACGCGACGAGCAGAGAGCGAGAACCGTCGACGGCGACGAGGCGGATGAGCTGACGGAGCGCTTCGCGAGCGACCCCTCGACCCTGCCAGTGCGGCTCGATCTCCCACCCCGTCTCGAAGGCGTCGACGCCGTCGTGATCGGTCTGCCAATAGCCGATCCCGCCGGCGGGTACCCCGTCGACGTCGACGCGGAACATGTGCGCCTCGCCTGTGCTTCCGAGCCGCAGATACCGCTCATGCCGCTCGAGCACCTGCTCGTCGGACTCCGGTCCCCCGAGGTACCGCGTCATTTCGGGTGTGTTCGCTCGCTCGAGCACGGGGAGGTCGCCTTCGCTCCAGCGGTGCAGCGTGACATCCATGCCGACCATTGTTCGCCGCGGCACCGACATCCGGAACCCGTCCGGCTGCGCTCCCTTGTGCGCCGAAACCACGCGATTTCGCCGAGACCACACACTTTTATCGACAAGATCGTGTGGGTTCGCGCAAATCGTGTGGGTTCGCGCACCTCGACGAGCCGCAGAGTCTGCCTTGAAAACCTAGTGACATTCGGTTTAGCATGACTCCATGAGCAATGACGCCACCACGACCGTCGATGACCGCTACCGCGATGCGAGCCTGCCGGTCGAGGAGCGGATCGAGATCCTGCTGTCTCAGATGACGCTCGCCGAGAAGGCGGGGCTGTTCTTCCAGACGATGATCTCGATGGGGCAGGACGGCGAGCTCTCGGACGGCGACCCCGTCTTCGGACTCCCGTCCAACGCCGAATACGTCCTCGGCCGCTCGATGAACCACTTCAATCTGCTCGGCGTCGCACCGACCGCAGGTGCCATGGCGCGCTGGCACAACCGGATGCAGGAGCTCGCGGCATCCACTCGCCTCGGCATCCCGGTGACGATCTCGACCGATCCGCGCCACGCCTTCAGCGACAACCCCGGCGCGGCGATCCTGGCCGGCCCCTTCTCGCAGTGGCCCGAGCCGCTCGGTCTCGCCGCCACTCGTGACGCCGAACTCGTCGAGCGCTTCGGCGACATCGCGCGTCAGGAGTACACGGCCGTCGGCATCCGGGTCGCGCTGCACCCGCAGGTCGACCTCGCGACCGAGCCGCGCTGGTCGCGCGCGCTGCAGACGTTCGGCGAGGACGCCGATCTCAGCGGCGAGCTCGGCGCGGCGTACGTGCGCGGGTTCCAGGGCGAGAGCTTCGGCCCGGGCTCGGTCAGCACGATGACGAAGCACTTCCCCGGCGGCGGTCCGCAGAAGGACGGCGAGGACCCGCACTTCGCCTACGGCCGCGAGCAGGTCTACCCCGGCGACAACTTCGAGCACCACCTCACGCCCTTCGAGGCCGTCTTCGCCGCCGGTGGCCGGCAGATCATGCCCTACTACGGCATGCCGATCGGCACCGAGTACGAAGAGGTCGGCTTCGGCTTCAACAAGTCGGTGCTGACGGGGCTCCTGCGCGAGCGCTTCGGGTTCGACGGCATCGTCTGCACCGACTGGGGTCTCGTGACCGACTCCGAGATCATGGGCCAGCCGTTCCCGGCCCGCGCGTGGGGCGTCGAGCACCTCACCCCCGAAGAGCGGATGGTGAAGATCCTGGATGCCGGAGCCGACCAGTTCGGCGGCGAGAAGTGCACCGAGCTGCTCATCGGCCTCGTCGAGTCCGGCACGATCCCCGAGGCACGCCTCGACGTCTCGGCGCGGCGCCTGCTGCGCGAGAAGTTCGAACTCGGACTCTTCGAGAACCCGTACGTCGACGCCGACGCGGCGGACGCGATCGTCGGTGCGGCCGAGTTCCGCGCTGCGGGCGACGCGGCGCAGCGCGCCTCGATCACGGTGCTCAGCAACGACGGCGTGCTTCCGCTGGCTGCGGGGATCAAGCTCTACGTCGAAGGCGTCGCACCCGAGACCGTCGCGGCCTACGGCGACGTCGTCGCGACGCCGGCCGAGGCGGATGCCGCGATCCTGCGCCTGCAGGCACCGTACGATCAGCGCGCGACGATGTTCGAGAACTTCTTCCACGCGGGCTCGCTCGACTTCCCGGCGGAGACCCTCGCGCACGTCGCCGAGGTCGCGGCGCAGGTGCCGACGGTCGTCGACGTCTTCCTCGATCGTCCCGCGATCCTCGGCCCGATCGTCGACTCCGCCGCCGCGGTCGTGGCGAACTGGGGCGTCAGCGCCGAGGCGCTGCTCGACGTGCTGTCGGGTGCCGCCGAGGCGAAGGGCCGGCTGCCGTTCGACATCCCCCGCAGCACGGCGGCAGTCGAGGCATCCCGCCCCGACGTCCCGTTCGATACGGAGGATCCGCTCTTCCGATTCGGTCACGGACTCGCGCTGTAAGACCTCGCACAAGACGCCCTCGGCACGTCGGCTCGTCGCGTTGTAGGAGACCTCTAGGCGCGTTGGAGCGAGGTTGTGGAAGTTCTACCGTAGAAGAGTCTTCCCACCACTACGAGAGGTGCAGCAATGGCCGACGCCGCCGTCCGTTCCAAGAAGCCCGCCACGAGCAGACGCACGCCCGCCGGCGGAGCGCCCACCGCGCCGCACACCGCGGCCGAGGCATCCGAGCCGCGCATCGACGTCGCGGCCGTGACCGACCTGCTGCTCGGCACGTGGGGCGAGACGCGCCGCGAGGCGCGCGAGATGATCAAGGACCCCGCGTTCTGGCGCGTCGAGGGCATGCCGATGGACGAGCACCGCGAGCGCGTGCTGAGCCAGCTCCACCTGCTCGTGCAGCACGGCGGCTCGCGCCGTGCGATGCCGGAGGAGTACGGAGGGCTGAACGACAACGGCGCCAACCTCGCCGGCTTCATGGAGCTCGTGCTCGCCGACCCCAGCTTGCAGATCAAGTCCGGCGTGCAGTGGGGCCTCTTCGGTTCCGCGGTGTTCCAGCTCGGCACGAAGAAGCACCACGACGAGTGGCTCGAGGGCATCATCGACCTGTCGATCCCCGGAGCGTTCGCGATGACCGAGACGGGGCACGGATCGGATGTCGCGGCCATCGGCACGACGGCGACCTACGATCCCGAGGCGAAGGAGTTCGTCATCCACACCCCCTTCCGCGGGGCGTGGAAGGACTACCTCGGCAACGCCGCGCTGCACGGCAAGGCGGCGACCGTCTTCGCGCAGCTCATCACGGGCGGCGTCAACTACGGCGTGCACTGCTTCTACGTGCCCCTCCGGGACGACGAGGGGAACTTCCTCCCCGGGATCGGCGGCGAGGACGACGGCGTCAAGGGCGGCCTCAACGGCATCGACAACGGGCGGCTGCACTTCGACCAGGTGCGCGTGCCCCTGTTCAACCTGCTCGACCGCTACGGCCAGGTCGCCGAGGACGGCACCTACACGAGCGACATCCCGAGCCCCGGCCGCCGCTTCTTCACGATGCTCGGCGCGCTCGTGCAGGGCCGCGTCTCGCTCGACGGCGCTGCGACGACCGGCACGGCGCTCGCGCTCTACATCGCCCTCACCTACGCCGGCCAGCGCCGCCAGTTCGACTCGGGTGCCGGCAGCGACGAAGTCGTGCTGCTCGACTACGGCAAGCACCAGCGCCGACTGCTCCCTCTCCTCGCGCAGAACTACGCGCAGTTCTTCTCGGGCGACGAGCTTCTCAAGAAGTTCGACGCCGTCTTCAGCGGTCGCGAGGACACCCCCGAGAGCCGTGAAGACCTCGAGACCCTCGCCGCTGCGCTCAAGCCGCTGTCGACGTGGAACGCCCTCTGGACCATCCAGGAGACCCGCGAAGCATGCGGCGGCTCGGGCTTCCTCGCCGAGAACCGCATGGTGGGTCTGCACCAGGACCTCGACGTCTACGTGACCTTCGAGGGTGACAACAACATCCTTCTGCAGCTCGTCGGCAAGCGACTGCTGTCCGACTTCGCGAAGCAGTTCAAGGGCGCGGATGCTGCGGCCCTCGCGAAGTTCGCGGCCCGTCAGACCGCCGGCAAGCTCTTCCACGGTGCCGGTCTCCGCCAGCTCGGTCAGTCGGTCGCCGATTTCGGCTCGACCGCGCGCTCCGTCGAGCTCGGCCTCCGCGCCGAACAGCAGCACGAGCTGCTGGCGGGTCGGGTGCAGCAGATGGTGGCGGATGTCGCGACCGCGCTGCGCCCGGCATCCAAGCTCTCGCCGGCTGAAGCCGCGGCGCTGTTCAACGCCCACCAGTCCGAGCTCATCGAGGCGGCCCGTGCGCACGGCGAGCTTCTGCAGTGGGAGGCGTTCACCGACGGCCTCGCCCGAGTGGCCGACGAAGGCACGGCGCAGGTGCTGACGTGGCTGCGCGACCTGTTCGGTCTGCACCTCATCGAGAAGCACCTCGCCTGGTACCTCATCAACGGCCGCCTGTCGGCGCAGCGCGCGGCATCCGTCTCGCGCTACATCGACCGCCTGTCGCTGCGGCTGCGTCCGCACGCGCAGGACCTCGTCGACGCCTACGGCTTCGAGCCCGAGCACGTGCGCGCGCCCATCGCGTCAGGCGCAGAGCTCGAGCGCCAGACCGAGGCCCGCGAGTACTACGCGGCCCTCAAGGCATCGGGTGAGGCACCCGTCTCGGAGAAGTCGCTAAAGAAGAAGTAGACCCGCTCGCTGCCCCGGCGTCGAGACCGGGTCCCTCGTCGAGATCGGGCGGCCAGCGCCCGGTCTCGACGACATGCCTTGTCTCGGCGAGTCAAGGCATGTCACGAGCCCTCGGTCGCGGAAAGCCCTTCGGCATGGGTGTATGTGAATGCGCCGACGTAGCGGAAGACCTCGCCGAGCAGTGGTGAGCGCAGGCGCACGTCCACGTGCTGGCCGCCGTCCACTGCGCGTTCGTCGACCGTCACGCGAACCGCGTGCGGGAGCGGGATGCGCCGGCCGGCGAGACGGAGCGCGAGTCGTCGCGATCGCAGCCGCACCCCTTCGTCGACGACCAGGACGTCCAGCGCGATCTCGAGACGCCCGCCCCTGCCGACACGATCGATGAGCCGGCCCTCGGCGATCGACATCTCGTCGACGAGAACCCTCTCGCGAGCGGGGAACCGGAACGTTCGCGTCGCGGTCAGCGTTCCGCGACGGGTCGCCGTGTTGACGACGGTGAACGGCACATCGGTGCCGCGTTCGGGGAACAGGATGCCTCGCCGCGCGAGACAGGTGAGCATGGGCCGCAGGAACCGCAGCCGCGAGCCCGCCTCGGCGAATGTGCCGTGACCGACGCCCACCGTGCCTGGGGGCAGAGCTCCGAAGTAGGCGCGCAGCGCCGGATGGATGGCGGCGAATCGCTCACCGAGCACGCGCTCGTAGACCGATTCCGAGGTGGTCATGCGCTCGAGCGTAGCGTATTCTGAACATGTTCAGAAAGGTCTGTCGACATGAAGATCGTCATCGCAGGGGCATCCGGCTTCATCGGCCGCCACCTCGTCCACGCCCTCGCGGACGACGGGCACGAGGTCGTCACGGTCGGGCGCGACGGTCCCGTGACGTGGACGGATGCGGCCGCCGCGGTTGACGGCGCCGGTGTGCTGATCAACCTCGCGGGCAAGTCCGTGAACTGCCGCTACACCGATGAGAACCGTGACGAGATCCTGCGCTCACGGGTCGAGACGACGCGGGCGCTGCGCCACGCGGTCGAGGCCGCCGCGGTGCCACCGACGGTCTGGCTCAACGCGAGCACCGCCACCATCTACCGGCACGCGATGGACCGCCCGAACACGGAGTCGACCGGCGAGTTCGGCGAAGGCTTCTCTGTCGACGTCGCGCGCGCATGGGAGCGGGAGTTCTTCACGGGCGACCTGCCGGGCACGCGTCGCGTCGCGCTGCGGATGGCGATCGTCCTGGGCGACGGGCCGGCGACCGCGACGCTCGCGCGCCTCGCGAAGTTCGGACTCGGCGGGCCCCACATCGACGGCTGGTGGCCGCAGCATCGCCGCTATCGAGGCATCGGCGACAAGCCCACGGGCGACGGACGCGCTCCGCGCCACCGCACGCGGGGCCGCCAGCGGTTCAGCTGGATCCACATCGACGACGTCGTCGACGCGATCCGCTTCCTCATCGAGCGCGACGACCTCGACGGCGCCGTGAACCTCGCGAGTCCGCATCCAACCGACGACCGCACGCTCATGCGCACGCTCCGGCGCGTCGTGGCGGCGCCCTTCGGACTCCCGGCGTATCGGTGGATGCTGGAGCCCGCTATGTGGGCGCTGCGCACCGAGCCCGAGCTCGTGCTCAAGAGCCGCTGGGTGCTGCCGGAGCGTCTCATCGACGCGGGGTTCCGGTTCCGGCATCCCGACCTCGAAGAGTCTCTCGCCACTGCTGTGCCAAACCGTAGGACGATGGGGTCGCGTGACCCCGTGGCGGTTCAGCCCGGCTGAGAACTCCTACGGTTTGCGACGCCACGACGAGAAGAGCGCTCCCCACTCGTGACGGGGAGCGCTCCTCGGGTGCGTCGATGGTCAGTCGAGCGTGAACCTGACCGTGGTCATGTTGCCGAAGACGTCGTAGGCGACGAGCGTGTTGAGGCCGCTCACCGCGCCGAACGTGCCGGGCTTCACGCCGTTGACGTCGGACCACACGTTGTTCGTGAGATCCTTCGAGACGCCGTTGAGCGTCACCTTGTCGACCTTGTTCGCGTCGTAGAGCTTGAAGCTCTGCGCGGCGCCGTTCGAACCGTCCTTGACCGTGACGGTCGGGCCGGTGCCGTCGAGCGTGAAGGTCACGGTCGTGGTGTTGCCGGCGACGTCGTACGCGACGAGGGTGTTGACGCCCTCGACCGCGCCGAAGACGCCCGGCTTGACGTAGTTGAGGTCGGACCACTGGCTGTTCGTGAGGTCCTTGACCTTGCCGTTGAGCACGACCTTGTCGATCTTGCCCGCGTCGGAGAGCTTGAAGCTCACCAGGCCGTAGACCCCGTTCGCGCCGTTGGTGTAGGTCGCGCCGTCCTTGACCGTCACGGTCGGGGCGGTCCGATCGATCGCGAATGCGAACGTGCCGGTCTGCGCGACGTTGCCCGCGAGGTCGCTCGCGTTGTACTTCACGGTGTACGCGCCGTCGGGCAGCGAGACCGACGCCGTGTGGGTCGCGGCCGTCGCGCCGTCACCGGCGGTCTGGGTCGACTTCACGAGCTTGCCGTCCTTGTAGATGTTCGCGACGATGCGGTCGAGACCGCGGTCATCCGTCGCATCCACCTGCAGGTTCAGCGTCTGGAACGGACCGGCCGTCGTCGGCGAGACGAGCGTCGCGACCGGCTTGACGGTGTCGGGCGTCTCTTCGAGGGTCACGTGGAATCCTGCGCCGAAGAAGTACAGCGGAAGCTCGCGCGAGTCGACCCAGTACGCTCCGTCACGCTCGGTGAGGGTCATCGCGATGTCGGGGTAGCTCAGGGGCGCGCTGCCCGTGAAGGCCTCCACCGACTTCACGGCGTAGCCCGCAGGCGCGGTCACACGCAGGCCGAGCTCGCCGGGCATGTGCGTCACCTCGTTGTAGCCGTCGAGCACCGCGTAGCCTCCGGGCAGTCCCGCGTACTCCGATGCGGCGAGCCACTCACCGCCCGACCAGAACTCGAGCTGGGCGCCGCTGACGGGCGCTTCGTCGAGTGAGACCTTCGCGGAGGCCTTGATCGCCGTCATGCCGATGAGGCGCTCCTCACCGTCGGCGTCGATGACGACATCGAGCGTGCCCTGCGCGCCCCAGAACTGCGTCGTGGGCATGCGGCGGATGTCGGTCGATGCGACAGCTCCGGTCGCGTCGAAGAACGCCTCGCGAGCCGGGTCGTTCGGGTGGCCGAGGTAGAGCTTCGCGGGGCCCACGGGAACGTTCTCGAAGCGGTAGAGGCCGTCGGCGTCGGCGCTGATGTACCAGCGCTTGCCGTCCACGTCGACCAGCTGAGCGGGGCCGTCCGAGTTCAGGCGGTCGACGTCGCCGTTCGGCGACGCCTGAGACGTGTCGAACAGCCCATCGGCGTAGCGGTCGTCGAAGCGCGTGACGGTGAGCGTCCCCGTCGCCTCGGAGTCGTCCTCGGCGGCGAGCGCCGGCAGCGGCGCGAGGATCATCGCTCCGGCCGCGGCGGCCGCGAGCCCGAGCTTGTGTGCAGATCGCATGTGTATGTGTTCCCCAGTTTCGATGGTGATGACGGATGGATGCCGCGAGGCACCCGTCTTCGACGGTAGGGGCGCTGTTCGCGGCACGCCGAGGCGATCCGCTCTTGTTCACCGAGCCTTCGCCTGTCGGTTGCCCGCCGTAGGGTTGGCGCCATGACGAGCACGCGCATCGGCCCCGACGGCATCACCCGCTGCGCGTGGGTCGGCGACGACGCGGAGTACCGCCGCTATCACGACGAAGAGTGGGGCAGACCCCTGCACGGCGACCGCGCGCTGTTCGAGAAGATGTCGCTCGAGGGATTCCAGGCGGGGCTCTCGTGGATCACGATCCTGCGCAAGCGCCCGCGCTTCCGCGAGGTGTTCGAGGGCTTCGATCCCGCGGTCGTCGCAGAGTTCGGTGACGACGACGTCGAGAGATTGATGACGGATGCCGGCATCATCCGCAATCGCGCGAAGATCCTCGCGACGATCTCGAACGCGCGTCTCGTGCTCGAGATGGATGACGGTGAACTCGACGCCTTCCTCTGGTCGTTCGCGCCACCGACGTGGCCGCGTCCGGCATCCTTCGCCGACGTCGCCGCGACGACGCCCGAGTCCGACGCCATGAGCAAAGCCCTCAAGAAGCGCGGTTTCCGCTTCGTCGGCTCGACGACGATGTATGCGCTCATGCAGTCGGCGGGCATGGTCGACGATCACGTCGAGGGCTGCTGGCGGGCCGTTGACGCGTGATGCGTGATGCGTGATGATTGATGCGTGCGCACAACTCTCTCCATCGACGACGATGTGCTTGCGGCGGCCAAGCAATTCGCCGACTCGCGGGGGATCACCCTCGGCGAGGCGGTGTCTCAACTGGCGCGTGCAACGCTGACTGAGCGTCGCCGGTTCGGAACCCGCAACGGCATTGTCCTCCTCCCCGCCACGGGGACCGGAGCGGGCAATCTCGATGAAGTCAACGCGCTACGGGACGACGCGGAGTGACAAGCCACCTCCTCGACGTGAATGTCGTCATCGCGTTGATAGACCCGCAGCACGTGCACCACGACCGTGCGCACGACTGGTTCGCGGATCGAGGTGGATCTCGGTGGCATACGTCGCCAACGGTTCAGAATGGCGTCATCCGCGTGGTGAGCAATCCGAAGTACTCGAACACGCAGCCCGCGCCCGTCGTGATCGCGAGTCTCGCGAGCCTCACCGCGCGCGGTGACCATCTCTTCCTCGCGGACGCCGTCAGCCTTCTCGACAGCTCGGTTCACACCGAGCGGCTGTTGGCGAACTCACAAGTGACCGACACGTACCTCCTGCATCTCGCTGCGTCGAACGAAGCGCAGCTTGCGACATTCGACACGCGCATCGTCACGAGCGCTGTTCCGTCGGGCGCCGAGGTCGTGTTCCAGATTCCCTGACCTCAGCGGTGCGCCGTCACCGTTGACGGGGTGGGGGCCCCGCACTCGCGCTCGCGCGCAGGCCGAGTTCGCGCTAGAGCTGCCCCTCGACGGCATCGAGCGTGCAGCCGACGTTGACACCCTAAACGGATAGATCATCCGTTTAGGGTGTAACCTGGACGCATGAGTCCTCGAGCCGATGCCGTGCGCAGCCGTGAGCGCATCCTCGAGATCGCGCGCACGCACGACCCGCGGGCGCTGCGGCTCAACGACATCGCGCGTGAGGCCGGGGTCGGTATCGGCACTGTGTATCGACACTTCCCGACGGCGCGCGCGCTCGTCGAGGCGCTCAGCGTGGACTCGCTCGCGCGGCTCGAGGCAGCGGCTGAGGCATCCATCGCCGATGCCGACCCCGCCAGCGCGCTCCGTCGCTTCGTCTGCGACGCCGTCGCCCTGCAGCTCGAGGACGGCGGCCTCGAGGCCGTGCTCACCGACCTCGAGCAGACGGACGCGGCCATGCACACGGAGTGCACGGCCGCGCGCGCGAAGGTCTTCGACGGCTATGCGGCCGTGCTCGGCCGCGCCCAGCGGGCCGACGTCGCGCGCGCCGACCTCACCCCTGCACAGCTGCGCCGGCTGGTGTGCGGCATCGAGCATGCGGTCCGACTGGGTTCGCCCGACGACCGCGAACTGCTCATCGACATCCTCCTCGCGGGCATCCGCCCGGCCGCCGTCGCGGCCCACTGAAAGGACTCCCATGGACTACGGCCACTCCCTCGAGTTCGGCGCCTTCATCACGCCGACCGCGGCCGATCCGCAGAATCCCGTGCTGCTGAGCCAGGCGGCCGAGGCATCCGGTCTGGACCTCGTCACGTTCCAGGACCACCCGTATCAGCCCGCGTTCCTCGACACGTGGACGCTCATGTCGTACGTCGCTGCGCAGACCTCCCGCATCCGGATCGCGCCGAACGTGCTGAACATCCCTCTGCGGCCGCCGGCGGTCGTCGCCCGGGCCGCTGCGAGCCTCGACCTGCTGTCGGGCGGGCGATTCGACCTCGGCCTCGGCGCCGGCGGCTTCTGGGACGCCATCGAGGCGATGGGCGGCGGGCGCCTGACGGCGGGGCAGTCGGTCACGGCCTTGGAAGAGGCGATCGACGTCATCCGCGAGCTGTGGAACACCGACGAGAGGCGCGGTGTCTTCACCGACGGCGAATACCACCGCGTACACGGCGCGAAGCGCGGTCCGCGGCCGGCCCACGGCATCCCGATCATCCTCGGCGCGTACAAGCCGCGCATGCTCGCCCTCACGGGTCGCAAGGGCGACGGCTGGCTGCCGTCACTCGGCTACATGCAGCCGGGCGACCTCGGCCGCGGCAATGCGACGATCGACTCCGCCGCGGAGGAGGCGGGACGCGATCCCCGCGAGATCCGTCGCCTGCTCAACATCGGCGTGCTCTCGAGCGACCCGGCCGAGTTCGTCGAGCGTCTCGCGCGTCTCGCCCTCGATGACGGCATCGGCACGTTCATCCTCGCGGGCGACGACCCGGGTCTGCTGCACACGTTCGGAGAGGACATCGCCCCTGCCGTGCGTGAGATCGTCGCACGCGAGCGCGGTGAACGGGGGACGGATGCCTCTCCCGTCCGCTCGGCGTCCTCTCTCGCCGCACGGCGCGAGGGGATCGCGTACGACGACCTGCCCGCGGGACTCGCGGCGATCGAGCCGGGCGACTTCGGCTACGGCGACGTGCGCGCGACCTACATGCGCGGCGGGCGGCCCGGCATCGTGCTGCAGCCGGATTCGCCCGAGCAGGTGGCCGACGCGATCGCCTACGCGCGCCGGCACCCTTCGCTTCCCCTGGCCATCCGCAGCGGCGGACACGGCATCTCGGGGCGGTCGACGAACGACGGCGGCATCGTGATCGATCTGCGCAAGCTGAACGCGATCGAGGTGCTCGACGAAGACTCTCGTCTCGTGCGGATCGGAGCGGGAGTCCGATGGATGCAGGTGGCGGCCGCGCTCGGCGAGCACGGCTGGGCGATCTCGTCGGGCGACTACGGGGGAGTGGGCGTGGGCGGACTCGCGACGGCGGGGGGCATCGGCTTCCTCGCTCGTGAGCACGGCCTGACGATCGATCGCCTGCGTGCTGCCGAGGTCGTGCTCGCGAACGGCGAGATCGTGCGGACGGATGCCACGACCCGCCCCGATCTCTTCTGGGCCATCCGCGGCGCGGGCGCCAACGTCGGGGTGGTGACGTCCTTCGAGTTCGAGGCTTCCCCGATCGGCGAAGTCGGCTGGGTGCAGCTCGCGTTCCAGGTCGACGACGTCGAGGAGTTCCTGCAGGGGTACGGGCGCGTGCTCGAAGCGTCGCCGCGCGACGTCACACTGTTCCTGCTGATGGGCGGCCGCCGACCGGGTCAGCCGCAGGTCGCGCAGCTTTACGGCGTCGTGGACTCGTCCGACCCCGACACGATCATCTCGAGGCTGCAGCCGTTCGCCGAGCTCGGACCCCTCGTGCAGCAGTCGGTCCAGCTCGCGACGTACGCGCAGGTCATGGCGAATGCCGACCTCGGCGCGCAGCAGGGCTCCGGAGAACCGCATTCGCGGTCGGCCCTGATCGAGCACGTGACACCCGAGTTCGCCCGCGCGGCCGCGCGAATGCTCGACGACGGCGACGCGTACTTCTTCCAGCTCCGGGCCGTCGGCGGCGCGGTGGCGGACGTCGACGAGGATGCCACGGCCTACGCGAACCGGTCGGCGAACTTCTCCGTCGCGGCGCTGGGTGCGAACCCCGACCGCCTCGATCGGGCCTGGGCATCCATCGCGGCGCACTCCCGCGGCATGTACATGAGCTTCGACAGCACGCTGCGCCCCGAGCGCATCGCCGAGACGTTCCCGCCCGCGACGCTCGCGCGGCTGCGCGACATCAAGGCCGAGGTCGACCCCGACGGCGTCTTCGTGGACAACTTCGCGATCGAGCCGGAGCGCGCGGCGGACGCGGCCTGAGCGCCGTCAGTCCCGCGCGAGGATGGCGGCGAGCATCGCCCGCAGCTGCGCGTGGCCATCGACCCCCAGCAGGGAATCCAACCGCGACTCGATCCCGTCGATCGTCGTGATCGCGGCGTCGACGCAGCGCAGACCGAGCGGTGTGAGGCGCACGATCTTCGCGCGGCGGTCCGTCGGATCGGGCTCGCGGACGACGTAGCCGAGCTCTTCCATCTCGTCGACGAGCTCCCCCATCGCCTGAGGCGTCATGTTCGCACCCTTGGCGAGGGTCGTCAGTCGCGACCCCTCCGGCCCGAGCTGGCCGAAGACGGCGGAATGCTTCGGCTTCTGCGGGTAACCGGCCCCCACGACCCCGTCCACGATGTCGAAACCCAACAGGCTGTATGCGGCTCCCATCATCGCGATGGTGTTCACCCGGTGGTCGCGGGTCTTGCGGGGGCCGTCTGCTGGTGGCACAATCCGACCATAACAAAGGTTGCCTGATAATCAGGATCCTTTCACATCGTGTCGTCGGGGCATCCACCTTCGTGATCGGTGGTAACCCGACTCGAACTGTGTGGCCAGCACGGTGGCCCCCGTAGCAGCGCGCTTCTACCGTGTGATGCATCGCCCACAGAACCGGCGCGGTATCAGCATCGCCCGCCGGGCACTCCACGCTCTTACGCGCGAACAAGGAGGTTCCTCATGCGCAAAGCGTTCCTCGTCATCAACGCCCTGCTGACGCTCTCACTCATCGCCCAGCTCTATCTCGCGGCGCTCGGCGTCTTCTCCGAACCCGAGGAAGAGCTCTTCCGCTTCCACGGCATGAACGGCCGGATCATCCTGCCCATCCTCCTGATCCTCTGGATCGTCTTCGGCTTCATCGCGAGGATCGGCCGGACGAACATCATCCTGACGTTCGTCTGTCTCGTGCTCCTGGCGCTGCAGACCGCCTACTTCATCATCGCTGGAGCGATGGGTGCGAGCCCGCCCCCCAACGCCACGACACCCGGTGCGACGTCGTACGTTCTGGCCCTGCACGGTCTCGGGGGTACAGTGCTGCTTCTCCTGACGGCGTGGGTGTTCGTCCGCGTGAAGGCGATGGGGCCGATCGTCCGTCGCTCGGCGGATGCCCTCCAGACCTGACCGGACGCGTCCGTGCTCGCCGTCCTGATGGGTCTCGGCTATCTCGCGCTCGCCGCGGCAGGCGCAGGATGCTGGGCGTTCGCGCTCGCGGAGTCCCGTCGTCGGCAGCGACTCGTCGGATGGCTCGTCGCGGCCGCACTCGCCGCGTTGGCCGTGCGCGGAACCCTCGCGTGGCTGCTCGCGCAGCACGCCCTCGGATTCGCGCAGGAGAAGCTCTTCGTCGGTCTGCCGCTGAGCGTCGCGGCATCGGCTCTGGCCGCCGCGATGTGGTGGATGCCGCGGCGCACGCCCTCGACGCGGCGGGACGCGATCACGGGCGGGTCCTTCGCCGCGGCCGCGGCGGCGGCCCTGACCGAGATCGTGCTCACGGTCGCGGTCGGGGCGCCCGTGGGCCCTGCGGCCGCCGTGTCCTCCATCGTTGTCGTCGCGGGCGCGGGCGCGGTGACCGCGCTCGCGCGCGGCGGTACGACGCGTCGACCCGCGATCGCGGCGAGCGCGGCATCCGGTCTCCTCGTGGTCGGCGCGGTCGTCGTCGGCTTCATCGGCTCCACCGGTGCCGGGGCTCTGCAGGCGGGTGGATTCGGGCCCACGGTCGCGCACGCACCCGGTGAGGCTCCGGGAGCAGTGCCGGGAACGTCGATCATCGAGCTCACGGCAGCGCCGACGGCGCCGCCACGGGTCGGCGAGACGATCCCCATCGAGCTCGCGGCGCAGGAGCAGCGGATCGCGCTCCGGTCCGGGGCATCCGTCGACGCGTGGACCTTCGGCGCACTCGCCGGCCCCGCCATCGTCGCTCGGGTGGGCGACACGCTCGCCATGCGACTGACCAACGTCGATGTCGATGCGGGCGCGACGGTGCACTGGCACGGCTACCCCGTCGCGAACGCGTTCGACGGCGTCGCGGGTGTCACGCAGGACGCCGTCGTCCCCGGTGCCGTGTTCGAGGCGGACGTGCTCATGACGCAGCCCGGCACCTACTGGTACCACACGCACCAGCGCGGGTCCGAGGGCGTCGTCCGCGGTCTCTACGGAACCCTCGTCGTACAGCCCGCGGGCGGACAGACCGAGGACGTCGATCTCGTGCTGCCCGTTCACAGCTTCTCGGGGCACGTGGTTCTCGGCACGAGCGACGAGCTCGAGTCGCGGGTGGTGTCGACCGGTGACTCCGTACGGGTGCGTCTCATCAACACAGACCAGGCGCCGCAGACCTTCATGGTCGATGGCGCGCCCTTCCGTGTCGTGGCCCTGGACGGCACAGCCGTCGCGTCCGACCCGATCGAGCGCAGATCGATCGTCCTCGCGGCGGGGGGCCGCGCCGATCTCGTGCTCGAGATGCCCTCGACAGTCGTGCGCGTGGGCGTCGCGACAGCGCGAACGGCGGGACTCGCCCTCGTGCCGACGGCCAACGCCGAGATCCCCGACCTCGCGGTGCCGGATGACGCGTTCGATCCGCTCCGCGATCTCATTCCCACCAAACCCGATCACTCCGAGGCGGCGCGTGAGATCGAGGCCGCGATCACCGCCGAGCGGTTCGACGTCGAGCGATCGGTCGTGCTCGATCGGCAGCCACGCCTGGTCGACGGCGCTCCGAACTACGCGTACACGGTCGACGGTCGGGTCTACCCCTTCATCGAGCCGACCGTGGTCGACGAAGGCGACACTGTGCGCATCCGCCTCGTGAACCGCAGCTTCGAGACCCACCCCATGCATCCTCACGGGCACTCCGTCCGCGTGCTCTCGGTCGACGGCCGCGCCCCGACGCAGCCGCTGTGGCTCGACACGTTCGACGTTGGCCCGGGAGAAGTGTGGGAGGTCGCGCTGTACGCCGACAACCCCGGCATCTGGATGGACCACTGCCACAACCTCGAGCACGCCGCGCTCGGCATGGTCACGCATCTCGCCTACCGCGGGATCACCACGCCGTTCGACCACGGCGGAGACATGGGCAACGACCCGGAGTAGGAGCACCCGATGCTGACGGCGCTGCGCGTGTGCGCGCTCCTCTACGGCGCGATCGCCCTCGCGGGCAGTGCCGCCGTCGTGCTCTTCTTCACCCTCGAGACGTCGATGATCGGGTTGGTGCCGACGACCGACCTCTTCGGGCCCCTCAGCGACTGGTTCGGCGTGGTCGCGGCCCCACCGGTCATCCTCGCCGTCCTGCTCTTCTGCGCCGTCGCGGCCGCGCGATGGTGGCTGTGGATCCTGTCGGCGCTCGTCGCGGCATCATTCGCTGCTTCGGCCGTCGTGACGTGGCTCTTCATCCATGGCGAGGCGACGCTCGACGACCAGTTCGCGGCCTCGGCTCCGCAGATCGTGCTCCTCGCGGCGTGGGTGGTGTGCGCGGGGAGCGTCGGTGCGCAGCGGCGAGTGCTGCCGCGGTGGATGCGGGCCTTCGCCGTCGTGATCGTGGCTGCGTTCGCTCTCGCCGCGCTCGTCTTCGCCATCTCCTTCGCCATCCCCGCCGAAACCGGTGGGCGTGAGGCGGTCGCCTATCTCGCCGGCATCCCGGGCTTCCTCGCCTACACGGCGCAGCCGATCTGGTGGATCTGTCTGGCCGTCACCGCCCGTCACCGTGACTGAGCAGGATCGAGGAAGCGCGGTGTCCGCGTTGCGGTCCACAATGGAGGTCGCATCGAACGAGAGGCACCCTGTGACCGAGAAGCACATCGCGGATTCGCACGAAGTCATCCGCGTCGTCGGAGCACGCGAGAACAATCTGAAGAACGTCGACGTCGACATCCCCAAGCGCAGGCTCACGGTCTTCACGGGAGTGAGCGGCTCGGGCAAGTCATCCCTCGTGTTCGGAACGATCGCGAACGAGTCGCAGCGCCTCATCAACGAGACCTACCCGACCTTCGTGCAGCAGTTCATGGGGCAGCTCAGCCGCCCCGAAGTGGATGCGCTCGAGAACGTGAGCCCCGCGATCATCGTCGATCAGGAGCGCATGGGTGCGAACTCGCGCTCGACCGTCGGCACGGCGACCGACGCCTCGGCGATGCTGCGCATCCTCTTCAGCCGTCTCGGTCAGCCGCATGTCGGGTCTCCGCAGGCGTTCTCGTTCAACATCCCGTCGGTCTCGGGCGCTGGAGCGGTGACGTTCGAGAAGGGTGGCAAGAAGGTCAAGGAGCGTCGCTCGTTCGAGGTCACGGGCGGTATGTGCCCGAAGTGCGAGGGCCTCGGCGAAGTGAGCGATGTCGATCTGGACGAGCTGTTCGACAAGGACAAGTCGATCTCCGAGGGGGCGCTCACGATCCCGGGCTACAACGTCGACGGGTGGATGGTGCGCCAGTTCAGCGAGTCCGGGTTCGTGCCCGCCGACACGCCGATCAAGGACTTCACCGAGCAGCAGCGCCAGGACTTCCTCTACAAGGAGCCCACGAAGGTCAAGATCCAGGGCATCAACATGACCTACGAGGGGCTCGTGCCGAAGATCACGAAGTCCTTCCTCACGAAGGATCGCGATGGGCTGCAGCCCCACATCCGCGCCTTCGTCGACCGCGCCGTCAAGTTCATGCCGTGTCCGGATTGCGGCGGTTCACGGCTCAACGAGGGCGCGCGATCCTCCAAGATCAAGGGCGTCAACATCGCGGATGCCGCGGCGATGCAGATCACGGACCTCGCGGCGTGGCTCGCCACGATCGACGACCCGTCGGTGGGTCCGCTTATGGCGGGGCTGCGCCACACGATCGACTCGTTCGTGAACATCGGCCTCGGTTACCTCTCGCTCGACCGCGCCTCGGGGACGCTCTCGGGCGGTGAGTCGCAGCGCACGAAGATGATCCGCCACCTCGGCTCGGCCCTCACCGACATCTCGTACGTGTTCGACGAGCCCACGGCGGGCCTGCACCCCCATGACATCCAGCGCATGAACGCGCTGCTGCAGCTCCTGCGTGACAAGGGCAACACCGTGCTGGTCGTCGAGCACAAGCCCGAGGTCATCGAGATCGCCGATCACATCGTCGACCTCGGCCCCGGAGCCGGGCGTGCCGGCGGCGAGATCCAGTACACGGGGGATGTCGCGGGCCTGCGCGCCTCGGGGACCATCACGGGCCGGCACCTCGACGACCGCGCGAAGCTCAAGCCGTCGACGCGCGACAAGAAGGGCGCGCTCGAGATCCGCGGCGCGACGCAGCACAACCTCAAGGACGTCGACGTCGATGTGCCCCTCGGCATCCTGACGGTGGTCACGGGCGTCGCCGGGTCGGGCAAGTCATCCCTCATCCACGGCAACATCCCGGGGTTCGACGATGTCGTGGTGGTCGACCAGTCGCCCATCAAGGGCAACCGCCGCTCCAGCCCGGCGACGTACACGGGCATTCTCGACACGATCCGCACGGCCTTCGCCAAGGCCAACGGCGTGAAGCCCGCGCTGTTCAGCGCCAACTCCGAGGGCGCATGCCCCGCGTGCCGCGGTCTGGGTGTCATCATCACGACGCTCGGATTCACCCAGACCGTCGAGACGCTCTGCGAACTGTGCGGCGGCTCGGGATTCAGCGACGAAGTGCTGGAGTACCTGCTCGACGGCAAGAACATCGCCGAGGTCCTCGCGATGTCGGCGGCCGAGGCATCCGAGTTCCTCACGAAGGGCACCGCGCACGCGACGCTCCTGCGCATGATCGACGTCGGTCTGGGCTACATCACGCTCGGTCAGGCGCTCAACACGCTCTCGGGCGGCGAGCGGCAGCGGCTGAAGCTCGCGATCTCGATGGCGAAGAAGGGCGCGATCTACGTGCTCGACGAGCCGACGACGGGCCTCCACCTCGCCGATGTCGACAACATGCTCGGGATGCTGGACCGCCTCGTCGAGGCCGGCAACTCGGTCATCGTCATCGAGCACCACCAGGCCGTCATGGCCCACGCGGACTGGATCATCGACATCGGCCCCGGGGCGGGCCACGACGGCGGCCGTGTCGTGTTCGAGGGCACGCCTGCCGACCTCGTGGCCGAGAACAAGACGCTCACGGCGCAGCACCTCAAGGCCTACGTCGGGGCGTAGCGGCCGACGCCCGTTCCGCTGCTGTCAGCGCCCGGGTTCGAACAGGTGGCGTCCACCGTGGCTGACGACCTTCACGACGACCCCGCGACGGTGGAGCTCTGCGACCGTGCGGGTCTCCTCCTCGATGTCGCGGCCGAGCGCATGCACGTTCGCGACCACGAGGACGTCGCCGCGACCCAGGCGCCCGAGGAGCCGGACGAGGCGGTCCTCCCACGACTCGAGAGTCTCGGGTGCGGGATGCCGGAACCCCTCGATCGGCACTCCGAACCGTGTGAGGTCGTTGCGCTGCTCGGTGACGGACGGCATGTCGTCGCGCGAGACCACGAGTCCGACGAGGCGTGAGCCGGCAGGGCGGGCGAGCCACCAGTCGCGATCGGCTTGCAGCTCGGTGAAGCATTTGGGGCATTCGGCCGCCGGATGCGGAAGGTGGATCGGGCTCGTGTCGGCTCCAGGAGAGCCGTCGTGGGCGCGCATGACCGCGGCATCCGTGCTCGTCGACTCGCTCATGACCGCACCCTTCGTCGCGTCTATTCTGACCCGTCGCGGCGACATCGCGATACCGCCGAGGTCAGTCGTCGTCGTCGAGACGCAGCTGAAGGCTGATCTCATCCGCGTCGAGCTCGGCCAGGGCGTGGCGCAGCGCCGTCGTCGAGTGCACACCACCCGACGACAGCTCGAGCAGGCGGGCGCGCATCGCCTCGATCATCGCGAGTCGCAGCTCCAGCATGTCGCGGGCGAGCGCCGTGGTCTCGTCGTCAGGCGGCTCGGTGAAGCGCGCGCCGACTCTCGCCGCGAAGCCGTCGGGGAAGGGTGTTCCGTCGCGACGCGCGAGTCCGGGAGCTGACAGCGCCGCACCGGCTGCCGCGCGGAGCTCGTCATCGATGCGCTGCTGATCCTCGCGGTCGATGCCCTCTTCGTCGCCCGCGTCGAGTCGCAGCATCCGAACCAGCCACGGCAACGTGAAGCCCTGGATGATGAGGCTTCCGACAGCGACGAGGAACGCGATGAAGATGAGGAGCGCGCGCTCAGGGGTCTCGTCACCGCGCGGAAGGGTCTGCGCCGCGGCGAGGGTCACGACTCCGCGCATGCCGGCCCACACGATGATCGTGCCGTGCTTCCATCCCAAGGGCTGGCCCTGGTAGTAGTCGAGATCGGCGAGTGCGCGCGACAGTCGCTTGCGCGCCGACCCGATGCGACGCTCCTGCTGCGCGGGGTCACCTCCCATTCCACGGCCGTCACGGGTGGTCGGCGGGGCCTCTGCGAGCTGGTCCAGGCGGTCTCCGAATCGCTCGAGCCGCTCGCGCTGCCTGCCGCGCGCGCGTCTGCTCTGGATCCAGACCAGCACCGAGACCCATGCCGCCCGCACGACGAGGATGATGCCCAGCGCCGCGATCGCGAGGACGACGCCGAAGCCCGCTCCACCGTCTCGATTGAGGTTCTGGTCGAGGATCGCCTTCAGCTCGAGCCCCATGACGAGGAAGACGGCGCCCTCGAGAACGAGCTCTACGGTGCGCCAGTTGAGCTCGTCGGACAGTCGCTGCTCGGGGGTGAACCACCGCACGGACCCCTGGCCCGTGACGATGCCGGCCACGACCGCCGCGACGAGGCCGGATCCTCCGAGGTGCTCGGTCGGAAGGTAGGCGGCGAAGGGCACGACGAAGCCGATCGCGGTGTTCGCCGCGGAGTGGCGGATGAGCGCTCGAAGACGGAGGTTGAGATAGCCGATGACGGCTCCGACCAGGCTCGCGATGAAGACGCCCCACAGGAAGGAGCCGACGAACTGTCCGGGCGAGATCGATCCGATCGCGAGGGCCGCGATCGAGACGCGCAGGATCACCAGTGCGGTCGCGTCGTTGAGCAGGCTCTCGCCCTCGAGCAGCGTCACGACACGCCTCGAGATGCCCAGGCGTTTGACGATCGACGTCGCGACCGCGTCGGTCGGACTGAGGATCGCGCCGAGCGCGAGGGCCAGGAGGAACGGGATGCCGATCACGGCCGAGAAGAAGAACCCGAGCGCCAGGGAGCTCAACAGCACGAGCAGCACCGAAAGCCCTGCGATCGGGCCGAAGTCGCGGCGGAACTCGATCGCCGGAAGCGACACCGCGGCCGAGTAGAGCAAAGGCGGCAGCACGCCGACGAGGATGATGTCGGGATCGATCTCGGGCACGTTGACGAAGGGCAACACGCTCACGCCGAGTCCGAGCAGCACCAGGATGAGCGGCCCCGCGATGTTCAGCTTCGGCCCGATGGCGGTCGCGATGGCGATGACGACCACCCCGATGATGATCAGGACGAGCGGGTCGAGGACCTCGCTCACAGCACTCCGAGTGCGCGCACGGCATCGCGCTCGGCGACGAGTTCGGCGACGGACGCCTCGAACAGGGCGCGTCCGCGCGGGTCGAAGTCGAGACCTTCCACGACGCGGTAGCCCTCGCCGTCGCCTCGGGAGATCACGGGGAACGAGCAGACGAGGCCTTCGGGCACGCCGTACTCGCCTCGTGAGACGACGGCGGCCGATGTCCAGCCGCGCCGCGAACCCCGCTGCTCATCGCGGACGTGCTCGATCGCAGCGTTCGCGGCCGACGCGACCGATGACGAGCCGCGGACCTCGATGATCTCGGCTCCGCGCCCTGCGACCCGCGGGATGAACACGTCGTCGAGCCACGCGAGCGCCGCGATGGGGCCACCCATTCGATCCGCGAGTGCGTCGAAGACGGTGCGACCGTCGGCCAGCTGCGCGTGCGCGATGTCGGGGAACTGCGTCGCCGAATGGTTGCCCCAGATGATGACGTCGGCGATCGCGCCCGCACCGATCTCGAGGGCCTCGGCGAGCTGACCGACCGCCCTGTTGTGGTCCAGGCGCGTCAGCGCCGTGAAGCGACCTTCGGGCATGCCCTCGGCGGCGTTCGCGGCGATGAGCGCGTTGGTGTTGGCCGGATTGCCGACGACGACGGCACGGAATCCGGATGCCGCACCCTTCGCGATCGCCGCCCCCTGCGGCCCGAAGATCCCGGCGTTGGCGGCGAGCAGGTCGGCGCGCTCCATGCCCGGGCCGCGGGGGCGGGCGCCCACCAGCATCCCGATCTCGGCACCGTCGAAGGCATCCTCGGCGCTCACGGTCACGTCGACGCTCTCGAGCAGCGGGAACGCGCAGTCCTGCAGCTCGAGCGCGGCGCCCTCGGCAGCCCGCACGCCCTGCGGGATCTCGAGCAGCCGCAGACGCACGGGCCGATCGGGGCCGAGCATGTCGCCCGCCGCGATGCGGAAGAGCAACGCGTAGCCGATCTGTCCACCGGCGCCGGTGATCGTGATGGTCGAAGATCGCTCCATGCCGAGAGCCTAGCGAGCGGCCGATATCCCGGCGGGCGCGGCGGCCGCGCGGTACCGTGAGGCATGACCTTCAACGACAACGCCCGCGTCGGAGGCAACAAGGCGACTCGCCGTGGTCCCGGCGTCGCGATCGCCGGCGGCGGCATCGCCGGGCTCGGTGGACTCGTCATCCTGCTCTTCAGCCTGTTCACCGGCGGAGACCTCTCGGGACTCCTCGGCGGAGGCATCCCGCAGACCGGAGGAGCGGGGGAGAGCAGCGAGATCACGAACTGCGAGACGGGTGCCGACGCGAATGAACGGGACGACTGCCGGCTGGCCGCGGCATCCCTCGCCATCGATCAGTACTGGGCCGGCAACGTGCAGGACTATCGGGCGCCCGAACTCGTCATCGTCGATGGTTCCACCCAGACCCAGTGCGGAACGGCCTCGAATCAGACCGGGCCGTTCTACTGCCCGCCCGAAGAGACGGTCTACGTCGACCCGACGTTCTTCGGTCTGCTGCGTCAGCAGTTCGGCGCGTCGGCCGGTCCGCTCGCGCAGATCTACGTGCTCGCGCACGAGTACGGGCACCACATCCAGAACATCGCGGGGATCATGCAGCGCTATCCGAACAACGGCACGGGTCCCGACAGCAACGGTGTGCGCACCGAGCTGCAGGCCGACTGCTTCGCGGGCGCTTGGGTCGGGTCGATGACCCAACAGGTCGACGAGAACGGCGTGCCGTTCCTGCAGGCGCCGACCGAGATCGAGATCCGTGACGCGCTGGATGCCGCGCAGACCGTCGGTGACGACCACATCCAGCAGGCGGCCGGGCAGGGCGTCAACCCCGAGACCTGGACCCACGGATCCAGCGAACAGCGTCAGCGCTGGTTCCTCACCGGGTACGAGAGGGGCTACCAGGCGTGCGACACGTTCGAGCCCTCGGGGGGCAGCCTGTGAGCGACGCACTCGACGGCATCCTCTATCCGCCCCTCGAGCCGTACGAGTCGGGCGAGCTCATCGTGGGCGACGGCAACCGCGTCCACTGGGAGCAGTCCGGCAACCCCCAGGGCAAGCCGGTCGTGTTCCTGCACGGCGGCCCGGGCGCGGGGACCTCGCCGTGGCAGCGCCGGTTCTTCGATCCCGAGCGGTATCGCATCGTGCTGTTCGATCAGCGCGGGTGCGGCAAGTCGACGCCGCACGCGAGCGATCCGCATGCGGATCTGCGCTTCAACACCACCTGGCACCTCGTGGCGGACATGGAGCTGCTGCGGCGCAACCTGGGGATCGATCGCTGGCAGGTGTTCGGCGGCTCCTGGGGCAGTGCCCTCGCGCTCGCCTACGCCCAGGCGCACCCCGAAGCGGTGACCGAGCTCGTGCTGCGCGGCATCTTCACGCTGCGCCGACACGAACTCGAGTGGTTCTACGAGGGTGGGGCGTCGGCGATCTTCCCCGACCTGTGGGAGGAGTTCATCGCTCCGATCCCCGTGCTCGAGCGTTCGCGGCTCATCGAGGCGTACCACCGGCGGCTCACCGACCCCGACCCGGCCGTGCACCTGCCCGCGGGCGTCGCCTGGTCGAAGTGGGAGGCATCCACCCTGACGCTGCGCCCCGATCCGCAGCTCGTCGCCGACATGACCGAACCGGCGGCGGCGACCGCGTTCGCACGCATCGAGAACCACTACTTCCTGCACGGCGGGTGGTTCCGCGAGGGCCAGCTCATCGAGGACGCCACGAAGCTCCGCGAGATCCCGGCCGTCATCGTGCAGGGGCGCTACGACGTGTGCACGCCGATCATGACGGCGTGGGACCTGCACCGCGCGTGGCCGGAAGCGGAACTCGTCGTCGTGCCGGACGCATCGCACTCGGCGACCGAGCCGGGAATCGCTGCCGCGCTCAGGCTCGCGACCGACCGCTTCGCCGACGTCGACTGACATGCTACCCGGGGCGCGCAGCGCCGTCCTGGTATACTTTGCGAGTATATAGACGATCGTCTAGGTATGCAAGGGGGGTCAGTGCCGGACCGGGGGGTCGCGGCACGTGCAGAGTATGCAGAACAAGACAGCCGATGTCTCCGATGCCACCGCGTGGGAGTCCCACTACACGGCATGGGCGATCGACGACGGCGATTTCGGAGAGTCCCTGGCCGAGTTGCGATGCGCTGCGCTGCAGCACATCGAGGAACGGCACCGCACCCCGACCTTCGGCGTCGACCACATCGCACGTGAGCTGTACATCAGCCGGCGTCAGCTCTACCGGGCCTTCCCCGACTCGGGCGGGATCGCCAACCTGATCGCTCGCAGACGGCTCGCCTCGGCCGAGGACCTCCTCGTGGGACGTCCGGATCTCTCGCTCGCCGAGGTCGCCGGTCGGTCGGGGTTCTCGACCGCGGGCGTGATGCGCGCGCATTTCCGCCGTCAGTACGGTGTGACTCCGCAGCAGCGTCGGGATGCGATCCTGCGCGCGCGACAGCAGACCATCTAGTCCGTCGCGGTGAAGCCCGGCTGGTCGAATCGGGCGGGCACGATGATCCCGGCGGCGAGGGCGCCGTCGATCAGGCGGTCGACGTCTGCGACGCCGATCGCCCGAAGCTGCCACCGCGTGAAGCGCATGTCGCGCGAGCCCTGACGCTCGGGATGACGGGTGAGGAACGAGATCTGACCGAGTCCCCCCGTGAGCATGAACTCGCCCGCATCGACGGGGTCGAGATCGGCGGGCACCTCCCCGTCCTCGATCGCCTCGCGAAGGTAGCCCGCATAGAGATCGGCGAGGTCGGACAGCAGAGGAGGCAGCGTGAGCCCGCCCGTCCCCGGCGTGAGGAGCATCGACGTCGCGGCCGCGAAGCGAAGGTCGGTCTGCGTGTAGAGCCCCGTCGCCGAGCCGTTCGCGACGAGCGCGCGCACCCCCCGCAGACCGGCCTCGCTGATCGACGCCTCGAGCCGCGCATGCATGCCCAGTGCGTGGGCGAAGAGAGCATCGGCCATGTCGCTCTTCGAGGGGAAGTGGTACGCGAGCGCACCCTTCGTCACACCGAGCCGAGCGGCGATCGACGACAGCGACGCGCTCGCGTAGCCCACCGCGAGGATCTCGCCGGCCGCTGCGTCGAGCATGCGATCGCGCGTGGCAGCGGCAGACGTCCGTGGCATCGTTCGTTCCCCTTCGACGCTCAGGGTACGCGGGTCAGGAGGTCGGCGGCGACCTCCCCGATGACGATCGCGGGGGCGTTCGTGTGTCCGCGGATGAGTGAGGGCATGATGGATGCATCGGCGACGCGCAGTCCGTCGACCCCCCGGACGCGGAGCTGCGGATCGACGACGGAGGCGGCATCCATCCCCATCCGCGCCGTGCCCACGGG
Organism: Microbacterium aoyamense; assembly: GCF_023155855.1. Taxonomy (GTDB): domain Bacteria; phylum Actinomycetota; class Actinomycetes; order Actinomycetales; family Microbacteriaceae; genus Microbacterium; species Microbacterium aoyamense. Next base: position 637,373 of record NZ_JAKNUT010000001.1, on the reverse strand, counting down.
GTGGTAGAGCGTGTGCGAGTAGCGGTGGAGTGCGAGCTCCGCGCGCTCGGCTGAGGTCATGGACTCGCCGCCCTCGGGCTGGATCCAGGCCCCCGTCGTGACGGCGCGGAGCGCGTCGGTGTCGATGATCCGCTCGCACGCCGCGAGGCCTGCGAGCATCGTCGCCTCATCGAAGCCGTCGTCGTCGGTGAGGTAGCGCGGGTCGATGACGGGCTTCGCGAACGGGTCGGCCGACGCGAGACGGATCGTGCCGCGGCTGTGCGGCCGGAGCAGGATCGCGCCGACGGTGATGCCCTCGGCCGGCGTCGGCACGAGACCCTCGCCGACGTAGGGCACGGGGGCGAAGATGATCTCGATGTCCGGAAGGTCTGCCGCCATTCCGGAGCGATCGGCGACGGGGGTGCGCAGGAACCCGCATCCCTCGCCCACGTTCGAGGTCAGCATGCCCTTGCGGGCGGTGAGGTAGCGGGCGAGCTCGGCGACGCGTTCGGCGCCGAAGAGCGTACCGCTCTGAGCGGCGGGCGCGAGGCCCGCGACGAGGTGATCCTGCAGATTCGCGCCGACGTCGGGCGCATCGACGAGGACGTCGATCCCGTGCTCGGCGAGGTGCTCCGCGGGGCCGATGCCCGAGAGCATGAGCAGCTGAGGAGTGTTGACAGCTCCGCCCGAGAGGATCACTTCGCGCGTTGCCGTGGCATGCCGTGTGATGCCGTCGATGTCGACGTAGACGCCGGACGCGCGCGGAGTCTCGCCTTTCGAGAAGGTCACGCGTCGCACGTGCGCATTCGTCACGATCCGCAGGTTCGCGCGACCCTTCGCGGGACGCAGGTAGGCGTCGGCCGTCGACGCGCGCCCGCCGCGGTGCTGGGACACCATCGTCTGCGTGAACCCCTGCCCCTCAGGGAGGTTGGGGGCCGTGACGGGGTAGCCCGCCTCGCGCGCCGCGTCGAGGAACGCGCGCGTGTGCCGCCGCGGATCGCGCTGGTGCTCGACCGCTTGCGGACCGCTGGTGCCCTGAGAGGGATGCGTCGGATCCTGCGTGTTCTCGACCCGCCGGAAGTAGGGGACGAGCGAGTCCCACGACCACGCGGGGCCCGCGGCATCCGCCCATTCGTCGTAATCGGCGGCGAACCCGCGGACCCACATCATCGCGTTGAGCGATGACGAGCCGCCGAGCGTCTTGCCGCGCGGCCAGTAGACCGTGCGACCTTTGAGGCGCTCCTGCGGAACGGTGTCGTAGTCCCAGTCGTACGCGCCGCGGAAGAGCTTCGAGAACGCCGCGGGCACGTGCAGTTCGAGCGCCTTGTCGGGGGCGCCGGCCTCGAGCAGCAGCACCGTGACGGTCGGATCCTCACTCAAGCGCGCCGCGAGAGCGGCGCCCGCCGACCCTGCGCCCACGACGACGTAGTCGGTGGTGAGGTCGTCGCGGGTCATGCGCGGAACGCCTGGACGAGCGTGCCCACGAGGCGAGCCCAATCACCGTCCATGCGGAACCGGGTGAAGCCCTCGCTGACCGACGCGCCCGTGCGGGAGGTCACGAACCACGGCGGTTTGGGGAGCACCGACATGCGGCCCTTGCCGGTCAGCGCCGAGAGGGACCGCGGCAGCGGGCGGAACGGACCGCGCGCGATCGAGCGCTCGACGTGATCGAGCAGGAGCGCGTTGTGCACGATCCCGATGCCGCTTTCGACGTGCTGCAGCGTCGCACCGGGGAATCCGCCCCACGCGAGCGTGGGGGTGAGGAAGACGAAGGCCGTCCACGTGTTGATCGCGATCGAGCCGTAGCGCAGCTCGGCGATCGCACGCTCGAAACCCGCCCCGAGAGCGGTCTCGGTGACGGGGTCGATGAGGACGTTCGCACCGAGGGTTCCGACCAGGTGGTCGTTGGCGTGCGCGACGGCGTTGTCGAGGAACTCCTGTCCGTTGCCCGGCAGCGAGACGACGCCGAGGACCGGCGCGAAGTACTCCGTCGTCTCGAGTGCCGCAGGGTCCTCGCCCGGCTCGATCTCGATGAGCGCGCGCGTGCCGTCGCCGCACCAGTCGGCAGAGGGATAGCCGGATGCTGCGGCCGCCAGCTTCTCGTCGCTGCGCGGATACCAGACCGGGCGTGCCGGGGCGGCGTCATACGCCGTGCGCAGCGCCGCGAGGAACGCGTCCCGCTGCGGCCACTCCGCGCTCAGGAGCACGACCTGCCCCGCGATGCAGTTGTGCCCGCTGTTCTGCAGCCGCATCGTCGCGACGTGCTCGGCGTGGAACCGCAGATCGGCGTCAGACCAGACGCCGGGGACGACGATGATGGGGGAGACGCCGCCGAGCTCGGCGGTGATGGGCTTCTTCAGCTGCGGGCGATTCTCGCGCTTGCGCCGAGCGGCCGGCGCGCCCGTCCCCCACACGATCGCGTCGAACGTCGGCGCGGCGCCCGTGATGTGGACGTGGTCGACGCCCTTGTGCGTGGTGAGGTAGGCGCCGACATCCCCGCCCCCGCGCACGATGCGCAAGAAGCCCGGCTCGACGAGGGGGGCGAGCGCGCGCTCGTAGACGGGCACGAGGACGTCCTGAGTCGGGTTGACCTTGAGGATCGCGACGCGATTGTTCGCCAGCAGTTCGTAGAGCACGTCGAGGACGGGAATGGATGTCACGTTGCCCGCGCCCAGGACGAGACCGACGCCGCCGGGGGTCGTCGGGTGCAGCTGCGCGAGACCGGCGTCGCGGCGGGCGGCGGCATCCGTCGTCCCCGGAGTGAACCAGATCTCGCCGGTGTAGCCCGACAGCAGCATGTTGTCGATCGGGTTCTGCGGGAACACGTGCGCGCGGCGCCGGTCGCCGGGTGCCGGCTCGGTCGGGATACCCGCGAGCGGACTTTCGCCCTTCGCGAGCTTCTCCAGCGAGCCGCGATACGCGTCGATCGCGACGAGGGTCGCGTAGGGGCCCGAAAGCCATTCCTCACCGCGGAGGGGATGCCCGGGCTCGAGACCCTTCGAGGTCGCCGCCGTGTCGGCCCACTCCTCGGCGACGGCCGAGACCGTCGCGTGCAGGCGCTCGAGCAGCTTCGCGCGCTGGGCCAGCGTCACGTGCACCCAGGCGCGCAGGCCGGTGCCGAGGTCGGCGATCGCGCTGTCGAGCGCGGGGGCCTCGGCGAGGGTCGTCTTCTCAGGCGCGGTCGGGCGCGTCTTGACGGGTGCGGCGTCGGGCACGGCGCTCTCCTTCGGGCGGGATGGTCCAGTCTACGACCGCCACGGCGGGACGCAGTCTCAGTCCTGCTGCGACTCGATGTCCTGCCGGCGGAGGCGGTAGCGCGCGAGGGTCACGAGGCTGACGGCGATGAGCGCGGCGGGCACGACGCTGAAGCTGATCACGATGCCGGTGAGGGCTGTTGCGGGCTGCGTCACCGACTCGCCGGCCGTCGATGCGATGTATCCGGTCGCGGCGAGCACGATCGACAGCGCGGTGGCGCCGAGCGCGAAGCCCGTCGTCTCACCCGCGGTCCAGACACCGCCGAACGCTCCCGCGCGACCGGGGCCGTTGCGCTGGGCATCGTGTGCGATGACGTCCGGGAGCATCGCCATCGGCAGCGATTGCATGCCCGCGTACGCGATGCCCGCGAACGCGACGGGGAGGTAGATCCAGGCTCCCGGCGCCCAGATCGCGCCGACCGTCGCGAGCGCGGCGATCGCGAAGACGATGCTCGCGACCGCGAAGACGCGCTCCTTGCCGTTGCGGCGTGCGAGCCATCCCCACCCGGGCGCCGCGAACAGAGCCGGCGCGATGAGTGCGACGAAGAGGAAGGTCACGGCATCCTCCGACTTCAGCACCCACGTCGCGAGGTACTGCGCTCCCGCGAGCATGAGCCCCGTCGCGAGCGCCTGCAGCAGGAATGTCGCGAGCAGCGCGCGGAAGGGCTGACTGCGGCGCAGCGCGTCGATGGCCGCACGGTAGTTGGCACGGATGCCGGAGCCGAACGCCGAAGGCGAGGCATCCGTCGTCGTCCCGCTCGTGCCGGCGATCTCGTCGGCCACGAATTCGGCTTCCGCGGCTGTCGCGGACCCGGCGACCTCCATGACCGGACGCGTCGCGAGCGCGTGGCGCGCGGCGCCGGTCGCGATGAGCATGCCGACGCCGATCGTGATGCCCGCGACGATGCCCATCACGAGGTAGCCCGTCGTCGGATCACCCGTGACGGTGCGCAGCAGGGGGCCGCCCGCACCGAAGAGCAGGATCGCGAAGGTGAGGACCACGACGCGCCACGTGAGAAGCGTCGTGCGTGCGTCGTAGCTCTCGGTGAGCTCGGCGGGGAGCGCGATGTACGGCACCTGGAAGAGGCTGAACGCGGTCGCGGTGAGCAGGAAAGCGACGAGCACCCAGATCGCGCCGACGATCGGCCCGAGCGCCGGCGGCACGGCGAAGGTCACGGCGAACAGGACGGGGAGCGCGAGGGAGCCGACCAGCATGAGGCGCCGACGCGTGCCGTGGCGCGCGAGGTCGCGGTCGGTCAGGGCGCCGATGACCGGGTCGATGATGACGTCCCAGATCTTCGCAGCCGAGACGATGACCCCCGCGAGGATCGCCGCGACACCGAGGCTGTCGGTCAGGTAGTAGGTCAGCACCAGCCCGGGGAGCGTCGCGAAGCCGCCCGTGCCGAGGGACCCGATCGCGTACTGCGCGACGGTGCGACGGGGAAGGGCACGGGGGGATGCCGGGGGCGCGGCCGGGCCGCGAGCGTCGGTGCTCATCGCGCCAGTGTAGACGCGCCGACGAGGTCCGCCGGTCGGCGTGTCTCGGCAGCGCGTGTCCTCTTCCGACGCCGTTGAACTTCCCGCTCACACGGGGTGTCGGCGCGGAGGCGATCCTCGCTGCGGCCGATGAACTTCCCGCTCACAGGCCAGTGGGGGTGTGCCGCGGCTGTTGAACTTCCCGCTCACGCGCCACCTGCCGTGTGAGCCGGAAGTTCATCGCGTTCAGGAGAGTACGTCAGCGGGGATGGGGCCCGGACTCGGCGTTGATCGCGTCGGCGACGGCGCGCAGCCCGTCGAGCACCTCGATGAACGAGGTCGACAGCGGTGAGAGTCCGATGCGCAGACCGTCGGGGTCGCGGTAGTCGGGGATGACGTCGTCCGCCCACAGTCGCGCGGTGACAGCGCGCATCGTCGGATGCGACAGCGTCACATGCCCGCCGCGGAATGCCGCGTCCCGAGGCGACGCCACGGTCACGCCCAACGGCCCGAGCAACTCGTCCGATACCTCCACCGCGAACGTCGTGAGGGCGATCGACTTCTCGCGGATCGCGGCGATGCCGGCATCCCGGATCATCTCCAGGGTGTCCTGCATCGCGAGCATTCCGACGATCGGCGGCGTGCCCGATAGGAAGCGTCGCATGCCCTCGGCAGGCGTGTACGAGGGGCCCATCGCGAACACGTCGGCCGTGCCCATCCACCCTTGGATGGGCTGCACGAGACGATCCTGCAGGTTCGTCGCGACGTAGGCGAAGGCGGGCGAGCCCGGCCCGCCGTTGAGGTACTTGTACGTGCATCCGATCGCGACGTCGAACCCCCACTCGTCCGCGAGGACCGGCACGGAGCCCGCCGAGTGGCACAGGTCCCACACGATCAGCGCGCCCGCATCGTGCGCGATGCGCGTGAGCTCGGCGGCGTCCGCCAGATAGCCGGACCGGTAGGCGACGTGCGACAGCAGCACGACCGCGGTCTCGGGCCCGACGGCGTCTCGCAGTGCTTCGGCGGTCACGCCGGCTGACAGGTCGACATCGATCCACCGGACGCGGCCCCCGCGCTCGCGCGCGATGCCGTCGACGAGATACCGGTCGGTCGGGAAGTTGTCGCGATCCACGACGATCTCGACCCGGGCAGAGTCGGCTGCGTGCTGCGCATCGAACGCTGCGCGCACGAGCTTGTAGAGCAGCACCGTCGTGGAGTCGCCGATGACCGTCTGTCCGGGCGCTGCGCCGATCGCGACACGGCCGATCTCGTCGCCGATCGCGAAAGGGAGCTGCATCCACGACTCGTCCCAGCCGCGGATGAGCCTTCCGCCCCATTCCTCCCTCGCGAAACGCCCCAGGCGCTCGACGCTCGCCCGCGGCGGTCGGCCGAGGGAGTTGCCGTCGAAGTAGACGAGGGATGACTCACTGCCGACGAACTCGTCGCGGAAGCGGCGCAGCGGGTCGGTGGCGTCGAGTGCGGTCGCGGCGGCGTCGAGATCAGATGTCATCGTGGACGAGCTCCTCGGAGGGGACGACGGTGGCACCGCCCAGCCACGCGGCGACCTCGCCGAGCGATCCTGGCGGTGGGCCGGGGACGAAGGTGGCCACGCCGGCGGGGGCTCCGACGAGAGCGGGATCGGTCAGGGCATCGACGGCGGCGGCGCCCCGCACGCCGGCCCGGTCGAGGGCTGCGAGCTCGTCGACGAGCACACCGACTCGGCGCTGGCCGTTGCCCAGGTCGGTGCCGTACAGCACGCGTCCGCCGGCGGAGGCGAACGCCGAGAGATTCTCCTCGGCGATCTGCCGTTGTGCGGATCCGTGGATCGCGAGCGTCGAGATCCAGGTCTGCGACGGAGCGGCCCGCTCCACCAGGTCGGCGGACAGCCGCTCGGTGAAGGGCGTGTGCGCGAGCACGTCGACCCCCGCATCGAGAGCGAGTCTCGTCATCCCATCGCCCTCGACATGGGCGACGACAGGCAGCCCGCGCTCGTGCGCGCACGCGACCACCGCGGCGAGGACCGGGCCCGGCAACGTGGGACCCGCGTCGGCGTTGAGCGAGATCTTGATGACGGATGCCCCGAACTCCGCCTGCTCGTCGACGGCCGTCGCGGCGCCGCCGGCGACGCCGGGGTGCGTCGAGGGACCGGTCACGACGCGCATGATCGAGTCCGGCGCCCACCCGCGACCGGACGGATACCCACCCTCCGCGGTGAGGAAGGCTCCGGCATATGCGATCCGCGGCATGCCGTCCCGTGAATGGCGAGCCAACTCCACCGGGTCGCCGCCGAGGTCGAGGACGCCGGCGATGCCGCCGATGGCGAGCGCGCGTTCGTCGATCAGATGCAGATGCACGTGGTGGTCGATGAACGCAGGAAGCATGATGCCCGGCTCGCCGCTGATCGACCGGCGGCAGAACGCTGCCTGCGGTCCGAGGAGTTCACGCAGACGCTGCGGGTCGGGGCGGAGCATCCGTCATCCTATTTCGGTGCGCACGGCGAACAGTTCGGGGAAGAAGGTGAGCTCCAGCGCTCGCTGCAGGAACTGCACGCCGCTCGACCCGCCCGTGCCCGTCTTGAAGCCGATGATCCGCTCGACGGTCTTCATGTGACGGAAGCGCCAGAGCTGGAAATTGTCCTCGAGGTCGACGAGCTCTTCGCATGTCTCGTACGCGGCCCAGTGTGTCTGCGGGTCGGCGTAGATCTCGGCGAAGATCGGCACGAGCTCGGGCGTGAACGTCCATGCCTGCATGACGTCGCGATCGAGCACCTCAGTCGGGATCGGGTAGCCCGATCTCGCCAGCATCCGCAGGAACTCGTCGTACACGCTCGGCGCCTGCAGCGCGGCCGTCAGCATCGCGTGCGCGCCGGGGTCGGATTCGAAGACGCGCAGCATCCCGGCGTTCTTGTTGCCGAGGGTGAACTCGACCGCGCGGTACTGCGCGGACTGGAACCCGCTCGCATTGCCCAGCACTCCGCGGAACTGCGCGTACTCCGCCGGTGTCAGGGTCGCGAGCACGGACCACTGCTCGGTGAGCGTGCGCTGGATGTGCTTGACCCACGCGATGCACTTGAGCGCGCGCGCGAGCTGATCGTCGCGCAGGAGGACGGATGCCGCAGACAGCTCGTGGAGCACGAGCTTGAGCCACAGCTCGGTCGTCTGATGCTGGATGATGAACAGCAGCTCGTCGTGATGCTCGGGCTCGCTGAGCGGCCGTTGGGCGGACAGCAGAGTGCCGAGATCGAGGTACCCGCCGTAGCTCATGCGGTCCTGGAAGTCCGTCACGACCGATCCCTCGATCGTGCGGGTGTTGCGCTCGACGCCCTCGCTCACGGGGTCGAGCCTACTCAGCCCTGGGGCTCAGATGAGAGCGAGCTCGCGGAGCTTGGCCTCGACGTCGGCGTTCGACGGCTCGACGTGGTGCGTCGCGTCGGGGTACACGACGACGGGGATGTTCGTGCGTCCCGAGATCTCGCGCGCGACGTCGGCGGCGGCCGGGTCGGCCACGAGGTCGACGTAGGTGTAGTGGATGCCGAGACCGTCGAGCTGGGACTTGGTGCGGACGCAGTCACGGCACCAGTCAGCGCCGAACATCGTGATCGTGGAAGAGGAAGTCATACGTCCATTCTCCCGGATGGATGCTGGGCGGAGGCCGACCCCGAATGTCACACGGGGGCCGATCATGCGATCATGGTCAGCGTCGCTCCGCTTGGGGGGAGCACGCGCGGAGTGGAGCCGCCCATGGATCTCTCGATCATCGTTCCGACGTTCAACGAGGCGCCGAACATCGCCGAGCTGGTTCGACGCGTCACGGCGGCGACGGCGGGCCTCGTGCGCGAGATCATCTTCGTCGACGACAGTCGGGATGACACTCCCGATGTGGTCCGGGCCGTGGCCGCGCAGTCGACGCTGCCGGTGCGCCTGATCCATCGCGATCAGCCGACGGGTGGCCTCGGCGGCGCCGTCGTCGAAGGGTACGCCGCCGCGGCATCCGACCTCTGTCTCGTGATGGACGGCGACCTCCAGCACCCTCCGGAGAAGATCCCGGAGCTGTATGCGCGCTTTCAGGAGGGCGACGTGGATGCGGTGGTGGCTTCGCGCTACGTCGGTGGCGGCACGGCTTCGGGCCTCGCCGACCGCACGCGGGTCTTCGTCTCGAAGGCGTCGACCCTGGTGACGAGGTCGATGTTCCCCGTCCGGCTGAAAGACGTCACCGACCCCATGACGGGGTTCTATCTGGTGGATCGTCGCGCGCTGGACCTCGACGGGCTCACCCCGCGCGGATTCAAGATCCTGCTCGAGATCCTGGCGCGCAGGTCGTTGCGGGTCGCCGAGGTGCCCTTCGATTTCGCCGACCGGCATGCCGGGGAGTCCAAGGCGTCGTTCCGGCAGGGCATCCACTTCATCACACAGCTGGCCGCCCTGCGCTTCGGGAAGATGTCGATCTTCGCCGTCGTCGGCGGGCTGGGAGCCGTCGCCAACCTCCTGATCGTGTGGGGGCTGACGACGCTGAATGTCGATTACCTCGTCGCGGCCGTCGTCGCCGCCGAAGTGACGATCATCGGCAACTTCCTGCTCATCGAGCGCTTCGTCTTCCACGACATGCGCGACCAGGCGTCGGGTGTCTGGTCGCGCTTCGCCAAATCGTTCGCGTTCAACAACGCCGAGGCGCTCATCCGCATCCCGATCATGGCGCTCATGGTCGAGAACCTGCACATCTCCAGCGTTCTGGCGACGGGGATCACTCTGGTGGTGGCGTTCTTCGTACGCTTCGTCTTCCACTCGCTCGTCGTCTACGCGCCGCGCAAGGAGTCCCCCTCACGGATCCGCGCGCTCATCGACGAGATCGACGAACAGGCCAAGACGCCGGGGGAGCTGTAGACGCCGCGCGGAGGAGGCCCGCGTGCTGGGTATCCTGAAGGCTTGCGGTCCGAATGGGGACGATCGCGAAGCGGAGGGCTGATGACCTCGGAGGATTCGAGGCCGATGGCGACGGATGGCCCCGTGATCGCGCTGGCGCACGACTACGTGACGCAGCGCGGGGGAGCAGAGCGCGTCGCCCTCGCTTTGACGCGCACGTTTCCCGGCAGCCCCCTGCACACGACCCTTTACGATCCCCCCGCGACGTTTCCGGAGTTCGACTCCGTCGACGTGCGGACGATGCCGATCAACCGGTGGCCGATCCTGCGCCATCATCATCGTCTCGCGCTGCCGTTCCTCGCGCGGGCGGTGTCGAACCACCGGGTCGACGCCGACGTCCTCATTGCGTCCTCGAGCGGCTGGGCGCACGGCATCCCTACGACAGGGCGCAAGATCGTCTATTGTCACGCGCCCGCTCGCTGGCTCTACCAGGCGGACCGCTACGCGGGAAGCGTCGAGTCGCGCGGCCTGCGATCGCGTGCCGTCTCGGCGGCGACGGCGATGCTGGGTCCGGGGCTTCGAAAGTGGGATCAGGATGCCGCGGCCTCCGCGGATCGGTACCTCGTCAACTCGCGGGTGGTTCAGACCGCTGTGCGCGAGGTGTACGGCATCGACGCGGAAGTCCTGCCTCCGCCCCCTGCCCCGTTCGATCCGTCGACGCCGTCCGAACGCGTGCCGGGGATCGATCGGCCGTTCGTCCTCTGCGTCGCGAGACTGCTCCCCTACAAGAACGTCGACCTCGTCGTCGAGGCCGTCGCGGCCGTCCCGGACGTCGACCTCGTCGTCGTCGGAGCCGGACCCGACCGCACCCGCCTGGAGGAGCTCGGCCGCGCCGTCGGCGGGACGCATTTCGTCGGCCGAGTGAGCGACGCTCAGCTGAGGTGGCTGTACGAGAACACGACAGGGCTCGTCGCGGCATCCTACGAGGACTTCGGCCTCTCTCCACTCGAGGCCGCATCCTTCGGCAAGGCGACGGCGGCGCTCCGCGACGGCGGCTACCTCGACACCGTGGACGAGGCGATCAACGGTGTCTTCTTCGACGAGCCGAGCCGGGATGCCGTCAGCTCCGCCGTCGAGTCGCTCGTCCGTCAGGAATGGGATTCAGCCATGATCCGATCACACGCCGACACCTTCTCGGAGAAGAGCTTCGCCGCCCGGATGCGCGCGATCGTCGATGCGGAGCTCACCTCGTGAGCGAGTCGACCGGAGCGGTCGAGCAGATCCCCGTGGAGGAGCCCGATCGGCGTCGACGGCGGCTTGCGTCGGCCCTCCTGGCGGTGGCGTTCGCGGCGGCGTTCGTGGCTTTGTACACAGCGGCCGTCCTCACTCCGCAGGGTCAGTTCTGGGACGCCCAGTCGCTCGGCACCTTCGGCGAGTTCCGCACCGAGGACTGGCTCGCCGTCTACGAGGCTCGCGATTGGCTGCCTTTCGCCCTCCTCGGCCTCGGCGCGATCGCCGGCATCGAGGGCATCATCCGCCGCCGGTGGGTCGCTGTCGTCGCCTCGAGCGCCCTCGTGGGCCTCACGGCCCTCGCCGGCTACACGTTCAAGGGCGGGGTCCTCCCGCGCCCGTACCTCGGCGAGTTCGCCTACACGTATCAGACCTTCCCCAGCGGACACGTCGCGATGAGTCTCGCCGCCGTCGTCGCGATGGTGTGGTTCGCACCTCGTTGGCTGCATCCGATCGTCCTGTTCGTCCTCGGCGCCGTGATCGTCCTCGTGGCGGTCGCCTCACTCCTCTCTTTCGCGCACCGGGCGAGCGACGTCGTCGCGGGAGGCCTGCTCGCGGGAGCGATCGCCTTCGCGATCTCGGCGATCGTCGGTCTGCCTCCGTCACGGATCAGATGGCCTCGGCTCGCGTGGTCGGTGGCGGGGGGAGTGGCACTCGTCGCCTGCGCCGTGGTCTATGCGATGCTGCTCGCCGGTGACGGGGCGGAACCTGACATCGATGTGATCGCCGTCGTCGCCATCGTCGCCGTCGCAGGCGTCACGGCCGTCGTGCTCGCCAATCAGTCCGCGATCGATGCGAGCGGGTCGGTGCCCGCCGACGCACCGTCCGCGTGAGCGCGAGACCCTAGTCTCGAATCGGACGAGGATCGAGGAGACATTGTCGATGCGTGTGCTGGTCGTCGATCACACCGCCCGTGAGGGCGGGGCGGAGCTGGCGCTCGCGCGCCTGGTCGAGCAGATCCACAGCCCTCGGATCGACGTGCGGGCTGTGGTGTTCGAGGACGGTCCGCTCGTCGATCGGCTACGGGCGGCGGGAACGCGAACCGTCGTGCTGGCGCTCGATGAGACCGTCGCCCGTACCTCCCGGGACCGGCTCCTCTCACCGGTCGCGTTGGTGAGATCGGTCGCGCAGGCGATCCGTTTCGTACCCCGCCTGGCGCGGGCGATACGCGGATCCGGTGCCGAGCTCGTCGTCGCGAACTCGCTCAAGTCGGCGGTCTTCACAGCGCTCGCTGCACCACTGGCTCGCCGCCCCTGGGTGTGGCACCTGCACGACCGGCTCGCCCCCGACTATCTGCCGCGTCCGCTGGTCGCCGGCATGCGCGCTCTCGCCGCGGCAGGGCCGCGTGCGCTCGTCGTCAACTCGCTCGCCACGATGGACACTCTTCCGCCGCGTGCCCGCGCGAAAGCGTCCGTCGCGTATCCCGGGCTCGCCGCGACGGCGTTCGAGCCCGCCGCGCCGACGCCGGAGGCGCCGGTCGTCGGCATCGTCGGGCGCATCAGCCCGACGAAAGGGCAGCGCGAGTTCCTCGAGGCGGCGGCGATCGTCCTCCGTGGCGGGGAGGACGTCCGATTCCGCGTCGTCGGTGCTTCGCTGTTCGGCGAGGAGGACTACGAAGCCGACATGCACCGTCTGCCGGAGAGTCTCGGCATCGCCGACCGCGTGGAGTTCACGGGATGGGTGGCTGATCCAGGTTCGCAGCTGCGCGCACTCAGCGTGTTCGTGCACGCGTCCCCTGTCCCCGAGCCGTTCGGGCAGGTCGTGGCCGAGGCGATGGCGGCGGGCGTGCCCGTCGTCGCAGCCGACGCGGGAGGGATCCGTGAGCTGCTCGACCCGGAGCCGCGCGAGAGCCATGACGAGGCGTCCGCTGTGCGCGAGACGCGCCTGGGTGTCCTGGTGCGTCCCGGCGACCCCGGCGCGCTCGCGCGAGCGATCGCGATGACGATGGCGGATGACGTCGCACGGGCGCGCCGCGCCGCGGCCGCCGTCGAAGCTGCGCGTGACCTGTTCACGATCGAGCGGACAGCGGCGACGGTTGAGGCCACCTGGAGCGCCGCGGTCTCGAACGGGGCTTGATCTCCTCCCGCTCCTGGGAAAAGGGTCGAGGCATCCGGCGCGGTATAGTTGCCCTGCGCTGGGGGGCGTGAAAAGACTGTCAGTGTCCTTCGATCTGCGCCGATCGCCACATTAGGGCGATACTGTGATGACCGTTCCGCGGTCCTTGTGTGAATGGTCAGGAGTCAAATGTCGCTGCGACAGATCCTTGCGGTGTTGTGGCACCGCAAGTGGACCATGCTCGCGGTGACGCTCATCGCCGTCCTCACAGCCTGGGGATACCTGCAGATCAGGGATGTCGAGTACGAGAGCAGTTCCGTCGTGCGGCTCAACCCGATCGTCACCAACGGCGTGGTCACGGGTGAGATCGGCGGTGTCGCCGTCGAGTTGGGCGCCGACACCATCATGTCGCCGGTCATTCTCGAGCCGGCTGCAGCCAGCTTGGGCGAGTCCACGGCGGCGCTCGAGAACGCCATCTACGCAGAGTTCGTCGAGGGCGAACGCGCGGGCGAGATGACGGTCAGCTCGGTGGGTCCGTCGGCCTCCATAGCCCAAGATCGAGCCTCTGCGGTGGTCGCCACGTACCAGACCTACGTCGACGAGCAGCTCGTCGCCGCGCAGGCGACGTTGGCGCAGCGCTACAGCGATGTCCTCGCGAACGCGCAGAACCTGCAGAACGTCGTCGCCCTCAACCCGGACGATCGGATCGCGAGCGCGAACCTCACGACGGCGATCGCGACCATGAACGGCCTGCAGACCGCGATCAACGACCTCTCCGTCGCCGGCTCCGCGACCACGGTGACCCTGGCCGCCTATCCGGGAGAGGACACCTCGCCGAGCGCGCTGATCATCCTGCTGCTCGCGCTGGCCACCGGTCTGGTCGTCGGCGCCGCCGCCGCGCTCATCAGGGACCAGTTCGACAATCGTCTGCGGGACGAGCGCGAGATCGAGCCGATCACGGGTGCCGCATCTCTCGGCGATCTCGCCTGGGATCGCTCGCTCTCACGCCGGGCGCAGCCCCTGCCCGTCGCGGAGAGCGCGCGCACCGGGCTCAGCGAGGGCCTGCGGACGCTGCGCTCGACGCTGCAGGTCTTGCTGCCCACGCACAGCGCGGCGATCGTCGTCACGAGTGTCGAGCCCGGCGATGGCAAGTCGTTCATCTCGGCGAATCTCGCGCTCGCGTGGGCACGCGGAGGCAAGCGGGTCATCCTGGTGGGTGGCGACCTCCGGCGCCCCGACCTCGCCCGCTACTACCACGACGCCGCCGACGGCGAGGGGCTTGCCGAGCTCCTGCAGGAGCACGAGTCGGGCGAGGGCATCACGCCGGACGTCGTGGAATCCCGCCTCAACACGACTCGCCACCGCCGACTTCGCATCCTCCCGTCGGGCTTCGAGCCGGCTGATCCCGCCGACCTTCTGGCAGGGCCCGCGCTCGCGGCGATCATCGAGTCCCTTCGCTCCCTCGCGGACATCGTCGTCATCGACTCGCCGCCGGCGATGGGAATGGCCGACGCGGCGCTGATGGCGACCCACACCGACGGCGCCCTTCTGGTGGCATCCATCCGCCGCACCGATCGCGCCCGGCTCGCTCAGGCAACTGACGGTCTCAAGGCCAATGGCGTCGTCGTGCTCGGCGTCGTCGCGAACCGCAGCCGCCGACGACTGCCGAAGACGTACAACTCCTACTACCTGCGCACCGCAGGGCCGCGCAGCACGAGTCAGACCGCACCCGGTGCGGGTGACACGCGGTCGGCGGCGAAGAAGTCGATCATGCCGCTCATTCCCAGTTTCATGGGACGCGGCACCAAACCCGAGGAGACGGACGCCGCAGCGGGTCCGGTTCGGCGCACGGGCGGGGCGGCACTCAGCGAGGCCGTCGAGTTGGACGACGACGCGGCGATCGACAGCGAGATGGACTACGACGAACCGGAAGCGTCGCTGGATGATCCGGCGGTCGATGCCGCCGATGGGGATGACGAGGCCCCGATCGACGACGAAGCACTGTTCGACGACTACCCGGAAGACGACGACGAACCCGAGTTCGACACCGAACCGCCAGTCAAGGTGCGGGAGGCGCTCAGCAAGACCAAGGGGAAGCGATGACGCGGCATCGGTCCCACCTCTCGCTCCCGGTACGGTCGCCCGATCCCGAGGCGGGAGTCACCGACATCCTGATCGTGTGTCGGGCCAATCGGTGCAGGTCGCCGTTCGCGGCTGCGATCGGCGAACGACTCGCACAAGACCTGCCGATCCGGTTCCATTCGGCCGGCCTGTTGGGCGGGGGGCATCCGATGCCCGCGCCAGGGCTCGCCGTCGGCAAGCGCCTCGGTTACGACTTCTCGGGTCACCTGAGCCGCGAGCTGGACGTCTATGACCTCGATGGATTCGACCTGATCCTCGCAGCGGACCGCGGCGTCGCTCGTGATCTGCTCGCGGCCAACTCGGACATCTGGCCGCGTCTGTTCACCCTGAAGCAGTTCTCGCGCTGGATCGATGACCACCCTCGGTCGACGGATGCTCCGGTGGGATCGTGGCTGGATACCGCGGCAGTCGGGCGCTCGCGCAGAGCGATGCTGGGTGCCGACGCGGCCGACGACCTCGAAGACCCCGTCGTCTTGCCGGCACCGGCATGGGAGTCGATGGCCGACGAGCTGTCCTCCCAACTGCGCGAGATCGTGAACGGGCTCGAGACTCCGTAGAGCCGGTCCGCCTCACACGCCTTCGAGAACCGCACGCAGCTGACGCCAGGAGTGTCGCCAGTCGCGTTCTTCGGCGCGGGCACGTGCGGCGACTCCGTAGCGAGCGCGTGCTCCGGTGTCGTCGGCGAGGTGGGACAGTGCGTCGGCGAGTGAACGGGGGTCGTCCGCGCCGACGAGAATACCCGCGTCGCCGAGCACTTCCGGAATCCCGCCCACGCGGCTGGCGATCACGGGCAGGCCTGTGGCCATCGCCTCGCCGATCGTGAGGCCGCTCGGCTCGGCCCACCGAGCCGGCGCGACGAAGACGTCCGCCGTCTGCAGAAGGGCCGGCAGGAGCGGACGAGCGGCGAAGGGCTCGAACGTCACGGAGGCACGCGATCCCGCTGCGAGTTCGCGGAGCGAGCGTTCGTACGGCGACAGGGCGGCCTCGCGGTCGAAACCACGGCTCCCGACGATCACGACATCGATGTCGTCTCTGCCCAGCATCCTGACGGCGTCAAGGAGCACGTCGGCGCCCTTGTCGGGCACGAGACGTCCCGCGAACATGACACGCATCCGACCATCGGTGCGCGCGGCGACGGAGGGGGTGAACTGCTCCGTATCCACGCCGTTGTCGACGACGTGCACGCGGCTCGAGAGATGCGCGGGGAGTTGATCCGCCGTGCGTTCGGCCAGATCCGCGCTCACGCATACGATGGCCGACACCGGGTCGAGCGCTCGGGTCACTTCGCGCGGCCCGAAGGTGCGCAGGAGGTCGTTGTGGGCATAGAGCACGCTCGGATGCGGCTGGTCGCGGAGCAATTGCGGCAACGCGGGCGCGTTATGGGCGAGCACGAACGACTCGGGCTGATCGCGCAGCGCTTCGGCGAGGGGACGGAACGTCTGCAGTGCCGCGCGACGTGGCACGCCGACGCGGGCGAGCACCGCGTCGCGGGCGCGGGCGGCCGTCCCCGGCCACGACGCTCCGTCGTACTCGATGATGTCGGCGCTCTCGTACCGCGGGTGGAAGGTGCCGCGCTCGAGCAGAACGCGATGCGCGTAGCGGGCCCCCGCCGGGTCGAGTGTCGAGGCCATCGCCTGCCCGTGCACGACCGTCGGGATCGCAGAACCCGTTCGAGGGGAGAAGTGGTCGCCGGGCGTGATCGCGTGAACGACGGCGCGAGTCACCGGTACACGCCCACGGTGCGCCGGCGCGGCGTGAAGGACTCTCGGCGGAACAGCGTCTGTACGGGATGCGGCGTCCACACGACGCCCTTGAGACGGTCGTGCTCCTGCACGCCGTAGCAGATGCCCACGACGATCCACAGCAGTGACGCATGGGACGCGACCCAGTAGAGGTCGAACTGGCCCTGAACGAATCGCGCGGCCACGATCGCCAGACCGAGGGTGCCGTACACCGGGTCCTTGCGCCACAGCAGCCACATGGCCGCTCCGAACATGCCGAGGAATCCGATGAGACCGAGGACTCCGACGGTCGTGAGCACCTCGAGCTCTGCGTTCGGCGGCTGGAATCCGCTGTACCCGGTGTGGCCGGTGATCCACCAGCGGTTGCCGACGCCGAAGAGCGGCGACATCAGCCATACCGTGATCGAATCGCCGTACCAGATGAGGCGCTGCGAAGCGGAGTTGAACTTGTCTCCCGTCGCGAGCTGCTCCACGACCTCGCTGTAGACGAACCAGGCGATGGGAACGAGAAGGAACCAGATCCAGCGAGAGCGCTTGCCGTTGTGGAATCGCGGGCGCAGCCCCACGATGAGGACTCCGACCAGGGCCCCGACGAGCGACTGCCGCGACTGCGCCGCGAGCATGCCGAGGCCGCACAGTGCGAACGCGGCGTATCCGATCGTCGGCGACCAGCGCAGCCACGGCGGGTTGGCGAACGCGATGACCGCGCCGAACATGAGGAAGGAGCCGATCGCGTTCTTGTGCCACATGCCCAGGTAGACGGCGCCGAAGCCGTTCGTGACGGACGTGAAGATGGCGGCGACGGCGATGGCGCAGCAGATGATGACGTAGATCGACAGCGCGAGTCGCGCGCGCCCTGCGCGGCCGATAGCGAAGCCGACGATGAGGCTCCCCAGCACGAGGACGGCCTGGTGCACCCACTCGACGACGTTCTCGGCGTAGGGATTGAGGATCAGTTGAGGTGCGGTGAGGCCTACGTACAGAGCGCCCGCCCACAGCATCGGCTGGAGCTTCTCCGCACCGCCTCCGCGCAGCATGAGCATGGCGATGATGGTCGCAGCGAACAAGGCGACGTCGGCGCCGCTCATCGGACCGACGCGGGTCACGACGAACACGGCAGGAATCGCCAACACCAGGACGAGTGACAGGTCGAAGAGCGCGAGGGTGAGCAGGAGGGCGCCCGCCGCGACGAGCGGCGCGAACTCGGGATACAGCGCGCTCGTCAATCCCGTCGCGATGCCCGCCACAGCGATCGCCACAGCGGCGCCGATGGACGCCAGAGGCGACCGAGGCAGCGTGATCGAGTGGAGGAGCGACACCCCACCATGCTACGGGTGGGCAGGCGCCGTGGCGATCGGGAAGACGTCAGACCAGCCGCGCCCACAGGCGAGCGTGCTCGGCGGCGCTGCGCTCCCACGAATGGGCGGCGGCACGCGTCTTCCCGCGGGCGATCAGATCCTGCAGGTCGGCCTCGTTGCTCGTCGCCCAGATCACGCCTTCCGCGAGTGCCTGCGGTGTCGGATCGACGAGGATGCCGGCGTCGCCGACGACCTCCGGGAGCGACGACGCCCGCATCGCGACGACGGGCACCCCGACGGCCATGGCCTCCAGCGCCGGCAGACCGAACCCCTCATAGAGCGAGGGGACGACGATGGCTTTCGCGGCAGCCAGGAAGCCGGGGACCACGGCATCCGGCAGCCGACCCACCAGGACGACACCATCGAGTCCGGCGAACAGTCGGTCTCGCTCGGCGTTGCGCGGCCCGGCCAGGGCCAGCGTCAGGTTCGGCCGCGCTCGACGGACGATCGGCCACGCCTCAGCGAGGCCGGCGAGATTCTTGCGACGGGAGGCGCCGCCCGCGGCGACGACGAAGTCGCCGTGCACACCGAGCCCCTGCAGCGCTTCCGCACTCAGCGGCTCGGCGCCGTCGAAGCGCTCACGGTCGAAGCCGTTGGGGATGACGACGGGATCGTCGACGCCGAACATCTCGACGATCTCGGCGGCGCTGAAGGCGGACGGCGTGACGATCGCGCGCGCCCGCAGAAGCTCTTCGCGTGCAGCCCGCGGCGGCACGGCCTCGTCCGGGAACTTCCACGGACCGATGTCGTGAAGCGTGAGGATGTCTCGGCCCGGCGCGGGCGGAAGCGAGACCTTCATCCTGTGGACGAGGTCCGCGCGCGGATAGATGAGCCGAGCAGCAGCGGCACGGGAGCCGGCCGATGCCCGCGCGAGCCAGCCGATGGGGAGGCGGTGCGTCCCCGCGAGCGGCGATCGGAGAGACCGGACGACGATCGATTGCACCGCCCAGTCATCCGACACGGTGCCGAGTGCGTCCTTCGCGCGCGAATCGATCGCGCGCTCGTAGACCTGCGCGCCCATGACCGTTTCGGACGCGAACGTGACGAGGGCGAGGCGACTCACGGCGCGGAATCCCGACCGGCGGCGGTGGCCACGGCGGCCCGCAGGTAACCCCAGGACTTCTCGCGATGCTGCGCGATGAGCTGCGACGACTGCTCCCAGTCCGCGCTCGACATGACGAAGAGTCCCGACACCTCGGTGGCGTCCACCGCGATGCCGTGGAGTGCCAGCAGGGTCCGCAGTCGCGAGTCGGTCTCGTCCCTGGACCGGATGATCACCGGGCGCTGGAACTGGAGGGCGAACAGCGCCGTGTGGAACGAGTCGGTCGCGACGAACTCGGCCTCGCTGAGGGTGCGCACGAAGCCGAACGGGTCGAGGCCGGCGACCTCGTCGATCGATGTGTCGCTCAGATCGACGAGCGGCACATCGATCGCGGCAGCGTGACGCTGCACCCATGCGATCTGATCCGGCCTGCCCCCACCGAGGAAGAACTGCACGCCCTTGCGATCCTGAGGAGGCTCGGGAGGGATCGATGCGAACGACCGCCACTGCTCGCCGTCGAACAGGAGCGTCGGGTCCACGACGACGGGAACCTCGCGCCCGGTGAGCTCTCGGACGATCTCAGCCCCGCGCTGCTCGCGGACGCCGATGTGCGGAATGCCGTCGAGCCAGGCCGCGTAGCGCGCACGGAGGAACTCGGGGATGTCGTGCACACCGAAACTGGCGGCGTAGGCGATGCGGCGGTCCTGCGGCAGGAACGTGAGGAAGTCGATCTCCTGCGCATTGCGGAAGCCGTGGTTCCACACCTGGTCGGAACCGACGACGCCGACGTCGTACTTGGCGCCCCACGCCTCAGGCGCGAGGTCCGGGTAGGAGTCGTGCGTCGTGACGATGTGGCGCCGCGAGAACTCCGCGATCGCCGCCTCGCGGCGATGCGGCGCCATCTGCGGAGCCTGCGGGTGGGATTGCTCGCCGCTCGGGGCCTTGTCGCTCCGCCGCCTGCGCTGGAGGTTCCGTACGTTGCGTCGGGCGAACTCCACGAGCCCGTCCTTGCGCAGGGCCTTCCACGCACGGCTCGCGAGCATGCCCCGATCCATCGCCGGAGGCACGTTCCGAATCGTCTCGACCTCGTAGCCGAGTGATTGGAGCGCTGTTTGGAGCGCGAAGTTCTGGAGCCGATTGCCGAAGTTCGCGTCATCCACGATCGTGACAATCGCTGCCCTGCCGATCGACATCGCGCCGCGCTCCGAACCTTGTGATGAAATCCGCGGAACGAGTTCCCGCCGAGACGACCGCGGTCTCTTCGGCGGGATGCGATCCGCGCCCGAGACAGCGAACAGCAGTCTATCGGCGTACTAGACTCGTGCCGTGTTCACGACGCACGTCGCAGCCGCCGTGCTGATCGCGACCTACAACCGACCCGACTTCCTGCGCACGTGCCTCGAGCACCTCTCCCGCCAGACGGTGCAGCCGGAACGGATCATCGTCGTGGACTCCTCCACCGACAGCCGCTCCGAGGCGGTCGCACAGGGCGTCGACAAGGTGATCTACGTGCGCAATCCCCTCGGTCGCGGGCACACGGCGACGTCCCGGATGCTGGGGGTCGCCCTCATCGGCGATGCCGACGTCGTCGCGTTCATCGACGACGATGCGTACGCCGAGCCGGACTGGTTGGAGCAGCTGCTGCAGCGGTACGAGGACCCGCAGGTCGCCGGAGTCGGCGGGCGGGCCTCCAACGGCCAGCCGGGCGAAGAGAGTCAGGGTCTCGACGCCATCGGCAAGTTCCGGCCGGACGGCACTCTCACCGGGCACTTCGCGGCGCATCCGGGTCATGACGTCGACGTCGACCACTTCCTCGGGGCGAACATGTCGCTGCGGGCGTCGTCGCTCCGTGACATCGGCGGCATCCAGGACTACTACCCCGGCACCTGCCTGCGCGAAGAGAGCGAGATCGCGCTGCGCCTGCGCGAGGCGGGCAGCCGGCTCGTCTACACGCCCGACGCCTTCGTCGAGCACGTCGCCGGAACGTATGCGAAGGGGCGCCGCTTCGACGCCCGCTACTCCTACTACGGGGAGCGCAACCACATCGTCCTGCTGGCGCGGGTCGTCGGCACGCGCGACCCCCGCTTCCGGAACTATCTGAGGGTCGCGCTCGACCACGTCCGCCGCGAGCTCGCCTACGCGGCACGCGCGCTCGGCCGCGGCAAGCTGCGCGGCCCGTCCTCGATCGTCACGGGGGTCGGCAGCGGCCTCACGAAGGCCGCAGGGGCGTTCTGGGGGCTCTCGGTCGGGTTGTGGCTCGTTGCGACGGGACGCGTGCCGCGCGCGCAAGTGCGCTTCTCTCCTCCTCGCTCTTCGTCGGGCTCGTGACCGAAGAGCCCGGCTCGCCCGACGTGAGCATCATCGTGTGCACGCGCAACCGCGTCGACGATCTCGCTCTCCATTTCTCGACGGTCGTCGCCTCGGCGCGGGCCAGCAGCGTGCCGACCGAGGTGATCGTCGTCGACAACGGCTCCACTGACGGCACGGCGGACTTCCTCGCGAGTCGGTTCCCGAGTGTGCGGGTGGTTGCGGCGCCCGAGGCCGGCGTCGCGGCAGCGCGCAACGCGGGCGTACGCGCGGCGGACGGTAAGGTCGTGGTCTTCACGGACGACGACGTGCAGGTGCCGTTGGATTGGGCGCAGCGCATGTCGGCGCCGTTGCTCGAGGGCCGAGCCGAGGTCTGCGTCGGCGGCATCCAGGCGGCCGACGAACTGCGCCGGCCGTGGGTGAGCACGTGGGTCCTGCAGAATCTCGCGCACTATCCGACGCAGAAGGACATCGATCCGGATGTCGTCACCGCGAACGCCGGGGCATTGCGAGCCCTGCTCGAGACCGTGCCGTTCGACGAGCGGCTCGGTCGGCCACCCTACAAGCGCGCAGAAGACGCGTTCTTCGGGGTCCAGGCTCGTGAAGTCGGGGCGCGGATCGTCGGCGTGGCGGGTGATCCCGTCATACATCACTTCGATCCGCGCAGACTGGAGCGGGTCTCCCTCTATCGACTCGTCAGATCCGGCGGTCGCAGCTCGGCCTACGTCTGGTACCACTGGGCGCATGGGCGCGCGCCTCACCTTCTCGTCAAGAGCATCGTCGCTCGCATCGAATTCGCCCTGCGTCTTCCGTGGCTGCGCCGGCATCCGTCCGACCGCGATCTGCAGCTCGCTGCGAAGATCGCCATGCTCGGCGAACTGCGTCGGATCGAAGGGATGCCGCGGCACTATCCGGCTCCGGCGGAGCGGCGCCGAGCGGGATGGTCGCACGGCCGAGCTGAGGATGCCGAAGGCAGATGATTGCCGTGGATCCCTGGTGGTAGGCTCTCGGAGGCGTGCGCGTCGATGTCGCCATTGCACAGAAGCCACCAGAAATCCCAGGGGAAGGGTCGTGCATGCTCGACACGGCGATCACCGCGCGTGATCTGTCCAAGACGTATCGCATCCAGGTCGCGGGTCACACCAACCGCATCACCACGGCGATCATCAACCGCATCCGTCACCCCCTCACGTCGGTGCACTACGAGAACTTCGAAGCGCTCCGCGACGTGTCTTTCGACATCCCGTGGGGCGAGGCCGTCGGCATCATCGGACGCAACGGCGCCGGCAAGAGCACGCTGCTCAAGCTGCTGACCCAGGTCACGACGCCCACCAAGGGGATGATCGACATCGGTGGCCGCGTCGGCTCGCTGCTCGAGGTCGGCACCGGCTTCCACCCCGAGCTCACCGGCCGCGAGAACATCTACCTCAACGGGGCCCTCCTCGGCATGGGACGAAAAGAGATCAAGGCGCGCTTCGACGAGATCGTCGCGTTCTCCGAGGTCGAGCAGTTCCTCGAGGTGCCCGTCAAGCGGTACTCCTCGGGCATGTACGTGCGACTCGCGTTCGCCGTCGCCGCCCACCTCGACTCCGAGATCCTCGCGATCGACGAGGTCCTCGCCGTCGGCGACGCCGAGTTCCAGCGCAAAGCCATCATGAAGATGCAGCAGGTCGCGCGCGACGGGCGCACGGTGCTCTACGTGAGCCACCTCATGAACACGGTCACGTCGCTGTGCACATCGGCGATCTACCTCGAGAACGGCACGGTCGGCTACCAGGGCTCCGTCGACGGTGCACTCGAGCGCTACCGCGACTCCTTCGCCGATCTGCGCAACAAGCAACTAGAACCCCACGAGCGGTGGGGAACGGGTGAGCTTCGATTCAAGTCGGTCGAGATGGCCCAGCACTCGGTGCATTCCGCAGAGGACATCGTGATCGATTACCGGGTCCACAGCAGCAGGAGCGTGATCGGCAAGTACTTCCTCCGTGCTCGGATCAAGGACATGAACGGCGCCGAGATCGTCCGCTGCGATTCGCGGCTGACGGGTCACTGGTTCGATCCCACCCTCCGCCAGGAGGGCAAGGTGCGGATCCGAAACCTGTGGCTCAAGCCGGGTCGGTACACGGTCGACATGTGGATCTGCCAGGCGGGCGTCTTCGACGGCTGGGACTACGCCGAGTCGTTCGAGGTGCTGCCCTCTCTTCCGTACCCGGAGATGGCGATGGATGACGCGATCGACACCGCTGTGGTTCTCGCCGACTTCGACTACGAGGAGGCATGATGGCCCGCACAATCGTCACTCCGCCCAACAGATTGAACTTCCCGAAGTGGCGAGAGCTCTGGGCCGGCCGTGAGATCATCTACCGGTTCGGGCAGCGCGACATCCTGCTCCGCTACCGGCAGACCGCCGTCGGCGTCGCGTGGGTCTTCGTGCAGCCGCTCGTCAGCGCAGGCATCTTCGCGATCGTCTTCGGCGGCATCGCTCAGCTTCCCAGCGGCGGCGTGCCCTACTTCGTGTTCAGCTTCGCCGGTCTGCTCGGCTGGAACCTCTTCAACAACGTCGTCTCCCGTACGTCACCGTCGCTGCTCGCGAATCAGTCGATCCTGTCCAAGGTGAAGTTCCCGCGCATCCTCGCGCCGATCTCCTCGCTGGCGTCGGTGGTCTTGGACTTCCTCGTTGCGCTGGCGCTCTTCTTCGTCATCATCGCTGTGATGGGTATCAACCCCGGCTGGGGAGTGTTCGCGCTGCCGTTCTGGATCCTCATGACTCTGCTGCTCGGCGGCGGCATCGGGCTCGCAGCAGCGGCGGGGGTCGTGAAGTATCGCGACGTGAACTACTTCCTGCCGTGGATCATGCAGGTGCTCATGTACGGCTCGCCCGTCGCGTACTCGCTCGAGGCGGTGCCGCAGCAGTTCCTCTGGCTGTTCAACCTCAACCCGATCACCTGGCTGCTCGAGGGCTACCGATGGTCGCTGCTGGGACAGGCGGCTCCGGACTGGTGGCAGGTGATCGCCCTCATCATCGTGTCGATCGGCGTCGCCTTCGCCGGCCTCGCGATCTTCCAGCGCATGGAGCGCTCGTTCATCGACATCGTCTGACCGACGCGGAAAGGATCTCTCCAATGACTTCGATCGCCGACACGATCCGGGATGTGCTGAAGGACGTCGCGCGCCTCGACGTGGACGCCTCTACCCTCTCCGAAGACGACGACCTGTACGCCGTGGGACTGACGTCGCACGGTACCGTGAACGTCCTCATCGGCGTCGAGGATGCATTCGACATCGAGCTGCCCGATGAGCTCCTCCAACGGGACACGTTTGCGACTATCGCATCGCTGCGAGCCGCCGTTCTCTCAGTCGGAGTCGCGGATGACAGCGGCGACGTGACTGGCTGAGGTCAACGGCTCACTCTTCGAGGCCCAGCGCCTTCCGCACACGGTTCGGCCACGCTGCCGGGTCGAAGCCGTGTCGTGACGCGAGCGCAAGGACGATGCGGTCCATGCCATACGCCGAGCACGCGCTGTGCGCGACACCGCCGTCTGGCAGCGTGAGAGCGAACTCGTCTCCGAAGTGGGTGTCGTGGTAGTTGGCCGACGCGATAGCGGTCTCGGTTCCCGAGTAGATCTCGGTCACGAGCTCGAACTTGGCCTGCGCTTCGAGCTGATTGCGGGCGAGGACAACCCCGCCGCGACCGAAGAAGGGATCGTTCGCCGGCACGACCTCCACCGGGATGTCGAGCTCCTCGAAGAGAGCCTGAGCGATTTCCAACCACTGCGCCCGGTGCGCTTTCGCCTGCTCCTCGGTGCCAAGGCGCACGTACTCTCGCATGCGGAAGGTGACGAACCGCATCGGATCCTCGGAAGGCTCATGGCGGAAACAGTCGCCGGTGAGCTCGTAGATCTTCCCATGGTCGACAACCGAGTCTTCGAGCCAGGCATAGATGGGATGACAGGCGGCGGATGTCAATGCGAGGCCAGTAGGGGCCAATTGCCCCTGCCAGTCGCCCCCCTCGTCGTAGACCTCGATCAGCCTGCGGAAGTCCTTCTGATCGCCGAGGAAGGACGAGATCGTTCCGAGGAGCTGAGGAAACGACGCGACATAGTCGGTCTGTTCGAGCATGTGGGCCGAAAAGACCGGGGGGAACCTCACGGGGGTGATCTCCGCGGGGAACGCCTCGCGGGCGAGGCGGGCGAGGACGCGCGCGACGCCGTCGTACGCGGCGACGGCGGATGGCCCCTGCCCGGGCAGCGCGGTTGAGGACGACGTGAGGAACCAGCCGTTGTCGATCAGTTGCTCCCTGAACGCTCGGCGCTCGCTCGCAAGTGCCGTGGCGTCATCCGTGTCCGTCATCGCTCTCCATTTTCGCCGGGTTGCATCTCGGTTGAGGATATCGCGTCGCAGGCGTTCTGTTGTGTGATCTCATCAGGTGGTGTCCGCGGTGAGGCAGAGTCGTTGGTGCGGGCGGTGAGCGTGCGCGATAATCGGCAAGGTGAGCTCAGCTGCGCCCGAATCACCTGTACCGCTTCTGGCTGTGGTGTATGACCGCGCCTGGGTGGATCCGCCGCTTCAGAGCATCGTCGCGGCATCGAAAGGTCTCTGCGACATCCTCTGGGTCCTACCGTTCGATCGCCGGGACTCCCGAACTGCACTCCGCCTGCTCCGGGCATCTGAAGAAGCCGACTGGGACGTTATCGACGCCTCAAGAATGTCTTTAGACGACGTCGTGCGCCAGATTGTCGCTAGAAACGTCAGCGGAATCACGTGCCTTGCCGATTCCACGATCGTGTGGACGGCTGAGGTAGCCGGTGCCCTCCATCTGCCCTTTCACAGCCGAGAGGTCGCGGCGCGCTTAACAGACAAACTAGAGCAGCGAACCGCGCTGGCCGCATCGGGTATGCCGACTCCCGCATTCTGGAACGCCGATGATCTCGCCGATGAAGCGCTATTCACGGAAGGAACTCGAGCCATCTCCTTCCCGGTCGTGGTCAAGCCTCGACGCGGTAGCAGCAGCAGAGACACCGAGAGAGTCGAATCAAGTAAGGAGCTTGAGACCACTCTGAAGCGATGCGAACCGGGTCGAATGCTGGTCGAGGGATTCATCCCCGACCCGACAACCCCGTGTATGCAGGTGGGCAACGCGCCTTACGTGTCGGTCGAACTCCTCGTCAGTGACGGGGTCACGAGCGTCTTGGGAGTGACGGGGAAGCCACCGCTCGCCGCGCCGTTCCGCGAGACGGGAGACTATTTCCCGGCAGAGACGACGCCGCATAACAGGCTGGAGTTTACGTCGGCGGCGATTGACGCAGTGAGCGCGCTTGGTATCCGTGCCGGGGTGCTTCATGTCGAGATCAAGTGCACAGACGACGGCCCGGTCGTGATCGAAGTGAACGGACGACCAGGTGGCGGGCGCATTCGCGACTTCATCGAACGCGCCCACGGAATCGATCCGATCCGGCTGGCATTTCGAATTGCGCTCGGCGAGCAGATCGTCTACCAAGCGTTTCCTGAGATGAACGAGGTGCTCTTCCTCTTCTCCGTGCAACCCGACGCTCGTTTGCGCGCTATCACCGCGATCGACGGGTTCGACGATCTGCTTCAAATCGAGGGAGTCGAAGTCGTCGAGCGAGGCGGCGTGAGCGTCGGCGATGCTTACTCCTGGCGCGACGGAACAATGTCGAGTGTCGCCGAGGTCAGCGGAGTTGCTCCGGACCACGAGACTGCCCGGCGGATCAGGGCGGAGGTGCTGGCCACCATACGGATCGAGGGCACGACCTAGTGAGAGAAGCCCCGCGTCCGGATCCCTGCACGTGCGATGGATCGGCCAGCCTCGATGAGGCAGGGTTTTGCTCTACGATCAAGGAATCGACTCGCTCGCCTGAGGCATTGCGTCGAATCCTCACCGTCGGGAGTCGGGTTGGCGCGGTGCAGACAGTCCTCGAGGAAAGCAGGTGTGCGTGAGTGCAGACGGGGTCGATGAGTCCCTCCCGGTTTTTGCGATCGTCTACCACAGCGTCGAAGACGACCCACCGCTGCACAGCATCGCCGCCGCGGCGAAGGGCGTATGTCGACTCCTGTGGGTGCTTCCGATCGACCGACGCGACTCGCGCAGCGCACTTCGTCTACTGAGGGCTGCAGGTGACATAACCGGTGAGATTCTCGACGTCTCCGGATTGTCGGCCCTTGATGCTGCTGATGTGCTTCGCGGTTACGCGCCCAGGGCCATAACGTGTCTGGCCGACACGACGATCGTGTGGACCGCGCAGATCGCCGAACTGTTGGGCCTCAAGTTTCACAGCATCGATGTCGCTGAGCGCCTCACCGACAAGTTGAAGCAGCGAATGGCCCTCTCGGCTTCCGACCTTCGCACGCCGCCGTTCTGGGACGCTGACGACCTGGCGAACGCGGACGCCATTTCGGCGGTAGCGCGGTCGACGACGTACCCCCTCGTCATCAAGCCGCGGAGCGGAAGCAGCAGCAAAGACACTGAGCCGATCGGTTCCGAAGAACAGTTGCGTGCCGCGATCTCGAATCGTGAGCCAGGGCGGATGCTCGTTGAAGGGTATATCCCAGATCCGACTCGGCCGTGTCTGGGGGCAATGAGCGCGCCCTACGTGTCGGTCGAACTTCTTGCCAGCGCTGGCACAATCAGTGTCTTGGAAGTCACCGGGAAGCCACCACTCGCACCGCCATTCCGCGAAACGGGCAACTTCGTCCCAGCGGACATAACGGAAGAGCAACGCGCTGAGTTCGTGGATGTCGCCATCAAAGCGACACGAGCGATCGGTGTGACGGACGGCGTGCTGCATGTCGAGATCAAGTGCACCGACGATGGGCCCGTGGTGATCGAGATCAACGGCCGCCCGGGTGGTGGGCGCATCCGCGACTTCATTCAACGCGCACACGGAATCGACACGATCGCGTTGATGATGCGAGTCGCGCTCGGCGAGCACATCGCCTACACGGATCTACCGCTGCCGAGCGACGTGCTGCTCTTTCTGGTCGTCCCGCCCGACATCAGCCTGACGCATGTGTCGGCAGTGGACGGTCTCGAGGAGGTACGACAGATCATCGGTGTCGAGCACGTAGAACCCGGTCCGATCGGCGCGGGCGACGAGTTCTCCTGGCGTGACGGGACCATGTCCCACGTCGCCCAGATCACGGCGGTGACGTCCGATCACGCGGAAATGTGGCGCTTACGCGAAGAAGTCCTCAATACCATTCGAATCGAAGGCACGCGCACGTGACCAGTTGGAGTGGCCGGCACTACGAATTGAGGTAGTCAACCTGGCTATGCGGACGACGCATCGTGGCGCGTGGGTCCATCGTGGTCGCGGAACGAACGCAGGCGGCATCGGGCGGGCAAGTCTCGGGCGGACCTCGGTGAGCGGAGACTCGGTAGGCTGACATCCCGAGAGCCTGGGGGAAGGGGATCCCGTGACTGATCACGCGTTCAGTGCTTCTGAGCTGGGCGATCCTACGTGGCTGCTCGGTGGTGGCGCAGTCGCGGCCTGGGTTCACCGCCCGGCGAGCGGCAGAAGCCGCGGAGCGGTCGTCGTTGCACCGCCGATCGGCTATGAACACCTCATCACACATCGCGCCATTCGCAGCCTTGCTGTCGCGCTGGCGGCTGAGGGGTGGGTGGCAGTGCGGTTCAGTTGGACGGGCACCGGCGAGTCCGAGGGAATGGCAGACGATGCGGATCCCGCGGCCACGTGGGCGGCGGATCTCGCCGCAGCCGTTCAGGCCGCCCAGTCAGCCTCCGGGCGAGTCGACGTCGATGCCATCGGTCTCCGTATCGGAGGGGCAATGCTTGCGGCGTACGACCCCGTGGGACTGCGAACTCGCATCCTGTGGGAGCCCGTCGGTGGCCGCGCCTACCTGCGGCTGCAGCAAGCGCTGCTGAAGATCTCGATCCCGCCGGGGCTCCCGATCATCGACGACGGCGTGGAGACGCCGCGTCACCACTTCACGCCGGCGGAGGCCGAAGCCCTTCGCGCACTCGCTTCGCCGGTCGCGAAGAGCCTCGCGCCGACGGCGATCGTCCACCGAGAGGACGATCCCGATGTCGCTCGGAGGCTCTTCGACGTGTCCCTCGACGATGCGGTCGTTGAGAAGCATTCCATCACCAGCGTCATCGCGAAGCTCGATCCCGATGGTGAGTGGGTGGATCTCCCCGCGTGGGAGCCCGAGCGGGAAACGACTGTGACGGACCCCTCGTCCGGACGACGTGTCGTCGACAGGCTCATCCGATTCGGCGACGCCGGATTGCCTGGAGTCCTGTCGATCGGCGCCGATGTGCCATCGCGCGGCGAAAGCGCGCTCCTCGTGGCGAGCGGAGGCGAGCCTCGCGCGGGGAACTCCCAGTGGGCTGCCCTCTCGCGACACCTCGCCGCGGAGGGAGTCGCCACACTCCGCGTCGACGATCGGCTGACCGGCGACGGCCAGCCAGGCGACCTCGACTTCGACCCGAGCACGAGCCACCCCGACGTGGAAGTCGTCGACATCGCTGATGCCGCCGCGTGGCTCACGCGCGAGCGGGGTGAACCCGTGACTCTGATCGCGTGGTGTTTCGGCACCTGGCTCGCTCTCCGCGCAGCTGCGCGGGTTCCGATCAGCCGTGTGATCGGCCTCAATCTGAGTGTCTGGGGCATTCATCCCGACTACTGGGCACGGCTGCTCTCCGAGCAGAAGACGCCGGAGGTGACGGCGCCGGAGTCGAGCACCGGGAGCACCTCGGAAGGTCCGTCCGATTCCGTGCCGAGCGCCGCCGGCTCGGATGCGAAAGCGGTTGCGCGACGATTCGTCAGGGCGGTTCGAGGGATTGTGCCGGAGTGGGTGCGCACGGCCGTGCGTGGTGCACGCCAAGGAGCACGCAATGCGGTTGCCCCGCTGAAGTTTCGCCTGCACGAGCGACGCGCTCGACGTGGAGTCGGCGAGTCGGTGCTGCAGGTGCTAGGCCCCGTCTCGGCCGATACGGAGATCGTGCTGGTGTTCACAGAGTGGGAGCGGCACCTCTTCGAGGAGGCGTACGGAGAAGCCGCTGTCCGCGGCCTGATGCGTCGAGGGCGCAGGATCACGGTCCACGACGGTCGCGATCCGCTGCTGCATCACACCTTGTTCACCGTCGGTGTCTGGACGAGGTTCGTCGAGTACATCGATGCCGCGTTCGGAATTCGAACGCGCGCGACGAACCCGCGGGAGCCCGACGAGGAGCACGGCGCCGTGGCGAATACACGATGACGCCCGCGGGCGTCCGTGTCGGCTGCGATCTGCAGTCGGTGAGCGAGGTCGCGGAGAGTATCGCCACCGGAGGCGACAGGTATCTCGACCGCATCCTCACGACGGAGGAGACCGTTCTCTTCGAGCGACGCGAGTCGGATTCAGCGCGCGCCGACTTCGTGGCCGGTCGCTTCGCGGCGAAAGAGGCCGTCTTCAAGCTGCTCGGGGCGTCCGCATCCGCGGCTGTGCCGTGGACGGACATCGAGGTACTGGCACTCGACAGTGGCGCACCTCATGTGCGCCTCCTCGCTGGAGCCGCGGCGCTGGCCGACAGCGCCGGGCTCGAAGCCATCGACGTGTCGATCAGTCACTCAGGAGGGATCGCCTTCGCCGTCGCGGTCGCTGTCGTGGCCGCGACGCAAGGCTGAATCCCTGGCGGAATCGGCTCGTGAGTCCGCCTCGCGGTCAGAGCAGAGCGAGGAGTGTGTCGGCGACGTACTGCTGGTCGTCAGCCGTGATCCCGGGATACATCGGCAGGCTCAGGATCTCGTCGCCGAATGCCTCGGCGACAGGGTGGCTACCAGGGCCCTGCTCGAGGTGGGCGAATGCCGAGAGCAGGTGGACGGGCTTCGGGTAGTGGATGCCGCTGCCGATGCCGGCGGCGCCGAGACCCGCGAGCACTCGGTCGCGATCCGGAACCCGGACGACGTAGAGGTGGTAGATGTGCTCGTTGCCTTCGGCGACGAGCGGGAGCTGGATGCGGTCGTCCGCGCCGAGGAGCTCGGCGTACGTCGCCGCGGCATCCCTGCGAAGCTGATTCCACTCATCCAGGTGGGCGAGCTTGAGCGACAGGACTGCCGCCTGGATGCCGTCCAGCCGCGAGTTGCGGCCGACCAGGCTGTGCTCGTACTTCGCGACGCCGCCGTGATTGCGGAGCTTGCGGATCGTGTCGGCCAGTTCGCCGTCATCGGTCAGCACAGCTCCGGCATCGCCGAAGGCGCCGAGATTCTTGCCGGGGTAGAAGCTCGTCGCGGCCGCGTCGCCCAGGCTGCCTGACGGCGCCCCGTGGCGTTTGGCGCCTTGTGATTGCGCAGCATCCTCGAGGATGAAGACGTCGTTCCCCACCACGGCGCGGAGCGCGTCGACGGGAGCCGTCTGTCCGTACAGGTGCACGGCGGCGACGGCTCGCGTGCGGGGAGTGATCGCCGCGGCCACCCCGTCGACCGAGATGAGGTAGTCCTCGGTGCAGTCGACGAGGATCGGCGTCGCACCGGCGCGAGCGACCGCCTCCGCGGTGGCGACGAACGTGTTCGCGGGCAGGATCACTTCATCCCCGGGGCCGATCTTCGCGCCCTCCAGCACCAGCTCGAGGGCATCCGTGCCGTTGGCGACGCCGAGGCAGTGCTCGACACCGCTGTAGCGCGCGAAGGCGGATTCGAAGTCCTCGGCGGCGCCGCCGAGGATGAAGCTCGATGTGTCGATGATCCGGCTGATCGCGGAGTCCGCTTCAGAGCGGATCTGCGCGGTCTGCCAGCTCAGGTCGACGAAGGGCACGGTGCGGCTCATACGGTGTCACGCTTTCTCAGGTTGGCGATCCATTGCCGGGGGTGGGGGCGCAGGCGGTAAAGAAGCCCGGAGTTCCAGCTGTGGCGGATGTAGTGGCGCTCTTTGGGCAGATCCGCGGCCCACGCGCGGAATCCGTAAGTGCGTCGCGCCCGCTCGTAGACGTCGACAAGGGTTCGCGCACCGGACTCGAGCGAGAAGTTCTCCTCGGCGAACCGTCGGCCGTAGTCGCCGAGCTCCTTCCGTCGTTCGGAATCCGATCCCAGAGCCAGCAGCTGTGCACGCAGACGCTCGACCGCGTCGGGCTGCGAGTCGGGGCTCCAGAAGCCGTCCATCTGGAGTCGCCGACCCGTCGTCTCGTCCCAGATCTCGAACAGTCCGAATTCACCCGACACGATCAACGGGCGGCCGAACGACAGGGCACGAGCGGCCGACGCGCCCATGCCGATCGAGATGTCGGTCGCGGAGTACGCGGGCCGTGGGTCCGATACAGCACCCGTGAACACGACGGCGCGACGCCCGAGTTCGGTGTTCACTTCGTCCGCCAGTGCGCTGAGGGGTTCGAAAGCCTCGCCGTCACCCACGATCACGAGTTGCAGACCCGCGAGCGCAGGGTCTCTCATCGCCTCGATCGAAAGGCGGACCGACAGCTCCTTGAGCACATAGGAGAGTCTCGTGACGATGACGACATGGACCAGATCGGGGTCGAGCTCGTGCTGCTGAACGAACTGCTCTGCGAGTACCGCATCATAAGCATCCGCGTGGACGTCGACCGGTGGGCTGATGAACTGCACGGGACCGGGCCGATCACGCAGATTCTCGGCTGTGTATCCCGTGCCGACGATCACCGAGGTGTTCTCGTACTCGTACGGAGACATCGACATCTCGTACATCGTCGTCACGAGAGGCCGGCGGCCGAACAGGGAAGGGCCGAAGTAGGCGGAGCGACTGTTGACGCCGCTGTACACGTGGACGATCGGCGTCCTGTGCTTGCGCGCCAGCCGCGCGAGGTAGCGCGCGCCCTTGAGCGAACTCGGGCGCACCTTGGGCAGGCGCACGTCGATGCCGAGCTCTCGGGCGTGGTCGAGGACCGATGGTGTCGGGGGTGGATCGGGCGCGAAGCACACGACGATCGACTCCCACCCGAGGGATCGCAGCTCTCCCGCGAGATCCACCGCATTCAGCTGCGTTCCGCCCAGCCCGAGCTCGTTCAGCTGAACGATGACGCGCCGAGCAGAGCGGTCCGTCGTCACCTCGCGGCCCCACGCAGGACGGCGATGACGCGATCCTGCTCCTCCCCCGTCATCTGATGGAACACCGGCAGGATCAGCGTGTTGTCGGTGAGCCACTCGGTCACGGGCAGGTGCGCGTCGTTCGGCGCGTAAGCCGGTTCGCGATGTGCGGACATGATGCCGCGTCGAGCCGACACACCCGCCTCGCCCATCGCGAGCAGCAACCCCTCGCGATCAAGCGGGAAGTCATCGCCGACCTCGACCCAGAAGGACTGGAAGTTGGCGGTGCCGTGGTCGGGGTCCGCCACAGCACGCAGGCCGTCGATCTCGGAGATCGCTCGTGCGTAGGTGTCGGCGATCTCGCGCCGTCGTGCGACGACCTCGTCGAGCTTCGCGAGCTGCACGATGCCGACGGCGGCCTGCAGATCGGTCATGCGGTAGTTGAAGCCGATCTCGGCGTACTCCTCTTTCGGCGACACGACGCTCGCGTGGCGGGCAGCGGCCGAGACGCTCATCGCGTGCTCGCGGAGCGTGCGCGCCCGCGCGGCCCAGTCCTCGCGCGACGTGGTGATCATGCCGCCCTCGCCCGTCGTCAGGATCTTGCGCGGGTGGAACGACCAGGCGGCGATCTCAGCACCCGCGCCCACCGGGCGACCCTTGTAGGTCGAGCCTGCTCCGCACGCGGCATCCTCGATCACGACGATGCCGCGTGGGTCGCACACCGCGCGGATCCCGTCGAGATCGACAGGGACGCCGCCCTGGTCGACGGCGATCACGGCCTTCGTGTTCGGAGTGAGGGATGCCTCGACGGTCTCGGCCGTCAGGTTCCCCGTCACGGGATCCACGTCGGCGAAGATCGGGTTCGCGCCGACGTAGGTGGGAGCGTTCGTCGTGGCGATGAACGAGAAGGACGGAACGACCACGTCATCGCCCGCGCTCACTCCGGCGACGACGAGCGCGAGGTGCAGGGCGGTCGTGCAGTTCGAGACGGCGACCGCGTGCGCGGCCTGCTGCTTCTGAGCGAACGCGGCCTCGAACTCGGCCACCTTCGGACCCTGCGCGACCCATCCGGACTCGATGACCGCCGTGACGGCCGCGATCTCCTCCGTGCCGAGCCACGGCTTCATGACGTTGATGCGTGTCACGCGCGGGTCCCCTGGTCCGAGCGACCGGCGGCGATCTCTTCGCGGAGCGGCCGCCACCATTCGACGAGGTCGCGAAGGCCGTCTTCTAGAGGGATCTCCGCCGTGAACCCGAAGTCGCGCTGCGCAGCCGACGTGTCGGCGAGACGCCGCACGACGTTGTTGACGCCCCGCTCGGGCCCGAACTCGACCGGGAGGTCGGCATCCATCACCTTCAGCAGCATCTCTGCCAGCTCGAGCAGGCTCGTCTCGGTGCCGCTCGCGATGTTGTACACGCCCTCGACCACATCGCTCTGCGCCACCAGGACGTTCGCTCGGGCGATGTCGGTGCTCACGACGAAGTCCATCGTCTGCAGGCCGTCGCCGAAGATGAGCGGGGGCTTGCCGTCGGCGATGCGCTCCATCCATCGCACGAGGACCTCGGTGTAGAAGCCGTGCACGTCCATGCGAGGGCCGTAGACGTTGAAGTACCGCAGCAGGACGTAGTCGAGCCCGTACATCGCGCGGAAGCTCTTGGCCATGCCCTCGTTGAACGTCTTGGCGGCGCCGTAGAAGGTGTCGTTGTTGTAGGGGTGGTGGCGCTCGGTAGTGGGGAACTCCTCAGCCATGCCGTAGACGGAGGCGGAAGATGCGGCCACGAGCTTGCCGACCTTGTGCTCGGCGGATGCTTCGAGCACGTTGAACGTCGCATCCACCATCGTCTCGAGCGCGAGGCGAGGCTCCTCGGCGCATTGCGTGATTCGGATCGCCGCCTGGTGGAAGACGACGTCCTTGCCCTTGACGACATCGTGCACGGTGTCACGATCGCGGACGTCGCCCTCGATGAGGGTCACCTTTCCGGATGCCAGTGCGCCATCGAGGTTCGCGCGCCGGCCGCGCACCAGATTGTCGAGCACGTCGACGTGCGCGACGCCGGCATCGAGCAGCTGGTCGACCAGGGTCGATCCGATGGTGCCTGCTCCGCCTGTGACGAGGACGCGTGCGCCCACGAGTTCGGTCATGCGACGTTCTCCTTCTGGTCGTGGACGGCGACGCGGGCGTTGCCTGCTTCGAGGCTGCGCGTCGTCGCATCGAGCACGTTGAGCACGCGCAGAGCGGCGAGGCCGTCGGTGCGCGGCGGACGGTGCTCGCGGATGGATGCTGCGAACTCGGCGACCATCAGCGACAGCGCCTCTTTCTCGGGAAGAGCCGGGATCAGCGTGTCGCCGTAGCGATACGAGACCTGGGCGGCTGCCCGCGCCTCGTCTTCGTTCACGGTGATGAAGTCGATGCCACGGTCGTAGATGCTGACGCGCTGGGTCGGGTTGAGGTCATCCCAGACGAGAGTCCGCCGGGTGCCTCCGACGACGAGCTGACGGATCTTCGTCGGGCTCAGCCAGTTGGCGTGGACGTGAGCGATGACATCGTCGGGCAGATTCATCACGAGATAGCCGACGCACGCCTTGCCGAGGCGCAGTGGATCGCTGCCGTGGGCCGAGACGCTCTCGGGCCGCAGGCCGCCGGGCAGGATGAAGTCGAGGATGGAGAGATCGTGCGGCGCGAGGTCCCAGAACACGTCGACGTCGGGCTGCACGATGCCGTGGTTGATGCGCACGGAATCGACGAAGGTGATGTCGCCGAGCTCGCCCGCCTGGATGTACTCGGCGATCTTGAGGACGGCCGGCGTGTAGCAGAACGTGTGGTCGGCCATCAGGACCACGTCCGCCGCAGCCGCGGCCGCGACCATGTTCTGGCCGCTCTCGACGTTGTGTGCGAGAGGCTTCTCGGTCAGCACGTGCTTGCCGGCGGCGATGGCCGCGAGGGCGATCTTCTCGTGCGTGCGAGCCGGTGTGGCGATGGCGATCGCATCCACGCCATCGAGGGCAAGGGCTTCTTCGACGGATGTCACGGCGACAGCGTCGCGGGTCGTCCACGCCAGCTGCTCGGCGCGCTCGAGGTCGAGATCGCAGACCGCGGCGACGTGCCAGTCCCTGCTGAGATTGAAGTTGCGGACGAGATTCGGTCCCCAATACCCCGCGCCCACGACGACAACACTCAGTGGCTCCACGACGCCCCCTTATCGGCTCCCAGCGAACCTGTGGATTGCTCCATCGTAGGGGATGCCGCCGGTACGTCACCGCCGCTAGTCGGGGCTGAAGAAGTCGTCCTCATCGCCGAACCGGCCCTCGAGCCACCAGTCGTAGGCCTTCGCGATGTGACCGAGGTCGAGCGCCCGGTAGCCGGCACGGTGCAGGTCATAGGCGAGCACCGTCGCGGTGGGGCCGAGAATGACGATGATCAGCTTGTCCTTGGACGTCTCGAGAACGCGCCGCAGAATGTCGTCGTACTCGCCGAAGGCATCCTCCCGCGGGGCGATGAGGTGCTCGACGGACGTCGCATTGTCGAAGATGTCATGCGTGAGCCCATCGAAGATGCCGTCGCCGTGCACGAGGACGATGTCCGTTCCAGCCCAGACGCGGCGAATCTTCTCGAAGTAGTCCCGGCGGTCGTACCACCCCTCGAAGAGGGTGTGCGTCAGCGTGATCTCGATCGGCGCGTACACCTTGCCGGGTCGGAGGCTGTGTCCGAGCAGCGTGCGGATCCACGGGCCGTTGCTGAAGTAGATGCGCCGCTGCGTCTTCGTGAGGAGCGGGTTCAACTCATACGCGAGGCTGGGGATTCCGACGAGCATTCCCGGCTCGTCGGACGTGAGGACCTCACGGAGTCGCCGGCTCAGATCGGAGCTGGGCACCTGGAACTCGTCGAACCGGCCCTCCATCGTCATCAGCTCGCCTACTCCGAGCCTGGCGATGGACTGGCCTTCGGCAAGGGCGTCGAGTGTCTCGTCGAGACCCATGATCGATGGTGGCTCGATCTGCTGCATGCGATGGAGAGTCCGTGCGAGCAGGGCGCGGTCCTCCTCCTGGGCCTTGCGCTGATCGGCGAGGGCCGCGTCGACGATGGCCCGGATGCTGAAGCGCGACCGTGCCCACTCGGTGAACCGCTTGCGGCGTTGGGCGCCGGGGATGAGGTGCGACAGAGCCTGCAGCAGGTAGAAGAACACGTGTCGCTCCTGAGTCTGTTCGCGTGCATGCGACCAGGTGAGAATACTCCCCTCTTGGACTTCCGGGGTGCGCCCATTGGCGGCTCGCTGGGGTGTGGAAGAATCGCGGCATGCAGATCCGCTTCGGCCTCGACATCAAGAGGCGGCTGACGGCGGTTCAGCGCCGTGCAGCGGGAGCCGTCGGTGGGCGGATCGCAGCGGGCCGGATGGTCGTGGAGCGGCACGCCCTGGCCAGTGCGGGCACCGACATGCGCCGCTCGGGTGGCCGGATCCTCTGCTATCACTCGCTCGCCCAGCCCCGCGTGTGGGGCGTCAACGATCTCACCCCGAATCGGTTCCGTCAGCAGCTGGAGTCGGCGCTGGACGCCGGCTACCGATTCGTTCCCGCATCGGAGATCGTCCGCACCGGCGGTGGCCCGCTCGACCTCAGCGTCACGTTCGACGATGGAGCCCGGAGTGTGCTCACCGAGGCCGCGCCCATTCTCGCCGCGTTGGACATCCCCTTCTCGCTGTTCGTCGTCTCGGAATGGTCAGAGCACGGCCACAAGGACAGCGTGCTGAACTGGGACGAGGTCTCCCGTGTCGCGGAGCTCGGCGGAGAGATCGGCAACCACTCCTCCACGCATCCGGACTTCGCGCGGCTCGACAAGCAACAGTCGCTCGACGAGATCGGCGGCGCGCAGGTGCTGATCGAGCGGCGCACCGGCATCCGCACGTCGACCTTCGCCATACCGCTCGGCAAGTCGACCAATTGGAATCCGGCTGCCGACGACGCGGCACGCGAGCTCGGGTACGGCGTCGTTTACGCGCAGTCCGAGGAGATGCGCCCTGCCGACACGGTCCCGCGTTCGTTCGTGACCCGGTACGACTCTCCACGGGTGTTCGACGCCCTTCTGCGGGGGCGTTACGACGCGTGGGAGGAATGGGTGGCGCCGGTCGCTCGGTAGTCGTGTGGGCTGCACGCCGGGCTGTGGTCAGCGGCCCAGGATCACGCGGATGGCTTGTTCCGCGTCGCGCACGATCTCGTCCGGAACCGCTCCCTCGCTCTCATAGTTGTTGAATCCGTGCAGGATCGCGAGAAGCGCGGCCGTCGTCTTCGGCAGACCGTCGAGGTGTTCTTCGGCGATACGGCCCAACGGGCCGATGTCCTCACCGCGAACCCAGGCGATGAGCGGGTCGAACCACCCGACGCCCTGGTGCCGGAAGTAGTTCGCCGAGAACAGCGGGTCCAGGAAGACGGGATTGCTCTGCGCCGACTCCCAGTCGATGATGCGGGTCTCCCGATCCGAGATGAGGATGTTGGCCTCGTGGAGGTCGCCGTGCGAGAGCATCACTGCGACGCGCTGCTGGCCCACATCGCGAACCGCCCGCAGGGCGCGTCGCCGCTCGGCACTCTTCGGCGCTGCCGACGCGGACGTGGCTCGACGCACCACGTCCGTCTCGCCGAGGAGGCTTTCCTCGTCTGCCCGCGCGGTGACATGGCGGTACACCTCCGCCAGCGCCTCTTCCGCCTCCGCACGCGAGCGGACCGCGTGATCGATGTGCGGAAAGCGTGCGTAAGGCACCTCCTCGAAGGCCTCGAGGGTCGCCCACGGCGTCGCGTAGCCGTGCCAGACGTCCGCCGCAGCGCGGTTGGTGTCTTCGACCTCGACCGGAGTCCAATCGGCCTCCCCCTGATCGAGCGGGAACT
This sequence comes from Microbacterium aoyamense, assembly GCF_023155855.1. Taxonomy (GTDB): domain Bacteria; phylum Actinomycetota; class Actinomycetes; order Actinomycetales; family Microbacteriaceae; genus Microbacterium; species Microbacterium aoyamense. The sequence continues at coordinate 597,980 of NZ_JAKNUT010000001.1, read as the reverse complement.
TGACGAAGCCGTTCTCGGAGTCGATACCGACTCGCAGGCCCGCGGGCATCGGGATGAGTGTGCAGCGGTCACCGCCGATCTCGTGGCACAGCGGCACAGGCGCAGGTCGACCTCTCGAAGCCGTCGACCACAGGACGATGTGCTCGCTCGCGAGGTAGTGGCCGAAGTGTCTCAGGAGAAAGCGGGTGAGCCGGTCCGCCGGGCGCCACGACTGGCGGAGGCTGGTCTGAGTGGGAGCTCGTCGGCTGCGAATCGAGCGAAGGTCGCTCATCGACGAGGAGGGCAGGAAGACCGCGCCGGGGAAGAGTCCGGCCCGGGTGAGCGCCGCATTCCCCCACGGACGTGCGAGCAGGCTGAGCGGGTGACGCCTGCGGAGCAGCCACGAGGCGACGTCGATGGCGGCGCGTCGACGTGAACCGCGTGCTCTCGCCTCCGCCCACACCTGCGCGATCGGATTCAGCGTGATCATCAGGAGGACGGCGCCCGGTCTCATGCGGCCAGTGAGTTCCACCAGCATCCGGCTCTGATCGGCTTCTGACACGGCCGCGCGCGACCACGCGCCTGTATCGACGATGACGGTATCGAAGCCACTATCACCCGGGGGCAGGTACGCCCTCTCCGAGCTGATGGCGGCGGCGTCGAATCTCACTGCTGCGACCCGGGCGCCGAGATACGTCAGGGCGTCCCTGAGCGCCTCGCTGTCGATCTCGGCGAGCAGCGCACGCGAGCCTCTCTCGGGGCACGGCACCAGCAGCGCGACGGCGGACATGCGGAAGTCGACCGCGTCGGAGTCGTTCGCGGTGTCTCTCGCCGAGATGGCGGAATCGCCGAGCATGTCCCCCCAGTGAAGCTCGTCCTGAACTGCGGAAGCGGAGCGTCCGGGCACCCGTCGCAGGGAGGTCCGAACGAGCCGTGCCGGTCGCGCCAGATTACACCTTTCCTTCCACTTGCGTTCACCTCATGTTCACCATCGAACCCATCTGCGGCGCGCCCGCTACCATGGCATCCGTGACGGGGGATCGCTCAGATGCTGTGCGCGTGAGCGTCGTCATCCCGACGTACAACGCGGCATCCCTTCTCCCTCAGCAGTTGGAGGCCCTCGCGGCTCAGTCGACGACGGAGCCGTTCGAGGTTCTCGTCGCCGACAACGGGTCGACCGACGACCTCGCCGCCGTCGTCGAGCACTGGCGGACGCGCACGCCGTACGCTCTTCGCCGGGTCGACGCGTCGGGCCGTCAGGGCGTCGCGCACGCGCGCAACACCGGGGTCGCGGCATCCGACGCGGAGATCGTCCTCGTGTGCGATGCGGACGACGCCGTGCACGAGGGCTGGGTCGATGGGCATCTCGCGGTGCTCGCGTCAGCCGATCTCAGCGGTGGATATCTCGACATCGCTCCTCTCAATCCCGGACCGGAACGGTGGTGGCGCGGCCAGACGCCGTTGACGGAGGACTGGACCCTGCCCGTCGACAGCGGCTTCCTCCCCTATGCGACGGGCGCGAACTTCGGTGCGCACCGGACGGTCATCGAGTCCCTCGGCGGGTGGGACGAGGACATGGACGGTCAGGGCGGCGAGGACCTCGAGTTCAGCTGGCGTGCACAGCTGCGCGGATTCACCCTCGCTGCGGCGCCGGGCGCCGTCGTGAGCTATCGCCTGCGCCGCGGTCTGCGGGCGACGGCCCGACAGCAGTATCGCTACGCCGCGTCGTGTCAGCACTTGTGGGAACGCTTCGCCGCCGACGGCTACCGGCCTCCGCCGCTCAGCCAGCCGCTCACAGAGCTGTGGGGGAGCCTGCTGCACGTCCATCACCTCGTGCGGGGCGAGCTCCCGCGGGGGTGGTGGGTGCTCCACGCGGCGTTCAGCTGCGGCACCCTCGTCGCGATCGTGCGCTACCGGCTCGGACGCCGCCGCCGCACGCGATAGCGGGTGATCGCGACGACGCCACCCCAGGCGTTCGCCGTCTGGAAGACGAACCTGCCCCGGCGTACCGGATCCCAGACAGCCACGGGAGCCTGCACGGCCGCCATCAGAAGGCGCTTCACCTCGCCGAGGATCCGTGGCGGTCGCAATCCGTGCGCGGGGTAGCGCTCGTACAGCCCCTCGGCTGAGCGTCCGTAGTTGTACGACTGGCGGGCGGCGCCCCGCAGCGTGTCCCGCAGGCGATAGCCGACCACCGCACCCTGCGCGGGCGCGAGCGTGAAACCGTGCAACTGCGCACGCCAGCTGAAGTCGACGTCGTCGTTGCCGCCCTTGGCGAACTCCTCGTCCCAGCCGTCGATGGCCTCGAAGACGGCTCGCCGCATTCCGACATTCGCTCCGGCGGCGTATGGCAGGAACCCGTGCGCCCACTGCAGCTCGGGGTTCTCGGGGTCGGGGAAGTCGCGCCAACCCCGCTCGGGGCCGCTGTTGAGCCCCTCGACGTCGCGCCCGCCCGCCGTCATGTCCGCGGACTCGAGTGCACGGACGTGCCCCTCGATCCATCGGGGGTGCACAGCGTCGTCCGCGTCGCAGAGGAGGATAAGCTCGCCGCGGGATGCCGTCGCGCCGACGTTGCGCGCGTGGCTGACGCCCTGCTGATCTGACGCGTCGACGCGCCGGAGCGGGTAGTCGACGCGGCCCCGCCATTCGTCGACGACCGCCACGAGGCCGTCCGTCGATCCGTTGTCGGCGACGATGACCTCGAAGGGCGCCGATGTCGTCTGCACCGACAGGGCCTCGAGCTGCGCGGGGATGAGGTCGGCCGCGTTGTACGTGGGGATGACGACGCTCACCACGACGCGCTCGGCTACGTCATCCGACATATCGATCAGCCTAGAGCTTCCTGTGCCTGGCCCCGCGCGAAACCCGGGCGACACGTGGGTCGCCTACACTCCAGGCATGCGTCGACTCAGAATCGCGCTCACCGCCACGCTGGGGACGCTGGCACTGGTCTCCGTGGTCGCGTGCGCGCCCGCGAACGGCCCGCGTGCGAACGGAACCGCGACGACGACTCCTTCGCCGACTCCGACTCCCACCCCGACTCCCACTCCGACCCCGTTCGGCGAGCTCATCGAGGGGTTGGCCTGGTCGGATGACTTCGACGGAGCCGCGGGGTCGTTGCCCGATCCCGACAACTGGCATCTGATGGAGTGGGAAGCCGGCAAGACGAACGAGGAGCTGCAGGCATACGTGCCGCGGGCCGACAACGCGCAGCTCACGGGCGATGGGTCACTGCGCATCACCGCGCGCCAGGAGTCCTACGTCGATGTCGCGGGCGAGACCGTCGAGTACACATCCGGGCGTCTTCTGTCGACGGTAGCCGTCGAGTACGGGCGCGTCGAGGCGCGGATCAGCATGCCGTGGGGGTGGGGCCTCTGGCCGGCATTCTGGTTGATCGGCACGTCGGAGACCCCCGGTGAACGCTGGCCCGCGGTCGGCGAGATCGACATCATGGAGTACCCCTCGGTCAATCCCGATGACGTGCATACGTCCGCGATCGCCGACAACGCCGACGGCACGCGGTGGCTCATCTCGAGTACACGGCACCGCGACGGCGGATGGGCGGACGGATGGCACGACTACGCCGTCGAGTGGTCTCCGGAGGGCATCGAGTACTTCATCGATGGGGAGAGCGTCATGACGGTCGTGCCGACGGATCTCGCCGAGGGCGACAACTGGAGATTCGACCGTCCGTTCCAGATCATCCTGAATCTCGCCGTCGGGGGATGGGGTGGCGACCCGACCGACCCGAGCGTGTTCCCCGCCGAGATGCTCGTGGACTACGTGCGGGTGTACGACACGACCATCACCGAAGGTCACACCGAACGGTGACCGCTCAGTTCGCCGGGGGCGTGGCACCCGGCCCGTCGTAGACCGGGATCGACGCATCCGGTCGTCCGAAACGCAGGCCGAGCCAGCGTGAGCGCCGCTGGAGGAGGGGACGGATGTCGCGCCAGCCGCGCATGCGCGTCAGGCGCCGTAGCCGTCGCGAGAGCGCACTGCCGTGAGGTGCTGCGGGCTGGTCCAGCGCGGGAGCCGGCGAGTCGTCGGAAGGTAGTGCGGCTTCGCGAGGCACTCTCGCGAAGCGGCGGGCGAGGAGCTTCTCAGCGCGACCGTACTCGTACCATTGCCGCAGCGTCGCCCAGAACTCGTCACGTTCCCGCACGTGCACGACGGCGCTCGGCCATGGCAGGAGCGGGATCCCCGCCAGCTGCAAGCGCCAGCTCAGGTCGGTGTCCTCCCCGATCCGGACGGCGGGGTCGAATCCGCCGACCGCCTGCAGCGCGGCCTTCGTTGCGGCGAAAGCGCGCGACGACGCGAATGCGAATTGAGGGAGCGCGTCGTAGCGGTAGACCGGACCGGAGGACTCGCCGTCGGGCCGATGGGGGTTCAGCAGCGACAGTTCGGACAGGCACGCGATCGCATCATGCGACGCCAGCCCGCGTGCGATCTCGGCGAGCCACTCGTCAGCGACGACGTCGTCGGCGTCGCAGAACGCGATGAGCGGCGCGGCTGCGTGCTCGACGCCGACGTTTCGCGTGCCTCCCGCGCCGACGCCGGCCGAGGCGTCGACGCGCCGCAGACCCGGGAGCAGCTTCTGCCACTCCGCGACGATGGCGGCCGTGTCATCGGTCGACCCGTTGTCGCAGACGAGCGTCTCCCACGGGTCGGTGAACGTCTGACGCGAGAGCGCCGCGAGCTGATCCGCGAGCGTGGAGCCGGCATTGCGCGCAGGGATCACGACGCTGACCGCGGGTGTGCCGCGAGCTTCCTCGGCTGCCACCGCACTCCCTCCGCTCGGGGCAAGCGTATCCGCTCCCCGCCCCTAGACTGGGCGCCGGGCGATTCGCAGAGGGGGCGCGGTGGTCGCGGGCGAGGTCAGAGTGAGCGTCGTCATACCCGCGTACAACGCGGCGTCGACGATCGAGGATCAGTTCCGCGCCCTCGCACGTCAGCAGGTCACGTTCCCCTGGGAGGTGCTCGTCTGCGACAACGGATCGACTGACGACCTCGCCGCGGTCGTCGACGAATGGGCGGATCGCCTGCCGTTGCGATTGGTCGACGCCTCGTTCCGGCGCGGGGCCTCTGCGGCGCGCAACATCGGCGTCACCGCGGCGCGCGGGGCATCCATCGCCTTCTGCGACGCCGACGACGTCGTCGCCGACGATTGGCTCGAGCTCATGGATGCCGCGCTGGCCGTCGACGACTTCATCGGAGCAGGCGGACGCCGTCGCTACGTCCACTCGACCGACGAGAACCCCGAATACTTCACGTGGGCGATCAACGCGATGCCGTACTTCCCGCAGTTGCCGTTCACCGGCGGTGGGCACATGGGGGTCCGCACCGAGCTGTTCCGTCGGTTCGGCGGATTCGACGAGTCTGTGCGTATCGCCGAGGACGTCGAGTTCTGCTGGCGGCTTCAGCTCGCCGGCCACGTGTTGACGGGGCATCCCGAGGCCGTCGTGAACGTCCGCAGTCGCGACGGCCTGCGCGCGTTGCTGCGCCAGTCCTACAACACGGGCCGCGGCGAGCGGCAGCTGCGCCACACCTTCGCGCGTGTGATCGCCGCCTATGCCGCGCAGTATCCCGCGCCGGAGCCGCCGCCCTCGGGCAATACCGTCGTACCGAGGGATGCGCCCACGTCGCTCGTCGGACGCGCGATGCGAAAGCTCGTGTCGCTTCGCCGGCCCTCCGATCTCGCGCGTGTCGGTCGGCTGATCGCCTACCGCCTCGGGCACCGCTTCGGGCGGATCGATCGGTCGCGGGCCACCGTGGACCCGCCGTCGCCCCTCCCGCCTCCGCCTCCGCCCGCACCACCGGTCGTCAACGGGTAGGCCACGCCGCCGCTACGATCGCAAGCATGGAAAACCATGCTCAGCCGCTGGTGAGCGTGGTCGTCGCCACGAATCGTGTCGGACCGTACCTCCGAGAAGCACTCGAGTCGGTCGCGGCGCAGACGTGGCCGCGCATCGAGGTCGTCGTCGTGGACGACGGCTCTCCTGAGCCCGATGCGGTGGAATCCGCGGCGCGCGTCGTCGCCGGTGCGAGGGTGCTGCACATTCCTGCCTCCGGCGTCGCCGTTGCGCGGAACATCGGCGTCGCGGCGACGACCGGCGAGTACCTCGTGTTCCTCGACGACGACGATCGGTGGCGGCCCGAGCGGATCGAGCGGCACCTCGCCGCGATGGCCGACGCTCCCGACGTCGTCGTGACGTACTGCGGGATGCAGACCATCGACTCCGCGGGCGAGAAGGTGCTCGTGCCCGCCGACCAGGTGCAGGTGGCATCTCGGCTGGACGTCGCCCGTCGTCGTACCGGCATCATCCTTCCGAACGTCGTGATGCGGCGCGACGCGTTCTTCACCGTCGGCGGGTTCCACTCGCGGCTCCGGCTCGCTCAGGACTTCGACCTCATCCTGCGCCTGGCCGAATACGGGGACTTCCTCTTCGTTCCCGAGACGCTGGTGGACTATCGGGCATCCACGCAGAACGTCACGCGCCGCTATCGCGAGCTGACGGCATTCATCCGCCAGATCCTGACCGTGCACGAGCTCAGCGCCAGTGCCCGCGGCGATGCCGAGCTGTCGGCGGCTCTGCAGGAGAGCCTGCGCAAGAACGATCGCTTCGCCTGGTGGTCGGCAGGTCGCGCGGCCAAGGCGTCGCTGGGCGAGAGGAAACCCGCGGCGGCCTTCGGTGCGATGTGGTGGGCGCTCCGCACGGCGCCGTCCGGGCTCTTCGACGGGCTTCGTCGACGCATCACGGGGGATCGATGACCGTGCGGACGGCGGTCATCGGCGGCGGTATCGTCGGCGTCGCGCTCGCGCGGCTCTTGAGCGGCCGCGGAGACGATGTGACGGTCTTCGAGAAGGAGGCGCGCCTCGCGCAGCACCAGACCGGCCGGAACTCGGGCGTCGTCCACGCGGGTCTCTACTACGCGCCCGGTTCTCTCAAAGCCACGCTGTGCGCTGCCGGGCGGGTGAAGATCCGCGAGCTCTGCGAGGAGAAGGGGCTGCCCTACCGTGAGGTCGGCAAGCTCGTCGTCGCCGTCGACGAGACGGAGCTCGGAGCCCTCGCCGAGATCGAACGGCGCTCGATCGCGAACGGAGTGCCCGACCTCGTCCGCATCGACGACGTCTCACGGCTGCGGGAGATCGAGCCCCATGTCGCAGGGATCGCCGCGGTGCACTCGCCCCATACGGCGGCGGTGGACTACACCTCGATCACCGAGGCGATGGCCCAGGACGTGCGGGCTGCGGGCGGACGCATCCTGCTCGGGCACGAGGTGACGCGGGTCGCCGTCGAGCGCGGGGGCGTCCGGGTCGTCACCCGGATCTCCGACGAGGCCTTCGACCGCGTCATCGCGTGCGCCGGGCTGCAGTCCGATGTGCTCGCGAAGACCGTGGGCGCCGATCCATCTCCGAAGATCCTGCCCTTCCGAGGTGAGTACTGGGAGATGACGCCCGAGAGCTCTCGCCTCGTGAACGGGATGATCTACCCCGTTCCGGACCCCCGCTTCCCGTTCCTGGGTGTGCATTTCACACGCGGGGTCTACGACAGCGTGCATGTCGGCCCCAATGCGGTGCCCGCCCTCGCGCGGGAGGGCTACGGCTGGATGCAGATCTCCGCCAAGGACACGTGGGAGTCTCTCCGCTGGCCCGGTGCCGGGCCGCTCGCGAAGCAGCATTGGCGGATGGGCGTCGACGAGATCTCCGGATCCCTCCTCAAACCGCTGTACTACCGCAAAGCCCGCCGCTTCGTTCCGGAGCTGAAGATGTCCGACCTCTCACACAAGGGAGCGGCCGGAGTGCGCGCGCAGGCGTGGGGACGCGGCGGCGAGCTCCTCGACGATTTCGCCGTCGACCAGGTGGGACCGGTCACCGTTCTGCGCAACGCGCCCTCGCCTGCGGCGACCTCGTCCATCGCGATCGCGGAGTACATCGCCGAGCATTACCTGGGCCCCGCGGCGCGATAGCGCGCGCACCGTCGCTAGGCTTCACGAGTGAGAGTGCTGCGGGTCGCCCACCATGCCGTCGTCTCAGCGTGGCGCGAGCGCGAGCGGCAGCTGCGACGTCTCGGCGTCGACCTCACGCTCATCTCGTCCCGGCGATGGAACGAGGGCGGCCGCGACGTGACCCTCAGCGCGGACGGCGACGGGTTCGTCGTCGGCGCGTCGACGCTCGGCAGGCACCCCGGAGTGTTCGCGTACGACCCGCGACCGTTCTGGCGCGCTCTGAAGGGGCGACCCGACGTGGTCGACCTTCACGAAGAGCCGTTCGCACTCGCCACGGCCGAGCTCTTGCTGGTGAAGCGACTTCGCCGCGACCGCGCACCGTACGTGCTCTACTCCGCGCAGAACATCGAGAAGCGGTATCCGATCCCCTTCCGCTGGTTCGAGCGATCCGCACTGCGCGGCGCCGCGGGGGCGTATGTGTGCAATCGCGAGGCCGGCGAGATCCTCCGGCGAAAGGGTCTGCGCGGCCCCGCACGACTCATCCCGCTGGGCGTGGACACCTCGCAGTTCTCACCCTCGAAGCGCGCAGCGCCGGGCAACAGTCCGATCATCGGCTATCTGGGCCGCCTGGAGCCGTACAAAGGCGTCTCGACGCTCCTGCGGGCTGCGGCATCTCGCCCGCTGTGGAGGATCGAGATCACGGGGGACGGGCCTCAGCGCGACGAGCTCATCTCGCTCGCCACGGAACTGGGGATCGCCGATCGGGTCGCGTTCCTCGGCTTCGCGCAGGGCGACGAGCTCGCAGAGCGCTACCGCCGCCTCGACATCGTCGCGGTGCCGTCGATCTCATGGCCGGGCTGGCTCGAGCAGTTCTGCCGGGTCGCCGTCGAGGCGATGGCTTCGGGGGTTCCGGTCGTGGCGAGCAGATCAGGGGCGATCCCCGACGTCGTCGGAGATTCGGGCATCCTCGTCGACCCCGGCGATCCCGATGCGCTCCGCGACGGCATCGATGCCGCACTCGCCCGGTGGGGCGAGCTGCGCCGCGAGGGCCTCGCCCACGCCGAAGACTTCACGTGGGCGCGCGTGGCCGAGCAGAAGCTCGATCTGTATCGAGAGGTGTCACCTGCCGCCGACGCGGGGCTCGCACGGCCGCCGCAGATCGTGGCGATCGCGTACGGCGACCCGGAACTGCTCGACGGTGCTCTCGCGGCGCTGGGCGAGGGCTTCGACGTGACGATCGTCGACAACTCGTCCGCCGCCGATACGGCGGCGATGGCAGCGCGACGTGGGGCGCACTACATCGACCCCGGCAGCAACCTCGGCTTCGGTGCCGGGGTCAACGTCGCGCTGAGCTCTCTCGCCGAGCGCGGGCTCGCCGGTGACGACGTGCTGCTGCTGAACCCCGATGCCCGGATCTCGGCCGACGGTGTGGGTGCGATGCACCGCGCGATGCACGCATCGGGTCGGATCGCCGCGATGGGAGCGACGCAGACCGAGCCTGACAGCGGCGCGGACGTGCGTGTGTGGTGGCCTTTTCCGCGTCCCTGGCGGGCGTGGCTCGACGCCGCAGGGCTCGGACGGCTCGATCGCGCCAAGGGCTTCGCGATCGGCTCGGTGCTCCTCCTGCGCTCCGAGGCGATCTCCGACGTCGGACTCTTCGACGAGCGGTTCTTCCTCTACGCAGAGGAGGTCGACTGGCAGAAGCGCGCCGCGGACGCCGGATGGAGGATCGCCGTCGCGCCCGTCCAGGCGACCCACATCGGGGCGGGCACCGGAGGTGACAGCACGTTGCGGCAGGCGCTCTTCTTCGCCAGCACCGAGGAGTACCAGCGCAAGCATTTCGGTGTGCTGGGCTGGCAGTCCTTCCGGATCGCGATGATCCTCGGCGCGGCAGTGCGAACGCCGCTGCTGCGGGGCGAGCGGAGGAAGGATGCCGCGCGCAGGCTCCGGATCTTCCTGCGCGGCCCGCGACGCCACCTCGCGGACGTTCGGCGCAGCTGATCAGCGTCGGCTGCGGGACCGCTTGCGTGCCGCGACCTCCTCGTACACCTCGAGTGTGCGCTGCGCGACGGCATCCCAGGTGTAGGCCGACGCATCCTTCCGCGCCTGGTCGCCGATTCGGCGGCACAACGCGGGGTCAGCGACCAGGGGGGCGAGAACCCGAGCGATCGAGACGCTGTCGCGCTCGATGAAGGCGCCGTTCTCACCGTCGACGATGAAGTCCTCCGTGCCGTTCACCTTCGTGGCCACGATCGGCAGGCCCGCGCTCGCCGCTTCGAGCGTCACCAGTGCGAACGCTTCGTACAGGGTCGGAAGCACGAAGATGTCCGCGGCCTGGAAGTAGTCCTCGACGGCCGTCGAGTGCCCCGCGAACGTGACGCGATCGCCCACGCCGAGCCGCGCGGCGAGCGTTCGATACGGCGTCTGGTCGTCTCCACCGACGACCAGCACCCGCGCATGGCTCGGCAGATGCGGCAGAGCCTCGATGAGCGGCGCGAGCCCCTTGCGTCGGAACTCCTTGCCGACCCACAGGAGCACGATGTCCTCGTCGGGGATGTCGTGCCGGACGCGGATGAGGTGGCGTCGGGCCGCGGCATCCGTCGGCTGGAATCGGGCGCTGTCCACGGCGTTGGGGATGACGGTCACACGATCGGCGGGCACCCCGTAATGCTCGATCACCTCGAGGCCGACGCCGTTCGAGACGGCGATGATCTGCTCGAACGCACCCGGCGCGTAATTGCGCTTCTCGATCGAGAGCACAGCATGGTGCAGGGGATTCGCGAGCGCTCGCAGGGCCTCGCCGTTGCGGAACTTCATCTCCCACCAGGCTCGGTGGCAGGAGTGGGCGGTGATGACGTCCTGAGCGCGGGTCGCGCACCCGCCCTGGTTGTGGACGATGTCGAAGTGCATCCCGTCCAGCGCCCGGGACGCCGCCGCGGAGTACGTCACCGGGATGAGGAAGCCGGGGGTCGTCTGCGCCTCGACGGACAGCCAGGTCAGCGGGTCCTCGGGCCTCGGCGAAACATCGGTGGCGACGAGAGTCATGTCGACGGATGTCGCGAGTCTTCTGGCCACCTCGTACGACGCGCGCTCGATCCCGCCCTCATTGTTGAACCGGAAGGATGACATCGCCACGCGCACATCGTCACTCTATCCAGGCACGAGAGCACCGCGGGTGCTTCTAGACTTCATCTGGGTCGGGCGAGGGGAATGGTGGGAATGCGGGTCGTGAATCTCGTGTGCTCCGACGGCTTCGCCGGCGTCGAGAACTACATCGTCAACGTCTCGCGGGGCCTCGCGCAGGACGGCGTCGACGTGACCGTCATCGGGGGCTCGCGCGCGAAGATGACAGCGGCGCTCGCGGGCTCCGACGTCGAGTGGCTCCCGGGCGACGACATGCGCGGCGCGCTCGCGTCGCTGCGCGGTGCGCGGGCTGCCGACATCCTCCACACCCACATGTCGCAGGCCGATCTCGTCGGCTGGATCCATCGCCGCGGCCGCGGTCGCGGCGCGCGACAGGTCAGCACCCGCCACTTCGCCGGCGCGCGCGGGTCGAGCGCCGTCGCGCGCGCGGTGTTCGGACCGGTCGGCCGTTCGCTGTCGGCCCAGATCGCGATCTCGCAGTTCGTCGCCGATCACGTCGAACCGCCGACCGAAGTGGTGTACTCCGGTGTCGCGACCGTCGACGCCGAGCACCCTCGCGAGCGCTACGTCTTCGCCGCCCAGCGCTTCGAGGCCGAGAAGCACACGGCCGACGTGATCAACGCGTTCGCCTCGTCGACCGCCGCAAGTGAGGGGTGGATGCTGCGGATCGCCGGCGACGGATCCGAGCGTGCCGAACTCGAACGTCTCGCCGTCGATCGTGGAGTCGCTCACGCGGTCGAGTTCCTGGGCTACCGCTCCGACGTCGACGACCTGCTCAGTCGCGCCGCACTCGTCGTCGCGCCGACACCCCGCGAGGGACTGGGCATCTCCGTGCTCGAAGCGATGGCGCAGGCGACGCCCGTCGTCGCATCCGCCGGCGGCGGCCACCTCGAGACCGTGGGAGTCGCGACCCCCGAGCTCCTCTACCCGCCCGGCGACACGGGCGCCGCCGCTCGAGCAATCGACAGGCTGGTGTACGACGAGGACTTCCGCCGCGCGTCCGGTGCGGCACTGCGGGACCTCCAGCGAAAGGCCTTCACGATCGAGAGTCAGGTCGCCGGCACACGGGCGGTCTACGAACGGGTGCTCGCGTGAGTCGTGACCTGGTCGTCCTCTCTCTCGAATCGTGGGACGACGTCTGGCGGCGCAACCAGTACCTCATAGACGGTCTGCTGCGCCGCGACCCCGAGCTCCGGGTGCTGTTCGTCGAGCCGGCCAACGATCTGCTGCACTCCTACCTGTCGCGCCGCGACGTCTCCCGAGGTCGTGGACTGCGGATCGCGGACGACTACGACGGACGGCTCCTGCTCTTCCAGCCGACGAAGCTGCTTCCGCGGGCCGCCGGCCCCGCGGCGGATGCCTTGCTTCGTGCCGAAGTCCGCCGCGTCATCCGCAGGCAGCGGATGAAGGCGCCCGTGCTGTGGGTGAATGACCCGAGCTGGGCCGGACTGGTGCGATCCACCGGGTGGCCGAGCCTGTACGACATGACGGACGACTGGCTCGCCGCCGATCGCTCCGAGCGCGAGATCGAGCGCATCACGGACAACGAGGACATCCTCATGAACGACTGTGTCGCTGTCGTCGTGTGCTCGGAGGGCCTTCAGGCCACGCGCGCTTCGCAGCGCGAGGTCGTGCTCATCCCCAATGGCGTGGACGTCGACCGGTACCGGCGCCCGCAGGAGCGTCCCGCCGATCTCCCGCCCCGCAGTGCGCTGTACCTCGGGACGCAGCACGAGGACCGGCTCGACATCGATCTCGTCCTGCGGACCGCCGACGCGGCGTTGCAGGTGGGCGGTCGCGTCGTGCTCGTCGGCCCGTCGGCAGTGTCGGTCGAGAACTGGACGCGTCTCGCCCGTCATGACGGCGTGGTGTCGCTCGGCCGCCGCGCTTGGACCGACGTGCCGGCCTACCTGCAGCACGCGACCGCCCTCCTCGTCCCGCATCACGTCAACGACTTCACCGACAGCCTGGACCCCATCAAGCTGTACGAGTACCTCGCTGTGGGGCGTCCGGTCATCAGCACACCCGTCGCAGGCTTCCGCTCACTCGCGGGGCCGACCATCACGATCGCCGACGCCGACGGATTCCCGGAAGCGGTCGCGGCCGCGCTGCGGGACGATCCGCCCACGGTCCTCGGCGCTGACGTCCCCGATTGGAGCGACCGCGTCGAGGATTACGCGGGGGTGCTCGACCCACTCCTCGGCGAGTGACGGGGCAGCTCAGCGCTCGGCGAGGAAGACGGTCGATCGCGACGTGACGAGGACCTCGGTGACTTCCAGGCCCTGCTCGGACACGGCATCCAGATCCACGTCGTCGCGATCGCCGTTCGTCGTGTCGATGACGATCCAGAGCCGCTCGACACCGTCGAGGTCGAGCTCGTCCATCGGCACCAGCTCGGAGCCGACCGACGCCGTGTCGGATCCGGGGACCACGCCGACGAGCGAGACGTTCGCGGTCTCGTCGGGATAGGTCCAGGTGATCGCCTGCGCCCCGAGCATGTTCCCCGGGCCGACGACGTACAGAGCATCGCCGGGGCGCGACTCCTGCGCGATGGCCGCCGCGATCCGCGACCAGTCCGAGTACTTGGCATCCGTCGCACGCACGGCGAGGTACATCGGTGCCACCGTCGCCGCGACGAGCGTCACGGCCGCGACCCGCATCCAGATCCGGCGGAGCGCGAAGATCGCTGCCGCCGCAAGGAGTGCGAGTGCAGGGATCGACATCGTGACGTAGCGACGCGTGTAAAGCGGGTCCAGGAGGATGGATGCGACGATGAGTGCGAGCGTCGGCAGGACCATCCAGGGCACGGCGAGAGCCAGGGTCTCTCTGCGCCCCCGCCGCGCAAGCACGATCACTCCGACGACGATCAGGGCATAGAACAGCCCCGCCACGACGAACCGCCATCGCCCGCCGAGCATTGTCGCGCCCGTGAACCACTGATTGACGAGCACCTCTCCGATCGTGTCCGCGCTGATCGGCGCCAGCCACGACACCTGTGATCGCTGCAGGAACGACACGATCACGACCGGACTGGCTGCGATCACCGCGAGCACGGACGCCGTCGCGAAGGCGACGAACCGTGTCCGCCACGAACGGACGATCAGGAGTGATACGAGAAGCGAGGCGAGCACGAGCGCGGAGTAGACGAAGACGGCCATGGCGAGCGCGATGAGCACGCCGAATCCGACCCAGTGCCACACGCGACCGGTCATCGCTGCGAGGAACGCCCAGACCGCCCACGTCGACAGCGCCATCGCAAGGGCGTACGAGCGCCCCTCGGTGGCTGCCCACATGCCCTGGGGGATGAGGATGACGAGGAAGCCGGCGATCACGCCGAAACCCGTGCTCGCCAGTCGTGCGCCGATCAAGACGGTCGCCGCCGTCGTCGCGGCGACAGCGACCGCGCTGGGCAGCCGCAGTGTCCACACGTCGACCCCGACGATGTCGAACCAGCCGTGGAGCAGGACGTAGTAGGCGACGTGGACGGCGTCCTTCGAACTGCTCACCATGGCCCACAGTTCGTCGAGGGGCATCGTCGCCGCGGCGATCGTGAAACCCTCGTCCGACCACGCGGACGCGCCGGTCAGCTGCCACACGGACACGGCGAATGCGACCGCGGTCAGCCCGACGACCCAGGGCCAGACGCCGTGCGGACGGGTGGTGTCATCCCTCACGTCTGACAAGGTAGCCCTCTCTCGATGTGCGCCGATGGAGCTCGAGATGATGACGCCGCCCAGGACCGGCTGAGCGGGTCCTGGGCGGCGGTGGAGCCTCACTGCTTCGGGTGCAGCGGGTCCGGGGGGTGCGCGCCCGGTAGTGGCGGGCGCGCGCGGGTCGATGAATCGTGCTTGGCGGCTGACTCATCGACCGGGGTCTCGGGTCAGTACGCGCCGTGCGGCTTGAGCACCGTGCCCACGGTCTTCCAGAGGATGAGCAGGTCGCCCATGACCGACCAGTTCTCGACGTAACGCAGGTCGAGACGCACGCTCTCCTCCCACGACAGGTGCGAGCGGCCGCTGACCTGCCAGGGCCCGGTGATGCCGGGCTTGATGAAGAGGCGGCGGTAGGTCTCGTTGGCGTAGTGATGGGTCTCGCGCGGGAGCGGGGGGCGCGGACCCACGATGCTCATGTGTCCGAGCAGCACGTTGAAGAACTGCGGGAACTCGTCGATCGAGAACTTGCGGAGGATGGCTCCGACGCGCGTGACCCGCGGGTCGCTCTTCATCTTGAAGAGGGGACCGGCTCCCTCGTTCTGCGCCTCGATCGCGTGGCGCATCTCTTCGGCGTCGACGATCATGGACCGGAACTTGAACATGGGGAAGGTCTTGCCGTCGCGGCCGACCCGCGGCTGCTGGAAGAAGACCGGACCCTTGCTGTCGAGCTTGATCGCCAGGGCGATGAACGGGGTCGCGAGTCCGACGAAGATCAGGAAGAACGACGACACGACGATGTCGAGCATGCGCTTGGCGAGGTGGCGGCCGCCCTCGAAGCGAGGGATCTCGACCTGGATGAGCGGCAGTCCCTCGACGGGACGCAGCGACATGCGGGGTCCGGCGACGTCGACGAGCGGGCTCGAGAGCGAGAGCTCGGCGGCGGTGCCTTCGAGCTGCCAGGTGAGGCGCTTGACGTAACCGCGGTCGCCATCGGGCAGGCTCGCCAGGATGACCGAGTCGGCACCGAGCGCCTCGGCCCGGGCCGCCACGTCGTCGATCGTGCCCACCGAGCCGAACGTCGTGCCGTCCACGGCGAGGTCGCCGCCGTCTTCGAGGATCACGCCGACGACGTCGTACGCCTGCAGGCCGTCGGCCTTCAGGCTCTCGATGACGTATTCGACGTCGTAGCGGTTGCCCACGACGAGCGCCTTGGAGACGAAGTGGCCGGCGACGCGCTGACGCTGCAGCCACCGTCGCCACATCCAGCGGCTCACGAGGAGCGCCGCGATACCGGCGGGCAGCGCGATCAGCAGCTGCGTGCGGATGCCCTGCGACTGGATGATGACGAAGGCGATCGCGGCGATGCCGAACGCGAGACCGGTCGCGTGCAGAACGCGCCGGTACTCGGTGCCCTGACCGATCACGCGGTGCGAGCGCGTCTGGAACAGCGCGAGCATCAGCAGCCAGATCGCCGCGGTGAAGAGGAAGACACGGCCGTACTGCCACGGCGCGTCGACGAGATCCACCTGCGCGATGGTGTCGATCTGGATCCAGGCCGCGAGACCGGTCGTCGCGAGGACGACGACGGTGTCGCTGACGCGGAGCCGCCGACGGTAGGCGCGCTCCCACCCCAGGCGGTTCTCGAGCGCGACATTCGCTGTCGGCGCGACGGCGGCCGCGTGGATCGGTGCCGGAGTGGCCGGAACGGCCGGTGTGTGGAGCTGTGCTCCTGTTGCTGCGAGGTCCGCCCCCAGGCGCTGACCCTCGTCGATCGTCGTCACTACGTAGCCCCCCCAACGGGCACGAAAGACGCATGCGGTTTCCCGACCGCGTGCGAAATTTCCCCAGTTTCTCCGCGATCCCACACCGCGGAGATATCACCGTCTGCTGCTTCCCAGCACCTTCCTCCGCCAAGAGGGAAGGTGCACAGCGGGTGATACGAATGTCACTCTATAGGCATCACTGCAGGAATTGTGAGACGTCTCTCACAATTCGTCCTCAGGATTTCCTCAAGGGAACGTGACGAGCGATCCTCAGCCGATGAGATTCAC
Source organism: Microbacterium aoyamense (assembly GCF_023155855.1). Classification (GTDB taxonomy): domain Bacteria; phylum Actinomycetota; class Actinomycetes; order Actinomycetales; family Microbacteriaceae; genus Microbacterium; species Microbacterium aoyamense. Next base: position 581,203 of record NZ_JAKNUT010000001.1, on the reverse strand, counting down.
GAGCGCATCCAAGCCCATGCCGTAGTTGATGCGGACGGTGGGCAGTGCGAGCTTGTCCGTGCCGATCGTGACGTAGCCCGGCTCGATCGTGCGAGCCATCTCGAATCCGGCCTGCCGCAGACCCTCTTTCGCGGTGTCGTTGAAGTGACCGAACGGGTAGGCCATGACTTCCTTCACGCCGAGGATCGCTGCCGAGGTCTGCATGTCGGCGGCGATCTCGGCCGGGGCGAGGTTGACGATGCGGCCCTTGCCGTTGTCGCCGGCCCGATGCATGTCGTGCGTGTGCGAACGGCGCAGCACGTACGGGTTCGGCGCAGCATCCTGTCGCCACGCCGTGATCATGAACGACGTCGCCAGCACCTTGTACTTGTCGACGACCGGCGCTGCGAGATCGAACCAGGTCTGGTCGGCGTCGTCGTCCGTGACGATGACGGAATGCTTGGGGAGGTAGAGGCGCCCGTCGATGAACGCGCTCAGCTCATCCCACGTGGGCAGATAGAAACCCGTCGTCGCGATGTGGTTCATATGCGCATCGAAGTCCGCGATGTAGGCGTAGTTGCCCTTGAGCCAGCCCGCTTCGCCCGCGGGGTTCGTCGTGAACTGGTGGTACATGAGGATCGGGATGCGGGCGTTCTCGGCCGCGTTCGCCTCAGGGGTGACCCAGGCGGCATTGAGCGTCACCTGATGATCCGTGCAGGCCACGAGCTCGGAACCGTTGACCCTGCCGGGGATCGCGAGAGCCGCGGCATCCTCCGGCGTCGTGTACCACCCCGCGAACACCGCGCCTTCGCGCGCGGGGATCGGAAGGCCTGCGTAAAGGACGCCGATCGGCTGCAGCATCGGAGCGGACGTCACGTCGTCACCAGCGAAGGAGACGACGCACGCGTTGCGGTCCTCTGCCTCCATGAGCAGCTGCTGCTCGGCGGTGTGCGGCGTCGGGCTCGGCGCGGGGGCCGGGGAGTGCGTGGCGGACGGGGATGCCGCGGCTCCGGCCGCGAACGCGAACCCGCCGGCCATCGCGACGGCCGCGGCTGCCGTGGCGCCACCGACGAGCACGACCGCCGTCGCGACGATCGCGACCACGGCGCCGCGTCGACCGCGGCGCTGCCGACGATACGTCCTGCGTTCTGACATCGGACTACCCCGTTCTTCCTGTCTTCCCAGCCTCTGCGATGCCGCCGATCGGGCGGCTGTGCAGAATGAACAGTTCCGGCCGAGGAGTCGAGGAATCCCGCGGGAATGATAGTGGATGGATGCCGTGAAGGACCCGGCATCCCTCCACAGTCGCTACGCTGTGGCGCATGACCACCCTCGTGCTGACACTCGTAGGCGAGGACCGCGCGGGTCTCGTCGCCCAGGTGGCCGACATCGTCGCGAACCACGACGGCAACTGGGAGCGCAGCGAGCTCGCCGAGCTGGCCGGGACGTTCGCGGGGGTCGTCGAGGTGTCGGTCGCGGCGGAGCGCGTCGACGAGCTCCGCGCGGCGCTCGAGGTACTCGCGGGTCTGCTCGCGATCACGGTGCACGAGAGCCCCGCTGCCGCGCCCGGCCGCGCGCCGCAGACGATCGAGCTGCGCGTGCTCGGCAACGATCACCCCGGCATCGTCCGTGAGCTGTCGAGCGCGCTGCGCGCGCAGGGGGCGAGCATCGATCGCCTCACCTCGGCGACGCGGGATGCCGCGATGTCCGGCGGGCGACTGTTCGAGGCGACGATCGTCGCGCGGGTTCCGGCATCCACGTCTCCGTCGGCGGTCATCGCAGAGATCGAGCGGCTCGCCGCAGAGATCCAGGTCGATCTCACGCTCGGCGACTGACCACCGGTGCGGATCGCGGTCGTCGGCGGCGGGGCCGCGGGACTCGTCACGGCCTGGCTCCTGGAGCAGGAGCACGAGGTGACCCTGTTCGAGTCCGCGGATCGGCTGGGCGGGCACGCGCACACGGTCGAGATCGAGGTGGACGGTCAGCGGCTCGCGATCGACGCGGGCTTCCAGTTCTTCGGCCCGGGGCGCGCGTACGCGACGTTCAATCGTCTGCTGGATCACCTCGGCGTCGCACGCGAGATCTACCCCGCCACCATGACGCTGCACCGCTCCGCCGAGGGGGGTTCCGTCGCCCTGCCGCCGTGGCGCGACGGGCGACCGGTGGGGGAGTCGCTCACTCCGGCCGCGATCGTCGACCTCGTCCGGTTCCGGCGCTTTCTCTCGGGGATCCCCGCGTTCCTCGCGCGGCACGACACGTCGATCACGATCGACGAGTACATCCGGGATCGCCGGATGCCGGCATCCTTCGTCGATCGGTTCCTCTACCCGCTGCTGCTCGCGCTGTGGTGTCTCGAGCTCGAGGAGTTCCGCGGGTTCTCGGCGTACAACGCCCTCTACTATCTGGGCGAGTCGCTCACCGACGGGTACCCGCCCACCCAGAGTCAGATCGTCGGCGGGATGAAGACCTATATCGACGCGCTCGCGGCCTCGCTCTCGCGGGCGCGTGTCGTGCTCGGCGCGCGTGTCGAGCGGGTCAGCCGTGATGAGGGCGGGTACGTCGTCGAGGGGGAGCGGTTCGACCAGGTGGTGATCGCGACGAACGCCCGTCTCGCGCACGGAATGCTCGAGGGGGTCTCGGCCGCCGATCGGCTCCGGGAGAAGCTCGTCCGCATCGAGTACTTCGACACGACGATCGCCGTGCACGGCGACCGCTCCCTCATGCCCGAGCGCACGGCGGCCTGGTCGGTCGTGAACGCTCGGTGGGACGGCATCCACAGTCAGCTCTCCATCTGGACCCGCGGGCACGGGTTGCCGGTCTTCCGCAGCTGGGTGACGTTCCAGGAGCGGATGCCGGAGCCCCTCTACGCCGTCGCGACGTACGAGCACGGCAAGGTCACGCCCGCCTACTTCGACGCGCAACGCAGGCTCGGCGAGCTGCACGGCCACGACGGCGTGTGGCTGGCCGGGCTCTACATGGGCGACGCGGACTCGCACGAGAGCGCCGTGCTGTCGGCCGTCGCGATCGCCGAGCGGCTCGCGCCGCGGTCGGAGCGGTTCAGGATGCTGCGACCCTGACCGCCCGCCGGTACAGCGCCCACTGATACAGAAGGGTGGACCCGAGCAGAACGCACGCGCCGATCAGGATGATCGGACCGGACAGCCGCATGAGCGCGAACGGCGTCTCGAACAGGAACGCGCGCCAGAACTGCGCGCCCTGCATCTGCCACAAGCCAGGCGTCAGATAGATCTGATCCGGCGTGATCGCGAGCGCGCCCTGCACCAGCAGCGCGAGGCTGATGACGAAGAAGGGCAGCAGCAGCGCGAAGCTCACCGCCATCGCGCGCCGGTACCGCTGCGCCTTGGATGCCGGGTCGGAGAAGATGTCGGCGCGCGCGTCACGGGTCGCCGTCGCGAAGTACTGCCCGCCGCTCCATCGGGATCCGCCGACGTGCTGCCAGCCGGCGTCGGCGAACATCGCGAGGTAGTCGGCGTAGTCGGCGGGTTTCATCGAGTCGCGGTAGTCGATCCTGATGACGGCCGAACCGGGGATGATCGGAGTGAACTCGTATCCGAACGCGGTGCTCACGAGTCCCTGTCCCTGCGCGGCTTTCTGGTTCAGCCACGCCTCCTCCTTGTCGAAGTCGACGAAGATCTTGAAGCTCCTCATGATCCTGCTTCCCTTCGTGTCTGATCGAAGATGTGCACCATGTGCGCCATGCGCGCAGCATCCTGAGCCAGCGTCTCGTAGCCGAGTTCGGTGATCTGGTACACCTTGCGACGCGGATCGGTGCTGTCGACCCGGACGATGAGTCGCTGCTTCACGAGGTTGTCGAGCGCTCCGTAGAGCGTGCCGGGCGCGAGGCGCACGGCCCCGTCGCTCATCGCTTCGACGCGCGCCATGATCGCGTAGCCGTGCGCCGGTTCGACGAGGGCGAGAAGGACGTAGTTCACCGTCTCTGTCAGCGGCAGCTGCGGGTTCCGGTTCATCGCTCCTCCTATATCGCCCGACTATACAGTTGGGCGATATACAGCGCAACTGAGTATTGGGAGAGTCGCTACATTCGAAAGGTGATGCCCACCATCCTTTCCATATCGGCGGCATTCGCGGTGGGTCTCGTTGGCTGCCTGCTCCTCATGCGCCTCGTCGACAGGGTTGATGCCACAGACCTCACGCCCAGCCAGCGGTGGCGCGGCCCAGACTTCTTCGCCGGACTGGAGCAGCGCTTGGCGAGCGACGTGGGCGGGCTGTTCGTGAGCACCGTCATCGCGATCGCTGCCGCCATCGCGCCGCACACGCTCGAATCCGGAACGGGATTCCTGGAGTTCTGGTGGTGGGTGGGGTTCGCTCCCGCCGCGATCATGTTCGTCAGTGGCACGATCTCCGCAGTGCAGCTCGTCTACCCGCTCGAGCGCGGGGCGACGTCCTGGACCGCGGTCGCCCTCTATTACGCGTCCGGCTTGCTGTTCCTGTTCGACGTATCGGCGGGATTGCCGTGAGGCGGAAAAGAAGAAACCCCCGAATGTAGAAGCCATTCGAGGGTCTCAGTGGCTCCGACGGGCGTCGATCCCGTGACCTCACGATTTTCAGTTCGGCGCCGGGGGTTTGCCCGTCCCAGTTGATGCTCGTTAGCCTCGGGATTCCGCGTGTGGAGTGCTCATTGGTGCTCGTTGATCGCGGCCGCTTCAGTGGAGTTCCCGGCACTTTCCCGGCACAGACTTGCGCCCCACCCGTGGGTGGATCGGACGCTGCTCGCGAGGACCATCCTGGATCCAGGATAGTTGCCGCTTCCGGAAAGGGTGGCCGCCGTCGCGGCACGCTCCTCACTGGGACCGAGGGTTCAAGTCCCTCCATCTCCGCAAGAATAACCCTGATCATAAGGGGTATCCTTCTTACCCACACGTCAGCGCTGGCGGAAATCGGTCCTTTGCGTCAAGTGTGTGGCGTGGATTGAGCGCGAACTCGGTACGCACGGCATCTGCACCGTGGAGAGGTGGAGTCCTCTCCGTGGTACACAGTCGGTCCGAATCCCACCGCCACCGCCACCGCCAGAAGAGTCCCTCCAGATGGCTTCGACCTACGATTAAACCGGACCAATTTGGGAGCTTCCGCCCGAACTGAGTGGGTAGGAATCGTCCGTCGCAGCGGCAGTAGTGCTGACCATTCCCGGCGTAACTCCAGCGGTCCCCGCGTCACCCATCGGCGATCGCGCTCTCGAAGGCGTGCTTTGCTTCCATGACGTTCTGCCCGCTGAGCTAACGGAACGACGCGAGGATCTCGTCCCCCAGGTCGAAGGAGGGGTCGACGAGCCACAAGGCCTGCAGTCCGTCCCAGACCGCAACGAAGCGCCTGGCGACGGCTTCCGGCTCGAGATCGGGAAGCGCGAGACCGCCCGTCGAGCCTCCAGCAATCAACGGACCGAATGGTGACACCTAGAAATGTTTCTAAGAAACGATGGGAACATTGCAAGACGGTGTTTGGACGGCTACCGTTATTCATGCCGGATCCTGTCCGGACTGCGGCCCTCCCGATGAAAGGCAGCCACAATGGCGTACCCTGCTCGCGTTCTCTATGTCGGTGGAACCGGAACGATCAGCGCCGCGTGCGTTCGTCGTTCCGTCGAGGTCGGGCAGCAGGTGACGATCCTCACGCGTGGCAACAATGACAAGCGGCGGGAGCTTCCGGCCTCGGTGGAGTCCGTTGTCGCAGACCTCGACCGTCCGGATACCGTCCGCGAAGCGCTTGCCGGTCGTCGGTTCGACGCGGTCGCAAACTTTATCGGATTCGACGCGGCCGGGGCTCGATCCGCCATCGAGCTGTTCGCACCGCTCACCGACCAGTACGTGCACATCAGCTCGGCGTCGGTCTACCACAAGCCCGTACTCCAGGTGCCGATCGTCGAGTCCAACTGGGCGAAGAACGAGCTCGTCTCATACGCACAGGCGAAGGTCGAGGCCGAACTCGAGCTTCTTCGCGCGCGCGACGAGCGAGGCTTCCCCGTAACGATCGTGCGGCCATCGCACACCTACGACGAGGGAACCCCGCCGCTACCCGGGGACTGGACGACGATCGATCGCCTCGTGCGCGGGGACGAGGTGATCGTCTCTGGTGACGGCACATCCTTGTGGACGCTCACACACGCGGGCGACTTCGCGCTCGGATTCGTCGGACTGCTGGGAAACCTGCGAGCGGTGGGCGAGACCTTCCACATCACATCAGATGACGTGTACACGTGGGACGTCATCATGAACATCGTCGCCCGAGAGCTCGGCGTCACGGCGAACATCGTGCACATCCCTGCAGAACTGATCCAGGTCGGTGCGCCCGACTGGTTCTGGTCGGAGCTCTACCGGGGCGATATCGGACACTCGGCGATCTTCGACAACTCAAAGATCAAGCGCTACGTCCCTGAATTCGTCCCCACCCGGTCATTCCGGGCGGGTGCTCGCGAGATCGCCCAGTGGCGCGAGAAGAATCCCGACATCACGACGCCGGATGCCTCCATCGATGCGATCATCTCGCGCCTCGTCCGTGGCTACCACGCCTCGCGCGAAGCATTCGCCGCGGAGGCGCGGAGCGCCGGATGACCACCGAGCTGATTGTCACAGGCGGTCGCAAGCGCACCTCGCGCTTGCGGCCCAACGGCTACCCATGGATCATTCCGGCGCTCGTTCTTTCGATCGGCGTGGTCTACTTCAGCATCGGGTTCACCGCATACATCTCGACGCTCGACTGGGACGGCATCAGCCCCAATCCCGAATCGGTGGGCGGCGCCAACTTCGTGGAGGCGTTCCAGGACCCGGTGTTCTGGATGGCCCTCTGGCACACGGTGGTCTTCTTCGTGGTGACGTTCGCGATACAGACGTTCCTCGGGATCGTCTTCGCTACGCTCCTGCACTCGCAGATCTGGTTCAAGGGGCTCTACAAGGTCATCATCTTCGTGCCCGTCGTCCTGGCGCCGGCGATCATGGCGCCGGTGTTCCGTCAGATCTTCGGCGCGGACGGCCAGTTCAACGCGATGCTCGAATTCTTCGGACTGGGATTTCTGGCTCAACCGTGGCTTGCGCAGTCGTCGACGGCGCTCCCCATCATCATGGCTGTCACGATCTGGCAGTGGACGGGACTGAACTTCATCCTCTACTACGCCGCGATGAGCCAGATCGATCCAGAGATCCTCGAGGCCGCGCGAATGGACGGCGCCGGAAACGTCCGGATCGTCGCGAGCATGATCTGGCCGGGAGTCCGGGGAACCACGATCGCGATTGCGATCCTCAGCGCGATCGGTGCATTGAAGACATTCGACGTTCCCTATCTCGTGACGAACGGCGGGCCGAACTATGCGACCGAGTTCCTGGGAACACTCATCTATCGGGAGTCGATCCCGCTCGCTCATGTCGGATACGGAGCTGCTCTGTCGATCCTGCTGCTGGTGCTCGCAGTGACGATGGCGCTCGTCATCCAAATGCGGGCGAAGGATCGAAAGGAGTTCGAGAGTGTTTGAGGCTCGCACGCTCCGAATGCGGCTGCTACTGCAGCTGATCGTCACCGTCCTCGCCCTTCCATTCCTCCTGCCGCTGATCGTGATGGTCAGCGGATCGCTGCAGGGTCAGGGTTGGGGGAACTATGTGGCGGTGCTGGAAGTACCGAACTTCTTCCTGTTCTTCCGCAATAGCATCGTGATCGCCGTCATCACGGTCGTCATCGTCTACATCTGTGCCCTTCTCGCCGCCTTCGCGTTCTCGAAGCTGAGGATCCGCGCCCGGGAAGTGTTCTTCTGGATGCTGCTGATCACGCTGACACTGCCGGAGGTCGTCCTCCTGACGCCGTTGTTCAGCACAACGATCGCCCTCGGAATCTACGACACCTACTGGGCAGTCATCCTGCCGCTTGCGGCGCTACAGATCCCGTTCGCGGTGCTGCTGACCCGCAACTTCATCGATGGAATACCCGACGACATCTTCGCCGCCGCGCGCATCGATGGAGCCAATACGGTGGGGGTGTTCTGGCACATCGTGCTCCCGCTCACACGACCGGTCGGCGCGGCAATCGTCGTGTTCACGCTCATCGGGGCGTGGAACGCTTACCTGCTGCCGCTGACATTCCTCCAGAGCCCGGACGTGCAGACGGTGACCCAAGTACCGCAGTACTTTATCGGGCAGTTCTCCAACGATCAGACGAAGGTCTTGGCATCTGCGGTGATCATCGTGATCCCACAGATCGTCGCCTACCTCAGCCTGCAGCGGCTCTTCGAACGTGGCCTGTCGGCCGGCGCGCTCAAATGAGCAGGGGGCCTCGCGAACGTCGCGAGGCCCCCTGCCCGGGCGACTCAGGCTTCGGTCGTGAGTCGATCGCCGCGTACGCCGGGAAGCCAATCCTCATATCCGTTCTGGATGTTCGAGATCAGGATGTCCTCGGGTCTGATGCCCAAGGTGGCCAGCCGGCGGACGATGTTCTGGAACAGTCGATTCTTCAGCGCGACCGGATATCGATTGACCATGAAGACGGTGATGACCATCAAGCTTCGTCGCTCGAGGTCGTTGTAGGTCGGATCGAAGACGATCTCGCCCGGACCGTGCGGTCGGAAGATCTGGAACTTATCGTCTTCCGGAATCTGGAGTTCCTCGATCTCGGTCTGCGCTGCGTGGATCTCGCTACTGATCTCGTCGCGCTTCGCGTCAAAGAGTTCGCGCTCGAGATCGATCTGGATGAGTGGCATTGGTGGTCCTTCGTAGAGGCGGAGGCGGCATCTGCGCCACAACCATTCTTCAACATTGCGCCAAGATTTGGAAAGTTTTATGTTCGATGTGAGCACTATTCCCCCAAACCGGGAGATCGGAGCAGTGGTGAGCGAGAGAATCCCCGTCGAGGTCGACGTCGTCATCGTGGGAAGTGGGCCGGCGGGTTGCGCGGCAGCCCGGTCGATCGCGGATACGGCGCCAGACCTGTCGGTGGTGATCATCGAGCGCGGTCCGCACCTCACAGATCCATGGGGCGTGAGTACGCGAAACCTTTCGGGTGCCGAGCGTGGCCCGTTGATGGTCGAACTCGCTCAGGAGCAGGCTGCGATGATCGGGACCTTCGTGGCCACTTACGGCGAGCCGCTTGTCCGCCCTCGCCCCGGCACGAAGATCGTGCGGCTGTCGCCCACGAACGGCGACGCCCAGGTCGATATGCCCGGCGCGCTCTACGCAGAAAACGTCGGCGGTATGGGTGTCTTCTGGACGTGTGCGTCTCCTCGCCCGCGAGGCAGCGAACGAATTTCGTTCATCGATGGTGACGACCTCGATGAAGCGTTCGATGCCGCGGAAGCCCTGCTCGGGGTGCGCACCGATGCTTACCCCGACGACGCGGTCGCGACGAGGCTGCGTGAGAACCTCAGCGCTCGTTTCGATTCGACGACGTCGCGCATCCAGCCCATGCCCCTTGCCGCGCGACCGTCTGGTGCAGCGCCGGAGTGGGCCGGAGTGCGTACGATCCTCGGCCCGTTGGCTGCGGCCGTCGACACCGGTCGCGGCATCCGACTCATCTCGGAGACCATCGTTACCGCCATTCGACAGGTCGATGACGGTGGGGTGCGCGTCGAGGTCGTCGAACGGTCTGGGGATCGCCGAACCGTGGGCGCCCGCTCTGTCGTCGTGGCAGCTGATGCACTACGCACACCCCAACTGCTCTGGGCATCGGGGATCCGCCCCCCCGCGCTCGGCCGCTTCCTCAACGATCAACCCCAAGTCGTTGCTGCGGCCTACTTCGACGCGGCTGAACGCCCGAGCGCCGCCGAGGCGGCAGCATCCGGCTCGTCACCGGTGATGGATGCCGAGATGGATCATCCGTTTCACGGCACTCCCGGCGGCGGTCAGGACTCCGTAGTCGGAGTGTCATGGCTGCCATTCGACGATTCGGCGGGTCGCCCGGTACACGTCCAAGTGATGCAGATGGATGCATCGCCGATCCAGATCGGCGATCAGCGCACCTCCGATGAGCGTCCGGTGGTGGGAGTCGGCGTCTTCGCAGCGAAAGACCTGCAGTGGTCGGACCGAGTGTGGTTCACCGACGAGGAAACGGACGATGTCGGACTCCCGGTCATCCACATCGACTACGGTCTGACCGCGATCGACCGAGCCAGGTTGGACTTCGCGGTGGACGTGGCAACTTCCGTCTCGACCGCAGTCGGCGGGTTCACGCCGGGCGGTGAGCCGGTCATCCTCCCCGCCGGATCGTCGATTCACTATCAAGGCACGGTGCGAATGGGGCAGTCGGACGACGGGCTTTCGGTGTGCGACAGCTGGGGGAGGGTGTGGGGAACCCGCAGCGTATGGGTGGCAGGTAACGGGGTCATTCCCACAGAGACCGCGTGCAACCCGACTCTGACGAACGTGGCGTTGGCGTGGCGAACCGGTCGACGACTCGCCGAAGAGCTACGCGGGGCCGACCGAGCTCTCACGCACGACGAGTGAGGTGCCCAACTCGCGGCGGCCTGTCCCGACCGGCGATCCCGCCCGGATATCGAGAAGGATGCGGGCAGCTTCGCGCGCCATCTCGTAGAGCGGATTGTGCACAGTGGTAAGCGGAGGGCTGGAGAAGTTGGAGAACTGTAGATCGTCGAATCCGACGATCGACACGTCTTCCGGTACTCGCAGGTTCAGCGCGCGCGCAGCCTGATAGACGCCGATGGCCTGCAGGTCGTTCGTTGCGAAAACCGCCGTGGGGCGATCGCGCGATTCCAAGAGCGCCGTTCCGCCGACAAGCCCACCCTCGATGTGGAAGTCGCCCGGCTGGACGAGGTCGTCGTCGACGGGCAGCCCCGCTGACTCAAGCGCCGCGCGGTATCCGGAGACCCGTGCTCGAGCGCACATCACATCGTGCGGCCCGGCGATGACGCCGATGCGACGGTGACCGAGCGCGATGAGATGGTTCGTCGCCTGAAGCCCACCGTCCCAGTTCGCCGCGGCCACCGACGGGACGTCCGGCGCCGGATTCCCCGAGGGATCAACGAGGACGAAGGGGATCTGCAGCCGTCGAAGCCTGTCCTTATTCGCCGGGGGGAGGTCGGACATCACGAGGATGATCCCGAACGGCTGCCGGCTGATCACTTCGTCGATCCACTCCGGGTCGGGCGCGTGCCGCGTGCCGCTCTGCGTCACGATCAGCCCCATGCCGTTCAGCTTCGCCGTCGCGCCGGCACCGCGAATGAGCTCCATCGCCCATTCGTTGTCAAGCTCGCTGAACACGATCTCGATTAGCGGGGCGCCGGGCACCACCGCCCCGCGGCGGGTATACCCCACCTCACTCAGCAGCGTCTCGACGCGCGCTCTCGTCTCTGCGGCTACACCGGGTCGGCCGTTCAAGACCTTGGACACGGTCGACATGGACACGGCGGCCTGTTCCGCAACGCGGGCCAGGGTCGCGCGACTCGTGTCTCCGTCAGTGGAGTGGGGCGAGTCCGACATGCGCTCACTCTATGCGGTTCGTAGTCCGCGCGGTGCTCTCATCCGAAAAGAAGCGAGAAATGTTTACAATCGGATCACGAATCTTTGACAAGCCCCATTTCGTCGTCGTACGCTCGGCTCGGGGCTACAGGCGACCCGATCGCCGAGCGAAGCCCGGTTTCTCCGGATCCGCAAACACATCGCACTGGGAGTCACAATGACGTTTCATTCCATCTCACGACCCACGCTCCTTCGAGCCGGCGCGGCCGTGACCGCCGTCGGCGTCATAGCAGCCACTCTCGTCGGTTGCGGAGGAGGTACCGCACCACAGGAAGGCTCGGCCACCTCAGGGACGGTGAACTGGTGGGGCTTCACACCCCAGCCCATCGCCGCCGAGCAGTACATCGCAGCCTTCAACGAAGAGTACCCCGACATCGAGGTGACGTTCCGTCAGCTCCCGATCGACGGGTACGACGCCGCGCTCCGACCGGCGCTGTCATCCAACGCCGGTCCCGACGTCTTCGCTGTCGCGCCAGGCGGCGGGATCGCCTCCGTCGCGCTCTACGGCAACAACGCGATCGACCTGACGGATGCGATCACCGAGTCGCTCGGCGACGACTGGGAATCTCAGGTGTCGGCGACCGGCGTCGAGCCACTGACCGTCGACGGCGAGCTGCGTGCGCTCTCGATCGGCTCGACGTTCGCGGGGAACCTCTGGATCAACCAGGACCTCTTTGACGAGTTCGATCTCGAGGTGCCCACCACCCTCGACGAGTGGAAGGATGCGTGCGATACGTTCCGCGCCGGAGGGCAGGGGTGCTTCATCCAGGGCGCCGGGCAGGTCGCTTTCAACCAGGACACGCTCCAGTCGATCGCCGACAGCGTGAAGCCCGGCGTGTGGACCGCCGCATCGCGCGGTGAAGCCTCGTGGGATGACCCGGCGATCGTCGAAGCGCTGACGATCTGGAAGGACCTCTTCGACTCCGGCATCATGGCCGACGGTGCCCTCGGCCTGCAGCAGTATCCCGATGCGAGCAACGCGTTCCTCGGCGGCCAGTACGCCATGGTGCAGATGGGCACGTGGTACATGCAGTACGCCACGGCAGCCGGCGCAGCAGAGGCAGTCGGCGCATCCGGAGTGACCGGTGCAGAGCCGTTCACGATGTTGGCGGCACCGTTCCCCGATGTCGCAGGCAACGGCAACCCCGCGCAAATGTTCGGAGACTCCGATTGGGGCCTCGCTGTCAGTTCCCGGTCGCGCAACCAGGCGGCAGCGACGACATTCGCCACCTGGCTCACCACGTCCGTGGCGGGTCAGCAGCTTGTCGCGAACATCCTCAACGACATCCCCGCCTTGGGCGGCATTCAGCCGCAATGGGACGAGATCGAACTCGTGAACCCGGACGTGCAGTCTGCGAACCTGCAGGAGCTCATCGAGCGGACTACGACCGTCTCGGAACCGCGCCTGAGTTTGGTCTCGAGCGAGCTGCAGGAGGCGATCGGAGTCGCGTCGACGACAGTCGCTTCTGGTGATGCCACTCCCGAGGAGGCGGCAGCTACGCTCCAGGCGACGATGGGCGGCTGACGCCCGCGCTTGCGATTCCACGAAGAGGGCCGGGGAGCGTTCCCGGCCCTCTTCTTCGTCAGGCGACTAGCCTAGCCAATTCTCTGGAGGGAGCGCCAAAGCATCGAGTTCCGCGCGGAGCTCCTCGGGAATGGGCGTCTCGAGCAGCATGAGCGTTTGTGCGACCCTCTCGGGGCTCGACATTCCCAGCACCGTCGTGTCGACCAACTCGGACCCGACCGAGAAGTCAAGTGCTGCCGCGGCGAGCGGCACGCCCCGCCTGTCGCAGGCATCCTTCATCTTTTGCGCTCGCAGCGCGACGATCTCCCCACGCTCGCTATAGCCGTACCTCGGCTGCTCTGCCGGCCCCTTGGAGAGCATCCCGCCTCCGTACGGCGCTGCATTCATAACGCCGATGTTCCGCTCGCGTGCCCACGCGAAGAGCGGCGCCGCGGATCGATCGAGAAGCGTGTAGCGGCTGTGATTGAGCACGACGTCGAACTCGTCTGTCTCGAGATACTCCTGCAGTACCCGCACCGACCCGCCCGCCACAGCGAGGTGTCCGGCGATGCCCTCGTCTCGTATGCGCACGAGTTCCTCGAGCGCCCCACCGGGGGCGAACCCATCCTGTGTCATGAACTCCGGATCGTGTAGGGCGAGGAGCGGCACTCGATCGAGGCCGAGCCGCTCGAGGCTCTCCTCCAGCGAGCGCCGCACGCGGGCGCCCGAGAAATCTCGGGTGGCCGGATCGGGATCGACCTTGGTATGAATGATGACACCATCCGGAACGCCACCGACCCGCCGAATCGCCTCGCCGACGACTCGCTCGGCGGCTCCGTCGAATCCATACCCGTTCGACGTGTCGATCATCGTGATCGGGCTGTCAAGGACTGCGAGAACGGTATCGACCGCGCGATCCGTCGACACTTGATATCCGTACAGTTCGGGCATGCTCGCCAGCGGACTGGTCCCCGCGCAGAGCGAAGAGATCCGCAGGCCGCTTCGCCCGAGCACTCGTTCCCGAAGCCCCATATCTTTCTTCCTCTCCTGCCGCGTTGACGCTCTGCGCGTCCCATGCATAGACTCTATCAACTAGACATTTCTGAGCTAGGGGCGAAATATTTCTTGGATTGGAATGTCTTCAATGTCGAATCCCGTTTCTCCCGCGTCGACCGTTCGGGCCGTGCCGAGCACAGAGGGCATCGAGGACCTGATCGCTCGGATGACACTTCGGGAGAAGATCGGGCAACTGGGCGCGGTGTGGCTGGGAGCTACGCCGGACGACCAAGTGGCCCCGCACCAGGATGAGCTCAGCGCGACCGATGAGCTGGAAGATCTGCTCCAGCACGGCATCGGACAAGTCACCCGCGCCTTCGGCACTCTGCCCGTCGACGCGGGTGACGGCGCGGCCGCGCTCGTCGCCCTTCAACGAAGGGTGGTGGCCGCGAATCGCTTCGGAATCCCGGCCCTCGTCCACGAGGAGTGCCTGAGTGGCTTCACAACCTGGGGCGCGTCGGTGTACCCGGTGCCGTTGGCGTGGGGCGCCACGTTCAATCCCGACATCGTCGAGCGGATGGCGATCGGCATCGGCGCAAGCATGCGTGCAGTCGGCGTCCATCAGGGGCTCGCACCGGTGCTCGATGTGACGAGGGATCCGCGCTGGGGGCGCACGGAAGAGACGATCGGCGAGGATCCCTACCTCGTGGGGACTATCGCAGCAGCCTACGTGCGCGGCCTCGAGTCGACGGGCATCATCGCCACCCTCAAACACTTCGCCGGCTACTCCGGCTCTCGAGGTGCACGCAATCTGGCGCCGGCACTGATCGGGCCACGCGAGTTCGCCGACGTCATCCTTCTTCCTTTCGAGATGGTGATGCAGGATGGCCACGTCCGATCTGTCATGCACTCGTACGCCGAGGTCGACGGCGTGCCCGCGGCCGCGGACGAGCGCCTGTTGACTCGCCTCCTCCGTGACGAGTGGAGATTCGAGGGAACCGTCGTCGCCGACTACTTCGGGATCGGCTTCCTGAAGATCGTGCACGGAGTCGCCGGCACGTTCGGCGAGGCAGCGGCGCAAGCGCTCGTGGCAGGCGTGGACGTCGAGTTGCCCGCGGTCAAGACGTACGCCGAACCGCTGCTGGAAGAGATCGCTGCGGGCCGGGTCGACGAGGCGTTCGTGGATCGCGCTCTTCGTCGCGTCCTGGATCAGAAGGCTCAGATCGGGCTCCTCGACCCGAACTGGTCGCCCCTGCCTGATGGCTGGGACGACGAACACGTCGCGTCGCCGACCGGTCTGGTGGAGCTTGATCCCGACGAGAGCCGTGCGGTTGCTCGAGATCTGGCCGAGCAGTCCATCGTGCTCCTGTCGAACGACGGATCGCTCCCATTGTCAGCACCCGCTCGGATCGCTGTGATCGGACCGACAGCGGCAGATCCGATGACGCTCGTCGGGTGCTACGCGTTCCCGAATCACGTCGGCGTGCACCACCCGGAGCTCGACCCTGGCGTCCGTCTCGTGACCGTGGCGAATGGTCTTCGTACAGAGTTCCCGGATGCGCACATCGACGTCCTCGCAGGATGCGACATCGATGGTCCGGAGGATGGGCGGATCGACGCGGCCGTCGAGGCGGCGCGAGCCGCCGACACGGTCATCCTCTGCCTAGGCGACCGAGCAGGACTCTTCGGGCGTGGGACTTCCGGCGAAGGCTGCGACGCTTTGGACCTCGCGCTCCCTGGCGTCCAGTCCCTGCTCCTCGAGAAACTGCTCGACACGGGCACGCGGGTGATCGTCGTGCTCGTCGCCGGTCGTCCCTATGCGCTCGGAACTGCCCCCGAGCGCGCCGCCGCGATCGTTCAGGTCTTCTTCCCCGGCGAAGAGGGCGGTACGGCCGTCGCGCGGGTGCTGAGCGGCGCCTCAGAGCCGAGCGGACGACTTCCCGTGAGCGTTCCCGTCCACGCAGGCGGCCAGCCGTGGACATACCTCACACCGCCCTTGGGGGCGCGGAGCGAGGTGTCGAACATCGATCCCTCGCCCGCGTATCCGTTCGGCCATGGACTCACGTACACGACGTTTGCTTGGACGGATGCGAGCGCTGAGCGCACATCCATCCCGACCGATGGTGAACTCGAGGTCGGCGTGTCCGTGCGCAACACCGGCGCTCGCCACGGGGTCGAAATCGTGCAGCTCTACCTGCATGACCCTGTGGCATCAGTGACGCGACCCATCGTCCGAATGATCGGATATGCGCGCGTTCCGCTCGCCGCCGGTGAGTCGGCGCGGGTCTCGTTCAACGTCTCCGCCGATATGACGGCCTTCACCGGCCGCGATTCCATGCGGATCGTCGAGCCCGGCGCGATCGAACTTCGTCTCGGTGCCTCGTCGACGGACATCCGCGCGTCGCTCGGCGTCCAGATCGAAGGTCCCGTGCGCACCGTCGGCTTCGACCGACACATGACCACGAGCGCGCGGATCACATTGCAGCCTGACACCACCCGATGAGCGAGGAGCCTTCACGATGAACGACCGGATGACAGCGAGCGTGCTACACGCGATCCACGATGTCCGTCTCGAGCAGATCGAGATCCCCACCCTCGACCCCGACCAGGTTCTGGTCGAGATTGCCGCGGTGGGCGTGTGCGGCTCCGATGTGCATTACTTCGAGCACGGGCGGATCGGCGACTTCATCGTCGACGCCCCGATGGTGCTCGGACACGAGGCCAGCGGCCGGATCGCACGCGTCGGCAGCGCCGTCGACCCCTCCCGGATCGGAGAGCGGGTGTCGATCGAGCCCCAGCGCAGCTGTCGACGCTGCGAGCAGTGCAAGCACGGGCGCTACAACCTGTGCCCCTCCATCGAGTTCTACGCGACGCCCCCGATCGATGGGTCATTTGCTGGCTACGCAGCGATCCAGGAAGATTTCGCCCACACCATCCCCGACAACGTCTCTTTCGAGTCCGCCGCCCTGTGCGAACCGCTCTCGGTCGGAATCTGGACGAACCAAAAGGCAGAGGTCGGACCGGGATCGAGCATCCTCATCGCAGGGGCGGGGCCGATCGGAATCGTGATCGCCCAAACCGCGCGTGCTTTCGGTGCGTCGCGGATCGTCGTGAGCGACCCGGCGCCCGAGCGCCGCGAGCTCGCGGCGCGGTTCGGAGCGACCGACGTGGTCGACCCGCTGTCCGGTGCTCTCGGCATCGAACCCGTCGACGTGTTCGTGGACGCATCGGGCAATCCCCGCGCTATCCGTGACGGGATTCTGCTCGTGAAACGCGCTGGCCGAGCGGTGCTCGTGGGAATGGGGGCGCCGGACGTCGAACTGCCCGTCGGGCGTATCCAGAACTACGAGATCCTCGTCACCGGCGTCTTCAGATACGCCAACACGTGGCCCCTGGCGATCGACATGATCGCCAGAGGCGTCGTCGATCTCGACTCGATGGTGACGGGGCGATTCGACCTTGAGCACGTCGAGGAAGCGCTGGCTTCCACCGCTGACCCTCGGACCGTCAAAAGCCTCGTCGTTCCTGGATCACTGCTCGACTGAGCGGGGAGCATTCCGCGTCGTCGCCCGCGACCACTTTGGAAGTCTCCAGCCGGGGGAGTGCGGTGCTGATACTTGGATTGAGAGAACCTGGGGCGCGAGCGCGTCCGGTCGGGATCGTCGCGCAGCCGACCTGACGACTTCTCCTCGATGACTGTCCGAGCGCGCAACGGCCGCCGCACGTCGTCTTGGCGTGAACGCCGCCAGGGACACCTATGCGAGACCTGAACCGGGCTGTGAAATGCGGAGCAGCCTTCAATTCCCGACACCTCTGACAGGAGCGCAGAGTAATACCCGTTGTGCCGCGCGCTGAGGGTTTTCGATCCCCGGTGCGTTGGTCCCTTCATCCCCCTAGTCGGCCCGGGCGTCCGCTTCAAGGCTGGCACCGAAGTGCGCGGGAAGATTTCGGGAAGAACTGTCGACAACACGCAACACCCCACCACACTCACGACGCCTCGAGACCTGCGTGAACACAGGCGAATGGCGCTGATCACATCAGCGAAATGTAGATCCGCGCGAGTTCAGTCCCTCTGTCTCCTCACAAATGCCCGGCACACGGGGCGTTCGGTTGCTGGCCCTTGATCCGCGATTGTGTGGAGTGTGGAGAGGACTGAGTGGGAACTGCCGGTTCGCCTGGGTTCGCCCAAGTACGCGTACGCGCGTTCTGGCTGCAATCGACCTAGGTCAGTGCCTGGTGCGGAAGTGAATCCAGCAGAGTCAGCCCACCTTTCGGGGTGGAGCGAAATGGACAGTTGGTGCGATCTGTCCCGGAGCGGTCATTCGCGAGAGGTAGTTGCGGGAGGTACTTCTCGCGTGAGCGTGTCCAATGCGAGAACCGACTGCCGTTGCGCTCCTCGACGCGTCAGGACCCTCTCCAACTGCGTTCTGAGTGAGCGACAGGAATCGTGCAGTCCGCGCGATCGGCCGCTCCATGCGCGGTCGCAGATGGTCGCAGTTGGCGCTCATTCGCCTTTGTAGGCCGACCCTGTGGGCAAGATCGCCCAGCGGAGTCGGGACGCCGGCCTAGTTTGTGCCGGGAAGCGACAGGCACATTCGCGGCACAAATGCCGCTGTTGATGCTCCAATCGGCGTCAGAGAAGCCGAGCGAACAGACATCCGCGCTTCTCTGCCAGGTGGGGTATAGCCTCCGACCGGGCATAAAGAAACCCCCGTGCGTAGAAGCCACACGAGGGTCCCAGTGGCTCCGACGGGCGTCGATCCCGTGACCTCACGATTTTCAGTCGTGCGCTCTACCAACTGAGCTACAGAGCCGTGCGGCTGCCGAAACTGCCGCGTCCTAGACGAAAGCCCCTCCGAGAAGGGGCTGTCGCTCGGAGCGACCCTGACGGGACTTGAACCCGCGACCTCCGCCGTGACAGGGCGGCACGCTAACCAACTGCGCTACAGGGCCATGCGTATTGAGTTGTATGTCGAGAAAGTGACCCCAACGGGATTCGAACCCGTGCTACCGCCGTGAAAGGGCGGCGTCCTAGGCCACTAAACGATGGGGCCGAGTGAACCCGAGGGCTCACGCTTACCGACGCTCAAGCATACGAGATAGCCGGCCAATCCGCCAATCGAGGGCGTGGCCACCTCGACGCGACCCCGGATGGGGGTCACACTGACAGTGCGCGGCGACGCGCTATCCGTTGCGCATGTGAACGATGTTGCTAATGTGAATGATGTCGATTCACGACCAGGAGGTTTCGGTGGACCCCCAGCAAGCTCCAGACGAGTGCGACTGCGCGCCCACGGCGCGCGAACGTCGTCTGCTGTGGCCGTCGATGAATCGGCGCTCGGCGATCGGCCTCGGCGTGCTCGGACTCGCCGTCGTCGGCGGACTCGCAAGCCCCGCGATCGCGCCGGCGTTCGCCGCGACCTATCCCTCCTGGGACGACGTGAAGAAGGCCAAGGCGAACGAAACGGCCAAGGCCGCGCAGGTCACCAAGATCGAGGGCCTGATCAAGGCCCTCACCGACGACGTCGCCGCGAAGAACCTGGTCGCCGAGCAGACGGCGGATGCCTATTACGTTGCGCAGCAGGCCTACCTCGAGGCGGCGTACCGCGCCGACCAGCTGCAGGCGGCCGCCGATGCACAGGCCGCGACGGCGAAGGACGCCGCCGACAAGGCCGGGCGCCTGGCAGCGCAGGTGTACCGCAACGGCGGTGACGACACGTCGCTCGAGCTGTTCTTCTCCGACTCCGCGGTCGACGCCGACAACCTCCTCGCGCGCCTGGGCACGATGGACAAGCTCATCGAGCGCAACAACGACGTCTACACCGACGCCATCACGGCGCGGGATGCCGCGCAGAGCCTGACCGATCAGGCCGAGGTGCAACGGGTCGAGCGCGATCGCCTCCAGAAGATCGCCGAAGAGGCGATGATCGCGGCGCAGAAGGCCGCTGAAGAAGCGCAGGCCGCGCTCGACGCGCAGCAGACCTACCTCGGTCAGCTCCAAGCGCAGCTCGCGGCGCTCAAGGACACGACGGCCAAGACCGTCGCTTCGTACGAAGAGGGCGAGCGCATCCGCAAGGCGCGCGAGGCGGCCGAGGCGGCCGAGCGCGAGCGCAAGGCGCGCGAGCAGGCGGCGGCCGGGGGCGGCGGCGCGGTGGGCGGGGCCGGCTGGGCGCGCCCGTCGGGCGGACGCATCACCTCGGGCTACGGACCCCGCACCTCCCAGTGCGGAAACGGCAAGGGTTGTTCGAGTTCCTGGCACCTGGGCACGGACCTCGCCGCCTACTGCGGCTCGGGCATCTTCGCGGCCGCGTCTGGCACCGTCAGGATGGCGTGGCCGTACAGCGGCTACGGCAACTACATCCGCATCGATCACGGCGGCGGCGTCGGTACGGGGTACGGGCACCTGAGCGCCATCTACGTGCGCAGCGGTCAGTGGGTGAACGCCGGGCAGTTGATCGGTGCCGAGGGGAACACCGGCAACTCCTACGGATGCCACCTGCATTTCGAGGTCTACCCACCCGGTGGCGGGACGACGAATCCGCAGCCGTGGATGGCCGCGCGCGGCGTCTATCTCTGACACTCGACGGGCGAACGGCGACGGCCGAGGCATCCATCGGATACCCCGGCCGTCTGACGTGAACGTCAGAGGGTGTTCGGCGCGACGCCCTCACCCTGGGTCTTGGTCTGACCCTCGTGCTCCTTGAAGCGGTCGAACGCTTCGCCGACGAGGCGCTCGGCCTCGGCCGCGTTCGCCCACTCGTCGACCTTGACCCACTTGTTGGGCTCGAGATCCTTGTAGTGCTCGAAGAAGTGCTCGATCTCTTTGCGCGTGTACTCGGGGATGTCGGTGACGTCCTGGATGTGCGTCCAGCGCGGGTCCTTGCCGAGGACGGCGACGACCTTGTCGTCTCCGCCGGCCTCGTCGCTCATCTTCAGCACGCCGACGGGGCGCACCGATGCGAGGACGCCGGGGTGCAGGTCGTAGTCGAGGAGCAGCAGGACGTCGAGCGGGTCGCCGTCCTCGCCGAGGGTGTTCTCGAAGAAGCCGTAGTTCGTCGGGTAGCCGAACGCGGTGTAGAGGATGCGGTCGAGGAACACGCGGCCCGTGCCGTGGTCGACCTCGTACTTCACGCGGCTGCCGCGCGGGATCTCGATGACGGCGTCGTACGCGCCCATGCTGATGCTCCTTCGAAAGACGGTGGGATGCCGCCGACAAGCCTAGTCTGGGTGTCGTGAGCGAGCATCGACCCGGCCTCGATCCCGCCGTCGCGGAAGTGCGCCTCGCCGTACGCCGTGCGCTCACGGGAACAGACGCGGACGCGGTCGTCGTGGGTCTGTCGGGCGGTGCCGACTCCCTCGCGCTCGCCGCGGCTGTCGCGTTCGAAGCGCCGAAGGCAGGCATGCGCGCCCTCACCGTGACGGTCGACCACGGATTGCAGCCCGGCTCGGCCGAAACCGCGGCGGCGGCCGCGGCGACGGCCGAAGCTCTCGGTCTGTACGCGCGTGTCGTGCGCGTCCAGGTCGGCGCCGAAGGCGGGCCGGAGGCCGCGGCGCGGACGGCTCGCTACGCGGCGCTGCGCGAGGGGGCTCGGGATGCCGCGGCCGCCGCGATCCTCGTCGGACACACGCTCGACGACCAGGCCGAGACCGTGCTCCTCGGGCTCAGTCGCGGCTCGGGAGCTGCCAGCCTGCAGGGCATGGCCGCATCGACGGACCTCGACGGCATCCCCCTCCTGCGTCCGCTCCTGGGCGTGCGCCGTGCGACCACGCGGGCCGCGTGCGTCGCGCAAGGGCTCGTGCCGTGGGACGACCCGCACAACGCCGAGACCCGCTTCGCGCGCGTGCGCGTACGCGAAACGGTGCTGCCCGTGCTCGAGTCCGAGCTCGGTCCGGGGATCGCCGAGGCGCTCGCGCGCACCGCGGAGCAGCTGCGCGAGGACTCCGAGGCCTTCGACGAGATGATCGCCGAGACGATCGAGGACATCGTCGAGCACGTCGAGGCCGGCATCTCGGTCTCGGTCGGAGCGCTTGCGGCGAACCCCGCTGCACTGCGGAATCGCGTCATCCGTCATGTCGTCGCGAGCGAGTTCCACGTCTCGCTCGCTCGGGACCAGACCCTCGAAGTCGCGCGGCTCGTGACGGACTGGTCAGGTCAGGGCCCGATCGATCTGCCAGGCTGCCGAGCCGCGCGCGCCGGTGGAAAGCTCACCTTCACGGCGCGGAACTGACGCGTTCGGGATGCCGCGGCATCCGTCATCTCTCTAGACTCGGACCATGCGCGCGGCCGAAATCCAGAGCGAACTCACGAATGTCCTGGTCACCGAGGAGCAGATCCTCGCGAAGCTCGATGAGATCGCGGCGCAGGTCGCGGTCGACTACGAGGGGAAGGACCTCCTCCTGGTCGGCGTGCTGAAGGGCGCCGTCATGGTGATGGCGGACTTCTCCCGTGCGCTTCCGGTGAGCGCTCCGATGGACTGGATGGCGGTGTCGTCGTACGGCGCCGGTACGAAATCGAGCGGTGTCGTCCAGATCCGCAAGGATCTCGACACCGACCTGCACGACAAGCACGTGCTGATCGTCGAGGACATCATCGACTCGGGCCTCACCTTGAGCTGGCTGCTCGAGAACTTCGCATCGCGCGGAGCGGCATCCATCGAGGTCTTCGCACTCCTGCGCAAGCCCGAGGCGGCGAAGGTGGTCGTGGACTGCAAGTACGTCGGCTTCGACATCCCGAACGACTTCGTCGTCGGCTACGGCCTGGACTACGCCGAGAACTATCGGAATCTGCGCGACGTCGCGGTGCTCGCCCCCCACGTCTACAGCTGATCGGCGGCTGTACGCCGTGGGCGAATGCACAGACTCGCCATAGGGTGCCCGCGATACCCTGAACGCACCGTTTCGCGCGTCTGAGCGCGTGGACGGTTCGTTCGACGAAGGGACGCGGCGCTCGCCGTCACCATGGACTTCAAGAAGATCACGCGCAACCCGCTGGTGTACGTCGTGCTCATCGGCCTGCTGCTCATCGTGGGCTTCATGCTCATCTCGAGCCTCGGGGGCGCGAAGCAGATCTCGACCCAGGAGGGTCTGCAGTTGCTCAAGGGCGACACCGTCACCGAAGTGGTGAACACGAACGGCGACAACCGCGTCGACATGACGCTGTCGAAGGCGTACGAGGGCGCGACGGACGTCCAGTTCTACTACGTGACCGCGCGTGCGGCCGAGGTCGTCGACGCGATCAACGCGGCGAACCCGACCGACGGGTTCAACGACGTCGTGCCGAAGGCGTCGTGGTTCGACGGCTTCCTCTCGCTCCTCCTGCCGATCCTGCTGCTCGGTCTGCTGTTCTGGTTCCTGATGTCCAGCGCCCAGGGCGGCGGCAGCAAGGTCATGCAGTTCGGCAAGTCGCGCGCGAAGCTTGTGACGAAGGAGATGCCGCAGGTGACCTTCGCCGATGTCGCGGGCTCCGACGAGGCCATCGAGGAGATGCAGGAGATCAAGGACTTCCTGAAGGACCCGACGCGGTTCCAGGCGGTCGGCGCGCGCATCCCGAAGGGCGTGCTGCTTTACGGCCCTCCCGGTACCGGCAAGACGCTCCTCGCGCGCGCCGTCGCGGGTGAGGCGGGCGTGCCCTTCTACTCGATCTCGGGTTCGGACTTCGTCGAGATGTTCGTCGGTGTCGGTGCATCCCGCGTCCGCGACCTCTTCAACCAGGCGAAGGAGTCCGCTCCCGCCATCATCTTCATCGACGAGATCGACGCCGTCGGCCGCCACCGCGGCGCAGGCATGGGCGGCGGGCACGACGAGCGCGAGCAGACGCTCAATCAGATGCTCGTCGAGATGGACGGCTTCGACCCCAAGGCGAACGTCATCGTCATCGCCGCGACGAACCGTCCCGACATCCTCGACCCCGCACTCCTGCGCCCGGGTCGCTTCGACCGCCAGATCGGCGTCGACGCCCCCGACCTCAAGGGTCGCAAGCAGATCCTCGAGGTGCACGGCCGTGGCAAGCCTCTCGCCGACGGCGTCGACCTCGAGGTCGTCGCGCGCAAGACGCCCGGCTTCACGGGCGCCGATCTCGCGAACGTCCTGAACGAGGCCGCACTCCTGACGGCGCGCAGCAACGCGCAGCTCATCGACAACCGTGCCCTCGACGAGGCGATCGACCGCGTGATCGCCGGCCCGCAGCGGCGCACGCGCGTCATGAAGGACAAGGAGAAGCTCATCACGGCTTACCACGAGGGCGGACACGCGCTCGCGGCGGCGGCGATGAACTTCACCGACCCGGTCACGAAGGTCACGATCCTCCCGCGCGGCAAGGCCCTCGGTTACACGATGGTGCTCCCGCTCGACGACAAGTACTCGGTCACCCGCAACGAGCTGCAGGACCAGCTCACCTACGCGATGGGTGGCCGTGTCGCCGAAGAGATCGTGTTCCACGACCCCACGACGGGTGCCTCGAACGACATCGAGAAGGCTACCGGCATCGCGCGCAAGATGGTCACCGAGTACGGCATGACGACCGAGGTCGGTCCCATCAAGCTCGGCCAGTCCTCGGGCGAGGTCTTCATGGGCCGAGACATGGGTCACGGCCGCGAGTACTCCGAGCGGGTCGCCGAACGGGTGGATGTCGAGGTGCGCGCGCTCATCGAGCAGGCGCACAACGAGGCCTACCAGGTCATCAACGACAACCGCGACGTGCTCGACAAGCTCGCACTCGAGCTGCTCGAGAAGGAGACGCTGGATCACCTCGAGCTCGAGGAGATCTTCAAGGACGTCAAGCGGCTCCCGCCGCGTCCGCAGTGGCTCTCGAGCGACGGCCGCCCGGTTTCCGAGCTTCCGCCGGTCGAAGTGCCCCAGCGTCGTACCGAGGCCGGACTCGCGGCATCCGTCGAAGCGGAGCTCCCCGCCGCAGAGAAGGCGGCCAAGCGTCGTCCGAGCGGTCAGGCACGACCCGCGACCGCGTAGGCTCGGCGCGTGGCCGTCGATCGGGAGCGCGTCGCAGCGCTCGTGCGTGAGCTGCTCGAGGCGATCGGGGAGGACCCCGAGCGTCCGGGCCTCCGGCTGACCCCGCAGCGCGTTGCGGACGCCTATGACGAGTTCTTCGCGGGTGTGGGGATGGATGCCGCGGCCCCGCTCGCCCATACGATCTCGATCACGCGGGGCCCGGCCCCCGACACGCTCCCCTCCGGAGCGGTCATGCTCCGTGACATCCGCTTCCGTTCGGTGTGCGAGCATCACCTCCTCCCGTTCCGCGGTCACGCGCACATCGCATACCTGCCGGGCGAGCAGGTGGTCGGACTCGGTGCGCTCCCGAAGGTGGTCGACATCCTCGCGTCCCGCCCGCAGGTGCAGGAGCGACTCGGCGAGCAGATCGCCGACACGATCGCGGGCTCGCTCGACGCACGCGGCGTGCTCGTCGTGCTCGTCGCATCCCACGAGTGCGTCACGATGCGCGGCGAGCGGCAGACCGGTGCCTCGACCGTCACCATCGCGGCACGTGGCGAGTTCGTCGATCCGGTCGCGCGCGCCGAGCTGATGTCGCTTCTGGGCAGCCCGCGGACATGAGCCGCTCGTCGAGCAGGGGCACGACGCTCATCATGGGGATCGTCAACGTCACGCCCGATTCGTTCAGCGACGGCGGACGGTTCCTCGCGACCGACGCCGCGATCGCGCACGGTCTGCGGCTGGTCGCGGACGGCGCGGATTTCGTCGACGTCGGCGGAGAGTCGACCCGGCCCGGGGCATCGCGCGTATCGGCCGAAGTCGAGCGTGACCGGGTCGTGCCCGTCGTCGCCGCCCTCGCCGAGGCGGGGGCCGTGGTGAGCATCGACACCATGAACGCCGTGACGGCACTCGCGGCGATCGAGGCGGGCGCGCGCATCGTCAACGACGTCTCGGGCGGTCTCGCCGACCCCGACATGTTCGCCGGGGTCGCCTCGACCGGCGCCGAGATGGCTCTCGGACACTGGCGCGGCCCGTCGTTCGACATGTACGCCCGCGCCTCGTACCACGACGTGGTCGGCGAGGTGCTCGCCGAGCTCGACGGGCGGGTGGATGCCGCGGCCGCCGCCGGCATCGCACCCGATCGCATCATCGTGGATCCGGGCATCGGTTTCGGCAAGCAGCCCGAGCAGAACTGGGCGGTGCTGCGCGAACTCGGCCGCATCACGGGCACGGGCGCGCGCGTGCTGCTCGGCACGAGTCGCAAGGGGTTCCTCGCGCAGGCGCTGGGCGGCCAGGATGTGTCACAGGAGCGACGCGACCTCGCAACGGCCGTCACGAGTGCGCTCGCCGCGCGAGCCGGTGTGTGGGCCCTGCGCGTGCACGATGTCGGAGCGACGCGAGACGCCCTCGCGGTCGCGCAGCACTGGGAAGGGGCAGATCGATGGACTTCGTAGACGAGATCACTCTCAAGGGCGTGCGCGCCTTCGGGCGGCACGGCGTGTACGACGACGAGAAGCGCGACGGTCAGTACTTCTTCGTCGACGCGACGCTGTACCTCAGCACCCGGCGCGCCGCCGAGACCGACGACGTCGTCGACACCGTGCACTACGGCGAGGTCGCCGAGCAGATCGTCGCGATCGTCGAGGGTGCGTCGGTCGACCTGCTCGAAGCGCTCGCGGCGCGGATCGCCGATGCGCTGCTCGCGCGCGACCTCGTGCGCATGGTCGCCGTCACGGTGCACAAGCCCAAGGCGCCGATCACGGTGCCGTTCAAGGACGTGTCGGTGACGATCCGCCGCGCCAAGGTCGAGGACCCGCCCGCATGGGTGACCAGCCCGTGAGTCGTCGTCTCGCGCAGGGGCTCGAAGACCATCCCGAGAAGCCCGCGGCATCCACCCCGCCCGTCCGCGCCGTGGTGGCGCTCGGCGCGAACCTGGGCGACCGGGCCGCAACGCTCGCCGAGGCCGTCGAAGAGCTCCGCAGGCTCCCGCTGGTCGACGAGGTCACAGCCTCCCCGCCGGTCGAGTCGGTCGCGGTGAAGCCGGAGGGTCCGGATGCCTCGGCCCCCGCCTACCTCAACGCCGTCGCGATCGTCACGACGCGACTCGCCCCCTCGGTGCTGCTCGGCTATATGCACGCGATCGAGGCTCGGCACGGGCGCGAGCGTCGTGAGCGGTGGGGCGATCGGACGCTGGACCTCGACCTCATCACCTACGGCGACGTCACCAGCGACGACCCCAGACTCGTCCTGCCGCACCCGCGAGCCGCTTCGCGCGAGTTCGTCCTCCTCCCGTGGCTCGCGATCGACCCCGCTGCCGAGATCCCCGGTGCCGGACGCGTCGAGGACCTCCTGGCGCGGATTCAGGATGCTTCGTGAACCGCACGGGTCCCGGTGTTCTGATCGCGGCCGCCGTGCTGGGTGCCGTCGCGGGCTTCGTGCTCGACCAGGTGCTCACGAGTTCGGGTCGACCGACCTTCACTCCGGCGATCTCGCTGCCGATCCTGCTCGTGCTCCTGGGCGCCCTGGTGATCGCGCTGGCGATCCCGATCCGGCGCGCGACGCGAGGGAAGGGCGCCACGATCGTGAACCCGTTCCGTGCGCTGCGGACGGCGATGCTCGCGAAAGCGTCGAGCATCGTCGGCGCGGCGCTCGGCGGGTTCGGGATCGGGCTGCTCGTCTTCCTCCTGAGCCGGCCCGCCGAGCCGTCGGTAGGCTCGTTGGGAGCCGTCATCGCGACGGCCGTGTGCGGCGGCGCGCTCGTTGCGGCGGGCCTCGTGGCCGAACATCTGTGCACCATCCGGAAGGACGACGATGACCAGCAGCCCGGAGGCGACGACCCCGGACTCGAGTTCCACAGCCACTGACGGCGCCCGTGACGAGGTGCTGGACGCCGGAACGTTCGCGCGTGTGCGCGAGCCCCGGGGCGCGGCGCGGCTTCCGCTCGGCGACGGCACGTGGCACCAGCTCGCGAAGCAGTACGTCTGGGTGCAGCTCATCGCGAACGGCATCGTCCTGCTGATCGTGCTCGCCGCGACGCTCTTCGTGACCCTCTTCCTCGGATGGACGTGGGCGTGGTTCGTCGGGGGAGCGATCGTCGCGGTCATGCTGTGGGGGATCCTGATCACGCCGCGACAGGCCCGTTCCTTCGGCTATCAGTTGCGCACCGACGATCTCGTCTTCCGCCGCGGCATCCTGTGGCAGCGCGTCGTCGCCGTCCCGTACGGCCGCATGCAGCTCGTCGACATCACCCACGGACCCCTCGACCGCGGATTCGGCATCGCGCAGCTCAAGCTCGTGACGGCCGCGGCATCCACCGGGGTCACGATCCCCGGGCTCACGCAGGACGCCGCCGAACGACTGCGCGACACGCTCATCGAGGTCGCCGAGACGCGTCGGACCGGCCTGTGACCGCCGGCCCTCCCGTGCCTCCGGACCCCGAAGACGCGCCGTCGGCATCGATGCCCGGTGGTGCTCCGGCCTCGATCGATCCGGCTTCCACCGCGACGGCCGCGTCACCGCCGCGCGCTCTCGTGCGCTCGCCGCTCAGCGACGGCGAATGGCACCGGATGCACCCGCTGACGCCGCTGTTCCGCGGGGGATTCGCCCTCGTGGTGGTGGCCGGCATCATCATCGCGAACTTCCGCGACCGACTCATCTACCTCTTCCTGCCGGACGAACTCGACGGCGAGATGCCCGAGGATCCGGTCGACTTCGTCATCGACAACAACCTCATCCTCGTGGCGCTCCTCGCGGTGCTGGGTATCGTGCTGCTGCTCATCGCGCTGTTCTACGTGTCGTGGCGGTTCCACACCTTCCGGATCACGGGCGATGACGTCGAGGTGCGCAGCGGCGTGCTCTTCCGCACGCACCGCCGCGCACCGCTCGATCGCGTGCAGGGCGTCAACCTCACCCGCCCGATGGTCGCCCGGCTCGCCGGACTCGCGAAGCTCGAGGTGGTCGGCGCGGGCCTCGACGCCAATGTCAAGCTCGAGTACCTCTCGACCGCGAACGCGGAGGCGGTGCGGGCGGACATCCTGCGGCTCGCGTCGGGTGCGCGGCTCGGCGAGGCGGGGACGGATGCCGCGCCTCGCGCGGGATCCCGGGTCTCGGCGGCGGCATCCGTCGTCAGCGCCGGCATCACGGGCATCATCGACGGTGCCGAGGAGCCGGTCGCCGAGCCCGCGTCGGTCGTGCACATCCCGATCGGACGGCTGATCGCTTCGCGTCTGCTCAGCGGATCGACGATCGGGCTCGTCGTCGCGATCATCGCGATCATCGTGGGATCCGTGCTCGGCACGCCGTGGATCCTGTTCAGCATGGTGCCCACCGTCATCGGTTTCGGCGCCTACTGGATCCGCAGCATCACCAAGTCGCTGCGCTACTCGATCGCCCCCACCCCGAGCGGTGTGCGCATCACCTTCGGGCTCTTCACGACCGTGACCGAGATCGTGCCTCCGGGACGCGTGCACGCCGTGCAGATCTCGCAGTCGATCCTTTGGCGCGGATTCGGATGGTGGACGATCACCGTCAACCGTCTGTCGGGGCGAGGGCTGGCCGACACCTCGACCGACCAGTTCACGACGGTGCTGCCGGTCGGCACGCGCGCCGACGTCGAGCGTGTGCTGCGACTCGTGCTGCCCCACCTCCCCGAGAGCGAGTGGCCTCTCATCTTCGAGCACGGCGTCCTGGGGCCGACCGCGGACGACCCGTACACCAACTCGCCGCGACGCGCGCGGCTGCTCCGCCCGCTGTCGTGGCGGCGCAACGGCTTCGACCTCACCCCCGATGCGCTTCTCCTGCGCAAGGGCTTCATCTGGCGTCGGCTGGCGATCTTCCCGCTCGCGCGGCTGCAGAGCATCCAGATCGCTCAGGGGCCGGTCGACCGCGCGCTCGGGGTGGCGAACCTCCACGCGCACACGATCACGGGGCCCGTGTCGGGATCGCTCGGAATCGTGGATCGGGATGCTGCGCTTCGCGTCTTCGAAGCGGCCGAGGCGGGCGTCATGACCGCCACGGCGGGCGATCGCAGTCATCGCTGGGCGGGGGATGAAGCGCACGCATCGGATCAGGACGAGCACCGTGACGCGTGACGGTCGGCTCGGCGTCGGAGTGATCGGCGCGGGACGCGTCGGCCCGGTCGTCGCGCTCGCGCTCGCCGGCGCCGGCCACGCGATCGTCGGCATCACCCACGGGTCGGACGACGAGCGCGTCGAGGGGATGCTCCCGGGCGTTCCGCTGCTCGACCCGCTCGAGGTCGTCCGCCGGAGCGAACTCGTGGTCATCGCCGTGCCGCACGACCAGCTCGGCCCGCTCGTCTCGGGCCTCGCCGAGGTCGGCGCGTGGCAGGTGGGGCAGCTCGTGCTGCACACCGACCCCGGTGAGGGAACCGGCATCCTGTCTCCCGCCGCGCTCAAGGGGGCGATCCCACTCGCCGTCCATCCTGCGATCGCATTCACCGGCACATCGATCGATCTGCGCCGGCTCGCGAATGCGTTCGCGGCCGTCACGGCACCGGCCCCCGTCTTGCCGATCGCGCAGGCTCTCGCCGTCGAGATGGGATGCGAGCCCGTCGTCGTCGCGGAGGCGGACCGGGCGGCATACGCCGAGGCCATCGCGACCGCGACGACCTTCTCGCGCTCGATCGTCGCGCAAGCGAGAGAGCTGCTCGCGGGGGTCGGCGTCGACAACCCCGGCGCGTATCTGTCGGCTCTCGTGCACGCGACGATCGACGACGCGCTGGTCGATCCCGTGACCCCGATCGAGGGGGACCTCGACATCGGCACTGCCTGACCCCAGCGGTCGAGGAGAGCGGCTCTTGCGCCGCGGCCGTCCAGGCGCGCGCCGATAGACTTGGCGGCGACTTTGCGAGGAGCCCCGACATGACCGACCAGCCCGATTCGCCCGAGCCCACCGAAGAGGACGTCTTCGAGCAGAAGGCCGTGCGTCTCGCCAAGCGCGAGCGGCTCATCGCGGAGCGGAAGGATGCCGCGGGCGGCGCGTACCCCGTGTCTCTTCCGATCACGGACACGATCCCGGCGCTGCGCGAACGCTTCGGCGACCTCGAGGCCGGAGCGGAGACGGGCGTCACGGCTGCGGTCGCCGGCCGCGTCGTCTTCAGCCGCAACACCGGCAAGCTCTGCTTCGCAACGCTCCAGGCCGGTGACGGCAGCCGCATCCAGGCGATGGTCTCGCTCGCCGCCGTCGGCGAGGAGTCGCTGCAGTCGTGGAAGGAGCTCGTCGATCTCGGCGACCACGTCTTCGTCTCCGGCGAGGTCATCTCGAGCCGTCGCGGCGAGCTCTCGGTCATGGTGTCGGAGTGGACGATCGCTTCGAAGGCGCTGCTGCCCCTGCCGAACATGTACACCGACCTCAGCGAGGAGAGCCGGGTGCGCTCGCGGTTCCTCGACCTCATCGTGCGCGATCAGGCGCGCGACACGGTCCGGGCTCGTGCGAAGGTCAACACGAGCATCCGCAACACTCTCGACGGCCACGGATTCATCGAGGTCGAGACGCCCATTCTGCAGGTGCAGCCCGGCGGCGCCAGCGCTCGGCCGTTCGTCACGAAGTCCAACGCCTTCGACACCGAGCTCTACCTGCGCATCGCGACCGAGCTCTTCCTCAAGCGCGCCGTCGTGGGCGGCATCGAGCGGGTGTACGAGATCAACCGCGACTTCCGCAACGAGGGCGCTGACTCGACCCACAGCCCCGAGTTCGCGATGCTCGAGGCCTACCAGACGTACTCCGACTACAACGGCATCGCCGACCTGACGCAGGAGCTCATCCAGAACGCGGCGATCGCTGTCGCCGGTTCGACGACGGTCACGTGGGCGGACGGGACGCAGTTCGACCTGGGTGGCGAGTGGGACCGCGTGTCGATGTACGGCTCGCTCTCGGATGCCTCCGGTCAGACGATCACGCCCGAGACATCGGTCGCCGACCTCGCGGCACTCGGCGCGAAGGCCGGTGTAGACGCACCGCCGCACGCCACCCACGGCAAGTGGGTCGAGGAGCTCTGGGAGCACTTCGTCCTGGAATCCTTCACCAAGCCGACCTTCGTCATGGACTTCCCCGTCGACACGAGCCCCCTCGTGCGCGAGCACCGGTCCATCCCCGGCGTCGTCGAGAAGTGGGATCTGTACGTGCGCGGCTTCGAGCTCGCGACCGGGTACTCCGAGCTCGTCGACCCCGTCATCCAGCGCGAGCGATTCGTCGAGCAGGCGAAGCTTGCGGCGCGCGGTGACGTCGAGGCCATGACCATCGACGAGGAGTTCCTGCGCGCGATGGAGCACGGCATGCCACCCATGGGCGGTATGGGCATGGGGATCGATCGTCTGTTGATGGCGATCACGGGCCTCGGCATCCGCGAGACGATCCTCTTCCCGCTTGTCAAGTAGGACACTCACGCGGCAGCACGTCGGAAGGCCCAGTCCGGCAGATGTCCGGCTGACGTGAAGGCGAGCACGATCTCGGCGAGGCCGTACTCCGGAACCTCTTCGAGGGCGAGGCGCGCGTAGAAGGCCGCCTGTGACGACCGTCCCAGCGCCCACGACGACCACGCGGCGACAGCGAGGGCCCCGGCGCGGGAAGTGCCTGTCGTGAGCGCGGCGACGCGCGTCGTCGTCGACAGAACCGCATTCAGTCGAGCGGGATCGGGTCGCTCGCCCTCGCCCCACATGTGGCGTGCGAGGCGGGCGGGATAGTGCTCGCCCTCACGATGCCGCAGCTCGGCTTCGAGCAACTCGTCGCCGGCACCGAGCCCCAGGCACCACTGGGACAGCGCGACGTCTCGGAGCATCGGGCGCGCGAAGCACCAGGCGAGGAGCGCGGTGTCGAAGACCTCGGCCGACCTGGCTTCCGCGAGGAGAGCGTCTTCGAAGAAGGTCGGAAGGTCATCGAGCGCGGTAGCCGCAGCGAGCGCGCTCGGATCGACCCGTTCGAGCGAGGCGTACGACGCGGCACGGCCGAAAGACGAACCCGGGCCGTCACCGCACAGCACGCGCACCGCCGCATCCAACGCCTTCAGAGCGTCGGCGACTGCCGAGACCTCGGCGGGATCGGCGCCGGGCAGAGAGAACTGCGGGCCGTCGTCGATCTCGCCGCGCGGATCGACCAGATCCGAGAGCGGCCATCCCGAAGGAGGGCACGCGGGGTCGAGGTACGAGCCCCACGCATCGGATGCGACGCACAGCGCGTCGTGGACCTTGATACCGCAGGCATTCGCGCATCGCTCGATCGCCGTCATGAGATCACGATGCGGCAGAGCGTCGTCCAGGTGGGCGGCGAACGGCTCGTCTGTGTACACGACCCAGGCGACCGCCGTGGCATCCGGGATCCTGCACAGGATGCCGAGGCTCGTGGCCGCAAAGGACTCCACGTCGTGGTCGGGAAGATCGAAGCGCACCGCGCCGAGGCTCCGCGTGCCCGCGAAGGGGATCGCGACGACGCTCCGTGCCGGACGGAATCCGATGAGACGGGGGACGAGACGAAGGAAGTCGGCCGGGTCCGCCGCCGTGACGATGGTGTTCATGCCGAGAGCCTGCTCGTCGACCGATCCCTCGTGGAGGCGGTGATCGCGACACGCCGGAATCGAGGTCGCAGTAGGCCCGGTGGGGAGGAGGCGTCGCATCGGCTGTGGAGAACAGGTGCGCGGGAAGGGGTGGGGAGGAATGGATGCCGCGGCCGACGTATCCTTGAAGGCATGGACAGCTATTGGGCGGCAGTGCTGTGGTCGCTGCTTCCCACCGTCGTGATCAGCACGCTGTTCTTCTGGGTGCTGCGCAGCGTCATCCGCGCCGACCGCAACGAACGCCGGCAGTATGCCCGCATCGAAGCGGAGGAGCGCGCGAAGCTGGGGCTTCCTCCACAGGCGCCCGCCATCCCGGTGCAGGACGAGGCAGCCAGCACGGCAACCGGTCACTGATCCACGCGCCCACTACGCTGGGGCTCACGTCTTCAGCGCGGGGGAAAGGCAGCGGCGAGTGATCAGCATCACGTTCGACTGGACATGGTGGGTCATCCTCGTCTTCATCACCGATCTGGTGATCCGCATCGCGGCCGTGATCATCGTCCCGCGCAATCGTCGGCCCACGGCGGCGATGGCGTGGCTGCTCGCGATCTACTTCATCCCGTTCATCGGCGTCCTGCTGTTCCTGCTGATCGGCAATCCGCGCCTGCCGCGCAAGCGCCGGCGGATGCAGCAGCAGATCAACACCTACATCCATGACACCAGCGAGCATCTCGACTTCGGGACGCTGCGGCCTCACGCGCCCGAGTGGTTCACGTCACTCGTGACGCTCAACCGCAATCTCGGCGCGATGCCGCTGGCCGGTGACAATGCGGCCCACCTCATCTCGGACTATCAGCAGAGTCTCGATGCGATGGCCGACGAGATCCGCAAGGCCGAGCGGTACGTGCACGTCGAGTTCTACATCCTGCAGACGGATGCCTCGACCGACAACTTCTTCCGCGCGCTCGAAGAGGTCGCGGCGCGCGGCGTGACCGTCCGCGTGCTGCTGGACCACTGGGCCAACCGCGGCAAGCCGTTCTACAAGAAGACGCTCAAGCGCCTGGATGCCATGGGTGCGCAGTGGCACCTCATGCTCCCCGTGCAGCCGCTCAAGGGCAAGTACCAGCGACCCGATCTGCGCAACCACCGCAAGCTGCTCGTCGTCGACGGGTCGGCCGCGTTCATGGGTTCGCAGAACGTCACCGACTCGACCTACAACCTCAAGAAGAACATCAAGCGAGGACTGCACTGGGTCGACCTCATGGTGCGCGTCGAGGGGCCGATCGTGGCATCCATCAACGCCGTGTTCTTGTCCGACTGGTACAGCGAGACCGACGAGGTCCTCACCGACGAGATCGACCTCTTCGACGTCTCGTCCGGCCCGGGTGACCTCGACTGCCAGATCATCCCGTCGGGGCCGGGGTTCGAGTTCCAGAACAACCTCAAGCTGTTCGCGGGTCTGCTGTACGCGGCGCAGCGCAAGATCATCGTCGTGAGTCCGTACTTCGTGCCGGACGAGGCGCTGCTGCTCGCCATCACGACCGCCTGCCAGCGCGGGCTGCACGTCGAGCTCTTCGTCTCGGAAGAGGGTGATCAGGCGCTCGTCTACCACGCGCAGCGCAGCTACTACGAAGCACTGCTGCGCGCAGGTGTGAAGATCTGGATGTACCAGAAGCCGTTCATCCTGCATTCGAAGTCCATGACGATCGACGACGAGGTCGCGATCATCGGGTCGAGCAACATGGACATGCGCTCCTTCGGTCTCAACATGGAGATCTCGATGCTCGTGCGGGGGGAGGAGTTCATCCGCGAGATGCGCGGAGCCGAGCAGCACTATCGCGACCTGAGTCGCGAACTGACACTCGACGAGTGGGAGCAGCAACCGCTGCGCTCGACCGTGCTCGACAACCTCGCTCGGCTCACCTCGGCCCTGCAATAGTCGCGTTTTCGTGACGACTTCCGAGATTTCCTAAGACATCAGGCCCCCGTGCGACACCATATGGATGTGGATGCCGCGGGTCGCGGTGTTCAGGCATGCACTCAGGGGGTCCCATGAATCGTTCCGTCCCGGTCGCGCTCGGCGCGATCGCTCTCGTCGCACTCCTCTCGGGCTGTGCGACTCCGGCCGGCGGTTCCGGCGGTGCGACCCCGATCGAGTCGGACTCGGGCTCCGAGATCGAGGTCGACGCGGCGTGGCTCGACGGCGGGCGGATGATCGGCCTGGTCACTCAGGGCAGCAGCACCTGCATCCCCACGGCGAGCGATGTCACGCTCAGCGACGGGTCTCTCGAGGTCACCCTCGAGGAGCCTGCGGCCGACACGCCCTGCACGCGGGACATGGTTTCCCGGGTCACCCTCGTCGCGGTGCCCGAGGGCGTCGACCCGACGCAGGACCTCGACATCTGGGTCACCGGTGAGGGCTACTACGGCGAGACCGACCTCGACGGCGTGGAGGGGCTCGTCGCCGGGGGAGAGACGGATTACCTGCCGAGCGCGGGTTGGGCCGGCAGTGACGGCGAGTTCCTGCTGCTGACGTGGGGGTCGTCGACCTGCGTGCCCGTGCTCGAGAACGCCGAGGCCACGGGCGCCGCCGAAGTGACCCTCACGTTCCAGACTCCGCCCGCCGACCAGGTCTGCACGATGGACATGGCCCCACGCGGGCAGGTGGTCTTCGTCGACGGTCCCGAGGACGACGAGGGTGTCTTCGCGATCCTCACGGGTGGCGAGTTCGCAGGCGCCCGCGTCCCCATCGTCGGCTCCAACTGAGTCCGCTCCGACCGAAAGGCCACGCTATGGCATCCCGCGCCCTTCGCGCTCTCGCAACACTCGGCTTCACGGCGCTCGTCGCCGCCTCGTTGACCGGGTGCGCCACCGGCAGTCTCGTAGACGCGGGGTCGAACCCCGATGAGATCGACGACGGCGAGAACACCGAGCAGATCATGGTCGAAGCCGCCTGGATCGACGGCGGACGCATGATCGGGATCGTCACCGAAGGATCGTCGACGTGCGTGCCGACGGCGGGCGACGTCACGCTCGAGAAGGACGGGGTGCTGGCGGTCACGCTCGAGGAACCGTCGGACGACACGCCCTGCACGATGGACTACGTGCCGCGGGTGACTCCCGTGCAGCTGCCCGACGGCGTCGACCCGTCGAAGGATCTCGCGATCGCGGTCACCGGCGCGGGTTACGACGGGAGCGTCGATCTCGCGGGTGTCGAGGGCCTCACCGTCGACGGCCCCTCGGACATGACCCCGAGCGCCGGGTGGACGAACGTCAACGGCACGTTCGTCGTGCTGCTGTGGGGCTCGTCCACCTGCCCCGAGTACATCACGAGCACCGAGGTCACCGCCGACGCGGCAGTGACGGCATCTCTCTCCGGCATCCCCGCCGACAAGGCCTGCACCGCCGACATGGCGCCCAACGCCGTGCTCGCCTACGCGGACGGCCTGAGCGGTGTGCCGGATGTCGAGCTCACCCTCACGAGCACGATGGCCGACGACGTGGTGATCCCGATCCTGGGGGTGAACGACCCGACGGTGCCGCTCGGCTGATCAGTCGGCGCGGACGAGCAGGTCGCCGATCTCGCAGTCCAGCGCCCGGCAGATGGCCGAGAGCGTCGAGTAGCGGATGGCGCGTGCGCGGTCGTTCTTGAGGATCGACAGGTTCACGACCGAGACGCCGACGAGCTCCGACAGGCGCGTG
The DNA here is from genome assembly GCF_023155855.1 of Microbacterium aoyamense. Taxonomy (GTDB): domain Bacteria; phylum Actinomycetota; class Actinomycetes; order Actinomycetales; family Microbacteriaceae; genus Microbacterium; species Microbacterium aoyamense. Next base: position 544,086 of record NZ_JAKNUT010000001.1, on the reverse strand, counting down.
AGTGTCATCCCGCGCGCGACGAGCAGTTCGTCGAGCCGGCAATGGACTCCGCTCGGCCCGTCTTCGTCGTCGGCGGGGGTCACACGAGCCCCTCTGTGTCGCGTCGCAGGCGCTCCCCGCGGCGGAAGGCCGCGACGAGCACGAGCAGCGCCACGCCGATGACGGCGATCGGAATGCCCGTGTCGTAGATGCGCCACGGGGTGGCGAACGGTCCGTCCAGCGCGTGGACGACCCCGCGGACTCCCATCCAGTGGAACCACTCCGTCACGATCGGCGTGACGATCAGGGCGAGCGCGATCAGCAGCAGAGCCTGCGTGTTCTCCTTGCTGAAGACCTGTCCTCGGAGCACCCGGATGCAGAACGCGATCCCGAGCGCGATGCCCGCCAGTGCCGCGAGCGCGGGGAACACGATGCTGAAGACGAGGCATCCCATGGCGACAGGATCGACTCCGGATGCCGTCACCTGCGCCGAGGCGACGACGGCGTCGACGCCGTTCTCGAGCGTGATGTCCTGTGGGCCGAAGGGGATGACGACAGTCGTCGCATCAGGCGCTGAGAACAGCATGAGCAGTCCGTTCACGGCGTCGTTCACGACGAGGAGCGCGAGGATGATGCCGACCGCGAGGGCTGACCAGACATTGCCGCGATCGCGGCGGGCCACGGCATCCATCAGACGAGTCCTTCCGTGTCGCGCTTCAGCTTCGTGCCGTACGCGAAGACGTAGGACAGCGCGAGGATCGCGACGCCCGCGAGGAGGACGGTCGGGTCGAACTGGAAGCCGATGACGAACACATCGTCGGCGATCGGATTGAGCTCGTCGGCGGCCATCATGCGACCGAGCCCGCCGAGTCCGCCGGAGAGCATGCTGCCGATCAGCAGAGCGCAGCCGGCGATCTGGGTCGCGACGATGAGCGATCGGTGGAACGGCCGCTTCCACATGAGCAGGAAGAGGAAGAAGACGATCGCGCCGACGGTCGCCGCGGCGGTGAGTGCGCCGAAGCCGATGCCGAGCCCGATCATCCAGCGGGCGCCGTCGCTGAGGCCGGTCGCGGTGACCCACGCTGACTCGTAGGTCGCCGATGCGATCGCCGCCCCGGCGTCGGTCGTGCCGGAGTGCGGCAGTTCAGCGTCGGTGAGCATCGACAGCGTCGCCTCGCCGCCGATCAGTGCGCCGAGTCCACGCAGCGATGGCAGCAGGAAGCCGAGGCCGACGACGGCGGCGGCCGCCATGAAGAGGATCAGGATGCCGCGCTCCATGCCGCGCGTCACGGGAGCAGGTGTGTGGGGAACGGTCATCAGACGAGTCCTTCCGTGTCGCGCTGCAGTCGGGATCCGTGGCGGAAGATCACGCCGAGCGCACCGAGGGCGAACGCGATGCCGATCGGCCACGGTGGGACGTCGATCCGATAGGTCGGCTGCGCCGTCACCGGGCCCTCACCCGAGGCGGGGAGTGACTCCATGGCGGCGAGCGACTGCCCGACGTCCGTCAGGATCGCTGCGCCCAGACCGGCGATGAGGATGACGAGTGCCGCGATGAACAGCCAGCGAGCGGCAGGCTTCGCGAACGGCGCACCCCTGACGGCATACGCGCAGATGATGACGACCACGACGGCGGGCATCGCGACGACCACGAGGCCGAGGAGCTCGCCGAGAGCGAGGGTGGCCCTCGTTCCGAAGCTGAGTGCCGCGATCGACGCATCGGCATTGTTCACCGATGCGCACACGACCGTCGGCTCGGTGAAGGGCCCCGTCTCGCCCGTGCAGGTCGGCGCCGGCCACTCCATCGCGATCGGAAGGCGGGCGATCCACGTGTCGCCGCCGCTGAACCACCGCCATGCTCCGATCACGAGCGTGAGCCCGGTCAGCGCGAGCCACATGCGGGCGATCGCCGCCGTCACGCGCAGAAGGACGTGCGGCTCGCCGCGGCGGCGTGCGTCCCAGACCACGAGTCCGATGACCCCCGCCACGATGAGGAGCCCCGCGACGACCAGGAGCAGAGCTCCCGGCAGGTCCGGCCATCCGATGCTCATCGTTCCTCCATATCGATAGTCGTTGTTATCGAAAAACGATATGTTCATGAGGGCTGCGAGTCAACCCCCTTCGCCTCGGTCGGAGAATCACGCGCAACTCGGCGCATTCAGCCGGAGTTCTCCGACCTCGGCGACATTCTCCGACCGCGGAGCGGAAGGGCGGATGCGGTCGCTATGCCGACGGCGAACACGGGCTTGCGGCATCCATCGCCTCGTTACCCTCTTTACAAGGCGTGAGATCGCGCCGCGTGGCCCCTGTGCCGGAGGTTTGAATGATGTTCGAGAGATTCACGGATCGTGCCCGTCGCGTCGTCGTCCTCGCCCAAGAAGAGGCGAAGATGCTCAACCACAACTACATCGGCACGGAGCACATCCTGCTCGGTCTGATCCACGAAGGCGAGGGAGTCGCCGCCAAGGCGCTCGAGTCCCTCGGCATCTCGCTCGACGCCGTGCGCGAGCAGGTGCAGGACATCATCGGTCAGGGCCAGCAGCAGCCGACGGGGCACATCCCGTTCACTCCGCGCGCCAAGAAGGTCCTCGAACTCTCGCTGCGCGAAGCGCTGCAGCTCGGCCACAACTACATCGGCACGGAGCACATCCTGCTCGGCCTCATCCGCGAGGGCGAGGGCGTTGCCGCCCAGGTGCTCGTCAAGCTCGGTGCCGACCTCAACAAGGTGCGCCAGCAGGTCATCCAATTGCTGAGCGGCTACCAGGGCAAGGAGCCGGCCGCCGTCAGCGGTGCCGCGAACGAGTCGCAGCAGGCCGCGCAGGGCGGGTCGGCGGTGCTCGACCAGTTCGGCCGCAACCTCACGCAGGCCGCGCGCGACAACAAGCTCGACCCCGTGATCGGTCGCGAGAAGGAGATCGAGCGGGTCATGCAGATCCTCTCGCGTCGCTCCAAGAACAACCCCGTCCTCATCGGCGAGCCCGGCGTCGGCAAGACCGCCGTCGTCGAGGGTCTCGCGCAGGCGATCGTCAAGAACGATGTGCCCGAGACGCTGAAGGACAAGCAGGTCTACTCGCTCGACCTCGGCTCGCTCATCGCCGGCTCCCGCTACCGCGGTGACTTCGAGGAGCGCCTCAAGAAGGTCACGAAGGAGATCCGCACGCGCGGCGACATCATCGTCTTCATCGACGAGATCCACACCCTCGTGGGTGCGGGTGCCGCCGAGGGCGCGATCGACGCGGCATCCATCCTCAAGCCGCTCCTCGCGCGCGGCGAGCTCCAGACGATCGGCGCCACGACGCTCGACGAGTACCGCAAGCACTTCGAGAAGGATGCCGCGCTCGAGCGCCGCTTCCAGCCGATCCAGGTCGCCGAGCCGAGCCTGCCCCACGCGATCAACATCCTGAAGGGGCTGCGCGACCGCTACGAGGCGCACCACAAGGTGCAGATCACCGACGGCGCGATCGTGGCCGCGGCGAACCTCGCCGACCGCTACATCTCGGACCGCTTCCTGCCCGACAAGGCGATCGACCTGATCGATGAGGCCGGCGCCCGCCTGCGCCTGTCGATCCTGTCCAGCCCGCCCGAGCTGCGCGAGTTCGACGAGAAGATCGCCGAAGTGCGCCGTCAGAAGGAGCAGGCGTCGGAAGACCAGGACTTCGAGAAGGCCGCTGCGCTGCGCGACGAGGAGAAGTCGCTCCTCGCCGAGCGCCTGCGCCTCGAGAAGCAGTGGAAGTCGGGCGACGTGGCGACCCACGCGGTCGTTGACGAGGGCCTGATCGCCGAGGTGCTCGCGCAGGCGACCGGCATCCCGGTCTTCAAGCTCACGGAAGAGGAGTCGAGCCGCCTCGTCTTCATGGAGAAGGCGCTGCACCAGCGCGTCATCGGCCAGGAAGAGGCGATCGCCGCGCTGTCCAAGACGATCCGCCGTCAGCGTGCGGGCCTCAAGGATCCGAAGCGTCCGTCGGGCTCGTTCATCTTCGCCGGCCCGACCGGTGTCGGAAAGACCGAGCTCGCCAAGGCGCTCGCCGAGTTCCTGTTCGACGACGAGGCAGCCCTCATCTCGCTCGACATGTCGGAGTTCGGAGAGAAGCACACCGTCTCGCGTCTGTTCGGTGCCCCTCCCGGGTTCGTCGGATTCGAAGAGGGCGGCCAGCTCACCGAGAAGGTGCGCCGCAAGCCGTTCTCTGTCGTGCTCTTCGACGAGATCGAGAAGGCGCACCCCGACATCTTCAACTCGCTCCTGCAGATCCTCGAAGAGGGTCGTCTGACCGACGGTCAGGGCCGGGTCGTCGACTTCAAGAACACCGTCATCATCATGACGACCAACCTCGGCGCGCGCGACATCGCGGGCGGTCCGGTCGGGTTCCAGGTCGAGGGTGACAATGCGACGTCGTACGACCGCATGAAGGGCAAGGTGCAGGAAGAGCTCAAGCGGCACTTCAAGCCCGAATTCCTCAACCGCGTCGACGACATCATCGTCTTCCCGCAGCTGTCCAAGCCCGAGCTCGTGCAGATCGTCGATCTGTTCACGAAGCGCCTCGGCGACCGCCTGCTCGACCGCGACATGACGATCGAGCTCTCGCAGTCCGCCAAGGAGCGACTCATCGAGATCGGGTTCGACCCCGCACTCGGCGCGCGACCGCTGCGTCGTGCGATGCAGCGCGAGGTCGAGGACCGCCTGTCGGAGAAGATCCTGCACGGCGAGCTCAACGCGGGCGACCATGTCAAGGTCGATGTCGAGAACGGCGAGTTCGTCTTCGAGAACGGCCCGCGGGGCGACAAGGTCGCCATCGGAGCGGTCGCCGGCGAGATCGCCGCGACGCCCGACATCGCGATCGCGTAGTTCTGGTTGACGGAAGGGCGGATGCTTCGGCATCCGCCCTTCCGTCTTTCAAGCGAGCCGGGCGCTCGCCGAGCCCACATGATCCGCGCGAAACCACTTACTCCGTGCGCGCAGATCGTGTGGGTTCGGTGATTCTGTGTGGGTTCGGCAAGAGGGCGAGAGGGCGGGCCTAGGCTGGAAGCCGTGAGCGGATACATCGTGCGGCCGGCGCGCAGCGCCGATGTGCGCGGCATCCAGGAACTCCTCGAGCCCTTCGTGCAGCGGCGCATCCTGCTCGGCAAGGACCTCGTCGTGCTGTACGAGGCGGTGCAGCAGTTCCTCGTCGCTGAGGATGAGAGCGGTCGCCTCATCGCGTGCGGCGCCCTCCACGTCATGTGGGAGGACCTCGGCGAAGTGCGCACCCTCATCGTCGCCGACGAGTGGCTCCATCACGGGGTCGGCCGCGCGGTCGTCGAGGGTCTCGAGGCGAATGCGCGTGCTCTCGGCCTCAGCCGCCTCTTCTGCCTCACGTTCGAGGTCGAGTTCTTCGAGCGCCGCGGGTTCTCACCCATCGGCGAGCAGGTCGTCGACCCCGACGTCTACTCGCAGCTCGTGCGCAGCCCCGACGAAGGCATCGCCGAGTTCCTCGACTTGGCGCACGTGAAGCCGAACACGCTCGGCAACACGCGCATGCTCAAGCGCCTCTGAAGGTCGGCTTCCGCTTCTCCTGGAACGCAGCGAAGCCCTCGCGATAGTCGTCGGTGTCGCACAGCGCGGTCTGCTCCGCGTTCTCGAGCTCGATCGACTGCCAGAGCGAGAGCTTCTCATCGCGCTGGCGAGCGAGCAGACGCTTGCTCGCGACGAAGGCGGTGGTGGGTCCGGAAGCCGCGCGGGTGGCGGCATCCATCGTCTGCTGCCGCAGCTCGTCGGCGGGGATGACACGGGAGAAGAGGCCGGATGCCACGGCCTCGGCGCCCGACATGAGCTGACCCGTGTAGATCAGATCGAGGGTGCGATGCATACCGAGTCGGTCGGCGAAGAGCGAGTGCCCACCCGAGTCGAGGGTCGCGCCGAGCGCGGCGAACGGCGAGCCGATCTTGGCCGAGTCGGCGACGTAGACGACGTCGGTCGCGATGAGCAGGCCGAGGCCGACCCCGAGACACGCGCCCTGCGCAGCCGCGAACGTCGGCGCGGGGAAGGCGGCCATCCGCCGCAGCAGCGGCGTCACGAGTCCGTCGAGGTAGCCCAGGACGTCGTCATCGCGCGGGTCGACGGCCGAGATGTCGCGTCCGGCGCAGAACGCGCGCCCCTCCCCGGTGATCACGAGGGCCCGCGCGCCCGAGGCCTCGGCGTCGGCGTACGCCGCTGACAGCGCGTCGAGCGCCGTCTCGTCGAGGGCGTTGAGCTTCTCGGGGGCGTTGAGCGACACCTGCGCGACGGCACCGTCGATGGTCAGGTCGATCATGCGGGCTCCTAGACGTCGTAGTCGACGACGACGCGCTCGGTCGTCGGGTGGGACTGGCACGTGAGCACGTAGCCGCGCTCGAGCTCGTCGGGCTCGAGCGCGAAGTTCTGGGTCATGCGCACGGAGCCTTCGAGCACGCGGGCACGGCACGTGCCGCAGACGCCTCCCGCACACGCGAACGGCACGTCTCCGCGCACGCGCAGGGCGGCATCGAGGATCGCCTCGTCGGCAGCGACGGGGGTCTCGACCGTCGACGACAGCCCGTCGAGGGTGAACTCGATCGTGCGCGTCGCGTCGCCCGCGCGCACCTCCACGGGACGACCGCGGTCGACGCGCGGGCCGTCGGCATCCGTCGTGAAGAGTTCGAAGCGGATGTCGCTCGCCGCGACGCCGTGACGCTCCAGAGCGGAGCGGCACAGCGCGACGAGGTCGAACGGTCCGCACAGGAACCACTCGGTCACCGAAGCCGGTGGCAGCAGGCGGTCGAGGATCGCGTCGAGCTTCTCGCCGTCGATGCGGCCTGAGAGCAGCGGCGCGGCCCGCTGCTCGCGCGAGAGGACGTGGTGCAGCGCGAGCCGCGCGGGGTAGCGGTCCTTCAGGTCGGCGAGGTCTTCGAGGAACATGACGTCGGGCGTCGCGCGGTTCGTGTAGACGAGGGTGAAGCGCGCGGTGGGCGATGCCGCGAGGACGGATGCCGCGAGCGACATCATCGGTGTGATGCCCGAGCCCGCCGCGATGCCGGCGAGGTGGGCTCCGTCGAGATCGGGGAGGTTCGACGTGAACGTGCCCTCGGGGCTCATGACGTCGATGCGGTCGCCGACGGCGAGGTTCTCGTGGGCCCAGACCGAGAACAGGCCGCCGAGGTCGCGCTTGATGCCGACGCTGATGGCACCGGGCGACGGAGGCCTGCAGATCGAGTAGCTGCGGCGCACCTCGTGCCCGTCGACGTGCGCGCGGAGCGCGACGTACTGCCCAGGCAGGTAGTCGTACTCGCCGTGCAGCTCGGGCGGCACCGCGAAGGTCACCTCGATGCTGTCGGCGGTGAGGGGACGGATGCCCGAGATCTCGAGCTCGTGGAAGCGCGCCCGCCGGCGCACGGCCGTCGCCATCACAGCACCTTGAAGTGGTCGAAAGGCTCGAGGCAGGCGCGGCACTCGAAGAGGGCCTTGCACGAGGTCGACCCGAAGCGCGAGACCTCCACCGTGTCGAGCGAGCCGCACCGCGGGCACCGCACGCTCACGCGCACGCGGATGGGCCCCGCGGCCGCGCGGCCGGTCGGCGGGGCGATGCCGTACGCGGTGAGCTTGCGCTTGCCGGCATCCGTCATCCAGTCCGTCGTCCACGCGGGCGACAGCGTCGTGCGTACCTCGACCCGCTCATAGCCCGCGTGCGTCAGCGCGAGCACGACGTCGTCCCGCATCGTCTCGAGCGCGGGGCAGCCGCTGTACGTCGGGGTGAGCGTGACGGTCACGCGCTCGCCGTCGACCGTGACGTCGCGGAGCACGCCGAGGTCCTCGATCGTGAGCACGGGGACTTCAGGGTCGGTCACGGTCGCCGCGATCGCCCACGCCTCGGCCCGGGTCACCATGTCGCGCCCGGATGCTGCCGCGCGAGCACCTGCATCTCGGCGAGCAGGTAGCCGAGGGTGGAGAAGTGGATGCCGCGGCGCCCGCCGCCGGCCGAGATGAACCCCTCCGGCACGATGATCTCGGCCTCCGCGGAGACCGCCGCGATGACGGCGTCGAAGCCGTCGCGCAGCGACGAGGGCCGCGCGGCGATGCCGTCGAGACGGTCCGAGAGCGACTCGTCGCGGAAGAGCTCGTCGACGTAGGGCCACATCGCGGCGACGGCCCGCAGCATCCGGTCCCGTGATTCGTCCGTGCCGCCGGCGAGGCGCAGCGTCCACTGCACGGCGTGGTCCCGGTGGTAGTCGACCTCTTTCAGCGACTTGTCGGCGATCGCCGCGAGCGTCGGATCGGCTGACGAACGCAGGGTCGAGTAGAGCTCGAACATGTACGTCGAGACGATGAGCTGTCGCGCGATCGTCTGCGCGAAGTCGCCGTTGGGCTGCTCGACGATCCACGCGCTGCGGAAGTCCCGCTCGTCACGGAAGTAGGCGAGGTCATCCTCGGTGCGGCCGTCTGCGGTGCCGGCGTACCTCAGGAGCGAGCGCGCATGGCCGAGCAGGTCGAGCGCGATGTTGCCGAGCGCGACGTCCTCTTCGAGCTCGGGCGCGCGGGCGATCCACCACCCCAGCTGCTGCGACAGGATGAGGGCGTCGTCGCCGAGCCAGAGGGCGTATTCGGCGACGTCGGGGGATGCTGCGGCATCCGCACCCGCGACGAACTCGTCGGCGAGTTCGAGCGCATCCACCGACACGTGGACATCGGTGTCTGTCGAAACGACGTCGTGGTCGGTCACAGGTGGGGCACCCCCTCGGAGGCCGTGTAGTACACGGCATGGCGGTAGTTCTTGCCCGCCGGGCTCTCGAAGTACGCGCCCTTCGCGTCCGGGTCGCTCGTCGTGATGGCGTCGGCCGGAACGACCCAGATCGAGATCCCTTCGCCGCGCCGGGTGTAGAGGTCGCGCGCGTTGCGCACGGCGAGATCGGCATCGGGGGCGTGCAGCGACCCGACGTGGACGTGGCTGAGGCCCCGGTTCGCGCGTACGAAGACCTCCCAGAGGGGCCACTGCTCTTCGGGCCGGGCGCCGGGCGTCGTCATGCCGCCACGGCCTTCGCGGCCTGTTTGCGGGCGTACGCCGCGGCGGCCTCGCGCACCCACTCGCCGTTCTCGTGGGCTTCGCGCCGCGCACGCACGCGCTCGGTGTTCATGGGCCCGCGTCCGGCGAGCACCTCGAAGAACTCGGTCCAGTCGATCTCGCTCATGTCGTACTGCCCGGTCTCGTCGTTCCAGCGCAGGTTCTCGTCGGGCAGCGTGATGCCGAGGATCTCGGCCTGGGGCACCAGCATCCCGAGGAATCTCTGTCGCAGCTCGTCGTTCGAGAACCGCTTGATCTTCCACGCCGTGGACTGCGCCGAGTTCGGCGACTGGTCGTCGGGCGGCCCGAACATCATGAGGCTCGGCCAGTACCAGCGGTTCACCGCATCCTGAGCCATCTCGCGCTGTGCGGGCGTGCCCTGCATGAGCGTCAGCAGGATCTCGAAACCCTGACGCTGATGGAACGACTCCTCTTTGCAGATGCGCACCATCGCGCGCCCGTACGGACCATAGGACGCGCGACACAGCGGCACCTGGTTGCAGATCGCCGCGCCGTCGACGAGCCAGCCGATCGCTCCCATGTCGGCCCAGGTCGGAGCCGGGTAGTTGAAGATCGACGAGTACTTGGCCCTGCCGGTGATGAGCTGCTCGGTCATCTCGTCGCGCGTGATGCCGAGCGTCTGGGCTGCCGAGTAGAGATAGAGTCCGTGCCCGGCTTCGTCCTGCACCTTCGCCATGAGGATGGCCTTGCGCTTGAGGCTCGGCGCGCGCGTGATCCAGTTGCCCTCGGGCTGCATGCCGATGATCTCGGAGTGCGCATGCTGCGAGATCTGCCGGATCAGCGTCTTGCGGTAGGCGTCGGGCATCCAGTCCCGCGGCTCGATGCGCGAGTCCGCCGCGATGAGCTCGTCGAATCGAGCCTCTGCGTCGGTGGTCATCATCGACTCCTTCGTCGAATAACAGAACGATCGTTAGGTAATTGTAGCGCTCGTCGTGACGGAGCGGCCACGGAACTCCGCGACGACCGTTCCCGCCTCGTCGGTCACCGTGACGTCGTACAGGCGCGAGCGTCCGCGTCCCGCCCGCAGGCGGGCCTCGGCCGTGAGCGTCTGGCCCGCGCGCGTCGGCGCGAGGAACGCGATGTCGGCGCCGGCGGCGACGGTGATCTGATCGCCGTCGTTGCACGCCATCGCGAACGCCGTGTCGGCGAGCGAGAAGACGATGCCGCCATGGGTCAGGCCGAACCCGTTGGTCATGTCGTCGCGCACGGGCATCGACACGATCGAGTGATCGGGCTCATCGAGCCCGACCACCATGCCGAGCGCCGCCGATGCGCGGTCGGCGCGCAGCATCCGCCGCTGACCGGCGAACCACTCGGCGGGATCGACGCTCACGACTTCGACACCAGGGTGAGCACGTCGTAGGTCGCGACCGTCTCGTCGTCCTGATTGCGGATGACGGCATCCCATCGCACTTCGCCGTACTCGTCGGTCTCGCGCGGCGTGATCTGCTTCGCCGTGAGATCGACGCGGATCTCGTCGCCCGGCGACACCGGCGTGAGGAAGCGCAGGTTCTCGAGGCCGTAGTTGGCCAGCACGGGACCTGGCTCGGGATCCACGAACAGGCCGGCCGCCCACGAGACGAGGAGGTAGCCGTGCGCGACGCGCCCAGGGAAGAACGGGTTCGCGGCGGCGGACTCCTCGTCCATGTGCGCGTAGAACGTGTCGCCCGTGAAGTGCGCGAAGGTCTCGATGTCGTCGAGCGTCACTTCGCGCGACGCCGACGCGACCTGATCTCCGACCCGCAGCTCGGCGAGCGACTTGCGGAACGGATGCCGCCCCTGGCGCGCGGCGGCTCCCGCGTGCCAGATCCCCGTGAGGGCCGTCAGCATCTCGGGGGAGCCCTGCACGGCGGTGCGCTGCATGTGGTGGAGCACGGCGCGGATGCCGCCGAGCTCCTCGCCGCCGCCCGCGCGACCGGGGCCGCCGTGCACGAGATTGGGCAGCGGCGAGCCGTGCCCCGTCGACGAGCGGGCGTCGTCGCGGTCGAGCAGCAGGACGCGACCGTTGAACGCCGAGATGCGCGTCGTGAGCTCGACGGCGACCTCGGGGTCGTGCGTCGCGATGCTCGTAACCAGCGAGCCGCCACCGCGCGCGACGAGCCCCGCGGCCTCGGCGACCGTGTCGTAGGGGAGCACCGAGGCGACGGGGCCGAAGGCCTCGACCTCGTGGACGGCGGGGGCCGCGGCATCCCGGAATCGCAGCAGGATCGGGGCGACGAACGCTCCCTCCCCGGCGGTGGATCCCACGACGATCTCGCCGCCCGCCGCTTCGAGCCGGGCGACCTGCCGCAGCACCTCGTCCCGCTGCGCGGTCGAGGCGAGAGGCCCCATCGTCACGCCGTCCGTGCGCGGATCGCCCACGACGACGCGCTCGTCGATGCGCGCTCGTACCGCGTCGATGACGGCGTCGACGGATGCCGCGGGCACGAGCGCCCGACGGATCGCGGTGCACTTCTGCCCCGCTTTCGTCGTCATCTCGGCGACGAGCTGGCGCACATAGGCGTCGAACTCCGGCGTGCCCGGTGTCGCATCCGGGCCCAGGACCGAGGCGTTGATCGAGTCGGTCTCGCTCGTGAAGCGCACGCCGTCGGCTGCTCGGGCGCGGAGCTTCTCGGCGGTCGCGGCACTGCCCGTGAAGCCGACGAGGTCGCCGAGCGCGAGGTGATCGAAGACTCCCGGGAGACTGCCGCTCACGAGCTGGAGCGACCCCTCGGGAAGGAGTCCGGACTCGACCAGGATCCGCACGAACGCTTCGGCGAGATACGCCGTCGGCGTCGCGGGCTTGACGATCGTCGGCACACCGGCGAGGAAGGCGGGGGCGAACTTCTCGAGCGAGCCCCACACGGGGAAGTTGAAGGCGTTGATCTGCATCGCGACGCCGGGCAGCCGCGTGTAGATGTGCCGGCCGAGGAACGACCCGTCCTGGGAGAGGGGCTCGACCGGGCCGTCGATGTAGACCTTCGCGTTCGGCAGTTCGCGCCGGCCCTTGCCCGAGTACGAGAACAGCACGCCGATGCCGCCGTCGATGTCGACCCACGAGTCCTGCTTCGTCGCGCCCGTGCGCGCCGAGAGGGCGTAGAGCTCGTCCTTGCGCTCCGTCAGTGCGACGGCGAACTGCTTGAGGAGCACGGCCCGCTGATGGAAGGTGAGCGCGCCGAGGCTGCGCTGGCCGACGTCACGGGCGTACGCGAGGGCGCCGGCGAGGTCGATGCCCGAGGTGCTCACGAGCGTCACGAGATCGCCGGTCGAGGCATCCCGCACTTCCGTCGCACCGGCTGTGTCGGCAGGCGTCCACCAACGGCCCTCGAGATAGCTCGGCAGGATCTCGCTCACGAGTCGTTCTCCCATTCGTAGAATCCCGAGCCGCTCTTGCGGCCGAGGCGTCCGTCGGCGACCATTCGTCGCAGCAGATCGGGCGGTGCGAAGCGCGGGCCGAGCTGCGCGAGGAGCTCTTCGGCGATCCCGAGTCGCACGTCGAGCCCGACGATGTCGGTCGTGCGGAGCGGCCCTGTGGGATGCCGGTAGCCGAGCACCATCGCGGCGTCGATGTCCTCGGCGGATGCGACGCCTTCGTCCAGCATGCGGATCGCCTCGAGCCCGAGCGCGATACCGAGCCTGCTCGACGCGAAGCCGGGCGAGTCGCGCACCACGATCGGCGTCTTGCCGAGGGCGGTGACCCACTCGCGCGCGATCTCTGCGACCCCGGTGGCTGCACCCGCCACGATCTCGACGAGCGACGACGCCGGAACGGGGTTGAAGAAGTGCATCCCGATGAAGCGATCGGGCCGCTGAAGGCCTGCGGCGAGGTCGTCGATCGAGATCGAGGACGTGTTGGAGGCGAGGATGGATGCCGCATCCATCGCGGCTTCGGCGCGCGCGAGCGCCTCCGCCTTGAGCGCCCGTTCCTCGGGCACCGCCTCGATCACGAGGTCGGCCTCGGCGAAGGCGGCGAGGTCGACGCCTGTCGACAGCGCCGCGAGAAGGTCGGGCGCGGAGGCGGTGGTCGTTCCCCGCTCGATCGAGTGACGCACGGCGTCGCGGATGCGGGCGGCCGCGGCATCCATCGCCGTCTCGTCGCGCTCGACGACGTGCACGCGCGACCCCGCGAGCAGGAACGCGTGCGCGATGCCGGCGCCCATGCGACCGCCGCCGAGGACGCCGACGCGCTGAGGCGCGGTCATCGGGCTGCTCGCTTCTCGAGGAACGCCGTCATGCGGCGGTGCTTCTCGGGGCGTTCGAACAGCTCGGCCTGCAGCTCGAGCTCGATCTCCGGATGCCGGTCGCGGGGCGCGCGCAGCGCGCGCTTCGTGTGCATCGTCGCGAGGGGGTCGTTCGCGGCGATCCGGTCGGCGAGCGTGTGCGCCGCGTCGAGGAGGCCGTCGGGCTCGTGGAGGGACGCGACGATCCCCCACGCGAGCGCCTCGTCGGCATCGAGGATGCGTCCGGTCAGCAGCAGCTCGCTCGCCCGTGCTTCACCGACGATCTCGCGCAGCCGCCACGTCGCGCCCGCGGCGGGCATGATGCCCAGGCCCGTCTCGGGATTGCCGAAGCGCAGCCGCGGCGTCGCGACGCGCAGGTCTGCCGCCAACGCGAGTTCGGCGCCGCCTCCGAGCGCGTAGCCGTCGAGCGCCGCGATGACCGGCATCGGCAGTTCGTTCACGCGGATGAACGCGGTCGCGTTGATGCCGCGGCGGGCATCCTCCGCCGTGCGGTCACGCAGCTCGGCGATGTCGGCACCCGACGCGAAGACGCCTCCGGATCCCGCCAGGATCAGGATGCGCGGTCCGGCTTCGAGCTCGGCGCACAGCGCATGGAGTTCGTCGATCATCGCCTGGTCGATCGCGTTGCGTCGCTCGGGGCGATCGAGGGTCGCGACGACGCGATCGCCTGCGCGTTCGACGATCACGCGGCACCCTCCGCGCGCACGTATGCCGAAGGCGAGGCGTCCACCATGACGTTCTCCTGAATTACCAACCGAGCGTTCAGGAATTCAGTATGACGGATGGGATGCCGCACGGCAAACGGCGCCCACCCAACTCGATATTCACGGCGCGACATCGAATCCTCGCGAATAAGAGGTCGTCTCGAGAAGTTCGAGTTCGCTCGACGAGGCAAGAAGCGCGGGAAGTCGGGGGTGCAGGCGGGGCGCGAGTCGGCCTCGACGAGGGAGGGATGCCGCGGGGAGGGCGCGTCACGTCGTGCCAGACTGAGCGCGTGTCAGACGTCGAGGCTCCCGCACCCGCGCCGCGTCGCGGCCGCCCGGGTTACGATCGCGACCGGATTCTCGAGGTCGCCGTCGACGTCTTCATCGAGCAGGGCTACGACGCGACCTCGGTGGCTGCGCTCGCCGCCCGGCTGGGACTGTCGAAGTCGGCGCTGTACCACCACTTCGCCTCGAAGGAGGAGCTGCTCAGCGTCGCACTCGACGAAGCACTCGGGGGCCTCGAGGGCGTACTCCGTGAAGAGGGTGCGACGCAGGGGACTCCCGGCGAGCGGCTCGGCTACGTGCTCGAGCGAGCAGTGCGTGTGCTGGTGGAGAAGCTGCCCTATGTCACCCTTCTGCTGCGGGTGCGCGGCAACAGCGACGTCGAGCGCGCTGCGCTCGAGCGACGCCGCGCCTTCGACCACGAGGTGACGGCACTCGTGCGCGCCGCGCAGTCCGAGGGCTCGGTGCGCGCCGACATCGACGCGTCCGTCGCGACGAGGCTCACCTTCGGCATGGTCAACTCGATCGTCGAGTGGTACCGGCCAGCGGGTTCGGAGTCGGGCGCGGACCTCGCCGCCGACGTCATGACGGTCGTCCTCGACGGGCTCCGCACGCGCTGACCGCCGCGCGCCGTCCCGGCTCGGCGGCACCCCGTGCGTACCCTGGACGCATGACCGGCACGACACCGCGGAGGCGTCACTCGCCGGCGGTCTACCGCCGACGCCGAATCGTGCTGTTGAGCGCGCTGCTGCTGATCGTCGCTGTCATCGTGTGGCTCGTCGTCGCACCCCCGTGGAGGGGCGAGGCATCCACCCCGTCCGACGCCGAACCGCAGGTGTCCGACGTCGCTGCGACCGAACTTCCCTCCGTGACCGACGCGGCCGAGGAGACGACCGGCGCCACGCCGCCGGCGGAGTCACCCGAGCCCGCGGCATCCAGCACCCCCACCGCCGAAGCCTGCGAAGCGGGAGACATCGTCGTCGACGCGGTCACCGATGCCGACACGTACGGCGCCGGGCAGAACCCCGGCCTCTCGATCAAGCTCACGAACAACGGCCCGGCGTGCTCCCTCAACGTCGGCACGACGACGCAGGTCTTCGCGATCACGAGCGGCGCCGACACGTGGTGGCGGTCGACGGACTGCCAGAGCGAGCCGAGCGACATGATCGTGCTCCTCGCGGCGGGGCAGAGCGTGTCGAGCTCGGCACCCGTCACGTGGGATCGAACGCGCTCTGCTGTCGGCAGCTGCGCCGACACGAATCGTCCGGCCGCGCCCGCCGGTGGGGCCTCGTATCACTTGAGCGTCTCGATCGGCGGAATCGACTCCACCCAGTCGAAGCAGTTCCTGCTGTACTGACGCCCGGAATCCTTACGGTGGACCGAAAACCGCGTACTTCCGCGGTTTTCACCGGGATTCCGGGATGCAAGCGGTTCCACAGCGCCTGGCGTATTCACAGGAATTGTCCGCCGAAGAGGGGACAGACGCGGAGAAAAGCCTGACATAGCCTGAATACAGCTCCCGTAGCGAAGCGGTTCACACCCCTGTCCCCAGCAGTGGGCTCGTTCCCCAGCGAGATACCCCGCGTCGCATTGCCAGAGTCGGAGAGCGTTCGGCCCTCTCGGGCCCGGTCAGCCAGACCGGACCGAGAGGGCCACCATCTTTTCCGGGACAGTCGTCCAGGCAGATGAGAGGGGTCGAAGCATCCCCCCGGATGGCTTCGACCCCTCTCCTCCCCCTGCTAGGACTTGTCGCCGAAGACTTCCTTCTCCATCGCGTCGTAACCCTCGGCCTGCGGGTCGCCGTGCTGACCACCCGAGAGCGCGTACTCCTCCTCCGGAGAGAGCACGAGCCGGTGGCGGAAGAAGAGCGCGAAGCCGATCAGGATGACGACGTACACGATCGCGATCGCGATGATCGCGGGCTGGAACGCCTCGTTGAGGAGGAAGCCCACGAAGATCAGCAGTGCGATGGCCGCGGCGATGACGGCACCGGCGATGCCCCACGGGCTGCGATACGGGCGGCTCGCGTTTGGGAACTTCCGGCGCAGGATGATGAACGAGACCATCTGCAGGAAGTACGCCAGGACGGCACCCCACACCGCGATGTTCAGCACGATCGCGCCGGCGACGGCGCCCACGTTCTCGGGATCGAGGCTCGCGAGCAGATCCAGCACGACGAGGGCGATGAACCCGATGACGGCGCCGACGAGGAGTGCGACCCACGGCGTCTGCCGCTTGCCGGTGAGCGAGAGGAAGCGCGGGTAGTAGCCGGCGCGCGAGAGCGAGTACATGTTGCGTCCGTAGGCGAACATGATCCCCTGCAGCGAGGCCAGCAGCCCCACGAGGGCGAACAGGGCGAGCACGGCTGCCCAGCCGTCCCCGACGATCGCGCGGAACCCGTCGAGCAGCGGCTCCGCGGCGACGCCCGTGGCCTCGGCCCCGATGACGCCCGTGTTGAGGAACAGCACGAGAAGACCCGTCACGATGAGCGTTCCGCGTGCCCAGAACCCGGCCTTCGGGATGTCGCGCACGGGGTTGTGGGACTCTTCGGCGGCGAGCGGGAGCTCCTCGATGCCGAGGAAGAACCACATGGCGAACGGCAGCGCGAACAGGATCGGGAGCACGCCGTGCGGCAGGAACTCGGTCTGGCCGGGGTCGGGGACCATGTCCCACAGATTCGCCCACTGGAACGCGCCCGAGAAGATCGCCATCGCCGAGAAGACGAGGATGATCCCGATCGAGATGATCGAGACGACGATCGCGAAGGTGAACGAGATGTTCGCTCCTGCCGCATTGAGAAGCACGAAGACCAGGTAGAGGACGACGTACCAGACCCACATCATGTTCGCGCCGGCCGCAGACAGGTCGAAGCCGAGCAGCTCGGCCGTGATGGCATTGGCGTACGAGGCCGAGAAGAAGACGATGACCGCGGTCGTCGCGACGTACTCGATCGTCTCGGCCGCGCCCGTGATCAGACCGCCCCACGGGCCCATGGCCGATCGCGCGAACGAGTACGCCCCGCCCGTGTGGGGCATCGCGGCGGCCATCTCGCCGATCGAGAAGATCATGCCGTAGTACATCGCCACGAGGATCACGAAGGCGATCAGCATGCCGCCGAAGCCGGCGAAGTCGATACCGAAGTTCCAGCCCGAGAAGTCTCCCGAGATGACGGCGGCGACCGCGAGGCCCCAGAGGCCCCAGATCCCCGCCGAGCGCTTCAAGCCGCGCTTCTCGAAGTAGTCCTGGCCTGCTCGTGTATAGGTCGCGCCCGCGACCTTCGCCGATTCATTGCTCGACTGCGACATCGATCCTCCGTGGGGGTCGGGTGGTGCCCGGGAAGCGCCTTGCCGACGATTGTGGAGCCTATTGGTCGGCTGTGTCTACCTTTGGGGCGGATTTCGTGATTACAGTGGATGCCGGAGCCCGGCATCCTGTCGTCCTCCGCGCCGAAAGGGGGGACGCATGCCGGGCAACCTCAGCGTCGCCGAATTGGATGCCGCGATCGCGGCGGGCGAGATCGACACCGTGATCGTCGCCTTCGCCGATGCGCAGGGCCGGCTCGTCGGCAAGCGCGTATCGGCGCGGCTGTTCCAGGAAGAAGTGCTCTCGCACGGTGCCGAGGCGTGCAACTACCTGCTGTCGGTCGACGTCGACATGAACACCGTCGACGGCTACGCGATGTCGAGCTGGGAGAAGGGGTACGGCGACATGATGCTGCTCTCCGACCCTTCGACGCTTCGCCATGTGCCGTGGCAGCCGGGCTCGGCACTCGTGATCGCCGATCTCGGGTGGGAGAACGGCGAACCCGTCGCACAGTCTCCCCGCGCGATCCTCCAGCGTCAGCGCGAGCGACTCGCGCAGCGCGGCCTCACCGCCTACTCGGGCACCGAGCTCGAGTTCATCGTCTTCGACGACACGTATCGGGATGCCTGGGCCAAGGGCTACCGCGACCTCACGCCGTCGACCGACTACAACGTCGACTACGACCTGCTGGCGTCGGGGCGTCTCGAACCTCTGCTGCGCGACATCCGGCTGTCGATGGACGGTGCGGGCCTCTACACCGAGGGCGTGAAGGGCGAGTGCAACCTCGGACAGCAGGAGATCGCGTTCCGGTACGCCGAGGTGCTCGAGACCGCCGATCAGCACACGATCTACAAGAGCGGCGCGAAGGCGATCGCCGAGAAACACGGCAAGTCCCTCACCTTCATGGCGAAGTTCAACGAGCGCGAGGGCAACAGCTGCCACATCCACCTCTCGGTGCGCGGCGAGGGCGGCGAGCCGGTCATGGCGGGCGACGGGCCCTACGGATTCAGCCCCTTCATGGAGCACTGGATCGCGGGTGTCCTGGCGACCCTGCGGGAGTTCACGCTGCTCTACGCGCCGACGATCAACTCGTACAAGCGGTACCAGAAGGGCACCTTCGCGCCGACGGGGGTCGCCTGGGGCCTCGACAACCGCACGTGCGCCCTGCGCGTGATCGGTCGCGGTCACTCCCTGCGCCCGGAGAACCGGGTCCCGGGAGGGGATGTGAACCCCTACCTCGCGACGGCTGCGATCATCGCGGGTGGGCTCTACGGCGTCGAGAACGAGCTGCCGATGCCCGATCCGCTCGCAGGGAACGCCTATTCGTCCGACGTCGATCACCTGCCGACGACGCTCCGAGAAGCGGCGTCGCTCTTCGAGCAGTCGACGATCGCTCGCGCCGCCTTCGGCGACGACGTCGTGGAGCACTACCTGAACCAGGCGCGCATCGAGGTCGAGGCCTACGACGCCGCCGTCACCGATTGGGAGAGGGTGCGCGGTTTTGAGCGGCTCTGACGTCCGCAGGCCCGTCATCGGCCTCACCACCTACCTCGAGCAGGCGAAGCAGGGCGTGTGGGACGTGCGCGCCGCGTTCCTGCCACAGCAGTACTTCGACGCCGTGACGGCGTCGGGAGGCATCGCGGTCCTCCTTCCGCCGCAGCCGTTCTCGGCCGACGCGGCGGGTCCCGTGCTCGACGGGCTCGACGGACTGATCCTCACCGGGGGCCTGGACGTGCAGCCCGAGCTGTACGGCGCGGAGCGGCATCCGTCCACCGACGCCGCGCGTCCCGATCGCGACGAGTGGGAACTCGCGCTGTACCGGGGGGCGGAAGAACGACGGATGCCCGTGCTCGCGATCTGCCGCGGGCTGCAGCTCGTCAACGTCGCGCGTGGCGGCACACTGCACCAGCACCTGCCCGAAGCGCTCGGCACCGAGAGGTTCCGCATCGGCGGAGGGGTCTTCGCGACGAACACCGTGAGCGTCGACGCCGACTCGCGGCTCGCGGGGCTCGTCGGCGCCGGAGACCTCGATGTGCACAGCTACCACCACCAGGGCATCGACCGGCTGGGTGACGGACTCGTCGTGACGGCGCGCACCGATGACGGTCTCGTCCAGGCGATCGAATCCGCCGGGGACGGCTACCTGGTCGGGGTCCAGTGGCATCCGGAAGAGAACGCCGAGGATCGCCGCCTCTTCGCAGGGCTCGTGGCCCAGGCATCCGCCTACTCCGCCGGCCGGCGCGAAGCGGTGACGGCATGACCTTCACGCTCATCGACCCGTCCACCGGTGCCGCGTTCCGCGAGGTGCACCGCGCCGACGTGGAAGAGGTGGATGCCGCGGTCGCCCGTGCGGTCGTGGCGCAGCGATCGTGGGCAGCACTCGCCCCCGTAGCCCGCGCCGACGCGCTGCGCGCCTTCGCGCGCGCCGTGGAGGAGCACATCGACGAGCTCGCCCGGCTCGAGGTGCTCAACTCGGGTCACCCGATCGGCTCGGCCCGGTGGGAGGCCTCGCACGTCGCGCAGGTTCTGAACTTCTACGCCGGAGCGCCGGAGCGACTGAGCGGTCAGCAGATCCCCGTGGCGGGTGGGCTCGACGTCACGTTCCACGAACCGTACGGCGTCGTCGGCATCATCGTGCCGTGGAACTTCCCCATGACGATCGCGTCGTGGGGCTTCGCCCCCGCGCTCGCGGCGGGCAACGCCGTCGTGCTGAAGCCGGCGGAGCTCACGCCGCTGACGGCCGTGCGTCTCGGCGAACTCGCCCTCGAAGCCGGACTGCCGGAGGGGCTCTTCCAGGTCATCACCGGGAGCGGCTCGATCGTCGGGCAGCGGTTCGTGTCGCATCCCGACGTTCGCAAGGTCGTCTTCACGGGGTCGACCGCAGTGGGGACGGATGTCGCGGCCGGCTGCGCCCGCGAACTCAAGCCCGTGACCCTCGAGCTCGGCGGCAAGAGCGCCAACATCGTCTTCGCCGACGCCGACCTCGAGAAGGCAGCGGCCGCCGCGCCCGGAGCCGTGTTCGACAACGCCGGTCAGGACTGCTGCGCACGCAGCCGCATTCTGGTCGAGCGCTCGGTCTACGACCGGTTCCTCGAGCTGCTCGAGCCCGCCGTCGCGGCGTGGCGAGTGGGGGATCCGGCGCTCGAATCGACCGAGATGGGGCCGCTGATCTCGGCGGCGCACCGATCGACCGTCGCGTCCTTCCTCGAGGGCGCGGACGTCGCATTCCGCGGCAGCGCCCCCGAGGGCGACGGCTTCTGGTTCGCCCCGACCGTCGTGCTCGCGGGGCGGGAAGACCGCATCGCCCGCGAGGAGGTCTTCGGACCCGTCGTCGCCGTGCTGCCGTTCGACGACGAGGCGGATGCCATCGCCCTCGCGAACGACACGGCCTATGGGCTCGCGGGCTCGATCTGGACCGAGAACCTCGGTCGAGCGGTGCGCGTCTCGCGCGGCGTGAAGAGCGGGGTGCTGTCGGTCAACTCGCATTCGTCGGTGCGGTACTGGACGCCGTTCGGCGGGATGAAGGCATCCGGTCTCGGTCGCGAACTGGGTCCGGACGCCGCGGAGCACTTCACCGAGACCAAGAACGTCTTCTTCGCGACGGATGCCTCATGATCACCGCATGCGTGTCCCACTTCGCGCGGATCGTGTCCCACGACACGCCGCTACCGGCGGGCCATACCGAGCTCAAGTGGGACACGCTTCCCAAGGAAGGAACGATCGGACGATGGATCTGACCCAGCGACTCAAGGATCGCGTCGCGATCATCACGGGCGGCGCCTCGGGCATCGGCCTCGCGACGGCCAAGCGGTTCGCCGCGGAGGGCGCCGTCGTCGTGATCGCCGACCTCGACCCGACGACCGGCGAGGCTGCCGCGACAGAGGTCGGGGGCGTGTACCGGCACGTGAACGTGGCGGACGAGGCATCGGTCGACGCGCTCTTCGACGGCGTCGCTGATCAGTTCGGCAGACTCGACATCGCCTTCAACAACGCCGGGATCTCGCCGGCCGACGACGACTCGATCGAGACGACCGAGCTGCCGGCGTGGGATCGCGTGCAGGACGTCAACCTGAAGAGCGTCTACCTCTGCTCCCGCGCGGCACTGCGCCACATGGTGCCCGCCGAGCGGGGTTCGATCATCAATACGGCGTCGTTCGTCGCGCTGCTCGGGTCGGCGACGTCTCAGATCTCGTACACGGCCTCGAAGGGCGGTGTGCTGGCGATGACTCGCGAGCTCGGCGTGCAGTTCGCGCGGCAGGGGATCCGGGTCAACGCACTCTGCCCCGGTCCGGTCAACACGCCCCTGCTGCAGGAGCTCTTCGCGAAGGATCCCGAGCGCGCGCAGCGTCGGCTCGTGCACGTGCCCATGGGGCGGTTCGCCGATCCGTCCGAGATGGCGGCGGCGGTCGCGTTCCTCGCGTCGGACGACGCATCCTTCATCACCGCGACGGCGTTCGTCGTCGACGGCGGCATCACGAACGCCTACGTCACGCCGCTGTAGGGCCAGACGCATGTGCACAACGTCGGCAATCCCCCGTCGCGGGCGGGCGACACGCCGGCCTCTGCCTCCTCGACGCTGGGATCTGCCGACGTTGTGCACGCGGCCGGAACGAGCAGCATGACCGACGAGCCGCTGCGCGAGGTGCGGCGGGCCGTGTACCGGCCCGTGCGCGAGGGCAACGCGCTCGAGGACACCGTCGCGCGACTCGTCCAGACGATCCGGCTCGGCGTCGTCGCGCCGGGGGAGTCGCTTCCACCCGAGCGCGAGCTCGCGCTGCGCTACGCCGTGAGTCGCGACACGGTGCGCGAGGCGATCCGAGAACTCGCCGGTGCCGGATTCCTCGTGCCCCGGCGGGGTCGCTACGGCGGCACGTTCGTCGCGGATCCGCTGCCCCAGCCGCCGGATCCGGGAAAGGTGGATGCCGCAGAGCTCGACGACATCCTCGGCCTGCGCCGCGTGCTCGAGGCGGGCGCCGCTCGTGCCGCGGCAGAGCGCACGCTCGACCAGCCCGTGCGCGAAGAGCTGTGGGCGCGGTTCGAAGCGACGTCGGCGGCGACCGAGGCCGACTACCGCCGGCTCGACACGCTCCTGCACCTGACGATCGCCGAGATGTCCGGCATCCCGTCGCTCGTCACTCTCGCCGCCGAGAACCGCGCGCGCGTCAACGCATGGCTCGACACGTTCCCGCTGCTGCCGCGCAACATCGAGCACTCGAACGAGCAGCACGAGCGGATCGTCACGGCGATCCTCGCGGGCCGCGCGGAAGCCGCGGAAGCCGCCGTGCTCGAACACCTCGCGGGGTCCGAAGCGCTGCTGCGCGGGTTCCTCGCCTGACGCGCGCCTAGGGTGGAACCGTGGCAGGCAAGAAGAGCAAGAAGGAGCCCCTCGAGTTCCGCAATCCGCAGCTGAGCGATGCGCTCCAGACACAGGACATCGCCGCGGTCGCGTTCGCGCTGCGTCACGGTCCGACCGTCGTGCCGCTCATGTCGCCGGGCGATCGCGACAACCCGCTCGATGTCGGTGAGGTCTGGACCTACCGCGACCCGAACACGGGCCAGGTCGCCCTGCTGCTCTTCAGCGACGCCGCGTTCAAGCCCGCGACGCTGCCCGCGGCGATCGCCCTCCAGTCGCCGCCGGCGCTGCGCGCCTTCCTCGGCGCGCACGGCGACGAGATCACGACGGTGTTCTTCGACATCGCCGGCCCGCATCCGATGCAGGCGACCCCCACCGATCTGATCGCGGCCCTCGACGCCTGACGTTCAATCCGCCAGCGCGGATCGGATGTCGGTGTGACCGAAGTCGTCCCCGACGTACAGAAGAGGCTCTCGCCGTTCGGCGGCGAGCGCGTAGCTGAAGCAGTCACCGAAGTTCAGGTTCGCGGCATGACCCGACCCTCGCCCATAGTCGCGATAGGCCTGCCGCGCGATGCGCGCCTGCTCTGCGGTCAGGGCAACGACCTGCAGTGACAACTCGTCGATCATGACATCGAATCTGCTTGATCGGACGGCGTCACGGGTTCCGTCTGCGACGATGGATGCTTCGACGAGCGTCGCGGCGGAAATCGCGGCGGATTCGGACTCCTTGAGCGCCGATCGGATCGCTTCTGCGGTCGGTTCGCCCTGCAGCAAGGCGATCAACGCCGACGAGTCGACGATCACCGAGGCAATCCCGTCACCGGATCGTACAGATCGTCGGACGCCTGCCCGAGATCGATCCCGCGGAATGCCTCCTGCGCTGCGGCGATTGCGTCGTCGATTCTGCGGTTCCGCGCAGCCCGCTGTCGCTCGGCGTCGAGCTCATCGAGCTTTGCGCGGACCGCCATCTCGACCGCAGAGGTCTGGCTGACCCCCAGAATCCGTGCAAGGTCGCGAACAGCCGCGTGCACGTCTTCGTTCTTGATGCTCAAGCTCATGGTAGAAGTCTACCCTCGCCGTCTACCATCGGTAGAGCGGGATCAGAAGTCCGGGATGCCGTCGCCCGGGCGCGAGCGGACCCTCGCGCGCACGTCGTTCAGCGCCGACCGGATGGTGCCCGACCGGTTGTCGATGACGTCGGTGTAGCCGAGGCGCGCGGCCTCGGACCGCCGCTGCGCCGCCTGCGTGACCGGGCGTACTTCGCCGGCGAGGCTCAGCTCGCCGACAGCGGCCAGCGTGCGCGGTACGGCGTCGTTGCGCACCGAACCGGCGACGGCGATCGCGATCGCAAGGTCGGCCGCCGGCTCGGTGAAGCGCACCCCGCCCACGGTCGAGACGTACACGTCGAGCTTCGAGGTCTCGACACCGCACCGCTTCTCGAGCACCGCGAGGACCATCGCGACGCGCGCGGCATCCACCCCGTTGACGATGCGCCGGGGATTCGGCGATGTCGAGGCGATCGTGAGGGCCTGCACCTCGACGGGCATCGCGCGACGACCTTCGAGTGCGATCGCGACACAGGTGCCCGGCTCGGGAGACCCGTGCCCGAGGAACAGTGCGCTCGGGTCGGGCACCTCGGCGATGCCGGCGCCGGTCATGTCGAAGCAGCCCACCTCATCCGTCGGGCCGAAGCGATTCTTGAGAGCGCGCACGAAGCGCAGCGACGTCTGCCGGTCGCCCTCGAAATGGCAGACGACGTCGACGAGGTGCTCGAGGATCCGGGGGCCGGCGATCGATCCGTCCTTCGTGACGTGCCCCACGATGATGACGGGCAGACCGCGGTCCTTCGCGACGCGGATGAGGGTGGATGCCACTTCCCGCACTTGCGACGGATGCCCGGCCATCCCCTCGGACAGCCCGGAAGCCACCGTCTGCACGGAGTCGACGATGAGCAGCTCGGGCTGCACCTGATCGACGTGCCCGAGGATCGTCGCGAGGTCGGTCTCGGCGGCGAGGTAGAGCTCATCGTGGAGCGCGCCCGTGCGCTCCGCGCGCAGCCGCACCTGCGCCGTCGACTCCTCGGCGCTCGCGTAGAGCACGCGTCGCCCGACCTTCGCGGACTTCGCCGCCACCTCGAGGAGCAGCGTCGACTTGCCGACGCCCGGCTCGCCCGAGAGCAGGATCGCGGCGCCAGGCACGAGTCCGCCGCCGAGCACACGGTCGAATTCGCCGACCCCGGTCGTGCGCCGCGGCGCATCGCGCGAGTCGATGTGCGTGATCGGCAGTGCCGCACGCCCGGCGCCGGGGGCGACGGCTGTCACTGAGCGGGTGATGCCGGTCTGCTCGGCTGCCTCGACGACCGTGCCCCACTGCTGGCACTCGCCGCAGCGGCCGACCCACTTCAGCGTCGTCCACCCGCATTCCGTGCACCGATACGGTGCGGCCGTCGTGGGGCGTCGGGATGCCATGCACTCAGGCTAATCGGGCACGCCGACATGGGTGCGCGGCCGCGGCATCCCATCGCCGCCGCCGGCCACGATCGACCCCTAGCCGAGAACTTCCGCGAGCGCCTCGAAGATCGTCGGCGCAGGCCCCTTCTCCGACGACATCGGGATGTCGCTGTTCACGACGACGACGATCGTGGCTTCCTGGTCGTAGTCGTGGAAGACCGAGGTCGTGAAGCCCGGGATCTCGCCGTTGTGCCCCCACCATCCGTTCGGGAGGTGCCCCCAACCGATGCCGTACCCGTTGTCGGCGTTGTTCGGCGGCGGCGACGTGAGGATCGAGTCCCGCCGCAGCTGCTGCATCTCGGGAGAGAGCACGTCGTCGCCCGTGAACAGCGCATGCGCCCAGAGCGTGAGGTCGTCGAGGGTCGAGATGACCTCGCCGGCCGTCGACGCGCCCGTCGGACTCCAGTCCGTCGCGTCGACCCTCACCCCGGCATCCTGTCCCTGCTCCGTGATGCCCGACAGGTGCGGCTGTGCGATCTCGTTCGAGTCGCCCGGGTAGACGGTGTCGGCCATGCCGACGGGGTCGAAGATGCGCTCCTGGAAGACGTCGGCGATCGGCTGGTCGAGCACGCTCTCGATCACCATGCCGAGCAGCACGTAGTTGGTGTTGGAGTACTGCCATTTCTCGCCGGGCGCCCCGACGAGCGGCAGCGCCTTCGCATCGTCGATGAGCTCCTGCGGCGTGAAGATGCTGTACGGGTCGCCGAAGAGCTTCGCCTGCCAGCCGTCGTCGAGGGAGTACGAGGGGATGCCGCTGGTCATGTCGGCGAGCTGACGCAGGGTGGCCGTGCCGTTGGGTGAGTCGGCCACGTACTTCGAGATCGGGTCGTCGAGCGTCACGAGGCCCTCGTCGACGAGCTGCAGCAGGATCGTCGCCGTCATCGTCTTGGTGATGCTCCCGACGCGCGTGCGATCACCGGGGGCCGGGGCGGTGGTGCCTCCCTCGGCCGAGGCTCCGACGGTGCCCACCCACTCGCCCTCGGGTGTGATGACCCGCGCGATCGCACCGGGGAACACGCCCTCGGTGTAGAGATCGTCGAGCACCGCCTGGAGCTCCGCCGAGGTCTGCTCGGGGATCCCCGACGGCGCAGCGGGCGTCGGGGAGGCGGACGGATCGGAAGCAGCGCAAGCGCTCATCGCCAGTGCGAGGACGGCGGCGCCGACGAGGGCGGTCGCGCGGCGATGCGGGCGCGGGTGAGAGACGTGCACGAGAACCCCCAGTGGTCGTGGACCGTATGGCTAGAGACTAGGGCCTTGGGGGCGGATGGCGGGAGAGTCAGTCGCGAAGAGAGTCGGCGACCTCTCGGAGCGCCTCGGCGGACTTGTGGAACAGCTCGAGCTCACCGTGATCGAAGGGCGTCTCCCGGATCGGAATCGCGCCCTTGGCGCTCACGATCGACGGCACCGACAGCGCGACGCCGCTCACGCCCTGGAAGTCCTCGAGCACGGGCGAAACGGGCATGACCGCGTGCTCGTCGCGCAGGATCGCCTCGATGATGCGCGCGCTCGACAGGCCGATCGCGTAGTTCGTCGCACCTTTGCCCTGGATGACCTTGTACGCGGCGTCCCGCACATCGATCGCGATCTGATCGAGTTCTTCGGGAGTCATCCGGTCGCCGGCCGGGGTGACCCAATCGAGGATCGGCACCGTGCCGATCGTCGCCTTCGACCACAGCGGGAACTCGGTGTCGCCGTGCTCGCCGACGATGTAGGCGTGCACGCTCGACGTCGAGACCCCGGCGCGCTCGGCGAGCTTCCAGCGCAGGCGGGACGTGTCCAGGACGGTGCCCGAGGCGAAGATCCGCTCGCGCGGAAGGCCCGTCTCCTCCTGCGCGAGCACGGTGAGCACATCGCACGGGTTCGTCACGAGCACGTAGATCGCGTCGGGTGCGACCTCGAGCAGCTGGGGCATCATCGACTTCATGATGCGGGCGTTGACCCCCGCGAGTTCGATACGGGTCTGGCCGGGGTTCTGCTTGGCCCCGGCGGTGATCACGACGACCTGCGAGCCCTCGACGACCGTTATGTCGCTGCCGCCGATGATGTCGCTCGTACCGGTGAACTGCGTGCCGTGCGCGAGGTCGAGCACTTCGGCCTCGGCCTTCTCGGTCGCGATGTCGTAGAGGGCGACGTGCCGTGCGGAGCCGCGGATCAGAGCGGCGTAGGCGGCACTCGAGCCGACCGAGCCGGCGCCGACGATGGTGACTTTCGAGTTCTCGATGACTGCCATGCGGCCAGTCTGGCAGTGAGCGGATGCCGCGGCCAGGGTCGATCCGGGGTCGTCACGAATCCGTCGTGATCCGCTCGCGCCGAGGATTGCGGATGCCCACGAACGAGACGACTCCGCCGATGAGGAGCAGCGCGGCCGCGACGATGTTCGCCTGGTGGAACCCCGCGAGGTCGAGCCCCCCACCCGTCACGAGGGCGAGCATCGCGATGATGAGCAGTCCCGCGACCCGCGCGACGGCGTTGTTCACCGCCGACGCGATGCCCGAGCGCTCGGACTCGATCGACCCGAGGATCGCCGCGGTGAGCGGCGACACCGTCACGGCGAGCCCGAGACCGAACACGAGCATGCTGGGCAGCACCTGCCACCAGTAGTCGAAGTCCTCGCCGACCGCGAGCAGAAGCAGCGCGCCGATCGCCATGACGATCGGACCCACCGTCATGAAGAACCGGGGGCCGTACTTCCCCGAGAGTGCGCCCATCCGCGAGCTGAGCACGATCGTCATGATCGTGATCGGCAGGCTCGCCAGCCCCGCGAGCGTGGCCGAGAGTCCGGCGCCCTGCTGCAGGTACACGGCGACCACGAACCCGTTGAGCGACAGTGCGGCGTAGACGAAGAGGGTCGTGATGTTGCCCGACCAGAAGTTGCGGACGCGGAAGAGTCCGAGCGGCAGGATCGGCGACGGCACCGTCCGCTGACGCAGGAGGAAGAGGAGGAACAGCAGGATGCCCCCGGCGAGCGGCATCCAGATCGCGGGCGATCCCCACCCGAGGTTCGGCTGCTCGATGAGGGCGAACACGGCGAGTCCGAGCCCGAGCGTGCACAGGATCGCGCCCAGCCAGTCGATCCGGGCGCCGGGGTCGCGGCGGTCCGGATGCTGCAGCCGCGTGAGCAGCCACAGCGTGATCGCGATCGGGAGCACGTTGATGAGGAACGCGAAACGCCACGAGAGGTAGTCGACGAACAGCCCGCCGATGACCGGGCCGACGACCATCGCGCCGGTGGTGAGTGCCGTCCACATGCCGATCGCCCGGGCCTGCAGCGCACCGCGCATCGTCGAGGTGATGAGCGCGAGCGAACTCGGCACGAGGAAGGCCCCGGCCGCCCCCTGCAGCGCGCGACCGATGATGAGGATCTCGGGATTGGGGGCGACGGCGATACCGATGGATGCGATGCCGAACCCGATGAGTCCGATGCGCATGATGAGGATGCGGCCGTACGCGTCGCTCAGCGAGCCCGCGAGGAGGATGAGCGCGCTGAGCGTGATGAGGTAGGCATCCACCACCCACTGCTGAGTCACCAGTCCGCCGCCGAGCTCTCGGCTGATCGCCGGCAGCGCCACGTTGACGATCGTGCCGTCGAGGAACGCGACGAAGGAGGCGAGCGCCGCGATCGCCACGACGAGACGCTGCTGGCTGGTCATCGTCTCGGTCACGTCTTCAACGTAGACCCGTCCGATGACGTCGCGGGTCGTTCCGCCTGGTCTTCGCGGGGGCAGGCTGGCACTGTGGAGGCATGACCCAGCCTCAAGGTGCCCTGCTCGTCGGGAGCGTCAACTACGACGACGCCGAGAAAACGATGAGGGTCGCCGCCTCGACCCTCGGGGGTGCGCTCAAGCGGATCCCCGACGGAGAGGTCGGCGCCCGCTTCCACTGGATCCTCTTCCAGCCCGACGTGATCGGCGCCGCCGACGGCCTCGAGCGGATCGGCGACGAGCCGATCCTCGTGCGTGGCCTCGACGCGCGGCCGGTCCGCATCGCAGACGGAGTGGATGCGGCATCCATCGTCCTTCCTCCGCTCGGCTACGCGGATGCCGCCATCGAGTCGTACGCCGTGTTCACGCGACTGCGATCCGAGGGAGCGATCGCCCCGGGCGTGCGGTTCCAGGTGTCGCTGCCGACGCCGGTCGGTGTGATCGCGGCGTTCTTCCGCGGGGTCGACCGGCCCGCGATCGAGCCGGTGTACGCGGTGGCACTTCTCGCGGAGCTCGCCCGCATCGTCTCCGTCATCCCCCATGACGATCTGGCGATCCAGTGGGACGTCGCGACCGAGTTCGCGGTGCTCGAGGCCGGCGGCTACGAAGAGACGTTCGGCGGCGCATACTCAGGGTGGTTCGAGGACGAGTGGACCGAGCTGCCGGCGCGGGTCGCGGCGCTCGTGAACGCTGTGCCGAGCGGTGTCGAGGTCGGTGTGCACCTCTGTTATGGCGATGCCGGCGAGAAGCACTTCATCGAGCCGACCGATACGGCGAACCTGCGGCGCTTCGCCGAAGCGGTGCTGTCTGGTTTGGATCGCCCGCTCACCTGGCTGCACCTCCCCGTGCCGATCGAGCGCGACGACGACGCCTACTTCGCGCCGCTCGACGGCTTCGCCGTGCCTGGCGAGCTCTACCTCGGGCTCGTGCACCGCGAGGACGGTGTCGAGGGTGCGTCGCGACGGGTCGAGACGGCCCTTCGCCATGTCCCCGTGTTCGGCGTCGCGACGGAGTGCGGCATCGGGCGCGCGCCGGACGGCACGACCGAAGGCATCCTCGAGACCCACGCGGCGGTGGCCTCGGCCTGGTGACGGCCCGATTCGCGGCATCCGTCGGCGTGTCGTAAACTATCCCACGGTGACGTGTCCGAGCGGCCGAAGGTGCAACTCTCGAAAAGTTGTGTAGGGTAACCCCCTACCGTGGGTTCAAATCCCACCGTCACCGCCAGAAAAAGCCCCGATCAGGGGCTTTTTCCATTTGCGGCATGATCAGGGTCCGCGACGAGGCAACGTCACGACGCCCGCTCTCCGCGTACCCCGCGGCCCGTCGCCGGGCGGTACGTCTGAGTTACTGCCGCCTTGTGTCGAGCGCGGCGTTCGCGGCACGCTGCCCCTCGGCGATCAGGCGGGGGACATCGCGCATCGTCCACTGGGCCATCCGCTCCATCTCGGGCTGGATCAGCGTGACCGACGGATCGCGAGCGAGGTCGGCGGTCGCCGTGACGGTTCGCATCATCCGGACGTTCTCCCATTTGGCGTGCAGGTGCACCACGATGACGCGCTCGGCACCGAGGGAGCGGGCAGCCGCATGCGGCACATTGTCGACCATGCCGCCGTCGGCGAGCAGACGACCTCCCACCCGCACGGGCGGCAGCAGGCCGGGCACCGCGATCGTCGCGCGCAGCGCGCTGCTGAGCGGCCCGCTGTCGAGCGTCACCGCCCTGCGGGTGCGAAGGTCGGTCGCGACGGCGCCGAAGCGACGGGGGAGGTCCTCGATGCGCGGATCCTCGCCGAGGAGGCGATGGATGGCGGTCGTCACGACGTGCGTGTCGAGCAGACCCCATCGCGGTTGCAGGGTCCACCGTGCGATGCGGCTCCAGCGGAAGCCGCGGGCGATCCGCTCGATCGCCGCGCCGTCGAGACCCGCGGCGTATGCCGCGCCGACGAGGGCGCCCGAGCTCGTGCCGGTGACGATGCCGGGACGGATGCCGCGCTCCTCGAGCACCTGCAGCACTCCGACGTGGGCGGCACCGAACGCCCCTCCGCCGCTCAGGGCGATGCCGAGGAGCGGGTCTTCATCGGGGGACTTCTCGCGCTGCACCTCGCGAAGTTATCACCCTCTGATCCGTCGCGGAGGCCGGACGACGGAAGGGTGATCGGGGAGGGATGCCGGAGGTGAGGCCAGGGATGATCTTGCCCGCGGCGGGACTTGCGTCGCATGTCGCTTCAGGCGCGCGGCGTCGATTCTGTGCCAGTCTGTGTCGAGAATGCGCCGTTGAAGGAGCGGCGAAGCTGATCGAGTCGATCATCGTCGACGCTTCGGGCGCCACGGTGTGGGGGTGCGGGATGTTGCAGGACGAGGCGTCGATCGCTCGCGATGCGCTGGATGAGGCACGCCGATCGGGCGACGTCGAGACGATCGCATCCGTCATCCATCGACACCTGTGGCCTTTGTACGACCAGCACATCGAAGCACTGCAGGAGGCCGTCGGCAGCATCTCGGGCCCGACGCTCGCTCGATACCCGGTGCTGCGCATGCTTCATCCGATCGCGCCGGCGATGGCGGGTTCGAGCACGGCCTTCGACGTGGAGTCGCTGCGCGACGCGCCGGTGCACGGAGCGACGGGTCGCGATGCGATCGTCACGATGGAGATCCTGGCCGCGCGCATGAACGGCGATCTGCGCTCGAGCGCTGCGTACGCGGGCGAACTCGCCGATCGCGTGTACACGATGGACGTGCCGGAGCGCGCGCAGCGCGGGAGCATCCTCTGGTTCCTCCACTACGAGATGGGTTCGACGCTTCTTCTCATGGGTGACACGGTGGGCGCCGTGCGGGAGCTCTCGAAGGCGAGGGATGTCGGGCGCGTGTCCGGCTCGCAGAACGCGGAGCGCGCGTCGCTCGCGCGGCTTGCGCTGGCGGAGGCGCTCCGGGGAAGCATCGCGGACGCGACCGAATCGCTGACCGCAGCCCGCTCCCTTCCGAGTCTCACCGGCCCGTACGCGGCGCAGGGACGCGGAACGGAGGGATCCGCCGACGCGCTCATCGCTCTGGAACGTGCAGCCTCGCTCGACGCCTTCGACCCGGCGGTCCTGTCGAGTCTCGAATCGACGGCCTTCACGTGGCCGTTCGTCACCCTGGCGCGCGTGCGTCACGCGATCCTCGGCGGGCGTCCGACGGATGCGTTCGAGATCGCCCGAGTCGCCGCGTCGACTCATCGTGTGCAGGACGGGACGATCCCCGCCGACATCCTTACTCGGACCTATATCGAGGTCTTCCTCCAGCTCGGACAGGAGGCGGAAGCCGTCGAAACGGGGAAGCGCATCCGCGAACCGGGGCCGATGCTCCTGAGCCAGTTGACTCGGCTCGATCTCGTGATCGGCGACTTCGACGCCGCATCCGCACGTCTGCGCGAGATCGGATCGGCGCGCTGGACATCGCCGGTGAGCGAGGCCGAGATCACCTGCCTTCGCGTGTGGGAGATGGTGGGACGAGAGACGCTGACCGTCGACGCGGCGCGCAAGTTCGCACTGGTCGGACTCAACCCCGATTACCGCAGGGTCGTGCGCATGGTTCCGAGATGGGTCGCCGAGTCGGCGCGCCGGCACATGCCCGAGGATGTTCGAGAGGCCTTCGACGAAGCGACCGCCGGGATGACCTTCGCGGACCTGGGCCACGCGAACCTCCACCTCACCGCGAGCGAACGACGGGTGTTCGCCGCTCTCCCGCATCACGATCGGGTCGCGGATCTCGCATCGGCGCTCTTCCTCTCCCCGAACACCGTGAAGACTCATCTGAGCTCGCTCTATCGCAAGCTCGGCGTCTCGTCACGCCGCGAAGCACTCGAGCTGCGCTCGCCGATCGTTCGCGACGTCGGCCCGTCACTCGCGGGACACGAGCTCCCACCCTTCACCGCGTGATCGACGCGACGGCGCAACCGGCGGACATCAGTCGTGCGCCGAGCCGTACCGGAACGCACGGACGATGTTCATGATGCCGAGGACGACGAGCGAGAAGCCGAGGATCCACCACAGCAGCACGACTCCCCACGCAGGGGCGAAGAGGAGCACGACGCCTGCGACGATGCTGAGGCTCGCGTAGGCGATCGACCACCCCATCGACGGCGCGTCACGAAGAGTCGACAGCGCCACGATCCCCTCGACGATCCACATGACCGCGACCAGGATGCCGACGAAGACCGCGAGCCAGACCGCGGTCCGGCTGAGGTTGGTGAGGGCGACGGCGCCGGCGACCACGAAGAGCAGGCCGAGCACGATGTGTCCGACGCGCGACCATCCACCTCGGTCCCTGGTGAAGACGCCGAATCCTGCGTAGGCCAGCCCGGCGGCGATCGCGTAGATCGCGATGATGGCCGTCACCACGATGGCCGTCTTGCCCGGCCAGACGAGGATGAGCACGCCGACCACCACGGCGAGAGTGCCGCCGACGCCGATGGCGGTGCGGATGCCGTTCACGGCGGTTTTCGAGGTGTCTGCGGTCATGCGGTTCGTCCTTCTCCGGCGGGATCCCAGCATGCCGAGACGGTCGGATGCCGCGACGCTCCGGCAGCCGAAGTTCACCCGCTCCGTCATCCGCCGTTTCATCCGCTTCGCGCCGGGTGGTCGCAGGGTGCCCCTGGGTGATGTCGAGGGTGAAGTGGTGACCAAACCCCTGTGAGCGGACTCCCGGATCAGTAGAAATGAAGCGGTTCGAGCGATCGGGGGGATCTGATCGCGAACCAGAACGAACAGGGGATGCCGTGAACCTCAACGACCCGGTGAAGGCGAAGGACGAACTGGACCGAGCGGTGAGCTCGGGCAGCGCCGACGCCATCGCGCGCGCCGCCGTCGCCAACATCTGGCCGCTTTACAGCGCCCATGCGGGCGCGCTGCGGTCCGCGATCGTGGGCCTGCCGAGCCCCGTGCTCGAGCGTCACCCGATGCTGAAGATGCTGCATCCGATGACCCCTGTGCTCGCGCGCACGACGCGCCCGTTCAAGCCATTGATCTATCAGGACGATGCACGCACGATGAGCCCTGAGGAGGTGGACTTCCTCACCCTCGTTCAGATGATCGCATTCCGCACGAGCGGCGATGTGACGGCGGCGCTGTCCTACGCGCGGCGACTCGAGGACCGCATCCTGCAGACACGTGTGGAGTCCCGCGAGCGCACCGACGGTCCGCTGTGGTTCTTCCACCACCAGATCGGGTCGACGCTCCTCGCCGCGGGCGACACGACACGCGCGCTGCTCGAGTTCGCGACATCGCGTCAGCTCGGCCGATTCTCGATCCAGCGCGATGCCGAGAGGATGGCGCTCGGCAGAGAGGCCCTCGCGCACGCCGTGCGGGGCTCGCTCGGCGATGCCGAGCGCGCGTTGGCCGCTGCGAAGACGGCGCCGATGCCGACGGTCGCGCACGTGGACTCGTGCCGGACGAGCGAAGCCACTGCCGCCGCCCTCATCGCGGTCGATCGCATGTCGGACGATCTCGACGATGCGCTCGCCGCGCTGGATCCCTACGACACCATCGAACTCACGTGGCCTTTCGCACTGCTCGCCAGGGCGCGGGCGTTCCTCGCCCGTCGTCAGCCCGAGGACGCGCTCGAGGCGATTCATCTCGCGAGCGACTCGCACCCCGCCCAGCAAGGCTCGTTCGCTACGGACGTCGTGGCCGCGACCTCCATCAAGGCGCTCCTCGCGATAGGAGACATCACGCTCGCCCGCAGGATTGCAGACGAGAACGTGGATGCCGGGACTCTGACGCGACTCGCCACGGTGCGTGTCGCACTGCATGACGGTCGCTTCGATGTGGCAGGGCACGCGCTGCGCGTGCTCGCCGCCGATCAGTCGCTCGGCCCTGCGCAGCGTGCCGAGTCGGTGCTCCTCGGCGGCTGGCTCGAACTCGCTCGCACGGACGACATCGATCGCGACACGGCCCTGCAGATCTCGCGCATCGCGCGCAAGCGTGACAGCCGGCGACTGCTCGCGATCATGCCGCGGCAGCTCGTCGATCATGTCCGCGCTCTCCTGCCGAGCGAGCCTGCGGCGGAGTTCGACGCCGTCACCTCGGGCTTGGCGAACTTCGAGATGCATCCGCGCCCCATCCTGACGACGGGAGAGCGCCGCGTGCTCAACGCGCTCCCCTCGCACCAGACGACGGCCGCGATCGCCGAGACCTTCCACGTCTCGCCGAACACCATCAAGTCTCAGCTGCAGTCGCTGTATCGCAAGCTCGGGTCCTCGACGCGCGACGAAGCCATCAAGACGGCCTCGCGACTGCACCTCATCGGGGCCGACGGCGACTGACCGTCAGGTCTTCGCATCCTGCCTGGGCAGGAGCACCTGCTTCGCGATGATCAGCAGCGACGCCGTCACCGGAACCGCGACGAGAGCCCCGAGGAGCCCCAGAATCGTGCCGCCGATGAGCGCGCCTATGACGACGAGCGCACCAGGGACCGAGATCGCGCGGTTCATGACCTTCGGCGTCAGGACGTACGCCTCGAGCTGCATGTAGACGAGATAGATCGCTGCGAACAGGAGCGCGGGCACCCAACCCGAGAAGAGGGCGAGCGACGATGCGACGATCCAGTAGAGCACCGATCCCACGAGCGGGATGAGAGTGAGGAGGAACGCGACGACGGCCATGAGCATGGGGTACTTCAACTGCAGCGCGAGGTGGAGGACGAGGGCGACGACGGCGTTGCAGAATGCCAGCACGACCATTCCGACGACGTAACCGCCGACGGAGTCCGCGATGTCGTCCGTGAGCTCGACGACCTTCGCCCGCACACGAGCCGGGAACAGACGTGCGAGCGCCGCCTTCATCGCGGGCAGCGCCGCGAGGAAGTAGAGGCTCAGCACGAGCGCGACGATCGTTCCCGAGACGGATGCCGCGACCGTTCCGCCGATCTGCAGCGCGCCTTTGCCGATCGTCGTGATCGTGTCAGCGCGCGTGAGGTAGGACTGCACGTCGCTGACGAGCGTGTTCACGTCGACCCCGAACGTGGCGACGAGCCATGTGTACGCGCTCGTCTTCTGGAAGTCCGCGACCAGGTGCGGCACGCTCCGCACGAACTGGGCGATCTGACTCACGGCAGTGGGGAGCACGACCACCAGCACGCCGGCCAGCACGATCGCCAAGCCGGCGTAGACGATCGTGATCGCCCACCCGCGCGTGACGCCGAGCCGCTGCAGATTGCGCACGACGGGGTTCAGGCCGAGGGCGGCGAACAGGGCGAACGCGATCGCGATCAGGACGGTCGACAGGTTCGACACCGCGACGCCGATGGCGACCGCGACGAGGCCGCCGAGCGTGACGAAGAACCCCGTGCCGAACGGTCGATCCAGGAGCGCGCGCCGCTCGTTCATGCGGACGAGCCTTCTGCCACGCGCCCTCGGCGCCATCCGCGCACGACGGCCGTGGCGTCCCGCGTGAGGCCGGCGCCGAGCAGCATCCCGATCGAGATCGCGATCAGCGAGCCGAACGTCCGGAGGATCGTGGCG
This sequence comes from Microbacterium aoyamense, assembly GCF_023155855.1. Classification (GTDB taxonomy): domain Bacteria; phylum Actinomycetota; class Actinomycetes; order Actinomycetales; family Microbacteriaceae; genus Microbacterium; species Microbacterium aoyamense. Next base: position 507,466 of record NZ_JAKNUT010000001.1, on the reverse strand, counting down.
ACGGCGCCCGCCGTGCCCGCGGCCGCTTCGGTCAGGCCGATGAATCCCATGGCACCGGGGACGAGCAGCCAGTAGGCGCACGTGAGCATGATGGCTGTGGACGGTGCGGCGCGGAGGCGCCCGGCGAGGTGCACAGCCGGGATCACGATGAGGGCACCCACGAGCCCCGAGAGCTCCGCGCCGACCAGCAGATCGCCCAGCAGCTGCGCCGCGTAGGCGACCACGAGCGCGTAGAGGATCCAGATCCAGGATCCGTTAGGCGCGGATGAGAAGAGGTAGTAACCGAGGCTCACCAGGAGGATGCCGACCCAGGGCGCCCATGCCCCGAGCTGCGTCCCCTGCACCGACGACACCGTCGGTTCGCCGGCGACCGAGATGCCGGCGAAGACTCCGAAGGCGAGCAGGCCGAGGCGCGCCACGCCGTACACGAGCCTGCTCGCTCCGGCCATGACCTGACCTGAACTCAACTCGACCGCGGCGATCGTGAGTGTGAGTCCGGGCAGGAACGACACGAGCGATGGCGCAACGAGACGCAGGACGTCGTCGTGCACGAGCGGCCGCACGAGAAGCGAGATGAGCAGAGTCACGGTGAACGCCGTGAGCACCGGCAGGATGAGTGAGAGCGTCGCGACGCGGCTCGCGAGGTGGACGATCGTCCCGACGATCATCCCGAGCACGACGTAGACCGGCAGCGCCGTGAGCGTCGGGTTCAGCACCAGCCCGAACCCCACGGTGAGGAGGGTGTAGCCCGCGACCGCGAGCACGGGTCCGAACCTCGGGCCGCTCACGCGGATGTCCGCGAGCTCGTCGAGGATCGCGGACGCGGGAGTCTGCTGGGCGAACGCGCGCCGGATCAGTCGCTCCACCGCGGCGGACTGGTCGAGGCGGAGCGCCGCCTGATCGGCCGGGAAGATGGATGTCTCGGCGGGGCTCGAATGCGGATCCTCGATCAGCACGAGCGTGGGGAGCACGAAGACGCGCAGGTCCGGCCGGTCGTAGCGCACAGCCAGGCGTTTGAGCGTCTCTTCCACGTCGCTGGTCGCCTGCGACGCGGCCAGCATCGCCGCACCGAACTCACCGATCATCGCGGGCACGCCCGTGCCCGCTGCCGCCTCTTCGTCGACGACGGGCGCGCTGCGCAGCGCCTGCAGCGCGCCACGCGCCCGTTCGATCAGTCCTGTCATCTCGAATCCTCCTCGCCGTGCGGTCAGTCACCATCGAGTGCGATGAGGTGGAGCCGCGCAGCGACCTTGATCGCGTCGTCCCGATTCGTGCAGCCGAGCTTGCGATACAGCGACTTCAGCTGCGTCTTGATCGTGTTGGGCGAGACGTGGAACGCGGCAGCGAGTTCCGCGGTCGTCGGGTGCTTCGGAAGAGCGCCCAGAACCCTGGCCTCGCTGCCCGTGAGCGACGGTCGGCGGGGCAGATCCAGATGCGCGAGCCGGTCGGTCGCGGAGTCGAAGACCTCGCAGTCGGCGACCGACAGACGCGCGCGGACAGCGTCGATCAGCTGTGCGGGCATCGTCGCGAGCAGGCGACGGATGCCGCGCTTCGCCGCGAGGCGCGCGACGTGCGCCGCCGCCTCGGGATCGACGTCGTCGCCGCGCACGAAGTCCTGCCAGGTCGAAAGCAGCAGCAGCTCGGCGCGGTGCCCGGGTCCCAGTGCGGGGTCGCGCGAGAGCTCCAGGATGCCACGGGCCGCGGCATCCGGTCGCGCATCCAGCAGCGCGAGCCGCACCGCGGCGAAGCGCGTGAGTCGACCCGGCGCCGCCGTGGACTCGGCGATGCGTCGTGCGGCGGTCGCGTCGCCGAGTGCCCACAGGGCGTCGATCGACGCCGCATTGATGATGTCGGTCGCGACCGAGCCGTGCTGGAAAGGATGCGCATCGCTCGCGAGCCGCACCGCCTCGATCGCTTCGTCGGGTCGCTGCCGGGCAGAGAATGCTCGCGCACGGGCGAGGAGCGCGAACGGCCACGTGAGCTCGATGCTGTCGTACGGCTCGAGCGCCGCGAGGAGGTCGTCGAGGTCGTCGGACATGCGCTCGACGGCGACGATCGCCGCTGCCGTCGCCTCGGTCATACGGCTGGCAGCCGCGTGGGCGCGCGAGGGCGTCGGCTGAGTCCGCGCATCCGTCAGGGCGAGATCGGCTTCGTCGAGCGACCCGCGCATCGCGTGCGCGAGCGCGGCCCGCCCGAGGGCGAGCCGTTCCGCGTAGGGCTGTTGCGAGAAGCGGCCGAGCTGCCGTGCCGTCGCGAACGCGAGGAGTGCGCGCGACGAGTCGCCTGCGGCGAGCAGCGTCGAGCCGATCTGGTGGTGATAGAACCACAGGGGTCCATCGGTGCGCTCGCGCGACTCGACGCGCACCTGGACGATGCGGTCCTCGAGGCGCCGTGCGTAGATGAGGGCGGCCGCGACATCCCCGCTGAAGCGGAAGCCCACCATCTGCACGACGGTCAGGATGTCGAGCTCGTCGGGACTCATCGTGCGGGCCTCGTCGGGTGAGACGAGGGGCTTGAACGGTCGCGTCGCTCGGGCGAGGACGGGAGTCATCGGATGCAGGATCTTCAGGACCGGATACCGCTCGAGCACAGCGCCGGGCAGCGCTTCCACCGTGGAGGTGAGCAGATCGAAGTGCGCGCTGTACAGGGGCCAGATGTTCGCGAGGGCGGCCCGCGCGATCGTCTCCGGCCGACCGGACGACACGGCGCGCCGCAGCTCGCGCTCCGCCTGCCCCTCATCGGTCAGATTCACATCGTCGCCCTTCGGCCCGCGGTCGCGGCGCAGTCAGCTCTCGGCGTGCGCGAGGTCGGCGAGCGTCAAGAACCGCAGGTCGGCACGCCGCTCGAATCTGTCGCCGACGTTCCCGGCGACCCCGCCCTGCACGGCGAGGTGGCTGCCGAGGTCGAGGACGAGTTGGGGAGCGCCGACGGTGAAGTCGAGGTCTTCCAGATCGACCCAGACGATGTTCGGTCGCGTGGTCGACTCGAACACGTAGCGCTTCGTCGTGAGGTCGGCTACGACCTGCCAGATGGTCTGCGAGGCGTCGGGCCGGCCCGGGTCCGGCAACCGGAACGGTTGCGCGGCATTGCGGATGACGCTGAACATCGACGCGATCGCCTCGACCTGCGAGCGCGGCTGCGGAAGACGCCCCACGTAATAGGCGGCGCGCGCGAACCGGTCGGTTGCGAGGGTCGTGCCGGGGAGTGGCCGGTCTCCGCCGAAGCCGTCGATCTCGGCGAGGAGGGCGAGCTGCTCGTGGTAGGTGGGTGAGTTCGTCATGACGCGGTAGTCACGCCCATGGTGCACTTCGAGCGCGCCTCCGATGTACTCGATGATCGCCGAGTCGCCCGTCGCGTCATCGAGGGCGAGGTGGATCGCGGGGACCTCGCCACTCGCCGGATCGACCATCTGGGCGACCTGGACGTCGTTCGCTTCGATCCAGGCGACCGCGTCGGCGACGGTCGCGAACGTGTCCAAGAAGTACTGCAGCCACACCGCCTGGCTCAGCGCGGGTCGCGCCGGATCGAGCTCCCCGTAGTCCGACTCCGCGAGCCACAGCACGTGACCGGCGAGCCCGGCCTCATTGAGCCCGTCGACGGAGATCATGTCGAACGCCGTCGCCACGACGCTGCCGAAGCGGGATGTCCACGTGAGCTCGCCGTGGACGCCGTCGTCCCGGCGCACGCCCCGCGGCAGAAGCCACAGATTGGTCGCGAGCTCGCGGTGATAGTCCATGTTCCGCCCGACGATGACCGAACCACCGGCATCCGTCCAGACGACTCTCGTACACATCGATTCCACTCCCCTTCGGCGACGGAGCACTTCCATGCCCGTCACGGCATATGGTTTAGTTCTTCTTCTTCGGGCGGAACCACGGGAAGAGCGAGCCGATCACGACGCCGGCGATGAGCACCGCGAGGAACCACCCCCACGCGGGCATCGTGAATTGCAGGAACAGGAACCGCAGAGTGGCCGGCCCCACGTTGGAGAAGACGAATGTCAGCGCGGCGATGGAGATCAGGATCGCGGCGATCGCCTTGCCGCTCGGTCCTCCGCGCTTGGTGGTTTCGGGCTCTGACGAGACGGGTTCCTTCGTGCTCACGGCAGTCCTCCTTCGCTTCGACGGGCGTGCGCGTCGCGCATCCCGGACTGTCGAAACGGGACTGTACCCACATTTCCGGAGCCGTCACGAGTGGGTGAGACGCGGGTGAAACGGTGATGAAAGGCCAGATCAACGGGGTGATGACGGCTCGGGCGAAATCCGGATGACTCGAGCTCCTGGGCACCATTGCGGGCCGTAGCGTCACGGCCATGACCGGGAACAATGCGACCCAGAGAATGATCATCCGCAACGTCCGACTCTTCGACGGCGTCGCCGATCAGCCGCAGGACAACGTCGACGTCCTCACCGAGGGCAGCCACGTCGTCGCGGTCTCGACGTCGCCGGTCGCCGGCGATGCGTCGGACGGCGTCGTAGAGATCGACGGCAAGGGCAAGTTCCTCATGCCGGGCCTCAGCGACGCCCACGTCCACCTCATGGGCAATGCGAACAGCATGGTCGACTTCCTCCAGGGGCCGACCGGGTCGCTGTACGGCAACACGATCGCCGAGGCCAAGCGCATGCTGCTTCGCGGCTTCACGACGGTGCGCGACATGGGCGGCGACACGGCGCCCGTGAAGGGTCTCATCGACCGCGGAGTCTTCGAGGGGCCGCGCATCTTCCCGAGCCAGGCGATGATCTCGCAGACATCCGGTCACGCGGACTTCGCCTTCGTCTACGACGTGCCCGAGGAGTTCGGCGGCAAGCCCAGCCGCACCGAGGACATCCACTTCACGCGCATCGCCGACGGAGTGCCACGCGTGCTCGCCGCGGTGCGTGAGCAGCTGCGGATGGGGGCGAGTCAGATCAAGCTGACGCTCGGCGGGGGAGCGGCATCCATGTACGACCCCCTCAACACCCTCCAGTACACGAGCGACGAGATCAAAGCCGCCGTGCAGGCCGCCACGGACTACGGGACGTACGTCGCGACCCACGTCTATACGCCGGCCGGCATCGCCCGGGCGATCGACGCGGGTGTCAAGTCCATCGAGCACGGCCATCTCGCCGACGAGGCGACGATCCACCTCATCGCCGACAACCAGATCTGGCTGTCGATGCAGCCGTTCGCCGAGGACGACCATCACTATCCCGACCCCGTGCGTGCCGGCAAGAACGCCGAGATCTGCCACGGCACCGACCAGGTGTACGCCTGGGCGAAGAAGTACGGCGTGAAGACCGCGTGGGGTACCGACCTGCTTCTCGAGCCGCAGTCGGCTCCGCGGCAGAGCGTCATGGCCGCGCGCCTGGGCGAGTTCTACACGAACGTCGAAGCGCTCAAGATGCTCACGTCCGGCAACGCTTCGCTGTTCGAGCTCGCGGGCGAGCGCAACACCTACCGCGGCGGCAAGCTCGGTGTGATCGCCGAGGGTGCGTGGGCGGACATGATCCTCGTCGACGGCGACCCTATCAAGGACATCTCGCTCATCGCCGACCCGGACGCGAACTTCCAGCTCATCGTGAAGAACGGCCAGATCGTCAAGAACACGCTCTGAAGATCGCTGCGGTGACATCGCCGCGATGCAGGACGAGTGAAGGGGGAGAGCCGTGGCACTGCCGACGGAAGGAACAGCCACCGAGGGTGGCATCGAGACGCGAGGCGGTCGCCCGCCCGCGTTCGGCGAGACGCTGATCAAGGCTTCCGGCATCGGGGTCGACGCGTCGTGGGGCCACATCTACGGCCCCGTCGACCTCACCGTCCGCTCGGGCGGCGTGACAGTGCTCGTCGGCGCCGGCGGCCGAGGACGCCAGGCGCTGCTGCTGACCCTCGCCGGGCGGATGAAGCGGACGACCGGGCGGCTCGAGGCGTTCGGCCGGGTCGACGACGCGCACCATCTGTTCGACCGTGCCACGATCGCGAAGATCGACGAGGTCGACGGCATCGAGCAGACGATCCGTGTGCACGACATCGTGACCGAGCAGGTGCGCTGGGCGGCCAAGTGGTACCAGTGGGTGCCGCAGTCCACGCAAGAGGATCTCGAGCGCATCTGCCGGCCCGTCTTCGGCGACTACTCGCTGCCGACGATGGACGCGATGGTCGAAGAGCTGCCGGAGTTCACGGCGGCCATGTTCCGCATCGCCGTCGCCAACATCCGCAAGCCTCCGCTCCTCGTCGTCGGCGGCGTCGACACCCTCTCGAGCATCGAGAGCTCGCACCGGCTGCTCGAGCGTCTCATCGCCCTCGGGCGCGAGCAGACCGTCATCACGGCGGACGTCAACGGCGTCGCGGCCTGCGACGGGATCACCGACGTCATCGACGTCCCCAACCTGACCGACCACGAGTTCGCGGTCCTCGAACGAGAGGCATTCGGACGATGATCGCCGCATTCTCACCCGGCAGTGACTTCAAGCGCTACTACAGGGGACGGATGCCGCGCCTCGCGGTCGCGGTCATCATCCTCATGCCCCTGCTCTACGGGGCGCTGTACCTCTGGGCGTTCTGGAACCCGTTCGGCAACGTCGACGACCTGCCGGTCGCGATCGTCAACCTCGACGAGGGCGCCGAGTCGCAGGGCGAGCAGCTCGACGCGGGGACGCAGGTGACCCAGGGCATCGTCGACTCGAAGCAGCTCGACATCCATGTCGTCGGCGAAGAGGAGGGCGTCTCGGGCCTCGAGCACGGGCACTACGCCTTCACCGTCACGATCCCGAAGGACTTCAGCGAGTCGATCGTGTCGGCCGCCGCCGGAGACCCGCAGCAGGCGCAGCTCATCTTCACGTACAACGACGCCAACAACTACCTGTCGACCGTCATCGGACAGGATGCCGCGGCCGAGATCATCAACGAGGTCACCGCCCAGGTCGGCGAGCAGGTCTTCGAGGCCGTCGCGACCGGCATCAAGGCGGAGCTCCCCAAGCTCAAGCAGGCGGCCGCGGGCGTGGAAGAGCTCAACGCCGGCATGGAGGAGCTGGATGCGGGTGCCGCTGAGCTCGCCACGAATCTCGTGACCGCCAAGAACGGGGCGGCGACGCTGGACGCCGCGATCGACGAGCTCGTCGGCGCCGTCGACGGAGCCGTCGCGCAGGTCGAGCGTGCGGCGTCCACCAGTGGACTCACGAGCGACGAGCTGCGCGGCATCGTGGCATCCATCGACGCGAGCACCAACGCGCTCGCGAACGCGCTCGACGAGATCTCCGCGGCGAACGCACGGGCCCACGCCGAACTGCAGGCGATCATCGACGATCTCAACGCGACGGGAGAACCCGACCTGCAAGAGATCGCGGCACGGCTCGAGGGCGTGCAGCGCTCGATCGAGCAGAGTGCGGTGAGCCAGGACGTCGCCGTGGCGTTCGATCGACTCAAGACGGATGTCGACACGCTCGCAGCGGAGTTCAACAATCCGGGCAGCCGGATCAACGTCGTGCTCCGCTCGATCGAGACGGGTGGGATCAACAACACCCTCAATACGGTCACCGCGACAGCGGACCAGCTGCGCAGCGGCGCGGACCAGCTCTCGAGCGGTCTCGTGCAGCTCAGCGACGGAGCTACCGAGCTCGCCGCGAACACGCCGCTGCTCGTCGCCGGCACGAACGAACTGGCGGACGGTGTCGAAGCGGGCATGAAGCTCATCCCGACCTGGGACAACGCACAGCAGTCGAGCTTCATCAAGACGCTCGCCGACCCCGTCGTGATGAAGGAGGTCACCCACAACGAGGCCAAGACCTTCGCGTACGGCTTCGCACCCTTCTTCTTCGGACTCGCACTGTTCGTCGGCGGCATCATCGCGTGGATGCTGTTCAACCCGCTGCAGGCGCGACCGCTCGCTCAGGGCCTCGGTTCGTTCCGCGTCGTGCTCGCCTCGTACGCTCCGACGCTCGCGATCGGGTTCCTGCAGGCGACGATCCTGTACCTCGTCGTGCGGTTCGGGCTCGGGATGGAGTACGCCAATCCCGCAGGCACGTTCGGGTTCATGCTGCTCATGGTCGCCATGTTCATGGCGATGATCCAGATGTTCAACGCCGTGCTCGGCCCGGCCGTCGGCCGTGTGCTGACTCTCGCGTTCCTCATGGTGCAGCTCACCTCGGCGGGCGGCGTGTATCCCGTCGCCGTCACGACGCTGCCGTTCCAGTACATCCACTGGATCGATCCCATGACGGCGACGGTGACGGGTCTGAGGTTCATGATCCTGGGCGGCGCGGACTACCGGCTCTGGGTCGCGATCGGCACGATCGCGCTCCTCACGGTCGTCTTCCTCGCCATCTCGACGTGGGCCGCCCGACGGAACCGCCAGTACAACATGGACCGCCTCTACCCGCCGGTCGAGGTCTAGGAGGCGTCATCCAGGCCCGCTCGACACCAGTCATCCACTCGAAGCAAAACGAATCCAGGGAGCGAAAGTGACCACTGCAAACACCTCCAAGGCCCGCCAGTCGACGAACGTCGACTCGACGCTCAGCATCAACCCCGTCTTCGTCCGCCCGGGCGAGGCGACCGAGTTCGACAAGTTCACGCTGCCCGCCGGCCCGAGCCTGCCTGAGACGGCCTACCAGATCGTGCACGACGAGTCGATCCTCGACGGCAACTCGCGCCTCAATCTCGCGACGTTCGTCTCGACGTGGATGGATGACGAGGCGAAGAAGCTTTACCTCGAGTCCGCCGACAAGAACATGATCGACAAGGACGAGTATCCGGCGACTGCCGCGATCGAGGATCGCTGCTGGCGCATCCTGGCGAACCTGTGGCACGTGCCCGACGCGAGCGACACGGTCGGCACCTCGACGATCGGCTCGTCGGAGGCGTGCATGCTCGGCGGTCTCGCGCTCAAGCGCCTCTGGCAGGAGAAGCGGAAGGCCGAGGGCAAGCCGATCGACAAGCCCAACCTCATCATGTCGGCGGCCGTGCAGGTCGTGTGGGAGAAGTTCTGCAACTACTGGGACGTCGAGCCGCGGTACGTGCCGGTCACGCCGGACCACATCATCCTCGACGGCTACAACCTCGAGGACTACGTCGACGAGAACACGATCGGCGTCGTGTCGATCCTGGGCCAGACCTTCACAGGCCTGTACGACGACGCGATCGCGATCTCGAAGAAGCTCGACGAGATCCAGGAGAAGACGGGCCTCGACGTCAAGATCCACATCGACGGGGCATCCGGTGCCATGGTCGCCCCGTTCTGCCAGCCCGATCTGGTGTGGGACTTCCAGCTGCCGCGCGTGAACTCGATCTCGACGTCGGGCCACAAGTACGGCCTGGTCTACCCGGGTGTCGGATGGGTCGTGTGGCGCAACACCGCTGTGCTGCCCGAGAGCATGATCTTCCACGTGAGCTACCTGGGCGGCGACATGCCGACCCTGGCCCTCAACTTCTCGCGCCCGGGCTCTCAGGTACTGCTGCAGTACTACCAGTTCCTCCGTCTCGGCTTCGAGGGCTACCGCGAGGTGCAGCAGAACTCGATCGACGTGGCGACCTACCTCTCGAGCGAGATCGAGAAGATCGGGCCGTTCGACCTCGTGAGCAGGGGCGACACGATCCCCGTGTTCGCATGGGTGCTCAAGGACGGCTACACCGACAAGTGGAGCCTCTACGACCTCGCCGACCGTCTGCGCATGAAGGGCTGGCTCGTACCGGCCTACCCCATGGCCGATGACATGGCGGATGTCGTGCTGCAGCGCATCGTCGTGAAGGTCGGCCTGAGCCGCGACCTCGCGTCGGCGCTTCTGTCCGACATCAAGGGCGAGGTGGCGTTCCTCGACGCGCTCGATGTGCCCTTGCCCGACACGGCTGCGAGCGGATCGCACTTCCACCACTGACTCGATGACGCGAAGGGGAGGGCGTCCGCGGGCGCCCTCCCCTGCGCATCGAGTCCGGCATCCGGAATGGAGACCGACATGACGACAACGACAGCGGAGCACGCCCGGCCACGCCGCTTCTTCATTCCCACCGTCACGAAGCAGTGCTGGGGATTCATGATCGGCTCCGCCTTCTTCGCGCTCGCATCGACTCCAGGACTCAGCGAGGCGATGGGCTCGAGCACCGCGAACCTCCTCTGCTTCATCGGCGCGTGGTTCTTCACGACGGCGGGGCTCATGCAGCTCTTCCTGAGCGGTGCCGTCTCGGTGCCGGTCCACTACGCGCCCGGCCGCATGGTGCGAGCCGAGTGGCTCGCCGCGGCCACCCAGTCGTTCGGCACGATCATGTTCAACATCTCGACGACCGCCGCCCTGACCGCCAAGAGCATCTCGGCGCAGGAGCATTACGTGTGGAATCCGGATGCCGGAGGCTCCGTCGCGTTCCTCGCGAGCGGACTCCTCGCTTTCGTCGCCTATTCGCACAGTGCCAAGCTCTGGGACCTCGGCAAACGCGCATGGTGGTCGGTGCTCATCAACTTCGTCGGCTGCGTCGCGTTCGCCTTCTCGGCGATCGGTGCCTACATCCTGCCCAGTGGAGACTCGTTCGACGGCAGCCTCGCGAACAACGGGACCTTCATCGGCGCCCTGTGCTTCCTCGTCGCCTCTCTCATCGTCCTGCCGCAGTGGGGCCGTCCAGCGCGCCGTCATCGTGGCGCGGTCGGTGGCGAGTACTCGCCGGTCATCCAGTGAGCGGCTCCGCTCGTGCCGTCTCGCCGGTCAGCACGTCAGAGTCCGTGGAGCGCATCGACATGACCGAGCGCACACCCAAGCCGCTCGACGACGAATCCGCCGCGATCGTCCTCGGTGCCGTCGTGTTCGTCGCGGCGGCAGTCGTCGCCGTCGTCGTCTTCTGGGGACGTGCGCTGCCGATCGCCGGCGCCGGTTCCATCGGCACGTTCGTCGCAATCGCCGCCGCGGCGAGTGCAGCGGTCTCCTTCGGCGTCGGCCGGCTCGTGGCATCCCGCTTGCACATCGGCGGGATCGCGGGGCGCACACGCTCCCGCTACCTGTGGTTCGATCTCATCGCGCTGTCGATCGCGCACGCGGCGATCGCCCTGCTCGGCTGGATCGGCGTCGCGACCGTCATGGAGGACGCCTTCCTGGGCGCGACGCTCTACACGTCCCCCGCCGTCGTGCTCGCCGGTGCCGCCACGGCGCTCACCGCCTACGCCTCGTACCTCTCGGCGCTCGCCCTGTCGCCCAAGCACCTGTCACTCGTCCTCGCGGTCTTCCTCGTCGTGGGCGTGATGAGCGCCATGCTCAGCTCGAGCGACCCGCTCTGGTGGCAGATGAACCTCTCGGCGCTCGGTATCACGCACGACATCTCGTCACTGACGTTCAACCTCACGCTCATCGTGTCGGGTGTCATCATCACGACCATCGCGCGCTTCGGCACGGCATCTCTTCCGTCCGTCACGGTGGCCGATCGGCGTCGCCTGTGGATCGTGCGATCGGTCTTCATCCTGTTGGGCGTGCTGCTCGCATGCGTCGGGATCTTCCCCGTGGATCGCTTCTTCCTACTGCACAACACGGTCGCGACCGGCATGGCCGTCGCCTACGGGCTCCTGGTGATCGGCGCTCCGTGGCTGTTGCCGTCGCTGCCGCGCACCTTCCTCGTCCTCGGCTACGTGTTCGTGGCCGGCATCGTCGCGCTCACGATCCTGTTCTTCGCGGGGGTGTACAACCTGACGGCGGTCGAGCTCGTCGCCGGCCTCATGATCTTCGCGTGGGTCATCCTGTTCCTGCGGAACGTCCAGCAGAGCGAGTGACGCATGCTGATCGTCCTGGCAGACCTGCTCACGATCGCCGTCGCCGTCGCGATCAGTCCCCTCGCGATCGTCGCGGTGATCCTGATGGCGACCGCCGGCAAAGGGCGCTCGAACGGCACGGCCTTCGTGCTGGGCTGCTACGTCTTCATGATCGTGTTCGTCGGGGTGCTCGTGCTCATCGGTCGCGCGGCGGGTGCGGAGGAAGGGCATTCGATCCCGCGGCTGCTCGTCGACGGCATCGAGATCGTGCTCGGCCTCGTGCTTCTGGCCATGGCGGTCATGCAGTGGCGCAAGCGAGGCTCGACGCACACGCCCGCCTGGATGGAGCGTCTCGACAGTCTGTCGCTCTGGCAGGCGTTCCTCGTGGGCGTGCTGCTCGCCGGCCCGCTCTCGCCCAAGGATCTGCCGTTGCTCATCGCGGCCGGCGGACGCATCTCGCAATCCGCGCTGCCCGTCGAGCAGATCGTCGCCGTCATCCTGATCTTCGCGCTGATCGGCATCATCGCGATCGCGATCCCGTGGATCGTGAGCGTCGTCGCACCGGGCAGAGCCGAGGCCACGCTCAGCCGCCCGCGCGAGTGGCTCGTCGCCAATCACGCCGTGATCGTCACCGTGCTCTTCGTGATCCTCGGGTTCAAGCTCATCGGCTCGGGCATCGCGGACCTGGCGGGGTGACGGCGGATGTCGATCGAAGTCCTGCTGCTCATCGTCATCGCGGTGATCGTGATCGTGTTCGCGTCGACCTTCGCGAGTCGCATCGGCGTCGCCGGCCCGCTCGTGCTCGTCGCGGTCGGCGTGGGAATCAGCCTCATCCCGGCCGTTCCCGCGTTCGCCGTCGAACCCGCGCTCATCCTCGTCGGAGTGCTCCCGCCGCTCCTGTACTCGTCCGCCGTCTCGGCGCCGGCGATCGAGCTGCGACGCGACCTGCGCGCCATCGGCGGCCTCGCGATCCTGCTCGTGATCGTGAGTTCGGTGCTCCTGGGCCTCTTCTTCTGGTGGGCGATCCCCGGTCTCGGCCTGCCGCTCGGCATCGCTCTCGGAGCGATCCTCAGCCCGACCGACGCGGTCGCGACCTCCATCGTCCGCAAGCAAGGGGTGCCGCGACGCGTCGTCACCCTGCTCGAGGGCGAGAGTCTGCTCAACGACGCCACCGCCCTCGTGCTGCTGCGCACCGCGATCGCCGCGACGGCCGCGGGGTTCTCGTTCGTCGCGACCCTCGGAGCGTTCGCGTGGGCGGTGCTCTCGGCGGTCGTGATCGGCGCGGCGGCGGGATTCCTCGCCCTTCGCCTGCGGATGTGGACCCGCAATGCGACGGCGAGCACGGCGGTCGGGCTCGTCGTGCCCTATCTCGCGTACCTTCCCACCGATGCCGTCGGCGGGTCGGGCCTCGTCGCGGCGGTCGTGGCGGGAGTCGTGTGCGGCCAGGGGGCGGTGCGGTGGCTCACGCCCGAGCAGCGCATCTCGGACCGCATGACGTGGCGCACGGTCGAGTTCATCCTCGAGGGCGCGGTCTTCCTCATCATGGGCCTCGAGCTGTGGGGGATCGTCTCGAAGAACCTCGCGGCCGACGAGGGACTGCTCCGGGGGCTGGGGATCGCCGCTGCCGCGTTCGTGCTGCTGATCCTCGTGCGCGGCGCCTACGTCGTGCCCATGCTGTCGTTCCACGGCGCCCGCGTACGAAGAGCCACCCGTCGCCGGCTCGACCCTGCGCGAGCTCCGAGCGAGAGACGCGCGGGGAGGATCCGCGCCGACGTCGACTACTTCGAGTCGTCGCCGCTGACCTGGCGTCACAGCGTCGTCGTCACGTGGGCCGGCATGCGCGGCGTCGTCACGCTCGCCGCCGCCCAGACGCTTCCGCGGGACACCCCTGAACGCGAACTGCTGATCTTCATCGCGTTCGCCGTCGCCGCGGGCAGCCTCCTCATCCAGGGTCTGACGCTTCCCGCCGTCGCCCGTCTGGTCGGACTCGGCACGGCGACGACGACGGCGCTTCCGCGGCGTGTCCTCCGTGACGTCGACCGCCGGCTGCGAGAAGCCGCGCACGAGGCCATCGGGAGTCGCTCGCTCCGCCGCGCGCATGGGACGTTCTCCGATGAGATCTACGCTCACCCCCCGTCACGATTCCTCACGGTGCTCGATGCGCCAGAGGAGCCGTCCACGCGAGAGTCGCTCGAATTCGAGCTCGCGGTCATCGAGGTCATGCGAGCCCGGCTGCGGCAGCTCGCGGCATCCGGTCGCTACAGCACCACCGTTGTGCGCTACATCTTCGACGAACTCGACGCGTACGAGATCAGCGTCAAGCTCCACCTCGAAAGCGAAGGATGACCATGGAACCCGAATCGTTCCCCATCGCGGGCATCGCTCTGGCGCTCGCCTCCGCCGCCGCGCTCTCGGTCGGCAATCTGCTGCAGTCGCGCGGCATGGAGAGGATGGAGCAGCGGATGGATGCCGGTGCCACCGGCTCGCCCGTCGGACATCTCGTGCGCAATCGCTTCTGGCTGCTGGGCACGGTGCTTCTCGGTGCGGCGATCCTGCTGCAGATGGGCAGCCTCGCCTTCGCGCCGCTCATCGTCGTGCAGCCGATCGGCGTCGCCGCGCTCGTCTTCACGGTGCTGCTGACCGCGATCGTCGCGAAGCGCCGACCCGCGAAGAGCGTCGTGCGCGCGATCGCGGTCTGCGTCATCGGTGTCGCGGCGTTCGTCACGGTCGCCGCGCTCGTGAGCACGCAGCACGCCATCCGCGATGAGCAGCTCATCGCCGTTCTCGTCGTGCTCGGCAGCGTCCTGATCGTGACCGCGGTCGTCATGATCGCGGGTCGTGCGACACCGACGCCACCGCTCTTCTGGGTGATCCTCGGCGGGGTGTACTCGGCTTTCGTCGCGACGCTCGGCAAGACGGTGATCCTGCGCATCCAGACGGCGCTGAAGGGTCATGACTTCTCCCTCGACGCGACGAACCTGCTCACCCTCGGCTGCATCCTGGGGATCGGGATCGCAGGCGGCCTGTCGATCTACTTCGTCCAGCGCGCGCACGTCGGCAACAAGCCCGAGGTCGTCGTGGCGGGTCTGACCGTGATCGACCCGACCGTGGCGGTCGTGCTGGGCATCACGATCCTCGGCGAAGCGAGCGATGCTCCGGTGTGGTCGGTCCTCGCGTTCATCGCAGCCGGTGCCGTCGCGGTCGCCGGGGTCTTCCTGCTTTCGCGCGCGGAGCAGAGGGTATCTGTGGAGGGCGCCGCAACCTGACCTTGCGATGGCTCTTGCGCGCAGCCGACGGTGTCAGGACTTCTTCTTGGTGCCGACGAGGCTCTGAACTGCGTTCTGGACCTCCGCGAATTCATCCTGCTTGCGGGCCACGAACTCGAGCGCGTCCAGCCCGATGGCCAGCAGCTCCGAATCGAGGCGACCGACGTCCCTGAACTGATGACTCGCGTTGCCGGCCATGCCGTCCTCGAGCGCCAGTCGACCTACGAGGTCGAGCTTGAGCACCTTCGTTCCCTCGTTGAAACTCAGCTCGTCGAAGTCGACCCAGACGATGTTCGGTCGAGTCGTCGATTCGAAGGCGTACCGCCTGTTGGTGAGGTCGAGCACCACCTGCCAGATGGTCTGCGATGCGTCCGGCTTGCCCGGTTCGGGCGTTCGGAACGGCTGCGCGGCGTTGCGGATGATGCTGAACATCGCCGACATCGCCTCGATCTGCGTCTTCGGCTGGTTCTGGTGGGCGACGTAGAACGACGCGCGGGCGAATCGATCGCTTGCGAGGGTGGATCCCCCGAGCGGCTCGTCTCCTCCGAGGCCCGCGACCTCCTTCACGAGTTCGAGCTGCTTGTCGAAGGTGGGCGAGTTCGTCATCACCTGGTACTCACGGCTGTGGTAGACCTTCGGCTTGCCGTCGGTGTACTCGATGATCGCCGAGTCGCCGGTCGCGTCGTTGATCGCCAGGTGCAGAGTGGGCACGATGTGACCGGTCGGGTCGAACAGCTGTGCGATCTGCACCTGCGACTCGTTCGTCCACGCGACAGCCTCGGCGACGGTCGCGAAGTTGTCGAGGTAGTACTGCAGCCAGATCGCCTGGCTCAACTGGATCGCGTTCGCTTCAGGCTTGCCGTAGTCGGACTCGGCCAGCCAGAGAATGTGCCCAGCGAAGCCCTCCTCGTTCATCCCGTCGCACGCGATGATGTCGAAGGCCGTCGCGATGACGCTGCCGTACTTCGCCTTCCACGTCAGATTGCCGTGGACGCCGTCGGAGCGCTCGATTCCGCGCGGGAGCTTCCAGAGATTCGAGAGCAGGTCCATGTGGAAGTCCATGTTCCGGCCGACGATGACCGAACCGTTCGCATCGGGCCATACAACTCGTGTGCACATGTCGCCGTGTTCCCCTCGTGGATGAGAGCCCGACCGTCCGGAACGGACCGTTCGTTCTCGAGATCAGCTTGGCGGGGACACAGCGACCAGACCTCAGGAAGCACGCGAGTTCACCCGCGGGATCACCCTTCGATCATCCGCCGTCGGCCATGTGCGGAGATACCTGTGCTCACGGCAAGAGGTCGCCGATGGTGGTCGCGGCGCGCGATCACGCGCCTGACGCGGCGAGCGCGTAGACGTGCGCCTCGATCGATGTTCCTTCTTCGGTCTCGACCGCGATGAGCACGCGCTCGTATTCGTCGCCCTCGAACTCGTCCAGCCGTGGCCAGTGGTCGGCGAGGTCGACCGAGGTGAGCACCAGGACGGCGACGACGGGGCCGGCCGGATCGATGATCAACCCCGGGAAGCCCGAACCGGCGGCCCATCCGCGATCGACGAGGTGCCCGCGGACGGTGCCGGTCGACCACTTGCCATCGATCATCTCGAGTTCATGCGCGTTCTTCCTGCCCGGCGCGAGGGATCCGTAGACCGCAAGCCGCTGCGGCTCGCCCAGAGGAGCATCCGTCATACCGACATTCTCGCGGAGCCCACGAGGAACGCGGTCGCTGGGCGCGGAGCGCACCCGACCCCCGTGCGTCGGAGGAGAGCTGACTCGCCGTCGTTGCCCGGGCTCACGGACCACGTTCGTCGACCGCTCGTCGTAGACCGCGCCGAAGGCGAGCAATTGCCGCGCCCGCCCTTGGCGCGGGTGTGCCGGTCTCAGCCGGACAGCGGGGCAGTCGGTGAGGATTCGGTCGTCCAAGAGGCGAGGAGCTGCAGGCGTTCGGCGGAGGGTGAGCCGGGTTCGGCGGTGTAGATGAGGAGCACCTGTCCTGGGTCGGCGGTGAGGGCGAGCTCTTCGTAGACGAGGGTGACCTCGCCGACGACGGGGTGGACGAACCGCTTGGTGCCGGCTCCGTGGGTGCGTACGTTGTGCGCTGCCCAGAGAGTGCGAAAAAAGTCGCTGCGCGTGGAGAGCTCCCCGACGAGATCCTGGATGCCTTTGTCGTGGGGGTCTCGGCCGGCCTCGCTGCGGATCACTGCGACGCACATGTCGGCGAACGTGTCCCAGTCGGGGTAGAAGTCGTGCGAGGCGGGGTCGAGGAACTGGAAGCGGGCGAAGTTCGGCGTTCGACCGCCGTCGCCGATGAGCGGTGAGTAGAACGCACGTCCGAGCTCGTTGAACGCGATCAGGTTCTGCCGCTGATCACGGACGACGGCGACGGCGTCCTTGATCGACGCCAGCGCCCATTCGAGGCTCGCGCGCGGCGGCCCGGGCTTGCTTGCGCGACGGCGCTGTCGTCCGGACGAGGGGATGCCGTCCGCGTTTCGGGCGAGGTCGAGGAGATGCGCATGCTCGGCATCGTTGAGCTGCAGGGCGCGTGAAATGGCGTCGAGCACTGCGCCGGATGCGCCGGCGATCGAGCCGCGCTCGAGCTTGGCGTAGTACTCGACACTGACACCGGCGAGGGTCGCGACCTCGCTGCGGCGGAGCCCCTTGACGCGGCGGTTCGTACCGGCCGAGATGCCGGCCGCAGCGGGGGAGACCCTTTCGCGTCGGGTCATGAGGAACTCGCGTACCTCTTCTCGGTTGTCCATGCCCCTACGGTAGAGCGGTCCATCGCGGGATGGGGTTCCCTGCCGGTACACCCCTCAGCAGAGACTCCCGCTGCGCCGCGCGAGGTTGCACGCTTGAGCCATGCCCGAGACGCCCTCCACCGTGACGCCCGCGTCGTCCAGACTGCTGCCGACGCTGCTGCTCCTGCTGACGGTGTTCGGCCCGATCTCGATGGATCTGTATCTGCCCGCGCTGCCCGCCTTGACGGCTGAGCTGGGAGCGGTGACGTCCGTCGCACAGCTCACCGTGACCGCGTGCCTGATCGGTTTGGCCGCGGGGCAGCTCATCGCCGGGCCGCTGTCGGACCGCTACGGCCGCCGCGGCGTCCTACTGGTCGGGATCATCGCGTACATCGTGACCTCGGCGCTGTGCGCGTTCAGCCCCACGGTCGAACTGCTGATCCTTGCCCGACTGGTGCAGGGGCTCGCGGGCGGCGTCGGCATCGTTATTGCGCAGGCGGCCGGTCGGGACGTCTACACGGGCTCGGCGTTGATCCGCTTCTACGGCCGCCTCACGGTCGTGGGCGGGTTGGCGGCCATCGTCGGACCGCTTCTCGGCGGCATCCTGAACACCGTGACCGACTGGCGCGGACTGTTCGTCTTCCTCGCCGCGATCGGCGCCGGCATCCTGATCATCAGCCTTCTCGTCTTCCGTGAGACGCTCCCGTGGAGCAGCGCACATCGGGCGGTTTCGGCCAGACGATGCGGGACTTCCGCACCCTGCTGACGGACCAGGTCTTCCTGGGTGCGGTCCTCAATCAGGGCTTCCTCTATGCCGCGCTTTTCGCATACCTGTCCGGTGCGACGTACGTCCTTCAGGACATCTACGGCCTCAGCCCGCTCGCGTACGCGCTCGCATTCGGACTCAACTCCGCCGGATTCATGACCTTCGGATATCTCGCCGGGCGCGCCGCGGAAAGGTGGAGCATCGATGGCACACTGAGCATCGGCATCCTCGTCACCGGTGCGGGAGCGGCCGGTCTTCTCATGGCCGGATTGGCGCCGATGCCGTTGTGGGTCGTGATCGTGGCGCTGTTCCTTCTCGCGAGCGGCGTCGCGATCTCGTCCCCGCCGGCCACGACACTCGCACTCGCCGACTACCCGCAGATGGCGGGCACCGCCTCTTCGCTCTTGGGCATGGTCCGCTTCGGATTCGGCGGCATCGCGGCACCTCTCGTCGGTGTCGCCGGTGCCACCAACATCCTGCCCCTCGGGCTCGTGACCGTCATCGCGGTGATCCTCGCCGGCGCCGCCTACTTCCTGCTCGCCCGAACGGCGACGCCCGCACCCCACCCAACCCCCATCAGCTGAGGAGACCACCATGCGTGGAGTCATCCTGTACGCGCCCGGCGACGTCCGGGTCGAAGACCGCGTCGACCCGAGAATCGTCGAGCCGACCGACGCGATCATCAAGATCACCGCGACTTGCATCTGCGGATCCGACCTGTGGCCGTACCGTGGCGCCGAGCCGGTCGATCATGCGCCGATGGGCCACGAGTACGTCGGCGTCGTCACCGAGATCGGCGCCGAGGTGAAGACCCTCGTCGTCGGCGACTTCGTTGTCGGATCGTTCTGGTCATCCGACAACACCTGCGAGATCTGCCAGTCCGGATACCAGTCCTACTGCGTCCACCGCACCCTCATGGGCACGATCGGCACGCAGGCCGAGTACGCCCGCATCCCCCTCGCCGACGGCACCCTCGTCGCGACACCCGGGCAGCCCGACGCCGACCTCATCCCCTCCCTGCTCGCCGCCTCCGACGTCCTCGGGACCGGCTGGTTCGCCGCCGTCGCCGCACAGGCGGGTCCCGGAAAGACGGTCGCCGTCGTCGGCGACGGCGCCGTCGGACTGCTCGGCATCCTCGCCGCGAAGGAACTCGGTGCCGAACGCATCATCGCCATGTCACGCCACGCCGACCGCCAAGCGCTCGCGCGACACTTCGGCGCAACCGACATCGTCGAGGAGCGCGGCGATGCCGGTGTGGCACGGATCAAGGAACTCACAGGCGGACTCGGCGCGCACAGCGTCATAGAGGCAGTTGGAACGCAGGAGTCGATGCAACAGGCGATGCGCTCCACCCGCCCGGGCGGCCACGTCGGATTCGTCGGCGTCTCGCACGCCGTGTCTATCGACGGTCTCGAACTCTTCGGGGCAGGCATCCACCTGCACGGCGGTGCAGCGCCCGTCCGTCAATACCTTCCCGAGTTCATCCGACTGATCACCGAACGTCAGATCGACCCCGGCGCCGTCTTCGACCTCACCCTGCCCCTCGAAGATGCCGCCGAGGGCTACAGGGCCATGGACGAGCGTCGCGCCACCAAAGTGATGCTCACACCGTAAGGGGAGACCTGTCGATGAATCGCCGCCTCTCTGCCGCCGCCTGTTCCGCGCTCGTTGTCGCTGCGCTGACAGCGTGCGCACCCGAACAGTCGGATGTCATCCCGAGCCGAGCGGCCTTCTCGACCGCGTCGCCCCTCGCATCCACCATCCCAACCGCGTCATCCGAGACCTCTGGAGAATCCGTGCCGCAGAGCATCACGCCCATCACGATCGACATCGACGGAACCGAGTACACCGGCACGCTCGATACGTCGAGAATCGCCGCGTCCTTCGCGGCACAGTTGCCGTTGACCCTGTCGTTCGAGGACTACGGACGCCAGGAGAAGATCGCTCCCCTCCCGACCGCTCCTGACACGTCCGACGCACCCGCGAGCAGCAGTGCACCCGTCGGCGCGATCGCGTACTACGCACCGGCGAACTCGATCGTCCTCTACTACGCCAGCGTCGGGAGCTTCGCCGGCATAATGCCGATCGGCACATTCGACGACCCCGCGGGTCTCCAGGGGATCACGACCGACTTCACCGCGACCATCCGGATCGCGGACTGACCGGCGCTGCGGACCACCCACGTCCTCCGAAGACGCGGCGTGTGCGAAACTCACCACATGCCGCAGTGGAGCGCCCGTGACGCAGTCGAGGTGTCGCCGTTCGGTGTCGTCCCCAGGAGCGGCCCCGGACCTTTCGTCGAATCGACTCCCCGCAGAGGATCCGGCGGCAACAGGATCGAACTGCACGTCGGAGAGTGAGGCGACGGGGATGCCGTCATTGCGCAGCACCGAGTGGTACGCGGGCGACGATCGGAACGCGTACATCCATCGGGCGTGGATGCGTCGAGGTGTGCCGTCGACAGCGTTCGAAGGTCGTCCGCAGATCGCGATCGCCAATACCGCTTCCGATCTCACGCCGTGCAACTCCCACCTCGACGAGGTCGCTCAGTCGGTCCAGAACGGCAATCAGCGGGCCGGCATCCACCTCTCGAACCATCCGAGCACGCGCGTCGCGAAGTCGATGTGCGCGGCGCACACGGCGTCGGAGCTCGACACTGCGCGCGGTCTGTCGCGTTCGGATGGGCTCAGTTGAGCGCGCGCGTCGAATCCGGGATGACGCCCTCGGCGTACAGGTCGGCCGCGACGTCCTGCAGCGCTGTCAGCGCGACGCGCTGCGTCATCGGCCCATACGAGATGCGGGCCACACCAAGGGCTTCGTAGTCGGCGGCGCGCAGGGCACCCGGAAGCCCGATCACGCTGACTTTGCGCTCGCCGATGCCGTCCACGAGGCGGCGCGCGACGTCGGCATCCACGATTCCCGGCACGAAGACCACGTCGGCACCGGCGTCGAGGTACGCGCGGCCGCGTTCGATGGCATCGGCGATCGACGCGTCGAGCGGGCGGTCACCGCCACGGATGAGCGCGTCGGTGCGCGCGTTGAGCGCGAACGGCACTCCCTCCGCTTCGCCCGCCGCGATGATCGCCGCGACCGCGGCCACCGACTCGTCGAGGGGCTTGAGCCGATCCTCGACGTTGGCACCGACGACACCCACGCCGATCGCACGGCGCACGGTCTCGCCGGGATTGCCGTAACCCGCGTCCAGATCGGCCGAGACCGGCAGATCGCCGGCCGCCTCGACGATGCGCCCCACCATGTCGAGCATCGTGGCGAGCGGGATCTTCTCGCCGTCCTCGTATCCGAAGGTCGCGGCGATCGAGTGGCCCGCAGTGGCGATGGCCCGCGTCTCGGGCAGTGCCGCGACGGCTCTCGCCGACACGGCATCCCACACGTTCACGACGCGGAGGATCTCGGGTGCGGCATGCAGTCGGGCGAGGGTGCGGGCCTTATCGGTCTGTGCAGTCATCCCTCCACGCTAGCCGCGCCGCGGCCGCGACGGCCGGGTTCCGTCGTCGACGCGCAGAGCGCACTACGGTTGACCCGGATAGGAGTCGACGATGACCACCTGGATCTACGACGCCGTGCGCACGCCGTTCGGCCGCGCCGGTGGCGCGCTCTCGGGCATCCGGCCCGACGATCTCGCGGCCGTGGCGATGAAGGCCCTCGTCGAGCGGACCGGCCTCGACGCGGCATCCATCGACGACGTCCTCTTCGGCGACGCGAACCAGGCCGGGGAGGACAACCGCAACGTTGCGCGGTTCGGCGCTCTGCTCGCGGGCTTCCCCACGAGCGTCCCTGGCGCGACGGTCAACCGCCTGTGCGGATCGTCGATGGAGGCCGTGATCCAGGGCTCCCGTGCGATCGAGGCGGGCGATGCGCGCATCGTGCTCGCGGGCGGGGTCGAGTCGATGAGCCGCGCTCCGTACGTCGTCGAAAAGGCCTCGAAGCCTTTTGCTGCGATCGGCAATCCGACGATGTGGAACACCGCGATCGGCTGGCGCATGACGAACCCCGCCCTCCCGAAAGAGTGGACGATCTCGAACGGTCAGTCGGCCGAGAAGCTCGCCGGCATCTACGACATCTCGCGCGAGCAGCAGGACGCCTTCGCCCTGCGCAGCCACCGCCTCGCCGCCGAGGCGTGGGCATCCGGCGCCTACGACGCCGAGATCGTGCCAGTGCCCGGAATCGAGCTCGCGCGCGACGAGGGCATCCGCGATGACACGACCCTCGAGAAGCTCGGCACCCTCAAAGCGCTTTTCGCCGCCGACGGCACGGTCACGGCGGGCAACTCCTCGCCGATCAACGACGGCGCGTCGGCGATCCTTCTGGGGGCGGAGGGGGCGATGGATGCCGAGCCCCTCGCCCGGATCACGGGCCGCGGTGTCTTCGGCAACGATCCCGACGTCTTCGGCGTCGCGCCGGTCGAGGCGGCGAACCGTGCGCTCGCGCGCGCAGGCCGGACGTGGGCGGACGTCGACCTCGTCGAGCTGAACGAGGCCTTCGCGTCGCAGTCGCTCGCGTGCCTCGCGGGCTGGCCGGAGCTCGACCCCGAGCGCGTCAACATTCACGGTGGCGCGATCGCGATCGGGCATCCTCTCGGCGCCTCGGGCGGGCGCGTCATCGGTCACGCCGCGCACGAATTGAAGCGCCGAGGTGGGGGAGTCGCGGTCGCGGCGCTATGCATCGGCGTCGGTCAGGGGCTGGCGGTCGTGCTCGAGCGTTAGTGGCCTGGGCTTCCCGGCACGATCACGACGGGTACGGGCGCGTGGCGCACGATCTTCGACGCGCTCGAACCAAGGAAGACCTGCGCGAGGCGGTGCGTCGAGGACGATCCGAGCACGAGCAGGTCGCCGTCCGCCCAGTCGATCGAGCCGATCGCGGCGCCCCAGTCCGGGCCACCGGCGGTCGTCACCTCGAGATTCTCCGGGGTGAAGCCCATCGACGACAGGTGAGCGGCGGCTTCGGCTTGGGCGGATGCCGCTTGTGTCGCCCACAGGTCGATCACCTGCGTCTCCGCATGACTGACATCGCTCGTGACGGGCCGCCGCACCGGGCTGACGAGGAACGTCACGACGCGCAGCTTCGCCGATGACCGGCGACAGATCTCCGCGACCCGCGTCAGGAGCGACCAGCTCCGGTCGTCGTCGCGGAAACCCACCGTGACACGGGCCACGCCGCTGGACGTCTGGTAGTCGCGCGGAGCGATGGCCACTGGCACCGTCGACGAATGCAGCAGTCGGTCGGTCTTCGATGTGAGGCGGATGCGGCCGGGCTCGGCGTCGCCACTCGATGCGACCACGAGGATCTCGGCGTCCCTCGCCTCAGCCTGCTCGAGCAGCGTCTGCGGCACCGACCTGCCCGGAACCCAGACGGCGGAGCCGTCGATTTCGGGATGCCGCGCCAGATCGGCTGCGGCGAGTGCCGCGCTGTCGGCGCCGACGGTCTCGGCCCAGTGCGCGAACTCCCGATCGGTACCCGCCGCCGCAGGCGTGCCCCACCCGCGCGGGATGACCGACACCGCCACCACGGGCTGCGGCGCCGAACGCGCGAGCTGACACGCGAGCTCGATCGCCCCACGATCGTTCTCGTGCGGACCGTAGCCGACGACGTAGGTCACTTCTCGTCCTCGGGGTGGATCGGCTCGGCGATCTCCTCGTCCGAGGTGTAGCTGTTGAGCGTCGCGTGCCGGCGGCCGTAGAAGAGGTAGAAGACGAAAACGAGCACGAGCCAGCTCCCGCACACGATCCAGGTGACGGGCCGCAGACTCACGAGCACGTAGACGCACACGATGACGGTGAGGATCGGGACGACGGGGTACAGCGGAACCCTGAACGGGCGCTCTAGATCGGGCTGCCGTCGTCGCAGCACGATGAGCGAGATCGCGACCACGCTGAAGGCCACGAGCGTGCCGAACGACACGCTGTCCCACAGGTACTCCGAAGGCACGAAGCCGGCAACGATCGCGACGAGGATCGACACGATCACGGTGTTGAAGACGGGCGTGCCGTGCTTGGCGCTGACGGTGAGGAATCTCTTCGACACCATGCCGTCGCGCGCGATGGAGAACAGGATGCGCGTCTGTCCGTACAGGGTCACGAGCGTCACCGAGAAGACCGAGATGACGGCGCCGGCCGCCAGGATCGTCGCCCAGATCGGTGTGCCCGTGACGATCTCCATGATCTTCGCGAGACCGGCTTCGCCGGCCTCGGGGGTCGAGAACCACTCGACCGGCTGGGCGGCGACACCGGCGATCGCGACGAGGACGTAGAAGACGGTGACGATGAGCAGCGCGCCGATGATCGCGCGCGGAATGGCCTTCTGGGGATTCCTCACCTCCTCGCTGGCCGTCGCGATCGCATCGAGGCCGATGTAGGAGAAGAAGATGACCCCCGCCGCGCCGCTGATGCCGGAAGCCTGGGCGAAGAAGTTCGAGAAGTGGTCGGCGTTGAACGCCGTGAACCCGATCACGATGAACATCGCGAGCACGCTGAGCTTGATGATCACCATGATCGCGTTGACGGTCGCCGACTCCGAGGCGCCGCGGATGAGCAGCAGCATGCACAGGACCACGAGGATGATCGCGGGGAGGTTCACGATGCCTCCCGTCGCGACGCCGTCGCTGCCGGGGACGAACGACGCCGAGAGCTCCGGCGGGAGCTGCCAGCCGAACAGGTGATGGAGGAGCTCGTTGAAGTAGCCGCTCCACCCGACCGCGACCGCCGAGACGGCGACGCCGTACTCGAGCAGCACGCAGCCGCCGACGAGGATCGCCGCCCCCTCGCCGAGCGAGTGGTAGGTGAAGGAATAGCTCGAGCCGCTCACCGGGATCGATGACGAGAGCTCGGCGTAGCAGAGCGCCGCGAGTCCGGCGGCGATCGCGGCGAGGATGAACGAGATGATCACGGCGGGACCCGCCAGCGGAATCGACTCGCTCAACACGAAGAAGATGCCCGTGCCGATCGTCGCGCCGACGCCGAACATCATCAGCTGGAAGGTGCCCAGATTGCGCTTGAGCTCTTCGCCCGGGTGATGCTTGCGCTGGAAGATGATGGGCTTGCGGCGGAGCAGCTGCTGTCCGAGCGAGGGCATTCCGACCTCCAACGAGGGTTCGACGTACCGGTAGTCGAGGTTGCCCAAGTCTGGTGCCGCTCTCGTCGCAGGGCAAGGCCCTCATCGATCCGTACCGGGCTCGGCGACGAAGATGGAGCATGCGTCGTTTCGCCCGAGTCCGTGCGGTGTTCGGTGTGCTCGCGGTCAGCGTGGGACTGTCCGCATGCGCAGCGACGCCTGCTCCTCCGGTCGCGGGCGACGGGCCGGTCGTCGCCTTCTACGGTGACTCGTACACGCTCGGCACCGGAGCGAGCGACCCGTCCTTGCGGTGGTCGTCGATCGTGAGCGCCGCGCGCGGGTGGCGCGAGTTCAACCCGAGCGTCAACGGTCTCGGCTTCGTGAACAACCGCGCCACGACGGGGGAGGGCGACCTCCCCGAACAGATCATCGCGCAGGATCCTGAGGTCGTGTTCGTCACGATGGGACTGAACGACAACTTCAGCTTCGATCGTGCGGGCGATCGCATCCATCTCGCCATCCGAGACGACCTCACCCGTCTGCGCGAGGCGTTGCCCGACGCGCGCTTCGTCGTCGTCGAACCGTTCTGGTACACCGCCGAGCGGCCGAACTCGCTCGACACGATCACCGGCTGGGTCCAGGAAGAGGCCGACGCGATCGGTGCGGACTGGATCCCGGGAGCCAGCCGTTGGCTGGACGGTCACTACGCTCGCGACGCCGACAGTTGGATGGCCGCCGACGGCCTGCATCCGAGCGATGTCGGCTACGCCGAGATGGCGAAGCGGATGGATGCCGCGCTCCGCGCGCTCGACCCCGCTCTGTAGGCGGCGGCCACCGCTATCGTGGCGGTGATCCCCGCGAAAGGCGTTCCATGGCGAAGCTCCCCATCGAGACGGTCGACCCCGAGCTTCGGGCGGCGACGCTGAAGTTCGGCGCGAACGCGCGCGTGCCCGACAACGCCTTCATGCGCGCGGTCGTGCAGGCGGCTCTGCGCGTCGTGAGGTTCCCGATCGCCGACGGCGTGCGCGTGCGCGAGACCCGCTCCGGCGCGCTCCGCATCCGCACGTACACCCCCGAGTCCCTCACCTCCGACGGCGCGCTCCTGTGGATCCACGGCGGCGGACTCGTCTCGGGCAGCCCCCGTCAGGACGATCCGCTGTGCAGCGGCACGGCCGCCGAGCTCGGTGTCCGGGTGTTCTCGATGAGGTACCCGCTCGCGCCGAAGCATCCGTTCACTGCCGCCATCGATCATCTGGGTGCCGGATGGCGATGGACGCTGGACACCGCGGTGTCGTCCGGCGTAGATCCGGCGCGGATCGTCGTGGGCGGCGAGAGCGCGGGCGGTGGGTTGGCGGCGGCGCTCGTGCAGCGCATCCACGACGAGGGCGGGGTTCAGCCCGCGGGACAGTGGCTCTTCACGCCGATGCTCGACGACCGCACGGCCGCGCGGCGCGACCTCGACGAGCCCGAGCACTGGATCTGGAGCAATCGGGCGAACCTTTTCGGCTGGTCGTCGTACCTCGGCCACGAACCGGGCGCCGAGTCCGTGCCACCGTACGCGGTGCCGGCGCGTCGCGAATCCCTCGCCGGGTTGCCGCCGGCGTTCCTCACGTGGGGCGACATCGAGCTGTTCGCGGATGAGGACCGCGTCTACGCGGAACGCCTGCGCGATGCCGGGGTCCCGGTCACGACGGATGTCGTCGCCGGCGCGCCCCACGGCTTCGAGAACTGGGCGCGCGATACCGCGCCCGCGCAGGCGCTGCTCTCTCGCGCGCGGGAATGGCTGCGTCCGCTCATCGGCTGACGACGGTTGCCCTCGACCACGTTCGGCGGGATGCTCGCAGCATGAATCCACCGATCAAGAACGTGGTCCTGGTGCACGGTGCATACGCCGACGGGTCATCGTGGGCCGATGTCATCCCGCTCCTGCAGGCGGAGGGGCTGAACGTGACCGCGGTGCAGAATCCGCTCACCTCCCTCGACGACGACGTCGCGGCGACGACCCGGGCGCTCGACGCGCTCGACGGCACCGCCGTCCTCGCCGGCCACTCGTGGGCAGGCACCGTCATCACCCAGGCCGGCATTCATGCGAACGTCGCCGCGCTCGTGTACGTCGCAGCCCGGGCGCCTGACGTCGGCGAGGACTACGGCGCGCTCGCCGGTAGATTCGCGACGCCGCCCGCGTCCGCAGGACTATCGTTCCGGGAGGGATACGGCGGACTCGACGAGGAGACGTTCCTCGCGCACTTCGCGAACGGCGTCGACCCCGCGCGCGCCAGGGTGCTCTACGCGGTCCAGGGTCCCATCGCGCAGGGCTTGTTCGCTTCGCGGACGACCGCGGCCGCGTGGCACGACAAGCCCTGCTGGTACGCGGTCTCGCGGGACGACCAGACGACGACGCCCGACCTCGAGCGCTTCCTCGCACAGCGCATGGACGCGACGACGATCGAGCTCGACAGCGGACACCTCTCGATGGTCACGCATCCGCGCCAGATCGCCGACCTCATCCTCGACGCCGCGGGGGTCGCGATAGCGTGACGACCATGAGTTCGAGCACGCCGGCGCGACGCGTCCCGATCGAGCCGCAGAGCGTGGACGCGCCGCTCACGGATTCCGCGATCTTCCTCGTGCTCGAGGTCGTCGACGCTCCCGAGGCCCACGCCGTCGTGAGGTCCGCTCTCGCTTCGGTGTCGGACGTGAGCAAGAACGTCGCCTTCCGCGACCTCCGCGCGTCCCTGTCGTGCACTGTGGGGATCGGCAGCGACGTCTGGGATGCCGTCACCGGCCTGCCGCGCCCCGCAGAGCTGCATCCGTTCCAGCCCATCATCGGCGCTCACCACACCGCCGTCTCCACTCCGGGCGACATCCTGCTGCACATCCGCTCCGACCGCCGCGACCTGTGCTTCGAGCTCGAGCGTCAGCTGCTCGACGTCTTCGGCGACGCCGTGCGGGTCGTGGACGAGACGGTCGGATTCCGGTACTTCGACAACCGCGATCTGCTCGGATTCGTCGACGGCACGGCGAACCCGGTGGGTCTCGCGCTCCCCGCGGCGACGGTCGTCGGAGACGAGGATCCGGATGCCGCGGGCGGAGCCTACGTCGTCATCCAGAAGTATGTGCATCCCCTCGATGCCTGGCAGGAACTCACGACGGAGCAGCAGGAGGCGATCATCGGCCGCAAGAAGGCGGACGACGTCGAGCTCGATGATGCCGTCGACGGTCAGAAGTCGCACAAGACCCTGTCGACGATCGAAGACGACGAAGGCGAACACGACATCCTGCGCGACAACATGCCGTTCGGGAGTCCCGGTTCGGGCGAGTTCGGCACCTACTTCATCGGCTACGCGCGGCGGCTATGGGTCGTGGAGAAGATGCTCCAGCGCATGTTCATCGGCGACCCGCCCGGACTCCACGACCGCCTGCTCGATTTCTCGACCCCGCTCACGGGCTCGGTGTTCTTCGCGCCATCCGCCGATCTGCTCGACGCGCTCGACGACTGAGTGGCTGCTGGCACGGGCGATCGTCCGGTGTCAACCCCGCGCGTCCTCGGCCGTTCCCGAGCAGGCTGGAACCACACGCACGGAGGGAGCGCGTCATGAGCGAGACGAACGACGGCCAGGGTGCCATGCCGATGCCGCACGGGTCGGGCGACGCGGCCCCCACGCCGGATCAGGATCCGGCTGTGACGATGCCGCACGGATCGGACGAGGACGCGCCGACGCCCGAGCAGGAACCCGCGACCACCATGCCCCACGGCTCCGACGCCGATGCGCCGCTGCCCGAGCAGGACGGCGCGCTGCCGATGCCGCACGAGGGCGACCCGCAGTAGGTCAGGTGCTGTCCCGTACGACCAGCGACGGCAGGAGGTCGATGCGGCCGACCGCGGCGCCCGTCCCTGATGATGTTCGTCGACGCCGCACAGGTTGCGTTCATCGAGTGTGAGGTAGTCAGAGCGCCGCCATGGGCCTCATCGGTGCCGCGAGATACGCGAGCAGCGCGACCACCGCGATCACGGTGCCGACGAGACACAGGGCGGCTCCCGCTCGCCGGCCGACAAGACCGGCGAGCAGCAGACCGACGGTGCCCCCGAACGTGTTGGCGATGACGTCGGTGATGTCCGTCGACCCGATGCCCAGCACGAACTGCGTCGCCTCCAGGGCGGCGCTCGTCACCGCGATCACTGCGAGCGCCGCCCACCACCGGCGACCGAGCAGCCCGAAGTAGACGCCGAACGGCACGAACACCGCGATGTTGCCGAGAACCTCCATCGGCGAGCTCGCCCCGAACTCGTCCGTCCGCACGAACGGAACGAGCTTGATCGTGCCCATGCCCGCGCCGACGAAGGGCGTGTGCAGCTTCCAGAGCACGAGCCACCCGAGCACGACGAGGTAGCCGACGAACAGCAGGACGAGCAGTGGCCTCGTGCGCTCGCGCGTCGCGTCGGTCACGGCTGCAGCCTCGGATCCTGCGTCGGATCGCGGTACGTCGGCGGACAGCCGGCCGTCGCGGCGTCGGGCCGCAGCTCGAAGTGCCACGGCTCGTTCTCGTAGACATCGCACAGACCGTATGCAGCGCCGTGCTCCGCGAGCCAGTCCATCGCGTCGTACGATCCGACGTCGACGGCGTCGCCCGAGACGTGCAGGGATGTGGCGGCGGTCGCGACCCAGCGCGCGGCCTCCTCCCGTGAACCGTACTGTGCGACCGCCTCGCTCAGCAGGCGGTCCTGGTACTCGGCCGATCGCCACCCGCTCGTGATGGAGACGTGGATGCCGCGGGCCGAGGCATCCCTCGCCGCCTCTCGCAGCGCCGACAGCAGCGGGCCATCGAGATTGGTGACGCCCGCGTGCCCGTCATCGACCGATGCGCCGCCGGAGGGCAGGATGCCGTCGGCCTCGTCGATGGTGCCGTCCGGCTCGGAGATCGGCGGCGTACCCGGCATGCGCTCGAGCGACGTCGACGATGAGGGCTGGGATAGGACGACGGCGGTGACGATGGATGCCGCGACGACGCCGATGAGCGACAGAGCGACGGCGCGGCGGACGATGGTTCTTCGCATGCATCCATTCGACGCGCGCGCGTGTTGCCGTGGCGTATGGGATTCCCGATACGCCGACGATATGTCGAGGCTCGTACGATCGCAGGGTGCGTGTGCTGATCGTGGAGGACGAGCCCCTTATGGCGGCGGCGATCCGCGACGGCCTGCGGCTCGAGGCCATCGCATCCGACATCGCGGGCGACGGTGACACGGCGATCGAGCTGCTGAGCGTCAACGCGTACGACATCGCGGTGCTCGATCGCGACATCCCAGGGCCCTCGGGCGACGAGGTCGCGCAGCGCATCGTCGCTGCGCACGACGGCACTGCGATCCTCATGCTGACGGCCGCAGAACGCCTCGACGACAAGGCGTCGGGATTCGAGCTCGGAGCCGACGACTACCTCACGAAGCCGTTCGACATGCGCGAACTCGTGCTGCGTCTGCGCGCTCTCGATCGGCGACGCGCGCACACGCGCCCGCCGGTGCGCGAGATCGCCGGACTCCGACTCGATCCGTTCCGCCGCGAGGTGTATCGCGACGGCCGGTACGTGGCGCTGACCCGCAAGCAGTTCGCCGTGCTCGAGGTGCTCGTCGCCGCCGAGGGCGGGGTCATCAGCGCCGAGGAGCTGCTCGAGCGCGCGTGGGATGAGAACGCCGATCCCTTCACGAACGCCGTGCGGATCACGGTCTCGGCGCTGCGCAAGCGGTTGGGAGAGCCCTGGATCATCGCGACCGTGCCCGGAGTGGGCTATCGGATCGAGGCGGCAGATGCGGGCTA
Organism: Microbacterium aoyamense; assembly: GCF_023155855.1. Taxonomy (GTDB): domain Bacteria; phylum Actinomycetota; class Actinomycetes; order Actinomycetales; family Microbacteriaceae; genus Microbacterium; species Microbacterium aoyamense. The sequence goes on along the minus strand of NZ_JAKNUT010000001.1, from coordinate 476,122 downwards.
GGGAGCCGGGACCGAGCGCGCGGCTCAAGCTCACGCTCAGCTACGCCGCGGTCATCATGCTCGCGGGAGCACTGCTGCTCGCTGTCGTGTGGGTCTTCCTGCTGCGGTACGTGCCCGAGCAGTCCGTGCCCGGCACGGGCTTCACACCCAACCGCAGCGATCTCGTGCGAGCCTTCGTGCCGCGTGCCGCGTGGGCGATGGTCGCGCTGCTGGCATTCGGGCTCGTGGGCGGGTGGCTGTTGGAGGGACGGATGCTGGCGCCCCTCACCCGCATCACCCGCGCAACCCGCGCCGCCGCGAGGGGCGATCTCTCGCACCGCATCGAGCTCGAAGGGCGGCAGGACGAATTTCGCGAGCTCGCGGACAGCTTCGACGCGATGCTCGCGCGCATCGAGGCGCAGGTCGCCGAGCAGCAGCGGTTCGCGGCGAACGCGTCGCACGAACTGCGCACGCCGCTCGCGATCACGCAGGCGATGCTCGACGTCGCGCGGAGCGATCCGCCCGCCGACAGCGCCGAGCTGATCGCGCGGCTGTACGCGGTCAACGCGCGGGCGATCGCACTGACCGAGGCTCTCCTGCTGCTGAGCCGGGCCGATCAGCGCGCCTTTGCACGTGAACCTGTCGATCTGTCGCTCGTGGCAGAGGAGGCGGTCGAACTTCTGCTGCCACTCGCCGAAGCGCGGGGCGTCGCGGTCGAGGCATCCGGAGTCGTCGCGATCACCGGAGGATCACCCGCTCTGCTCCAGCAGCTCGCGACCAACCTCGTGCACAACGCGATCGTGCACAACCTTCCCGCCGATGGCACCGTGCTCGTGACGACGTCGTCGCAGGAGCGCTCGGTCGTGCTGCGCGTCGAGAACACGGGACCTGTGTTGAGCCCGCGGCTCGTGGCGACGCTGACCGAGCCGTTCCAGCGCGGGACGGAGCGCATCCGGTCCGATCACGCGGGTGTCGGCCTGGGACTTGCGATCGCGCAGAGCATCGTCCGCGCGCACGATGGCGAGCTCTCCCTCGCACCGCGCTCAGGCGGCGGCCTCGACGCGACGGTGCGACTGCCGTCTTAGCTCTGCGTGGACAGCGGGACATGCAGAGCGCAGGCTGTCGCGCATGAGCCGGATGCGTGTCGGATGGAACACGCCGGAGCGGTGCCCGACATCACGGCAGCGGAGTGAGCCCGAGCGTCAGGAACCAGGCGATGAATCCCGCGTAGATCAGTCGTTCGGCGAGACCGAAGACGCCGTGCAGCGCAGGAATCGCGGCCGCGAGGATCATGCCGACGGTCCCGAGCGCCATGATCACGCCGAAGATCGTCGACCAGGTCGACAGCGTGGGAGCGCCCGCGTCGTGGATCGCGCCCGCACCGGTGAAGGCGGCTGCGGTCACCGAGGCGAAGGCGGCGAACGCGAGCAGATTGTGGGTGCGGCCGGTGCGGCTCTTCGCGGCATCCGGAGCGTCCATCGGAAAGACGCCGATGAGCGCCCGTGCGACGGCGAAGACGCCGAGGAGTACCGTCGTCACGATCGCGATCGCGCCAGGGATCGTGGAGAACAGAAGTGCGCCGCCGACTCCAGCGATGGCGGCGCCGCCGGCCGCCGACCAATACCACCCGCGGAACGGCGTGATGCCGTACTGGCTCACGGGGTCCCGGAGCGGGCTCAGTTTCGTCGGAAGCACGTGGACGACGACCAGGCTGACGAGCGTCAGTCCGGCGCCGAGGAGCAGGAGGACGCTCGCGAGGGGATTCATACTGCGAACCTATCGGGGACCCCTGCGCCGGAAGACCGATGCTCGCAGCACGCCGTGGCGCGGATCAGGCTAGGACTCGGCCGCGGCGCTCTCCTGCCGGGGCGCGGGCAGCTCGGTCGTCGCGGCCCAGCTCGCGAGCACGCGCAGCGCGTCGGCGGACGCCGACCCGGGCTCGGCCGTATAGGTCGAGAGGGTCAGACCCGGGTCCGCCGGGAGCTCGAACGCCTCGTACGTGAGCTCCAGCTCGCCGACGACGGGATGATGGATGCGCTTGACTCCCGACCGGTGGTAGCGCACGTTGTGCGCGGCCCACAGCGTGCGGAATCGCTCCGACCTGGTCGACAGCTCTCCGACGAGGTCGGTGAGGCGCTTGTCGAAGGGGTTGCGTCCCGCCTCACCGCGCATCGTCGCGACGAGCTCCTGCGTGTTCTTCTCCCACTCGATGTAGAAGTCCGGCGCCGCCGGATCGAGGAACGCGAAGCGCGCGCTGTTGGGATTCGGTCCCGCGAAGATCGGCGCGTAGAGCGCACGGGCGAGCGGGTTCGCCGCGACGTAGTCGAAGTAGTTGTTGCGGATCAGAGCGGGCGCTTCGGTGATGGCCTCGAGCAGACGCAGGATGCTGGGGCGCAGCGTGTTCTGCTGCTTGCGCGCCCGGCGTGCCCTCGGCGATGCGCTGGCCGTGCGCGCGAGATCGAAGAGATGCGCGGTTTCGGCATCGTCGAGCTGGAGCGCACGCGCGAGGGCGTCGAGCACGGTGTCGGAAGCGCCCGACAGGTCGCCGCGTTCGAGGCGCGTGTAGTAGTCCACGCTCACCCCGGCCAGCAGCGCGACCTCCTCGCGGCGCAGACCGGGCACGCGACGATTGCCGCCATAGGCGGGGAGCCCCGCCTGGTCGGGACGCAAGCGGTCCCGGCGCGACGCGAGGAACTCGCGCACTTCGCTGCGGTGGTCCGTTGCGTGATCTTCCATGCCCCGACGCTACGCCTCCGCCGCCGGTCGAGGGAGGGTCTGCCGGTACCGGGCACGGCGGGGACTGCCGCCGCGAGCGCATCCGCGGTTGACTCATTCCATGACCTCGTGGACTGCCTCCGACCTCGAGCGCGTCGGCCGTGCCGACGAACTGAAGATCTCGTCGACCCGCCCCGACAGCACGTATCGACCTTTCGTCATCATCTGGGCCGTACGCGTCGGCGACGACCTGTACGTGCGCTCCGCGTACGGCACCGCCAACCCCTGGTATCGCCGGGCTCTGCGCTCGACCACGGGCCGGATCGCCGCCGGCGGTGTCGAAGCGGCGGTGGCGTTCGTCCACGTCGATCCCGACGACACGCCGCTGCAGGAGGCGGTGGATGCCGCATACCACGCCAAGTACGACCGCTACGGTGCGCGCATCGTCGGCACCGTCGTCGGTCCGACCGCCCACCTCTCCACCATCCGCATCGACCCCCGCTGAAGGAGCCACCGCATGATCGATCTCACCCTCAACAACGGCGTCACGATGCCCGCCCTCGGGCTGGGCGTCTTCCAGAGCGCCCCCGAAGAGACCGCCGCCGCCGTCGACACGGCGCTGCGGACCGGATATCGCCACATCGACACCGCGGCGGCGTACCGCAACGAGCGGGAGGTGGGCGAAGGCATCCGTCGATCCGGCATCCCCCGCGACGAGATCTTCATCGAGACGAAGGTGTGGGTCTCGGACTACGGCTACGACGAGACGCTGCACGCGTTCGAGAAGGCGACCGGCAAGCTCGGCGTCGAGACGCTCGACCTCCTGATCCTCCATCAACCGGCACCGAGCCGCTTCGACCGGGTCATTGCCGCGTACAAGGCGCTCGAGGTGCTCCTCGCGGACGGCAAGGTGCGCGCGATCGGTGTGAGCAACTTCATGCCGCCGCATCTCGAGCGCCTCCTGTCCGAAACCGATGTCGTGCCGGCCGTGAACCAGATCGAGCTGCACCCGTACTTCGCGCAGCCCGCCGTGCAGCGAGCGGACGCGGCGAACGGCATCCTCACGCAGGCGTGGTCGCCGATCGGCGGCATCACGTTCTACCCGGGGTGGGGCGAGCAGCGCCGCAGCGTGATGGACGACCCGACGATCGCCGCGATCGCCGAGACGCACGGAAAGTCGCCTGCGCAGATCATGCTCCGGTGGCATCTGCAGGAGGGCCGCTCGGCGATCCCGAAGTCGGTCACGCCGTCGCGGATCGCCGAGAACTTCGACGTCTTCGACTTCACGCTGACCGCCGAGGAGATCGCGAGCATCGACGCCCTCGACACCGGCGTGCGCAGCGGGCCCGACCCCGATGCGCCGCGCGACGAGTTCTTCGACCGCGTGATCGACGAAGCCTGATCTGCAGACCACGTCGCACCCCCGGCGCTACGGTGTAACGGGCGGGAGGGACGCACGTGGACAACGCCGGTGCCTGGACGGTCGTGCAGCAAGCGATCGAGTCGGTCACGCGCGGGCGTCCGACGGTGCTCGTGATCGAGGGCGAAGCAGGACTCGGCAAGTCCCGCCTGATGAAGCGTCTGTCCCGCGGTCTCGACGGCTTCGAGGTGCACCGCGCCTTCGGTGAACCGGATGCCCCGGATGTCGCATTCAGCACGCTGCGCGAGCTCACGGCATCCACCGGCATCGCCGAGCCGGTGAACGCGTTCCAAGCCGTGAGCGAGCTGCTCGCGCTCGTCGACGAGCGGCAGCGCGTGCAGCCGCTCGCATTCCTCATCGACGACCTGCAGTGGACCGATGCCGAGTCCATCCGCGCGCTCGCCGGACTCCTGCGGCGCGTCGAAGGCGACCGCCTGCTCGTCGCCGTCGCCACACGCCCTCTCGGCCGCGCCCACTCCGAATGGCAGCGGATGCTGCGCGACGCGAACTCCGTCGTCATCCAGCTCGGCGGTCTGACCGTCGACGAGGTCGGCGAGATCGCGCGCGAGGCAGACCCGTCGGCGACGGACGAGTTCGTCGCGGCACTGCACGAGCACACCGCGGGCAATCCCCTGCACGTCATCTCGCTGCTCGGTGAGCACACGGTCGCGAGCCTCACCGAGATGGCGGACGCAGACGAGCTGCCGGCTCCCCTCGAGCTCGCCCAGCACGTGGAGTCCCGCATCCAGTCGTTCTCGCCCGACGCGGGTGAGCTCCTGAGCGCGCTGGCGGTCCTCGGTGACGGATGGGTGTCGCTCGACACCGCCGCTGCCGTCGCGGGAGTGGATGACGCGCGTGCCGCCGCGCGTGTGCTCACCGAGGAGCGGCTCGTGCGCACACGCGGTGCGACGCTCACCGACATCCGCATCTTCCACTCCGTCATCCGTGCCGCCGTGTACGAAGTGATTCCGGATGCCCGCGCCCGACGGCTGCACCGTGCGGCCGCCGAGCGGGTGATGGATCCCAGCGCGCGTCTGAGGCATCGGCTGGCGTCGATGGATGCTGCGGCCGATCCCGAGCTGGCCGCCGAACTCGTCGCGTACGCGGACGCGCAGCACACCGCGGCCCAGTACCGCGAGGCCGCGCGCTTCCTGCGCATGGCGGCGACCGTCACAGCGCAGCGCGACGCAGCGGACGCCCTTCTGCAGGACGCGCAGTTCGAGAGCGTCCTCGGGGCGGACCCCGAGGCGTACCGCGAGCAGGTCGGCACGGGTGATGCCCGCGACCGTCTCGTCGTCGCCCTGTCGTTCACCGACCGCGCGGAATGGCAGCGGGGCTGGGCGGTCCTCGTCGACCTCGACGATGACACGATCGCCGCCCTGCCGGATCGCATCGCCTTCCGCGTACGGGTGCTGCGCGCGTTCGACGCGATGGGCGCCGGGCGCCCGGCGCCCGAGATCTTCGCCGATCTCGATGCCGCCGAGCGACTGCGCGACGCAGATCCCGCGCTGCAGCGGCATCTGCTCTTCACGAAACTGCAGGTCTCGGCCTGGACGTTCGCGGGCGAGGCGGAGTTCTGGGAGATGAGCGGCTTCGGAGAGGAGCGCTCGGTACTGGCATCCACCCGCCAGGGGACGGCGCTCCTCGCGTGGCGCGGCATCAATCACGCCCTCGACGGCACCCCCGAAGAGGCGATCGCCGACCTCTCGACCGCGACGGCGCTGATCGGCACGGGCGGCCTCGACTTCACCGAGGGCACCTACCATTCGATGCTCGGGCTCGCGCACTATCTCGCGGGCGACGTCGCGCGCGCGGGGGCGAGCATCGAGGTCTCGCTGTCGACGGGTCTCGCGTACACCCACCCCGTGAGCCTCGCGATCTCGGGTCTGCGAGAGCTGCTGGGCGGCGATGCGCGCACCTCGCGCGCCATCATGGCCGAGGTGCGGGCCGGCCTGCTGCGCAACCGCTACAAGGGCGCGATGCTCACCGCCGACACCGTCGACCTGTTGGTGCTCGCGGCCGTGGGCTCGGATGCCGAACGGCGGGAGTGGGTGCGCCGCCGCCGCATCGAGCTCGGCGACCCGCTGGTCGAGGATCTCAATCTCGTTCCGACCCTGTGGCTGGGACTCCACGGGCTCGCCGCGACGTGGGTCGATGACGCGGTCGCGGCGAAGGAATGGTCGGCGCGTCTTCAGGCCGTGGCGTTCGGCACCGAGTGGCGGGATGCGATGGTCGCCTGGATCGCTGCGCGCGTCAGCGAACTCGGCGGAACCGACGCGACCGACGCTCTCGCGGCGTTCGCCCGCGAGGAGTTCACGTCGATCCCCGTCCTGCGAGGGCTCGTCGCGCGGGAGGCCGCGGCATCCGCGCGTCGTCATGGTCGCCCCGATGCGGCCCAGCTGCGGCTCGAGGCCGACGCCCTGGTCGTCGCCGTTGCCGTGGCGGAGGACGCGACGGCGGGGGAGCCCGAGACCGCCGTCGCGACGGAGAGCGACATCGGCGTGCTCGCCGCGCTGTCGGATCGGGAGCGTGCCGTCGTCGCTCTCGTCGCGGGTGGGATGAGCTACGCGCAGATCGCGAAGGAGTTGTACATCACGCGCAGCACCGTGGGGTTCCACTTGTCCAACTGCTATGCGAAGACCGGCACGCACACACGGCACGAACTCGCGGACCTCGCCCGGGAGGCGGGGATGTCCCCCCGTCTCCCCGTCTGACCGTCAGGACGACAGGCGGTCGTCGAGCCAGTCGAGCATCCGCTGGGCGGTGCGCGTGCGCGCGAGGGGTTCGCAGTGGCCGTCTGCGCCTTCGGTCGTGGTGAAGTCGATGACCGTCGAGAAATCCGGGGTCAAGGATGCCAGGCGGGCGGATTGTCCCGGCCAGAACTGCTCGCCCTCGGGCGAGAGGATGAGCAGCGGCGTCGCGATCTCATGCGCGACGTCGGCGACGGTGTAGGCGCGGACCGCTTCGACGGTCTCGGCGAAGCCCTTCGTCCCGTACGGGCGCGCGCGGAACCGCCACCGCCGAGCGGTCTCGGGCGAGAACCGCATGCCGAAGGCCATCTCCTGATCGAACTTGGCCGTATCGCCGGCATCCAGTGCCCGCAGGAGACTCTTGGGCACCTGGCTCGTCCACGAGGTCGATACGTCCACGATGCCGGGGTCGGTGATAGCGGCGACGAAGCGGTGCTCGAAGGCGATCGCACGGGCCACCCAGTAGCCGCCCTGACTGATGCCGTACACCGCGATGCGGTCGGGGTCGACCCCCGGCATCCTGCTCACCGCATCGAAGACGGGCGTGAGGACGTTCTCCCAGTCCGGACGGAAGGTCGTGCCCTTGTCGAAGAGCTGCGACTGCTGGCCCGGACCGTCGAACACGAGCACGTTGTATCCGCGACGCAGAGCCGGAGCGACGCACGAGGCCCACATCGCTGCGAGCGATCCATCGCTGCCGTTGACGGCGACGATCGTCGCCCGATGCGGAGCGGGGGTGGATGACAGGAACAGCCATCCCGGAAGCGTCCGGCCCTCGTAGGGGATCTCGACGCGGTCCACCGCGACGGGAGCGTGATCGACGAAGGCATCCCACGCCGCCTGCTGCTGCGCGAAGGTGGACGCGACGAGCGCGTCGTCCTCACCGCCGCTCGCGGCGTTCACCGCGACGCCGAAGTACGCCGACGCCCGCAGGTACGCCTCCGACGCACTCACGACATGATCGTGGGCAGCGGCGTCGTCGGCGATCGCGAGTGTACGCAGTGCGAGGTCGTGCCATGCCGTGAACCAGGCGTCGTGATCGCCCTTGCGGATGCCGCTCGTGGCCGCGAGCACTTCGCCGATCTCTGCAGCACCCTCGGTGCTGTGACCGATCGCGCTGCGGATCTCGAAGTCGAAGTCCGGGTCGTGGGAGAACGGCGTGATCGCGGTGCGACCGTGTGTCTCGTGGTGGATGAGGGTTCCGGGCATGGTGTGCTCCGTTCGTGTCTCAGTGGGTGGATCAGTTCCGCGACGGGCTGCGCAGGCCGTAGACGACGATCCCGCAGAGGGGGATCAGCAGGAAGAACATCCAGCTCCACGCCCAGCCCCCGGCGAGCCCGAACACGAGGAACAGGGCCAGGGCGACGAGCGGGACGATGGAGGCGATGACGACCCCCGTACGTCCGCCGAGCGGCGTCTTGCGGGTGAGCGGGTTTGCGTATTCGTCGGACATGACGGGCTCCTTTCGGGATGCCGCGACCTGGTTGGTCGGGTCAGTGAATCCAGATTCGGCCCTCGCGCGGAGACCACGACTGTGCGCAATGCACAGGTTGCGACCTCGGGGGAGCGAACCCGGTACTGGTCACTGTGCACAGGCGACCTGGTCGCGGACGTCGCCACACTGAGCTCACGGCACCTGCCGGATCGTTCTCACACCACCACCCCACGCCTCTGGAGGCACTCGCATGCTCAAGAAGACCTTCTTCACCGGGGTCGCGCTCGCCGCGATCACCACCGCCCTCACGATCGCGGCTCCGCTCGCCGCGGCCGCCGCCGGCACGACCGAACTGTCCGCCAGCCCCGACCAGGTCGCGGTCGGCGAATCGTCCACGATCACGGCCACGGGCCTCGGCGGCCTCGAGGAGGCGACGTTCGGTCTGGACGGGACACCGGGTGGCTCGCTCTCGACCGGCTCCGGCGCAGGTTCGTCCACGGTGCAGGCAGCGGTCACCGACGGCGGCGCGACGGTCGACTTCTCGGCCTCGGCCGCGGGTACCTTCACGGTGACCGTCGGCGACGGAGAGAACGTCATGGGCACCACGACGGTGACCGTCACCGCGACTCAGCCCTCCGGCCAGGTCACCGTGGCCGTCAGCCCCGCGACGATCAAGGTCGGCGACACCGCGAAGGTCGAGGTCTCTGGCATCGAGGGACTCCCCGAAGTCTCGCTGGGCCTGAACGGCCCCGCCGGCGGTTCGCTGTCGACCGACGGTGCCTCGTGGTCGGCCTCGGTGCAGGCGTCGGTGACCGACGGCACGGCCACTGCGGAGTTCAAGGCGGAGGAAGCCGGGACCTACACGATCGCCGCCGGCGACGGCGAGACCTCGCTCGGCGAGACGACGATCACCGTCGAGGCGGCATCCACCCCGACCCCGACGCCGACTCCCGCGCCCGCTCCGGCCGACGCTTTCCCGTGGGTCCTGTTCTGGATCATCATCGGGGTCGTCGTCCTCGCAGCTGTCGTCACGACGATCGTGTTGCTCGCTCGCAGGAAGTCGGGCGACAAGCCCGCCTGAGTCCACCCAGTCGGACGCCGGCACCGCACATGATCGCGGTGCCGGCGTCCGCGTGTGTCCGCCCGGTGACAGGTCCGGCGGGACGTTCCCTCGGGCCCCCTCATACCTCTACGATCGAGGTAACCCGACTGCTGGGGCGTCGGACCGATCTTGGTCGCTGCCACGCGCGCGGGCGAGGTTCCCTCGGCATTGCGTGCCCCCCAATTGCGCAGCCGAGGGAACCGTCTCCTCAGTGCGACTCGCGGGTGACGGTGGAGCCCGAGCTTCCGACGAGGAAATCGAGATCGGCGCCGCGGTCGGCCTGCAGTACATGGTCGACGTAGAGGCGCTCCCACCCGCGTCTCGGTGCGGCATAGGCATCCACCGTCGCGGAGTTCGGTGTGCGTGCCGCGATCTCATCGGCGGCCACGTCGAGATCCAGCCGGCCCGCGCGCACATCGAGTGAGATCCAGTCTCCCGTCTGCACGATCGCGAGTGGTCCTCCGGCGGCTGACTCGGGCGTCACGTGCAGCACGACCGTGCCGTATGCCGTTCCCGACATGCGCCCGTCGCAGATGCGCACCATGTCGCGAACGCCCTGCGCGAGGAGCTTCTGCGGCAGGGGCATGTTCGAAACCTCGGGCATGCCGGGATAGCCCTTCGGTCCGCAGCCGCGGAGCACCATGACCGAGTCCGCGTCTATGTCGAGGTCGGGGTCGTCGATCCTCGCGTGGAAGTCCTCGATCGAATCGAAGACGACGGCGCGACCGCGATGCTTCAAAAGGTGCGCGGATGCCGCGGCGGGCTTGATGATCGCCCCGCCCGGTGCGAGCGAGCCGCGAAGCACCGTGATGCCCGCGGCCGGGAGAAGCGGGTCGGCGCGGGGCGTGATGACGTCGGCGTCCCAGATCTGCGCATCGTCGAGGTAGTCGACGAACGGCTGCCCCGTGATCGTGAGTGCCGAGGGATCCAGCAGATCGCGGACTTCGCGCATGACGGCGAGGAATCCGCCCGCCCTGAACAGGTCGTCCATCAGGTAGCGCCCGGCCGGCTGCAGATTGACGAGCAGCGGAACCTCCGCGCCGATGCGGTCGAAGTCGTCGATCGTGAGGTCGATCCCGAGGCGGCCGGCGATCGCCAGCAGGTGCACGACGGCGTTCGTCGAGCCCCCGATCGCGGCGAGCGCGACGATCGCGTTGTGGAAGTTGGCCTTCGTGAGGAAGGTGGACGGACGCCGATCGGCGGCGACCAGCTCAACAGCTAACCGGCCCGTCTCATGCGCGGCCTCGAGCAGGCGCGCGTCGGGTGCCGGTGTGCCGGCGAGTCCAGGCAGGATCGTGCCGAGCGCCTCGGTGACGAGCGCCATGGTCGATGCGGTGCCCATCGTGTTGCAGTGACCCTTCGACCGGATCATCGACGACTCCGACCGCAGGAACTGCTCTTCGGAGAGCGTGCCCGCTCGGACTTCTTCGCTCAGTCGCCACACGTCGGTGCCGCAGCCGAGGGGCTCGCCCCGGAAGTGGCCCGTGAGCATCGGTCCGCCGGGGACGACGACGGCGGGAAGGTCGACGGATGCCGCGGCCATGAGCAGCGCTGGAATCGTCTTGTCGCAGCCGCCGAGCAGCACGACCCCGTCGATCGGGTTGGCGCGGAGCATCTCCTCCGTCGCCATCGCGGCGAGGTTACGCATGAGCATCGCGGTCGGTCGCACCTGGTTCTCGCCGATCGAGACCACGGGGAGGATGAGCGGGATGCCGCCTGCCTCGTAGATGCCGTTCTTGACTGATTGCGCGACCTCGTGAAGATGCGCGTTGCAGGGCGAGAGATCGGAGGCCGTATTGGCGATCGCGATCTGCGGTCGGCCATCGAACGCCGAAGGCGGAAGACCTCGCCGCATCCATGCGCGATGGATGTACGAGTTGCGATCATCGCCCGCATACCACTCATCACTGCGGAGGTTCGGCACCATCGCTTTACCAACTTTCGGAATATGCAACTATTAGATGGAATATGACTAACATAGGTCGAGCACGCGGGTTTCCCGTGCGGATGACCGACGAAGGGACCGCGAGTGAGGGATCTCGGCACGGCGCGAGCCGCGACATCCGAATCCTTCGATCTCGCCGAAGGCCCGTTCTGGGACGTCCGCGACGGAGCACTGTCCTGGGTCGACATCACTCAGGGTCATGTCTACCGTGGTCGACTCGGTGCCGGGGGCACGATCCGCATCGACGAACGCCTCGCTTTCGATGCCCAGGTCGGTGCGGCATCGCCCGGCACCCGCGGCGATGTCGCGCTCGCGCTCGGCGGCGCGATCGTGCGACGCGCTGCGGACGGCGCGCTGACTACGCTCGCGGTCGTCGCGCCCATGGACGAGGTCGTCGGTGCAGCGCAGCGAAGGCTCAATGACGGGATGCCGGACCCCGCTGGCCGGTTCGTCGTGGGCACTCTGCACAAGGGGGAATCGGACACTCCGGAGGTGCTCGTGAGACTCGAGCCGGACGGAACCTTGACGACGATCGACGACGACCTCGGCCTCTCGAACGGCCTCGCCTGGACGGCGGACGGCTCCGTCATGTACTCCGTCGACACCACGCGCCGGGTGGTCTATCGCAGGAGCTATCCCGAGCTCGGACCGCGCGAGGTCCACATCGAGCTGAATGACGGATATCCCGACGGCATCTGCCTCGACGCCGACGACCACCTGTGGGTGGCGGTCTGGGGCGCCGGCGAGGTGCGCAGGTTCGATCCGGGCGGTGCGCTCGTGGGGGTCGTCTCCGTCCCCGCGCCGCACACCTCGAGCGTTGCCTTCGCCGGACCTGACCTCGCCACACTGGTCATCACGACCGCGCGCTCCGAGCTGAGCGAGCAGCAGATCGCCGATTGGCCAGACTCGGGACGCCTGTTCACCTTCGAACCCGGAGTGCGCGGTCTGCCCGCGACGCCCTGGGGCGGAGCATCCATCGCCGAAGAATCGGAAGGACGATCATGAGACTCGTACGCATCGGACCCTCGGGAGCAGAGAAGCCCGGCGTGCTCGTCGGGGACGACCAGTGGATCGACGTGTCGGATGCCGTCGCCGACTTCGACGAGGCCTTCTTCGGCGGCGGCGGACTCGCGCGGCTCTCCGCGCTCGCCGAGGGTCGCGAAGCGCAGCCGATCGGCGAGGAGCGGATCGGCGCGCCGATAGCGCGACCTCATCAGATCATCTGCGTCGGTCTCAACTACGCCGATCACGCGGCCGAAAGCGGCCAGGCAGTGCCCGACGAGCCCATCCTATTCACCAAGTCGCCCAACACCCTCGTCGGCCCGAACGACGACGTGCGCATCCCGCGCGGTTCGACCAAGCCCGACTGGGAGGTCGAGCTCGGGATCGTCATGGGGGCGCGCACGAGCTACCTCGACTCCGTCGACGAGGCGCGGGATCGCATCGCGGGGTACGTCCTCGTCAACGACGTGAGCGAGCGCGCGTTCCAGATGGAGCGCGGCGGGCAGTGGCTCAAGGGAAAGTCGGCCGAGACCTTCAACCCGGCGGGACCGTGGCTCGCGACGCCGGACGAGATCCCGGATGTGCTCGACCTCGACATGTGGCTGGACGTCGATGGCGTCCGCCGTCAGACCGGGTCGACGTCGACGATGATCTTCGACCCGTATGTCATCGTGCACTACATCAGCCAATTCATGGTGCTCGAGCCGGGAGACCTCATCAACACGGGTACGCCACCAGGCGTGGGCCTCGGGTTCTCACCGCAGATCTGGCTGCAGGCGGGCGACGTCATGGAGCTCGGCATCACGGGCCTCGGTGTCCAGCGGCAGACCGTGGTCCCACCGCGATGAGAGCTCTCGTCATCACGGCGCCGCATCGCGCGGAGGTGCAGGACGTCGATCCGCCGATCGCGGCACCCGGCGACGTCGTCGTCGACGTGCAGCGGGCGGGCATCTGCGGCACGGACATCGAGCTATTCACGGGCGAGATGCAGTACCTCCACGATGGGGTCACCACCTTTCCGGTGCGGATCGGGCACGAGTGGATGGGCACCGTCTCGGCGGTGGGCGAGGGAGTGGATGCCTCGTGGGTCGGCCGTCGGGTCACCGGCGACACCATGCAGGGCTGCGGTGTCTGCCGCCGTTGCCTGACGGGGCGACAGCATGTCTGCGCCTTCCGCGGCGAACTGGGAATCCGCGACGGCCGCCCTGGTGCGCTCGCCGAGCAGGTCGCGGTTCCGGTGTGCTCGCTCCTGGCGCTCCCCGACACCGTCGACGACACAGCCGGCGCCCTCGTCGAGCCGGGCGGCAACGCATTCCGCTCGGTCGAGGCGGCACACCTCGCCCCGGGCGACCGCGTGCTCATCGCCGGACCGGGCACGATCGGCCTGCTCTGCGCGATGTTCGCGCGGGCCGCGGGGGCCGAGGTGCATCTGCTCGGGCGCAGCGAGCGCTCCCTCGCGTTCGCGCGGTCGATCGGATTCGAGAACGCGTGGGCGGATGCCGAGCTGCCCGCCCTCGAATGGGATGCCGTCATCGACGCGTCAAACGCACCCGCCATGCCCTCTCGAGCCGTGCGGCTCGTCGAGCCGGGCAAGCGCGTCGTGTACGTCGGTCTGGCGGGCACTCGCAGCGAGCTCGACACACGAGAACTCGCGTTGGCCGATGTCACCGCGGTCGGCATCCTGAGTGCATCGCCCGGCCTCGCCGGCACGATCGATGCCTATGCCGCGGGAGCGGTCGACCCGCGCCCGCTGGTCGCCGCCACCGTCGCGCTCGACGAGCTGCCCGCGATCCTCGCGGGTCAGCGCCCCACCTCCGCCGGACCCGGTCCGAAGTTCCACGTCACCCTCTGAGGAGATCCACATGACACGCGCACTCGTCACGGGCGGCGCGAGCGGCCTCGGTGCCGCCACGGCCGCCCGCCTCTCGTCCGACGGCATCGAGGTCGTCCGTGTCGACCTCTCCGGCGACTGCGACGTCGTGCTGGATGTTACGGACGAGGATGCCGTCGTCGCGGCCGCTCTCGAGGTGGGGCCGATCGACATCCTCGTGAACTCCGCCGGCATCGTCGGACCGAACACGCCCCTGGTGTCGACCACCGCCGCGCAGTGGCGCCGCGTGCTGGACGTGAACGTCCTCGGCACGGTCGCGACGATGCGGGCGTTCGTGCCCGGAATGGTCGAGCGGGGGTGGGGCCGCGTCGTGAACATCGCGAGTATGGCCGGCAAGGACGGCAACCCGAACCTCTCGATCTACTCGGCGTCGAAGGCGGCCGTCATCGCTCTGACCAAGTCCGCAGGCAAGGAGCTGGCGACGACGGGCGTCCTCGTGAACGCCATCGCCCCGGCCGTCATCGCGACGCCGATGAACGACGACACGCATCCCGACGTCCTCGCTCACATCACGAGTCTCATCCCGATGAAGCGCGTCGGCACGGCCGACGAGGTCGCCGAACTCATCTCGTGGCTCGCGTCGGACCGCGTCTCGTTCTCGACCGGCGCCGTCTACGACATCAGCGGCGGACGCGCCACCTACTGACGGAGGTCAGCGCATGACGACGGACACCATCGACCGCTCGGTGCCGTCGGCGATCGCCGAGGCGATGGGCGAAGCGTCCCGCATCAAGACGCGTGCGATCGATCGTGTCGCATATGCGAGCGACGCGTCGCACTACCTCTACACCCCGAAGGCGGTGCTGGTGGCGGAGGATGCCGCCGAGGTCGCGGCGATCCTGCGGGCGGCGACCACGAGCGGCTCTCGCGTGACGTTCCGGTCGGGTGGGACGAGTCTGTCGGGGCAGGCGTCGACCGATGAGCTCCTCGTCGACACGCGGAAGGGTTTCCGGCGGATCGATGTGCTCGACGGCGGTGCGCGAGTGCGGGTCCAGCCCGGTGCGACCGTGCGCCAGGTGAACCTGCGGCTGCTGCGGTACGGCTATCGCCTGGGCCCCGATCCGGCGAGCGAGGCGGCGTGCACGATCGGCGGAGTGGTCGCGAACAACTCCAGTGGCATGGCGTGCGGCATCACCGAGAACACGTATCGCACGCTCGAATCGCTGGTGTTCGTCCTGCCGTCGGGCACGATCGTCGATACGGCGGCGCCCGATGCTGACGCGCGACTGCATGCGAGCGAACCGGCGCTCGTCGGGGGTCTGCTGCGTCTGCAGCGGCGGGTGCGCGAGGACCCGGCATCCGTCGCGATGATCGAGCGGCAGTTCGCGATGAAGAACACGATGGGTTACGGGGTCAACGCGTTCCTGGACTTCGATTCGCCTGTCGAGGTGCTCATGCATCTGCTCATCGGGAGCGAGGGCACGCTCGCGTTCATCGCCGAGGCGACGTATCGCACGGTGCCGCTCAAGCCGAAGGTCACGACGGCGCTCGCGGTGTTCCGCACGCTGGATGACGCGACGCGCGCGCTACCGGACCTCGTGGCGACGGAGGCCGCGACACTGGAGCTGATGGATGCCACGAGCATCCGTGTCGGTCAGTCCTTCGCCGACGCACCCGCGCAGATCCTCGGCTTCGACGTGACAACCGAGGCCGCGCTGCTCGTCGAGTACCAGGCGTTGGAGGACGAGCGCCTCGTCGATCTCGCGGAGCGCGGCGCGGTCGTGCTCGGCGACAGTGCCCTCCGGGCGCCAACCGTCTTCTCGCCCGACGCGAAGGCCCGCGCGACCGCGTGGAAGCTGCGCAAGGGCCTGTACGCGACCGTCGCCGGCGCGCGCCCCTCGGGCACCACGGCGCTTCTCGAGGACATCGTGGTGCCGGTTCCGGCTCTCGCGTCGACGTGCGAGGCTCTGCAGGTGCTGTTCGAGCGGTACGCGTATCGCGACAGTGTGATCTTCGGGCATGCGAAGGACGGCAACATCCACTTCATGCTCACCGACCGGTTCGAGGGCGACGCGGCCCTCGAACGACTCGTCGGCTTCACGGATGAGATGGTCGCCCTCGTGCTCGACCACGGCGGCAACCTCAAGGCAGAGCACGGCACCGGCCGGGCGATGGCGCCGTTCGTGGAGCGCCAGTACGGCGCTGAGCTGTACGACGTCATGCGCGAGATCAAGCGGCTGTGCGACCCCGCCGGCATCCTGAATCCCGGTGTCATCATCGGCGATGACCCCGACGCCCACATCCGCAACATCAAGCTCGCAGAGCCCATCGAGGCCGAGGCCGACCGCTGCGTCGAGTGCGGCTACTGCGAACCGGTCTGCCCGTCGAAGGACCTCACCCTCACGCCGCGTCAGCGGATCGTCGTGCGCCGCGGGATCGCCACGGCCGAGGCATCCGGCGACCACGCCCTCGCCGCCGAGCTGGAACGCGACTACGACTACGCCGGCGTCGACACGTGCGCCGTCGACGGCATGTGCGTCACCGCATGCCCCGTGCTCATCAACACCGGATCGCTCGTCAAGCGCCTCCGCCGCGAAGACCAGAACCCTGTCCTCGCGACCGGGTGGAAGGCGGCGGCCAGGGCGTGGGGGCCCGTGACGCGCGCGGGATCCCTCGCGCTGACGGCAGCCGATGCGGTGCCCGCGGGGCTCGTCCGGACTGCGACGACGGTCGGCCGCGCCGTGTTCGGCGCCGACACCGTGCCGGAGTACACCGCGGACCTGCCCGGCGGCGGCGCACCCCGTCGCAAGCTCACGGGCACGATCGGCCCAGGCGAGACCGTCGCGGTCTACCTGCCCGCGTGCACGGGCAGCATGTTCGGCGCCGCAGCCGGCGGGATCGGCGTGACCGAGGCGTTCCGACGCCTCGTCGAACGCGCCGGCGTCAGCGTGATCGTGCCCGACGGCATCGAGTCCCTCTGCTGCTCGACGCCGTGGACGTCGAAGGGGTACACCGGCGGACGCGAGGTCATGGCGGCGCGGGTGATCACGGCCGTGCGCGACGCATCCCGCGACGGTGAGCTCGTCATCGTGAGCG
This sequence comes from Microbacterium aoyamense, assembly GCF_023155855.1. Taxonomy (GTDB): domain Bacteria; phylum Actinomycetota; class Actinomycetes; order Actinomycetales; family Microbacteriaceae; genus Microbacterium; species Microbacterium aoyamense. The sequence goes on along the minus strand of NZ_JAKNUT010000001.1, from coordinate 458,847 downwards.
ACGGCGCGAGCTGCACCGAAGGCTTCGCGCACCTCTTCGACGACGCCGGACTCGCGTATCGGACCGAGGACGCGGTCGCCTTCGTCGCCCGCGCCGTGCTCCCCGCGTTGGGCGACTTCTCACCGCTTGTCGACTCGCTCCTGCTGCATCCGACCTGCTCCTCGACGCAGATGGGACTGGGGCCGGCGCTGCTCGCTGTCGGGGAAGCCGTCTCACGGCACGTGACCGTGCCGGAGGCGTGGGGATGCTGCGGCTTCGCCGGCGATCGCGGGATGCTGCATCCCGAACTCACCGCGTCGGCGACCGCCGCCGAAGCTGCCGAGGTGAAGACGATCGGCGCGGACGCGCACGCGTCCTGCAACCGCACGTGCGAGATCGGCATGACGCGCGCGACCGGCGAAGAGTACCGCCACCTCCTCGAGCTCCTCGAAGAGGCGACCCGCGGCTGAGTGACTCGGACGCGCACGAGCCGGTGCGTCAGGCGGTACGCGGATCCGCGGTGATAGCGCGGACCTCGTCCACCCGCGCGACGAGCTCTGCGAGCGGGAGGCGGAACGCCACTGCGCTCACGCTCACCGCGCCGCGTGCCGGAAGGTCGTCGCCGAGTCGCAGCGGCACCGCGACGCAGTTGACGCCGGGTTCGTTCTCCTGGTCGTCGACGGCATAGCCGAGCTCGCGGATCCGCTGCAGCTCCGCCCACAGTGCGGCCGGATCGGTCTCGGTGCGCGGAGTTCGCTTCTCGAGCGGCTGCTCGCCGACCACTCGGCGGAGTTCCGACTCGGAGCGCACGGTGTCGGCGAGCAGCAGCTTGCCCACCGCTGTCCGATACGCGGGATTGCGACCGCCGACGACGGACGTGAGGCGCATCGCGCCGGCGGGAGGGTCGACCTTCGCGCGATAGACCACGTCCGGCCCCTCGAGAACGGCGTAGTGCGCCGTCTCGCCGAACCGCTCGCTGAGGGCGCGCAGAATCGGCTCCACGAGCGCCGCGTCCGGCCGCGCGGCGTAGTTCTCGAACGCGAGACGGATGAACTCGTCGCCCAGTACGTAGACGCCGCGACTCAGCTGCGTCGCGAGGCGGGCGGTGCGCAGTGAGGTCAGTGCGCGGTGGATCGTCGACTTGGGACTCTGCAGCGCTTGCGTGAGCTCGTCGAGGGTCGCACCTGCGGGATGCTCGGCGAGCTCGATCAGCACCGCGAGCACGCGGTCCGAGCCGACGAGCTTGGCGACCTCGGGTGAACTCATACGCGGACCGATCGCATGCCGCCGTCGACCGAGAGGATCGTGCCGGTCGTCGAGGCGGCGCGGGGAGAGGCGAGGGACGCCACGGCCCACGCGACCTCGTCGGCGCTCACGAGCCGACCCATCGGCTGGCGCTTGCGCAGTGCTTCGGCCGCGGCATCCGGCGATTCCGCTGCTTCGAGCAGGCGTGCGACCCACGGAGTGTCGGCTGTGCCGGGCGAGACGGCGTTGACCCGGATGCCGTCGGCGAGGTGGTCGGCCGCCATCGCGAGCGTGAGTGCCGCGACGGCCCCCTTCGTCGACGCGTAGAGGGCGCGGTCCTTCACGCCGACGTGCGCGACGACCGAGGCGGTATTGACGATGGATGCCGCATCCGACCGACGCAACCAGGGCAGGCATGCGCGGGTCATGCGTGCGATGCCGACGACGTTGACGTCCCAGACCCGGTGCCACTCGTCATCGTCGTTCGCGGTGATGTTGCCCGCGGCGCCGATCCCCGCGTTGTTGATCAGGACGTCGATGCCACCGAGCTGGGTGGCGATCGTCTGCACGGCCGCGACCACCGTCGCGTCGTCGGTGACATCCGCTTCGATTGCGAGCATGCCCGGTGGGATCTCGCCCAGCTGCCGGTCGATGATCGCGACGCGCGAGCCTCGCGCCGAGAGCTCGTTCGCGATGGCGGCGCCGATCCCGCTGGCCCCACCGGTGACGACGGCGACGAGTCCTTCGAAGTCCTGGGCATCCGACATGCGTTCAGCATATCGGAGCACCGTTCCATTTAACGGTGACAGCCGAGCTCCGCTCCCACGCTGTCAGCCGATTCGGATCAGGCGCGCCGACAGCGATTCGGTCAGCGTGACGACGAGCGCACGGGATTGAGAATCCCACTCGAGTCCCGTCGCGACGTCCGTCGGAAAGAGGACCTCGGCGGTGGCTTCGCCCACCCATCGGTCGAGCGGGATCCGGATGGACTCGGCGTGCCCGCCGCGGCGCCATACCGCGAGCAGCACGCCGCGGTCGTCGACGAGTCCCTGGACGACCCACCGGTCGTACCAGCCAGGCAGCCCGAACGGCCAGATCGGTGTCATGCGCGGGATTCGCTCGCGATAGGTGCGGTACACGCGCATCGCCTCCGCGACGGTGCCGAGCTGCCCGTCATCCAGCTTCCACATTCCGCCGCTGAGTTGCGGGCGCGCGAGCAGTCCGTTGACGATCGAGAATCGCAGTTCCTCGACCCCGAACTCCGGCTGTGGGTAGACCCACACGGCGGCCTGCTCCGGCGTCACACCGCTCGGCGCGCCGGCGGCGATCGTCGCGTACCGGACGTGGTCCACTTGATCGCTCGTCGAGAGGATCGAGAACTCGGCGAGTGACGCGTAGTCGATCCGAGCGCCGCCACTCGAGCAGTTCTCGATGACGAGGTCGGGATGACGGTCGAAGAGTCCGCGGATCCAAGCGAGGAACGCGCGGTGATGTTCGAGCATCGCGTCGCCCGCGCTGTCTGCGCCGAGGTCGGTGCCGATCCCGCCGTTGATGTTGTAGTCGAACTTGAAGTACTCGACGCCATAGTCGGCGACGAGCCGGTCGACGACCGCGTCGAGTCGCTCGATCACTGCGGGCGAGCGGAAGTCGAGCTGGTGCCGCCCTTGGCTGTCGATGCGCTCGCCGTGCCGATGGAAGAAGGCTGAGTCGGGCAGTAGCGCGGCGATCGGGCTCTCGACACCGACGACGTCGGGTTCGAGCCAGAGCCCCGGCTTCATCCCGGCCGCGCGGATCTCGTCGAACATCCGCGCGAAGCCGTTCGGGAAGCGCACCGACGATTCGACCCACTCGCCGACGGTGTTCCACCAGCTGGGCTCGTCGGCGTACCAGCCGGCGTCGATGCAGAAGTACTCGCTCCCCGCGGACGCGGCGGCGGCGATGACCGGCAGGAGCTTCTCCTCCGTCGGATCGGCCATGAGCGAGTTCATGAAGTCGTTGAAGACGATGGGCAGATCGACGTCGTCAGCGTTTGGTCGACGGATACGTCGCCGATACTCGGTGAGCGGCCGCAGGGCATCCTCGAGCCTGCCGGGAGTGCACGCGATCGCGAGTGGAACCGACGTGAACGACTCCCCGGGCGCGAGCACGCGGTGCCAGTGGTGCTCCTGATCGTTCGGACCGCCGGCGGAGAGGTAGACGGCCGCGCGATGGTCGCCGACCTCCCACTGCCAGGATCCGTTCGCCTCGATCTGCCACGCCCAGGTGCGATCGCCGGCGAGGTCTTCGAGAGCACCCATGGGCAGGTACTCGGTCGTGGACTGGGTGCCGACGCTCGACACCGAGATGCGCGACTTCGAAGAGTGCACCGACTCCTCGGTGAACCCGACATCGACGATGCCGAGCGAGGGCAGCGAATGCTCGGTCCAGTTGAACTCGGCGAACAGCGTGTTGTGCGGAATCCGTAGGCGGGTCTTCTCGCGCCACGCTTCATCGCGGAATCGCACGAATCCATTGAGCGTGAGCGTCGAAAGATGCTCCACTGTGATGGGGGCGTCCCCGGCGTTGACAACGGTCTGTTCGACACGGATGACCGGAAGCTCGCCGAACACGGTGAACCGGGACCGCAGTTCCACTCCGGCCGCCGTCCGCTGCACAACCTCGAGAGTCGACACATCACCTGCGTCGGTGACGACGTGCTCGACGTAGCGCAACTCCTCGGACGTGCCCAGGCCGACGTGACGCTGGCCCTGGGGGAGTCGTCCACCGGCGACGAGCACTTCGGCGGGTGGCGTCGCGATGAACTTCGGGATGTCCTCAGCCGCACGACCGCCGACGTCGAGGCCCACGATGACGGCGGGGCCGTCCCCGATCGCGATCCGCAGTGTGACAGCCGTATTGCCCCACGCGAAGATCTCGCTCACGTCGAACTCTTCCCGAGGACGCTGAGCGCGTCTCCCCACGGAACGTCTTCGACCCGTAGCGTCGCACCGCCCTGCACGGCCTCGTTGATCGTCAGGCTCAGTAGCTGGTCGTGGCAACCATCCGCCACGCCATAGAAGGATTCGCCGCCGGCGGCGTACAGTCCCATGCGACGCATGACCTCGGCGACGGCGACTTCATCGTCGTTGAGGCGGGCGCCGCGGAAGGGGTTCGCCCAGACCGTGTCGTCCCCCCAGGAGATCGAGTCGACGAACCAGCCTTCGAGATCGCCGTCGATTCCGGTGGCCGACCGTTGAAGGCTTCCCGTCGTCGCTCGACGAGGACCCGTCACGTAGGAGACCCGGTCGTCCGAGATCTGCCCGCGCAGTCCGTACACCTCGATGTGCCGGGGACGGATGGGAGAGAAGTACTGCTCGAAGTCGAATTCGTACAGGCCCGTCCGGCCGGCGAAGTCGAGCCGTGCGAACACGCGACCCGCGTCGTACTCGGCGAGTTCGTCGTTCCAGTCATCGCGACCCCGCGCCGACGTCGCCGGGACCGTCGCCGCCCAGCCGCTCACGTCGACAGGATCGAACCCGGCACCCAGGAAAGCGCGGATGAGGCTCACGCCGTGGTAGCCGTGCGCGAGCGAAACCCGCACGAGTGAGACGGGGCCGAGTCGCTCCGACTCCGTGATGGCGAGGCGAGCGGCGATGTGCGGCTGGAATCTGTACTGCTCCGCGACCTGCACACGGAGGTCGGCGACGTCCTGGTAGAACGCGAACAGCGACTCCTTCGTGGGTGCGGGGGGAGTCTCGGTGAGGACCGCGTGGCCGTCTCGCGCGAGGGCGACGGTCAGAGCCGGCGCGGTGTCGGGAGGAGTCGCGACCACGATGTAGTCGTATTCGCCTCGCCGGAACTCATCGAAGGAGGTGGTCGCGGGTACGCCCCACACGGCGCCGACACGCTCGACCGACGCATCCGTCCTCGTCAGAACGCGCGTGACCTCGAAGTGCTCCGGCAGAAATGACGCCGCCCGCAGGAAGTACTCGCCACGCCAGCTCGCGCCGACGATGCCGATACGAGAGGGCATCAGAGCTCCCGTCCGTTGCGCCCGCCACCCGAACCCGAGTACGGCGCGCCTGGAAACCAGTCTTCCGGACGTCGCGGCTGATCGCCGTCGATGGGCAGCAGCACCGCGCCGTGCACCCGTGCGGACTCGTAGGCCGCCTCCACCACCTCGAGAGCCTGGAGAGATGAGTCAGGGACGCTGTAGTCCCGTGAGCCGTCGCGGATCTGGCGAGCGAGGAACTCCAGGTGCCGACGGTGTCCGCTGACCTCGAACGGCTCGACGTCTACACGGACCCGGTCGTTCCTCGGCGTGACGAGCGTGTAGTGGCCCTCGTAGGCGCCGAACTCGATGAAGCCGTTGTCGCCGATGATGCGGAACAACGCGACGGTATCGTTGCGGGACATCGGCACGCGATCGCCCGTGTGCATGAGGAGACGGACACCTGACGCCGTGCGCGCGAGCGTGATCGCGTCGGTCTCGACCTGCATGCCATCACGGAAGGTACGCGTCGAGGCGTCAGCGGCCGCGAGCACGAACTCCACGTCGTCAGCCCCTGTGAGCGAGATGAAGAACTGCAGCCAGTGGATTCCGGCATTGATGATGTCCCAGTTGGTGCACTCGATCTCCACGACGCGGAGCGGGCCGATGGCTCCATCGCGAACCTGCTGGACGATCTGCAGCGCCGCCGACTGCGCCATGAGTCCGTGGGGTACGACGACGGGAAGGCCCGCGGACTTGATGAGGCGAAGGATCTCCCTGCCTGCGGCCGTCGTGTCGCCGAGCGGCTTCTCGACGAGCAGTCCGGAGATGCCGGGGATCGCGAGCGCAGCCGTCGTCAGCGGAAGGTGAGTCGGGGCGTACGTCGAGACGCAGACGACGTCGGTGGGGGTCGAGGCGAACATCTCGTCCGCGGATGTGAAGGTGCGAATATCGGGATCCTTCTCGCGCACGCGCTCGAGCGCAGCCTCGCTCATGTCCGCGACGGCGACGAGGCGGAAGTCCTCGGACGCCAGCAACGCGTCGATGCTCAGCGTCCCGCCCGCACCGGCACCGATGACGGCCGCTGAAAGGGGCCCTGCGTTGGTCATGTTCTCCTCCTTGAGAGACGGCAGGCGGCATCGCCCGCCAACGTTTTCTCGCTGACTCTATCTGATAGGTTGAATCCGTCAAGTCACAATTCATGACGACGACTCGTCACGTACGCGCCATACTTTGGAGAAGTCGATTGAGGACCAGGATGACCTACGACAAGGATGCCGAGGGCGACGCTGACATCAGCCCGATGCGGCGGGTCGTCGAGCGGGTCGAGTCGCTCGTCTTCGACGAGCTCCAGCCCGGCCACGAGCTCCCCTCCGAGGGAGCTCTCGCACAGGACCTCGGTGTGAGTCGCCTCACCGTGCGCGAAGGGATGCGACAACTCAGCGCGCGTGGTCTCATCGAAGTCCACAATGGCCGGAAGCCCGTTGTGGCGTCGCCCAACGGCAAGGGCGTGGGCGACTTCTTCCGCAGCGCCATCCGCCGAGATCCGCGGTCGCTCCTCGATCTGCTCGAGGTCCGACAGGCGCTCGAAGTGCACATCGCCGTTCTCGCCGCCCGGAATGCGAGTCGCGCCAGCGTCACATCCATGCAACTCGCGATCGACGACATGCGTCGGAGTATCGATAACCACGACGAGTTCAACGAGGCCGACATCCATTTCCACGAGTTGCTGGCCGCAGCCACGGGCAATCAGATGCTGTCGATCCTGATCGAGGAGCTCTCGGACTCGCAGCGCACCTCTCGCATCCAGAGTCAACTCGGCCATGAGAGGCTCGGGGGCAAGCTCGACGAAGTCCTCGAGCAGCACGCCCGCATCCTGGAGTGCGTTGAGGCGCGCGATGAAGCCGGCGCTGCGGTGGCCATGCGCGGTCACCTGAGAAGCACAGAGAAGGACTTGCGCGCAGCGCTCCGCTGACACGTGCGAACCACGCACGTTGTGTTGCGGCGGTTCGGCCTGCCCTCCTGCAGCGCCGCCGAACTCTCGCTGCAACCTATTGTTGACTTTTGCACTGACCTATCTGATACTTTCGACATCCGGCTGAGTCGCGCCGGTATGAGTACGAGGTGAAATCGATGAAGATTGCCCGGATCGTCACGACGGTCGTCGGAACCCCCTGGCGTGAGCTCACGTTCGTCGAGCTCGAGACCGACGACGGCCGCGTCGGCGTCGGAGAAGTGCGGATGGTCAACAAGACCGAGACCCTGCTCGCGGCGATCCGAGAACTCGGCGATCGCTACGTCATCGGGTCCGATCCGTTCGATGTCGAGCGCATCGCCTGGGGTGTTCAGTGGACGGAGTACGGCCGTGCCGGCGAGGTGGCTCAGTCGGCGCTTGCTGCGATCGACATCGCATGTTGGGATCTGATCGGCCAGGCCACGGGTCAGCCGGTGTGGCGTCTGCTCGGCGGACGCTTCCGAGACGCCGTGCCGGCATATGCCAATGGGTGGTACCAGGGCGATCGCGAGCCCGCCGCGATCGCGGACCTCGCTCGCACGGTGGTCGACCGCGGATACCGCGCACTCAAGCTCGACCCTTTCGGTGCGGCCACTGCTGACCTCAGCGCCGGGGAGCTTGCACGATCCGTGTCCATAGTGGAAGCGGTGCGCGGCGCCGTCGGCGATGACGTCGCCATCCTGGTCGAGATGCATGGTCGGTTCCGTTCGGCCACAGCAGCGCGCGTCGCCCGCGCCCTGGACCACCTCCAGCCCGGATGGCTCGAGGAGCCGGTTCCGCCGGGCAATGTGGTCGGACTTCGGAACGTACGGACGGCCACGACGCTGCCGATCGCGACGGGTGAGCGCATCCACTCCCTGGACGACGTAGCGCCGCTTCTGGAGCAGGGGCTGGTCGACACGCTCCAGACCGACCTCACCCACTTCGGCGGATTCACCGGACTCCGCAAGCTCGCCGGATGGGCTGCGGCGTACAACGTGCCGCTGGCGCCACACAACGTCTGCGGACCGGTCGGAACGATGGCCAATGTCCACTTCGCCGTGGCGACGCCGAACTTCCAAGTGCTGGAGCACTTCAACGACTTCGCCGACAGCTGGGTGCTCGACCTGGTCGACGGCGCACCGTCCGTGGATCAGGCGACGGGGGCTTTCAGCGTCCCCGAGGCACCGGGACTCGGTGTCAGGCTCGATCGCGAGGCGGCCGCCGAGCATCCCAGCAACGGAGCCACCTTCAATCTGTTCGCCGTCGGGTGGGAGCGCCGCGAGGGCACCGCGCTCCACTCGACCCCTGTCGCAGTCAACCCCTGAGAAGGAAAACGCGCGTCCTGCGCACACACAGAAAGAGAAACGAATGCAACGAGGCATCACGCGGTCGCTGGGGATCGCCGCAGCGGCGATCTTCGCCGTCACTCTCACCTCCTGTGCCGGGTCCAGCGGCACGCCATCGGACGACGGTGAAGAAACCGGAACGATCGTCGTCTGGGACCTCCTGGTCGGCAGTGACGAGAACTGGAAAGCCGTCATGGACCAGGTCGACGAGGAATTCGAAGCCGATCACCCCGGTATCGAGATCGATCGCGTCGCACAGCCTGCCGATCCGACGGTCATCAAGCAGCTCATGCAGGCCGCCGCGCAGTCCAAGAGCGGACCCGACCTCATCATGATCTGGGCGTGGGGCGATGTGCTGACGCTGAAGCCGTCGCTCGCGCCGATCGACGAGTACATCTCGGATGAAGCGCGCGACAGCCTGGCCGGATGGGAGGGAGTCACCTTCGACGACGCGACGTACGGAGTGCCGATCGGCCTGCAGGGCCTGGGAATCTCCTACAACGCGGCGCTCTACGAGCAGGCCGGTCTCGACCCCGAGTCCCCGCCGACCTCCGTCGACGAGCTCGTCGACGCGTGTTCGGCGCTGAACGACGCCGGGATCACCCCGATCGGCGGCGGCAACAAAGAGGGATACCTGAGTGGATGGACGTACTCGACCCTCTTCGCCGGCACCGCGACGGCCGATGAGGCCGCGGCTCTCGCGAGCTACGAGAGCCCGATGAACGAGCCTCCGATCTCGACTGCCGTGGACGGTGTCATGGAGCTCGTGGATGAAGAGTGCTTCGACCCGAACATGCCCGCGACGCCGTGGTATCCGGATGGCTTCGAGAAGTTCCAGACGGGACAGGCGGCGATGCAGTTCACGATCTACAGCCAGTTCGGGTACATGCTCGACCCGACCATCGGGCCCGACGTCCGGTTCATCCCGTCCATCGCGAACACGCGGGAGCCCGAGTTCCTCCCGGCCGGCGCCATGAACGTGTGGGCGGTGACCGACTTCTCCAAGCACAAGAAGGTGGCAGCCGAGCTGGCGCTCTTCCAGGAGACGACGAAGTTCCAGCAGGAGCGGCTCGACACGGCCGGGTACTTCCCGAACAACAAGGGCGTCACCTTCGACGAGTTCCTCACGACGCACGAAGGGGCGACCGCACTGGTCGACAGTCTGCAGGGCGGCATCAAGACGTTCCTCCCCGCACACAACATGCAGGATGCGAAGACGAACGACATCTTCCAGACTCAGATCGAACTCGCGATGCTGGGCGAGGCGACGACGCAAGAGGCGCTCGATGCGGCTGAAGCGTCGCGGCAGGAGCAGTTCCCCGTGCTCATGGGAACGGAGTGAGGTAGCGGATGACTGAGACGATGACGAGCAAGCGCCGGGTGAGGAGATACTCGTCGCTGGGAAACCTGGCTCTTTTCCTGGCGCCGGCGCTGCTCGTCATCGCTCTGCTGCGCGTCTGGCCGGTGATGCAGGGCGTAGGAATCGCATTCACGCGGTGGGACGGCATCAGACCCCCGGTCTTCAACGGGATCGACAACTTCACCCGCATGCTGTCGGACCCGATCCTGCTCACGGCGCTGGGGAACACCGGGAAGATCCTGATCCTCGCTCCGATCTGGATCCTGGTGCCGCTTCTGCTCGCCGCGGCGATCCAGGATCGCATTCCGGGAGCATCTGCATTCAAGATCGCCTACGTCCTGCCTGTCCTGGTCTCGCCGGCGGTGATCGGAGTCCTTTTCGTCATCATCCTGGGACCAGACGGTCCGCTCAACACCGCACTGCGGAGCATCGGGCTCGGGTTCCTCGCGAACAACTGGACCGTGGACACGGATCTGGTGATGTGGATCGTCGCGGGCATGGTCATCTGGTCGAGCTTCGGACTCGGCGTACTCCTCTTCACCGCGGCTCTCGCGTCCGTCGATGAGAGCCTCTACGAAGCGGCGCGCATCGACGGCGCGACCTGGCTGCAGCGCTTCTGGTACGTCACCGTGCCGTCCGTGCGGGGCGTCCTCGAGTACTGGACGGTGATGGTCGTCATCATGGCGTTCTCGTCGGCCATCGTCCTCGGTTACGCCTTCTCTCAAGGCGGTCCGGGATATGCGTCCACGACGGTCGACCTCTTCATCTACAACCAGGCGTTCCGATACGGCGCGCCGGGGTACGCGACAGCGGTCGGGATCACGCTGTTCCTCCTGATCGGAGTGCTCCTCGTGACGTTCCTTCAGCTCACGCGTCGCCGCGGCGACGCCCAATTCGACGATTCGGGGACCCCGCTGTGACCGCGACTCTCACACCGGTGCTGGCCGACGAGGACCAGCCTCCCCCGCTCGCGAACCGTCGTCGGAGGCGACGGATGTCGCCGACCACGTTCGTCGTCGTCATCGTGTGCGGAGCGATCGCGGCTTCGACGGTGTACCCGTTCCTCTTCATGACCTTCACGGCGCTCAAGACCCCCGAGGACTATGTAGCCAACAAACTCGGTCTGCCGATCCCCCCGACGTTCGAGAACTTCGCGACCGCGCTCTCGGGCACCCTCGGTGTCTCGTTCATCAACAGTGTCATCACCGTCGGCGCGGGAACGATCCTCACCGTCGTGCTGGGGTGCATGGCTGGCTTCGCGTTCGCATTCCTGCGCTTCCCGTTCCGGGGCGCACTTCTGCGCATCATCATGATCATCATGGTGCTGCCGATCACCGTGCTGATTCCGCCCATCTTCAAAGTGATCCTCGATATCGGACTCGTGAACACGTACGCAGGCCTCATCCTGCTCTACGTGGGGATCAGCATCCCCGCCGGCGTCTACATGATGGCGACGTTCTTCATGGCAGTTCCGAAGGAACTGGTCGAGTCAGCCCGCATCGACGGAGCATCCGCATTCCGCATCTTCTTCAGCATCGCGGTTCCCCTTGCGCGTCCGGCGTTCATCACCCTCGGGACCTTCACCTTCCTCGGGCTCTGGAACGAACTGCTCTTCGCGCTCCTCATCATGTCGTCGCCCGAGCAGCGCACTCTCCCCGTGGCGATCACGCTGCTTCGCCAGAGCGTCCAGAACCCGACGCTCGTGCAGGATGCCATCATCGCGGCAGGTCTGCTCATGTCAGCAGCGCTGCCGTTCTTCCTCTTCATCCTGTTCAACCGCCAGATCACGCAGGGCATGGTCGCGGGAGCCCTCAAGTGACCCCGCTCGGGCCGCCGATCGCCGCGGAACTGCGGCCGTTCCTGCCAGAGATCGCCGCGGAGCGGCCGTTCATGGACGGCCCCGAAGGAGTCGGCAAGCTGCGCGCCGCCATGGCCGAGTTCGAGGAGTCCGTGGATGCGGTCGCCGCGGAGACAGGCGCGCACATCGCTGAACTTCGCGTCGACGGCGTCCCCGTGATCGTGATCACTCCGGCCGATCTCGAAGGACGTGTCGGGGCCGTCCTCAACGTCCACGGCGGCGGGCTCGTCGCAGGGAGCCATCGATCGGTTCTCGGGGCGAACGCCCGCACCGCCATCGAGCTCGAATGCGTCATGGTGCTGCCCGACTACCGGCTCGCACCCGAGCATCCGTACCCTGCCGGTCTCGACGACGTGGAGACCGTCTGGGAATGGCTGCGGACCGGCGGGGCCGGCCGCGGTGTGGACGTCGATCGCATCGTCGTGATGGGAGGCAGTGCAGGCGGCTGCCTGTCGGCGGGACTTCTCGTCCGCCTCACCGGCAAGGGTGGGCAGCTGCCGCGAGCACTCGTGCTCGTGCAGCCCCAGCTCGACGATCGAAACGTCCACCCGTCGACTTTCGAGCTCGAGCATGCCTACTTCTGGGATCGGCCCTCCAACCTGTACTCGTGGTCGGTGTACCTCGCGGGCACCGACATCGTGCCCGCTGAGGCCGCACCCGCGCGAGCCCACGACCTCTCCGGCTTTCCCCCGACCTTCATCGAGATCGGTCAAGTCGACATCTTCCGCGATGAGGGGCTCGAGTTCGCTGCGCGCCTGAGTCATGCCGGCGTCCCTGTGGAGGCGCACATGTGGGCTGGCGCCTTCCACGGGTTCGACGGTCTGATCGAGGCTTCGGTCTCCCGACGCGCCGTGGCGGCAAGGAGGGAGTTCCTGCGTGACCAGCTCAACGCCCGAGGGTGAGCGGGCGGCTGAGACAGCGTGACCCCTCGGGCGACGGGCTCGGTGGTCGACGAGCCACGGGCGATCGTGATGAATGAAGAGTTGAGTGACGAGAGTCGACTCGTTCGACAGTTCCAGGCGCTCGCGTTCGACGAGCGCCTGGTGTTGATGTCACTCCTGCGTGATGCCCAGCGTGACGAGGGCAGAGGTTTGTCGATCACCGAGCTCGCTGAGGCAGCGGGCACGTCGAGGTTCACGACGTCGCGGCATCTCGGCGTGCTCCGGACGGCGGGCATGGTCAGTGCCGCGCGTGTCGGCACGCGGCGCGTCCACACCATCAGATTCGCCGCACTCGCAGGCATCGAGGACTGGGTCTATGCGTTCACTGAAGTGGCGACGACGGCGTGATGAGCGCGGGCCCAGGTCATCCCGGTCAGTCGAGGACGACCAGTCGCTGGGTCGCTCGGGTCATCGCTACGTAGCGGTCGACAGCCCCCTCGATTCCCGTGCCGTACGACTCCGGGGCGATGAGCACGACGAGGTCGAACTCGAGTCCCTTCGCGAGCTCGGGCGTGAGAACGCGCACGCGCGCGGACGGCGGGAGCGGGGCATCCTGGACACCCTCCGCGACGATGATGCACGCGACGCCGTCCTCCTCCTCGGTAAGCCAGTCGGCGAGGATGCCGTCCAGGTCCGACACGTCGCCGTGGCGCACGGGGTGACCGCTTCGGCGCACGGACGTGGGCACGTTGGCGTCCGGCAGCGCGGCGCGGATGATGGGCTCCGCCTCGCGCATGACCTCCTCGGGCGTTCGGTAGTTGACGGTGAGGCTCGAGACATCGACGCGGGTGAGACCCACGCGCTCGAGGCGCTCGCGCCAGGACTCGCGGAACCCGTGGCGGGCCTGCGCGCGGTCCCCGACGATCGTGAAGCTCCGCGACGGGCAGCGGTCGATGAGCATCCGCCACTGCGCATCCGTGAGCTCCTGGGCCTCGTCCACGATGATGTGCGCGAACGGCCCCGCGAGCAGGTCGGGGTCGGCTGAAGGCAGGACAGCTTCGTCGTCGAGGGAGTTCTGCGCATCGTCGCCCCGGAGCATGGACATGAGCTTCAGATCGCCGTCGTCCGCCGCGATGAGGTGGTCGACGACAGCGGAGCGTCGCTCACGCTCCGCGGCGCGAGTGGCCTCGGCACGGATGCGGCGCCGTACCTCCGCGGGATCCCCGATGCGCCTGCGAGCGGCGTCGAGGATCGGCAGATCCGACACCGTCCACGCCCGCGGATCCTCCCGCTGAAGCGCAGCGACGTCGTCCGGTGAGAGCGAGGGCGCACAGCGGCGCAGGTATGCGGGCACCGAGTACAGGTCGGCGACGACGACGGACGCCTCGAGCAGCGGCCACGCGCGGGTGAAGACCCGCCCGAGCTCTTCGTGGCGCGCGAGGGTCCGGCGCAGGAGTGGACGGGGCACCTCTGGATCGTCGAGCTGATCCATCAGGATCTCGAGGACTTCCTCCCAGACCTGATCGCGCGCGTCGTTGTGGGTCGCGCCCGGCTCCGCCGCACGGAAGGCGTCCGCCCACTCCGCGGCCGTGATCGTCAGATCGGCCCACGGCGTGGAGACGACGAGGTCCTCGGTCGGCGGTTCTTCATACAGTCGGACGGCGGGCTCGATCGCGTCGAACAGCGCACCGCGGCTCTTGAGCTCCGCCACGCGGGGGTTGGCTTCGATCGTCGCGGCGGCACCCTCTTCGACGAAGTCCCGCATCGTGCAGGTGAGCACGCCCTCCTCGCCGAGGCTCGGGAGGACGTCCGACACGTAGGCGAGGTACGGCTCGTGCGGCCCGACGAACAGGAGTCGCCCCCGGCCCGGTCCGAGCCGCGGGTCGGCATAGAGCAGGTACGCCGCGCGGTGCAGCGCGACGACGGTCTTACCGGTTCCGGGGCCCCCGTCGACGACGAGGGCCCCGTTCGCGGAGGCTCGGACGATGGCATCCTGATCCGTCTGGATCGTGCTCAGCACATCGCGCATGCGGGCGGAACGCGAACCGCCGAGGCTCGCGATGAACGCCGACTCGTCGTCGGGCGAGACGTGCACGCCGGATGCCGCCGGGGTCAGGATCTCGTCCCAGTAGTCCGTGATGCGCCCCCGCGTCCAGCGGTACCGCCGTCGGCTCGACACCCCGAGCGGGTGCGCGGGCGTCGCCGCGAAGAACGGCTCCGCGGCGGGGGAGCGCCAGTCCACGAGCAGGAGGCGCCCCGCGGCAGTCGTCAGCCCCAGGCGTCCGACGTAGACCGACTCGTCTTCCGTCACGAAGCGCCCGAGGCAGATGTCGACGCTGTAGCGACGCAGCGTCCGCAGGCGTGCGCTCAGGCGATGGATCTCGAGGTCGCGCTCGAGGGCCGCCTCGCCGGATCGTCCCGGCTCGCGTCGCAGACGGGCCTGCCGCTCTTCGATGCCGGCGATCTCGTCGGTGAGGCTGTCGGCGATCTCAGCGAACCGCTGCTCGTCCGCTGCGATGAGCGCGGGGTCGGCTTTCGCGGCGAGGCGAGCAGGCAGGGCGAAGACGGGGGTGGTCACGTGGCGGCTCCGTTCTCGTGCGCGCAGGCGATGGAACTTCGACGGAGCTCAGTCGAACTGCCGCGGCACGGCCGACCAGTATGCGCCCGCGAGGGGGCCTTGCGGCAAGCCCCTCCCGTCGCCGTATCCTGGAAGTGGCAGGGAGCCCGGCCTAACGGCAGGTGGCGGCCTTGTCGATGAGCTCTTGCGGCGGGTAGCCGTAGGCCTGAACGCCGTTGCCGTCGTCGGTATGACCCATGCTGATCGCCCAGGCCGTCGCCCACGCCTCGTTCTGCGCCTGGTCGGCGGAGTCGAACATCTCGTGGCACTTCGAGGTGATGGAGTGGCCCACCTCGTGCGTCACGAGCGCCTTGGCCGATGCTCCGGGCCAGGTCTCGGCGACGGAGTCCGAGAGGGTGATCGTCGAGAATCCGCCGTCGGCGGTGTTCCACGTCGCGGTGCCCGAGATGCCGTACGGGCCGCCGACCCCGTTGACGTACGGCGCCCAGTCGAACTCGAGCAGCACGCCGCCGGCGATCGAACGCGCGTAGGCTTCGACCGCGAGACGCGTGTCGTACAGCGGACCGGCTTTCGCCTGCAGGACTTCCGCGGCCGAGGTCTTGAGCGCTGCGGCCTGCGCCGCGTAGCCTTCGAACGCGTCGGCCGCGGCGGTGTCGACCGCCGTCTGCCGAGTGACGGTGTCCGACGCCGTGCGGAAGTCGATCACGACGGCGTTGCGCGCCGAGACGTTCGCGACCTCGAGAGCATCGGCGGCGGGCGCGACTGAGGCGTACAGCGCGGTCGCCGCGGCATCCAGATCCGCGTCCGCGGCGTCGATCGCGGCGTCCGCCACGGTGAGTGCGCGGGTCAGGTCATCGAGCGACTCGGTCGTGCTCTCGAGCGCGGGCACGGCATCGAACAGCTCCCACGTCCAGATCGGCTTGTCGTCCACGGGTTGCGCGATCGGTGCGCCGAGTGCGGTCTCGGCGCCCTGGAGCGCGGTCGCACTGACAGAAGCCGCTTCGACGAACGCCGCCCGAGCGGCGGGGTCGACGAGGTCGTCGCCCGCTGCGGCGGCGATCGCGTCGGATGCCTCTCCCTCGGCGCTCGCCGCGGCCACGACGGCTCCCATGTCATCACGCGCCGCCTCGGCATCGACAGCCGCATCCTCTGCGACGAGCAGGGCCTCATCGAACGCGAGGTTCGCGCTCACGTGCACGAAGGCTCCGCCGACGATGACGAGGGCGGCGACTCCCAGGCCGACCGCCCAGCCGACGATCGATCGCGAGCGCGCCGCAGGACGCTCGGGTGGTGAGACCTGCTCATGATCCGTCGAGATCGGCACGATCCCGGACTCCGACGCGACCGGATAGGTCGCAGCGATCGGCGGATGCACGGCGGCGTCGGTCGGATCACTCGGAGGGGGTTGCGTCACATCACGAGTGTAGAGATGCCCGGCCACGGGTCGGCGGCCGGCGACACAATGGGCTACGTGCAGCATGTCGCCCTCTTCCGCAATGTCAATCAAGGCCAGCGCGGCCACCCGTCCGCGGACCAGATCGTCGCGGCGTTCCGCGCGGCCGGCGCCGTGGACGCGGTGACCTTCCAGAGCAACGGCACGGTGGTGTTCACGGCGCGGGATGCCGCGGCCGCCGCGGTCGCGGTGCGACACCGCCTCGGCGACGATGGCGTGTTCGACGACCTCATCGAGGTGCGTCCGCTGTCGTTCCTCGAGCTGATCGTCGCCGAGCACGCGGGCGCGCCGGATGCCCATCGCCGCGAACTCACGCTGTTCGATGAAGCGGTGCGGCTGGGCGACGCATCGATCGCCCACCGCGAGGCCACGAAGCGCCGATGCTCCGTCGTCGCCGACGGCGCGGGATGGGCGGTCGTGCTCAACGATCGCGATCGGCAGAGCAACGGAACACCCGCTGTGCAGGCGATCATCGGTGCTCCTGCGACTTCGCGCGGCCTTCCGACGCTCGCGCGCCTGATCGACCGCTTCGCGGCGCGCTAGGACTCGATCGGACTCTTCGGCCGCGCCCATCGTGCGGGCTCGTTCGGGCCGCTCCACACCTGGATGACGCCCCAGGCCGCAGCGGTGATCGGCACCGCGAGCACAGCGCCGACGATGCCGCCCAGCACCGTGCCGACCGTCAGGGCGACGAGGATCACGAAGGGATGCAGCTTCATCGATCGACCCATGAGCACGGGCTGCAGGAAGTTGCCCTCGAGCTGGTTCACGAGCACGACGACGCCGACGACGAAGAGGGCGTTGACCCAGCCGTTGGCGACGAGCGCCACCAGTGCCGCGAGGATTCCTGCAAGGGTGGCGCCGACGATGGGTATGAACGCGAGGAGGAACACGAGCACGGCGAGGGGGATCGCGAGAGGGACCTGGAGGATCACGAGGCCGATGTAGATGCCGATGGCGTCGACCAGCGCCACCGTCGCGGTGCCGCGCACGTACGACCCGAGCACCGTCGTCGTCTTGTCGCCGATGCGCCGTGCCCGCAGGTAGTGCGAGCCGTGGAACGGGCGCAGGAGGAACTCCCACATCTGCGGACCGTCCTTGAGGAAGAAGAACAGGATCGTCACCATCAGCACGAGGCCGGTCACGAAGTTGGCGACGGCGCCGACCCCCGCGAGCGCACCGGAACCGAACTGCGCGCTGGTGACGAAAGCGGTCAGCTTGTCGACCCATTCCTGCAGCTGATCGGGCTGCAGGAAGTCGAACGGCAGCGTCTGGATCCATGCCAGCAGGTGCTGGAAGCCCTCCTCCGCCTGCGTGTAGAGATCGTCCCACTGGTCGCGCACAGCCCAGACGATCAGCCAGCCGAGCAGGCCGAGGATCACGACGATCGCGAGCAGAGTGATCACCGTGGCCAGAACCGACGGGATGCCGCCGCGCCGCATCCAGTTCATCACCGGCAGGAAGGCCGACGCGAGGATCAGCGCGATGACGAGCGGGATCGTGACGAGCGTCAGCGACTGGATCGCGAGGATCACGGCCGCGAGGACGATGACGACGACGATCAGCTGCAGCGCGCGGATGCTGAGCCGCCCGAATCCGTCCGCCCAGAGGCTCCAGGGCGCGCGCTCGGCCTTGAGCGTGACGGAGGCGTCATCCAGTCGTACCGTGCGCCGCCCGTCGGTTCGGAAGAATCCCATGCCTCGACCGTACGGGGTGCGCGTGAGTGGGTGCACACCCTTGCGGGCCGGCGTGACTAGTGCTGGAGGGATGCCGGGGGCAGGTCGAACCACCGCAGGTGTTCGAAGTCCGAGCTGAGGCGGTCGTCGGCGACGTGCTCCGGCTCGCCGTCGGCATACGGGTCGGGGAGCGAGGCGAAGAGCGCGCGTGCGTCGACGAGATGCTCGGCGAGTGCCGACTCGGGCATGCGCTCGTCGCGCCGGGGGTACGTGAGCACACCGTCGGAGTCGTAGCGCAGCTGGTCGAGCCGGAGCGGCGGCTCCACGAGACCGGACTCGTGACGCCACAGCCCGGTCTCGGGCGAGAACCGGTAGTGCGGCACGAGCTTGTGGCCCTCGTCCGCGATGAGCGACACGGCGTCCACGATGTACTGGAACACCTCGTCGCTGATGAAGTAGTTGAAGCTCACGCGCACCCACCCGGGCTTGATGCCTTCGCACCCGCCGGCGATCTCGCGCTCGAACTCGTGCGAGCGCTCGAGATCGATGCCCAGCAGGCGGTGCCCGTAGGGGCCGGCGCACGAGCAGCCGCCGCGCGCCTGGATGCCGAACAGGTCGTTGAGGATCGCGACGACGACGTTGTGGTGCAGGTATCGTCCGCCCGGCCGGGTGATGACGAACGAGATGATCGAGAGGCGGTCCGCCGTCGCGTTGCCGAGGATCTGGATCGAGGGATGCGACGCCCACGCCGCGCGGGCACGTGTGAGGAACCCGTGCTCGAGCTCGCGGATCGTATCGACGCCCACGGCGTCTTTGAGGGCGAACACGAGTCCGGCTCGGATCGACTCGATGATGGCGGGCGTGCCGGCCTCTTCGCGATGCGCGGGGTCGGTGATGTAGTGGTGCTCGAGCGGGTTGACATAGGCGACCGCGCCCCCGCCGACGGACTCGGGCACGGAGTTGGTGAGGATGCGGCGGTTCACGACCAGCACGCCGGGGGTGCCCGGGCCGCCGATGAACTTGTGCGGCGAGAGGAAGACGGCGTCCTCGTTCGAGGCGTCGATGTCGACGTACGGCGCGGCGGCGGCATAGTCCCAGAAGGCGAGAGCGCCGTGGGCGTGGAGCAGGTCGGTGATTCCCGCCGTGTCGGTGAGGATGCCGGTGACGTTGCTCGCGGCGCTGAACGAGCCGATCTTGAGCGGCCGCTCGGCGTAGCGCTCGAGCTCGGCCTCGAGACGGTGGAGATCGACGTGACCCTCGGCGTTCTCGGGGATCGTCACGACGTCGGCGAGCGACTCGCGCCACGGGAGCTCGTTGCTGTGGTGCTCGTACGGACCGAGGAAGACGACCGGACGACGCTCGGCGGGGATCTGCGCCGACAGTCCGTGCTCACGGTCGAGGTCGGCGGGGATGCGCAATCCCAGGATGCCGATGATCTTGTTGATCGCGGCTGTCGACCCGTTGCCCGTGAAGATGACGACGGTGTCGTCGGTGCCTTTCACGGCGCGATGGATGATCGCGCGCGCGTCTTCGCGCAGCCGCGTCGTCTGCAGGCCCGTGCCGCTGGACTCGGAGTGCGTGTTCGCGTAGCGGGGGAGGACCTCGTCGCGGACGAAGTCCTCGATGAACCCGAGCGCCCGGCCGCTCGCGGTGTAATCCGCGTACGTCACGCGGCGCGGACCGAACGGTCCGTACATGACCTGGTCGTCGCCGATGACGGATGCTCGGATCCGGGCGAGGAGGGCGGGCTCTTCCTGCACGGGGTGAAGGATACTCCGGGCCGTGTCGCGCACGCAGGAACCTGTCCACAAAGGCCGGACTCCAGCACAATGGGCGCATGACCCGCGTGCCGTACGACCCTGCGCTCGTGCCGATCGCCGAGTACGCGCTCCCGCTGTACGGCACGATGCGCGAGGTCGACGACCTGGCCTCCACCCGAGATGGGATCGCCGCCCGTGCCGCAGCGCTCGACCTCGACGCGCTCGCTCGCGACCACGGCGTCGACATCGAGCATCGCGGGATCCCCGGCTCGGGCGGTGAGCTGCTCACGATCATCCGACCCCGCTCGGGGGCCTCCGGCGCGGCCGCGATCGTCTACGTCCACGGCGGTGGGCTCGTGATGGGTCATCGCCTGCAGAACGCGGAGGAGCTCGCATCCATCGCCACACGCTTCGGTGCGCCCGTCGTCACGGTCGACTACCGGCTCGCCCCCGCCCACCCGTACCCCGCGGCGATCGACGACGTCGCTAACGCATGGGCTCTCGTGCGCGACGATCTGGGCTTCGACCCCGTCCTCATCGGGCGCAGCGCCGGCGCCGGCCTTGCGGCGGCCCTCGCGATCAGACTGCGTGACGCCGGTGAACCGGGGCCGCGCGCTCTCGCGCTGTGGGCGCCGATGCTCGACGACCGCAGCGACACCGAGTCCTGCCATGCGTACGAAGACACGGGGCTGTGGGACGCGGTGTCCAATCGCACCGCCTGGGCGGCCTACCTTGCAGACGCGCGCGATGTCGTGCCGGTGGATGCCGCGCCCGGCCGGGCGACGGATCTCTCGGCCCTCGGGCCGGTGTACATCGATGTCGGGACCTCCGAGATCTTCCGCGACGAAGCGGTGGCGTTCGCGCAGTCGCTGTGGCGCGCGGGGGTGGCCGCCGACCTGCACGTGTGGAGCGGAGTGTTCCACGGCTTCGACGCCGGACCGGCGACCGCAGTGAGCGACCGTGTTCACGCCACCCGTGACGCGTGGATCGCGCGGGTTCTCGCCGATCCGGAGCCCGCATGAGGTCGCCCGCCGCGTGGCTGCGCGGTGTGCGTCATCCCGAGGCCTTCCACGGCGACGGCGTCGATCGGAACTACTTCGAGGGGTGGTACAACAAGCTCGTCTCGGCCGACCGCGCGCAGCGCTGGGCCGTGATCCCGGGGATCTTCAAGGGTCCGGATGCGTCGGCCGAGGCGTTCGTGCAGGTGCTCGACGGTCTCGAGGGGCGGTCGTGGTACCACCGCTTCGACGCGCAGGACTTCCACGCCGACGCTTCGCGCTTCTCGGTGCGGATCGGGCCGAACACGTTCGATGCGACGGGTGTCACACTCGACCTGCCGCAGCTGCGCGGACGTCTCGACTACACGACGCCCCTCGTGCCCTGGCCGGTGACGGCGACCGCGCCGGGGATCATGGGCTGGTACGGACTCGTCCCGTTCATGGAGTGCTTCCACGGCATCGTCTCGTTCGGGCACACGCTCGCCGGCACGCTCGAGGTCGAAGGTGCGCCCGTGTCGTTCGACGGCGGGCGCGGCTACATCGAGAAGGACTGGGGGCAGGCGTTCCCCGCGGGCTACGTGTGGATGGCGAGCAACCACACGGACGCGGACCCCGAGGCATCCCTCATCGCGTCCGTCGCGATCATCCCGTGGTTGCGCAGATCGTTCCGCGGCTCGATCATCGGCTTCCGCCACGGCGGGCGCCTCTACCGATGGACGACCTACAACCGCTCGCGCGAGACGCGGCTGCAGGTCGACGACACGCACGTGCGCTG
This sequence comes from Microbacterium aoyamense, assembly GCF_023155855.1. Taxonomy (GTDB): domain Bacteria; phylum Actinomycetota; class Actinomycetes; order Actinomycetales; family Microbacteriaceae; genus Microbacterium; species Microbacterium aoyamense. The sequence goes on along the minus strand of NZ_JAKNUT010000001.1, from coordinate 436,972 downwards.
GACCGTCGAGGGGCCGGACGGCGTGCTCGAACTCGACGCGGAGCGCGTGCGTGGCGGACTCCTGCACGCGCCGCTGCGCACCGCGATGCACCAGCGCGTCGAGGAGACGCTGGATGCCCGCATCCGCTTCCGTCACGTCTCGTCGGACGGACGCGTGCTGCTGGAAGGCGTCGCGGAGTGCGCGGGACTCGAGGTCTTCGGCGACACCGAGCGCCTGCTCGCGCTCAGCCGCTGAGGGCGTCGTACTCGCGGCGCAGGTACTTCGGCGCCTGCACGCGCCACGCTTCGATCACGAGTTCGGCGAGATGATCGACGTCGATGGATGCCGCGCGGAACGCGATCTTCGGCTCACCCCACGCCGTCGTCTTGGGCAGGAAGACGTCGGGAGCCATCTCGCGCAGCGCGAGGGCGTCGAGCGGATCTGCGAGCTTGACGCCGATGCACAGCTCGGCCGCGACGATCGCCCGCACCGCGTCGGGCGTGCTCGGCCACGGGTGGACCTCCCACGCGTAGAGCTTGTTGCGCACGAACCACGCGCGCCCGCCGGTGGTCTCGCGTTCGTCGCTGCCGGGGAGCCCCGCCGCGATCGCGCTGACGTCGTCGAGGGTGGGCACGGCACGAGCCTACGTCCGCCCTCCGACGCGCTGTCCGGGTCGAACCCGATCATGTCTGCCGAACCGGACATTCACGACGTCGGTTTCGACGGAATTGGTCGGTTTCGGCGGATCGGAAGCTCAGCGGGTGAGGATGAGGGCGTCGCCCTGACCGCCGCCGCCGCACAGCGCGACCGCGGCCGTGCCCCCGCCGCGGCGCACGAGTTCGTGCACGGCGTGGACGACGAGACGGTTGCCGGATGCCCCGATGGGGTGGCCCAGCGCGATGCCCCCGCCGTGCGGGTTGACGACGTCGTCCGAGAGCCCGAGCTCGGCTTGCGAGCGGACGACGACGGCGCCGAAGGCCTCGTTGATCTCGACGATGTCGAGGTCGGATGCCGTGATCCCCTGCTTCGCGAGGGCCTTCTCGATCGCGCGTGCGGGCTGCGCGTGCAGCGAGTTGTCGGGGCCGGCGACCTGACCTGAGGCACCGACGACGGCCAGAACGTCCCAGCCGTTCTCGTCCGCGTGGGAGCGGGTCGTGAGCACGACGGCCGATGCGCCGTCCGAGATCTGCGACGCGTTGCCGGCCGTGATCGAGCCGTCCTTCGAGAATGCGGGACGCAGGCCCGCGAGGGTCTCGGCCGTCGTCTCAGGGCGCACGCCCTCGTCCTTCGTCACGATGAGCGGCTCGCCGCGTCGCTGCGGGATCTCGACGGGCACGATCTCGGCCTCGAAGAGGCCCTGCTCGTGCGCCGCGGCGGCACGCTGGTGCGAGCGCGCGGCCACGGCATCCTGAGCCTCGCGCGTCACTTCGAAGCGCTCGTTGTGACGTTCGGTCGAGGCGCCCATGCTCTCGCGGTCGAAGGCGTCGGTGAGTCCGTCGTACGCCATGTGGTCGAGCACTTCGACCGAGCCGTACGCCCACCCGTCGCGCGAGCCCATGAGCAGGTGCGGTGCGCGAGTCATGGACTCCATGCCGGCCGCGACGACGACGGTCGCGTCGCCGACGCGCAGCATGCGGGCGCCGTCGATGATCGCCGTCAGGCCGGAGAGGCAGACCTTGTTGACGCTCGACGCGTGCACGTCCCACCCGATGCCCGCACCGATCGCAGCCTGGCGGGCCGGGTTCTGACCCGAGCCCGCGGGCAGCACCTGGCCGACCAGCACGGCATCGACGGCCGAGGCCGGGATGCCGCTCTTCTCGAGTGCGCCCGCGATCGCGCGCGAGCCGAGCTCGGGCGCGGTCAGCGATGCGAGCTGGCCCTTGAGTCGCCCCTGCGGCGTGCGCGCGGCGGCGACGATGACGACATCGTCGTGGTTCATGCTTCCACCCTAAGTTCGTCCGACACGGTGAGCGGCGGCTCGGTCGCGGCGACGACCTCGTCGACCGTGACGCCGGGGGCCGTCTCGACGAGCACGAGCCCGGCATCCGTCACGTCGATCACGGCGAGATCCGTGATGATCCGGTTGACGACGCCGCGGCCCGTGAGGGGCAGGGAGCAGTCGTTCACGATCTTGGCCGATCCGTCTCGGGCGACGTGCTCCATGAGCACGATGACCTTCCCGGCGCCGTGCACGAGGTCCATCGCGCCGCCCGGGCCCTTGACCATCTTGCCGGGGATCATCCAGTTCGCCAGGTCGCCGGTCGCCGACACCTGCATCGCCCCGAGGATCGCGGCGTCGATCTTGCCGCCGCGGATCATTCCGAAGCTCATCGCGGAGTCGAAGAACGCCGCGCCGGGCAGGGTCGTCACGGTCTCCTTGCCCGCGTTGATGAGGTCGGGGTCGACGTTCTCCTCGGTCGGATACGGGCCGACGCCGAGGATGCCGTTCTCGGACTGCAGCACGACGGTGACGCCGTCGGGGACGTAGTTCGGCACGAGCGTCGGCAGACCGATGCCGAGGTTGACGTACGCGCCGTCGGCGAGTTCGGCGGCCGCGCGCGCGGCCATCTCGTTGCGGGTCAGTGCCATGATCAGGCTTCCTTCACGGTGCGGCGCTCGATGCGCTTCTCGATGTCGGTGCCGACCTCGACGATGCGGTGCACGTAGATGCCCGGCAGGTGGATGCCGTCGGGGTCGAGCTCGCCGGGTTCCACGAGCTCCTCGACCTGCGCGATGCAGGTGCGGCCGGCCATCGCGGCGAGGGGGTTGAAGTTGCGCGCGGCCTTGTTGAAGACGAGGTTGCCGTGGCGGTCGCCCTTCCACGCGTGCACGAGTGCGAAGTCGGTCACGATCGCCTCTTCGAGGACGTACTCGCGGGGCTCGCCGCTCACGTCGAACGTGCGGACGTCCTTGACGGGGGATGCCACGGCGACGCTGCCGTCGGGGGAGTAGCGCCGGGGCAGCCCGCTCTCGGCCACCTGCGTGCCGACGCCGGTCTGCGTGTAGAACGCGGCGACGCCGGAGCCGCCGGCGCGGAGCTTCTCGGCGAGCGTGCCCTGCGGGGTCAGCTCGAGCTCGAGCTCTCCCGTGAGGAACTGCCGCTCGAACTCCTTGTTCTCGCCGACGTACGAGGAGGTCATCTTGCGAATGCGCTTGGCGCCCAGGAGGATCCCCAGGCCCCAGTCATCCACTCCGCAGTTGTTGCTCACGATGCTGAGGTCGGAGGTGCCCTGCGCGAGCAGAGCCTCGATGAGGGCGATGGGGTTGCCGGACAGCCCGAAACCGCCGACGGCGAGCGAGGCGCCGTCGGGGATGTCGGCGACCGCCTCGGCGGCGGATCCCCAGGTCTTGTCGATCACGTGTGCTCCTTCGCGTTCGTGCGTCTGCAGTTCCATGCTCCGCTCGCCAGAGCCGGGTGTCACGGCGGGGGTTGCCATGTGGAACCCGAGGCGCCTATCGTCCATATCGTGGACACGACCGCGACGATCCCCGGAGCGCAGTCGATCGCGCGCGCCTCGCGGCTGCTCCGCCTCGTCACGCAGGCCTCCGCCGACGGCCTCGCGGTGAGCGACCTCGCGCGCAGAGCCGATCTCACGCGGCCCACGGCCCACCGGCTTCTGATGGCGCTCCGCCACGAGGGACTCGTCGATCAGGACGAGCGGACGGGTCGATGGATGCCCGGCCCCGAGCTCTACCTGATGGGCCAGGTGGCGGCATCCCGCTACGACATCACGACCATCGCGCGCGACATCGTGCGCTCCCTCGCGGTGCGGACGGAGGAGAGCGCGTTCCTGTCGGTGCGTCGGGGTGATGAGACGGTGTGCCTCCTGCGCGAGGAGGGCAGCTTCCCGATCCGGTCGTTCGTGCTGTCGGAGAGCGTGCGGTTCCCGCTCGGCGTCGCCTCGGCGGGTCTCGCGATCCTGGCGTTCCTGCCACCTCACGATGTGGACGCCTACTTCGAGCGGCATCCCGAGCTCGCGAAGGAGCGCGGGGCTGCTCACGGCGAGAAGCGACTGCGCGCGCGCCTGCGCGAGACGCAGGAGCGCGGCTACGCCGTGAACCCCGGGCTCATCGTCGAGGGGTCCTACGGGCTCGGCGCAGCCGTGTTCACGCGGGAGGGACACCCGCAGTGGGCGCTGAGCCTGACGGGCGTGGAGTTCCGGTTCGGGCCGGATCGCATCGCCGATCTCGGGCGCACGCTCCTCGCCCATGCGCACCAGCTCTCATCCCGCATCGCGGCGTCTTCCCGGTGACTAACGTGGACCGCATGTCGATCGTGGTGATGGGAGTGTCCGGCTCGGGCAAGTCGACCGTCGCGGCGGCACTGGCTGCGGCGCTCGACGGGGTGTACATCGACGCGGATGACCTCCATCCCGCCGCGAACGTCGCGAAGATGGCCGCGGGCGTGCCGCTGACCGACGAAGACCGGATGCCGTGGCTTCGACTCGTCGGTGCCGCCCTCGCCCAGGATCACGGCGGTGTCGTGGTCGTCGCCTGCTCGGCGCTGCGGCGCTCGTACCGCGATGCGCTGCGGAATGCGGCATCCGGCGTCTTCTTCGTCCACCTCGACCTGGATCCCGCCGCGCTCTCGACGCGCCTCGCCCAGCGCACGGACCATTTCATGCCGGCGAGTCTGCTGGCCTCTCAGCTCGCGACGCTCGAGCCCCTCGAGCCGGACGAGGAGGGGATCGTCATCGACGCGGCGGCGCCGCTCGACCCGATCGTCCTCGAAGCCGTGGGGGCGTGGCGGCGGAGCGCGGACGTAGGCTGAGACCCACTCATCCCCCATGCCCGAAGGAGCGCACATGGCCGGCAGATACGACCTCGAGACGACGACACTCGGCACCCTGCTCGATGACCCCGAGGCCCGGGCGATCATCGTCGATCTGGTGCCCGAACTGCCTGACCACCCGATGATCGGCTTCGCGAAGGGCATGCCGGCCGCGGCCGTGCTCAAGATGGCCGGCGGACAGTTGCCCGCCGAGACGCTCGAGCAGCTGACCGCCCGCATCTCGGCTCTCTGATCCGAGCACCCTCACAGTCCCGCCCGACCCCGTGTCGGGCGGGACTGTTGCGCGCACGGATGTTCACGCTCACATTTCGTTACCCTTCCGTTGCCGTCCGCGGGAGGAATCGCGCTTGTGAACGCTAACAGTGAGCGCTAACATCCTGAATCGCGGCTACTGACGGCCGCACGCACCAGGAGCGCGATGACCGCGCCCGAACTCGAACAAGGAGGTTCAAGGGATGAACAAGAAGCTCATCTCGATCGCAGCGGCAGGCGCGCTGCTCATCGGACTCGCGGGCTGCGCGTCGGGCACCGACGCGGGATCAGGCGGCGACGCATCCGGTCCCAAGCCCGTCGACGAGCTCGTCGTCGGCTTCGCGCAGGTCGGCGCCGAGTCGGGCTGGCGCACCGCCAACACGAAGGACATCCAGGCGGCGTTCGCCGACGCGGACATCGATCTGAAGTTCTCGGATGCCCAGCAGAAGCAGGAGAACCAGATCAAGGCGATCCGGTCCTACATCCAGCAGGGCGTCGACTACATCGCGTTCTCGCCGGTCGTCGAGACCGGTTGGGACGCCGTGCTCAACGAGGCGAAGGCCGCCGGCATCCCCGTCGTGCTCACCGACCGCGCCGTCGACAGCAAGGACGACTCGCTCTACGTGACCTTCCTCGGATCGGACTTCATCGAAGAGGGCAAGAAGGCCGGGGACTGGGTCGTCGAGGAGTTCGCCGACGCGGACAAGGTCAACATCGTCCAGCTCGAGGGCACGACGGGCGCGGCTCCCGCGATCGACCGTGCCGAGGGCTTCGCCGAGGTCATCGGCGCCGACGACAAGTTCGAGATCGTCGCGAGCCAGACGGGTGACTTCACGCGCGCCGGCGGCAAGCAGGTCATGGAGGCCATGCTCAAGTCGAACCCCGACATCGACCTCGTCTACGCGCACAACGACGACATGGGTCTGGGTGCGATCGAGGCGATCGAGGCCGCGGGTCTCGTTCCCGGCGAAGACATCAAGATCGTGACGGTGGATGCGGTCAAGGACGGCATGCAGGCCCTCGCCGACGGCAAGATCAACTTCATCGTGGAGTGCTCGCCGCTGCTGGGCAAGCAGCTCGTCGACGTCATCACGACGCTCAACGACGGCGGCACGGTCGAGAAGCGCATCGTGACGGAGGAGACGACGTTCACGCAGGAGCAGGCGATCGAGGCTCTGCCCACTCGTCAGTACTGATCGAGTGACCTGACCGGGTGGGGTGCGCGGCCGAGCCGCGCACCCCACCCCCTACGCTCAGACCGACCCGCACGCGTTCGACGGAGAACTTCGATGACCGAGCTCACCCGCCCACCCGCCCCCGAGGCGCATCCTGCACCCATCGTCGAGATGACGGACATCTCGATCTCGTTCCCGGGCGTCAAGGCGCTCGACGGCGTCTCGTTCCGCATGTTCCCCGGCGAGGTGCACTCGCTCATGGGCGAGAACGGCGCGGGCAAGTCGACGCTCATCAAAGCGCTGACGGGCGTGTACCAGATCGACTCCGGCACGATCGTCCTCGGCGGTGAGCAGGTGTCGTTCCACACGACCGCGCAGGCGCAGGATGCCGGCATCTCGACGGTCTACCAGGAGGTCAATCTCCTCCCCAACCTCTCGGTAGCCGAGAACATCATGCTCGGCCGGGAGCCGCGGCGATTCGGCGCGATCGACACGCGACGCATGCGGGCGCAGGCCCGCGAGGTGCTCGAAGGCCTCGGTCTCGACATCGACCCGGGCTCGCTCCTGGCATCCCATTCCCTCGCACTGCAGCAGCTCATCGCGATCGCCCGTGCGATCAACATCGACGCGCGCGTGCTGATCCTCGACGAACCCACCTCGAGCCTGGATGCGGACGAGGTCGCGGAGCTCTTCCGCATCATCCGCTCGCTCAAGGACGACGGCGTGGCGATCCTGTTCGTCTCGCACTTCCTCGACCAGGTCTACGAGATCGCCGATCGGCTGACGGTCTTCCGCAACGGTCGGCTCGTCGGCGAGTACCTCACGCCGGACCTCCTGCGCATCGACCTCGTGCAGAAGATGATCGGCAAGGAGATCTCGACCCTCGAGGACCTCGAGCAGCGGGTACGGGAAGCGGATGCCGAGGGCGGCGATCCGACCGTGTTCGTGCGGGCGCGGGGACTCGGCCGCAAGGGCGCCGTCAACCCGGTCGATCTCACGATCCACGAGGGTGAGGTCGTCGGCTTCGCGGGTCTGCTCGGATCGGGGCGCACCGAGGTCGCGCGCCTGCTCGGCGGCATCGACCGCGCCGACAGCGGCGAGCTGACGATCCGCGGCGCGCAGGAGAAGCTGCGCACTCCGCGCCAGGCGCTCTCGGAGCGCATCGCGTACTCGAGCGAGAACCGTCGCTCCGAGGGCATCGTCGACGAGCTCACGGTGCGCGACAACATCGTGCTCGCGCTGCAGGCCGACCGCGGATGGTTCCGGCCGATCCCGAAGAAGCGGCAGGACGAGCTCGCCGACAGCTACATCCAGGCCCTCAACATCCGTCCCGCGAACAAGGACGCGATCGTCCGCAATCTGTCCGGCGGCAACCAGCAGAAGGTGCTGCTGGCCAGATGGCTCGCCGTCGCACCGCGGCTGCTCATCCTCGACGAGCCGACGCGCGGCATCGACATCGGCGCGAAGGCCGAGATCCAGAAGCTCGTCGTGAGCCTCGCCGAGAACGGCATGAGCGTCGTCTACATCAGCGCAGAGCTCGAAGAGGTGCTGCGCCTCAGCCACCGCATCGTCGTGATGCGCGACCGCGAGAAGGTCGCCGACCTTCCGAACGAAGACATCACCGTCGACAGCCTCCTCGCCCTCATCGCCGAGGGATCAGGGGACGAAGAATCCACCGGAGACGCCGCATGATCGCCCTGCTCGCCCGCTTCGCCTCGAGCCGGATCTTCTGGCCCATCGTGATGCTGCTCGTGCTCTTCCTCATCAACGTCATCGCGTTCCCGGGGTTCTTCACGATCACGATCCGCGACGGCAACCTCTACGGCAGTCTCATCGACATCCTCCGCAACGGCGCTCCGACGCTCATCGTCGCGGTCGGCATGACGCTCGTCATCGCGACGCGCGGCATCGACCTCTCGGTCGGCGCCGTGTGCGCGATCTCGGGGGCGGTCGCGTGCAGCATCCTCCTCGGGTCGTCCGATCCGGGCAATCCCGGAACCGTCGCGATCGCGATCCTCACGGCGCTCGCCGTCGGTCTCGTGTGCGGCGTGTGGAACGGCTTCCTCGTGAGCGTTCTGGGCATCCAGCCCATCATCGCGACGCTCGTGCTCATGACCGCCGGGCGCGGTGTCGCGATGCTCATCACCGAGGGACAGATCCTCACCGTCACGAGCCCACCCTTCAAGGCGCTCGGCGCCGGCTTCTGGCTCGGCGTGCCGGTCGCCGTCTACATCGGCGCCGCGGTGTTCATCCTCGCGGCCGTCCTCACGCGCCGCACCGCGCTGGGCATGCTCATCGAGTCGGTCGGCATCAATCCCGAGGCGAGCCGTCAGGCGGGCGTGCGCGCACGCGGACTGCTCTTCGCGGTCTACACGTTCTGCGCCCTGTGCGCCGCGGTGGCGGGCCTGATCCTCACGGCGAACACGATGGCCGCAGACGCCAACAACACAGGCCTGTTCATCGAGCTCGACGCGATCCTCGCCGTCGTGATCGGCGGCACGTCGCTCGCGGGCGGCCGCTACTCGCTCGCGGGAACCCTCGTCGGTGCCCTCGTCATCCAGACTCTCGTCACGACCGTGTACACGGTCGGCATCCCGCCCATCGCGACGATGGTGTTCAAGGCCGCCGTCGTGACGGTCGTCTGCCTGCTGCAGTCGCCGACGACGAACGAGGCGCTCGGATGCTTCCGACGAAAGCTCGCCCTGCGATCCGGAAAGGGGGTGGCGGCGGCATGACCACCGCGACCGTTCCCACGAGCTCGCTCCGCCGCTTCGGCGCGGGACTCGAGCGCACCTTCACGAGCCCCAAGTACGGGCCCGTGCTCGTGACCCTGATCCTCTTCGTCGCGATCTTCATCGGCGGCGGCATCCGGTACAACGGGTTCCTCTCGGGCCAGGTCTTCCTCAACCTGTTCATCGACAACGCCTACCTCATCGTGCTCGCCGTCGGCATGACGTTCGTGATCCTGACCGGTGGCATCGACCTCTCGGTCGGTGCGGTCGTCGCACTGTCCACGATGATCGCGGCGAGTCTGCTGCAGTCGGGCTGGCCGGCGGCCGCCGTCATCCCGCTCATCCTCGTGCTGACCTCGGTGCTGGGACTGCTCGTCGGACTCATGGTGCACGTGTTCAAAGTCCAGCCGTTCATCGCGACGCTGGCCGCGATGTTCCTCGCGCGCGGCCTCTGCTACGTCATCAGTCAGTCGTCCATCTCCATCACCGACCCCGCGTTCATCGCACTCGGCGTCACGCGCATCCCGCTCGGCCCGGGTCTGTCGATCACGCCGAGCGTCATCATCGCGCTCGCCGTCGTGGCGATCGCCGTATGGGTGCTGCACCGCACGCGCTTCGGCCGCACGGTCTACGCGCTCGGCGGCAGCGAGCAGAGCGGTCTGCTGATGGGACTGCCCGTCGCCCGAACGAAGGTGCTCGTCTACGTGATCTCGGGTCTGTGCTCGGGCATCGCGGGCATCCTGTTCTCGCTCTACACGCTCTCGGGCTACCCGCTGACGGCGATCGGCACGGAGCTCGACGCGATCGCCGCGGTCGTCATCGGCGGCACCCTGCTCGCGGGAGGCTACGGATTCGTGCTGGGATCGGTGCTCGGCGTGCTCGTGCTGGGCATCATCCAGACGATCATCTCGTTCGAGGGCACGCTGTCGTCGTGGTGGACGAAGATCTTCATCGGTGCCCTGCTGCTCGTCTTCATCATCCTGCAGCGGGTGCTGACGGCGCGGCGACGATGAGCGGTGCACGGGAAGGGACGCGGCATCCCGCGATAATGAGGACGTGCGCGCGTCGGCGCGTGCGCGAGGGGAGCGGGCTGCGCAGGTGAGCGCGAACGGCGGCGAACGGGGGCGCGTCGCGACGATCTTCGACGTCGCGCGCCTCGCGGGGGTCTCGCACCAGACGGTGTCGAGAGTCCTCAACGACCTGCCGAACGTGCGCCCTGCGACACGCGAGCGCGTCGAGAACGCGATCCGGCAGCTGCGGTACGTGCCGTCGCAGGCCGCGCGCGCGCTCGTGACGCGCCGCTCCCGCACGCTCGGGCTCGTCGCGGCCGGCCTGCCTGACTTCGGGCCATCGAGCATCGTGCTGCACGTCAACGAATCGGCGGCGGATGCCGGCTACGCCGTCATCACGACGACGCTTGCGGATGCCTTGGGTCCGACGCTGCGATCGGCGGCCGAGATGCTCATCCGCCAGAACGTCGAGGCGATCGTGCTGATCGCGACGGAGCGCGCCGCTCTGGACGCGTTCGACGGCTGGGAGCTCGGGGTGCCGCTCGTCGCGGTGGCCTCGGAGGCACGCGGCCGCGCGCTGCGCGTTACGATCGACCAGTACCGTGCCGCTCGCGCGGCGGTGTCGCACCTGCTCGAGCTCGGCCACCGAGACATCCGCCACATCGCGGGACCGGCGGGATCGATGGATGCCGAGGAGCGCCTGCGCGGCTGGCGCGACCGCCTCGGGGAAGCCGGGATCGCGGTCGTCGACCCGCCGCGGGGGGACTGGTCGCCGCAGTCGGGCTTCGACCTCGGCACCGCGATGCTCCAGGGGGGCGTGCCCGGAGCGGTGTTCGTGTCGAACGACCAGATGGCGCTCGGATTGCTGCATGCCCTGGCGGAAGCGGGGCTCCGTGTGCCCGAGGACGTCAGCGTCGTCGGATTCGACGACATCCCCGAGGCCGCGCACTTCCAGCCGCCCCTGACGACGATGCGACAGGACTTCGTCGGGCTCGGCCGTGACGCGATGGCCGCGGTGCTCGCACATCTGCAGGACGAGCAGTCCACGGAGCATCCCGAACCCCGCCCTTCGCAGATCATCGTACGGTCTTCGACGCGCGCCGTCTGACCCGCCTGGGTTGATTCCTCGCGAACCCACGCGCTTGGCGCGAACCCACACGCTTCTCGCCACCGGATCGTGTGGGTTCGCTCAGGATGTGTGGGTTCAGCGTCGGGGTGTCCCAAACCCGCGTGGGTCCGATTTCGGCGGAGGTCAGGCGGTCGGGATCCAGACGCGCATCGTCGAGGGACCGCGCTCGGCCCAGGAGTGGTACGGGACGAGCGGGACCTCGACGTGACGTTCGGCCGGGCCGCCCGCGTCCGAGTCGTAGGGCCATCCCGCATCGCGGGAGCCGCGACGCGCGACGCGGACCCAGACCCGTCCGTCGCGTTCGATCGGCTCGGCGGTGAGGTCGAGCACGGCGTCGGCGATGTCGCAGCCGAAGTCGACGGACTCGAGGGCGAGGACCTCCGGCCCGCGCTCGATCGCCACCGCGCCGCGCACGGCGTCGATGCGCGCGTCGGGATGCGAGACCCGCGGCGCGACCGGAAGGGTCAGGACCACGGCATCCCCCGCGGCGAACGCCCGTCGCACCGTCGCCATGCCGGGCTCGACGACGTGATCCTGGACCGAGCCGTTCGCTCCCTCGATCTGCAGAGACGCCCCGGAAGCCCACGCGGGGACCCGCAGCCCGAGCGCGAACTCGGCGGGTTCGTGGACCACGACCCGCACCACGCCGTCGTCGGGGTACCGCGTCTCGACGTGCAGCGCCACGTCGCGACCGTCGGCGAGGGTCGTGCGGATGGATGCATCGGCGTACTGGTGCAGTTGGATGCCGTCGTCATCGGCCGTCGCGATGTACGCGTCGAGGCTCGCGAGCGTGCGAGCGACGTTGGGTGGGCAGCACGACACATCGAACCAGGGCGCGCGCAGGGCTGAGCCCGCGCGCGGCGAGGTGGAGCCCGGGTCCACGACCGCGCCCGGAACGCGCTGGTGCAGCGTGTTGGCGTAGTAGAACGCGCGGCCGTCGGCGCTCGGCGACGTGGCGACGACGTTGAAGAGCGTCCGCTCGATGAGGTCGGCGTAGCGCGGATCGCCGTCGGCGAGCAGCATCCTCCACGCGAACATGATCGAGCCGACGCCCGCGCACGTCTCGGAGTACGCCCGGTCGGGCGGGAGCTCCCAGTCGAGGCCGAACGCCTCGTCCTGGTGATGCGACCCCTGGCCGCCCGTGATGTACGTGCGTCGCGCAACCGTGCGCTCCCACTGCCCGCGCAGCGCGTCGAGCAGCGCGGCGTCGTCGTGCTCGACCGCGACGTCGACCGAGCCGGCCGCGAGATAGTTCGCACGCACGGCGTGGCCGCGCAGCACGTCGGCGTCGCGGACGGCCACGTCGTCCTGGTAGTACTGGCGGCCCCACTCGATGTCGCGCAGCGTGCCTTGACCGTGGCGCTCGACGAAGAGGTGGGCCTGCTCGAGGTACCGCGGCTCGTCGAGGACCCGTCCGAGTTCGGCGAGCCCCGTCTCGATGACGGCGTGTCCGCAGATCGCGTTGCGCCCGTCGGCGCCGAACTCGCGGCACACCATGTCGGCTGCGCGGCGCGCGATCTCGACGAGTCCGTCGTCTGCGCCCGGTCGCGTGCGCTCGCGCGCGACCGCGGCCTGGAAGAGGTGGCCGAGGCAGTAGAGCTCGTGCCCCCATTCGAGGTCCGACCATCGCGCACCCTGCCCTGGCCGCCCGAACTGCGTGTTCAGGTAGCCGTCGGGCTCCTGCGCTGCCGCGATACGCGCGACGACCGCGCGGAAGCGCTCCTCGAGCGCCGGGTCGTCGGTGCGGCCGATCTCCCACGCGAGCCCCTCGAGGTACTTGTAGACCTCGGAGTCCGAGAACTCTCGACCCCTCCGACCGTCGGGAAGCGTGCCGGCCGCGGCCAGGTCGAAGTTCGGCAGCCATCCCTCGGACTCGAGGCGACCGCCGATGTGGGCGAGCGTCGCCTCGTGGTTGACGTCCTGGCGCGAGCCCCAGAAGCCGCCGGTGATGCGGACCTCGTGCTGACCCAGCGGCCGGAGGCGACCGCGCGAAGGCACGACGGGGGCAGCGGTGGTGTTCGGCATGGTCATCCCTTGAAAGCGCCGGACATGAAGCCGCGGACGTAGTGACGCTGGAGGATCAGGAAGAGCAGGATGCAGGGCAGCGCCAGTACGACGACTCCGGCCTCGGTGGCTCCGTAGTCGATGACGCCCTGCACCTGCACGCGCAGGTTCGCGACGGCGAGCGGCAGCGTCATCCGGTTGGTGTCGGTGATAAGGATGAGCGGCGCCATGAAGTCGTTCCATGCGGCGAGGAACGCGAAGAGGCCGACCGTGATGAGCCCCGGCTTGACCGCGGGGAGCAGCACTCGCCACAGTGCGCCGAAGCTCGAGCATCCATCGACCATCGCTGCCTCGTCGAGCTCGCGCGGCACCGACTCGAACGAGATGCGCATCATGAACATCGAGAACGGCAGCTGGAACATCGCCAGCACGATCGCGACGCCGACGAGCGAGTTGCTGAGCCCCACCGCGTTGAGGATCACGTAGAGCGGGATGAGCAGCGTCGCGTACGGCACCATGAGGATCGCGAGCACCGTCAGGAACAGCAGATTCTTGCCGGGGAACGAGAACCGCGCGAACGCGTAGCCGCCGAGCCCCGAGACGACCAGGGTGAGCAGCACCGTCAGAAGCGAGACGAAGAGCGAGTTGCCGAGGTACACCCAGATGCCTGCCTGGTAGTTCGCGAGGGCGACGTAGTTGCCGAAGCCCCAGCCGTCGACCTGGCTCGTGCCGGCCCGCGGCTCGAACGACGAGATCGCGGTCCATATGAGCGGGTACAGGAAGATGATCGCGAGCGCCGTCGTGAGCACCCAGTACGGGATGCCGAAGGCGATGCGAGCGGCCGTCGAGCGCGTGCGGCGGCGCGGCTCCTCGACGCGGATGAGGTCGGTCGCGGTGGTCTGTGTCTGAAGGGCCATGGCTCAGCTGTCCTCCGGCCGGCGGAACGCGCGGATCTGGGCGATGTTGATGACGATGAGGGCGAGCAGCACGATGACCGACAGGGCCGCGGCGATGCCGAGGTTGTTCTGGCCCTGGAAGGCGACGTTGTAGATCAGCTGCACGATCGTCATGGTGCTGTTGTCGGGGCCGCCCTTGGTGAGGATGTAGAACTGCTCGAACGCGAGCAGCGAGCCCGTGACGCACAGCACGATCGTGAGGGCGAACGTCGGACGCAGGAGCGGCACGGTGATCGTGCGGAACGTCTGCCACGTGGATGCCCCGTCGATGCGAGCGGCTTCGTAGACGTCGTCGGGGATCGCCTGCAGGCCCACGAGCATGAGAAGCATGTAGAAGCCCGCGTAGCGCCACACGATGAGGAACACCGTCGACCACAGCGCACCCTCGGGCGTGCCGAGGAACGTGAACCCCCAGGACTGCATCAGCCCGGCGAACGGGCCGGCATAGGGCGAGTAGAGGACGTAGAAGAGGAGGGATGCCGAGGCCAGCCCGAGTGCGCTCGGCACGAGGAACGAGGTCCGCAGGATCGACTTCCACCGCGTGGACTCCTGCACGAGGAGGGCGAGGCCGAGGCCGAGGCCGATGAGCAGGACGGTCGTGATCACCGTGTACTTCAGCGTGAACCAGATCGAGTCCCAGAACAGGCGGTGCGAGACGGCATCGGCGTAGTTCGCGGGGAAGTTCCAGCCGCGGTTGCCCGCGAGCAGCGGCCAGTCCGAGGCCGACATCTGCAGCACGAGAGCGAGCGGCACGATGAAGACGAACAGGACGAAGATCGCGGTCGGAGCGGCGTACGCCCAGCCCCTCGCGGCTTCCTGTCGCGCGCGCCGCGTTCGGCGGGGCGCGCTCACGGTGCCTGTGGTCATGATGGTGTCTTCCTGGGTCGAGGAGGGCGGCGGATGCCGGGCATCCGCCGCCCTCGTTCGGTCACTGCGCGAGGATCTCGGTGATCGCCTCGTTGTCGGCGTCCACCGTGTCGGTCCCCTCGAGCACGGCGTTGCGTACGAGCGTCAGCCACGGGCTGCCCGGTGCGTTGAACGCCTGCTGGAAGTTGAGCGCGACGGGAGTGTCACCCTGTCCCGCGACCTCGTTGATCGTCACGAGTCGGGGGTCCTTCGCGGCGTACTCGTTGTCGGCGAAGTCGGCGCGCGAGACGACGTCGTTGTTCTTCGCGAGGACCTGGACCTGTGCATCCTCCGACATCAGCCAGTTGAGGAAGTTCCAGGCCTGCGCGGACTTCTTCGAGTCCTTCGAGATGCCGATGCCGTCACCGCCGACGAAGGTCGACGCGCCGCCCTCAGGGCCGGGGATGCCGGCGACGCCGACGTCGAACGGGGTCGACGAGAGCAGCGTCGCGGGGTAGAACATCAGCCCCACGTTGCCCTCGGTGAAGCCCGCGGTCCACGTCGGGCCCGCCTCGTCCTGCGAGCTCGGGAGCACGGCGCCCGACTCCCACAGATCGCGCCACACGGAGTACATGTCCTTCGCGGTGTCGCTCGCGAGGAGCGACTCGCGACCGTCGTCGCTGAGCACCTCTTCGCCGTCGGCCCAGACGCTCGGGAACCACGTGAAGACGAGGCACCCACCGCAGTTGAGGCCCGTCGCCGTGCCGTAGACGCCGTCCTTGCCGAGCGCCTGCACGGCCTTGGCCGCGTCGGCGAACTCCTCGAGGTTCGCGGGAGCCTTCTCGGGGTCGAGCCCGGCCTCGGCGAAGAGCTCCTTGTTCCAGAAGAGCATCGAGAGGTCGAGCACGAAGGGCAGCACGTGCTCCTTGCCGTCCATGGTGCCGGCAGAGAGGTGGCCCTTATTGATCTCGTCCTTGAACGACAGGGCGTCGATCTGGGGCGTGATGTCCTGGAACAGCCCCTGCTCGACCCAGTTCGGCACATAGACGATGTCGGCGGCGAAGAGGTCGGGCAGACCGCCCGAACCCGCTGCCGCGCCGACCTTCGCGACGTAATCGTCGTTGGGGACGACGGTGAGCTCGACCTGGTTCTCGTGGCTCGCGTTGTACGCGTCGACGAGCAGGTTCGCCTGCTTCTCGAGCGGCGCGCGGGTCCACAGCGTCAGGGTGGAACCGTCGTCGAGGCCCTCGGCGGGGATCGACTCGGCGGGGGTGGGCGTGCTTCCGCCGGAACAGGCGGCGAGGCCGCCGACGAGGGCGCCGGCCGCCACGAATGCCGTCGCGGCGCGGAACGCGGCACGGCGTCGGGTGCTGAACATGCAGATGTCTCCTCTGGCTCTTCTTCGAGCGGATGACGTCGGCCGAGCCGACACCGCTGCTTGGGGGTGCAGGCGGCCTTTCGAAATTACCGAAATGCCTTTCGGAACGTTATCCTGAGTTTCGCCGAGCGGTCAAGCGCCGATGTCGATAACCTTTCCGGAGCAAGGAGGCGCCCGTGACGATGAACGACCCGGCCTCGCGTGCCGCGACACTGAGCGACGTCGCCCGGCTCGCAGGGGTGTCGATCGCGACGGCGTCAAAGGCGATCAACGATCGCGATGACGTCGCGGTCGCGACGCGGCAGCGCGTGCTGCGGGCAGCGGAGGAGCTCTCGTTCACCCCGAACGCGATGGCGAAGGGTCTGCTCGCGGGCCGCACCGGAACCGTCGGCCTCCTCACGAGCGACCTCGAGGGTCGCTTCATGATCCCGATCCTCATGGGGGCCGAAGACGCGTTCGGCGCCGGTCAGGTCAACGTCTTCCTGTGCGACGCGCGCGGCGATGCGATCCGCGAACAGCACCACCTCAAGGCGCTCCTCAGTCGTCGCGTCGACGGGATCATCGTCGTGGGGCGTCAGACCGACCCTCGGCCGACGCTCGGGCAGGACCTCCCCGTGCCGGTCGTCTACGCCTACGCGCCGTCCGACGATCCGCGCGACCTGTCGCTGACGCCTGACAACTACGCGGGCGGACGTCTCGCGATCGAGCATCTGGTGGCCTGCGGCCGCACCCGCATCGCGCACATCTCGGGCGACCCGGCATACGCGGCCGCACAGGATCGCCTGGCGGGTGCTCGGGCGGCGATGGATGCCGCGGGCCTCGAACTCGTCGGAGACCCGATGTTCTCGGAATGGACCGAGCACTGGGGGCGGGATGCGGCGGCCATGCTCCTCGCCAAGCATCCCGATGTCGACGCGATCTTCTGCGGCTCGGACCAGATCGCCCGCGGTGTGCTCGACACGGCGCGTGATCTCGACCGCCGTGTGCCCGATGACCTGGCGGTGATCGGCTACGACAATTGGGAGGTCCTGGCCACCAACTCCCGCCCCGAGCTCACGAGCATCGACGCCAACCTTCAGCAGTTGGGGCGGCAGGCCGCGCAGCGCGTCTTCGACGCGATCGACGGCGTCGACATCGGCGAGGGCACGCACCACCTGCCCGTCCGGCTCGTCATCCGCGGGTCGACGATCGCCCGTCGCTGATCGCGTCAGGCTGCCTCAGCCGCCGCGCGAGCGACCTCCCACATCGGGAATGGGGCGCCCCATTCCCGATGTGGCGCGGGATCGCCCGCCCCGAAGCGAATGGGGCGCCCCATTCCCGGGTGGTGGTGGTGGTCAGCGCGCGCGGCGCCAGTGGCGGCGCGTGGGCGGGGCATCCGCCGGTTCCTGCGGGGCGCGGCGATCACGCCACGCTCGCACCTCCGCCTCGATGTCGCGCGTCGGTGTCACGACGGGAGGACCCCCGAGCAGCTGCCGGCGCGCCTCGATCACTCGGCGGTTGAAATCGTCGAGCGCCTCGCGCACGTCGGACTCGCGAGCGAGCGTGTCGAGCGCGGACTCGAGTTCGGCATCCTCCACGCGCAGCGTCAACGCGGCGGGCCCCAGCCCCGTCAGGTTCTCGGTCTCGATCTTGCGGCGGATCCACCAATCCGGATCATGGCCCGCGCCGAGGTGGGGGATCGGCTTGCCCGCGCCGGGCAGGTCGTCGAACTCGCCACGGCGGATCGCCTGCTGGATCGCGGTCTCGACGTAAGCAGCCGTGTCGCGCGGCGTCGGCTGGCGCGCGGGCTGCTCAGGCTCGGCGTCATCGCCCTGTCGATACCGGGCGGCGGCGAGGCGGGGGTCTTCGCTCATGCATCCCGCCACGAATGCCGGGGCTCGTACCCGAGCAGGCGGCGGGCCTTGTCGATCGACAGGAGCGTCTCGTGCGGACCGAAATCGCGCGCGAGCGGCACGTCGGGGAACACCTCGGCGACGAGTTCGGCGTTCGGCCGCGACATGACAGAGTCGGCGGCCGCGATGATAAACTGATCGAATCCCGGCGGGGCGACCTCGAGCGCGCGCTCGACGGCCTGCGCGCCGTCGCGGGCGTCGATGTAGCTCCAGAGGTTCCACTTGCGCAGCCGCGCATCGGCGTCGAATGACGGGAACACCGCGTAGTCCTCGGGCACCATGACGTTCGAGAACCGCAGCGCCGTGATCGAGAGATCGGGATGCCACCGCACGAGCTCGACGGCGAGCCGCTCTTCGAGCGTCTTGACGAGCGAGTACACGGATTCGGGGCGCGGCGCGTACTCCTCGTCCACCGGGACGTAGGGCGGCGGCACGTCGAACGGCAGCCCCAGTACGGTCTCGCTGGATGCGGAGACGATGCGCCGGATGCCGAGGCGCACCGCCGCCCAGAAGACGTTGAACGTCGCGGTCATGTTGTTGTGGAAGGTCGCGACGTCGCTGCGGATGCCGGGGGCCGGGATCGCGCCGAGGTGCACGACGGCGTCGAACCCGTCGTGCCGGTCGCCCACTGCGGTCAGTGCATCGACCACCTGGCCGTAGTCGGTCAGGTCGACCTGCACGAAGCCGGGGCCTCGTTTCCCTGCGATGTCGAGGCCGATGACGTCGTGGCCGCCCGCCCGGAGTTCGCGGGCGACGACGGTTCCGAGTTTTCCGGATGATCCGGTGAGGGCGATGCGCATGATCCCAGCGTGCCACTCCCGGCGGTCGCGGGAGCGGAATCGGATCGGTTCGATGCTCCCAGGCTTCTCTCAGGAATCCGTTCCCCGCACCGGAATCACGCGGTCTGCGTGTGCCACCTGTCGCCGGATCGGCAGCCCCTGTCCAATCCGATTCCGGGTGGACACCCGGATGACCCCACGTGCGACCGGAACGGGTCGCTCGATACGGAACCAAGGAGATACCACATGCGTACTGAGAAGAAGCGTTTCACCACCATCGTCGCCGCCTCTGCCGGAGCGACAGCCCTCGCGGTCGCCGGATTCGCGTTCCCCGCGAGTGCCGCCGAGCACGACGGCGACACGACCACCACGTCGACCGAGTCGACGAGCTGGACGGATGTCGCGGCCTCGGCCGACGCGATCCAGAACCTCCTGCGCGACTTCATGATCGCGAACGGCACCGACACCTCGGCCGGCAACGTCGGCATCGACGGCGGCCTCGTGAACGGACCGCTCATCAGCGACGTGGGCAACGGCGCCGTGCTGTCGGGCAACGACACCCCCGTGCTCTCGGGCAATGACGTCAGCGCCCCCGTGGGTTCGGGCAACGACACCTCGATCGAGGCGCCGATCGGCTCGGGCAACGAGGTCGCCAACGGCAACAGCACGGGCAACGGCAACGCCGTCGGCTCCGGCAACGACACGGGCGTCTCGCTCGGCGACATCGGCGCCGACGTCGACGACCTCGTCGGAGACGTCTCGAGCGACGTCGACGGGCTCGTCAGCGGCCTGCTCGACTGATACCCCCACCTGCGAGCCGGGGCTCATCCTGCGGGGTGGGCCCCGGCTTCGTCGTGCGCGAGTCGACGATGACGTTCACGGGCGAAGTCCTGCGCGCGAGGACCGGAACCGAGCGCGCGCTGCGAGACGGCGAGCACGACGCGGGTCGCCGTGATGACGGGAAGGATGCTGCGGCGCAGCCCGAGCAGCTTTCTGTATCGCCGCGGGAGCGAGGCGACCGCCGCGGCGAACAGCACCCGGTAGGCGATGCGCATCGAGCCCGTGAAGGGCACATCGCGCAGGAACCGCACGACTTCGTCTACCCGCACGTCGCGGCGGAGCTCGCCGCGATCGAGGAAGCCGTCGATCCGCGCCCGCAGGTCCGCTTCCGTCTCGGGTGGCGCCTCGACCCGCATCAGCCGCCCCGCGATCGCCCACTCCCGCACGTACCCGTCCGCGCCCCCGGGAATCGCCCCGCCCCACCGTTCGTGGGCGCCGAGGAACGCCTCGGTGAAGGCGAGATGCACCCACTCGACGAGTGTGGCGTCGGACGCGGAGTACGCGCGGGCTCCGGCATCCGTCTCATACGTCCCCTCGACCCGTGCGTGCAGGCGACCCACACGTGCGGTCTCGCGCTGCGCGTGGACTGTCGAGCCGTAGGTGACGCAGATGATCCAGCGAACGGTGCCGGTGAGTCGGCCGATCGGGTCCTCACGGTAGCGCGAGTGGTCGTGCACGCCCGCGAGGGCACCGGGGTGGAGCGCTTGGATCAGCAGGGCTCGGATGCCGGCGACGAAGGTCGCCGTGCCGGCGTGCACCGTCCAGACCGCGCCTCCGTCGGCGAAGTACCCGTCGTCGTCGCCCTCGGCGAGAGCACGCACCCACGACGGTGTCCCGTCGGGATCGCCCGCGAGCGCGGTCAGCAGTCGCGCACGCAGGGTCATGTGCCCAGCGTGCCACGCGATGGGTATCGTGAGCGCGATGGACGAGGTGTCGAGCGGTCGAGTGGGAGTGCGCGAGGTCGCGCGCGCCGCGGGGGTCTCGACGCAGACGGTCTCGCGCGTCATCAACGACCACCCGAACATCCGGCCCGAGACGCGCGCGCGTGTGCTCGACGCCATGGCCTCGCTCGGCTACCGGGTCAACAACGCCGCCCGCGCCCTGGGAACGCGCACCACCCGCACGCTCGGGGTGATCGCGTCCGATGCGACGCTCTACGGGCCCTCCGTCGGGATCGCCGCGCTCGAGACTGCGGCACGCGAATCGGGTCGCTGGATCGCGACGGCGTACGCGGATGCCGCGTCCGAGGCATCCGTCATCGCCGCCGCCGACCGATTGCTCGCGCAGGGGGTCGACGGGATCATCGTGCTCGCGCCGCACGTCGCGACCTTCGCGGCGCTCGAGAACTCCCGTGCGGGGATCCCTGTCGAGGCGCTCCATGCCGGAGTCGGCGCGGATCGACAGCGTGAGGGCGGCGCGCTCGCCGCCGAGCACCTGATCGCGCTGGGGCACGGGCGGATCGCGCGGCTGTCGGGTCCGAACGACTGGCTCGAGGCGATCGCACGCGACGAGGGCGTGTCCACCGCGATCTCTGCCGCCGAGCTCGTTCCCGGTCCCGTCTGGCGCGGGGACTGGAGCGCTGCCTCGGGAGATGCCATCGCGCCGGCGGTCGCCGACGCGATACGTTCCGGCATCACCGCCGTCGTCGTGGCGAACGACCAGATGGCACTGGGCCTCGTCGCCGGCCTGCGCGAGCGTGCCCTGGCCGTCCCGCATGATGTGAGCGTCGTGGGCTTCGACGACAACCCGGACGCCGCTTTCTACGCACCCTCGCTCACCACGGTGCGGCTCGACTTCGCGGGCGAAGCCCGCCGCGCGGTCGCCGCGGTGCTCGGAGCCGATGAACCGATCGTCGACGCGCCCGAGCTCGTGCCGCGCTCATCCACGGCCCCGCGTTGACCTGGCGACGAGCTCTTCGCTCGCGCCGAAGACGGAAACCTACTCAAAGACGTACCGCACTCAGGCCCCGCGAGCGGACGGGGGCGAGTTTGGTGCGCGATGGTCGATCCAGCCTGAGCAATGCACACAGCGGATGTCGCACATCCGGGTTGTTACCGGTAACATCGAGCGAAGCACCACTCGCACGAGACCAACGGAGGCCACCGTGACTGTCGACTTCAGCCCAGAGGTCGAAGCGGCGATCGCCGCCACCCGCGCAGACGTCGCAGCGCTGCACGCCGAGCTCGTGCGCTACGGGCTCGTGATCTGGACCGGCGGCAACGTCTCGGGACGCGTCCCGGGCGCCGATCTGTTCGTCATCAAGCCCTCGGGTGTCTCGTACGACGACCTCGCGCCCGAGAACATGATCCTGTGCGATCTCGACGGCGTCGTCGTCCCCGGCTCCGCGGGCAGTGAGCGCAGCCCGTCGAGCGACACCGCCGCGCACGCCTACGTCTATCGCCACATGCCTGATGTCGGCGGGGTCGTGCACACGCACTCGACGTACGCGGTCGCGTGGGCGGCACGCGGCGAAGAGATCCCGTGCGTCATCACGGGCATGGCCGACGAGTTCGGCGGACCGATCCCGATCGGCCCGTTCGCCGTCATCGGCGACGACTCGATCGGCCGCGGGATCGTCGAGACGCTCACCGGCCACCGCAGTCGGGCCGTGCTGATGCAGAATCACGGTCCTTTCACGATCGGAGTGTCGGCGAAGGATGCCGTCAAAGCCGCCGTCATGTGCGAAGACGCGGCGCGCACCGTGCACATCGCACGCGAAGCCGGACCGCTCATCCCCATCCCGCAGGACAAGATCGACGCGCTCTTCAACCGGTACCAGAACGTGTACGGCCAGACCGAGGACGACCGGCGATGAGCGGGGTGCTCGGCATCGAGCTCGGCTCCACGCGTATCAAGGCCTGTCTCGTCGACGCCGATGACCCGACGAACGTGCTCGCCGTCGGCAGCCACGAGTGGGAGAACCGCTTCGAGGACCGCCTCTGGACCTACTCGCTCGAGGACGTGTGGTCGGGGCTCCAAGCGGCGTACCGCGACCTCGTCGCGGCGCTGGGCGAGGATCCGGACATCCGCGCCGTCGGCGTCTCGGCGATGATGCACGGCTACCTCGCGTTCGACGCCGACGGCGAGCTGCTCGTGCCCTTCCGCACGTGGCGCAACACGAACACCGCGGCGGCCGCCGGCGAGCTCAGCGACCTGCTCGGAACGAACATCCCGCTGCGGTGGTCGGTCGCACACGTGCGGCAGGCGGTCCTCGACGACGAACCGCACACCGGCCGGATCGACTTCCTCACGACTCTCGCCGGATACGTGCACTGGCGACTGACCGGCGAACGAGTACTCGGGATCGGGGATGCCTCGGGCATGTTCCCCGTCGATTCCCTGACGCGCGACTACGACGATGAGCTGCTGGCCCGGTTCGACACCCTCGGAGGGCTGCCGAGCGGTCTGCGCGAACTTCTGCCGCGCGTGCTCGTCGCGGGCGAGCCCGCCGGTGCGCTCACCATGGAAGGTGCGGCGCTCCTCGACCCGACCGGAGCTCTGTCATCCGGGATCCCGCTGTGCCCGCCCGAGGGGGACGCCGGCACCGGCATGGTCGCGACGGGGGCCGTCGCACCGCGGACGGGCAACGTGAGCGCCGGCACGAGCATCTTCGCCATGGTCGTGCTCGAGAAGCCCCTTGCGCGCGTGCACGAGGAGCTCGACCTGGTGACGACTCCGGCAGGTGATGCCGTCGCGATGGTGCACTGCAACAACGGTGCGAGCGAGCTCTCGGCGTGGGTCGGGTTGTTCGAGCGCTTCGCCGCGGCATCCGGATCCGCCGTCTCCGCCGACGAGGTCTTCGACACGCTTTTCCGTGAAGCGCTGGAGGGGGAGGCGGATGCCGGGGGCCTGCTCGCCTACAACCACCTCGCCGGCGAGCCCATCGCCGGGCTCACCGAGGGTCGTCCGCTCTTCGTGCGCACCCCCGACAGCCGCATGACGCTCGCGAACGTCATGCGCGCGCAGCTCTACGGCGTATTCGGCACACTCGCCCTCGGCATGCGCATCCTCGACGACGAGGGGGTGACGCTGGATCGGATGCATGCCCACGGCGGCATGTTCCGCACGGCGGGGGTTGCACAGCGGTTCCTCGCGGGCGCACTGGATGCTCCCGTATCGGTCGGCGCGACCGCCTCGGAGGGTGGAGCGTGGGGCATCGCCGTGCTGGCGGCGTTCCTGGGCGATGCCGAGACCGATCTGTCGACCTACCTCGAGCGTCGCATCTTCGCGGGGTCCGCGGCATCCACCGTCGATCCCGACCCCGCCGACGTCGCGGGCTTCGCGACGTATCTCGACCGCTACCGGGCGGGCCTCGCCGTCGAGGCCGCCGCCGTCACCGCTCTCTGAACCGACGTTTCGTCTCGTCGCTTCGCTCCTCGCTCAACGACCGGAAAGACACCACCATGACCCTCTCCTCCTCGCTCGACGCCTACGAAGTCTGGTTCGTCACCGGCAGCCAGAACCTCTACGGCGAAGAGACGCTGCGCCAGGTCGCCGAGCAGTCGCAGGCCGTCGCCGACGGGCTCGCAGGGCTCCCGGTGAAGGTCGTCTGGAAGCCCGTGCTCAAGGACTCGGACTCCATCCGCCGCCTGGCGCTCGAGGTCAACGCGCGCGACGACGTCATCGGCGTCATCGCGTGGATGCACACCTTCAGCCCCGCGAAGATGTGGATCGCCGGCCTCGACGCACTGCGCAAGCCGCTTCTGCACCTGCACACGCAGGCGAACGTCGAGCTGCCGTGGGCCGACATCGACTTCGACTTCATGAACCTGAACCAGGCCGCGCACGGCGACCGCGAGTTCGGCTATATCCAGACCCGCCTCGGCGTCGCGCGCAAGACCGTCGTCGGACATGTGTCGAACCCCGCCGTCGTGCAGCAGATCGAAGACTGGCAGCGCGCCGCGGCCGGCTGGACCGCAGCGCGCACGCTCAAGCTCGCGCGCTTCGGCGACAACATGCGCTACGTCGCCGTCACCGAGGGCGACAAGACCGAAGCCGAGCTGCGCTTCGGCGTGCAGGTCAACACGTGGGGTGTCAACGAGCTCGTCGAGGCGGTGGATGCCGCATCCGACGCCGACGTCGACGCACTCGTCGCGGTGTACCTCGACGAGTACGACGTCGCCCCCGAGCTGCAGCCGGGCGGCGACCGCCACCAGTCGCTGCGCGACGGTGCGGCGATCGAGATCGGCCTGCGCTCGTTCCTCGAGGCTGGTGGCTTCGGCGCGTTCACGACCTCGTTCGAGGATCTCGGCGCGCTCAAGCAGCTGCCGGGTCTCGCGGTGCAGCGTCTCATGGCAGAGGGCTACGGCTTCGGTGCCGAGGGCGACTGGAAGACCGCGATCCTCGTGCGCGTCGCGAACGTGATGGGTGCGGGTCTTCCCGGCGGCGCGAGCCTCATGGAGGACTACACGTACGACCTCGTGCCGGGCTCCGAGCGCATCCTCGGCGCGCACATGCTCGAGGTCTCGCCGTCGCTCACGACCGCGAAGCCGCGCCTCGAGGTGCACGCGCTCGGCATCGGGGGCAAGGACGACCCCGTGCGCCTCGTGTTCACGGCGGATGCCGGACCCGCGCTCGTCGTCGCGATGAGCGACATGCGCGATCGCTTCCGGCTGGTCGCGAACGTCGTCGAGAACGTCGAGGCTCCCGACCTGCCGAAGCTTCCGGTGGGCCGCGCGGTGTGGAAGCCCGCGCCCGACTTCGCGACATCGGCCGCCTGCTGGCTCGCCGCGGGTGCCGCGCACCATACTGTTATGACGACCGCCGTCGGCATCGAGGTCTTCCGCGACTTCGCGGAGATCGCGGGGACCGAGCTCGTCGTCATCGACGATGACACCACCGTTCGCGGCTTCCAGCGCGAGCTGAGGTGGAACCAGGCGTATTACCGACTCGCTCAAGGACTCTGACCCCATGGCACGCACCCCCCTGTCCGGCACCCAGCACGCCCTTCGATCGGGGGACTACGAGGCCGTCATCGCGAGCGTCGGAGCATCCCTCCGCTCGCTGACGTACCAGGGGCGGGACCTCGTGGTGCCGTTCGAGGCCGACGAAGTGCGTCCTGCGACGCGAGGCGCGATCCTCGTGCCGTGGCCGAACCGCGTCGTCGACGGCAAGTACTCCTTCGAGGGCCGTGACTTCCAGCTCGCGCTGACCGAGCCCGCACGCTCGCACGCGCTGCACGGGTTCGGCACGTGGCTCGACTTCGAGGCCGTCGACAAGGGGCCCGACCACGTGACGCTGGCCGCCGTCATCCAGCCGCAGGTGTCGTACCCCTGGCGCATCGTCGTCACAACGACGTTCGCGCTCGGTCCCGACGGCCTGACACAGACGGTCACGGGCCGCAACGACTCGCTCGAGCCCGCTCCGTGGGGCACCGGCCCGCATCCTTACCTCGTCGCAGGCGAGGGGCGAGTGGATGACTGGACGCTCGAGCTTCCCGCCGGCCAGGTGCTCGCCGTCACCGACGATCGGCTCTCGCCCATCGACCTCGAACCCGTCGGTCAGGACGACCCGGCGCGCTTCGACTTCCGCACCGCGCGCCGGATCGGCGCCGCCGAGATCGACCACGCCTTCACGGCGCTGCACCGTGATGAGGACGGCTTCGCGACGGTCCGGGTGACGGATGCCGCGGGACAGGGCGTCGAGATGACGTGGGACGCTTCGTGCCCCTGGGTGCAGATCCACACCGCCGACAAGCCGGTCGCCGCCGACAGCAGGCTCGGCCTCGCGGTCGAGCCGATGACGTGCGCGCCCGATGCGTTCAACGCCGATCGCTACCCCTACGACGCGGGCCTCATCGTGCTGAGCGCGGGCGAGTCGGTCGAGGTGGGTTGGCGCATCGCCGCCATCGCCTGACGCGCCGCCCGGGGCTTCGTCGCTTCGGCTCAGTGGTGGCCGGGATCGACGATCCCGTGGTCGCTGTGGTCCGGCGCGAGCAGGCCGGCCTCCGTCGCGCCGAGCGCGGGAGTGACGATGCCCGCCACGATGACCGCCGCGGCGAACAGCACCCAGAGACGCGGGGGTGCGGCATCCGTTCGCCTGCGACTCTGCCGTGCGCACGAGAGGGCGACGGCGACGAGAAGCACGGATGCCGCGCCCACGGTCACGACGCTGGTGCGGGCTGGGTCCAGCACGAGTATCGCGACCACCGCGACCAGAGAGGCGAGGGCGCCGGCGACGCCCGTCCGGGGAGCGAGAAGGTGCCCCCGGGCGAGCGTCGCGGCTCCCCATACGAGTCCCGCGACGCCGAGTGCGATCAGGATGACTCCCCACCCCCAGGGGGAGTCTCCCGAAGTGAGTGCGCCGGCGCCGAGTGCGAGCTCGATCAGGCCAGCTCCCCATGCCGCGACAGACGTCCACGCCGGACTGGCGCTGCGGGTCGTGGCGAGGGGAGCGGCCGTCATGTCAGACCGTCCGCGGGTTCCGCGTCGAACGCACGGACTTGTCTGCAGCCAGTCCCACACCCAGCAGCACGATGGCGCTGGCGAGGTGCAGGAAGTGGTCGAACGTGTTGAGCGCCAGGATGTTCAGCGCCGTGCCGACGAGGAAGAACCCCACGATGCCCAGGAGCAGGTACACGGCTCCGATGATCGTGTTGATCGTCTTGGCTGCGACGACCGACGAGAGGCCCGCGATCAGGAGGGCCGCCCCGACGAGCAGGTGGATGATGTTGTGGAGCGGGTTGACCTCGAAGATTCCGAGGATGAGTCCGCCCTCGGTCGCGACGAAGCCCACGCCGCCCGTGTAGGCGAAGCCCAGCGCTCCGACGAGCAGGTAGACGGCGCCGAAGATGACCGCGACGAGACGGTTCGGTGACGATCGCATGGCAGGACCTCCTGTTCACGCACGACGGATGCCGTGTCACAGGGCTGTTCGGAACGCCTTGACGATCGGTTTGCAGGCAAAGCAGAAGGCCCCGAAGTACTCTTCGAGGCCCCCCGTCGGTGCCGTGTCACGGCAGTCGTGCGGGAATCAGCTGTCGCGCAGCTCTTCCTTGATGTCGTTGCGCGTCTTCACCGAGTCGCGCTCCGCCTCGGCCTTCTTGACGTCCGCGTCGGCCTTGTGCTCGTCGATCTTGTCGCCGATGCGGTCGGTCGTGTCTTCGAAGCCACGCTTGATCTTCTCGCCGACGGCCTCGGCGGTCTCCTTGGCGTCATCCATGAATCCCATGATGTGCTCCCTTCGTGGTGGTCTCCTTCGACGCTACGTCGCGCGTGGGGAAAGAGCAGGGGCTTGCGCAGGTGGCATCGGATTGCTAGGCCCGGATGCCACAGCCCTGGCAGACTCGGAGCCATGCGCTACGAGACGACCATGTCGCAGATGGGCAACAACACCGGGATCGAGGTTCCCCTCGAGATCCTCGAACAGCTCGGCGGTGGCAAACGGCCGGCCGTGAAGGTCGTCGTGAACGGATTCGCCTACGACAGCACCGTCGGGGTCATGGGCGGGCGCTACCTCGTCCCCTT
Organism: Microbacterium aoyamense; assembly: GCF_023155855.1. Lineage (GTDB taxonomy): Bacteria > Actinomycetota > Actinomycetes > Actinomycetales > Microbacteriaceae > Microbacterium > Microbacterium aoyamense. The sequence continues at coordinate 408,742 of NZ_JAKNUT010000001.1, read as the reverse complement.
CAGTTCCGACAAACGGGCGGCGTCGGGGATCCAGGGAGGTGACGCGATCACGGTCGACATCGAACTCGACACGGCGCCGCGTACGACCGTCGTGCCCGACGACCTCGCCGCTGCGCTCGCGGCCGGCGGCGCGACCTCGGCGTTCGACAAGCTCGCGCCGAGTGCCCGCAAGGCGCACGTGACGAACGTCGAAGGCGCGAAGACCGACGAGACCCGGGCGCGGCGCGTGGCATCCATCGTCGACAAACTGCGCGGCTGACGCGCGCCGCGCCCCTAGGCTGAGCGCATGAGCGACTCCATCACCTCGCAGGCCGATCTCGCGGGCCTCTATACCGTCTCCGGCATCTTCGGCCTCATCTGGTACATCCTCGTCGTCGTCGCCCTGTGGAAGGTCTTCGCCAAGGCGGGGTGGCCTGGCATCCTCGCCATCATCCCCATCGTCAACATGTTCATCCTGGTCAAGATCGCCGGCTGGTCGGCGTGGCTCGGACTTCTCTTCTTCATACCGATCGCGAACATCGTCCTTCACATCATGGTGGCGTTCCGGGTCGGCAAGGCGTTCGGCAAGGGCGGAGTGTTCTCGTTCTTCCTGCTGTTCCTCATCCAGTGGATCGGCTACTTCATCATCGGCTTCGGCAAGGCGCAGTACACCAAGCCGGTCTGATCCGCGCGCTGAGCTGACGAAGCGTCAGCCGATCGGCGTCGTCGTATCGATCGCGTCCTTGAGCGGCTTGCGCATGGGCTTCCAGTAGTTCGTGGGGGTCAGCCGCGACAGGGCGTCGACGAGTCGAGCCTCGCGGCCGACCATGACGCGCGGCTTGCGCTTGACCGTCGCCTCGACGATCCGGTGCGCCGCGTCGGCGGGCTCGGTGTGGTACATCGCGGCCTGCGCGGCGGCGGCGCGCTGGGCCACTGCGGGATCGATCGCCGCGGCATAGCGCCCGTGCAGGATGATGCCGGTCTTGACTCCCGCGGGGTAGATCGCGCCGACGGTCACGTTCGAACGCTCGAGCTCATGCCGAAGCGACTCGGTGAACCCGCGCACCGCGAACTTGCTCATCGCGTACGGGATGCGGCCGGCGGGCGCCGCGAGACCGTAGATCGACACGAGGTGCGTGATGTGCGCCGCGGGCTGGCGCCGCATCGCCGGCAGCAGCGCTTTCGTGATGTTGACCGTGCCCCAGAGGTTGACGTCCATGAGCCAGCGCATCTCGTCCATCGTGACCTGGTCGATGTCGCCGAGCATCGAGGACCCGGCGCACGTGATGAGCGTCTGCACGTGGGGGTGGGATGCCTCGATCTCACCCGCGAGCGTGAAAACGGCGTCGTCGTCGGTCAGGTCGACGACGTGCATCGTGTGACCCGTGCCGGGGAGATCGAGGGCTTCGATGCCCTCCCGGTTGCGGTCGATCAGCGCGAGTCGTGCTCCGCGTCGCGCGAGCTCCCGCGCGACCTCGGCACCCATGCCACTCGCGGCGCCCGTGATGACGCTCGTCCTGCCGCTCACGTCGAGTCGCTTCATCCTGCGCACGCCCTGGTCTCCTGTCTTCGTCGAACCGGACATTAGATTGTCGCCCACTCGGGAGGGCGTCGCGGACGCTAGCCTCAGTGCTGTGGGGAAGACTGCCGATGCGATCGCCGAGGGCGTGTCGATCGCGGCCGCCGCGGCGCGCCTCGCCGTGCGCAACCACATCCTCGTTCAGGCCATCGCCCACGACGAGACCTTCGACGTCGACCAGGTCGCCCCATTCGCCCGCGAGACGCTCGAGGCTCTCGCGACCGAGCAGGAGGCTGCGGCCGACCTCGTGAGGAAGCAGCGCAAGAAGGCGTGGGGCAAGTTCACCGATCCCGACGGCACGCACGACTACCGCGACCGCGACACACGCAATCTCCGCAAGCGCGAACGGCAGTATCGCGGCGTCGCGAAGGTGCTGCGTCACCGGGCGGCGGATCCTGAATCCGTGGCAGCGCTGGTCGAGGAGTCCCGGGACGCCGCGTGGGGAGACGTCGAGGCGAACCTGCAGCGGCGCCTGCAGGTCGAGGGGATGCGGGCGGACCTCGATCCCGACTACGAGACCATGCGCGCTGCGCGGATGCAGTCGCTCCGACTCATCGACCTGCCGCGCCTCGCGGCCCATCGCCGGGCGATCGCGCGGGACTCCGACCCCGATTCGTCGTCAGAGCAGGAGTGAGGTATTCTGGACGCTGGTGTGCGCGAGAGCGTGACCATGCGCCCGTAGCTCAATGGATAGAGCATCTGACTACGGATCAGAAGGTTGGGAGTTCGAGTCTCTTCGGGCGCACACTGTGTTGAGACAGTACTTGGAAGAACCCGCGGATCACCGCGGGTTCTTCTGTTTCTCCACGCATCCTCTGTTGTCCCATCGCGACACAGGAGTGCAGGGATAAGTGTGCACCGATGTGTGCACTTGGCGTACCCCGGGACTGGCCGGAACGGCGAGACCACGGGCGGGCGCGCTCTACGACTCGAAGAGCCGACGCCGAAGCCACCGCCCTGGTCCGATCAGTTGATGCGACTCTTGGCGAAGGCCGAATCCCACCGTTCGCGCCGAGCCGAGCCACCGATGAGCGCGGGGTCGTGGCTCCTCGCTTTGGTCAGGCGAGTAGCTCGTCGGTCGTCAGTCCGGCGGTCGACACCGAGACCTGTGTTCCCCATGGATCGTTCACACGGACGGTCCGGCCGTCTGACGCAAACGGCACCTTCTCGTCGCGTAGGCGCACCGTGAGCGCGTCAAGATCTTCGCGGTTCGGCACCGAGATGGCGACGTCGCCCAGTCCGAGGCTGGCCGCTCGCGGCCCGGCGCCGGCGGACTGCCAGGTGTTCATCGCGACGTGGTGGTGGTAGCCGCCCGCTGAGGCGAAGAGCGCTCCTGGGTGTACCGATGCCGTCGGCTCGAATCCCAGCGCGTCGATGTAGAACTTCCTGGCGACGGCGACATCGCCTACCTGGAGATGCACGTGACCGACTCGGCCGGCCGAGGAAGGGGTGGCGTCGAGCGCGGTCTGGGTCAGGTGCTGCTGCAGGTAGGCGTTGGGGTCGAGGTAGTTCGTAGCCATCTGGATCTCGCCGTTGACGTACGACCACGTGTCGCGCGGGCGATCGCGGTAGAGCTCGACACCGTTGCCCTCAGGATCTGTGAAGTAGAACGCCTCACTCACGAGGTGGTCGCTGGACCCGGTGAATCGGCTCCGCGGGTTCTGCGCGGCGCGGTAGACGGTGCCGGCGAGACTGCTCTCATCGTCGAACAAGAAGGCAGTGTGGAACAACCCGGCCTGCCGCGGGTCCACAGCAGGCAGGCCGGGTGTGTGGATCAGCTGGAGCAGGGGGACGTCGCCGCGGCCGAGAACCCTCCGCACCTCGCGACCGCGAGCACGTTCCTCGAGCGGAGTCAGGGCGAGCGCATTCGCGTAGTACGACGACATGCCTTCCAGGTCGCCGACGCGCAGTGTGACGGCATCCATCGTCGTCTCGGGGTTGATGGTTCGCTCGTCGAGACTGCTCATCATGTGCTCCAAGCGGGTGTGGACGGGATCAGCGAACGGTGGCGAAGCCACCGGTCCAGCTCATCTTCTCCCCGACGGCGAGAGTGAGCTGGAGGAACCCGAGGGCTTCGAGTTCACGTGCACGAGACAGAGCGCCGGCATCGAGTGTCTTCACGCCGCCTGCCTCCACGACTGCCGCGAGCGTCTGCTTGGCAGCCGCGTCGTCGCCGGCGATGAGCACGGTCGTGTCGCTGTCGCCAACGCGCTTCGTGGCCAGGGTGCCTGCGAACGTGGTGTTGAACGCTTTGAGAACCTTCGCTGAGGGGACCTTCGCCTGGATCTCGGCGGCGGCCGAGCTCGCTGCGGGCACGACGAGGGAGTCGAAGGTCTCGAAGTTCAGCGGGTTGGTGATGTCGACGACGATCTTGCCGGCGAGCTGATCCGAGTACGCATCGATGATGCTGTCGACGGCCGGATAGGGGACTGCCAGGACGACGACGTCGCCGGTGAGTGGCGCCGTCCCCGTGTCGGACTGCGAGATGAACGTCACGTCGTTCCCGCCGTCCGCGACGATCCCGCCGATGGCGTTCGCCATGTTGCCGGTCCCGATGATGGTGAAAGAGGTCATGAGTGCTCCTAATTAGTTGTAGGTACAAGTAACACTAGCAAAGATTACTTGTACCTACAAACAAAGGTAAGCTGGAGTTCATGAGCGACAACGACCTGACGTACGAACAACGAGTCGCTGTGGCGCGCCTGCATGCGTTGCTGGAGCTTCTGCCGACCGCCCTGGACAAGGAACTGGCTCCGGCGGGGCTCACGTCGTTCGAGTTCACGCTGCTCGAAGCCCTGCACGGAGCCGAGAATCACCGACTGCGGTTGACCGCACTCGCGTCCCGCACCAACGCGACGCTCGCACGGCTATCACGAGTGGTGACCGGGCTCGAACGCAAGGATCTTGTCCTGCGCGCACCGTGTGAGGAGGACGGTAGAGCGACGAATGCCGTTCTCACCGATGCCGGAGTGCTCCTCTTCGGCGAAGCGCGTCCGCTGTACGACGATGCGGTACAGAGGATCGTCCTGAACGGTCTCGATGAAGAAGGCGTCGAGCAGTTCGCCTCCTTGTCACTGAACATCCTCACCCGTCTCGACCCTGATCGTCGGCTGGCGGTGACGGCTGACGGCGTCGCCGAAGCCTGCGCGGCCGATCCGGTCCGCTCCCCCTGACCGGGTATGTGAGACCTTCACGCTGCGGGCAACCCGATTCCCCACCACACCCATCCGGACTCCCCCCGCAATCCCGGGAGGGATCGAGGGGGAATCCGGGTGCTCACTGCTGGGGGAAGAGGTATCCGTTCTGGATGTCGAGAAGCCCCACTCCGCCCGCGTCGGGGAAGGCGGCCACCAACGAGCTCTTGAGCTCATCGGCATCGGCGGCGGCGGCCAGGGCGTGTGCCGCGCCAGCCAGGTAGTCCAGAACGAAGTCGTACAGCTCTGCGCCGCCAGGTGCGCCGTGACCGGGAAGGACGGTCGTGTAGTCCTTCTCCCTCAGGGCTCGGACGGCGTTCGCCCAGCCGTCCAGGTGTCCTCCGGCGATGAAGAGGTGGAGGTTGTCGTACACCAGGTCTTGCGCCATGACGATGCCCTCTTCGGGGAGCGCGATCGTGAGCATCACGTCTGCTTCCGCGTCGCGCACAGCGGTGAATTCGAAGCGGACACCGTCGATGACCTCAACCCCCGGAGCGACGATCTCCCCCGGGACGACGACCGAATCGGGCACGAAGTCACCGGCGACGACCTTGTTGCCTGCGAGCATCGCGTCGCCGGCGGCGGCGATCGATGCCTGTGTCTCGGCGAGCGCGTAGACAGGCGCACGGAAGAATCCAGCCCCGAAGAAGTGATCGGGATGATCGTGCGACACGTAGACGCGGGTGACCGGCTTGCCCAGCGAGTGCGCCAGTTCGGCTGCTTCGATCGCGAATGGCACGCCGTACTGGGTGTCGAGGACGAGCACTTGGGTTGCAAGCTCGATGATGTGCGTATTCGCGGCCAGGCCCGACTCGGGCGATGTGTAGGTGTGGATGGTGACGGTTGCCCGTTCGGTCTTTTCGACGGTGCCATTCACGGTGGTGCTCCTTGCTGATCGGTTTGGGTGGGATTTCAGATGGCTGAAGCGGATTCCTCGTCCATGACGAGGACGGCCTTCACCGTGGCCCGTTCATGGTGACTCTCGTCTCCCGCGACTCTCTGTCGCATCCGTGACTTCAAAGTTGAAGTCACGGATGCTATTCCCGGTACTCTGTCCGGATGTCGAAGAATTCCTCTTCCGAGTCAGGACGAGATGCTCGACATGCCTTCGAATCGCTCGTGCTCCTCTCCCATCTGGTCGAGGCCGCCCTCGACAAGCACACGCATACCGACGGCGGGCTGCCGCATGCGTTCTACAAGGTGCTCGCGCTCATCTATGACGCCCCTGGGAAGCGGATGCGGCTGAAGGTGCTCTCCGGCGAGCTCCGGTTCTCACCGAGTCGGCTCAGCCACGCCATCAAGCGGCTCGAAGCGCTCGGCCTACTGACGAAGGTCGACAGCGAGACACGCGGCAAGTCCTGGGACGCGGTGCTCACCGACAGCGGCGTCGCTTTCGTCCGCCGCATCGCGCCTCAGCAGATGAGGATCGTGCGCGACCCGCTCCTGGCGGTGCTGGACGACGAGGAAGTCACACTGCTTGCCGACATCGCGGACAAACTCATCGAACGACTCGAATCCCCAGCGATCCCGTGACTCCGACCGCGCCTCGCTCCGCGTTCGAAGTCGCAGGCAACAATGGGCATGGGCGAGCTGGACGTCACAACTGTCTCACCCTCGGCCGCGACGTCGACGCGGTCCGCCGCACGATCGGCCCGGTCTAGTTGCGTGCTTGCGTCTTGATCTTCTCGAGCGCATCCATGAAGCCCTCGGAGCAGCCGCTCGATCCAGCGAGGCGGTCTATCTCCAACCCATCGATCGGGCGCCCGATGACGGCATCCGGCAATGCCTGCGCGAACCGCTGCTGGTATCCGAGCGATGTCTCGTCCTCGGCGGGTGTGGTGATCGCAACGTCCGTCACAACATCGTCCTCGATGGTGAGCGTCACATCATGGTGCGACGGCAGTCCTCCGTACCAACCTCGAGCCTCGTAGACGCCGTCCTCATACGTCGTGGACGACGGAGGAATGGATGTCTCATCGCCGGACGGCGACCCAGCGCACCCGGTCATCGTGACGACCACCGCGATCGCCCCGACGCCGAGCACAGCGACCTTGACATCATCGTGTCGCATCGGTGCTCTCGGTCGCGATCCAGCTCGCAAGCAAGCGCAGTCGATCCGCGGTCTCGGATCCTGGCTCCGCACCGTAGACGATGAGGGACTGCCCAGGATCCTTCGGGAGCTCCATTGCTTCGAAGCTCAAGTGGAGGTCGCCGACGATCGGATGGTGAACCGCCTTGAAGCCCGTGTCGTGGGTGCGGACGTCGTGGGCCTTCCAGAGCGCGTGAAAGTCCCGGCTCTCGCGATTCAGGTCGTCGACGAGCGCCTGCAGTTCACGATTGAGCGGGTCGGTGCCCAGCTCGCGTCGGAGGTTCGCCGCGAGGTTCGCCGACGCACTGCGCCACTCTGGGAAGAACTCGTGGGCGAGCGGATCGAGGAACATGAAGCGAGCGCTGTTCGGGACGCCGTCAGGCTCGAAGTCGTAGAGCGGTGAAAACACGGCACGTCCGAGCGAATTCGCCGCGAGGAGATGCCGAGTCTTATTGCCGACGAACGCCGGGGCGTCGGTGAGCCCATCGAGGATCCGCTGGACCGAGGGGCGGACCTGAGCCGATGCGGGGCGTGAGACGGTCCGGATCGTGGTCGACGTGCCGGTCAGGTGGAAGAGATGGTCCCGTTCCGTCGGGGTCAGTTGAAGCGCTCGGGCGACGGCATCCAACACTCCCTCCGAGACGACGCCGACCGCTCCCCGCTCGAGCTTCGTGTAGTAGTCGACGCTCACGCCGGCGAGCATCGCGACCTCTTCCCGCCGCAGGCCGGGCACCCGCCGGTTGCCCCCGTAGGCCGGAAGTTTCGCCTGTTCGGGGGAGACCTTCGCTCGACGCGACACGAGGAAGTCCCGCAGTTCATTGCCGGTGTCCATGCAATGAGGCTACGACCGGGAGCGCGAATGAGGGTGGTTCCGCGAGAGCCTGCCTGAACGCGGGGAGTCGGCGTTGAATGAAGCGTGGCGCCGTGGAGACACCGCGGGCAGGAGGGTTTCACCGTGACGACCTGGCTGATCACCGGCTGCTCTACCGGGCTCGGCCGCGCGCTCGCGCAAGCCGTCGTCGCGCACGGTCACAACGTCATCGCGACAGCGAGGAACCTCGACAAGCTCGATGGAATCGGTCAAGCGCATCCCGAACAGGTCCTCTTCGCGGAACTCGACGTCACGGACACATCGCAGGTGCCATCCGCTGTCGGTGCCGGCATCGACCGGTTCGGCGCCATCGACGTGCTCGTGAACAACGCGGGCTACGGCTACCGCGCCGCCGTCGAGGAAGGTGACGACGACGATGTGCGGCAACTCTTCGCGACACACCTGTTCGGCGCGGTCTCGATGATCAAGGCGGTGCTCCCGCAGATGCGTCGACGCGGCTCGGGAACGATCGTCAATCTCTCCTCCATCGGAGCGCGCCTGACGCCCGCCGGCTCTGGATACTACGCGGCAGTCAAGTCCGCCATCGAAGGTCTCAACGGCGCGCTGCGACGTGAGGTCGAGCCCCTCGGAATCACGGCGATGGTGGTCGAGCCCGGTGGGTTCCGCACGGACTTCGCGGGCCGATCACTGGCGCAGTCCCGCACGGTGATCGAGGACTACGCCGAGACGGCCGGCGCGCGGCGCAAGGAGAACGACAATACCGACGGCACCCAGCCCGGCGATCCTGCGAAGGGCGCCCAGGCGATCATCACCGCCGTCGAGTCCGGCGAAGCGCCCGAGCTGTTGGTCATCGGGCGCGACGCCGTCGACAACTACCGTCGGGTTCTCACCGCGCAGCTGGCGTCGCTCGAGAAGTGGCGTGATCTCAGCGAGCAGACCGGGTTCGACGACGGACGATGACCGCCACCGATACCTCCTCGACGCCGACCGTCGTCGGCTCGCCCGCTCAGAAGCATGTGCTGCTGGCGATCATCCTGACGAGCTACTTCATGATCGTGCTCGACAACTCGATCGTCTTCACCGGCCTCGCGAGCATCCGATCAGACCTCGACCTCACGACGACCGGGCTGTCATGGGTGCAGACGGCGTACGCGCTCACCTTCGGCGGTCTCCTCCTCCTCGGCGCTCGGGCGGGCGACATCCTCGGCCGCCGCCGGATGTTCGTGATCGGACTCTCGATCTTCGGAACGGCCTCCCTCGCGATCGGACTGGCGCCTTCGGGGGAGTTCCTCATCGCCGCTCGCGCCGTGCAGGGAGTCGGCTCCGCCATCCTCGCCCCCACGAGTCTCGCGCTACTGACCGCCAACTTCGCGGAAGGCCCCGCACGCACGCGCGCCGTCGCGACCTACGGATCCGTCGCCGGGCTCGGCGCGAGCTTCGGACTGGTGCTCGGCGGCGTCCTGGCCGACCTGACATCGTGGCGCGTGGGGTTCCTTGTCAACGTGCCGATCGGAGTGGTGCTCATCATCGCGGCGTTGCGCTGCATCCAGCCCTCCTTCACACGGGCCGGTCGTTTCGACATCGCGGGCGCCGTGACGTCCACGCTCGGCATGGCGGTCCTCGTCTACGCCGTCACGCGGACCGCCGATCACGGCTGGACGGACCCGTTCGCGCTCGCGCTGCTGGGGATCGGCCTCGCGACCCTCGCGGGCTTCGTCCTCATCGAGTCCAGGTCCGCCGACCCGATCCTTCCCCTCCGCATCTTCGCGAATCGATCGCGAGCCGGTGCGTTCATCGCCCGCATGCTCTTCGCCGGATCGATCTTCGGCTACTTCTTCTTCATCAGTCAGTACCTGCAGGCGGTGCTCGGCTTCAGCCCGCTGCAAGCCGGCCTCGCGTTCCTCCCGATGACCGTCGTCCAGTTCGCGTTCTCGATGACGGTCTCCCGATTGACGAAGCGGTTCGGCAACCCGACGCTCGTGGTGATCGGTCTCGCGGTGACGGCAGGCGGGATGCTCCTGCTCAGCGGCCTGGGCGCCGAGACCACGTACTGGCCGGCCATAGCCCTGCCGATGGTCCTCCTCGGACTCGGGCAGGGGATCGGATTCGCGCCGCTCACCGCCGCGGGCGTGACCGCGATCGGTGCTCGAGATGCCGGTGCGGCGTCCGGTGTCGTCAATGTCGCGCATCAGCTCGGCGGTGCACTCGGAGTCAGCGTCATGGTCGCGGTGGCGTCGACGGCGGATGCTTCGGCAACCCCCGCGGGCATCGCCGTCGAGACCGCGACCGGCCTGACGGCGGGGGCCGCGCTGCTCGGCCTCGCGCTCCTCGCCGCTGTCGCTCTCATCGTTCCTTGGCGCTCACGCGCCACCCGTCATCTCAAGGAGACATCATGACCGCCTGGACACCGGACGAACTCTCGACCGTCGACCGCGTCGACGAACTGGAGCTCTCCTCCCGACGACCCGACGGCTCTCTGCGCGGCTTCGTGACGATGTGGGCCGTCCGCGTGGGCTCTGACGTGTTCGTACGATCGGCTCGCCAGGAGAATCCGTGGTTCCGCCGCGCGGTGGCTTCGGGTTCGGGTCGCATCCGCATCGGCGGGGTCGTGAAAGACGTCGCCTTCGAGCGGGTCGTCGATGGAGGCGATGCCCTGGACGCCGCCTACCACGCGAAGTACGACCGCTACGGCGCGGGGACGGTCGGCACCGTTGTCGGGCCGGCGGCCCATGGCCGCACGCTGCGAGTCATCCCATCGATCTGAAAGGACACTCCCCATGCAGTACACGCTCCTCGGAAATTCCGGGCTCAAGGTCAGCCGGATCGCGCTCGGCTGCATGAGCTTCGGCGCGCCCGGAACAGGTCGCGACTGGACGCTCGATGACGACGGCGCCGAGCCGATCTTCCGCCAGGCGCTCGACCTCGGCATCACCTTCTGGGACACCGCCAACGTCTACGGACGCGGCACCAGCGAGGAGATCGTCGGACGCGCGATCAAGAAGTACGCGTCCCGCGAGCAGATCGTCCTCGCGACCAAGCTGTTCTGGCCGATGCACGCGGGACCCGGGGGCTCCGGCCTGTCACGGAAGGCGATCATCGAGCAGACGGATGCGTCACTCCAGCGCCTCGACACCGACTTCATCGACCTGCTCCAGATCCATCGGTACGATCCCGACGTGCCCGTGGAGGAGACGATGGAGGCGCTCCACGACGTCGTCAAGTCCGGCAAGGTGCGCTACATCGGCGCATCGTCCATGTGGGCATGGCGATTCTCGAAGATGCAGTACACGGCGGAGCTGCACGGCTGGACGAAGTTCATCTCCATGCAGGACCAGTACAGCCTCACCCACCGCGAGGAGGAGCGGGAAATGTTCGGCCTGCTCGCCGACCAGGGTGTCGGCTCCATCCCCTGGAGCCCGCTCAACGCCGGTGTCAACGCGCGCCCCTGGGGTGATCAGAGCACCGAGCGGGCGAAGCAAAACCCCGATACCGACATGTTCGGCAACCCGCTCCGCCTCGACAGCGACAGCGCCATCGTTGACGCGATCGAGAAGATCGCCGCCCGTCGCGGAGTGCCGATGGCTCAGATCGCCCTGGCCTGGGTGCTGAGGAATCCCGTCGTGGACTCCGTCCTGTCCGGCGCGACGAAGCCTCGTCACCTCGACGACGCCGCCGCAGCCCTCGACATCACCCTCACCGATGAAGAGATCACCGCCCTCGAGGCCGGATACGTGCCTCGCACACCCACCTACTTCCACTGATTCAGCAGGACAGAAAAGGACACACCATGCACAACGTCACACTCAACAACGGCGTCGAAATGCCGATCCTCGGCTTCGGCGTGTTCCAGGTCGGCCCCGAAGAGACCGAAGCGGCGGTCACCGCTGCTCTCGCCGCCGGCTATCGCTCGATCGACACCGCGGCCGCCTATCAGAACGAGGAAGCGGTCGGCGCGGCGATCGCGAAGTCCGGCGTCCCTCGCGACGAGCTCTTCATCACGACCAAGCTGTGGGTGCAGGATGCTCCGGCCGAGACGAACACCGCGAAGGCTTTCGATGACTCGGCGCGCAAGCTCGGCCTGGACTACGTCGACCTCTACCTGATCCACCAGCCCTTCGGCGACTACTACGGTCAGTGGCGGGCAATGGAAAAGATCAACCGGGATGGTCGCGCACGGGCCATCGGCGTCTCGAACTTTCCCGCCGACCGCATCCTCGATCTGATCGCCAACAACGAGATCCGTCCTGCGGTGAACCAGATCGAGACCAATCCGTTCCACCAGCAAGCGGCCGCGCACGACGTCCTCGTGGCCGAGAACGTCCAGCACGAGTCGTGGGGGCCCTTCGCCGAAGGCAAGAACGACCTCTTCAGCAACCCTGTGCTGTCCGAGATCGGCGCGAAGTACGGCAAGTCCGTCGCACAGGTCGTGCTGCGCTGGATGATCCAGCGCGACGTCGTCGTGATCCCCAAGACCGTCAGTCCAGAACGCATGGCGCAGAACCTCGACGTGTTCGACTTCGAGCTCACGGACGGCGACTTCACGCAGATCGCCGCACTCGACGAGGCGACGTCGCAGTTCTTCGACCACCGCGACCCGGACATGGTCCGCTGGCTCAGCGCCCGCCGTCTCGAGGCGTGAGGATGAACATCGAACCGAGCGCGCCGACCACCAAAGGTCCCTCCGAGAGGTTCGCCGGCGACGTCTGGGTCGACCAGATCGCCTCACCTCATGAGTCGGGCCAACGCATGGTCGTCGCGCTCGTCCGGTTCGCTCCGGGCGCTCGCACCGCCTGGCACTCCCATGCGCGGGGCCAGTACCTGCGGGTGACCTCCGGCGTGGGTCGATTCGGAACACGGGACGGGCGGATCGTCGAAGTCCGCGCCGGCCAGACGATCTATACCCCGCCGGGCGAGGACCACTTCCATTCCGCGTCCGAAGACGCGTTCATGGAGCACATCGCGATGATCGAGAATGCGGACAACCCCTCCGAGACAACTGTCTGGAAGGAGCACGTCACCGCGGCCGAGTGCCGAAGAGCATCGTCCTGAGGTCCCGTGATCGGGGAGTGGACTGACCCGTTCGGCTCAACTGGCGGTGCGCCCGGGCCCGGTGTTGGACGTGGGTTTCGCCGCCGCGAGTCGATGCTCGATCCCGGCGATGAGTAGCTCGATGTTGTACTCGAACTGAACGTCGGATCCTGGTTCCCAGCGCTCGATGACTGCCCTCGCACCGCGCAGTCCATCGGCATCGAGTTCACCGAGCGCTCGCTTCATCTCTGCCAACTGAGGATGCTGGCGACCATCCGCAGTGAGAACCGCCTCGCGCGCGGCGGCAAAAGTGATCTGGTTGACCGCCGTGACCGCTCGGATCGTGTCGTCGGCATCCATTCCGGCGCGGGCGAGTCGCTCGGAGAGGTCCTCGACGATACCGAGCGCGTGGGGCGCCCCGCCGGCGGGAAAGCGGAAGTACGGGCTGTGAGACCCGCTGCGGATCACCGCGCCTCGAAGCCTCGCGGCGAAGATGCGGAGAGCGTCGCGCCAGTCCGCTTCGTCGGGAAGCCGGGCGCCGTCGATCTGCGAAAGAACGACGTCCTCCGCGACGAGCTCGAGGAGGGTGTTGCGATCCGTGACGTGATAGTTCACCGCCGAGGGATCGACGCCGAGCTCGGCGGCGACGGCCCTCATCGTGAGCGTGGAGGGCTCCATCGAGCGCGCCACGTCGATGATCCTTTCGCGGCTGATGCGAGCGGGTCGGCCCCGTCTTTTCGGCTGGTCGATCTGGTCGGTCACTCGATTTCTTCCGGTTCGCGGATAAGTCTACGGCTCGCTCCCCCGGAATTGGTGCTATTTTTCAAGCGCATGAATTAAGCACACCGAGCCTCGACTTCGATGGAGAAGACATGACTGACGAACTGGCACCCATAGCGGGTGCGCCGATTCCCGCGGGCGCGGCCGACCATGCGCCGCGAGCGCTCGACCCGAACGAGGGGCCGGCGACCATGTCCAAGCGGCTGTGGGTCCTCTACCCTCTCGGCCTTCTGAGTCTCTCGATCGTCTGGGGCTCTGCGCTCCAGGTGCTTCTCGCGCGGCAAGTCGCAGCCTTCGGCTCGGGCGGCCCTGACGACGCGGGGACGCTGGGTGTCGTCGTCAGCTTCGCGGCCATCTTCGGGCTCATCGCCGGGCCCGTCCTGGGGTTCGCGTCCGATCGCACGCGCGTCCGATTCCTCGGGCGGCGGAACATCTGGATCCTGGGCTCGGCCGTGGTCGGCGCCGCCGCTCTCATCGCGACCGGACTCGCGCCAAACGCGCTCGTCCTGGGCATCGTCTGGGCGGTCGCGATCTGGCCACTCACCGGATATCAGACGGCAATGGCTGCGGTGCTTCCAGAAAGAGTGCCCGTCCGCGTGCGTGGCACGATGTCGGGCCTCTCGGGCACTCTCGGCCTTCTCGGCACGTTCATCGGCGTGGCGATCGGCGGCTTGACCGAGTCACCGATGCTCGCCTACTGTCTGATCGCTGCGCAGTTGGTACTCGTCGGCGCCGTGTTCGCGTTCTTCACGAAAGATCTCTCTTCCTCCGATCTCGAGGCCGTCGATAGCGCCACGCCTCGCGAGAAGTCGCCGCTGCCGAGCCTGCGGACGGAGCGCGACTTCTGGCTCACCTTCGTTGGTCGATTCCTCACCTTCTTCGGCTACTTCATCGTCCAGGGGATGATGCTCTTCCTCCTACGCGACTACATCGCAGTCGGCGATGGGTCGACCGGTGCCGCATCGGCTGCCATCGTCCAGGTAAGCGGCGTCAGCATCCTGTTCACGATGGTCGCAGCGATCGCGGGCGGCGTCCTCGCCGACAAAGTGGGCCGGCTGAAGATCTTCGTCGTGGCGTCCTCGCTCCTTTTCGTGCCGGCCGCGGTGATCCCCCTCGTCCTGCCGACGTTCACCGGAATCCTGATCGGAATGAGCGTCGCCGGCCTCGCGTTCGGGGCGTACCTCGCGGTCGATCAGGCGCTTATATCGCGCGTCCTGCCGAACATCGAGGACGCCGGGCGGGACATCGGCGTGATCAGCGTCGCGAACGGCGCACCGCAGATCGTCACCCCCGCTCTCGGCGGTCTGCTCATCAGCACGGTGGGCTATCCATCCCTCTTCGTGGTGATGATGGTCTTCAGCGTGATCGGTGCGATCGCGGTGATGTTCATCAAGCGGGTGCGCTGAGGCAGCGGGATGCTCCGTCAACCGTTCCACGACGACTGGTTCGTCGAAACGCTCACTCCCGGTCGTCGGACTCGACCCGCGGGACCACTCACGTTGCCGCATGACGCGATGATGTACGAGATCCGCCAACCGGACTGCGCCAACGCGCATAATACGGGCTACTTCCCCGGCGGTCGCTATCGCTACACCAAGCGCTTCACCGCACCAGAGGAGTGGCGCGATCGGTGCGTGCTGCTCGAGTTCGAGGGGGTCTACCAGCGTTCGCAGGTGCTCCTCAACGGTCGCTCCATCGGCGGACGGCCGTCGGGGTACGCGGAGTTCCGGGTCCCGTTGACCCATGAGCTCGTGATCGGTGGCGAAAACCTCATCGAGGTCGTCGTGGACAACGCCGACGAGCCGAACAGCCGCTGGTATACCGGCAGCGGTATCTATCGTCCCGTGCACATTCTCACCGGGCCTGAACTGCGCATCGGCCCGGCAGGGCCGCGCGCCCGCACAGTGTCGATCGACGGCGCGGACGCGACGGTCGAGATCCGCATTCCTCTCGAGAACTCGGCGAATCGGGCGCTGCACGCGCGGGTTCGGGCCGTGCTGAGCGGCCCTGACGGCCGGAGGACGCAGACCAGCTCAGAGCTGACCGCGACTCCCGGGTCGTGCGAGGTCATCCACATGGTCCGAATCGAGAACGCGCTTGTCTGGTCGCCGGACACACCTGCTCTCTACGACATCGATGCCCGCATAGAGACGCTGGAGGGCGAGGTCGATGCGAGCCAAGATCGGTTCGGCATTCGCACCATCGACGTCGACTCCCTTTATGGACTGCGGATCAACGGTGTTTCCGTCAAGCTTCGGGGGGCAGCGATCCATCACGACAACGGCGTCATCGGGGCTCACACGCTCGAAGCCGCGGAGCGGCGCCGCGTGCGGATCCTGAAGGAGAGCGGCTTCAATGCGATCCGCAGCGCCCACAACCCGGCATCGAGGGCGCTCCTGCGCGCGTGCGACGAGATGGGGATGCTCGTGATGGACGAGCTCGCAGACGCCTGGACTCGACCGAAGGTCAACTTCGACTCGTCGCTCGAATTCCCCCAGTGGTGGGAGGCCGACCTCGAGGCAATGATCGAGAAGGACTTCAATCATCCGTCCGTGATCATGTACTCGATCGGAAACGAAATCGGCGAGACGGCTACGCCGGCCGGGGTCGAGACGAGCCGGACGCTCGCCGGACGAGCACGCACACTCGACCCTTCGAGGCCCGTCACGAACTGCATCAATGCCTTCCTTAATCTGGTGGCGCCCGCAGACGAGCAGAAGGTGCAGTCGAAGGCGGCGGCCGCTCGAGCAGCAGGGCGACAGGAGGCGAACAAGAATCTCATCTTGCTCCTCAACCTGATGATGGGGGCAATGACGAAGATCATGCCGCGACTGCTGAAGCTGCGCGCTGTCGACATGAAGACCCGTGATGCCTTCGCGACCGTAGACGTCGCGGGGTACAACTACATGGCTTCACGCTTCCGAGGAGACGCCCGTCTCCATCCGTCGCGCGTGATGGTGGGTTCCGAAGACCCCGCGACGCAGACCGTCGCAATCTGGCGCGACATTGCGGACCAACCTCACGTCATCGGCGACTTCGTATGGACCGGCTGGGACTACCTCGGCGAGGGGGGGCTCGCCACGATCCGCTACAACGACCGCGCCCGGCTCTACCAGCCGTATCCGGCGCTCGCCGCAGGCACCCCCAACATCGACATCACCGGTCATCGGCAGACGCAGTCGTACCTGAACGAGATCGCATGGGGGCTTCGCGCGGGACCGCACCTCGCGGTGCAGCCGGTCAATCGCTCGGGCGAGAAGCAGACGATCTCGAGCTGGCGATCGACGAGCTCGCTGCAGAGCTGGAGCTGGGAGGGCTACGAGGGGCGGAATGCCGTCGTTGAGGTCTACGCGGACGCCGACCACGTGGAGCTGCGGCTCAACGGAGTCACCCTCGGCCGCGAGCGATCGGGCGCGTCGGTCGGCTACCTCTCGACGTTTCGGGTCCCATACGAGCCCGGTGAGCTCGTGGCGATCTCGTTCGATTCGAACGGTGCCGAGCTGGGCAGCACGTCGCTTCGGACCGCCAGCGAGGAACTCTCGCTCCGCATGACAGCCGAGACGACGACCCTGCGGGCAGATGGACAGGATCTCGCGTTCGTGACCGTTGAGGTGACCGATTCGGCAGGGACGGTGCGCCCGCTCGCCGATCGGCTCGTCAAGATCGATGTCGACGGGCCGGCGACACTTCTCGGACTCGGAAGCGGGGAGGCGATCACCGAAGAGGTCTTCACCTCCAGTGAGCACTCGACGTACTTCGGGCGTGTTCTTGCCGTCGTGCGAGCGGGCAGCCGGGAGGGGAGCGTTCGGGTAACAGCGACGGCAGAAGGATGCGAGCCGCAATACGTGGATCTGCCGGTGACAGGCGACGCTCATGCAGCCTGACTGCTCGGGTGAACGGATCCGGTCCGCAGTGCAGCGCACCTGAGCCAGTGTGATCACTGTGGCGTGCAACCGAGGACATCAGAATCGCGGCCGCACAACACTCTTTCTGCACTGTGAATGATGTTCCCGTAGAGGGTGAGCAGTTGCGGCTTTCGCTCTGTCATTCGAATCATGCGGAATCGCGGACGACACCATCGGGTCTGTCGGAAGCAGGTTCGGACCCGCCTGATACCCGGGGGCACGCCAACGCCTCTGTTCTCACCACGGGATGCTGGCCCCCGGCCAGCCCGTACGCGGCGAGAGCTCTCGTCCAACCCGCATCACGCTGTTGAGTCATGGAATACTGCGGCGGTCCACTCACGCGCCCGTGGGTTTCAGGTCCTCGCACTACCGGTCGCCCGAACTCCGATCCCACGCCCGCATGACGATCAGCGTCTTGGTCCCCTCGACCTTCCCCGTTCGCCGGATGGCGTTGACCACTCGCTGCAGGTGGTCGACGTTGCGTACCCGAAACCGGACCAGGGCATCTGTATCGCCGGCGATAGTGTAAAACTGCTGCACTTCGGGCACGTCCCTCGCGATGGACTCGACCTCGCTTGTGTCGGTTCCGGCGGTGAGGCGGACCTCCGTGAAGGCCTCCATTTCACCGGTGGTCGACTCATCGATCAGTGCGGTGTATCCCGTGATCACACCGTCGCTCTCGAGCTTCGCGATCCGGCGGCTGACCGGCGCGCTCGATAGTCCCACTCGCCGAGCGATCTCCCCGACGGGAAGACGCGCATTGCGCCGGAGTTCCTCAAGAATCGTTAGATCGATCTCATCCATCGAACCTCCCATTTTTGCGTGATGCGAATGAATTATGCGCTTGCCGGAAGGTTGGTGCACGCAACCAATGCGAACCAGTGCACTCTCTCGTCTTTCGTGTGCAGAGTATCAGTCCGTGGAGAAGACTGGCCATCGGAGGAACTCATGGAAGATTCACCGACGACCCGATCGGGCGCCGTCGACTACCGGTTACGTCCAGACGGCGTCGATGTAGTCGGCTGGTCCTGTCCAGCGGACGGATACTCGTCCGCGGTCGTCGCCTTCGCATGCCCGCTATGCGGTGAGCGGATGGTCGACGCGATGTTCGATGGTCTCGGGACCGTGTGGTCGTTCACAACGATCCTCGTGCCGTCGCCGTCACGTCCTGACCCGTACACGCTGGCCTACGTCGACGTCGACAACGGTCCTCGACTGGTCGTGGACGTGAGCGAAGCCGAAGCCCCGAATCTCCGTGTGGACGCGCGGGTCGAGCTCTACATCGACAAAAACGGAAGAGCGAGCGCCGCTGTGGCGCCTAGGGGTGCACATGAGTGAGGCCCTGGCGACGCTGGCAGGCGTAGGGACGTCGGCCTTCGGCAAGCAGTCGTACGATGCGCAAACTCTGATGTGGCAGGCCATCTCCGAAGCGCTCATCGCCGCGGAATGCGCCGCTGCCGACATCGACGCGATCTTCGTAGGGAACGTCTTCAATCATGCGGGGACCGCACAGCGGGGACTCCTAGCCGCAGGATTCGCGGGACAGCCGGTATTCAACGTCGAGAACACGTGCGCGAGCGGGACGCTTGCGGTTCATCTCGCCGTGCAGGCCGTGCACCGCGGTGACTACCGACGCGTTCTCGCAGTGGGCTACGAGAAGATGACCGACACGATCCGCGGGCCGCTTCCGACCGATCCGCGTGATGCAGACGCCGCCGCCGGATTGATACTCCCCGCCGTGTATGCCATGACGGCCAGGCGCTACATGAGCCTTTACGGTGTGACGGCGGAGCAGCTCGCGACCGTATCGGTCAAGAACCACCTGAACGCCCTCCAGAACGACCGCGCGCAGTACAGCGGTGACTTCACCGTGGCAGAGATCCTCGATAGCCGACCGATCGCGGATCCTCTGACGCTGTTGCAGTGCAGCCCCATCTCGGACGGCGCGGGCGCTGTGGTTGTCACGGCCGAAGACGTCGGGGCGGCAGGCGCGAAGGTGCTGAGCTCCGCACTCGCGAGCGCCCGCCCCTGGCCGACCGGACCGGATCAGGTCTGGAATTACGAGCTCATTGAGCGGACCACGAACGAGTCGCTCGCACAGGCGAGCATCTCGCGCAGCGATATCGACGTGATCGAACTTCACGACGCATTCACAATCGGCGAACTCGTCACGCTCGAAGCGATGGGATTCTTCAAGCCAGGCACAGCCGGTCCAGCGACCGAGGCGGGCGAGACAGCAGTCGGCGGTCGGTTGCCGGTGAACGTCTCGGGCGGGTTGCTCTCGCGCGGGCACCCCCTGGGCGCGACGGGGCTCGCGCAGATCGCGGAGATTGCTTGGCAAGTCCAGGGTCAGGCGGGTGCCCGGCAACTCGATCGAGCCGATATAGGTCTCATCGAGACCATGGGGGGAAATGTGGCGGGGCTGACGGGCAACGGATGCGTCGTTATGACGCTCGCAGGAGGAAAGCAATGAACGCGATGGTTCCCTGGGATCTGCTGCGCAAGTCACTGAGAGTGAACGCGAAGCGAACTGCCCTCGTCACATCCGACGAAGAGTGGACCTACACCCGACTTGACTCGCGATCGGCGTCACTTGCCGTCGAGCTGATCGGCCAGACCGCTGCGGGGGATCGGGTCGCCCTGCTCCTGGGAAATACGGCGGAGTACGTCGTCGCGGACCTCGCAGTCCAGCGCTCCGGCCTGGTTAAGGTGCCGCTCAACCCCATGCTCTCCGCTGAAGACATCAACTACATCGTCGCCGCCGCGGAGTGCTCCGTCCTCCTGATGAAGAAGGGTATCCACGCCCAGTCCCACCAGATCCTCGAGGCGGCCGTCGCCGCGGGTGTCACCGTAAGCGAACTGGACGTGAGCGGCGAAGATCCGGTAGCACCGGAAGCTGAGATCGCCTCCACCCGCGTCGTCGACCCGGCGGCTCCCGCGACCATGCTGTTCACAGGAGGTACCACGGGGCGCCCAAAAGGCATCCTCCACTCTGCCGGCTCGGTCGCCTCGAACTACATCGCGCATGTCATGGAGGGCGAGGTGCGAGACGGTGAGCTGATGATCCTGGCGTCGGCGCTGAGCCACTCCGCCGGGCTCTTCCTGCTCGCTGGTCTCACGCGAGGGGCAACCATCCATCTCACCGATAAGTTCGACGCCGCAGGCTACGTTGACACGATCGAACGGCACGGACTGACGTGGGGCTCGGTCGTTCCCACCATGCTCTACCGGGCGCTCGACGAGCTGGAGTCCTCGGGCCGACGGCTCCCGAGTCTGCGCACCCTGATCTACGGCTCTGCCCCCATCACGCCCACCAGACTCGCGCAGGCGGTGGAACTTCTCGGGCCGGTACTGATCCAGCTTTACGGGCAGTCCGAAGTCCCCAACTGGGGCACGACGTTGTCGAAGTCCGATCACCAACTCGCCCAGCGCGATCCGGAGATCCTCTCGAGCTGCGGCCGCCCCTCGACGATGGTCGATGTGCTGATCTGCGATGAAGAGGGGCATCCCGTTCCGAACGGCACGACGGGCGAGATCTGCCTGCGGGCTCCGTACCAAATGGTCGAGTACTGGCGCAATCCGGAAGCGACCGCTGCGACCGTCGTCGATGGTTGGGTGCATACGCGGGACGTCGGGTGCCTCGACGACGACGGGTACTTGTTCATCAAGGACCGTCTCAGCGACATGATCATCACCGGGGGTTACAACGTCTACTCGTCAGAGGTCGAGTCGGCGGTCCAGACCATTCCCGCTGTCGCTCAGGTCGCAGCCGTAGGTGTCCCCGATCCGGATTGGGGGGAGGCGGTGTGCGCAGTCGTCGTCCTGCGTCACGGGTTCGACCTCTCCGAGGCTGACCTTCTGGCCGGATCGCGGACGCTGCTCAGTAGCTATAAGCGGCCGAAATCGATTCGGATCGTGCCGGAAATCCCGGTCACGCCCTTCGGGAAGCCGGACAAGAAGGCAATCCGTGCAGAGCTGGCAAGGAGCGTATAAAGCATGCGACAGCAACTCGACCTCGGTGCCGGCCGCGCAGTGCTGCTCATGGACTCCATCTCACTGCTTACTCCGGGGGATGAAGGTGCCATCGTCGTGAGCGCATCCCACGGTGGAGTCTATGTGGGGGAGCTCGCCGCGCCCTACGCGCTGAAGCTCGTTACTTTCAACGATGCGGGGATCGGCAAGGACTCGGCGGGGACGGCCGGCCTGAAGATCCTCGAGCGGTCGGGCATCGCTGCCTGCACGTGCGCGAGCACTTCGGCGCGCATTGGTGACGTCGACGATCACTGGAGGAACGGGGTTGTGTCGGTCGTCAACGAACACGCGGCGGGCATCGGGATTCGGGCAGGTATGACGCTGCGCGAAGCCGTCGACCGCGCGGCGTCAGTCGCCGCCTAGGCCGTCTGCGTCTCCGACAGCATCAGGGCTGCCACCTCGGCATCGTATCGATCGAAATGAGCATCGACCGACTCCTTAGCCGCGGTCGGATTCTGGGCCAGCACGGCGTTCAGAATCGCTTCGTGAAGCTCGATCATCAGCTCGTGCTGGTGAGGTATGCGTTCCAGGATTTTGCGTCGCTCGGCAAACGAACGTCGTAGCGGAACGCCGAGAGCGTCGGCGAAAAAGACGATCGAGCTGTTCCCTGAGGCCTTCATGAGTGCCGCATGGAACTCGAAGTCGGCCTGCTCGACGGCAGCGTTGGACGGCGATTCCCGGATCACGTCCATCGCAATCTGCATTTTCGCGACGTTCAGTCGATCGATCCGCTGCGCGGCCTCGGCTGCGGCCTGGCGCTCGAGCGCCGTGCGGACCGACTGCAACGACTCTGTGGTGTGGTCCGTAAGTTGAAGGCCGATGTCTAGGGCATTCCCGAGGCGGTTCGCGTCCAGCGGTTGTACGAACGTTCCCTGTCCACTGCGTCGCTGGATGACGCCGAGCGCCTCAAGCAGTGTCAGACGATCGCGGAGCAGCGTCCGCGAGACGTTCAACTCCTCCGCGAGATTGCGCTCGGTCGGAAGCCGCCCGCCGATGCCGGTACGCACGATCAGATCAACGAGCTGTGAAGTTATCGGGTCCTCAGTATCCGGAATGCGCCCGCCTCTTGCGTCGACAATGCTCGGCTCGTACATGTGCCCTCCGCTCCCTATCCTTCGCGCATCCTCGCGCCCCGCCGACGATGGGAATGGTCATACCTGTAGGCCCTCTGGTATCACCAGTAAGCTGAGCCTACCAGCACGACCATAGCGGTCGCTGCGCGTCGACGAAGAGGACTCATGACGATGTCGGGAATAGCTGAAGGACGCTGGCGCGGCCCCTCGCTCGGCTGGGGGATCGTCGGCGCCGGCGGGATCGCGCGTCGTTTCGGCACGGCGCTGAGATCGCAGACCGCCCGGAGGCTGGTGGGCGTGAGCGGGCGAGACCCAGCGAGGCTCGCCTCCCTCGCTCACGATCTCGAATGCAGTTCATTGACCTCGCTCGACGCGCTTCTCGAGGATGACGCCGTCGACGTCGTCTATATCGCGGTTCCGCACCACGCCCACGCCGCTCTGGCGGTTCGTGTGTTGCAAGCAGGCAAGCATGTGCTCGTGGAAAAGCCCTTCGCGACGACGGAGGCGGACGCTGCGGCGATCGCTGACGAGTCACGAGCGCGCGGGCTCCTCGCGATGGAAGCGATGTGGACGCGATATCAGCCGATCGCCGACGTCTTGCGCGACCTCCTCGAGCGATCGGCGATCGGCGACGTCATCGAGGTATCGGCCGACTTCGGGTTCCACCTTCCGTTCGACGCATCGCATCGTCTTTTCGATCCCGCGGTAGCGGGCGGGATAATCCTCGACGCTGGGGTTTACCCGGTGTCGTTCATCTCTTCAGTCATTGGCGTGCCCGAGTTGGTCGGCACTGCGGGCACGATCGCGTCGACCGGAGTGGAGGACACCGCGTCGATCCACCTTCGAAGGGAATCAGTCGTGGCGACTGCATTCTGTACGAGCCGAGCGCCGACGCCGGTCAGGGCGACGATCATCGGAACACAAGGAACGATCGAACTCGCGCCGCCGTTCATCGCTTCGCCGTCCATCTCGCTCCGCACGGGCGGCGGGTGGGGCTCGCCGGGCGAGGCGGAGCAGTGGCAAGCGCCCCGGACGGAGTCCGTGTACGACCTGCTCGGCTGCGAAGCCGACGCTCTCGCCGCATTCGTCGGGCAGGGACTCACAGAATCGCCGATCCATACCCTCAACGAGACCGTCGCGATCGTGGGTGTCCTCGAGCGCGCGCGCGCCACGATACTTTTCGATGGTGAGGCTGCGGCCGACAGGGAGGGGAGCCCGACATGAACGGGCCCGCAATCGAGACCGTGCGTCGGATGTACCAGGCAGAGCGTGATCGCGACATCGACGCGTGGGTCGCCCTGTGGGATAAGAGGGGGTGCTTTACCTACCCGGCATTGGGCGACGAAGCGACCGTCCGCGGCATCGACGAGCTGAAGGCGGCAACGCTCGAGAAGTTCCGTGTGCGTCCGGCATACGAGATCGAGCACCAGCTCGAGTTGCTCGGAGACGCGTCGAGAGTACTCTCCCGCCTCACGCTGACGTTTCCCGGTGAACGGTCGTTTCCGGTCTGGTGCGTGTTCTCTATGACCGAAGACAACCTCATCCTGGAAGTCGCGGAGCTGTTCGACTCTGGTCGGATTCCGGGGTCCGTGCCTCTCAGCCGGCGATAGATCAGTTCGAGGTTGCGTCCGCGGTGGCGATGACGAACCCGCTGAGGATCGCCCGTCCATCCGACCGATTCCGCCACGTGTGACGGGTGCCCCGCTGGACGATGGTGTCACCGGGTTCGAGCACAACCTCCCCGTCATCTAGCACACAGATCAGCGTCCCCTCGATGAGCGTGAACACATCGAGGGACGCGGTCGAATGGAATCCGTCACCGCCGCCGTGGGCCGTCCGGTCCTCGGCCCACGTCGAATCAGGCGGGAACGCAACGGTGAATGCCTTGACCGCGCCGGGAGCGGGGAAGTAACGGTCGCCTTCTGCTGCGCTGTCCGAGAGTGCCGTGATCGGAAGGGTTTCCGTCTCCCAGAGGGTGTTCAGCGTGGCGACTGGGGAAACGAAGCGCTGAGTGGCGACGGAGTCGCTGGCGACGGTCGACCGCCCTCGTGCGTCAAGGCCGGTCACCACCACTCTCGCGCCGTGATCAGCGACCGAACCTTCGTTCGGATCGATGGTGGCCGCGGAAACTTCGCTGCCTTCGCGCATGCCTGCTCCTTCTTCCTGTTCGTCGCACGGGGCGCCGGATCCCAATCGAGTGGTCTAATGATATCAATGCCTGGTACTACCTTTATTGCCATAGGTATGACACAATAGTCAGGCAGTAGCAGAGTTCGATGGCGGCACCGCCTTCCTGCGAAGCAAATCAGCAACGACGCACCCAGGAGCACTCAATGAAGAAGACCCTCTCTTTCCTCGCCGTAGTCGGCGTCGGCCTCGCCGTCTCCGCCTGTTCGGCATCGCCCGCCACGGAACCCAGCAGCGACGGGGAGATCCGCATCGCTGGGGTGTACCGGAACACCGTCGACGCCTACGTCGCATCCACGATCTGTGCGGCGACAGACGAAGCGGAGAAGCTCGGGGTCGATTACGAAGTCTTCTCGATCGCCACGAATGACAACACCCAATTGACGCAGACCCTCGACGCTGCGCTGCTCACGAACCCTCAGGGCATCATCTTCGCGCCTGCCGACTCCACCACCTTCTCGTCCAGGATTGCGACGATCATGGCGGACGGCATCGCGGTCACGGGAGAGAGCCCGCAGTCTCCGGACACTGTGTGGAAAAACATCATGTCCAGTCAGGACGGGAGTGAGTTTGCCGGCGAACTCATCGACAGTCTCGCCGACGTGAAGGGCAAGGCGGTCATCCTGAACGGTCTTCCTTCGGAGAGCGCGAGCTGGGAGCTCGATCGGTACGGGGCGATCCAGGAGGCCTTGCAGGAGTCCAACCCGAACCTGGAATGGCTCCCCGACCAGATCGACAACTTCGATGTCGCCAAGGGAACGCAGCTCATCAGCGGTGTCATCCTGGCGAACCCCGATCTGAAGTTCATCATCGCCTCCTCAGGCCCGGGGGGCCAGGCCGTCGCCGCGGCCGTCGAGCAGGCCGGCAAGGCAGGAGAGATCACGGTCCTCGGATTCGACGCTGTTCCGGCCGAAGTCGATGCGCTTCGACGCGGCACGATCACGGCGCTCATCGCGCAGAGCCCTGGGGACGTCGCGCGAGCGCAGGTGAACGCACTCGTCGAGTACATCAAAGCCAACCCCGACGCCGGTCCGGTGCCCGTGACGGGTGAGCCGGTGTTCACGCCACTCGGGTTCCTCACGAAGGACAACATCGACGATCCGGACATGGCGGGATTCATCTACTCCGACACCTGCCAGAACTAGCCCAGGCACACGACTTTCCCGCCCTATCGCCCGAGAGGTCCCTGTAATGGAGACAACGCAAGAACGTCCCGAGATCGCAATCGCCGGCGTCAACATCGCCAAGACGTTCGGTCACGTTCGCGCTCTGACCGACGCGAACATCACCGTCCATCACGGCGAGGTCGTCGCGTTGTTCGGCGACAACGGGGCGGGGAAGTCGACCTTCTTGAAGACTCTGCTCGGCGTCTACCGACCCGACGCGGGGCACATCGTGATCGACGGCCGGGAAGTCGAGCTCGCGAGCATCCGCGACGCCCAAGCCGAGGGTGTCGATTGCGTCCACCAGGAGCTCGCGCTCGCGCCCGATCTCTCGGTGGTCGACAACATGTTTCTTGGGCACACGGTCCGCAAGCGCGGACTGCTCGGCAGGCTCGCGATCGTGGCGCGCGCCGAGATGGAGGAGCGTGCGGACCAGGCCCTGCGAGATCTCTCCATCAAACTGCCGTCGCTGAGCATACCGGTCGGAGATCTCTCAGGTGGGCAGCGGCAGGCCGTCGCCGTCGCGCGCGCGGTGATGTGGTCGCGTAGCGCCCTGCTCATGGACGAACCGACGGCCGCCCTGGGCGCGAGACAGAGCGAGATCGTGTGCGACCTGATGCGGACGGTGGCCGCGCGAGGACTCGGCGTCCTCGTCGTTTCGCACGACCTGCCGCGAGCCATCAAGACCGCCGACCGCGTCGTCATCCTGTGGCGAGGTGAAACGGTGCTCGACACCAAGGCCGAGGACATCACGGTTCCAGAGGCCGTCTCCGTGATGGTCGGCTACCGCAAGGAGAAGGCATCATGACCTCCACCCTCACCACGGAATCCGTCGATCAGCTGGAGGATGACCGCGCAACGGCACGGCCTTCGATCCTGCGACGCCTCTTCGCTGGCAGCGCCACCTGGGTGTTCCTGTTGAACATCCTCCTCATAGGGGTGTTCACCTGGCTGTCGCCGCAGCACGTCTTCTTCTCGCTTCCCAACCTTCAGAGCCAGCTCCTGAATGGCAGCGTTGCGCTCCTGCTCGCCCTGGCCATGGCGACACTGCTATCGGCTGGCATGTTCGACCTCTCGCTCGGCTCGAACCTCGTCCTCTCATCCGTCGTCGGTGCGATCACGATGAAGTCCGTCGCGGCAACGAGCCCGAACGATGCGACGATCGCAATCCTGCTCGGGCTGCTCGCGTCGGTGCTCACCGGTATCGCGTACGGGATCGTCAACGGTGTCCTCATCGGTTACCTGCGAGTGAACTCCCTCATCGCCACCCTTGGCACGCTCAGCATCGGGCTCGGGTTCGCGCTGCTACTGACGGGCGGCGCCGACATCGCGGGGCTCCCGTCGCAACTGCAGACCGGATTCGGGCTCGCTCGGCTGTTCGGGCTGATCCCCTTGCCGGCACTCGTCGCCATCGGAGTCGCGATCGTGCTCTGGGCGATGTTCCGTTTCACGACCTTCGGGATCAACACGCTCGCTCTCGGCTCATCCCGGCTGGCTGTGGAGCGGGCAGGCTTGAAGGTCCGTCGGCAGATCGTCGGCCTGACCTCTTTCGCCGGGATGCTGGCAGGTCTGTCGGGGTTCATCAGCCTGAGTCAGTATGCGGCCACGACGACGCAAGGTCATGCGAACGACGCGCTCGCAGCGGTCACCGCGGCGGTGATCGGCGGTACTGCGCTCACCGGCGGGCGGATCAGTGTGATCGGCACAGTGTGGGGAACCGCCCTCGCGGGCATCCTCCTCGGTGGTCTGGTGACGATCGGCGTACTGCCGTTCTGGCAGTACGTGGCGGTCGGGTCCATCCTTATCATCGCCGTCGTGCTCGATCAGTTCCGTCGTCGGCAGCGGTCGTAGCGCCGAGATGCGACTCCTCGATGGTGGAAGAGTATGAGACCGACAGTCGTGCCTCGTCGCCTGGCTCCCGGCGAGACCTGCCGAGTGCGCATCTGCGATCTCGATTCGGGTACGTGCACAACAGCCTTCGAGGGCGCCGAGCTATTGCTGGAGGCGCCTAACTGGACCAGCGACGGACGGGCGCTCGTGCTCAACGGGCAAGGCCTCCTGTGGCGTCTCGACATCCCGACGGCCGACCTGACGCAGATCGAGTTCACCGGACTTCCTGAGATCAACAACGATCACGTGCTTGCGCCGGATGGAGAGACAATCTTCCTGACCGGCAATGACTTCCACCTATATAGGGCCCCCCTCAGCGGGGGGCCGGCCGTCGCGGTCACCGCCGACGGCGGTCCTTGTCGCTGGCACTTCCTCCACGGTGTCAGCCCGTCCGGAACCGAACTCGCCTACGTCGGGATCGAAGGCGAGGCCGATCAGAGAACCGCGAACATCTTCACCCTCGATCTGACGGACGGGGTTCATCGCCAGCTCACGTTCGGATCGCCCGCCAAGGACGGTCCAGAGTACTCACCTGACGGCTCCTGGATCTTCTTCAACACGGAGCAGTTCACCCACGATGACGGTCACGCGCAGCTCGCGCGGATGCGCGCCGACGGCAGCGACCTGACGCGGATGACCGACGGCCCCCGCGTCGACTGGTTCCCGCATCCCTCCCCGGACTCAAGACTGCTCGCCTACCTCAGCTACGAGCCCGGGACGACCGGGCACCCCGCCGGACGGCAGATCGAGCTCCGTCTTCTCGACCTCGAGACAATGGTCAACCCGATCACGCTCGCGGCATTCCGAGGAGGTCAGGGCACCATCAACGTCAACAGCTGGGCGCCGGACGGCCGACGGTTCGCGTTCGTCGACTACCCGATGGACGGGGCAGGCACGTGATCGCCGACCTCGACGCGCTCCCTGACATCTCGGACGAGACCGGCTATCGCCCGCTCTTCAAGCCGGACTCGCTGATGGGATGGACGGCCATCCCGCGCGTCTACGGAGACCTCTATCCAGGCGGCCCCCCCATGTCCGAGGTCTTCGCGCAGCGCGGAGTGACACCGGTCGAAGATCCCGAGGCTCATCTTCCGAGGTGGACGCTGTCCGACGGCGTACTCACCGGCGGTCAGAGTGAACCGGGGAGCGGATACGGCGGCTACCTCATCTCCGATGCGGACTTCGGCGACTTCGACTTCGCCGTCGAGGTGCGGCCGGACTGGCCCGCCGACACCGGAGTCATGCTCCGCCGCCGGCGCGACGACTGGGCGGGTTTCCAGGTGCTCGTCGATCATCGGCCGTCCGGAAGCATCGGAGGCTTCTTCGGCAACGGACTCGCGAGCTTCTCGGCAGTCCCCTTCTCGATCGACGCCCGGACGGACGAGACGGGACGGCCGCTCGGGCTGCGCGCTGACGCGCCGGAAACCAGTCTCGAGCCCGTAACGCCCGACAAGATCGCGCGGCTCTCGCTCGCGGGCTCCGTCGAGGACTTCCTCGACGCGTGGCGCTGGAAGGGGTGGAACGAGCTGAGAGTGCGGTGCGTCGGCGGCGATCTCCCGGTGATCACCACGTGGGTCAATGGCAATCTCACCGCGCAGCTGGACACCGCGACTCTCGATTCTCCGCTGTACGACGCGACGGCGGTCGCGCGCCATCTAGGTGCGCGAGGGCACATCGCATTCGAGGTCCACGACAATGACGCCGCGCTGGGCACCTCGCGCTGGGCCCCGGGAGCGGTGTGCAGGTGGCGCGGGATGCGTATCCGCGAATACTGACGCGCCTGACGACACCCGTGAGCGCGATCACTCGAGCAGGAGAACCAAGCATGACGACACGCACAGCGAAGCATCCGGCATCGTTGACTACAGGCACCGGATACTGGGCGACGGCGGAGCTCGACGAGCCACATGTACCCCCTCTCAGGCTCGCCGACGGACCTCATGGCCTGCGCATCCAGGACGACGACAATCCGGATCACCTCGGTCTGGGCCGAAGTCGGCCAGCGACGTGCTTCCCCCCGGCAGTCACGCTCGCATCGTCTTGGGACCCGGAGTTAGTCGCGGCGATCGGAGCAGCCCTGGGAAGGGAAGCCGCTGCAGCCGGTGTCGACGTCGTGCTCGGACCCGGCGTCAACATCAAGCGATCGCCTCTCTGCGGACGCAACTTCGAGTACTTCTCGGAAGACCCGCTGCTCACCGGTGAACTGGGGGGAGCGATGGTCGAAGGGATTCAGTCCCAGGGTGTGGCCGCGTGCGTCAAGCACTTCGCCGCCAACAACCAGGAGACCGATCGTCTCCGTGTCAGCGTCGAGATCGACGAACGGACGCTGCGGGAGATTTATCTCCGCGCCTTTCAGATCACGCTCAGAGATCGACCCGTCTGGGCGGTGATGAGTGCCTACAACCGGATCAACGGGGTCTACGCCTCTGAGAACCGCCGCCTGCTCACGGACACCCTGCGAGACGAATGGGGGTTCGACGGCGTTGTGATATCGGACTGGGGTGCCGTCCACGACCCGGTCTCAGCGCTGGAGGCAGGACTAGACCTGCGGATGCCCGGACAGCCGGACGACCGACGCATCCATTCGGCGCTCGAGGCCGGACGGATCCCGGGGTCCGCCATCGACGACGTCGTCGACCGCATGTCGCTCCTCGCCCAGCGAACGCGCCGCGAGAGCGTAAGTGCCGTCGACCACGCCGAACACCACGAACTCACGCGGCGAGCCGCCGGCGAGTCGGCGGTGCTTCTTCAGAATGACGGTGTTCTTCCCCTCCGGTTGGGCTCGAGCACGCGGATCGCGGTCATCGGAGAGCTCGCGACGAATCCACGGCTGCAGGGCGCTGGCAGTTCCGCCGTGCATCCCACTCGTGTCGACACCGCATGGAACATTCTCCAGAAGGAAGTGGGGGCGGTCGGAGGCACGATCTCCTACTCGCCAGGATACGACCTCGACGGCGGGGCTGCAGATCCGGCCGAACTGGCAGCCACCCGAGCACTGGTGAGCCGGTCGGACGTGTGCCTTCTCTTCCTGGGACTGCCGGCGGCGAGCGAGACCGAGGGGAGAGATCGCTCGTCGATCGATTTGCCCGAGAACCAGCTCTCATTGGTGGCTGAGCTTTCGACTCTCGACGTACCGATCGTCGCCGTTCTGAGCAACGGGTCGGTCGTGCGGACGTCGAGCTGGCGGCATCACGTTCAGGCTGTCGTCGAGTTTTGGCTCACCGGCCAGGCCCACGGCCTCGCCATCGCGGACGTCCTGACGGGCGCGGTCAACCCGTCCGGGAAGCTCGCTGAAACGATTCCGCTCCGGCTCGAGGACACACCCTCGTATCTCGCCTTCCCCGGCGAGTCGGGGTCGGTCCGGTACTCCGAGGGCGTGTATGTCGGTTACCGATACTTCGACGCGAAGGCGATGGAGGTTGACTTCCCCTTCGGACACGGACTGTCGTACACAACGTTCGGCTACTCGGACCTGCAGGTGGACGTTGGCGATCGACATGACGAGGTGGCGTGCACCGTGCGCCTCATCGTCACGAACGAGGGTCCGTGTGCGGGCGCCGAAGTCGTCCAGGTGTACTTCGCAGAGCACTCCGCGCAGGTATCCACCCCTCCCCAGCAGCTGCGAGGCTTCACGAAGGTCCGACTCGAGTTCGGTCAGAGCGCCGAGGTGGAGATCCCGATCCGCCGCGCCGACCTGGGCTACTTCAGCGAACGCAGCGGGCGGTGGGTCTTCGAGGGTGGCGTCGTAGGCATTAACGTCGGCTCGTCTTCTCGCGATATCCGGCTGTCCGCCGAGGTCGCGCTCGAGGGCGAAACGCTCCGGCAGCCCTTGAGCATCTGGTCCACCTGGGGTGAATTGCGCGCGGACGAGGGAGCCGCCGCCGCCCTCGATGCGGCGATCACTCGCGGAGGTGGCCTGCGGGGACGAGTTGCAGACCTGATCGTCGACGAGATTGGTCGTCAGTCCGTGCTCGAACTGCCGTTGCAGACACTCGTCGAGTTCCCCGGCTTCCCGGTGTCGCGCGACGACGTGGAGGCGATCATCGATCGCGTCGAGTCGTGCGAGGCGAGGGAGAGCGAATGACCAGCATGGCACCACTGACCGACGAAGCACGAGACCGCATGTTTGCCGCGATCGCGGAGCACGAGGCGGAAGAACGATCCGCGACGCTCGTGTCGTTCACGCAACGGGATGCATGGGAGTTGGGCGCCCGGGTCGTGCGAAAGTGCCTTGAGGAGTCGCATCCGGTCACCATCGACATCCGGTGTCGCAGTCAAATCCTCTTCCACGCAGCGCTCCCAGGGGCGCGTCCGGATCAGGACTTCTGGATCGCGAAAAAGGCGGCGCTTGCCGAACGCATGGCAGAAAGCAGTGCCCTGGTCACCCTTCGCATGCGCGCGCGTGGCCTCGACCCCGTCGCGATGGGTTGGCTGCCGACTGACCGATACGCACTTGCGGGTGGCGCATTCCCGCTACGCGTGGTCAGCGCCGGACTTGTGGCGGTACTTTCCGCGTCGGGATTGAGTTCTGATGAAGATCACCGTCTCGTCGCGGATGCCGTATCGCAGTTGGCGGTTGAGCAGTCCGACCGCGATGTTCGCGGATCGACAGAGAGGGCGAGTGCGTGAGTTATCGCGACCCCTTCCCGAATCCTGGCTCCTACACCGCGGGCAGCGGCGAACCGCGTCTGCGCTGGGGCATCCTCGCACCCGGGGGAATAGCCGCAGCATTCGCCACGGCACTGCGTGCTCACACCACCCAGTCCATCTCGGCGGTGGCTTCGCGTTCAGCGGAGCGCGCCGAGAAATTCGCCGCGAGGTTCGAAGTGCCTCGGTTCTTCGCCTCGTACAACGCGCTCGTCGAGGATCCTTCAATCGATGTCGTCTACGTGGCCGCGCCGGCGAGCGAGCACCGCGCACTGGGACTTCTCGCCATGGCCGCCGGCAAACACGTGGTGATCGAGAAGCCGCTCGCGATCAGCGTCGCTGACGCCGTGGAACTCGTCGCGGCATCGCGGGAGCACGGAGTGTTCCTCATGGAGGCAATGTGGACGCGGTATCTCCCGCAGACCGCTGTCATCAATGAGCTCGTGACCAGTGGCCGGATCGGTGAGCCCCGAGGGATCATCGCCGACCACTGGCAGGCGATACCCGATGACCCGAGCCACCGACTGTATCGTCCTGAGCTGGGCGGAGGGGCCCTCCTCGACTTGGGGATCTACCCCATTCAGCTCGATTCGATGGTGCTGGGAGCGCCTGATGCTGTATTTGCGACAGGCGTACTCGCGACAACGGGCGTAGACGCTTTCAGCACCCTCGTCTTGGATCATGGTGGCAGTCGGATGTCGAGCATCACCTCATCGCTTCTCGCCCGGTCCAGCGGAGCAGCGTCAATCATCGGGACCGAGGGCCGGATCGACATCGACGGCCCTGCCCACATCCCGACGTCATTCACGCTGCGGGGCATCGATCTCAACTCGCCACAGGAGAGATGGACCGACCCGTCTGGGCTGACACGCTACGCCGGACTCTCTTGGGAGATCACCGCCGCCGCAACGTTCATTGGGGACGGGCTTCGTCAGTCGCCCGTGCACACGTTGGAGGAATGCATTCAGATTCTGACCACGATCGAGATGGCCCGAACGCAACTTGGCACGGTCGGCGTCGTTGCGGAGGTCGCTCGATGAACGGTGTCCCGAACTACGCTCGACGATTCGAGGGCAAGAGCGTCCTGGTGCTCGGTGGCGGAATCGCGCGAAGCGGCGAGCACTCGAACGGAAGCGCAGCGGCGGTCGCCTACGCGCGAGAGGGCGCGCATGTAGCAGTCGTAGACCTCGTCGAGACCGCCGCTATGGAGGTCGTGCGACTGATCGAGTCCGCAGGCGGCCGCGGCGTGGCGATCCGCGCGGACGCCGGCGAGGAAGCAAGCGTGCGTGAAGCCGTCCAGAGTACGGTCGACGCGTTCGGACGTATCGATGTATTGCACAATAACGTCGGATTCCCTCTGATGGGCTTGCCGCCGGAGTTGGCGCTCGAGGATTGGGATCGTTCGTTCTCGGTGAACGTCGGTTCGGTCTTCTTGAGCAGCAAGTATGTGCTTCCGATCATGGTCGCGCAGCACTCGGGAGCGATTGTGAACATCTCGTCGCTGGCGTCCCTGCGCGAGACCGGCTACCCCTATCCCGCATACAGCGCTTCGAAAGCCGCGGTCAATCAACTGACCGTCAGCTTGGCGCTCCAGTACGCCCGATCGGGGATCAGGGTGAATGCCGTCGCCCCGGGCATCATCCACAGCCCTCTGATCTACCGCGACATCTCAGCCCAGTACGACTCCGTCGAGGAGATGGTGCGTGCGCGCGATGAGATGACACCCAACGGAAAGATGGGCACGCCGTGGGATGTCGCGGAGGCCAGCCTGTTCCTCGCCTCCGATGCCGCCGCCTTCATCAACGGCGTGATCCTGCCCGTGGACGGGGGCCAGCACATGCGCGTTAGTTGACCGGACAACTCCAGAACACAGAAGTCACGAGACGAAGGAGGCTCGACGATGAGCACGTGCACCACCAACGACGGCGTGATCCTCGAGTACACAGACTCGGGTGGGCCCGGCATCCCACTCGTGATGATCCATGGATGGGGCCAGACCCAGGAGATGTTCCGTCATCAGCTCGAGGGCTTGAGCGATTCGCGGCGGGTTGTCACCTACGACCAGCGCGGGCACGGGCGGTCAGACAAGCCACGATTCGGCTACCGCATCGCCCGGCTCGCGCAGGACTTCGCGAATCTTATCTCGCACCTCGATGTCGACACCGTGGACGTACTGGGATGGTCCATGGGTGTGTCGGTGACGTGGAGCTACATAGACCTGTACGGGACAGGATCGATCAGGAACTTCATTGCGGTCGACCAGCCGGCGGCTGTGGCCGCAGTGCCGTGGATGTCCCACCAAGAGCAGGAGGAATCGGGCGCGATATTTGGTGTGGAGGGACTCCTTGAGCTCGGAGCTCAACTCAACGGTCCAAACGGAGTCGCCGTGACTGAGGGCTTTGTCCGGAGCATGTTCTCCGGAGAGCCTCGCGACGAGGTGTGGTCCCTGGTCGCTCGCGAGATACGGACGGTGCCAGCGTATGCAGGCGTGCCTCTTCTCTTCGATCACGCGACGCAGGACTGGCGTGACGTCTTACCGAGAGTGGACGTGCCCACTTTGGTGATCGGCTGCGAGGGCAGCCACGTAGCCCCGGCATCGCAGTCGTTCATCGCGGAGAGCATCCCTGGCGCACGAACCTTCATCTTTAGTTCTGACGTGGCGAACTCGCACTTTCCGTTCCTCGAGAATCCCGAGGCCTTCAATCGGGTGGTGGAGGGCTTCCTGCCCGCGCGCTGATCGCGGGGTGCGGTTCATACGGGGCTGGCTTTCAACTTTGGCAAGATCTGGCAACCGCTTGCGCAACAGACTCAGCCATCGACACCGTAGGTGCCGGTGACGCGTTCGTAGCGGGATACCTCTCTGTCCGAGCCACGCGGGGCACAACGGGATCCGCGCTCGACCGCGCCGTGCGCACAGGCGCCGCCGTCTGCGAACTCAGCGGCGACTGGGAGGGGGCGGTCCATTTGAACGAGCTCGCGATCGGAGTCGCCAAGGAACCTGGTGACTCGTTGAGGGCGACGTCGGAGAGCGCGTTGGTGGCGCGGCGGCTGGGACGCCACTGACCCGAATCGAAGCCTCCTCCAGACCGCGGGTTGACCTTTCCTCGCCGTTGCGTGGTTGGCCGACGTGAGCACTTCGCTTCTCCAGCCAGAAATTGGCGACCGTCGGAGACGGTGGGATTCGACCTCTCGATCTCGCGTGGTTGCCTCGATTTTCAGGTCGTGATCGTGATCGACCGTGACGAGGACGTCGAATCGCCGGCCGTTCCGCGCGTTGCGGGGCGAGATCCGATGCGCCCAATGGCGCGACCCCTGCAGTCGTAGTCAAGTTGCTGGGGCCAACGAAGGGCGACGCTAGCCGTGCACGCAGTCCGTGCACACGAGCTAGGGAGAGTGAGCCTCATGTTGGAACGAGCAACGAAGCCCGTCCGAAGAACAGCTACGAGACTGACCGCCGGAGGTGTCGCTGCGGCGCTCGCGGTCGCGGGGCTAGCGCTTGCGGCGCCGGCCGTCGCTGCGGAGCCACCTGGATCCGTCACGCCGGCCACGCTCGTCGAAGTTGACAAGCCCGGCACGTCGATGATCTCGGCCGCCCCCTTCGACGTGGGCGAATACGGCTACGTCGAGCGCGAGTTCTTCGCGTCCGGTGAGGCGCACCGCTATCTCAAGGCCGACGGCAGCGTGTTCGGGGGCGGTGAGCGTCAGTCGGCCGTGCCGCTCGTCCAGGGTGAGATCGCGGGGGACTACACGACGCGTGTCGTGGTGCGCCAGCCTTCCGCAGACATCTTCAACGGAACGCTCGTCGTCGAATGGACGAATGTCACGACGGGTCAGGATGGCGAGTTCGTCTTCGGAGAGAGTCACGACACGCTCCTCACCGAGGGCTACGCCGTCGCGGTCGTCAGCGCGCAGAAGATCGGCGTCGACAATCTCGCTGCCACGCTGCCCGCGCGCTACGGCGACCTCGAGGTGGAGCCTGAGGACTGCGGTGCGGCGTGCCCGCGGGACGCGATGTCGTGGGACATCATCGCGCAGGTCTCGAAGGCGCTGCGGAGCGCCCCCTCGTCACCGTTCGCCGCTCGCGGTGTGGAGAAGATGATCCTCACCGGTCAGTCGCAGTCGGCGGCGACCACGTCGGCGTACTACAACCTGTTCCACCCGTCGCACCAGGTTTTCGACGGATTCGTGTTCTGGGACGGTGCGGTGCCGCTGCGGACCGACATTTCGACGCCGGCCGTGTCACTGTCATCCTGGACGCTCAACAGCGGTGGACCCCTGGCGGTCACGGGTAACTACACGCGACGCTGGGAGATCAACGGGTCCGCCCACGGGTCGGCGTTCGTCCACGAGTACATGGACGCCGTGTTCGTCCGCGACGGCACGCAGCCGAACGGCCAGTCATTCACGGACTGGCATCTTGGCATCGGCAATTGCGCGAGCCGTCAGGTCGGCACGAAGGTGCACGTCGGTCAAGTCATCGGCGCTGCGATCGCAGCGGTCGACACCTGGGCTCGGGGTGGGCAACCCGCTCCGGCATCCACCTTCTTCCAGCGCAACGCCGATGGAACGCTCGCGCTCGATGATCGTGGCTTCATGATCGGCGGAGTGCAGATCGCGGATGCGGCAGCGCCGGCCTGGCGCTACGAGCACAACACCGGCGGTTGGACATGCCCAGCAGCCGGAGCATGGGCGGAGTATTCCGCTGCGGAGTTGCACGAGATGTATGGGTCGCATGCGGGTTATGTGGCTGCGGTGACGGAGGTCACGGAGGCTGCGTTGGCTGCCGGGTACATTCTGGAGTCGGATGCGGAAAAGACGATCGCGGAGGCGGAGGAATCGAACGTCGGCGCGACCGATTCGGATGACTCGCAGGAGATCGAAGTGACCGTTCCGGGGGCGTCTGCGGGGGAGTTCGTGTGGTCGATCGATGGTTCGAACTCGCTCGTCCGTCTCGGTGATGCGGTGGAGAGCGGCGATCACTACGAAGCGACAGGTGAGATGAACCCGGTTCGCGTGACCGACACCCGTGCGGGCAGCCCGCAGTGGTCGATCTCGGCGTCGGTGAGTGACTTCGCGGCCGGCTCGGACTCGTTCTCGGGGAAGTTCCTCGGATGGAGTCCGAAGCTGCTCGAGTCGGGCACGCGGGTGCAGTCGGGCGCTGTCGTGGGGTCGGGCTTCGACGGCGGCGCTGGCCTGTCGGTGTCGTCGACCCTCGGCTTCGGTCAGGTCGGTCACGATCGCGCGTCGGCGGTGCTGGGCGCGGATCTGGAGCTGAAGATCCCGATCGAGGTCGGGGAGGGGACGTACTCGGCGACGCTGACCCTGACAGCGCTCAGCTGATCGGCACGCATGCCACGACAGCATGACACGGCGGTGCCTCGGGACATCCACCCGAGGCACCGCCGCACCCGCATCGAGAACAGGAACCCCATGCTCACTCCTCGCCCCTCCGTCGTGCGCGGCATCGCCGTCGTGCTCCTGATCATCGGCATGGCTGCGGCCCACGTCTCGCCGAGCTGGGCGAGCGCTGATGACGTCACATGGGGTGTCCGAACGGGCGACAACGACAACGGGACCGCCCGACAGAACTACGCGTACGAGGTCGACCCCGGCGATGTCATCGACGACACGATCGCGGTGACCAATCACGGCGCCACGTCGTTGACGCTCGCCATCTACGCCGCTGACGGGTTCACGAATTCGAGTGGACAACTCAATGTGCTCAATCCCGGAGAGGAGTCCACCCAGATCGGCGCTTGGACGACGACCGAAAGGGCGACGGTCACGCTCCAGCCGGACGAGACACAGGACGTGCCGTTCCAGGTGAGCGTTCCCGAGAACGCATCGCCGGGAGACTATGCCGGGGCCATCGTCACGTCACTCGAGACCTCGCAGGATTCCGGGGTGAGTGTCGACCGACGGCTCGGGATCCGGATCCACCTGCAGGTCGGAGGTGAACTCGCTCCCGCGATGAGTATCGAAAGCCTCACCGTCGACTACGAGGCCTCGCTCTGGCCCTTCGGCATCGGCCCGGCCACTGTGCAGATGACCCTGCGCAACACCGGCAACGCGCGGCTGGCGGCGAGAGGCACCGTCACCATCTCCGGGCTGGGGTGGAGCACCTCGAGCGAGCCGGCGGATGTCCCCGAGCTTCTCCCGGGGGAGACGTGGACGGAGACGATCGATGTCGTCGGGGTGATCCCTTCGATCTTCGTGTCGGCCGATGGCCGCCTCGTCCCTGTTCGACCGGACGGCACGGAGGAGAACGCCGTCACGGCCACTCTCGGCACCTGGGCGATCCCCTGGCTCCTGATCGGGATCGTGGCGGCCGCGGCGCTCGCCGCCGCAGCCCTCGCATGGGCCGCTCGTCGGCGTCGCCGTCGAGGCAAGGAGGCGGAGGAGAAGCGCATCGCCGATGCCGTGGAGGCCGCGCTCCAGGAGCGGGATGCCGTGCCGACTCCTCCTGCGACCAGCGGGTCGGACTGATCCGCGTCCAGCGGTGGGCGCCTGCGGCCGAACACGGCACGCACGGCAGTGCCGGCGGACTATGGGAGGACTGTCGCTCGGCTCGCCTGCAGGTAGGCGTTCATCGTCCGCCAGCGGTGGTGCCGAGCGGCGAGCTCGAGTTCGAGCGGGTCAGCGCTGCCGCGTATGAGCGCGAGCAGCTCCGTGTGCTCCTCGACGGACTGTGCTGCGCGACCCGGAACGAACGCGAAGGTGGATCCGCGCAGACCCGATAGGCGCGACCAGCCGCGCGCCACCAGCTCGAGGATGTGGGGGTTCGGGCACGGCAGGTACAGAACCGAGTGGAACTGCTGGTTCACCACCGTGAACGCCAGAGGATCGAAGTCCTCCAGAATGCCCCGCATGTGGGTATTCAGCCCCTCGGCGTGCGCCAGCTCCTTCTCGGTCAGGTGAGGCGCGGACAGCGCGGTCGCAAGACCTTCCACGAGCCCGAGCGTCTGCATCGTGTGGGCGTACTCGCCCTCGTCGATGTGGGCCACGCGCGCTCCGACGTTGTGCTCGAAGGTGACCAGTCCTTCCGCTTCCAGGCGCCGAATCGCTTCGCGAACCGGTACCGGACTCATCAGCAAGGCGTCGGCGATCGGTCCCAGCACGAGTCGATGGCCGGGGCCGAACTCGTGACTGGAGATGCGAGCGCGAATCCACTCGTACGCCTGCGTGGACTTGCTGTCGCGACCGCCGGGCTGTGTCGGACTCATCTGCCTGCCTCGGCTGTGCGACCGTCCACGACGAGGCTCCACCGAGTAACTCTCACCGGATCCTCACTTTCGCTGATCGACGTCTCGGAGTACGTTCGCCCGTCGCACATCGGCGCGTCCGCGCCGAAGTCAGCACATCGCGGAGTGATGGGTCGTGCAACCCTTCTGATTCGGTCGTTCGCCCTGGGACATCAACAGCGCACTGCAAGACAAGACCGAGCTGGCGGTGCCGGAGAGACTGTGATCTCCGAACGTTAGGAGCTCCAGATGTCCGACCCCACGCCCACCCTGAGTGACGCCGAGACCGCCGTCGACTCGACGACGTCGAAAGGCGAGGAGCAGTCCCTTCTCGACGGCGTCCAGGTGACGCCAGACGAGGGTCGCGCGATCTTCGATCCGGCGAACGGCGTGTTGGTGGGGTACGCTCCCCGACACTCCACGGCCGACTTGGATGCCGCGGTCGACGCTGCCATCGACGCTCAGCCGGGATGGGAGGCCCTCGGCCATCAGCGGCGTAGCGAACTGCTCCTCGAAGCGGCCGACGCCATCGACGCGCACGCTGAGTCGCTCGCTCGGCTCCTCTCGCGCGAGCAAGGCAAGCCTCTCAATGGGCCGAATGCGCGCTTCGAGGTCGGGGCGTGCTCGGCGTGGCTGCGCACGGCGGCGTCGATCCCCCTCGAACCGGACGTTATCATCGACGACGGCGCCGTCCACGCCGAGCTCATCTATCGGGCGGTCGGCGTCGTCGGCGCGATCGGTCCCTGGAACTGGCCCCTCATGATCACGATCTGGCAGATCGCACCTTCGCTCCGAATGGGCAACACCGTCGTGGTGAAGCCCAGCGAGTACACGCCCCTCAGCGTCCTCGCGATGCTGTCCGTCATCAATCGTGTCCTTCCGCCGCACGTGCTCATCGGCATTTCGGGCGATCGTGAGGTGGGCGCCCGCCTGGCTTCGCACCCCGGGATCGACAAGGTCATGTTCACCGGCTCCACCGCGACCGGCCGGAAGATCATCGAAGCGTCAGCGGGCAACCTGGCTCGGCTGACCCTGGAACTCGGCGGCAACGACGCGGGCATCGTTCTGCCGGGAACGGACCCCGCCGCCATCGCCGAGGACCTCTTCTGGGGCGCGTTCATCAACACAGGTCAGACGTGCGCGGCGTTGAAGCGGCTCTACGTGCACGACTCCATCTACGACGACGTCATCGATGCTCTTGCCCGCGTCGCGAGTCAGATGCCGATGGGCCCGGGGCTCGACGAGGGCAATGTGCTTGGTCCACTTCAGAACCGGCAGCAGTTCGACATCGTGAACCGTCTCGTCGAGGATGCCAAGACTCACGGCGGTCGCATCGTGACCGGAGGCTCGCCTGCCACCGAGCTCGGCGACCTGTTCTACCCGATCACGATCGTCGCCGATGTCGCGGACGGCACGGCGCTCGTGGACGAGGAGCAGTTCGGACCGGCCCTGCCGGTCATCCGCTACACCGAGGTCGACGACGCGATCGCAAGTGCGAACCGCTTGGACGTGGGTCTCGGCGCATCGGTGTGGGGCGCGGACCGCCAGGCAGCACGACGGGTCGCCCAGCGGATCCAGTCAGGCACCGTGTGGATCAACTCTCACGGCGGCGTGCACCCGATGATCCCGTTCGGCGGCGTCAAGGGCTCGGGCTACGGTCTCGAATTCGGCGTCGAGGGTCTCAAGGCCGTAGCTGTTCCTCAGATCATCAACGGCTGAGCGGAGCGCCTGACCATGACACGCACCGCAATCGTCGTCGGCGGAGGATCCGCCGGCTCCGTCGTCGCTCGACGCCTGGTCGATGCCGGCATCGACGTCACACTTCTCGAAGCCGGGGGCGAGGACACCAACCCCGCGATCCATGACCCGATGCGCATGGGTGAGCTTTGGCATAGTCCCGACGATTGGGACTACTACACGGTGCCCCAGGAGAATGCCGGAGGCCGTCGACTTCACCTGCCGAGAGGCAAGGTGCTGGGGGGCTCTCATGCTCTCAACGCGATGATCTGGGTCCGGTGCGCCCCTCAGGATTTCGACGGCTGGGCGGCGGCCGGCAACGAAGGCTGGGCATGGGCCGACGTGCTGCCCGTATACAAGGCGATCGAGACCCATTCCGGCGGCGAGTCTGAACTGCGGGGTGCTGACGGCCTTCTCCCGGTGTCCGATGACTACCCGCTGAGCCCGATCCAGGCGTCCATCATCGACGCGGCCGTCCAGGAGGGACTCGAGCACAACCCGGACTACAACGGCGACCACCTCGACGGCGTCTCTCAGCAGCAGGTGACGATGCGCGACGGTCGACGTGTCAACACATGGATGGCGTACCTCAAGCCGGTGCGGGACGCGGCGAACCTCACGATCCAGACCGAAAGTCACGTGCACTCGGTGATCATCGAGGACGGCCGCGCGGTAGGAGTCCGCTACCGCTCGGGCGGCGAGCAGCGGGAGCTTCGCGCGGACGATGTGATCCTCTCGGCGGGTGCCCTCGACTCGCCGGCGATCCTGCTGCGCTCGGGCATCGGCCCGGCCGATGAGCTCGCGCGGCTCGGCATCGACGTCGTCGTGGATGCACCCGACGTCGGGAAGAACCTGCACGACCACCTGCTCTCGCCGGTCATCTTCACGACGACGGCCAAGCCGGTCGGACCGCCGTCCCCGGGAGTGTCGGTCACGCAGACGCATCTGTTCTGGCGAAGCCTGCCGGGACTGGCGGTGCCGGACACGCAGCCGATCAACTTCTCCGTACCCATGTTCGGCGAGGATCTGGAGCCCGTGGTGGATGACGGGTTCTCATTGATGGCCGGCATCGTGTCTCCGAAGAGCCGGGGCTCCGTCACTCTCACCGGCCCGGGCCTCGACGACCCGATCGCGATCGACCTCGCGGCTCTCACCGACCCGGACGACGTGCGTTCGCTCGTGGCGTCGGTTCGTCAGTGTCGGTCGATCGGGCGACAGGATGCGCTGGCCGGCGAGTGGGGTGCGACCGAGGTCTACCCAGGACTCGACATAGACGACACAGATCTTGAGGACTACGTGCGCCGGACCGCCATCACGTACCACCACCAGGTCGGCACCTGCAGGATGGGTGTGGACGAGGCTGCAGTCGTCGATCCGCGACTCCGGGTCCGTGGCGTCGCGGGACTCCGTGTCATCGATGCCTCGATCATGCCGGTCATCACGACGGGCAACACGAACGCCCCGTCGGTGCTGATCGGCGAGCGTGGCGTGCACTTCTTGCTCGAGGAGCACGCCTGAGCTGACGACGGTGGGGCTGGACGTTTCGTCCGCCCCACCGTCTTTCAGTGATCTCGCCGGACTGCCGATGGCGGCACGCCGAAGTGGTTGCGGAACGTCCGGCTGAAGTGCGCCGCATCCACGAAGCCGTTGTCGAGAGCGATAGTCGTGACGGACCGACCTGCGAGGAGCGGGTTCATCAGATCGTCGTAGCAGCGATCCAGCCTTCTCGTCCGCACGACGGTCGATACGGTCGTGCCTTGGTCGCTGAACAGCGCGTGCAGGTGACGCACCGAGACGAAGTGTGCGGCGGCGATCTCGCTCGGGTTGAGATCTGGCTGGGTGAGGTGCTCGTCGATGTAGTCGAGGATGCGGCGCATCAGGCCGTCGTGGGACGACGTCGTCGTCGCATCGCCGAGCTCGGACTCGAGAAGGGTGCCCACCATATCGAAGGCAGTGCGGAACAGACGTCGAGCGATATGCCCGTCCACCTCACCGATCTGGTGCGTCAACGTGGAGAGATAGGGCCGGATCATCGCCCCCACTCCGTTGGCGCCGTCCAGACGCATGGCCGTGATGCGGCTCAGCAGTTCGGTCGGGATGTCGAGCAACTCGCGCGGGAACATCACGATCGACATCCTGATGTCGTCGTCGAACACGAGCGAGTACGGCTTGTCCGTGTCGTACAAGGCCATGTCGCCCGGTCTCAGCGCCGTCTCTCGTCCGTCCTGGACTATCATCCCGGAGCCGCGTTCGATCAGGGAGAACTTGAAATAGCGCTGCGCGGCGTGGGCGATGAGTGCGGGCGTGCGATGGACCGCGTGCGCGTTCGCCTGCACGTCGAAAAGGTGGATGTCTCCTGTGATGCCCGCCTCGAGGCGACCGCGGAAGCGCTCTGGCTCGTTGGCGTGCACGTCGAGCGCCACGACGGCATGGGACACGGTAGCTCGGTAGGACTCGAAGTCCTGCAGATCGACGACGCCCAGCGTCGGCGCCGTCGCGGAAATATCGGGCATTCTCACTCCATTGTGATCGCGAATCGTATACGATTCGCGCCGATGCTACCACGCGATGACTGGTATTGCGACGGTGGATTCGGGTTCTCCGTCAGCCGCGCCGGCGCCGTCGGCTGAGCGTTCGCGCAGAGGCAACTGCCCTTCACGGTGGGTCAAGCGTTC
This sequence comes from Microbacterium aoyamense, assembly GCF_023155855.1. Taxonomy (GTDB): domain Bacteria; phylum Actinomycetota; class Actinomycetes; order Actinomycetales; family Microbacteriaceae; genus Microbacterium; species Microbacterium aoyamense. Next base: position 364,711 of record NZ_JAKNUT010000001.1, on the reverse strand, counting down.
GCGCAGGCCGCTCCTTAGCCTCGAACCGAAGGTGCCGCAGCAGACCGCGTCGCCGAGGATGCAGAGTCGCACTCACCCGAGATTCGACACGCTCTGCAGCATCCTCGGACCGCGCGACGAAGGCATCTGTCGGCCATGCACCCTGACCGGTTCATGGTTCTCCCGCACTCACAACGAGAGGCAGTCAAGATGCACAAGTCGCACAAGCTGATGGGGACGATCGCTCTCGTCGCCATCGGTGCCCTCACCTTCGCCGGATGCTCTGGGGGCGGCGAAGGTGCACCATCAGACGGAGGAAACCCCGCCACCGGCGAGCCCATCGTCGTCGCAGCTCTGAGTGGGCTGACGTTCTTCCCCGAAGCACCGCAGGCCGTACAGGCCGTCTTCGACGACTACAACGCGGCGGGCGGCCTGGATGGTCGACCGATCGAGTACAACGTGTTCGACGACAAGACCGATCCGGCCGCATCGGCGACAGCCGCTCAGGACGCACTCTCTTCGGACGCCGTCGCCTTGGTCGGCGGATCATCGCTGCTGGACTGTGCCGTCAACCACACGACCTGGGAAGAGAACGACATCGTCTCGATCCAGGGCACCGGCGTCGACCCGTATTGCTTCGCCACGCCGAACATCGCCCCCACCAACACCGGACCATTCTTCGACACCTTCGCCACGCTTTACTACGGCTCAGAAGAGCTCGGCTACGAGAACATCTGCGCCGTCATCGTGCCCGATGAAGCGGCGTCGAAGGCGGCTTACGAGCAGGCTTTCGATGCGTGGAGCGAGGCGACCGGCAATGAACTGGCCTACCTGGACGCCTCGCTCGTGCGTGGTCAGGCAAGCTACGCCGGAAACGTGTCCAACCTCAAGAGCCAGGACTGCGATGCGATCTTCATGAACGAGGTGGGTGACGCGGTCATCGGGCTCCTAGGGGAGGCCTCCAACCAGGGCATCTCGCTGCCGTTCCTCGTCCTGACCTCGTGCTATTCGGATCAGTTCGCGGCATCGGCTGCGTACGGGGGCGACATCTATCTTCCGGCGGAGTGGGCGCCGTACGGCGACACCAGCATCGACGGAGTGGAGGAATGGGCACAGACGATGGACGCCCACGGTGTTCCGAAGACATCCTTCGCCCAAGGCGGGTACCTCGCGGCGCAGTACTTCATCGACATCCTCGAGTCCATCGACGGCGACATCACTCGCGAGTCCTTCACGGCGGCCGCGAAGGGGATGACAGAGCCCATCGACTCCCCAATGGCTCAGGCACCATACATCTTCGGCGACGCCGACTTCCACCAGCCGAACAACACGGCCTACCCCGTCGTCCTGCGCGCCGGCACCAGCGAGTGGGAGTCGCTCGGTCCGCTGCTCGTCGGTGACGACCTCGGATGGCAGTACACCACCGTGCCGGCCAGCTGACCTGTAGCCCAAGCGGTGCGACGCGAGGCATCCCGTCCCGCGTCGCACCGCTTCAACCTCGCCAACGAAGATCGAAGGAGTGACGTGGACATCCTCGGTTCCCTCATCGTCGGCTTGAGCTCAGGAGCCCTCTACGCCGTCTTCGGCGTACTGCTCACGCTCATGGCCGCTCTGACCCGCGTGATCAACTTCTCGCAGGTCGCGGTAGGTGTCTTCGGCGCCTATCTCTCATTGCGTTTCATCCCCGTCGGGCTCCCCGACTTCGCCATCGTGGTCATCGCCGTGGTCGCGAGTGCGGCGATCTCCTGTCTGCTCGGCTGGATCATCTCGACGTGGCTCGGCGAGTCGAGCACGACGGCACGATCGGCTGTGACCGTAGCGACCCTCCTGGGACTGATGTCGCTCTCGTTCATCCTCTTCGGAACTCGACCACAGGCCAACCCACCGCTGCTCATCGGCCCACTCATCTCCTTCGGAACCATCACAGTGACCAAAGTGGGGGCGGCAATGCTCCTCTTCGCGGTCGGCGTGGCAATCCTCGCGAAGGCGATTCTCACGTGGACACCGCTAGGGGTGCGTCTGCGAGCGATCTCGGATCGGCAGACGGCCGCCGAACTGATGGGCGTCAACGTCAAGGGTCTGCAGCTCCTCGTGTGGGGCGTCGTCGGAGGTCTGTCCGGCCTCATCATCTCCATCGTGGGCAACACTCAAGCATCCAGTGCCACGTCCATGATCGTCCTGCTCATTCCCGCAGCCGCCGCCGCTCTCGTCGGCGCGTTCTCCAGCCTGACGCTCACAATCGTCGGCGGGCTCCTTGTCGGTGGGCTCCAGGGCGTGCTGACGTCCTTTCCCCAGATCACCCTGTTGCGAGATTGGGTACCCCTCATCGTGATCGTCCTGTTCCTGCTCTGGAACCAGCGCAAGGAGGTGTGGGATGTCGCGCGTTGACCTCCACACCACGACGACCAGCGCCGTCGGCCCGGGATCGCCGCGCTCAGACGTGAATCGCCCCTGGGCGCCCTGGGTGATCGCGGCTGCGACCCTCGTCGTCGTGCTCGCGCTAGGGTACACGTTGCCCGCCTACTGGCTGCTGATCTCGACCTCGGTGCTGGTCGCGATGATGTCCCTCCTCGGGCTTGGGATCGTGACAGGGACAGCCGGGATGATCGCGCTCTGTCAGCTCTCCTTCGCCGCCATCGGAGGCTGGGTGCTCGACTTCCTCATGACGCAGACGGGCCTCTACGACGCGCTGGGCGGGATGGCATTCATCGTGGCGATGCTTGTCGGTGGAGTAGCCGCCGCCGTGCTCGGCTTCGTCGTGGGACTACCTGCTCTGCGACTCCGCGGCGTGAATCTTGCCGTCGTGACTCTCGGTGTCGCTGCCGCGCTGGACATGACCCTTCAGAAAGTGTCGTTCCCCGACCAGTGGTCCAATGTCCGGGTGGCGCGCCCATTCGGCATCCCCGGCGCCTCGGACCTCTCGGGCAACCGCTACTACTTCTTCTTCGTCGCTGTCGTCGTCGTCGTCGTTGCGCTGGGGATCTTCTTCCTCCAACGGGGCAGGTGGGGCGCCGGATGGCGGTCGGTCGCGTTCTCAGAGCGAGGTACCGCTTCCTCGGGCACGAGCGTGACCACCGCCAAGTTGAGCGCGTTCACCGTGAGTGCCTTCGTCGGCGGCATCGCCGGCGGTCTCATGGTCGGTCAGGTGACGACGGCGAACTACATCACGTTCCAGACGCTCAATTCGCTCGGGTTGTATGTGCTCGCGATAGCGGTCGGCGCACACTTCATCGAGATGACTCTGGTGGGGGCGCTCCTGTTCGTCCTGATCCCGGAGCTCCTCAAGCAGTTCAAGGTGCCGCTCGAGTGGTCGAGCATCGCGTTCGCGCTGCTCGGCATCCAGGCACTCACCACCAATTCCAACCTCGGTGCCGACATCCGGCGCTTGATCATTCGGCGAAAGCGGAGGCGAGGCCAAGGGGGCGCCGAACTCACGCTGTCATCGCTCGAACCGATCGGTGCCCCCGTACCCCAGGCCGCCTCGAACGTCCTCCTGGTCGTGGAGGACTTGTCGGTCCAGTTCGGAGCGGTCGCCGCGTTGTCGAGCGTGTCGGTCGACGTGCGCGAGGGCGAGATCCTGGGCCTGATCGGACCGAACGGGGCGGGCAAGTCCACATTCATCGACGCGCTTTCCGGGTTCCTGCCACACCACACCGGAAGCATCTCGATCGAGGGCCTTGCGCTGGATCGAATGGCGCCGAACCGGATTGCGCGCGCCGGACTCCGCAGAACCTTCCAGCAGGATCGTGTGCCCTCCACCATGACCGTCGGCACCTACATGTCCTTCGTCGCAGGGCGGGGTGTTGATCGCGCCGAGGTCGAGGAAGTGGCGACATTCTTCGGATGCCCGCCGCTCGCAACGCCGTTGCAGCTCGTCGATGTCGGAACTCGCCGGCTCATAGAGGTCGCCGCGAACGTTGCAGCCAAGCCTCGGCTGCTCCTGCTGGATGAACCTGCCGCGGGGCTGTCGCACGAGGAGCATCTCGCTTTCGCGGATCGTCTCCGCGCGGTCCCGGAGCGTTTCGGTGTCACTCTGCTGATCGTCGAGCATGACCTCGACCTCGTCCGGAGCGTGTGCGCCAACCTGGTCGTGCTCAACTTCGGTCAAGTGCTCGCGGTCGGCGCGACCGAGGCGGTCATGTCCGATCCAGCAGTGCTGAAGGCCTATATGGGAGAGAGCGAGATGATCTCATGAGCCTGCTGCTCGAGGACGTCACGGTCCGCAGGGGAGTCGGTCCCGTCATCTCGGGAGTCTCGATGGAAGTCGTACCCGGCGAGATCACGACGATCGTCGGCCCCAATGGGGCGGGCAAGACGAGCCTTCTGGAAGCCATCTCTGGCATCGTTCCGAGCGTCTCGGGACAGATCACGATCGACTCGACCGACGTGCGACGACTCTCCCGGAGGAGGCGCGCGCTCGCCGGGATCAAACATGTCGAGCAAGGTCGTGCGATCTTTCCCTCGCTCACCGTGCGAGAGAACCTTCGGCTCGCTTCACGCACCAAGGCGGATCTGGAATCCGCTCTCCACCTCTTCCCGGAGTTGGAGAAGCGCATCGACAGTCCGACTGTGCTGCTGTCCGGCGGCGAGCAGCAGATGGTCGTGCTTGCTCGAGCTTTCGCATCGAAGCCGAAGTACCTCCTCATCGACGAGATGTCTCTCGGCCTCGCACCCGTGGTCTTTCTCCGCCTCATCCCGACGATCAAGCAGATCGCCTCGACAGGAGTCGGCGTGTTGCTTGTCGAGCAGTTCGCGCATCTCGCTCTCGGGGTCGCATCCAGCGCATTGGTGGTCACCGGCGGAAAGGTGTCCTTCCAAGGCGCGCCGGCGGAACTGCTGTCAGACGAGGACCGCCTCCGCAAGGCGTATCTCGGATGACGTCGAAGGCCGCGGTGCCCGCGCGCGAGATCCACGCTCGACGCGCGGGCATCGCCTCGCGTCTCGCGCCGATCCCGGAGGACGCAAGGTGATGAACTGATGGATGCTTCGACCACGGCACGCCAGGTCGTCTTCGACGGAGTCGGCGCGGTGCGGATCGACTCGATCGGACTGCCGTCGTTGGGTCACGACGACGTGCTCGTCCGGATCGCCATGGTCGGAATCTGCGCCACCGATCTTCATCTGTTGGCCGGCCACATCGGCGACCCTTTTCCTCTTGTCCCCGGACACGAGTTCGTCGGTGAAGTGGCCGCCCTCGGTGACGGAGCGCGGGTGAAGCGGGGCATCGCTGTCGGGGACCATGTCGCGGTGGAGATGCTCCTCCCGTGTGGCGCGTGCGCGCGGTGTCGCGAGGGACGCTACAACCTCTGCGAGAAAGACGCTCCGGCATCCGGACGCGACGGTGGGCGCCAGTACGGCGTCAACATCCCCCGCACGACGGCCCCTGGACTTTGGGGCGGATACGCCGAGTACCTGTTCGCTCCCGACGCCGCCGTGATTCACACAATGCCGTCTGGTCTCCCATGGGATCACGCCGTCCTGGTCGAGCCGCTCGCGGTCGCCCACCGAGCCCTCGCACGAGGGCGGCTGCGTCCGGGGGAGGATGTCGTCATCATCGGGCCGGGACCAGTGGGCCTGCTGGCGGCCGCCGCTGCTCGCGCTTCGGGCGCCGGCCGCGTGATCATCGTCGGGACACGTCCGTCTCGACTCGCGTTGGCGCGACGATTCGGCGCAGACGCCATCGTCGACTCCACCACTGTCGAGGACCTGCCCGGTGCGGTCCGCGACGTCCTCGGCGGACAGCTCCCCGACCTCGTCGTCGAAACCGCAGGAGTCGTGAACGCGCAGGTCGATGCCGTGCGATCCGTGAGGCGAGGCGGACGCGTCGTTCTCGCGGGTGCCTGCGGAGCCGGCCAAACCCTCGGTGTGCTCGCCGACGAGGATCTGCTCACTCGCGAAATCGATGTACTCCCCAGTTTCCTCTCAGCGGGTGGCTTCGAGCCCGCCATCGCCCAGCTCAACCGCGGAGAGTTCCCTTTCCACGAACTCGTCACACACAGGTTCGCACTCGACGACGTCGAGCGAGCATTCTCGCTCATCGAATCGCGTGCGGACGGCGTCGTGAAAGCCGTGCTCGAACCCCGAAGAACAAAGGAGTGACCCTGATGACCTCTGCATCCACGGATCCGGCCCTCGAAGAATGGCGGACGTACGACGAGTTCGCCGCAGGCATCGACACTTATCGACTGCCGAATGTGTCGCTCGACGGGCAGTCGATCCGCATCGTGTTGGATGACGGCAGCGCGATCGAGCTCGCCTTCGCAGCGGACTCGGTCACGTGGAGCGCTGACGGTACGATCGCAACACCCTCGGGAACGCAGGATCCCTACGACGCCGTTCACGTGCGTCAGGGGGTGTTCTTCGTGAACCTTCCCTTGGCCAGTCGCGACCGGACGGCGCTCACTCTCGTGTTCTCGACGACGACGCATCGCGCTCTCGCGGTGCTGTCCACGATCGCGAGCGAGGCAGTCGAAGGCGTCCCTCAGGTGGGTCAGGTCTTCTGGGCGGGCACCCTCGACGGCGGCGAGGCGCGGGGCGATACGCCGGCAGCGAGTCGGGACCTCATCGGAAAGCGCAACGTCTACCGGTACAGCCCGAATCACCTGTACGAGCATGTCTACCTGTCGAGCGAGCGCTATTGCTGGCAGTGCATCGAAGGTGTGCAGCGCGGACATGGCGATACGGATCTCTCCACCGTCTGGAAGTTCGACGAGGGCCTCTACCTCTTCTGCTTCCGCGAGTTCAGGATCGCCGTCGCCAGTGTGTGGCTCCATGATCTGGGCTACCCGCTCAGGACCACGGGGATCTTCCTCGGCCTCAACGGCGCAGGTGAAGCTGAGCACTCGCGCGCCGGCGGCCACATCTATCCGCTCGGTTCTGTTTCCTACCCCGACGCACAACCTGTTTGAGGAGCCTCATGAGCAACGCCGACATCGTTCGTTCCCACTACGCCGCCTCCGACCGCGGTGACCTCGAGGGCATGCTCGCGCCCCTTGCCGAGAATGTTCGGTGGACGGAGGCGGCCGGTTTCCCCTACGCGGGAACCTACGTCGGCCCACAGGCCGTCGCCGAGAACGTCTTCGCCCGGATCCAACAGGATTGGGACGGATTCACCTTGACGATCGACGAGGTCGTCGACGGCGGCGATGTCGTGGTGGGACTCGGCACCTACGCCGGGACCAATCGAACGACGGGACGCGCGTTCACCGCTCGCGTCGCGCACGTGTGGCGCCTCGCCGACGGACGAGTGATGGAGTTCGAACAGGTGACTGACACCGAATTGGTCAACGCGGCCACGCGGCAGTTCTGACGGGCGGAGTCAACGCAGATCGCACCGCCACCGCGTTTCGCCGTCGATGGTCCGCACCGCGCTGCCATCGGGGAGGACGAGATCACCCTCGACTCCATCGGGCAGAGAGCTGTGAATCGTGAACTCGCCATCGACCAGTTCCCACTCGCACGACACGACGCCGCGGGGAGTCTCCAGCCGTGTCCGTGCCCACGTGATCCCTGGACCGGGCACAGGCTGGATGCGCACGCGAGAGTATCCCGGTTCCGCGGGGCGCACACCACCGACCACCTGATAGACCCAATCGGCGACGGCGCCGAGCGCGTAATGATTGAAGCTCGTCATCTCGCCCGCGTTGACGGTTCCGTCGGGGAGCATGGAGTCCCAACGCTCCCAGATGGTCGTGGCTCCCATCGTGATGGGGTAGAGCCACGAAGGGCACTCGCGCTCGAGCAAGAGGGCGTAGGCGTCGTCGACATGCCCGGTCTCGGACAGGGCCCACGTCACGAACGGGGTGCCGGCGAAGCCGGTCGTGACTCGATAGTCAGCCGCGCGCACGAGCTCCGCGAGCCGGTCGCCGGCGCGAGCGAGATCGGGATCGTCCAACAGGCCGAAGACGATGGCGAGTGCATAGACCGTCGCGCAGTCGGAGAGGACGATCCCGCCATCCACGTAGTGCTGGTTGAATGCCGCCCTCGTCGTCTCCGCGAGTCGACGCCAGCGCGCGGCATCCTCGTCCGCGCCCAGGATCGTCGCGGCCTCCGCGGCGAACGATGCGGATCGGTAGAGGCAGGCCGTCGCGACGACCGAGGGATCCGCCTTCGCCGCGGCCGGATCCTCCGGCGGTGCGTCCGGATCGAGCCAATCGCCGAGCTGATTGCCGAGATCCCAGAGACCGGATGCCGAGACGTCCCGCTCGGCAGAGCCCAGGTGCAACACCATGGCCGGGTAATGGGCGGCGAGCCGCTCGCGATCGCCGTACGCGTGCCACAGCGCCTGCGGCACCCAGACCGCCGCGTCGCCCCACACCGCGGTCGCACGATGCCACGGGAGTGAGAAGCCGTCAGGGAAGTTCGCGTACTTCAGCACATCGGGGACCGTCAATGGGACGATGCCTCCGTCAGCATGCTCCGTCTCGACGAAGAGATCTCGCAGCCATCCGTCGAGGAAGTCAGCGGAATCGAACTGGAACGCAGCCGATGCGGCATAGGCCGCGATGTCGCCGGTCCAGCCGAGTCGCTCGTCACGCTGCGGGCAATCGGTCGGCACGCTCAGGAAGTTCCCCTTCTGACCCCACACGGAGTTGTGGATCAGCTGGTTGACCAGGGGCTCCGAACACTCGAAAGTGCCGATGCGCTTCATCTCGGAGTGGACGACCACCGCTTCGAACGAGTCGAGGTCGATGTCGCCGGGCCAACCCGACACCTCGACGTAGCGGAATCCGTGGAACGTGAGGGTGGGCTCGAAGGTGTCGAGTCCACCGGAGAGCACGAAGACGTCGGTCGCGGCGGCTCCACGCAGCGGTCGGGTGCCGAGCTCGCCGTCCTCGAGGACCTCGGCGTGTCGCAACGTCACCTCATGCCCGGACTCACCCTGGACTGTGCAGCGCACCCAGCCGACCAAGTTCTGACCGAAGTCGACGAGAACGCTTCCGCTCGGCGACAGCTGAACCGACATGGGCTTCAGCGTTTCCTGGCGCATGACCAGCGGCGCGGACTGCGGGAAGAGAGTGCGCCTGTCGATGTCGGTGACCCTGGCCTCGAGAGGGCCGGCCGCACCGCGGGCATCGATCGTCTGCCCGTTGTAGAGGGAGCTGCGGATCCCGGAGTCTTCGGCGGTCCACTCGGGTCCGGTCGCGATGGTCTGCTGCGAACCGTCCGCATACTCGATCGTGAGCGCGGCTGCGACGCTGATCTCGTCGCCATAGTTCGCATTCGCTCGAGCGAATCCGAGATCGCCCCGGTACCAGCCGTCGGCGAGGAGGAGCTCGAGACGCAGCTCGCTGCCCGAGCCGGCGGCGAGCTGTCCGCGAACATCGAACGTCTGATAGGCGAGACGCCACTCGTACGAGGTCCATCCAGGATTCAGCACGGATTCCGTGACGGGCTCGCCGTCGAGGGATGCCTCGTAGACGCCGTGCGCCGTCGCATGGAGCGTCGCTCGGGTGATGCGATCTCGCGGTTGATCGAGTGCGGAGACCGTCCGGAATCGCACGACCGCGTTGCGGGGAGTGTCCGCCGTCAGGAAGGCGGCCGCGGCGAGTGCGATGTCGTCGACGGGGGCGGTCGTCACGTCGTCGTCCTTTCGTCGGGGTGGATCTGAGCGGCGATGCAGGAGGCCGGGTTCGATGAGGATCACGTCGGCGCTCGCGGAGAGGCATCCTCCTCGATCGACCCGCGGTGCGAGCCACCTTATACCAATCGATGAATGGTATTAAACCCAGACGTGATCACCGCCCGACGCGGCGAGTCCTAGGCGGGAGGATGCTCCGTGTCGTCACCCTGCGTCATCAGGCGCCAGAGCGTCTTCAGCCGGCTGGGCATATCGACCTGATCCGGTTGAAGGAGCCACTGCAACTGCAGCCCGTCTGCCGCGGCGACCATCAACGACGCCAGGTCGTCGGCATCCAGCTCCGCCGGCACTTCGCCGGCGTCCTGTCGACTCTGGATGTCGGCGCGCAACTCGCCGCGAAGCCAGTCGTAACGCGATTCGAAGAACGACCGCGCGACGCTCGACTCGTCGACGCTCTCGGCCGACATCGTAACGAAGAGCCTCACCAGGCCCGGTTCTTCGACGTTGTGCTCGACGGCCGAGATCAGATGGTCCACCGAGTGCAGGTGCCGATGGTGGACGGGATCGCCGTCGCGATCATCACGCCGACGGATCACCTCGAGGAACAACTCCTGCTTACTGCTGAAGTGGTGGAGCAACCCTGCCTGACTGAGACCCGATTCGCGCGCGATCTCACGGACGGAGGCGCGGTCGTACCCGCGTCGGGCGAAGTGCTCGAGCGCGACGGTGAGGATCTCCTCCCGCTTTGCCACGCCCTTCGCGTAGGGGCCTCGTTCCGCCATAGTGCGCCATGGTAGCCCCAATGGAGTCGATCCGTCGGCATCTGTCTCAGTTCGAACACAAGTCACCGGTAGGTATTGACGGCTCGACTGGCCGTCGTTTATGTTCGCTAACACCAATCGTTGATTTGTTTTCAGCGGTCAGTGCCCGTCGCACCAAAAGACGGCTTACAGAGAGGTAAGTGATGTCCGAAGTCTCACGACGCTCGCGCGCACTCGCGGCGGCCGGCGTCATCGCAGCAGTCACACTGGTCGCCGGCTGTTCCGGCGGCGGCAGCAGCGACAGCGAGGGTCCCGTGACCCTGGAATGGTTCCAAGGATCCGGCGTGGAAACCAACATCGCGACAGCGGAGGCGCTCGCGGATGCCTTCAACGCCAGCCAGTCCGACGTGGTCGTGGAGGTAGACGCCTCAGGGCCGAGCGACTCGGCCGCGCTGGACAATCTGATGAAGACGCGGCTGGCGACCAACGAGATGCCCGACATGTTCTGGTACAACAGCGGCTCGCTGCTCCAGGCGCTCAACCCCGACCAGACGATGCTCAACATCGCCGACGAAGACTTCGTCGCCGGCCTGGACGACGCCTGGGTCGCCGCCGTATCGACGGCGGACGGCGTCTTCGGAGTGCCTGTGCAGACAGCCGGCGGCGGCGGAATCTTCTACAACATCCCGCTTTACGAAGAACTCGGCCTCGAGGTCCCGACGACGTGGGACGAGTTCCTGGCGAACTCGGACGCCATCAAGGCGTCCGGGCACACCGCCGTTCAGCAGACGTACGGCGACGCGTGGACGTCCCAGATCATCACGCTCGCCGACTTCTACAACATCTGGGCGAGCGACAACGAGTGGGCCGAGCAGTACACCGCCAATGAAGTGAACTTCGCGGACGACCCGGTCGCCCTGCAGAGCTTCACCAAGCTGCAGGACATCTACGAGGGGGGCTACATGAACGAAGACTTCGCTTCTGCCCTGCTCAATGATGGGCTCGAAGCGGTGGCCACGGGAACTGCCGGGCACTACCCGATGCTCGGATTCGCGCAGGCGACCATCGCGACCAACTGGCCGGAGCACCTGGAGGATGTCGGATTCTTCGGCATCCCGGGCGATTCGGCAGAGGACGCCGGCATGACGGTGTGGATGCCGCCCGCTCTTTATGCGCCTGCGAACACCGAGCACCCGGACGAAGTGAAGCAGTTCATGGCGTTCGTGGCGAGCCCGGAGGGCTGCGACGCGGTGACGGAGGCTCTGGGTGCCACGGGTGCCTACCTCGTGGAAGGGTGCAGCGTTCCCGAGGACGCGCCACGCATCGTCGCCGACTGGGCGCCGTACTTCGACAACGCCAAGATCGCGCCCGCACTCGAGTTCCTCTCACCAGTCAAGGGCCCGAACCTGATGCAGATCGACGTCGAGATCGGCACCGGAGTGCGCGACGGCAAGAGCGGAGCCGAACTCTACGACGCCGACGCGACGAAGCAGGCGCAGCAGCTCGGCCTACCCGGCTGGTGAGCTCCAGTCCACAATGATCCGGGGGTCGCCCTCATGCGATGAGGGCGACCCCCGGCACCAACGAAGGTGACACCATGGCTACCCTTGCGCCTCCCGATACGACAGAGACCCTGGTCGCTGTTCCGGGCAAGCGACCGCCGCGACGCAAGTACGCGAACCGGCTGTACCCCCACTGGTTCCTGCTGCCGGGAGCAGCGATCTTCTTCGTGCTGTTCATCGCGCCTACCTTCGCGTCGTTCTATTACGCGTTCACGCGATGGACGCTGTTCGAAGTGGAGTTCATCGGCTTCGACAACTTCGTGACGTTCTTCACGGACCCACAGCTGAGCAAGGGCTTCACGAATACCCTCATCTTCGGCACGCTGACGTCCGGCCTGAAAGTCGTGCTGGGATTGCTCATCGGCGTTCTCCTCACATCCGACATCTCGGCCAGAGGATACCTGCGAGCGGTGGTGTTCTTCCCCGTGCTCGTGAGCACCGTCGGTGTCGGCATCACGTTCCAGGCCTTGATGGACCCCTACGACGGAGTGATCAACAAGACGCTCGCGCTGTTCGGCATCGACGGGCCGGGTTGGCTCACCGATCCCAGCCTCGCCCTGTACTCGATCATCGGGGTGGACGTCTGGAGGGGAGTCGGGCTCGCAGCCCTCATCTACATGGCGGGTCTCGTAGCGATTCCTCAGGAGTACTACGAGGCCGCCAAGGTCGACGGCGCCAACGGGTGGCACCGGTTCTGGGGTATCACCCTTCCGCTCGTGCGACCCGCGACGACGACGGTCATCATCCTGTCTCTGATCGGTGGACTCCGAGAGTTCCAGTTGATCTGGGTGATGACGGGTGGTGGACCGGGGTTCGCGAGCGACGTGCTCGCCTCGGTGATCTACAAGCAGTACGCCTACGGGTTCTTCGGCCTGTCCACAGCCGGCAACGTGGTGCTGTTCGTCGTCGTTAGTGCGATCATTCTGCCGCTGTTCTGGTGGCTCAACAGAAAGCAGACGGAGCTGTGAGCTCGACCGTGAGGCGTCATGTGATCGGAAGTGCGGCCGTGGTCGTGTCGGCCGTGGTCTTCCTCGTCCCGTTCGCCTTCATCGTCGTCCAATCGTTCAAGACCGGCCCTGACTCTGCGAGCCTCGGCTTCACGTGGCCGATCGACTTCGTCCTGTGGGAGAACATCGTCACCGTCTTCCAGACGCGTGACTACATGCTCATCACCGCGTTCGTGAACAGCACGATCCTCACCGTGCTCTCAGTCTCGATCATGGTCGTGCTGTCGGCGATGATCGGGTGGGTGCTCGCTCGCCGGCCCTCGCGATGGAACGGCATCATCACGTTCTTCATCCTCGCCGGGCTCATCGTCCCGCCGGCGATCGTCCCCACGGCGTGGGTCATGCAGTCGCTCGGGATCTTCAACACGATCTTCGGACTCGCTCTGATCGAGGTCGCATACGGCATGTCTTTCTGCGTGCTGCTCTTCCGCGCCTTCGTGTCGAACATCCCTCGCGAGCTCGATGAGGCGGCGACGATCGACGGAGCGGGAGCGATCCGCGTGTTCTTCCAAGTGGCGTTCCCGCTCCTTCGCAGCGTGATCGTCACGGCGATCGTGGTGCAATCCGTCGCGGTGTTCAACGACTTCGCCAACCCTCTCTACTTCCTTCCCGGAGAGGAGAACGCGACGGTCCAGCTGACGCTGTTCAACTTCCAGAGCCAGTTCCAGACGACATGGAACCTCCTCTTCACCGACATCCTCCTCATCACGATCCCTCCCCTCGTGATGTACATCTTCTTCAACCGCCAGATCGTTGCGGGTATGACCTCGGGTGCCATCAAGGGCTGACCCGCGTTGGTCGACGACACCGGCGGTCGCTGCCGGTGCGGTGCGACCTGGCCGAAAGGATGCGCCATGACCGTTCCCACCGAACAGCAGCTCGCCGCTCGCTGCGGGAAGCTCTCGCTCGAGGAGAAGATCCAGCTGCTGACGGGACGTGACTCCTGGTCGACGTGGCCGATGGAGAAGATCGGCCTGCACTCGATCGTGATGTCCGACGGCCCGGCGGGGGTGCGTGGCGACGCCTGGGACGAGCGCTCCCCGTCGATCAACCTGCCGTCGCCGACGGCGGCCGCCGCCGCATGGGATCGGCGACTCATACGTCGCTACGGTGAGGCTCTCGGAAGCGAGGCCACCCGGAAGAACGTCCACGTCGTCCTCGGCCCCACGATCAACATCCAGCGCACACCGTACGGCGGGCGTCACTTCGAAGCATTCAGCGAGGACCCCGTCCTCACGGGAATCCTCGCTGCGGAGTACGTGAAGGGCGTGCAGTCCTTCGGAGTGGGTGCGACCATCAAGCACTACATCGCCAACGACTCCGAGACCGACCGCTTCACCGTGGACGTCCAGGTCGACGAGCGAACACTCCGCGAGGTCTACCTCCTGGCGTTCGAAGAGCCGATCGTCCATGGTGGATCGTGGCTGGTGATGAGCGCTTACAACTCGGTCAACGGAGCCTCTGCGTCCGAGAACGTCCTCCTCGAGACGCCCCTGAACGCGGAGTGGGCCTTCGACGGGCTCGTCGTGAGCGACTGGACCGCCGTGCGTTCGCTCGAGAGTGCGAAGGTCCCTCAGGACCTCGCGATGCCCGGCCCGAGCAGTGCATGGAGCGAATCGCTCATCGACGCCGTACGCGCCGGAGAGATCGATGAAGCGCTCATCGACCGCAAGGTCGTGAGGCTCTTGCGACTCGCGGCCCGGGTCGGCGCACTGCACGTGGATGAGGCGGACGACCGGGCCGCACCGCTGCCCGAGGTCGAACTGCGTGACGTGGCGAGGGAGTCAGCGATCGCCGGGACGGTGCTGTTGAAGAACGACGGTATCCTGCCTCTCGTCGCGCCCGCGTCGATCGCCGTCATCGGCGAGGGCGCCGTGATCGCACGGACGCAGGGAGGCGGCAGTGCGACCGTCATCCCGTCGTCGGTCGTCACGCCTCTGGAGGGGGTTCGTGCGGCCTTCCCGGACTCATCCGTCACCTGGGCGCAGGGAGCCGTCGTGCAGCGGGGCCTTGCCGACCTCGCGGACGGGACCTTCACTTCGGGCGGGGTCGCAGGGATGGCGGTGAAGTACTACTCGGGCGGGGCGCTGCTCGCCGAGGAGGTCCGCCGCGCATCGGGCATCGTCTCGTTCGACGCACACGCCCTCGCCGCGAAGTCCGACCTCATCGAGTTCACCCTCACCTATGCGCCGGGGGTCGTATCGTCCTCCGTCGCCCTCGGAGTGGCGGGTCTCTGCGACTTCGAGGTGCTGGTCGGCGGCTCCGCGATCGCCACCGGCGAGTTGAGACTCGATGCCGCCGACGACCCGGCCGCTGCTGTTCTGCATCCGCCGAGCGCGGTCTTCACCGCACCGATCGAGGACGGCAGAGTCGATCTGACGGTGCGTTTCGTCCCGAAGCTGGGCGAGATGGGCGTCGCGATGTCGTTCCGCGTGGGCACCCCTCCGAGCGAGCGCTCCGCCGACGAGCTCATCGCCGAGGCCGTCGCTGCTGCCGGGGACGCGGACGTCGCGATCGTCGTCGTGTCGACGTCGTCCGAAGTGGAGTCGGAGGGCTTTGATCGCAATACGCTTGCACTGCCGGGAACTCAGGATGCTCTCGTCCGCGCCATTGCGGCGGCGAACCCGCGCACGGTCGTCGTCGTGAACACGGGTGCACCGGTCACTCTGCCCTGGCGCCACGACGTCGCGGCCATCCTGTCCATGTGGTTTCCGGGCCAGGAGTTCGGGCATGCTCTCGGTGACGTCCTCACCGGCGCAAGTGAGCCGCGTGGCAGGTTGCCCATGACGTGGCCCGATGCCGAAGACCGCGTTCCGGTCTCGAACGTCGCGCCGAGGAACGGAGTGCTGAACTATGCGGAGGGAATCCACGTCGGGTACCGAGCCTGGCTGCGCGAGCGGGCCGAGCCGGCGTATTCATTCGGATTCGGTCTCGGGTACACCACCTGGGACGTCGAGAGCGTCGAGGTCGTCGACGACGCGCGCGACGACGTGTCGGTTCGGGTGACCGTGCGCAACACTGGCCCGAGAGCCGGTTCGAGCGTCGTGCAGGCGTATCTCCGACGCGAGTCGGAGTCGTCCGTGGATCGGCCGGAACGGTGGCTCGCCGGATTCGAGGCAGTCTCGGCAGAGGCCGGAGAGTCGGTGGATGTCGCAATGGAGATTCCGCGTCGACGATTCGCGCACTGGGACGGTACATGGTCCGTCGAACCGGGAGAGTTCGCGCTGATGGTCGGATTCTCGAGCGACGACATCCGCTCCACCGTCGACGTCGCGGTGTGACGCCGTGTCGGGGATGAGCGCGGTGGCGCATACGGGGGAACGGAAACGCGACGTCGGGCTCGTTGAGAGAGGGCGCGGCTGATGAAGATCGTGGTGGTCGGCGCCGGAATAGGCGGCCTCACACTCGCGCTCAGCCTTCGGGCCACGGGTAACACGGATGTCACGGTCTACGAGCGCGCGAAAGAGGTGCGCGGGCTCGGGGTGGGCATCAATCTGCTTCCGCACGCGATGCGGGAGCTCACCGAGATCGGCATGGCGGATCGCATCGCCGGCATCGGAACAGCGCCCCACGCTCTCGCGTACTACAACCGCCACGGGCAGCAGATCTGGCGCGAGCCGCGCGGACTCGCCGCGGGATATCGATGGCCGCAGCAGTCGGTCCACCGGGGAGAGTTGCAGCTTGCGCTCCGCGATGCGGTGCAGGAGCGCCTCGGCGACGTCATCAGACTCGATAATCGTCTGACGGATCTGGATGCCGCGGGCAAGCGGCCGCGGGCGCGCTTCGACAGCGCCGGCCAGCAGATCGACGTCGAAGCCGACCTGATCGTCGCGGCGGAGGGCATACACTCCGCCGCGCGGGCGATGCACTATCCCGCCGAGGGCGCACCGCCGTGGAGCGGGCTCACGCTGTGGCGCGGGATCGCCGACGCGCCAGTCTTCCTCGACGGGCGCACCATGATCATGGCAGGCGACGGCGAACAGAAGTTCGTCGCGTATCCGCTCTCGGCGCCCGACGCATCCGGGCGCTCGCGCATCAACTTCATCGCAGAGCTGCGCGGACCGGGCGTCGCGGACGCCGACTGGAATCGCGCCGTCGACGCGAGCCCGATCGCCGAGCTGTTCCGAGACTGGCGGTTCGACTGGATCGATGTGCCCGCGATCATCCGCTCATCCGAGGAGCTGTTCGAGTATCCGATGGTCGACCGAGACCCGCTGCCGCGCTGGACCTTCGGTCGCACGACGCTTCTCGGCGACGCCGCCCACGCGATGTATCCGAACGGCTCGAACGGAGCTTCGCAGGCGATCATCGACGCCCGGACGCTCGCTTTCCACCTCGCCACGGCCGGCTCGATCGACGAGGCGCTCGCGGCGTACGAGTTGGATCGTCGTCCCGCCATGACGTCCCTGCTCGCGAGCACCCGCAGCGCGGGCCCGGAGCGGGTCATGCAGATCGCTGCGGAGCGCGCACCGCGCGGCTTCGTGGACATCCACGACGTCATCGCCGCTGACGAGCTCGACGACATCGCCAACGGCTACAAGCGGGCAGCTGGCTTCCTGCCGGAACTCCTCAACGCCCGTCCGTCGCTCACACCGGGAGCGGCATCATGATGCGGTCGGCCCCGTTCGAGGGACTCCCGATCCCCGCGCTCGTGCACGCGTTCGACGTCGAAGTGCGTCTCGGCGCGATCGAGGATCACGGGTCCACGCGGTCCGGTCATCGTCGGGTGGTCCCGATCATCGGCGGCCGGATCGAAGGAGAACTGGATGCGGAGATCCTGCCGGGCGGCGCGGATTGGCAGATCGTCCGGGCCGACGGCGCGATCGACCTGGACGCCCGCTACTCCGCGAGAACTCCTGCCGGCGAGCTCCTCTACCTCCACGCGCTCGGCGTGCGGAGCGGGCCGCCGGATGTTCTGGCAGCTCTTCTCCGCGGGGCGATCGTCGCCCCCGAGGACTACTACTTCCGCACGACCGTACGTGTGGAGACCTCCTCGCCGCGGCTGGCACACCTCGAGCATTCCTTGTACATCGCGGCCGCCGAGCGCCGCGCATCCACCGTCGCCTACTCGGCCTATCGAGTGAGCTGACCAGACCCGAGCCTCGCGAGGAGCGACATGTCCCATTCCGAAACCGACTCGACCATCCCCGGCCCGCACGGAGACATCCCGCTGCGGGTCTATCGCCCCGACGGCAAACCTCGCGCCGGCCTGGTCTGGCTGCATGGGGGCGCGTTCTCGCACAATGACATCAACGTCCCCGAGGCGCATTGGGTCGCCGGCCTGCTCGCGGATGCCGGAATCGTGACGGTCGCCATCGACTACCGTCTCGCCAACGACGGCATCCACTTCCCGGTGCTCACAGACGAATGCCTGGCGGGATGGGATTGGGCGGTGTCCGAGGGCTTCGGGGTGCGCGAGGGGGACTGGCACGTCGGGGGAGGGAGCGCGGGTGCGAATCTCGCGGCATCCGTCGCTCTCCAGCTCCGGGATGGACGGCAGGCGCTGCCCAAGTCGCTGGTGCTGATCTACGGCGTCCAGCATCCCGAACTGCCCGAGCCGTCCGCTGAACTGCGCGGACAGCTCGACCTGCTCTCGCCCGAGGCGATCTACTCACCCGAAGTGGTGCGGGAGATGAATCTCAACTACGTCGGGCCCGCGGAGATGCTCTCCCACCCTTACACCTTCCCCGCGAACGCCGACCTTCATGATCTGCCTCCGACGTTAATCGTCAACAGCGAGCGCGACCAACTGCGGGCGTCCGGTGAGGCGTTCGCGGCGCAGCTCGCTCTCGCTGGGGTGGACATCGCCTTGATTCGCGAGCGGGACGTGGAACACGGCCACCTCAACTTTCCCGAGGTCCCGGGCGCGCGGCGGACAGTCGAGCGGATCGTTCGCTGGATCAATGGAGTCGGTGCTGTCTGGATCTGAGTTTCGGACGGGTCGGCGACGGACCGGACGGCAGCGTCTCGTGCGAGCTGCGACGATTCGAGCCGGTCGGGCTGTCTCGGCGAACCGCGTCAGGTCAGCGGCGCTTCCACCGATCGATCCCGCCGCCGTATCCCTCGATGGGGTAGGCCGCGTACGCGAAACGGGTGCCGTCGGGGTTCCAACTGTTGACGTTGAGGGTGCCCTGGCCGCCGAAGAGGGTGACGACGTCCCGGATTCCGGTTCCGTCCGCGTTCATGATCCGGATCAGCAGCTCGACGTCGGCGGGGTGACTCTCCGTCCCGGGCGCGTAACTCAGGTAAAGCACGCGCGTCCCTGCGGGGTCGAAATGCGGAAACCAATTCACTCGGTCGTCGAATGTCAGCTGCTCGTGAGCACTCCCGTCGGGTCGCATCCGGAACAGTTGAGCGTGGCCGGGAACGATCGCGGCTTCTTCCGAGTTGTAGTAGATCCACTGCGCATCCCTTGAGAACTCGGGGCCGTCGAAGTGCACCGTCTCGTTGTCCGTGAGGTAGAAGTCCTCACCGCCCGCGGTCGGAATGGTGGCCAGGCGGATACGTCCTCGAGGATTCGGGTCTTCGCCGACGGCATGCGTCGCAACGTAGGCGAGCGTCTGGCCATCGGGAGAGACTCCGTGCAGCCAGTAGAAGTAGGTCATGTCTGCGGGGAAGTCGTTCGAGATCTTTCGTACCGGGCCACCCGCGATCGGCACGCTGTACAAAGTGCCCGCGGCGCTGAAGTGTACGAACTCTCCGTCGGGGGACAGGATGTGGTCGTTGTTCACATGCGTCACGCCCGGCGTCTCTATGGCGTGCAGCGCGCCGCTGCGCAGATCGAGGAAGTAGAGTCCGCCGCGGCTGTTGAGCACGAGTCCGGTTCCGTCCGGCGTCCAGTTGGGCGCCTCGAAAAGCTCTTCCGACTCGAATACGACCTCTGCAGACCCGCCGTCGACGTCGGCGACGATGATCTGAGTGGTCTGGTGGGGTTGCAGGTCCTGTCGGCCTGGATACCGACCCGTCTGGAAAAGGGGGATGTCATTGGTCATGGTCGTCCTCTGGTTGATTTCGCTTCAGAATCGTTTCGCGTGTGTCGCCCGCTATAGGCACGCCGCGGCGGTGAGCCGTAATGGCACTCGGGCTCACGCCATGCCGGCCAACCCTCGATACGCGCGAATGCCCCGCATGACGGCCTCATGATCTGACTCCTCGGCGTCCGTCAGGCCCGAGAGCGCTACAGTGCCGACCAGAGCGTCGCCGCTCCGAAGCGGCACCGCGCCGCTCGCAGCGGCGAACTGGTCGGATTCGAGCCACGCTGGATTCTCTCCGGCCAACCGAGTCGTGAGCGCCACCTCGAAGCTCGAGACACCGCTCTTGAGGACGGCGTTCCGTTTGCGTTCGACCCAGACGTCGTTCTCGGCGGACGTTCCTTCGAATGCGAAATGGAACACCCGCTGCTGGCCGAAGTGAACCGCGATCGTGACGGATAGGAGCTCGCGATCGCAGTGCGCAGCGATCGATTCCCCGACCTTCCGTGCCGTCGTGATGTCGAGCGCAGAGAATGACAGCAATGCCGATTCGCCGCGGACCTTCTCAAGGGTCCGGACGCGCTCTTCTTCATCCATCAGATCTCCCTGATCCGTATGTTGCGCCAACGGCATGCGGCACCACGACCCCATCGCGCATGGCCCATACCGGGGTCGTTGTCGTGCACCTCGAACGCGATGTGCCCGCGCTCGCCGAGCAGCGACCACACGGATTCCGGGTCGTAGCCCGGCCACACGATGGCAGAGGAGTCCACTTCGGCGATGAGAACGTCGTTCACCCAGGTCGTCACCGTCGGGGGAGTTCCTTCGCACCGGATACGCAGGTGGTTCCAGTCGCCCCACCGCCAGGCGGCGAGGAACCCCGAGGCGTCCGCTGCGCGAGTAAGCATCGCGCGCTTGGCCGCGGTGATCGGTTCGGCGGTCGTCGCCGGATCGTCTTCCACCAGCCCGACTGGGTTGCCGGCCGCATCAAGACGTGCGGCGATGTTGAACGGGACGCCGTGGAAGCCCCCGATGCCGTTGCCGTAGAAGCCCCCGATCGAGCCCGACTGCCGGTGATCGACCAGGACCTGGAACCCCTCCCACGTGTCGCGTTGCCGGCGTATCATCACACCCGTGTCCGCGGGCCAGTCCGGCTTCATCTCCAGCTCGAGTTCGAAGGAGCTGAAGGTGCGTTCGCTGACCAGGTATCCGCCCCACCCGGGCGCGTCCTCGGGCTGGCGACCGACGATCGCGCCGTCCTCGACCGTCCATACGGCTGGGTGACGTGCGGCAACGGTGTTGTAGTCGCGCGGCAGCGCCGTGAGAACATCGAGCACGTCGGGACCATCTGGTCGCACTGTTCCGTAGATTCGCGGAGCGGCGAACCATCCCGTGAGGCTGTGGCCGTCGAAGAGCGACTCGGAGTTGCTCATGCTGCGGCACCCGAGACGGTGCGCTTGACGTTGGCGGCCGCGTAGATCGCGTCGATGACCTCCATCGTGGCGACGTAGTCGTCACCCTCGGTGTCGGCCGGCTCGCCGGTTTCGAGCGCTCTCACGACGGCGTCGAGTTCGTGATCATAGGTCTCGCGTCCTGCGACGGTCCATGTACGTGTCACTCCATCGATCACGGTGCGAACACTGTGGCCGAGGTGAGGCAGGACGAGATTGTCCACGCTCAGTGTGCCGCGCTCGCCGGTCACGAAGACGGGAGCACGAAACGAGACGCCGGGCGCCATGCTGGCGTGGAGTGAGCCGGTTGCATCCGCGTGAGGGCCGGTGTCGAAACGCAACTGCGCGTCGATCGTGATGTCTGCTCCGAGTTCGTTCGGGGTGTACGTCGCGCCCATCACGATCGGCTCGGCGCCGCCGAGCTCTCTCAGCCAGTGCACGGGGTAACAGCCGAGGTCCATGAGGGCCCCGCCGCCCAGCTCAGGAACGTGTCTGATGGACGTGGGGGAGTACGGGTTGTCCGCCGTGAAGGACGCGGCGATGGACACGATCTTGCCGAGAGCGCCCGAGTCGATAACTTCCTTCACCGCTGCGGTGAGCGGGTGATAGTGATCGTGGAAGGCCTCGATGAGGTGCCGCCCCGTTCGCGTGGCGACCGCCGCTGCTGAACGGGCCTGCGCGGCATCCATCGAAATCGGCTTCTCGCACAGCACGTCCTTGCCCGTCTCGAGCGCCGCGATCGACCAACGGATGTGCTCCGACGGCGGCAGAGCCACGTAGACGAGGTCGATATCGTCCGCGGCCAGGAGCGCGTCGTAGCCGTCGTACGCGCGCGGGATACCGTGCACCCGCGCATACTCTGCCGCGGACTCGAGGGAGCGCGCCGCGATCGCGATGACCTCCATGTCGGAGCGTCGGCGCACAGGGTGGATCAACGCCTGCGGGGCAATGCCGGCGGCTCCGAGGATTCCGATGCGGATCACGCCGGCTCGCTCTCGTTGATCGGGTACTCGACGAATGCGATCCGCTCGCCGTCCGGCGACCAACTGGGCACATTCATAGTGCCCTGGCCGCCGAGCAGTCGACGGAGATCGCGCACACCAGTGCCGTCGGCGTTGCAGATCCTCACGATGACGTCCCTGTCTGCGGGATGCCCCTCGGTGCCAGGGGGGAAGCTCACGTACGCGAGACGACTACCGTCGGGGGACGGATGCGGGAACCAGTTCACACGCTCGTCGCTCGTGAGCTGAGTCGCCTCGGAACCATCGCGGCGCATACGGAAAAGCTGGGCGTGACCGGGTCGAGTGCGGGCGCGTTCCGAGTTGAAGTAGATCCATTCTCCATCGGGCGAGTACTCCGAGCCGTCATCGGGGAACTCGTCATCGGTCAGCTGCGCGTCGGGGCCGCCGACCGCCGGGATGACAAAAACGTTCGGGGGTGCCCAGACACCGTTGTCGTCCGCGGTCAGGCCGATGTACGCCAGCTCCCGGCCGTCCGGGCTGACCCCGTGTAGGAAATGGAGTCGACCATCCTCGTTGTCGTTGGTGATGCGAACGGGCTCGCCGCCTGCGAGAGGAGCCCGATAGATGTGCCAGTCGTTCGCGGACACGAACACGTGCTCTCCATCGGGGTCCAGCACGTGATCGTTGTTGAGCTCCGGCAGGTCGCCGAAGTTGATGCGGACGGGATCCCCGCCGTCGAGGTCGAGCCGGAACAGATGCCCGTCGCCGTTGATGAACAGAGCCGTGCCGTCGAGTGACCAGTTCGGCGCCTCGTAGAGGATCTCGGTCGACTCGTGGATGACGGTTGTCTCGCCGCTGTCGACGTCGACCGTCAGAACGCGCGAGCGCTGACCGGGCGCGAGTGTGCGTGCCATGCGATGTCCTTCTGAGAGAGAGTGGGCAGGGGGCTTACTTCAGTGCGCCGGCGGAGAGACCCCGCTCGAAGAGCTTCTGCAGGCAGAGGTACGCGACGATCAAAGGAATCGCCGTGATGACGGCCGAGGCGAGCACCTTCGTCTGGTCGTCGTTGTACTGCCCCTGGAAGAAGCTCGGAACCTGCGTGACGACCTGAGAACCGGCATCCTGCAGGAAGATGAGCGGCAGCAGATACGAGTTCCATGCGCTGATCAGCGTCAGCACGATCACCGCTGCGGCGATCGGACGGGTCAGGGGGAGGACCACGTGCCAGAACGCGCGCCAGGTGTTGGCGCCATCGATGCGCGCGGCCTCGATGAGCGCGTCCGGGATCCCGTTCATGAATGTCCGCGTGATGAGGATCGTGAACGGGATCTGTAGAGCCGCGAGCGGCAGGACGACCGCCCAGTACGTGTTGTAGAGGTTCGTGGAAGTCGCCGTGACGAACAGCGGTGTGACGAGCACGATCTCAGGAAGGGTAAGGGCCGCGAGAAGCACCCAGAAGAAGAATTCCTTGCCTCGGATGTGCAGCTTCGCGAATCCGAACGCCGCGAGCATCGTGCACAGTAGCGCAATGGCGATCGTGAGGGCCGAGATGATCGCGCTGTTGAGGAAGAACGACGGGAGCAGAGGAAGTGAGAGGACCGCGGCGTAGTTGCCCCAGCCCTGTCCGGCGAAGGAGCCCTGCACCATGACGATGAGCGGGATCAGGAACGGCACCGTGAGCAGAATGATGACGATATAGATCGTGGACTTACCTAGCCAGGTGCGTGCTTCGAGCATCAGCGGATTCCCTTCTTCGTCTTCGTCTTCGCCTGACGCTCCTCATTGCTGCGGAGGCTCAGGAGGATGGCCATTCCGAGCGCCAGGACGAGCAAGATGATCGACAGTGCCGACGCGTAGCCGACGTCTCCGAGCGGAACCGCCTGGCGGTAGATGTATGTGCCGAGGAACTCGGTCGAGAAGTTCGGACCACCCGCTGTGACGAGATACGGGATGTCGAAGAGCTTCAGGGTGCCGATCGCGCTCAGCATTGCGAGCGCGACGATCGTTCCGCGGATCGACGGGATGATGATGCTCCACACGATGCGGATGTTTCCGGCACCGTCCAGTCGAGCGGCTTCGATCACGTCGGTCTCGACCTGACTGATCGCCGCGTAGTAGAGGATGAATGAGATCCCAGTCGTGTTCCAGATCTGCATGATGATGAGCGCGCCGAGCGCCGTGCTCGATTGAGCGAGCCAGGGCTGCGCAATGAAGCCGAGACCGACTGCTCGCAGGAATTCGTTGATCGGCCCGTCGCCGGCGAACAGGATACGGAAGACCGGCGCCATGATGGCGGGCGCCAGCACGACCGGGATGAAGATGATGACCTTGAACAGACCGCTTAGGCGGATGCGGGAGTGCAGGAGCACAGCGAGCGCGATGCCGAGCACGGACTGCACGACGAAGGTCACGACGAAGTAGATCAGCGTGTGCTGCAGCGTGCCCCAGAAGATCGGGTCGGACAGCGCGCGAAGGTAGTTGTCGAGACCGATGAATCGCTGGATCGGGCTGATGCCGTTCCAGTCCAGCAGCGAGACCCAACTGTTGTATCCGATGCAGAAGTAGACCAGTCCGCTGGAGACGACGAGCGCGGGAAGGATCCAAGGGAATCCGAACGTGCGGGTCGTCGAGCGGCGGCGGCGGCCCGCCGGGGCTCGATCGTCTGATCGCGCCCCGGCGCCGGTCGGAGGGACGGAGGCGTCAGTACCTCGTACTCGTATGTCAGTCATTTCCGTCCTTCTTCCAGATGCAACGGATCGTCAGCCCTGAGTGCTGGCTACGAGGGTCGCAATCGCGTCCGCGGGAGTCGTGCTTCCTTCGAGAACCGATGCGACGGCGACGTCGAATGCCTGCGCGAGCGCGGGGGTGACGAGCTGGTTGCGGCTTTCGCTGGAGGCGGCAGCCTCTGCCCACAGGTTCTGGATCGCGGGGATCTGCACCTCGGGGTCGACGAGGCCGAGGTCATCCCACTGCGGTTCGACGCCCTTGAGCCCGGGGATCAGGTCGATCGCGTTCGCGATGATCTGTCCACCCTGCTCAGACGCGGTCAACCACAGTGCGAAGGTGGTGGCCGGGGCGACTGCATCGGATCGCGAGTTCACCGCGAGTCCGTAGTCCAACTCGCCGAAGATCGTGCCGGGGTTGCCGCCGACCTCGGGGAACGGGATCGGCACCTGAACGAACGGCGTCGGGCTGCTCACCCCGGCCGCTTCCATCGAAGCGATCGCACTCTGCTCGCGGGAGTACTGGGCGTACCAAGTGCCCATCTGGACCATGGCGGCCTGACCCGAGAGGAAGGCATTGTTCGCGTCCGGGTACTGGGCGAGTCCGGTGACGTCGTCGCGGATGATGCCGTCCTCCTTCATCTGCGCGAGGACCTCCAGACCCTCTTCGAATGCGGGGTCATCCCACGACGCTTCGCCCTCGAGGGCGGAGTACCAGAGGCCGGGCTCGATGGTGCTCACGATGGAGCGCCAGGTCTCCATGGCAAAGCTGCGACCGGGGATCACCCCCATCGCAAGGCAATCCTTGCCGGCTGCGGCGAAGACGTCGCACGCGGCCACCCACTCGTCGTAGTTCGTCGGGACCTTGGCTCCGAGTTCGTCGAACATGGTCTGGTTGATCCAGATCATGCCCGCCGCGACGCCACCCATCGGCAGGCCGGCGACGGAGCCGTCTTCGCGAGTCAGGCCATCGGGCGGAAAGTTGAAGCTGTCTTCCCAGTCGTCGCCGAGCTGCTCCTCGAGCGCGGGACGCAGGTCGAGGCCGAAGTCCCCGAACGTACCGAAGTCCGCGACATCGCCGCCAAGCGCGATGTCGAACACATCGGGACCCGAGTTCGACTGGAGGCCGGCGCGTAGCGCTGCCTTGTAGTCGCCGTTCTCGAAGTTGCGGTACGTGACCTCGATGTCGGGGTACTCCTCATTGAACGCGGCGATGTACGCATCCGCAACGCTCGTGTCAGGAGTCCATCCCCACCATGTGATCGATCCTTCGTCAGCAGAACCCGTCTGAGCTCCACCGGAGGACCCACATGCGGTCAGTGTCAGTGCGGCTGCGCCGACGATCGCAGTGATCGCTGCCAGTCGCTTCATCGAGCCGTTGCTCGAACGCTGAAACAACATTGTCTCTCTCTTTCTCACCTCTGAGATGTGCCGTCGGTTGACGTTGTTTCGGAAAGCTAGCACAGAAATCAAAACTTAGATACAGTACGTAACTAAGTCGTTGTGGACACGAACACGAGGAGGTGGCACCGATGGCGGTGCGCGACAACAGCGGTGCAGTGCTGGACTTGATTCGGTCCGCCGGCATCATCAGCCGTGTCGAACTGGCCGAGCAGTCCGGCCTGACTGAGGCATCCATCTCCCGAATCGTCAAACTTCTGATCGCGGACGGCGTGGTCGCCGAGACCGGTCGAGGCACCTCGACCGGAGGCAAGCGGCCCACTCTCCTGCAGCTCAATCGCGCTTCCCGCCACGCGGTGGGGATCTACATCAGCAACTACCGCACCCGGTATGTGCTGACCGATCTCGCCGGTCGCGTCGTTGCCCAGTGCGAGTCACCCGGCGGAATCGTGAACCACGTGCGCAGCGAGGCGATCGCCGAAGCGCAGGAGACCATTACCGCGCTGCTGTCGGCCGCCCGCGTGGATCGAGACACCCTCCTCGGCATCGGGATCGCTGTCCCTGGCCGTCAGGAGGTCAACAAGTACTTGACGGGCACCCAGCCCGAGGACTGGGTTGAATGGGACTGGGTGTCGATTCAGCAGGAGTTCGCCGCGTCGACGGGCATGTGGGTTGCGATCGAGAACGACTCGACATGCGGAGCCATTGGCGAGTTCTGGATCAGCCGCGCCCCCGCATCCAAGGATCTCGCGGTCGTGACCGTCGCAGCGGGAATCGGGTTCGGGCTCGTCACAGACGGCGATGTCTACCGTGGTGCCACGTCGAATGTGGGTGAACTCGGCCACGTCGTGGTCGACGCGAACGGCCCGGAATGTCCGTGCGGAAGCCGTGGATGCCTCGAACTGTACGCGTCACCGGCGAATATCGTGCGGCGGGCGATGAGCGATGACATCCTGGCGGCACACCTCGACCTGAGTGGCGAACGAGACGCCATGTGGTCCAACTTCGAGCGGATCGCCATCGCTGCTGCGGGTGACGACGAGGGTGCACGGGCCCTCGTCGTCGAAGCGGCGCAGATGCTCGCTGTAGCGCTGGTTTCGATCACGAACATCCTCGACCTGGAGAGAGTCGTCCTGACCGGACCCGCGCTGGATCACATCGGCGGTCTGGTCGCCGACACCGTGCGAGTGGCGCTCGCCGAGCGGGCCTTCGCCAGGAACGTGCACTTGATCGACGTTCGTGTCTCAGAGTCTGGTCGCGACGCGGCCGCAGTGGGCGCCGCATCGCTTGTGATCCATCAGCGACTGGGTGCCACTCGCCGAGATCGTGCGGGATCTCAGGCACCTATCGACATCGCATCAGCCGGCTGAACCGGCCAAATACACCCTGGAGAATCATGACCTTCGAAGACGCCACGATTACCCCTGCCGCCGACTTCGCGCCGGGCGGTATGCGGTGGTTGAGGCCGGCGGGTGCGACGGGTCTGACGGTGACTGCGCTCGGACTCGGCGGTGCCCCCCTTTCGAGCATGCCCGAGGTGCTCGGCTACGAGGTTCCGAGGGACCGCGCAGTGGATCTCGTCGAGGCGGTGCTTCGGAGCCCGATCGCTGTGATCGACACGTCCAATGGCTACAACGACGGCGAGAGCGAACGACGGATTGGCGCGGCCCTTCGCCGCTCGGATGGCGGAACGTCCACGCTGATCGTGACGAAGGTGGATGCACGCGGACGCGATTATTCGGGCACCCGGGTTCGAGAGTCCGTCGACGAGAGCGCCGAGCGACTCGGCATGGACTTCCTTCCTCTCGTGCATCTCCACGACCCTGAGTTCTTCGAGTTCGAAGAGATCACAGCGCCCGGCGGCGCCGTCGATACACTCGTCGCACTCAAAGCGGAGGGGCGCATCGGATCCATCGGGGTCGCGGGCGGACACGCGCCTACCATGCAGCGCTACGTCGATCTCGGGGTCTTCGACGCGCTTCTCGTTCACAATCGCCTCACCCTCGTGGATCGAAGTGCTGAGACTGTTGCCGCGGATGCAAAGCGCCGGGGGATGGCGGTCTTCAACGCCGCCGTGTTCGGTGGTGGCATTCTCGCCGCGCCGCGCGCCGGACGCGACACCTACGCGTATCGACCCGCGTCGCCTGTCCTCCTTGCCTCCATCTCCGCGATGGCGGATCTCTGCGACGAGTACGGCATCGAGCTTGGCGCCGCCGCGATCCAGGCTTCGCTGCGGGAACCGCTCGTCGACTGCACGCTCGTCGGCATGAGCCGTCCCGAGCGCGTCGAGTGGACGCTGGATGCTGTGTCGCGTCCGATTCCGGATGACTTCTGGAACCGCGTCGAGGCGCTTCGGCCCGCGCCCAAGCACTGGGTCGACGCGCAGAACTAGACGCCTACGTGCGTTGAACCACCACCTATCACAAAAGGAGTACGACCCATGCCCCACGCCCGTGTAGATCTGCACAGCACCTATCGCGATCGCCTGCCCCAACTGAGCGAGGCGCTGCTCGCCGGAATGGTCAAGGGCTTCGACATGCCCGCGACCGATCTGTTCCACATCTTCCGACTGCACGAGAAGGGCGAACTCGTCTTCGGCACCGCCTACCCGGAGCCCAACCGCGAAGACATCATCTTCATCGAGATCCTCGCGAGCATCGGCTACGCGTCAACCGCGAAAAAGCACGAAGCCCTCGTCGCGATCGCCGATGAGATCGAGAAGATCGGCATCCCACGCGACAACCTTCTCCTCCACGTCATCGAAGTTCCCGCAGGCGACTGGTACTCGCCGGGCTTCGCCGGCGTGGCTTGACCGACCATCCAAACGAAAGCACACCGATGTCCCTTCCCGTCGCATCCGTCCAGCTCTACACCCTGGCAGCTGATTTCACCGCCGATCCTCATGCGTCGCTGCAACGTCTTGCCGAGATCGGGCTTGCGAACGTCGAGGCTTTTGACTTCGTCCGGCGTCCCGAACTCATCCGTGATGCGCTGGGAGCCGCAGGACTCTCGTCGCCGACAGGGCACGCCCCGCTGCTCTCAGACGAACTGTGGACGCCGGATGGATCCATCCCGACGCCGGCACCCGAAGTGGTCTTCGAGGCGGCGGCGACCATCGGAATGCAGGTGGTCATCGACCCGTACGTCCCGGTGGAGCGGTGGGTGACGGCTGACGGCGTGGCAGACATCGCGGATCGCCTGAACCGCGCGGCCGATGTCGCTGCAACCTTCGGACTCCAGGTCGGGTATCACAACCACTCGCAGGAGTTCGTCGCATCGTTCGACGGCGAGACCGCGTACGACCGATTCATCGCGCTGACCGACGAGCGAGTGAAGATCGAACTCGACCTCTTCTGGGCGCTCGCGGGAGGGCAGGACGTCCCGGCGCTGGTCTCGAAGCTCGGCGAGCGACTGATCGCCGTGCACGTGAAGGACGGCGTCGTTCCATCGAGCAACCCGTTCGCACCGGAGGCGCCCGCATTCTCATCGGACTCGCTGGATCAGCGTCACGCCGGTGACGGGGACGTCCCGCTCGTCGCGGCGCTCGCGGCCGGCTCCGAGTCGATCCGCTATGCGGTCATCGAGTACGACAACGCACCGGGCGACGTCTTCGAGGACATCGCCGCAAGTCTCGCGTTCCTCCGCGAAGGCGGGTACGCCCGATGAGCGCCGTCGGCGTCGGCATCGTCGGGAGCGGTGTGATCAGCGACACCTACCTGGCGAACCTCGGAAGCTTCCCGGATGTCGAGGTCAAGGTAGTCGGCGATCTCAATCCCGAGCGGGCACGCGCGCAAGCAGAGAAGCATGGAGTGCCCCGGTCGGGTACCGCGGCCGATGTCATGGCATCGGATGACGTCCAGGTCGTCGTCAATCTCACGATTCCCGCCGCCCACGTCGAGGTGTCGACGCAGGCGATCGAGGCGGGGAAGCACGTCTGGACGGAGAAGCCGATCGGCCTCGAGCTGGACGGCGTCGACGAGCTCCTCGCGCGCGCGGCAGAGCGAGGTCTGCGGATCGGGTCGGCTCCCGACACTGTGCTCGGGCCCGGCTTGCAAACGGCGAAGCGTGCCATTCAGTCGGGTCGTATCGGCGAACCACTTTTCGCCCAGACCACATTCCAGACGCAGGGGCCTGATGTGTGGCATCCGGGCCCGCAGTTCCTCTTCTCGCGCGGTGCGGGCCCCCTCTTCGATATGGGGCCCTACTACTTCAGCGCCCTCGTGAGCCTGCTTGGTCCCATCGCCCGCGTCGGCGCGGCCGGAATGAGAGCACGGACCGAGCGGGAGATCCGTACGGGACCGAACGCGGGGTCGTTCTTCCCTGTCGAGGTCCCGACGACGCTCCAGGCGATCACGATCTTCGAGTCGGGTCGCCAGGCGCAGAGCACGTTCAGCTTCGATTCCGCGCTCGAGCGTCACGGAGTAATCGAGGTGCACGGCACCGAGGGGTCCATCATCGTCCCAGACCCCAACCGCTTCTCGGGTCGCACTGCTGTCGTCAAGCCGCTGCTCACCTTCCGCGACGGAGAAGCTTTCGATCAGCCCTGGATCGAGATTCCGGAAGAGGGCGTGGTGGTTGGACGTGGGCTCGGTCTGCTCGAGATGGTGCGAGCAATCGCCGAAGAGCGCCCACACCTCGCATCCGGCGAGCTGGGCCGTCACGTACTTGAGACCATGATCGCCGCTGATGAGTCTGCGCAGTCGGGCAGCTTTATCGACGTCGAAAGCACAGTCGCGCCGATTCCAGCCGTGCCGGTTGACTTCGACCCGTTTGCGCGCACGTTGCCGTGAGGGCCTTGCAATGACATCAAAGGAGCTCCATCCCGCGGGCGAGGTCGGCCGCCGCGTTCGACTGGCGGATGTGGCTCTTCGCGCGGGAGTGGCTGCGTCAACAGCTTCCGCTGCCCTGAACGACCGACCATCGGTCCTGGAGACGACCAAACTTCGAGTGCTCGCTGCGGCCGAAGAGTTGGGCTACCGAGGACCGGATCCACGGGCACTCGCTCTCCGCACCGGCTCGTCGAGCACAGTGTGCATCCTTCCGGACACCCGTCTGATGGCACGGACACCAGACAGAGTCTTCGTGGTGCTGCAGCAGATCACCGCGACCATCGGGCAGGTTGGTGGGTTCGTTCTCTGGCTCCCCCACGCGACAGAAGAGAACCTCCGTCGCGTGGGAGCGGATGCCGCGCTTTCCGTCGGGCCTGTCACGCAACCCGCACGCCGTGAGATGCGCCGACGCGGCATCCCTTTGGCGATCGTTTACCCAGACTTCGACGCAGCCGCTGTCACGCGCGCCGTCAGGGCCATCCTCCCCGACCAACTCGCAGTGCGAACTGGGTGAGGGCACTGACTGACCAGTGGCGGCGCGTGTTCGCCTCCGACGCACGCGAGTCGTTTGAGTACTGCTTCGAGACGACGAGTGCCTAGTTGGAAATGATGCGCGCCATCGCGCAGCCGGAGCAGATCGCCGCGCTCATCGCCTTCCTCACAACGGACGACGTAGCCATGATCACGAGGAGCGACTACCTCATCGACGGCGGATTCTCCACCGTGTGACGGCTCATCGCGACCGTCGCCAGCCGCCTGCGACCAAGGTCCTGACCGGGTACATCTAGGCCGTCCGCTGACAGCGACTAGCCGCCCGCAGGAGCGGCGAACCGCGTGCAGGCCGACGGAGCGAGCCCTGCAGTGTGAGTACCGCGCAAGGAGGACTACCTCATCGCCGGCACGGGCTCGACGGGTGCCAATGTCGCTGTGTCGAGCACGAAGCGGAAGCGCACGTCGCCCTTCACCAGGCGATCGAAGGCGACGTCGATCTGGTCGGCGTCGATCAGCTCGATCTCGGCTCCGATGCCGTGCACGCCGCAGAAGTCCAGGAGCTCCTGCGTCTCGGCGATGCTGCCGATGCGGGAGCCCGCGACGGCTCGGCGGTTGACGATGACGGAGAACGCGTCGAGCGTGAGCGGTCGGCTCGGGACGCCGATGCTCACATAGACGCCGTCGAGCAGAAGCAGGCCGAGGTAGGCATCGAGGTCGACGTTCGCTGGCACCGTCGAGATGATCAGATCCAGAGTCTGCGCGAGGTCGCGGAACACCTGTGGATCGGAGACGGTGAAGAAGTCCTGCGCGCCGAGCGCGCGCGCGTCGGACTCCTTGTTGGCGGCGAGGTCGAACACGGTGACCTCGGCTCCCATCGCGCTCGCGAGGCGGACCGCGAGATGGCCGAGTCCGCCGAGGCCGACGATGCCCACCCGCTTGCCGTGACCTGCCCCCCATCGCTTGAGGGGAGCGAACACGGTGACGCCGGCGCACAGCAGCGGCGCGGCGTTCTCGAGGGGGATGCCATCGGGCAGGGCGAGCACGAAGTCCTCGTTCACCACGATGGCCTCGCTGTACCCGCCGTAGGTCGGAGTACCGTCGCGATCGGTCGAACCGTAGGTCTTGGTGTTGCCGGGGATGCATTGCTCCTCGTGCCCGAGAAGGCAGTTGCGGCACTCGCGGCACGAGTCGACGAGACATCCGACTCCGACGCGCGCACCCACCTCGAACCTCGTCACCGCCGAGCCCACGGCGGTGACGATGCCGGCGATCTCGTGACCGGGCACGAGTGGGAAGGGGTTGTGGCCCCATTCGCTGCGGGCATGCGAGACATCCGAATGACACACGCCGGTGTAGTGGATCGAGATCGCGACATCGTGGGCCCCGGGGTCGCGTCGCTCGATGCGCGTGGGCGTGAACGGCTCGTTCGGCCCTGCGGTCACCCGTGCATGCACCGTCGTCGTCATCGGATCCGCACCCCTTCGGCGGTCACGCAGGCACTCGCCGTCGAATGCTCGTTCATGCAGCCTCTTCCTGTCCGTGCTCGGCGCACCTGTCCGCCGAGTCGCGGCGCGTCGTCGCACCGCTACTGCAGGCTACCCGCAGGTCGCCGACTTGTCGACAAAGCCTTGACCTCGGTAGGCGACCTCAGTAGCCTCCTGTGTACCCGCAGAGCCCGACGACCCTCGCCGAGAGTGGGAGACGATCCTGACCGCGATGACGCGCAGCGAGGAAGCGAACGTGATGGACGAGGCGGCCCGAGCCCGAGGATCGCATCGCGGACCGGCGCCGGAAGCGGCAGGGTGAGGTGAGCGCGACGGAGCCGATCGATCGCGCGCCAGACGACGACGAAGGGTGACGAGATGTCGCACATTGCAGTGGTGGGACTCGGTCTCATGGGAGGGTCGGCCGCGATCCGCCTGAGCGAGGCCGCCGATGTGGAGGTCCGGGGCTTCGACCTCGATCCCGCGGCCCGCGCGAGGGTCGCCGCCGAGGGCGTGACTGCCACGTCGACGCTCGAGGACGCGGTCCGCGGTGCGTCGGTCGTCTTCACGAGCCTGCCCAACTCCGACATCGTGCGCCGCGTCTGGCTGGGCACGGACGGCATCATCGCCTTCGCGGATCCCGGCGCGGTACTGGTGGAGTTGAGCACGATCGACCCCGACACGATGCGCGCACTGGGAGCGGCCGCGAGCGAGCGAGGAATCGGGGTCGTCGATTCCCCCGTCAGCGGCGGACCGGGCGAGGCGCGCGCGGGCACGCTGACCCTGCTCGTGGGTGGCGACGACGAGGTGGTGGAGAGCATCGCCGACACCCTGGCGCTCGTCGGCACGACGCGCAGGACCGGCGACCTCGGCTCGGGCAAGATCACGAAGATCGTCAACAACATGATGGGCATGGGCAACGTGCTCGTCGCCGCGGAGGCATTCGCGCTCGGCGTCACGGCGGGCGTCGATCCGCATGTGCTCTACGGCATCCTCTCTCAGAGCGGGGGGACGTCCAGCCACTTCACGAAGCGGTTCCCCAAGGCGCTGGCCGGCGATTTCGAACCCGGCTTTTCGATCGAGCTCGGCGAGAAGGATCTGGCGCTCGCGCAGCAGCTCGCGCGGTCGCGGCAGATGCCGGTTCCGACGGCATCGCTGGCGCGGGACCTCTACGCGATGGCCCGTGTAGAAGGTCAGGCGGGCAAGGACATCGTCGCGATCCTGCGGATGTACGAGCAGTGGGGGCAGAACGGATCCGAGCTGGACTGAGCGCGGTCCGTCGCCCGCGCACGCCCCTCCCGAGCGGCGACGGGCGCGTGCGTGCGGGGCCGTCCACGGGTTTCGCCAACATGTCGACAAAGTATTGACGAACGCGCGACGCCCTCACTAGCATCGGGATCGACCCCGGAGACGGCCAATCGAGTCCTCCGCTGATCGACACCGCCACGCGGTCCCGACAGCACCGGGAGCGCAAGAGGAGACAAAGATGTCAGACGACACGTCGGTCTTCGCGCTGCACTACGCATCGCGGCCCGAAGCCACTGCGGGCGAGGCGTACTACCGCCACGATCTGTACCACGAACCCGACTCGACGATCGGCATGGACTACTTCTTCTGGCTCATCAGAGCCGGCGGGGAGTCGGTGGTCGTCGACTGCGGATTCGCCGAGCACCTCGGCCCGATCCGCAACCGCTGGATCGAAACGCCGCCGACCACGCTCCTTCAGCGGATGGGTGTGGAGCCCGAGGAGGTGCAGCACGTCATCCTCAGTCACATGCACTTCGACCACGTCGGCAACATCCACCTCTTCCCGAATGCGACCTTCTACATGGGGCGCGCCGAATTCGAGTACTGGACGGGGCCGTTCCGCGACAACACCGCGTTCTCGTGGACCGTCGAGGACCGTGAGGTCCGGCAGGTGGAGGCTCTGAAGGAGGAGGGCCGGCTCGTGCTCGTCGACGACAGCGCCGAGATCGGCACGACGGGTGTGCGGGTGACGTGCTTCCCGGGCCACACACCGGGATCACTCGTGACCGAGATCGACCACCCCGACGGAACTGTCGTCCTCGCCTCCGACACGATGCACTACTACGACGAGGGACTGCTCAACCGCCCGTTCGTCGCGTTCACCGACATGGAGAAGATGCTGCACTCCTACGACGGGCTGCGTGAGCTCGACGCGCGCCCCGGCTATGACCTGGTGCCCGGTCACGATCCGGCCGTGCTCCGCAGATACGAGGAAGTCGCGAAGGACTGCTTCGACCTGACGAAGAAGAAGGAGAACGCATGAACGTGGCCCGCATGGTGATCGGAGCGGATCTCGTCGACTCCGACGTGCATTTCGACGCGGTCAACCCCTTCACCGGCGAGACGTGGGCGACCGTCGCCCAGGCGACGACGGCCGACGTGGACGCTGCCGTGGCCGCGGCGCGGGAGTGCTTCGTGTCGACGTGGCGCAAGACGCCGGGCGTCGAGCGCGCACGCCTCATGAATGCGCTGGCCGACGCGGTGGAGAAGGATGCCGCGCGCCTCGCCGACCTGGAGACCACCGACAACGGCAAGATCATCCGCGAGACGACGACCCAGATGCACTTCACGGCCCGCAACCTGCGCTTCTTCGCGGGCTGCGCCGACAAGATCTACGGCCGGACGATCCCCCTCGACAAGCCGGGCATGTTCGACTACACGGTCCGCGAGCCCTACGGCGTCGCGGCTCTCATCACGCCCTGGAACTCGCCGATCGCGGCACTCGCCAACAAGCTTCCCGCTGCACTCGCGGCGGGCAACACGGTGGTCGTCAAGCCGTCCGAGCACGGGTCGTACACGACGTGCGACTTCGCCAAGCTCGCACTCGACGTGGGCTTCCCGCCGGGGGTCATCAACGTGGTGAACGGCGACGGCGCGGTCGGCGACTACCTCACGCGTCATCCCGGCATCGACATCATCAGCTTCACGGGCGGCTCGGGCACGGGTTCGCGCATCGCCGCCAACGCCGCGATCCGCACGATCCCGGTCACGCTCGAGCTTGGCGGCAAGTCGCCCAACATCATCTTCGACGACGCGAATCTCGACAAGGCGATCCCCGGGGCGGTGGCGGGCATCTTCGCGGCCGCGGGCCAGACGTGCGTGGCCGGTTCGCGTCTGCTCGTGCAGCAGGGCGTCTACGACCAGGTCCTCACCGCGCTCGGAGAGCTCGCCGGCAGGATCAAGGTCGGCGATCCGAAGAACCCGGCGACCGAGATGGGTCCGATCGCCAACCGGCCGCAGTACGACCGCATCCTCGCGCTCATGGAGGTCGGCCGCGAGCAGGGCGCGACGGTCGTGGCAGGCGGCGGGCCCGCGAGCGGCGGGGAGCTCAATCGGGGCCTGTTCATCGAGCCCACGGTGTTCGGCCACGTGACCGAGGACATGCGCATCGCTCAGGAGGAGATCTTCGGGCCGGTGCTGTCGATCCTCCCCTTCACGGATGAGGCCGACGCGATCAGGATCGCCAACGCGACCGAGTTCGGCCTGGTCGCGGGTGTGTGGACGCAGAACATCTCGCGCGCCCACCGCCTCATCGACTCGCTCGATGCCGGCGTCGTCTGGGTGAATACCTACCGCAGCAACGCAGCGCAGGCCCCGTTCGGCGGTGTCAAGCGCAGCGGCTACGGACGTGAACGCGGTGAGGACGCGATCGAGGAGTACACGTACGTCAAGAACGTGATGCTCGATTACTCCGACCTCGAGCGCGATCCGTTCCAAGTCAAGATCTGAACGCCTCAGCGCGTTCTATACCCATCCAGTGAGAAGAGGTCTCCTATGAGTGGTCAAGGTGTCGTGGTTCATGAGGATTCGCCCGAGAACGGCACGGCGATCCTCGCCGAATTCGCTGCGGGGCTGACGTTCGACGACATTCCCGACCGCACCGTCCGCTTCGCGAAGCTCCTGATGCTCGACAACGTCGGGGTGGCTCTGTTCGGCTCCACACTGCCGTGGTCGCGGCTGGTGCAGGACATGGTCGAGGCCGAGGGCGCGCGAGGCGTGTCGACGGTGTTCGGCTCGGCGGAGCGCACCTCGCCCGCCCTCGCCGCCCTCGCGAATGCGATGGCTGGGCACGCCTTCGAGCTCGACGAGACGCATCGCGATGCCGGCTTCCATCCGGGTTCGATGATCTGGCCGACGGCGCTCGCCGTCGCCGAGTCCAGGGACGCCGTCTCGGGCAAGGATCTCGTGACCGCGGCCGTCGCGGGCTACGAAGTCGGTTGCCGAGTCGGCATGGCGGGATTCCCTGCCCTCTTCTTCCGCGGCTTCCACCCGCAGGGAGTCGTCGGGCCGTTCGCGGCGGCGGCCACGGCCGGCCGGATCATCGGACTCGATGCGCGCGGCATGCTCGATGCGATCGGCGTGGCCGGCACGCAGGCGGCAGGCCTCATGGCGGCGCAGGAGGGGGCGATGGTCAAACGCCTCCACTCCGGACGCGCGGCGCAGTCCGGCGTCTACGGCGCCCTCCTTGCGGAGCGCGGGTTCACCGGCATCCAGAACGTCGTCGAAGCCGGATTCGGAGGATTCCTGTCGGCGATCAGCGGTGCCCCCACACCTGACGATCTGCTCCGCGGGCTCGGTGAGACGTGGGAGACCGAGAACAACTACTACAAGCCGTATGCGACGGTCGCGAGCATCCAGACCTCGCTCGACGGGCTGAGGTCGATCATGCGGGACGAGAGGCTGACGGAGGCCGACATCGCGCACGTGGACGTGGGGCTCGGCGAGCTCACGATGGTCCACTGCGCGTGGGAGTATGCCGCCCAGGGTGTGACCGCCGCGCAGATGAACCTGTTCTACGGCCTCGCGGCCGTCGCACTCGAAGGCGACGCGTTCATCGATCAGTATCGCGAGGAGCTGCTGAACGATCCTCGGATCATCGAGTTCATCGGAAGGATCAGCGCACGCACCGACGACGAGATCGTGCGTCGCGGCCGCGCTGCCCGGCATGCGGCCGTCGTCGAGGTGACGACGCGCGACGGCGCCCGTCATCGTCGCGAGATCTGGCACCGCCGCGGCACCGCCGAGAACCCGCCCGCCGAGGGCGACATCGAGGCGAAGTACGACATCCTCGCCGGGCGCGCCATCGGCGACGAGGCTGCAGCCGAGGTGAAGGCGGCGATCGCCGACATCGAGAAGCTCGACGACCTTTCCGCGATGTTGGATCCGATCCGAGCTGCGCGGGTTCAGGCCTAGCCGGTCGACACGCGCCGAGAGAGGACTGCTCGATGCTCTACTCAAACGTCCTGGCCGCCGAGAAACGTCGCATCTTGCGCGAGCGACTCGCCTCCGGTGATCTCCTGCGATTCCCAGGGGCGCCGAGCCCCCTTGGAGCACGCCTCATCGAGAGCAAGGGGTTCGACGGCGTGTACATCTCGGGCGCTGTGATATCGGCTGATCTTGGGCTTCCCGACATCGGGCTGACCACTCTCACCGAGGTCGCTGCACGAGGGCAGCAGATCACGAGGATGACCGACCTGCCTACGATCATCGACGCCGACACGGGTTTCGGCGAGCCCATGAACGTCGCCCGGACGGTCCAGACGTTCGAGGACGCGGGGCTGTCGGGCATGCACATCGAGGATCAGGTCAACCCCAAGCGGTGCGGCCACCTCGACGGCAAGTCTGTCGTCGATGCCGATACGGCTGTCAAGCGCGTCCGCGCCGCGGTGGACGGGCGGCGCGACCCGAACTTCCTCATCATGGCGCGGACCGACATCCGCGCCGTGGACGGACTCGACGCGGCGATCGATCGCGCGAAGGCCCTCGTCGATGCCGGCGCAGACGCGCTCTTCCCCGAGGCGATGCGGTCACTCGAGGAGTTCGCGGCGATGCGCGCCGCGGTCGATGTGCCGATGCTCGCGAACGTGACCGAGTTCGGCAAGTCGGAGCTCTTCTCCGTCGACCAGCTCCGCGATGTCGGCGTGAACATCGTCGTGTGGCCCGTGTCGCTCCTGCGCATCGGGATGGGCGCGGCATCCCGTGCCCTCGACACGCTCGTCGAGGACGGGCACCTGACGTCGAAACTGGACGAGATGCAGCACCGCGCCGACCTCTACGACCTCATCGACTACCAGGGCTACAGTCGCTTCGACCAGAACGTGTTCGACTTTCACGTGCGGCGCGAACATTCCGAGGCCTCGTGAGCCGCCTGATCTCCGCTGCTCAACTCGCTGACCTGATGGCTGCGCGAAACCCCGTGCGGCTGTTGGACGTCCGCTGGAGCCTCGCGGAGACGAATGGCCGCTCCGCTTATCTGTCCGGGCACATCCCGGGAGCGGTGTGGGTCGACCTCGAGAACGAACTGTCTCGCCCCGGCGAGCCGGACGAAGGCCGGCATCCCCTTCCTTCACAGGAGGACTTGCAGGCTTCGGCCAGACGCTGGGGACTCCGGGGCGACGAAGCCGTAGTCGCCTACGACGCGGGCACCGGCCTCGGGGCGGCGCGCGCTTGGTGGCTGCTCAGCCGCGCGGGCGTGGACGTCCGAGTGCTCGACGGAGGGCTGGCGGCCTGGAGGCGCGCCGGGGGTCGACTGGAGTCTGGCGAGGTGGTGATCGCGCCCGGAACGGTGGAACTCGAGAGCGAGGATGCCGGAGTGCTCACGATGGATCAGGCGGCCGCTCTGCCCAGCATCGGCGTTCTCATCGACGCACGTGCTTCCGAGCGCTATCGGGGCGAGGTCGAGCCGATCGACCCGATCGCCGGTCACATCCCTGGGGCGATCAGCGTGCCGAGCACCACCCTCCTCGACGAAGAAGGCAGGGTGAAGGATCACGCCGCTCTGCGTACCCTGTTCGCGGAGGTAGGGATAATCGGCGACCAACCCGTCGGGGTGTACTGCGGGTCCGGTCTGACGGCCGCGCAAGTAGTCCTCGTGCTGTCGGAGCTGCGGATCGATGCATCCCTCTTCCCCGGCTCGTGGAGCGCGTGGTCGAACTCCCCCGGGCGCGCGGTCGAAAGGAGTCCGTCCCAGGAGGCGGGATAGCGGCGCCGGCTACTCCACCGAGTCGTCGGTGGATGTCTCGGCGTCCGGCTCGCTCGTCGTCAGCGCGGCGACGACTGCGAGCTCGGACTCGGCGATGTGCGCCGACATCGCCTCGACGGCGGCGGCGGCGTCTCCGGCCTCGAAAGCCGCGAACACCCGTTCGAGCTCACCGAGCGATCGGCCGGGGCGACCCTCGATCGATTCGACGCTGATGTGGCGATAGCGGTCGAGCCGGGGCTGGATGACGTTCATCACGGCGATCGTCACGGGGTTGCCGGCGATCTCGAAGATCAGGTCGTGAAACCGTGTACCCGAGCGAACGAGGGTGCTCGTGTCGTCGATACCCGAATCCGTCCGGAACTGGTCCAAGGCGTCGCGGAGGAGCTCGAGATCGTCGTCTGTGAGCCGGGTCACGGCCTCCTCGACGGCGACGCGAGCGAGGGCTGATCGAACGATGTAGAGATTGTGCACCTCCTCGACACTCGTCGGACTCACGCGAAGTCGACCGTTGGGGAGGCGGACGAGCAGCCCGTCAGTGTGCAGCTGCTGCATCGTCTCACGCAGGATCGATCGGCTCACGCCGAGTCCGGACGCGAGTCCCTCCTCCGTCACGGTCTCGCCAGGCGCAAGCTGAAGATCCACGACCGCCGACCGAAGTGATCGGTAGGCGAGGTCTTTCAAAGACACACGTTCACCGGCCAGTCGCACGCCCGCCATGTCGCCTCCCGACGTCGATGACGCCACAACCCGAGGAGCGTCCGGGCTCCTTTGCCGATTCGTTCGGTAGTGGTCGCATCGTATCGCGGTCAGTTTAGTCGTTTTGTCGGCAAAGTCGCGATAGGCGTTTCGCCAACATGTCGACAAAATCTTGACGCGCACCGTCGTCGGTGCATAGCATCACCCCAGGCTCCGGATCGACGCGTCGTCGCACGGCCCGGAGCCAGGAGGAGAGACGATGACGTTGGACACTTTCGGGGCGAGGGGTGAGCTGTCGGTGGACGGTCGTACGTACCGCATCCACCGGATCGACGCCGTCGACGGCGCATCGACGCTTCCCTATTCGCTCAAGGTCCTGCTCGAGAACGCGCTGCGCACGGAGGATGGGATCAACGTCACCGCCGATCACATCCGCTCGCTCGGGCAGTGGCGCCACGACGCGGAGCCTGACACGGAGGTGCTCTTCACCCCGGCACGCGTCCTGACGCAGGACCTGTCGGGGATCCCCGCCGTCATGGACCTCGTGCTCATGAGAGATGTCATGCGCGAGTGGGGCGGCGACCCCAGCCTCATCAATCCCCTGACGCCGGTCGAACTCGTGATCGACCACTCGGCCGTGGTCGAGGCGTTCGGCACGCGAGGCGCCCTCGCACGCAATATCGACGTCGAGTACGAGCAGAACTCGGAGCGGTATCTCTTCCTCCGTTGGGCGCAGACGGCATTCGCCGACCTCAAGGTCGTCCCCCCCGGCACCGGGATCGTGCACCAGGTGAACCTCGAGTACCTCGCGCGCACGGTCATGGTGACCGAGCGCGACGGGATCATCGAGGCGTTCCCCGACACGTGCGTCGGGACCGACTCGCACACGCCCATGGTGAACGGGATGGGGGTGCTCGGCTGGGGCATCGGGGGCATCGAGGCGGAAGCCGCGATGCTCGGGCAGCCCATCAGCATGCTCATTCCACGAGTCGTGGGGTTCAAGCTGCGCGGAGCGATCCCCGACGGCACGACCGCCACCGACGTCGTGCTCACCATCACCCAGACGTTGCGCGAGCACGGGGTCGTGGGCAAGTTCGTGGAGTTCTACGGTGAGGGCGTCGGGGCGGTCCCACTGGCGAACCGGGCCACGATCGGCAACATGAGCCCCGAGTTCGGCTCGACCGTGGCCATCTTCCCCATCGACGAGATCACGCTGGACTATCTGCGACTGACGGGACGCCCACCCGAGCAGGTCGCCCTCGTCGAGGCGTACGCGAGGGAGCAGGGTCTGTGGCACGATCCGTCGTTCGAGGCGCGCTACTCCGAATACGTCGAGCTCGACCTCTCGACGATCGTGCCGTCGATCGCCGGCCCGAAGCGCCCTCAGGATCGGATCCCGCTGTCGGAGGCCAAGGATCGCTGGCGCTCGGACGTCAGGAACTACGTCGTCGAGGGTCACGACGTCGAGGAGACCTCGCTCGATCGCGACCTGAGCGAAACGTTGCCGGCATCCGATCCCCTTCCCCCCGACGAAGAGCCCGAGGCTCGCCGGGCGCCCGACCGGCGTGAGGTGCCGTCGGTACCCGACCGACCGAGCAGACCGGTCTCGGTGACGTTGGACGACGGAGCGCGGGTCGAACTCGACCACGGGTCGGTCGTCATCTCCGCAATCACCTCCTGCACCAACACGTCCAACCCGTCGGTCATGCTCGGTGCCGCGCTCCTGGCGAAGAATGCCGTCGAGCGAGGGCTCTCCACCAAGCCCTGGGTCAAGACGTCGATGGCGCCGGGCTCTCAGGTGGTCTCGAACTACTACGACAAGGCGGGCATGTGGCCATACCTCGAGAAGCTCGGCTACTACCTGGTGGGCTACGGCTGCACGACGTGCAGCGGCAATTCGGGTCCCCTGCCCGCGCCCGTCTCGGCGGCGATCGCCGAGGAGGACCTCGCCGTGGCGGCGGTGCTGTCGGGCAACCGCAACTTCGAGGGTCGGATCAACCCCGACGTGAAGATGAACTACATCGCATCGCCGCCCCTCGTCATCGCATACGGGATTGCGGGCCGGATGGACTTCGACTTCGAGAGCGATCCGCTCGGGGTGGGGGATGACGGCGAGGCGGTCTACCTGCGTGACATCTGGCCGAGCCCCGCAGAGATCGACGCCGTGATCGCCAGCTCGGTCAGCCAGGACCTCTTCGAGGAGGACTATGCCGACGTCTTCGTCGGAGACGACCGGTGGCGTTCTCTCCCGACGCCCAGCGGCGACACGTTCGCGTGGGACCCCCGGTCCACGTACGTCCGCCAGCCTCCCTACTTCGCCGGCATGCGACCGGAACCCGAGCCGGTGCAGGACATCCGCGCGGCGCGCGTGCTCGCGATGCTCGGCGACTCGGTCACGACCGACCACATCTCGCCGGCAGGGTCGATCAAGGTCGACAGCCCAGCGGGCAGATACCTGATCGAGAGGGGTGTGGAGCGCCGCGATTTCAATTCGTACGGCGCCCGACGCGGCAACCATGAGGTCATGATCCGCGGCACGTTCGCGAACATCCGCTTGCGCAATCAACTCTTGGACGGCATAGAGGGCGGCTTCACGAGGAACTTCCTAACGGGGGAGCAGGAGACGATCTACGACGCGGCGGTCGCCTACGGTCGGGCGGGGGTTCCGCTCGTCGTGCTGGGGGGAGCCGAGTACGGCACAGGGTCGTCCCGTGACTGGGCGGCGAAGGGCACCCGCCTGCTCGGGGTGAAGGCCGTCATCGCCGAGAGCTTCGAGCGCATCCATCGATCGAACCTCATCGGCATGGGCGTGCTGCCCCTCCAGTACCCTCCCGGTGTCACCGCGGCCACGCTCGGTCTCGATGGGACCGAGACGTTCTCGATCTCGGGCATCTCGGAATTCGACAGCGGGCGGACGCCGCGCACCGTCCGGGTCAGCGCCGCCCGCGAGGACGCGACGACGGTGGATTTCGACGCCGTCGTGCGCGTCGACACCCCGGGCGAAGCCGCCTACTTCCGCAACGGCGGAATCCTCCCTTACGTCCTGCGCACTCTTATCAAGGGCGCGCAGTCGGACTTCTCACCCGAAGTCGCCAACATGTCGACAAAGTCTTGACGAGGTCATCCCGCCGTCATTAGCATTCGAACAATCCAAGAAACATGCTCTCCCGAACACCAGCGATGCCTTCCGATTCAAAGGGGAATCACCATGAAAAGAACGCGAGCGATCGTCGCCGTGGCCTGCTGTGCCGTCGTCCTCTCCGCCTGCTCCGCGCGTGGGGGTGACACCCCGGTGGATCCCTCGGGCGAGGCGTGCTCCCCGGGGATCACCGACACCGAGATCAACCTGGGAGGAAGCCTCCCCCTGAGTGGGCCCGCGGCGATCTACGGCTCGCTCGCCCACGCCGCC
The DNA here is from genome assembly GCF_023155855.1 of Microbacterium aoyamense. Classification (GTDB taxonomy): domain Bacteria; phylum Actinomycetota; class Actinomycetes; order Actinomycetales; family Microbacteriaceae; genus Microbacterium; species Microbacterium aoyamense. The sequence goes on along the minus strand of NZ_JAKNUT010000001.1, from coordinate 320,395 downwards.
GAGGCCGTCTTCGAGAAGGCGAACGCCGACGGCGGAGTGGAGAGCGCGGACGGCAAGACCCGCACCATCAACTACACCTACCTCGACGACGGCTACGAGCCCGCTCGGACGGCGCGGAACGTGCGCACCCTGGTCGAGCGCGACAACATCTTCTCGACCTACGGCGTCTTCGGAACATCCAACGCGCTCGCGGCGCGCGAGTACCTGCAGTCGGTCAACATCCCGCTGCTGCAGGTCGACACCGGCTCCGACCAGTTCCAGGAGATCAACAGCCCCGACCTGTTCGGCGCGATCATGCAGTACGGCTTCCAGGCCGGGGTCGCGGCCCAGTACATCCTCAAGGAGAAGCCCGACGCCAAGATCGGCATCCTGTACCAGAACAACGGCTACGGCGAGGACATGCTCCGCAACTACACCGCCGCGTTCGAGGGGACGGGCGCCGAGATCGTCAGTGCACAGGCCTACGACCTGAGCGCCGGCAACGTCGACTCGCAGATCATCGCGCTCAAGGACTCGGGCGCGGATGTCTTCCTCAACTACGGTGCGGGCACATTCGTCCCCGCCGCGATCAAGAAGGCGTACGAGATCGGCTGGACGCCCCTGCAGGTCGTCTCGACCGAGGGCGGACAGATCGAGACCGGGCTGAAGCCCGCCGGCGTCGAGGCAGCGACGGGCGTGCTGAGCGTCGCCGTGCTGAAGGACGTGGCTGACCCGCAGTGGGGCGATGACAACCCCAAGGTCGTCTACAGCGATCTCGCCGAGTACGCACCCGACGAGGACTGGGAGAACGACGCGCTCCTCTACCGCGGGGTGCTCCAGGCGGAGATCATGCTCGACGCCCTGCGCGGGATGGAGGGATGCACCGTCGAAGACCTCGAGACCAGCATCCACAACCTCGATCTCGAATCGGCCGTCCTGCGTCCGGGACTCGCGATCAGCACCAGCGAGGATTACGCATTCGCTCCCACCGAGGCTCAGATCGTGCAGTTCGACGGTGAGAGTTGGGTCACGGCGGACGACACCATCTTCAACGCCCGAGAGGTCGTCGTCGGAGAATGAGTGCCATGACCGAGCGACAGGTCTCCGTTCGTGTGAGCGACGTCGTGGTGCGCTTCGGCGGCATCGTTGCGCTCCGCGGTGTGACGCTCGACATCGAAGCGGGCAAGGTCACCGGCCTCATCGGTCCGAACGGGGCCGGTAAGTCCACGCTGCTGAACTGCATGAACGGCATCTACGTGCCGAACGAAGGCACGATCGAGTTCGACGGTGAGGACCTCGCCAAGACGGCGACGCACCGCATCGCCACGATGGGCGTTGCGCGAACGTTCCAGCACGCGGGCCTCGTCGAGTCGCTGACCGTCTTCGAGAATGTGCAGCTGGGCGCGTACGCGGGCATCCGTCCGGCGATCATCCCTCGAAAGAGCGACTTCGCCGGGCGGGTGAGCAACCGCATCGCCCGCCGGGATCGAGCACGATCGCTGCTCGCCGAATTCGGGCTGTCGGCCCACGCCGACCGGCGTCCGTCGCAATTGCCCCAGGGGTCGCTGAGAACCGTCGAAGTCGCGCGGGCGCTCATGTCGGAACCCACGCTGCTCCTGCTCGACGAACCGGCCGCGGGGTTGACGGAGGCCGAGTCGGTGAGCCTCTCGGATGCCCTGCGAGGGGTGCACGGCGAGTACGGCGTGACGATGGTCGTCGTCGAGCACAACATGAAGGTCATCGAGCGGCTGTGTGACTACGTCCACGTCCTGAATCTCGGTGAAACCCTCTTCTCCGGCACCCCTGCGGAAGTCGCCAAGAGCGACGCCGTGGCGGAGGCCTACCTGGGGGTGGCATGAGCGCCGCGCTCGAGACCTACGACCTGTGCGCACGATACCGGAGGGCGCAGGTGCTCCACGGCATCGACTTCACCGTCCAGGACGGCGAAATCATGGCCATGTTCGGCGCGAACGGGGCCGGCAAGTCGACGTTCCTGCGGGCTGTCGTCCGCGCCGTGTCGGCGACCGGTCAGGTGCGTTCGTACGGAACGGACCTCAGCCGACTGAGCACGGAGGCGATCGCCCGCACGGGCGTGGCCCACGTGATCGAAGGGCGCGGCACGTTCGGCGAGCTCTCGGTCGAAGACAACCTGCTCGCCGCACAGGCGCCGCGGGGTCGCAAGGCCGACCGCAGGCTCTTTGCGCAGTGGTACGAGCGCTTCCCGATCCTCAAGGAGCGGCGCCAGCAGCGAGCGGGGCTCCTCAGCGGCGGAGAGCAGCAGATGCTCGCGCTCGCGAGGGCGATGGTGGCTGAGCCGAAGCTCGTCCTCATGGACGAGCCCTCGCTCGGAATCAGTCCGAAGGTGACGAAGCAGATCTACGACACCGTGGCGGAACTCAACAAGGAGTCTGGAGTGTCGTTCCTCATCGTCGAACAGAGCGTGGACGCCGTCGCGCGGATCGCGCATTCGGCAGCCGTGCTCGAGACCGGGCGCATCGTCGCCTCCGGACCGATCGCCGACATCGTGAGCGATCCGAAGCTGCGCGAGTCGTACATCGGCAGCGGGGAGGACCGCGCATGATCGGCCAGCTTCTGCTCGACGGTCTGGCCTCCGGGGCCATCTACGGGGGCTTCGCGCTGTCGCTGGTGCTCATGTACCGCGTGTCGAAGGTCATGAACTTCGCGCATGCCGAGATCGCCCTCTTCGGTGCCTACATCTGCTGGGCGCTCATGCCGGTCATCGGCATCGGGGCGGCGCTCGTGATCGCGCTCGTGATCGGCGGGGTCATGTCGGCCACGATGGAGCGCTTCATCATCCGCCCGCTCGAGCGCCGTTCGCACTTCCACTCGCTGATCGGGATGGTCGCCGTCCTCATCGGGCTCAACGGCGTGACGGCCTGGATCTGGAGCTTCCAGACCAAGACGATGCCGCCCCTCTTCGGCGGCGGCACGATCCAGATCGGAGGAGCGTTCCTCAGCTACCAGACGCTCGGCTCGATCCTCGTCGTGGCCGTCGCGTGCATCGCGGTATACGTGCTGCTCCGGCACACCCGCCTGGGTCTCATGATCCGCGCGACGTCATCCAATCCCGTCTCCGCTCGCGCGGTGGGCGTCAAGACCGGCACGATGCTCTCGGTGACATGGTTCATCGCCGGAGTGATCGGCACGACCATCGCGGTGCTCGTCGCGAGCCGTGGCTACCTCGATCCGCTCATGATGACCCCCATCCTCATCTACGGGTTCGCCGGCGCCGTTCTCGGCGGGCTCGACAGCCCCGTCGGGGCGATCGTCGGCGGGGTCAGCATCGGCGTGCTCGAGAACCTCGTCGGCACGTACGTCGAGTTCGTGGGTCCCGACTTCAAGCTCATGGTCGCCCTGGTCGTAATCCTCGTCGTGCTCGTCTTCCGACCACGCGGAATCTGGGGATCGCCGGAGGTGAGCCGGGTATGAAGCTCTCGCCTCGCTCGTCGCGCGTCTCGATCTACGTCGCCGTCGCGGTCTTCGCGGTCGTCATGGTCGTCCTTCCTCTCTACCTGCCGCAGTATCAGGTGCTGCTGATCAGCCTCGTGATGATCTACGCCACGATCGGCTACGGACTCAATCTGCTGACGGGCTTCGCTGGTCGAGTGTCGCTCGGCCACACGTTCTTCTTCGCCGTGGGCGCCTACGCCTCCACCATCTTCGAGGCCGACCTCGGGTGGTCGGAGCCCCTCGCGGGCGCCGCGGCGATCGCGCTCAGCGCGCTGCTCGGGTGGCTGATGGGACGACCGATCCTGCGTTTCCGCGGTCTGCAGCTGGCGTTGGCGACGCTGGCACTGGCGGTGCTCACACCGCTGCTGATCCGACGCTTCAGTGATCTGACGGGCGGCGAGGACGGCCGGCCGACGCCTCCGCTCACCTTCCTGGACGGCACGGGACTCGCGACGGATCAGCGCGGGTACTACCTCGCGCTCATCGTGATCGCCATCGCCATCGTGATCTACCTGTGGTCGTGTCGGCCGCTCGTGAGGATGGCGCTCCTCGTGACCGCCGAGCAGCCTGTGGTGGCGCAGACGCTCGGCGTCAACACGACGTCGCTCTCGACTCAGGTCTTCACTGTCAGCGCAGGCATGGCCGGCGCGGCCGGCTTCGTCTTCGTGAAGGTGCTCGGCTACGTGGGCGCGGAGTCCTTCGGCTTCATGGTGGCCGTCTCGTTCCTCGCGATGATCGTCATCGGCGGCTCCAGGTCCGTCGTCGGCCCCTGGCTCGGAGCGGCGTTCATCGTGATCGTCCCGAGCGTGGCGTCCGATGTCAGCACGGCGGCGCCCTCCGCTCTCTACGGCCTCTTCCTGCTCCTGGCCGTGTTCCTTCTCCCCGTGGGAATCGGCGGCGCCGCCGAACTCGGGATCCGCCGACTGTTCCGAGGAGCCGATGGGCAGGTCGACGCCGCGGAGGCGGACCGCCGAAGCTCCGTCAGCCTCCACTGATCCCGAGGATGCCTCCCATGAACGACCTGATGCTGTCCGACGCCCCTGCGGATGCGACTCCCAGCAGTGCGCAGACCCTGTACGAGGTCGAGCGGCGCGTGCTCTGGCTCGCCACCTCGATCGTCCATCACGCCAACAAGGTGCGGCCGAACGTTTCGGGGGTCAAGGTCGGCGGTCACCAGGCCTCGAGCGCGTCCATCGCCACGATCATGACGTCTCTGTGGTTCGACCAGCTGACCGCGGCGGACCGGGTGTCGGTTAAGCCGCACGCGTCCCCGATCCTGCACGCGATCAACTACCTGCTCGGCGATCTCGACGAGAAGTACCTCACGACGCTCCGCCAGTTCGGAGGGCTGCAGTCCTATCCCAGTCGTCGGAAGGATCCCGACGGCGCCGACTACTCGACGGGGTCCGTGGGCATCGGGGCGACCGCACCGATCTGGGGCGCCCTGTCGAGACGGTTCACCGAGACCATCACCGGCGAACCGAACCGCGGGCGTCAGTATTCGCTCCTCGGCGACGCGGAGCTGGACGAGGGGGCGATCTGGGAGGCGGTGCTCGACTCCGCCGTGCAGGATCTCGGAGAGATCGTCTGGATCGTCGACCTCAATCGCCAGTCACTCGACCGCGTCGTGCCGAACATCGCGGCAGGCAAGCTCGAGCGGCTCTTCGACGCCGCCGGGTGGCAGGTGCTCACCGTGCGCTTCGGGCAGCGGCTGGAAGAGCTGCTCGCCCGCGACGGAGGAGACGCGCTGCGCCGGCGGATCATCGACATGTCCAACCCCGAGTTCCAGCGACTCCTGCGATGCGACGCGGCAGAGCTCCGCGGGCGCATTCCGGGTGACGGGGTGGATGCCGCATCCATCGCCGCGCTTTGCGCGGGCGTCGACGACGCGACCCTCCTCGCGGCGATCCGCAATCTCGGTGGGCACGACATCGAAGCCCTCCGCGCGGCCTACGCGCAGATCGACGACACGCGCCCGACGGTGATCATCGCGTACACGATCAAGGGTCACGGCCTGCCCATCGAGGGGCACCCGCAGAATCACTCGTCGCTGCTGAACATCGACCAGTACGCCGCTCTCGCCGAGCGTCTGGGTGAGTCGCCGACCGCGCCGTGGAGACGGTTCGATCCGTCGACGCCGGCGGGCGAGCTGTGTGAACGCACGGCACAGCGACTTCGCCGGGCCCCCGTCGTCGCGGCAGCCCCGCCAGACGTGCCGCTCGATCTCGGGCGCACGCCCAGCGCGGTCGGCACGACCCAGGCGACGCTGGGGCGAACCCTCGTCGACCTCACGAGGGTCGCACCCGACGTGGCGCGCCGCGTCGTGACCGTGAGCCCCGACGTGAGCTCCAGCACGAATCTCGCAGGCTGGATCAACAAGGTCGGGGTGTGGTCCGTCGAGGAGCGCAGGGACTGGTTCGACGACGACCGCGAGACGATCATGCACTGGCGGGAGCGCCCCTCCGGGCAGCACATCGAACTGGGCATCGCCGAGGGCAACCTCGTCGGCCTCATCAGCGAACTGGGCTCGACGTGGAGCCGCTGGGGCCAGCCGCTGTTCCCCATCGGCACCATCTACGATCCGTTCGTCGAGCGCGCTCTCGAGCCCTGGTCGTTCGGGATGTACGCGGGAGGGCAGTCGATCCTCGTCGGAACGCCGTCCGGCGTGACTCTCGCTCCCGAGGGCGGGGCGCACCAGTCGATCAAGACCCCGTCGATCGGTCTGGAGCAGCCCGAGTGCGTCAGCTACGAGCCCGCCTTCGTGATCGACACAGAGTGGACGCTGCTCGCAGCGATGAGCCAGATGGGTCGGGCGGGCGGCAGGTCGGCCTACCTCCGGCTGTCCACACGCCCGATCGATCAGCGCCTCGCCTCGGTGCCGGAGGACCACGCCGCCCGCGAGCGGCGACGGCGTCAGGTCGTCGGCGGCGCCTATCGGTGGCGCACCGCCGACGCCCCTCGGGTCGCCCTGGTCGGCATGGGGGCGATCATGCCCGAGGTCATCACCGCCGCGGATCGACTCGAGGAGGCGGGCATCGGCGTCGACGTGATCTGCGTCACGAGCCCCGGTCTGCTCTTCGAAGCCGTCCAGGCCCGCAACGGGCAGGCCGACTCCCCGAGCTGGATCCTGGAGCAGGTGCTCCCCGCCGATCGCGCCGCGCCGATGGTCACGGTGCTCGACGGGCATCCGCACACCCTCGCGTTCCTGTCCACCGTGAATCGTGTGAAGAGCCGCAGCCTCGGCGTGAGCAGCTTCGGGATGTCAGGCGACCTCGGCGATGTGTATACCCATCACGGCATCGATGCCGACTCGGTGATGCGCGCAGCGCTCGACCTGCTCTGAGCCGATCAGTTGAGGACGAACGTCACCGTCCTCGTGTTGCCGGCGACGTCGTGGACGACGAGCTCGTTCGACCCACGGACCGCGCCGAAGACGCCGGGCGCGACGAAGTTGACGTCGGACCACGCGTTGTCCGAGAGGTCTTTCGTCACGCCGTTGAGCACGACCCTGTCGATCCGGCCCGCGTCGAACAGCTTGAAGCTGACGCGATCGTACGTGCTGCCGGTCGGGACGGTGAACTCCGCGCCGTCCTTCACGGTCGCGGTGGGCGCCGTGGCGTCGACGGTGAACGCGAAGGTGCCGGTCTTCGCGATGTTGCCCGCGAGATCCTGCGCGTTGTATTTGACGGTGTACGACCCGTCGGGCAGGGTCACCGTCGCCGAATGCGAGCCGGCGACGGCGCCGCCGACGGCCGTCTGGGTGCTCTTGACGAGCACGCCGTCGCGATAGATGTTCGCGACTATGCGCTGCAGGCCGCGGTCGTCCGTCGCATCCACCTGCACCGACAGCGAGGCGAACGGCCCGGCGGTCGCCGGCGACACGAGGGTCGCGACCGGCCTCGTCGTGTCGGGCGTCGGAGTGTAGACGTCGCCACGGAAGAACGGCCGGGCGAACGTCTCGATCTCGTATTCGATATAGTCCCGCGACGCGGTCTCGTCGATGACACGGACGCGCTCGTTCATCGCGGCGGCGGAGGTGTCGGGCCACACGCCCGTGCGCACGCGCTCATCGACGACCTCGACGGCCGACACGTAGGTCTCCGTCGAGAAGGCGCAGTGACCCGCGGTGTCGACGACGGTCGTGCGCACAAGGTCGGCCTTGCCGTTGCGCTCGGCCTCTTCGACGTACGAGCTGATCGTGACGAGCTGGGTCGTCGCGTCGCCGAGAGCCTGATTGAAGAGGATCGGGCGGTCGGGGTCGGCGGTGTGCCCGCCACGACGGTCCACCTCGGCGACGGCCGCGGGGTCGGCCACGATACGGGGGGCGGCGTTCAGGGCGCGGAGCTCCGCATCCAGATCCAGCCCTGCACGGTCGTACATGTCGCGCACGACCTGCTGGAACTCCGGACGGACGAGGCTGAACACCGCGGCGTAGTCCACGCCGTCGTTCCAGTTGAACACTCCGCCCGCCGCCTGCTCGTACTCGCGGCGCACGCCCAGACGGCTGCTGAACTGGCCCGTCAGCGTCTGGAACATCGCGGCCTGCACGGCGTCGCTGTCGGCGGGGTCGGGGACGGGCTGGGTGGACGAGCTGCGCACGGGAAGCTGGCCGAGGCTGTGGGCGAGCGCGATCCTCGCCTTGCCCTCGGGCGTCGCCTGGGCGGTCTGGAGCACGCCGGTCCAGGCGCTCACCAGCGCGGAGTACGCTGCGGCGTCGGTCGGGATGTCGACGATGGCGAGATCCTGAGCGCCCAAGAGCTGTTGGGCGGCGAACGCGGCGTCGAGCTTGCTGTTGTACGACGGGATGTAGCCCGGCACCGTGCACTGCGCGATCGCGCCGTCGATCTCGTCGGGATACGTCTCCATCAGAACCGCCGCCGTCACGCCGCCGCGCGACCTCCCGTTCGAGAGGACGTACTCCGGCTCGCCGAACTCGGCCGCGAAGATGTCGCGCACGGTCAGCAGGTCGGCGGAGATCGCGGGGGCGTCCCCGGCGCCGGAGCGCTCGACCCCGGCTCCCGCGAAGCCGCGCTCGTACAGCGCCTGGTAGCGCTCCTGCGACGTGTTGAAGTCGAGGTCGAGCAGCAGGGTGCCGTTCCAGTCGTTGGGCAGCACCGCCGTGTAGGGCGTTCCGTTGGGCAGGAGTCCCTCGATCGTGGTGAGCTCCAGCTCGGCCGCTGCGGGAGCGGCGACACCGACGAGCGATGTGGCGACTCCGAGGCCCAGCACGGCGGCGACGGCCGCTGGTGCGGGGCGCCGTCCACCGCGCGTGTCGCGGTGGACTCGGCTGCGGCGGCTTTCAGGGATCGTTCGTTCATTCATGACTGCTGGACCTCCACGTCCGCATTCCGGAAAGATATACTCCCTTAAAGTAGAGAGTAGACAGAGATGCTCGCCGCGTAAAGGCTCGTCACCAGGCGCCGCGAACCGCGGAGTGAGGAGTGGCGAAGATGCCCGAATCGGCGGGACTCGTCATCCGCAGTCCACACCTGCAGCCCCTCGAGCTCTTCCCGGTCCGCTTCACCGGCGATGGGGCGAATGCGGCACCGTCACTGGTCGTCTCGGGCGTCCCCGCGGGCGCGACGGAACTCGCGATCGTCATGGATGACCCCGATGCACCCTTACCGCACGGCTTCACGCACTGGCTGCTTTACGGAGTCCCCGCCCTCGACCGGGCGGTCGATCTCGATGACCCCTCAGTGCGGGTAGGGCCGAACACGATGGGCGAGCGCGCATACATCGGGCCCATGCCCCCGCGTGGCCACGGGCGGCACCACTACTTCTTCCAGGTGTACGCGCTCAGCGAGACGGTCGACGGCGAGCCGTCACGCGAGGAGTTCCTCGCGCGGTATGCAGCGAGTGTCATCGAGCAGAGCAGGTTCGTGGCCTACTACGAGCGCTTCCGACACGAGGATCCGGCGATGACGACGGATGCCTGACGCCGCGGCCGCGTTCGTCAGCCCGCCCGGTGGGTGGCTGTGGCGACCGCTGGTGGGAATCGGCCTGGGGCAGCTGGCCCTGGGGATCGCCCGACCGGCTTTCTCGTATGCGGCGCTCGACCTCGGGGCGGACGCTCTCATGGTCGGCGTGCTCGTCGCCGCGGCTGCCGTCATGCCCGTTCTGATCGCCATCCCGCTCGGCACGATCGTCGGCCGGCTCACGCACATCGCGATCATCCCCGTGGCCTCAGCTCTGCTGCTCGCGGCGAGCTTCGTGCTGGCGGCGATGACGCGCGACCTGTGGGCGCTCGTGCTGGCCAGTGCCCTGATGGGTGCGGCGCACCTCGGACTCGCCCTGGGAGGCCAGGGGTGGATCTCGCGTTCGGCGCCCGCCCATCTCTACAACAGTGGTTTCGGATGGATGTCGGCGGCGGCCTCTCTCGGTCAGACGATCGGCCCTGTCCTCTCGGGCATCGTCGTCGGACCCGTGGCGACGACCCGGGAGGGCATCTCCGCGGCCTTCTGGATCGCCGCGGGTGTCGCCGTCGTCCTCGCGGGGGTCTTCACCAGTTCGGCGGCACGTCACTACTCGGCATCCGACCCCGGGGAGCCGACCTCCGCTCTGGCCGTGATCCGAGCACCCGGCGTCCTGCGCTACGTCTTCGTCAGCGCGGCCGTCCTGACGGCCGTGGATCTGCTGACCGCCTACCTGCCGGTCGTCGGTCAGAACATCGGGCTCACGCCGTTCATGGTCGGTCTTCTGCTGGGTGTGCGCGGCACGACGTCCATGATCTCGCGGATGTTCATGGGCCTGCTGTCACGGCGATGGTCGTCGTCGGACCTGCTGCTGTGGAGCACGGCCGGCTCGGCGGCGGCTCTCATCGCGACAGCGACGTCGAGTCTGCCTGTCGTCCTGTTCGCCGCCATGGTGATCGGCGGCTTCTTCCTCGGGATCGGGCAACCCCTGAGCATCACGGTGATCATCGCCGCGCTACCTCCGCGCGCGCGATCCCGGGCACTCGGCGTGCGGATGCTCGGCAATCAGGTCGCGCAGGTGGCGGTGCCCGTTGTCGCCGGTGTGCTGGCGATCGCAGCCGGACCGGCCGTGGTGTTCCTCGCTCAGGCAGCCGGACTGCTTGCAGCGAGCGGGTGGGAGCTCAGCGCGCGGAAGCGGGGTTCGGCCTGAAGCATGCGGCGGGTGATGGCGGCGCGAGGACGCAAGATAGTATACTCTATCTTCAGGCGCCGTACGGTGGCCAAAGAGACGAAGGAGTCGGATGTCGGTCCCGTTCGTACGCTATTCACCTCCGGCGACGCGCGCACTGTGGGGCGACGGTGCGCTGAGCGAGCTGTCGCGCGAGCTCGATCGCATGGATCTGCGTCGGATCGTGATGGTCTGCAGTCGCTCTGTCGCTGCGCGGGACGATGTGATGGCGATCGTTGAGGGCCAGCTCGGTGCGCGGCTCGTCGGGACCTTCACGGGTGTGCGGGAGCACAGTCCCGTTCCGCAGGTGCAGGCGGCGGCGGAGTTGCTTCAGACCACTGAAGCCGATGGCGTCGTGGCCATCGGCGGCGGATCCGCCGTCGTGACGGCGCGCGCAGCGACGATCCTCTCCGCCGAGGGGCGCGGGGTGCGTGAGCTCGCCACCCACCGGGACGCCACCGGCCGCATGGTGAGCCCGCGGCTCAACGCGCCGAAGCTGCCGAATATCGTGCTCGCCACGACTCCGACGACCGCCTACGCGAAGGCGGGGGCAGCGGTCCGCGACCCCGAGACCCGCGAGCGTCTCGCTCTGTTCGACCCGAAGGCACGCGCGCAGCTCGTCGTGTTCGACCCCGCCCTCGCCGCGACGGCACCGTCGCGGCTCGTCTCGTCGGCGAGCCTCAACGTCCTGTCGATGGCGATCGACGGCATGCAGTCCGTGGCCGACAATCCGCTGGCCGAAGCCCTGCTCGCGCAGGGTCTGCGCGAGGTGATCGACCACCTCCCGGTGGTGAAGGACGAGGGCGAAGACGATCTCGCGCGGATCCGGCTCATGCTCGCGGCGCTGCTGATCGGCCAGGGCAGCGACTCGGCGGGAGCGGGTATCGCGCAGGCGCTGTCGCACGCGCTCGGTCCGATGTCGGATGCCGCGAACGGCACGGTCGAGGCGATGCTGCTGCCGCACACAGCGACGTTCAACACCGATGTCACAGGAGCCAGCCAGCGCCGGATCGCGGATGTCTTCGCGGTCGACGGCCAGTCTCCGGAGAGCCTCCCGGCGCTGACTGCGCGCTTCCTGCGCTCCGCCGGCGTGCCCGATCGACTGAGAGACGTCGGCATCGCGCGGGACGATCTCGCGGTGGCGGTCGACCACGCCTTTGAGGACTGGTCGCTCACGCGGGTGCCGAAGCGTCCGGACCGCGCCGACCTCGTCGGCATCCTGGATGCGGCGTGGTGAGCCGAACAACGGCACGACCGATGGCCGGCACGAGAGGAAGCAAGCGATCATGACCGATGTGGGAGAAGCAACGATGACCGACCGGGCCGGTGCATCCCTGCGCGCGCGGATGCTGATCGACGGCGAGTGGGTCGACAGCAGCGACGGCGCCGTGCTGCCGACATTCGACCCCGGCACCGGCGAAGTGGTGGCGCATGTGCCGAGCGCCACGCCGGAGGACGTCGATCGCGCCGTCGCCGCAGCGCGAGCCGCGTTCGACGAGTCCCGATGGATGCGGCTCCCGGCCTCGTCGCGCGGCGCGGTGCTCTGGCGGATCGCGGATCGGATGATCACGCGCGCCGAAGAGCTCGGCGAACTCGAGAGCCGCAACATGGGCATCCCAGTGCCGCAGGCGCGGGCGATGGTCCGAGAGGCCGCCGCGCAGTTCCATTACTACGCGGGCTGGGCCGACAAGATCCACGGCCGCACTCTCGACCTCGGTCCCGCCGAACGGCGGATTCAGGGGTATACGCTGCGGGAGCCGATCGGGGTCGCGGCTCTCATCGTTCCGTGGAACGCGCCGCTGATCTCGGCGGCGAAGAAGCTGGCCCCGGCACTCGCCGCCGGGTGCACGTGCGTGCTCAAGCCGGCAGCCGAGACGCCGCTGACGGCTCTCGAACTCGGACGGATCATGACCGAGGCCGGGGTTCCCGCCGGTGTCGTGAACATCGTCACCGGGGTGGGCGAGATCGTCGGGAGCCGTCTCGCGGAGCATCCCGACGTCGACACCGTGGGGTTCACGGGATCCACCGAAGTGGGGCGCAGCATCATCCATGCGGCGACCGGCAATCTCAAGACGCTCTCGTTGGAGCTCGGGGGAAAGTCGCCGGTCATCGTGATGGATGACGCGGACCTCGATCTGGCGATCCCCGAGGTCGCCGCCGCTGTCTTCTGGAACACGGGGCAGGTCTGCGCTGCCGGCACACGACTGTTCGTCCACGACGCAGTCTACGAACGGGTCGTCGAAGGCGTGGCGGCGCAAGGGCGAGCACTGAAAGTCGGCTACGGCGCCGATCCGGGCGTCGACATCGGACCCCTCATATCGGAGCGGCAGCTCGAGCGGGTGAGCGCCTACGTCGAGGCAGGACGGGGCGACGGCGCGACGATCTACAGCGGCGGCTCGCGCATCGGCGACGACGGCTACTTCTTCGAGCCGACGGTGATCGTCGACGTCGATCAGTCGATGAGCGTCATGCGTGAGGAGATCTTCGGACCCGTTCTCGGCGTCATGCGGTTCTCGGACACTGACGAAGCCGTCCGACTCGCGAACGACAGCTCGTACGGGCTGGCGTCGAGCGTCTGGAGTCGTGACGGAGCCGTCGCGCATTCGATCGCGAGGCGTCTGCGCGCCGGGCGCGTCGGGATCAATGTTCATCGCGCGGGCGGCGTCTACATGCCCGCCGGCGGATACCGGCAGTCGGGATGGGGGCGCGAGAACGGCGAAGAGGCGCTGTCGAACTACCTCGAGACCAAGTCCGTCGTCGCTGCGCTGTGAATCGTCACTCCTCGACGAACCGGATCGACTCGTCGAGCGATGCGCGATTCGTGCGGTACGCGTTGACGGGATGCTCTGCAGCGGCGTACCCGAATCCGATCCCTAGCAGCACCTTCTGGTCGGCAGGGATCTCGAAGTGCTCACGGATGAAGCCGGCCGCATACGCGAAGGCCCCCTGCGGCACGGCCGCGATGCCGAGCGACTGCGCTGCGAGCAGCAGGCAGCCGGTGTATACGCCGGTGTCAACCGCGCCATAGGTCCCCTGCTCGGCGGCGGTAGTCACGATCGCGATGTGAGGCGCTCCGAAGGACTCCCAGTTGCGGAACACCTGCGCGGCGCGTGCTTCGCGATCGCCATAGGCGATGCCCAAGGCGTCGTAGAGCTGACGGCCGCTCTCACGACGACGCTCGCGATAGACGCCTGTGTAGTCGCGTGGTGTGTCGAAGTCGACGGGACGGGACGGCCCAATGGCTCGGATGTGCGCGACGAGGCCCTCCCGGAACCTCGTCGTCGCATCGCCGGAGGTGACGATCACGTGCCACGGCTGAGTGTTGCACCATGAGGGAGCGAGCTGGGCGAGCGTGAACATCCGCTCCATCACTTCGCTCGGCACGGACCCGTCCTCGAAGGCACGACAGCTCCATCGCTCACGCAGAAGGGCTTCCAGCGCGACGGAATGGTCTTCGATGCCTCGCTGCATCGGCTGAGTTGAGTTCACGGTGCTCCTCCAGGCTGCGGCACCAGTATACTATCTACACGCAAAGTCGCAGGAGACGCCAGACCCGACGGGTGCGGGTGTCGGAGAGGCACGTTCAATGATGATCGGATTCATCGGGCTGGGCGCCATGGGGGCGCGAATGGTCCACAATCTCGTCGACGCGGATCTGGAGGTCGTGATTCACGACCTCGATCGCGGTCGCGGCTACGCGTTCGAAGAACGCGGCGCGACCTGGGCTGAGTCGACCGACGAGCTCGGGCGGCAGTGCGATGTGGTCTTCACCTCGCTTCCCGGACCGCAGCAGATGCGCGAGGTCGCGTTCGATGACCGCGGTCTGCTGTCGAGTCTGCGGTCGGGCGCCGCGTGGTTCGACCTGACGACGAATGCGCCGTCCACCGTGCGAGAGGTGTCCGCCGCCGCGCTCGAGCGCGGCATCCACGTGCTCGATGCCCCTGTGAGCGGGCGACCGGACGGAGCTCGTACCGGCAAGCTCGCGATCTACGTGGGAGGCGATGCGGCCGTGTTCGAGAGCTTCAAGCCGCTCCTGGACAAGATGGGCGATCGGGTCATGTACGTCGGCGAGGTGGGAGCCGGCAACACGGCCAAGCTCATGCACAACGCCGCGAGCATCAGCATTCGCGCGACGATCGCGGAAGTCATGAGCCTGGGCGTGAAGGCGGGGATGTCGCCCGACACTCTCTGGAGCGCTTTGCGGCAGGGCGCGATCGGGAGAGCGCGCACGTTCGACTCGATCGGCCGACGCTACCTGCAGGAGGCGTACGAACCGCCCTCGTTCGCACTGGCGCTCGCCGACAAGGACCTTCGCCTCGCCCTCGAATTGGCCGACGAGCTGGACGTCCCCATGAGTATCGCCCGTGCGGCGCAGGCAGACTACCGCGAGGCTCGGGAACGTGGATGGGGCGACCGCGACTCGCAGTCGTCGCTCGCGCTCCAGAACGAGAGGGCGGGCGTCGAGATCCGTCTCACTGACGATCAGGTCGAACGCATCCTGGCGGAGGGATGACGATGAACGACGCAGAGAGCGATATCCACGTGGAGAGCACCGGCCGCCGCGTGCTCCGAGAGCTGATGGGCGAAGAGTACCTGCGGGTGAAGGACAGCCGTCGGAACGACTTCAACGATGTACTCCAGGACTACGCCGAGGACGTCTGCTTCGGCCGCGTGTGGGGGAGGGACGGCATCGATCGCAAGCAGCGGAGCATCCTCAACATCGCCATCCTCACTGCGCTCAACCGCACGGGTCCGCTGAAGAACCACGTCGAGGGTGCCTTGAACAACGGATGCACCCCCGACGAGATCAAGGAGGTCCTGCTCCACACCGCCGTGTACTGCGGCCTGCCCGCGGCCACCGAGTCGTTCCGCGTGGCGGAGGACGTTCTGCGCGAACGCGGACTTCTGGAGTGAGCGACGTCGACCCCGGGGTCGAAGTCTTGACAGAGTAAATAGTCTACTATCTATACTAGCGAAGCACCCTAGAAGGGTCTTCACTCGGAATCGGACAGAGAGGTCCATGACGATATGCACTCCCGCAACAGCAGCAAGACGTTTCGCATCGCTTTCGCAACGCTCGCAGCCGGCACGCTCGTCGTGCTGTCGGCGTGTAGCTCGAGCAGCCCTGAGCCGACCGAAGGTTCGTCGGAGGTCGAGTTCCCCGCAGCGACCGGCTCCGGAGCCCCGGTCGTTCTCGACGACGCCCAGTGGGAGGCGCTCGTGGAGGCTGCCAACGCCGAGGGCGAGCTCATCGTCTACTCGTCGCCCCCGGGAACCGAGGAGACGTTCGCGCAGTTCTCGGAGGAATACCCCGACATCAACGTGACTGTCGTCCGTGAGCCCACGAGTGACCTCATCGCCCGCATGGACCAGGAGATCGCCGCGGGCGTCGCAGGCGCGGACGTCACGTGGCACTCGCAGCCCGCATGGGCGGCGGGCCAAGCGGAGGCCGGTGCTCTCAACGCGCTTCAGCTGGCTCCCGAGACTGCGGACGCCGGGTGGAGCGATTTCTCAGTCGGTGACTACTACCTGCAGGTGATGGCGAACCCGTACCTCCTCGGCTGGAACACGCAGATCGGTGAGCCCGTCGACAACATCGAAGACCTCATCGAGACGGCTGGCACGACGCCCGTAGGCATCGCCGAGCCGATCTCGCAGAACGGCATGTTCCAGCTCGAGACGTGGATGGACGCCTACGGCGGCGAGGATTTCCTCGAGGAGCTGTCGGCACTGAACCACACGGTGATCCGGTCGACCACGCCTCTTGCACAGAGCCTTGCGGCGGGAGAGGTCGGCTATGTCATCCTCATGCAGCCGGGTCTCCTCGACCAGCTGAAGGAGGAGGGTGCGCCGGTCGAGCAGATCGTTCCGGACGATGGCCACGTCACGGGCTTCGCGTATGGCCCGATGACCCTCGCAGGAGCCGACCATCCGGCCGCGGCCCAGGTGTTCGTGAACTGGCTCATGTCGCAGCCGACGCAGCAACTCATGGTCGACGAGCACGGACCGATGTCGGCGCCCGTCATTCTCGACGGGACCGAAGGGGCGCTTGGCTGGGACGAGGTCGAGCCGGTCAACGACGCGGACTGGCCGCAAGAGCGACGCGACGAGTTCCGCGCCGTGTGGGACACCTACTTCCAGCCCGGACAGTGAGAGACGCCAGGCTGCGAGAGCAGTTCGCGATGAGAGGAATGAGCCAAACATGACATCTTCGACCATCGAAGTGGAGGCTGCCCTCGGCGGTCTGCGAACTGCTCTCGAAGCCGGCGGATACGGATTGAGCGTCGACGAGGTCCGGGATGACGGGACGGTGCAGCTCGCCATCACGGCAGGACCGGATGCGTGCGAAGACTGCGTGATGCCGGACGACATGCTCGTGCTCATGGCCGGTCGCGCACTCGTGGAACGCGGCCTTCCGACAGGCGAAGTGCGACTGCGCAAGGACTGGGTCAAGTGATGACGTCCGAGGCTGGCGTCCAGATGCTGAACCCAGTGCCGCCGCTGCGCAACGCCGCGGGTGACCTCGGCGCGCAACGCGTGCCGAGCCTCTCGGGCAAGCGGGTGGGGCTCCTCTACAACGGCAAGCCGGGTGGAGAGCACATCCTCGCGGGCGTGCGCGCGGCGCTGGCGGCGCAGTACGAAGACATCCAGTTCGACTACCGCGCCAAGCCACACGCGGGCGTCGGCGCCCCCTTCCTGGATGAGCTTCCCGGCAAGTGGGACGTGGCAGTGGTGGCGGTCGGCGACTGCGGATCGTGCTCGTCCTATGCGATCCACGACGGGACCGAACTCGAGAAGCGAGGCATCCCCTCCGTCGTCTTCGTGAGCGCGCCTTTCACCGAGATGAGTCGCCTATGGGCGCGGCAGCTCGACGTCCCAAATCTGGGGATCATCGAGGTCGCGCACCCGCTGGCGCATCTGCCCGCAACGGTGCTCGCCGATGAGTGGGGCGCTCCTCGAGCGGATGAAGTGGTTGAGCTCCTGGCGGTGGGCAAGTGACCGTGGCAGCCGACACGATGCTCGACGTCTCGGGCGATCCCACCGACCTCGCACGTGAACTCGCGGAGCGCCGCATCGGCGACGGCCTGCCAGTCGTCGTGGCGACGCCCGAGCGCGTCGACCGCATGCTGGCGGGCACGACCCGTGGCCCGGACGAAGTGCTCGGATACATGCCCCCGATCCAGGGGCTGGTCACGCCTCGCTACATCGCCGTGAACGGCGTCCTCGCGGGCTGCTCGCCAGAGCACATGCCCGTGCTCCTCGCGATCGCCGAGGCCCTGATGGCGCCGGAGTACAACCTCTTCGCCATCCAGCCGACGACCAACCCCGTGACGCCGCTAGTGATGGTCCACGGTCCGATCCGCGAACGCCTCGGAATGAACTGGGGAGCGGGATGCTTCGGGCCGGGCAACTACGCGAATGCGGTGATCGGGCGCGCCGTGCGATTCCTGCTGCAGAATCTCGGCGGCGGGATACCGGGCAAGACCGATCAGGCCACGCACGGCTGGCCCGGCAAGTACAGCTTCTGCGCGGCCGAGAACCAAGCCCAGACTCCGTGGGAGCCGTACCACGTGCGCGTCGGACTGGATGCCGAGGACAGCGCCGTCACGCTCTTCGCGGTGCAGGCTCAGCACAACATCATCGACGTCACCGGTCAGAACGGCTACGAGGCGCTGAACGTCATCGGCCGGGGCATGGCGGCCGTCGGCTCGAACAACCACACGATGGGCGGCGAAGCGCTCGTCGTGCTGTGTCCCGAGCAGGCGAAGCAGATCGCCGACAGCGGACTCGGACCGAAGGAAGCCGCCGAGATCCTCTTCGAGCACGCGCGCATCGACATGCGCGGAATGCCCACCCCCTTCCAGGAGCTCATCGCTACGCGCCGCCCTGATTGGGTCGACATGAGCAGGCTTCCGATCGTCGACCGCCCTGAAGACATCCAGATCATCGTGGCGGGAGGACCCGGGGTTCACGCCCTCTACATGGCCTCGTTCGCATTGACGAAGGCCGTCACCCGACGCATCGATTGAGACCGTCATCTCGGTCCATCATCGTGTCCCACCGAAGCGACTCAAGGAGGCCATCGTGCGCCGTGTGATCATCATCGGCTCAGGGCCGGCAGGACTCACCGCCGCGATCTACGCGGCGCGAGCCAACCTCGAGCCGATCGTCGTCGCCAGCTCCGTGGACGCCGGCGGTGAACTGATGAACACCACCGACGTCGAGAACTTCCCGGGGTTCCCGGAAGGCGTCATGGGCCCCGAGCTCATGGCGGGCATTCGAGCTCAGGCACTGCGCTTCGGTGCCGAGATCATCGACGACGACGCTGTGGGCCTCGAGGTCGACGGGATCGCCAAGCGCGTGACGCTCGGCTCCCGACGGACGATCGAAGCCGACTCCCTCATCTTCGCCACGGGATCCGCACCGCGCAAGCTGGGGGTTCCGGGAGAGCAGGAGCTGTCGGGGCGCGGCGTGTCGTACTGCGCGACGTGCGACGGCTTCTTCTTCCGCGATCGCGTGATCGCAGTGGTCGGTGGGGGCGACTCGGCGATGGAGGAGGCGATCTTCCTCACCAAGTTCGCGACCAGGGTCTACGTGATCCATCGCCGGTCGGGCCTGCGCGCATCCAAGATCATGCAGGACCGCGCCTTCCGCAACGACAAGATCGAGTTCATCTGGAACTCGGCCGTCAGGGAGGTCGTCGGCGAGGATGCCGTCCGGGGTGTCGTCCTCGAGGACACCGTCGACGGTGTCGTGCGCGAGTTGGCGCTCGACGGAGTGTTCGTCGCCGTCGGCAACGACCCGCGTACCCACCTCGTCCACGGCAAGCTCGCGCTGACGCCTGAAGGCACGGTGTTCGTCGACGGGCGGTCGTCGCGTACCTCGGTGTCGGGCGTGTTCGCGGCAGGTGACATCATCGATCCGACGTACCGCCAGGCGGTCACGGCCGCCGCGAGCGGCGCCGCCGCGGCGATGGATGTCGAGCACTACCTCGCGAGCCTCGATGAGACGATCGGGATCCTGGCGGAGTCCCAGGCGCACGAGGAGGTCCTCGCAGAGGAAGCGGCCGAAAGCGGACGGACGATCGTCCACAACACCGACGCCGCGTCATGGCAGAGGGACGTGCTCGACGCCGATCTGCCCGTCCTGGTCGACTTCTGGGCGCCGTGGTGTGGTCCGTGCAAGGCGATGTCGCCAGTGCTCGACGAGATCGCCGCGGCCCACGGCGGCAGACTCCGTGTCGTGAAGGTCAACGTCGATGAGAACATCGAAATCGCGATGACGCATCAGATCACCTCGGTGCCGATGATGAAGGTGTTCCGCCGAGGTGCTGCCGAGTCGTCGATCGTCGGCGCCCGATCGCGCAGTGCCCTCGAGCAGGAGCTCGAGGGATATCTCGCGTGAAGTGCCGTCGCGGAGCCGCTCGATGATCATCGACTCTCAGGTGCACGCGTACGAGGCGAACACCTCGCAGCGCCCATGGCGCAACGATCCTGATTGGCCGCCGCACGTCACCGGTGCCGAGATGCTCGCCGCGATGGACGACGTCGGGGTGGATGGAGCGATTCTGGTGTCGCCGTTCATCCTGTACGGCTACGACGCCGGGTACGCGGTCGAGATCGGTGCCGAGTTTCCCGATCGATTCGCCCTCGTGAAGATGATCGACAGCGCCGACCCCGCGGTGGAGGATGACATCGCCCTGTGGAAGGAGACACCGGGAACGGTCGGAATACGCGTGCGCATCGACGATCGGGTCTCCACCCGTCCGGACGATCCCGGCGTCGCGGCGGCCATGCGCGCGGCCGCTCGTCACGATCTTGCGGTGAACGTGCTGTGCGGGGGCAGGGTGGATGACGCGATCGCGCTCGTCGATCGGCATCCCGAGACGCGCTTCGTCATCGACCACCTGGGGATCGATCAGCACTTCCCGGTATCGGCGACGCCCTGGCGACAGCTGGACGGCGTGCTCGAGCTGGGCAGGCGTGTCAACGCGATGATCAAAGTCAGCGGCGCATGCGTGCTCTCGAAGCACCCCTTTCCCTATCCCGATATCTGGGGACCGCTCGGGCGCGTCTTCGACGCGTGGGGAGTGGAACGCTGTCTGTGGGGAACCGACTGGACCCGCACCGCCAAGAACGTGTCGTACGCCCAGGCGACCATCCCGTTCCTGCTGACCGACCGTCTGACGGAGGACGAGCGGGCCAAGCTGATGGGTGGTGCATGCGCTGCCGCATACGGATGGGCGCCGAGCCCGGCGTCGAGTGAGAGGGCGAGGAGTCGATGACTGTTGCTGCGGGTCTGCTGCGTGGAGACGGGATCGG
The DNA here is from genome assembly GCF_023155855.1 of Microbacterium aoyamense. GTDB lineage: Bacteria > Actinomycetota > Actinomycetes > Actinomycetales > Microbacteriaceae > Microbacterium > Microbacterium aoyamense. Next base: position 299,480 of record NZ_JAKNUT010000001.1, on the reverse strand, counting down.
CCCCGAGATCGTCGATGCGGCCGTCGCCGTCATGGATGCGGCGGGCGCCGACATCGAGTGGGTCACGCTACCCGCGGGTGAAGAGGCGTTCACGAACACCGGCAGCGCGGTCCCGGATGATACGGCTGAGGCTCTGCGGTCGCTCGGGGTCGCATTGAAAGCGCCCTACACGACACCCCTCACCGGCTATACGAGCCCGAGCTGGGGGATCCGTGAAGCAATCGAGGCGTACGCGAACGTGCGGACGGTGCAGTACTTCGCCCACCCTGGCGCTCGGTATCCGGGCCTGAATCTCACCCTCGTCCGCGACCAGACCGAGGATCTCAGCCGCAGCGTCTCCCAGCGCAGTTCGGACGGCGATGTCGGGATCGGGCTCAAGATCATCTCGCGACATGCCTCCGAACGCGTCGCGCGATTCGCCATGCAGTGGGCCGTCGACAAGGGCGATGCGCGGGTCACGGTGGGTCACATCGCCACCGGCCAGCGTGCGACCGACGGGCTGTTCCTCGAGTCGGCGATGGATGTCGCGCCCGATTTCCCCGGCGTCTCGGTCGACGAGGAGATCCTCGACGGTCTGATGACGCACCTGATCCAGGACCCGTCGTCGTACCGCATCCTTCTACTCGAGAGTGTGTACGGCGGCATCATGTGCGGAGTGATGGCAGGGCTCGCCGGCACCGTCGGAGTCATGCCGGGTGCGATCGTCGGACCACACGGTGCGGTGTTCGAGGCAGGCCACGGGAGTGCACCGAAGTACGCCGGAACGGGGCGGGCGAATCCGGCGGGCATGATCCTCTCGGGCGCTATGCTGTTGGATCACGTGGGCCAGCGTGACGCCGGTGATCGGGTCCGGGCCGCCGTTGCCGCCACGATAGCGCAGGGCGACGTGGTCACCCGCGACCTCGGCGGAACCGCGACGACGAGCGAGTTCGCCGCGCGATGCGGCGAACTCGCGTCCTGACCACTCGCGAAGGCAGCCCGGCGAGGCGGCGCCGACGTCAGATGATCTTCGCGCTGCGGAGCGCGTCGATCCGCTCGCCTTCATAGCCGAGCTCATCGCGGAGGATCGCCTCGGTGTCGCTGCCCAGCGCACCGGGGCGGGTGGGCTCGACCATGGGGGAGTCCGACAGCCTGACGGGGCTTGCCCAGGTGTGCCAGTTGCCGTTCTCGGTCTTCGTCGTGCGCAGCATGTTGCGATGCACGAAGTGGGGATCCTCGAGCAGTTCCGGCAGGGTGATGACCGGTGCCACCGGGATGCCTTCGGCCTGAAGGAGGGAGAAGATGGTCTCCTTCGGCAGTCCGCGCGCCCAATCGCTGACGATCTCATCGACGAGGTCGATATGCGCGGCGCGTCCCGACATGTCGTGCAGGAGCGGATCGTGCGCGCGGGGATCTGCCATGATCTCGCGGAGGGAGTCCCAGTGCGCTTGTGACGGGCAAAGGATCGTCACCCATCCGTTGCTCGCCTCGTAGGCGTTGTACGGCGCCACAGCCAGTGCGCCGTGCCGGTTGCCCGTGCGCTCGGGTGAACCGCGGTCGCTCAGGAGCGCGGCGATGTTGGACGACAGCGCGGGCACGATCGCATCCTGCAGCGCGACCTCCACGTGCTGCCCCTCCCCGGTGTGCTCACGCTGGAAGAGAGCGGCGAGGATTCCCACCGCGAGGTGCGTCCCGCCCATGAGATCGACGACCGACGGTCCCGTCCGCACCGGCTCACCGTCCATGAAGCCCGTCGTGCTCATGATGGCCGCACGCGCCTGGATGGTGAGATCCATCGCCGTGTCGTTCGCGTACGGACCTGTGGAGCCGAAGCCGGAACCGGACGCGAGGATGATGCGCGGATTGACGCCGTGGAGCACGTCGTAGCCGAGCCCCATTCGATCGAGCGCCCCGGGGGCCAGGTTCTGCACGATCACATCGCTGTCGGCTACGAGCGCGAGGAAGACCTCGCGGCCCTCCGGAGCGCGCAGGTCGAGCTTCATGAGCTTCTTCCCGCCGTTCATGAGGTCGAACTGCACAGAGTTGCCGGAGCCGGTGGTCGTCGGGAGGTGACGGTAGGGATCACCCTTCGGCGACTCGATCTTGATGACATCGGCGCCCATGCGGGCCAGCAGAAGGCTGCTGTACGGCGCCATGTAGAACTGCCCGACGCAGAGAACTCGAACGCCTTGAAGAGCCGACATGAAACCTCCATTGGTCATGCGTCGCGTCGTTGTCGACCACGTTAGTAGAGAGTATACGATAGCATTCGACTCGTGGCCCGCAAGAGTCATGAGTGCTTGACATCGCGAATAGTCTACTATCTACTATTCAGACGACAGTACGTCTCGCTACATAGACGTAGGGATGGACAGAGAGGTCCAATGCATCATGCAACCGACGCCGCGCCGAACAACCATTCGTGCTCGCATCGACGCGCCGGCTCGTGCCAGCCAGCGCTATCTGCTCCGCCCCTGACCCGGAATCGTTCGCGATAGACCCCGAGGACCACAGGATTGGGACCGACGATGAATGTCACACCAGGCGTACTCCTCCGCGACGAGGATTACGCGAACACCGCGACCGGGACGCTGGCCGCCGCGAGGACAGGCCGCGGAGGCAGACGCCCTGAACGCCCCCGATCCAAGTGGGTGCCGAAGGCGAGCGTCCTGTGGTACGTGATCGCCGCGCTCGCCGTGCTGGCCGTCGTCCTCCCCGTTGCGCTGTTCTACGCCCAGGCCTTCCAAGACGGAGGGCGGGCAATACAGGACATGCTCGCTCTTCCGCGCTTCGGCCAGACCCTCTTCACGACCATCGCGCTCGCCTTCGGATCGACGGTGATCGCCGTGGTCGTCGCCGTGGCCATGGCGGTGCTCGTGCAGCGAGTACCCGCTCGCTACCGCGGGATCGCGGCGATGATCCCGCTCCTTCCCCTCATCGTTCCGCAGGTCGCACTGATCATCGGGTGGGTCTTCATCTTCGCCCCGACCGTCGGGTACGGGAACACGCTGCTGCGTCAACTGCCGTTCTTCTCCGGGCTGACCGAGGGCCCGCTCAACGTGTACTCGACAGAGGCCATCATCATCATCACGGGTCTCGACCTCGCGGGCATCGCCTACACGATGGTCAGTGCGCGGTTCCAGGAGATCCGCGGCTCACTCGAGGCGGCAGCGCGATTGTCCGGAGCGTCGCGCTTCACCGCCTTCCGGACGATCACGCTTCCGCTGCTGCGACCCGCTCTGCTCGCGGGCGCCGTCACGACCTTCCTGCTCGGGCTGGGCCAGTTCACGGCACCGCTGCTTCTTGGTGGGCGAGCGGGCATCGACGTCCTCACGACCGAGATCTTCCGGGTACGTGAGAACTTCCCGATCGACTACCCGCTCACGGCTGCGATCGGCCTCCCGCTGATCGCGATCGGCATCATCTCGATCGTCTTCCAGCGAGTGTCGCTCGGGGATCAGCGTCGGTACGCGTCGCAAGGCTCGATCGGGGGCGTCCCGTCGCAGGAGACCTCGATCTGGGCGTTCGTCGCGATCGTGGCCTACGCGCTCGTCACTATCGCGCTCCCGCTCATCGGGCTCGGCCTCGTCGCGTTCTCGCGATTCTGGAACGGGGACCTCGGTCAGATACAGTTCACCCTCGACCACGTGATCGACGGCCTCACCGATCCGCAGCTGCTCTCCGCCGTGCAGAACACGGTCGTGTTCTCGCTCGGGGCGATCCTCGTCGCGATCCCCCTCGGCTTCATCGGCGCGATGGCGATGACCGCGGCGTTCCGAGCGCCCCGATTCGCCCAGTACGCACTCGATCTCGCGTTCGTGACGCCGCTCGCCGTGCCCCGCGCAGTACTGGGCATCGCCGTGATGTTCATCTTCCTTCAGCCGCCCTTCAATCTGTTCGGAAGTCCCTGGCTTTTCGTCATCGGCTACATCTACATCGTGCTCCCGTTCGCCCTGCGCGCTCAGCATTCGAGCCTGCTCGGAGTGGATCCGCGATTGTACGAAGCGGCCAGAGTGTCGGGGGCCGGCTACTTCCGGACACTCTTCGGCATCGCGCTCCCACTCGCGCGTCGAGGAGTCGCCGCGGCCGCGACGGTGATGTTCATCCTGCTCTCGCACGACTTCGCGGTCTCGGTGATGCTGCGCACACCCCGAGTCCACGTGATGGGCACTCTGCTCTACGACACCTGGACCACAGGCGTCTACCCCGAGGTCGCCGTGCTGGCGCTTGTGATCACCGCGGTGACCGGTGTCGGCGTGGCTCTCACGCTGCTGGTCGGCGGACGGAACGCATTGGAGAAGCTGTGATGACGACTGACGTGACCATCGCAAACGAGATCGAGAGGACGCGGGACATGGCATCGTCCGAGGTGAGGCCCGAGACCGGTGAAGCGCCCATTGAGGCGAGCGTCGAGGACCTGAGCAAGAGCTTCATCAGCAAGCGACGAGACGTCCACGCGGTGCGCAGCATCGATTTGAGCATCAGGAAGGGCGAGTACGTCGTCGTTCTCGGACCCAGCGGCTGCGGCAAGTCGACGCTCATGCGGTGCGTCGCCGGTCTCGAGCGACCGACCGGCGGCCGCGTCCGGCTCCACGGACGCACGGTTTTCGATCAGTCTGCCGGCGTCGACGTGAAGCCCGAGGCGCGCAACGTCGGCATGGTCTTCCAGAACTATGCGCTCTGGCCGCACATGTCGGTCGAGGCGAATGTCGCCTACCCGCTGAAGCGGCGCGGAGTGCGGGGGCAGGAGCGCACGCAGCGTGTCGCTGAAGTCCTCGAGACCGTCGAGTGCTCGCCTCTCGCGAAGCGGTTGCCGGCCGAGCTGAGCGGTGGGCAACAGCAGCGGGTCGCGCTCGCGCGGGCGCTCGCCTCACGTCCGTCGCTCATGCTCCTCGACGAGCCGTTGAGCAACCTCGATGCGCTTCTGCGGGTGAGCCTCCGCTCCGAACTCCTACGACTGCACCGCGAGTTGGGCTTCACGGCGCTGCACATCACCCACGATCAGGCGGAGGCCCTCGAGATGGGCGACCGAGTCGTGCTGATGCGGGAGGGTGAGATCGAGCAGTCCGGCACCCCGGACGAGGTCTACACGCGTCCGGCATCACCGTACGCGGCGACCTTTCTAGGCGTGCGGAACAAGCTCACCGCCACGCTCAAGAACGGCCAGATCACGCACGACGGCGGCTGGGTCGGCGGGGTCGACGACGTCGTGGGCGCGGCGGACGGATCGTCGGTCCGAGTGTTCGCGCGTCCCCGTGATGTCCGAGTCGTGCCCGCGACCCCCATAGCTGAGCGTGCGTCCCACGGCGACGTCGAGATCGAAGGTCGCGTCGCGCAGATCGTGCTCTCGGAAGGCGGGACGCATCAGTTCATCGTCGAAGTCGGTGAGACCCAGTGGTTCGCCGAGCAGGGCGATGTCTCGGACGTCCGGCTGGGGGACGAGGTCATCCTCTCGGTACCTCGCGCCAGCGTGCTCTTCTACGACACCGAGGGAAGTCTGCTCTCGACCGCCGGAGTGGGCGCGAGATGACGACTTCGGATCGCGCATCGGGCACGACGGGCCTGCCGCTCGCCGGCATCCGCGTCCTCGACTTCACCCACGCAGCGGCAGGACCCTACGCGACCATGTTCCTCGCGGACCTCGGCGCCGAGGTGATCAAGGTCGAGAAGCCGCGCCGCGGCGACGGAGCGCGCTACATGGGCGCGCCCATGCTCGGGCCGCTCGAGAGCGATTACTTCGTCGCCATCAACCGAGGCAAGCGGGACGTGACCCTCGATTTGCGATCCGAACGCGGCCAGGAGGCGGCGCGACGACTCGCGGAGAACTGCGACATCGTCCTGCAGAACTTCAGACCCGGTGTGATGGACCGGCTCGGGCTCGGCTTCGACGACTTGAGCGCACGACGACCGGGGATCATCTATGGATCGATCTCGGCCTTCGGTACCGAGGGGCCATGGCGCGACCGACCGGCCAACGACATCATCCTGCAGTCCGTCAGTGGTCTGATGGGCGTCACGGGAGAAGTCGGCGGTGGACCCGTGCGTATGGGCACCCCGGTGAGCGACTACTCGGCCGGACTGTTCTGCCTCGTCGGTGTGCTCGCGGCGCTCCACGCGCGGGATGAGCATCCGGAGGGCCAGCACATAAAGATCTCCATGATCGACGCGAGCGTCGCGTTGCTGGCGAACTACATCCCTGCGGTCGTCGGGAAGGGCCACCAGATCCCCCGACTCGGACGCGGTCATGCTCAGATCGTGCCGTACCAGGCGCTCGAGTGCAGCGATGGCAGCTTCATCATGATCGGGGCGTTCACCAACGGGTTCTGGAGGAGCCTATGCGTCGCGATCGGACGCGAGGAGTGGATCGATGACGAGAGGTTCGCGACGAACGCCGCACGCGTGCAGAACCGTGACGTGCTCATCCCCGCCCTCGCTGAGATCATCCGGACGCGGACTCGTGAGGAGTGGCAGGACACCCTGGATGTCGCCGACGTGCCCAACTCCCCGGTGCTCGAGCTCCACGAGACGCTGGAGCTGGAGCAGGTCAAGGTCAACGGCACGGTGCAGTGGGTCGGAGAGGGGGACTCCGCCGTCCCGACGGCACGCAATCCCGTGCGGTCTGCGGCGTGGCCCGACGGGGCACCGTCTAGTCCACCGCGACTGGGGGAGCACTCGGTCGAGATCCTGCGCGAACTCGGCGGCTTCAGCGAGGACGACATCGGCGTCCTTATCGCGGAAGGCATCACTGACACGCCCATGACGCGAGCGACGCGGGGCTGAACGGATTTCCTATACTTTAGATTCAGTCCGCTAGGCAAAGGAAGGGGGCACCGTGGCCTCTGACAGCCGAAGCAAGCGACCCGAGACCCTGGTCTCGTACGCGATACATCGGGTCCGGACGGAGATCGCCGACGGCACGATCAAGCCGGGAGCGCGCCTGTCTCCGCATCAGTTGGCACCCGAGTACGGCCTGTCGCATATACCGATGCGCGAGGCGCTCGCTTCTCTTGCGGCAACGGGTCATGTCGTGCACAAGCAGAGCCAGGGCTACTTCGCGCGCCAGCTCTCCGGGCCTGACCTCGAAGACATCTACCACTGGCGCGAGGTGCTCGAGCCCGAGGCGTACATCCTGGCGGCGCCCAACCTCACTGACGAGGACTTCGAAGAGCTTCGCGGACTCATCGCGCAGATGAGCGAGCTCACCGGACCGAGCCAGCGGTTCGAGTACCTCGAGCTCAACCGCGCGTTTCACTTCGTAATCTTCCGACGAGCCGGATCCGACCGACTGCTCCGCTTCCTCACGTACCTGTGGGATTCTGTCGAGCCGTATGGCACCCGTGGCTCGGTCGGCATGCAGTCGAGCGAGAAGAGTCACGCCGAGCACATCGAGATGATGCCGATCATCGAGAGTCGAGATCCTGAGGGAATCGTCGCGGCGATGAACTCCCACCGCAGGCTCGGGACGGCTCACGTCGCAGCCTGGCTCGACGAGCAGGGCTGACCCGACGATGTCCGCGGTGTGGTGGCGCGTGCGGATCGGTGAGTATACTTTATTCTATCGATCGTCAGTCGACATCGAGGTAGCCCCAATGAAGGAGCGCTGACCCATGCCCGAGACCCGTTCCGCGGAGTTGATCCGCACCGAGATCCATGAGCGCGTCGCGATCGTCACGCTCACGAACGAACGTCGGAAGAACTCCCTGACGGTGGCCATGGTCGAAGAGTTCATCGATGCTCTGAACGAGATCGAGGCAGACCAGACGATGGGTGCCGTCATCGTCACCGGTGCAGGGGATGCCTTCTGCGCCGGTGCCGACCTGCGGCATCTCGTGGGTGCAGCCGGACCCGACGAGCAGGCCGAGGAGAGTCTCCGATCGATCTACGCGGCATTCCAGCGCCTGCACGCATGCCCTTTACCGACGATCGCCGCGGTCAACGGACCTGCGGTCGGTGCCGGCATGAATCTCGCAATGGCCTGCGACGTGATCCTGGCCAGCGAGGACGCGCTCTTCGCGACGCGATTCCTCGAGCTCGGCCTGCATCCCGGGGGCGGTCACACGTGGCTCCTGCGTCAGTTCGTCGGCGCACAAGTGGCGAACGCGCTCGTGCTGCTCGGACAGGATGTGGACGGCGCCCGCGCGAGCGAGATCGGCCTCGCGCTCGAGACCGTCGAGTCGGACCTGCTGCTGGAGCGAGCGCTAGAGCTCGGAGCGAAGGCGTGCATCGCACCTCGCGGGGTGGCGGAGCGAGCCAAGGCATCCATCCGTGAGGCAGGTGGCTTCGCGGACTACGCATCGGCGATCGAGAACGAGATCCCGAAGCAGCTCTGGTCGGCGCAGCAGGACGACTTCCAACAGCGCATCGCGGCGCGGATGTCGCCCGCCCGGCCCTGAGCATCTCGATGGACGCACCGAAGCAGGTTGCTCACGGAGTCTGGCGACTGCAGAGTCCGATGCCCGAGGGGCACTGGATCGCAACGGCCGACGTCTACGCCATCATCGGCGACGACGGATCACTCCACCTCATCGACACGGGGTGGGACTCGGCGGCCAGCTGGGACGCGCTGAACGACTTCACTGCGGCGTTGGGTCAGGATGTGTCCCGCATCCGGTCGGTGACGATGACGCATCTGCACCAGGATCACCGCGGACTGGCCAACAGCATCCGGGAGCGCAGCGGGGCAGAGGTGCGCATGCATCGGGCGGACGCGACGACGCAGCATGCGCCCCGTGGCCCGAGCCCGGCGGAGCTCGCCGATTGGGGCGTTCCGCCGGAGATGACATCAGTGCTCATCCACGCGGAACCGCCACCCCCCGATGAGACGGTTGTGGACAGAATGCTGGAGGACGGCGAAGCTCTCCAGATCCCCGGCCGCGAGGCGTTCGTGGTGCACACGCCCGGGCACTCGCCAGGTTCGATCTGCGTCGCGATGCCTGTCGAGAAGATCGTGTTCACCGGTGACCACGTGCTGCCGGACTTCTATCCCGGGGTCGGTCTCAGTCCGAGCCGACCGGGGTTCGACGCGCTTGCCGAGTACCTGCAGTCTCTGCGTCGGCTCGTCGATCTCCGAGCCTGGCGCGGATTGCCGGGGCACGGGGACGCGATCGACGACCTCGGGGCGCGGATAGACGAGACGATCGCACATCAGATCCGTCGCGGCCAGCGAGCGCGTGATCGTCGCAAGAAGGCCCCGGGCGACTCGGTATGGGAGATCGCCGCCAGTCTTCCATGGGGTCCGGGGTGGGATGGACTCAGGGACTGGCACCGCGTCTCGGCACTGCGTCAGACGGCGATGCATCTCGCCTTCTCGGACGGGTTGAAAATCGATGACGATGGTATACTCTATACGTACGCAACCAATGGAGGCCGCGATGACCACGACCGAGACCACTAGCACCGGCTTCGAGCAGAAGCTCGCAACTGCGACCTTCACCGACGAGATGCTCGACGAAATGCGTGCCCTGATCGGCACCGAGCTGCGAACGGAAGGCTCGGTCAACAACGAGTACGCCGATCGTCACGCGATTCTGCGCTTCTGCGAGGGCATCGGCGACGGCAATCCGCTCTGGACGGACGAAGCCTACGCCGCCGATTCGGTGAACGGGGGAATCGTTGCGCCTCCCGCGTTCATCTTCGCGTGCCTCGGTTCCGTGCAGGTCGGCTGGCGCGGTCTGGGCGGCTTCCACGCCGAGACGGACATCGAGTTCTACAAGCCGATCCGTCTCGGCGACAAGATCACAGCGACGATCGTGTTCGATGGATTCGACGGACCGATCGAGGCGAGCAATTTCGCCGGACGTCGAATCAAGGACTACCTGCGGCAGGAGTACCGCAATCAGGACGGCGAGCTCGTCGCAAAGTTCATCTGCTCGCGGATGCGGTTCGAGCGCACCGAGATGCAGAAGAAGCGTGAAAGCCGCAAGATCGAGCTGCCGCACCCCTGGACGCCCGAGGAGATCGAACAGATCGAACACGACATCCTCGCGGAGACGCCACGTGGGTCGACCCCGCGGCTCTGGGAAGACGTGTCGGTCGGTGACGAGCTCGATGTCATCACGAAGGGGCCGATGGGTCTCAGTGACTTCATCGCCTTCATCGCCTCAGGTGCAGCCCCGATTCCGCGCATCGCAGCGCACGGCGTCGCGCTTCGTCGCTACGCAAAGCATCCCAAGTGGGCTTTCCGCGACCCCAACACTCACGCTCTCGAGCCCGTGTACGCCGTGCACTACAACGACTATGCGGCAAGTCTGCAGGGTGCTCAGGCGGCCTACGACGTCGGTGTGCAGCGCACGTCATGGGGAATCCAGCACCTCACCGACTGGATGGGGGACGCCGGCTTCCTCAAGAAGGTGCACGGTCAGTACCGCGCCCACGTCTACCTGTCGGATGTCGTTCGGTTCGGCGGGAAGATCGTCGATAAGTACATCGACGACGAAGGCGACCACGTCGTGAGCGTCGAGACCTGGGCCACCAACCAGCGCGGTCAGAACGTCATGCCAGGCTCGGCGATCATCAAGCTGCCCACCGCGGTCGGATCCGATGCTTGAAGGAGCTGAACCGTCGTGCGGTCGGACCACTCCTCTATTCGACCCGGAGGACTGCGGTTGTGATGGCACGGTCGATTCGGGTGATGCGATCGCTGCACTCCGCCCCTGATGACGAAGGTCGTCGTCCTGGTCGAGGAGTCGATCAGGACGGACCAGCGTGAAGGGCGATGAGGACGATGGACGCAGCTCGACTGTTTTCAGCCCTTGCGAACAGCGAACGACTGGCGATCGTCGACGCACTCGTGAAACGTTCGCCGCGTACGTGCGGGCCGACCATCTCGGAGATAGCGGGCGCGACTGACCTGTCGCGCTTCTCCGCCTCGAGACACCTCGCCATCCTCCGAAGCGCGGGGCTCGTGACCGCTGAGCGCGTCCGCGGCGGATTTCGGCATCGGATCAACGTGGACGGTTTGACCGCGATCGAGGATTGGGCATACGCAAGGTCATCCACCGTGCCGACGGCCGACGAGAGTACCTACGCGGTGCAACGTGCTTCGGCCGGCAACAACCTCCGTCAATCCAGTCTGAGATGCAACGGTTGAGAAGTCGGATCGCTGATTCATGCGGAGTCCCGGAGCCATGCGGACCGCAACTTTGCGAGCCACCTTCGCTGTTCTGCGCTGGGAAAGAGTTCACCGTGCATGGAACTTGAGTACGCGATCCGTTTGCGCGGGGATGAGGAACTCACGCCGATGCCCGCATGATGGCGGGAAGGTTTCGGGAAGAACTGCACCGCGATCGCTCCGTCCGAGCATGTGATTCAACATTCGTCACGACCGGATGTATGTGTGCACCAATGTGTGAACCGCGGTCCAGGAGCGCAGAGAACCCATCTCCGAGGTCACCGAGTGGTTCGCCCGCGGCGGCGCGTCGGGATCGCCGTTCGTATGCCCGTCCGCGCATCTGTGCCCCGTAGCGGGTCGTCAGTAGCGTGCGTCGTCGACGCGGTCGTGAAGGCCGCTCGCGCCGTGTACTCGGCGACCCGCGGGATTCCGCGCCGTCGGCGGGGGGCACGGGCCTCTGTTACGGGCAGATGAACATGCCGCGCCGGTCATGAGGCAAAAATGAGAAAACTCTAATGAAAGGCTTGGATTGTGATAATTTCCTCATAAACGAGTCCAAACCCCCATGGAGTCACGTTGTCGAGTCCCTCTGCCTCATCTGCTCATCTTGGCGCGCAGTCCGAGTCACGTCGCACTCCGGAGTGGCTTGCGCAGGAGAACCTGCCCCTCGCGAAGTACCTCGCCGTGGAGAAGGCGCGAGTCGCCCCGCACGTCGATCTCGACGACCTCATCTCGGCCGCCATGCTCGGCCTCGCGCGGGCCGCGCTGTCCTACGAGCCGGAGCGCGGCATCCCTTTCGGTGCCTTCGCGCGGAACCAGATCAATTGGGCGATCCTCGATGAGATGCGCGCCGCCGATCCTGCCGGTGAGCGCGGGCGTGTGAAGATCCAGCGGATCCGCACCGCGGGCGACGTGATTCTGGCCCGCACGGGGCGGGCCGCGACCCGCGCCGAATTGGCTGCGGAGTCCGGTCTGGCTGAGGACGTCGTGGCCGACGCTCTCAAGCTCGATGAGATGGTCCGCACGGCGACGAGCTTCGAGGCGCACTTCGACCCCGAGGCGGGGCGCGAGCCGGCCGACCTCACGGGGAGCATCATCCTCCCGGAGCACGCCGTGGAGGAGTCCGAGAACCACGCCATGCTGATGCGCCTCATCGATGCACTGCCCACGGCGATGCAGCACGTCATCCGAGGCATCTACATCGAGGATCGCACCGTGAAGGATCTCGCGGAGGAGCTCGAGGTGAGCCACCCGTACATCTCCAAGCTGCGTCGCAACGGACTCGAGCTCATGCGCGAAGCCATGGAGGAGTGGGAGACCGGCGACGCCGCCGACCGCGGCACCAAGACGCGCGCCGACTTCTTCGGTGCCGTCTTCGGGGCGCCGCGACGCGTGACCGCACGCTCGGGCGAACTGCTCGCAGCATCCTAACGATTCCGGCTCGTAAACGAGGAGAAAAGTCGGATTCGGCGGTTACGGGAGAGATCCTCGTCGCGATAGTGCCTGGTGTCGGCCCACGGATGGGCCGGTATCCGACCCCCAACCACGGAGGAAATCATGGGTCTTCAGATCGCAACCAACGTCGGCGCCCTCAACGCCTACCGCAACCTCTCGGCCAACCAGAGCGACGTGTCGAAGTCCCTCGAGAAGCTCTCGAGCGGTCTGCGCATCAACCGCGCGGCGGACGACGCCGCCGGCCTCGCCATCTCCGAGGGCCTGCGCTCGCAGGTCAACGGCCTGAACGTCGCCACGCGCAACGCGCAGGACGGCATCTCGGTCATCCAGACCGCGGAAGGTTCGCTCACCGAGGTGCACTCGATCCTGCAGCGCGTCCGCGACCTCGCGGTGCAGGCGGGCAACGACTCGAACAACGCCGACTCGCGCGCGGCGATCTCGACCGAGATCGAGGCGCTCGGCGAGGAGCTGACCCGCGTCGCGGCCAGCACGAACTTCAACGGCATCAAGCTGCTCGACGGCTCGAACGCCTCCCTCACCTTCCAGGTCGGCGCGGGCTCGACGGCCGCCGAGGACCAGATCGCCGTCACCCTCACCGACTTCTCGGGCCTGGGCGCGACCATCGGCGCGTTGGACGTCTCCGACGCCGCCAACGCGCTCACGTCGATCGCCGCCGTCGACGCCGAGATCGTCAGCGTCTCGACCGCTCGCGCCGACCTCGGTGCGCAGCAGAACCGCTTCGAGTCGACGATCAACTCGCTCCAGGTCTCGGCCGAGAACCTCGCCGCCGCCAAGAGCCGCATCGCCGACACCGACATGGCCGCCGAGATGGTGCGCTACACCGCCTCGAACATCCTGCAGCAGGCCGGTACGGCGATGCTCGCACAGGCGAACCAGTCGGGTCAGGGCGTTCTGCAGCTGCTCCGCTGAGTCGCTGAGAACATCTGGCGCGTACGGCGCCCGAGCGGACGTGCCTGGCCGCTCGGGCGCCGTCCTGTAGAACGACTCATCGCACGCGAGGAAGGCATTCGAGATGAAGATCGACGGCTTGGTCTCCGGGCTCCAGACAGCGGACATCATCGACGCGCTCATGAAGGTGAACGCGATCCCGCAGTCGCTGCTCTCGGCGAAGATCACCGACCGGAGCTCGGTGGTCACGAACCTGCAATCGCTCAACACCGGACTGCAGCAGCTGTTCGAGAAGGCGAAGACCGCCGCCTCCTCCGGTTCCCTCGCGGCCTTCACGGCGACCGCCTCGCACGAGAGCGTCACCGTCGTCGCGGGGGCGAAGGCGGGGGCGCTCTCGACGGACATCGTCGTGGATGCCACGGCCACCGCGCACTCGGTCGTCACCGCGGCGGCCCCCAGCGGCGCCTGGGGCGGGACCTACACGGTGGTCTCCGCGGACGGAACCACGACCGAGGTCACCGGCGTCGGTGCGAGCCCGCAGGATCTCGCGAAAGCGATCAATGCGGCGAAGACCGGCGTCACGGCGACGGTGATCCCCGCGGGGACGGATGCCGGCGGCTCACCGCTCTACCGCCTCCAGGTGACCTCCGACGAGACGGGCGCCGCTGCCGCATTCGCGCTGCACCGGGGCACGGCGGCTCAGGTCACGGCGGGCACGGCTGTGGACGTCGGCGCGGAGGCGGGCGCGGCCGTCATCGCGACGGGAGCCGATGCGCGCATCCGCCTGTACGCGGGCACAGCGGCCGAGCAGGTCCTCACGAGCGGCACGAACACGTTCGCGATCGCGGAGGACATCGACGTGACCGTGTCGCGAGCGAGCGCCGACCCGGTCACGGTGTCGGTGGCACGGGATGCGAAGGCTCAGACGGCGTCCGCAGAGGCGTTCGTGAAGGAGATCGCGGCCCTGCTCACCCGGATCGACAACGGGTCGAAGGCGACGATCGCCGACCAGGGCGAGAAGACGACGCTGGGTGTCTTCACCGGCGACAGCACGGTGCGCTCGCTGCGCACTGCTCTCACGGCAGCCGTTCAGGCGCCGGTCGACGGTATCTCACCCTCCACGCTCGGCATCTCGTTCGACCAGAAGGGCGTGCTGAGCTTCGACGCCGAGAAGTTCGCGCAAGCGCTCGCCGATGATCCCGACGCCGCCCAGCAGATGTTCTCGGCCATCGCCGGTCGCGTGGAGGCGACGACCTCGCAGTACTCCGACAAATACACCGGCCTGCTCACGCAGCGCATCACCGGCCAAGAAGCCGAGGTGAAGTCGCTCCGCACGCAGGTCGAGCGGTGGGACATCCGCCTCGAACAGCGTCGCGCGACGCTCGAGCGCACCTATGCGCAGCTGGAGGTCCAGCTGTCGACCCTCCAGTCGCAGTCGTCCTGGCTCGGCTCCCAACTCGAGGGGCTCGCGTCATCCTCGACCTCGTCATCCTGAACCCACTCACCGTAGGAAGGCCGAATCATGCGCATGTCTCCAGAACGCGCCCGGCAGGAGTACCTCGAGCAGCAGGTCGCGTCCGCGACCCCCGAGCGTCTTCTCACGATGCTCTACGACCGCCTTCTCGTCGACATCGATCGAGCGGCACTCGCGCAGGAGACGTCGGACTGGCTCGGCGCGGGCACACACCTGCTCCATGCCCAGCAGATCGTCGCCGAACTGAACGTGACGCTGAGCGATGAGTGGGCTGGATCCGCGGATCTGCGTGCGCTCTACACCTACCTCGCCGGCCGGATGGTCGTCGCGAACGTCTCGCGCGACCCCGCAGCCACCGCGGAGTGCCGCGACATCGTCGCTCCGCTGCGGGATGCCTGGCATCAGGCAGCGCAGCAGCCGGCCCTCGTCTGAACGACGTGAGCGAGAATCTCGCCGCGTGGGTGCGCCTGCTCGACCAGTTCGAGAGCGCGCTCGACGCCGCCGACGGCCACACGCCGCCCCAGGCGCTGGAGACCCCGACGGAACCGATCCCGGAGGAGATCCGCGAGCGCGCGGAGGCGATCCTGGCGCGGCAGCAGCTCATGATCGGCGGGGTGCTGGCGGCACGTGCCCAGGTCGCGCGCCAGTTGAACGCGCTGAGAAGAGTGCCGAGTCGCCAGACAGACGCGCCGGCGTACCTCGACGTCGAGGGCTGATCGCGAGACGGTTACGCGGGCGGTCGATGTCGCGATAGTCAACATCGAGCACGGATCGCTCGACGTCTGGCCACGGATCGGCTTCCCCCCAGCATCCGGAGTGCCGCCGTGCTCGAATCCGTCACCGCCACCGCGCTGTCCAGCGCCCTCGATGGGCTTGCGCTGCGTCAGCGAGCGATCGCCGACAACATCGCGAACATCAACACCCCCGACTACCACGCCAAGCGCGTCCAGTTCGAGGACGCGCTGCGCTCCGCGGTCTCCGCGGGATCCGGCGACGTGGATGCCACGACCGAGCGCTCGCTGGAACCCACGCGCCTCAACGGCAACAACGTGAACCTCGACACCGAGACCCTCTCGAACATCGACACCGTGCTGCGGTTCCAGTTCGCGACGCAGGCGCTGGACGGCCAGGCCACGTCCATCACCAAGGCGATCGGGCAGGCCTCGGCATGACGTTCGACGCGATCGGCATCGCCGGCACGGGACTGAACGTGCACCGCAAGTGGCTCGATGCGCTGAGCGACAACATCGCCAACGTCAACACGGCCCGGCCCGCGGGGGAGGAGCCCTTCCGCGAGAAGCTCGTCACCGTGCGTGCGGGCGCCGACGGCCCCGGCGTGTTCGTCGACGGCGTCGTGGAATCCGAGGCGCCGACCAAGATGGTCCACGACCCGACGCATCCGTATGCGGATGAGAACGGGTACGTGGAGTACCCGAACGTCGATCTCGGCGACCAGATGAGCATGCTCATCCTCGCGCAGCGCGGCTACGAGGCGAGCGCCGCCGTCGTCGACCGCGCGAAGACCTCCTACGAAGCCGCGCTTCAGATCGGACGCCGCTGATGTCGCTCGCGATCGATCCCGTCTCGACCGGCGGCACGGCATCGCTGTCGGCCCTCAGCTTCGAGCGCGCGGATGCCGCGGCATCCGACTCGTCGTTCGCCACGACGCTCACGGGCGCCGTCGAGAATCTGCAGCAGCTCCAATCCACGTCCAACGAACTCGCGGTCCAGGCCGTCACCGGCGACCTCACCGACATCCATCAGGCGACGATCGCCGCGGCGCGGGCATCGGTGACGCTCGATCTCGTCGTCGCCGTCCGCGACCGCAGCGTCGCGGCGTTCAACGACATCATGAGGATGCAGGCCTGATCCGATGCCGAAGATCATCACGAGTTCCTTCGACCGCGCCAAGCAGGTCGTCTCCGGGTTCACCCTCGCGCAGCGCACGATCGCCGTCATCGGCATCGCGCTGCTCGTCATGGGCGTCGTCGCGCTCGCGACGTGGCTGACCAGACCCCAGCTCAGCCCACTGTTCACGGGGCTGAGTGCGACAGACGCGTCCGCCGTCGTCGAGCAGCTCAAGTCCGCCGGTGTGTCGTACGAGCTGACCGAGGGGGGTGCGACGGTGCTCGTGCCCGACGACCAGGTCTATGCTCAGCGCCTCGCCGCTGCCGCCGCGGGGCTCCCCGGCGACAGCAGCGACGGCTACACCCTGCTCGATGAGATGGGCGTGACGGCGAGCGAGTTCCAGCAGTCGGTCACCTATAAGCGGGCGATCGAGGGTGAGCTGGCCGGCACGATCGGGGCGATGAACGGCATCACGACCGCGAGCGTCCAGCTCGCGATCCCCGAAGACAGCGTCTTCGTGGCTGAGCGGCAGGATCCGACGGCATCCGTGTTCGTGAAGACGCAGAGCGGCTCGGCGCTCTCGGAAGACCAGGTGCAGGCGATCGTGCACCTCACGAGCGCTGCCGTCCCCGGCATGAGTCCCGAGGACGTCGCGGTGACCGATCAGGATGGCCGGGTGCTGTCCGCGGTCGGAGGCGGCGTGGTCGGCGGCGCGTCGAAGCAGGCGAGCGAGCAGGAGGCGAGGGTCGCCGCGGCCGTCACCCAGATGCTGGACACGATCGTCGGTCCGGGCAACGCGACCGTCACCGTGGCCACGGACGTCGCGAACTCGACGTCCGAGCGGATGGAGGAGACCTACTCTGCTCCGGACGGTGACCTCACCCCCTCGGAGCAGACGAAGACCGAGACCTACACGGGCGGCGCCGGCGGCGACGCCGGGGTGCTCGGCCCTGACAACATCGCCGTCCCGAACACCGGCGACGGCGACGGCACGTACGAGCTCGAAGAGGTCACGCGCGCCAACGCCGTGAACAAGTCCACGGAGAAGATCGTGACCCCGGCCGGTGAGGTGACCCGCCAGAGTGTGAGCGTCGCGCTCAACCGAGGCGCTGTGGCGGGAGTGAACGCGGAGCAGATCGAGGCGCTCGTCGCGACGGCGGCCGGGATGGACCCCGAGCGGGGGGACTCGGTCGTGGTCGAGTTCGTCGAGTTCAGCGAGTCGGCCGCGACCGCCGCCCAGGACGCGCTGGCGCAGGCGGAGGCCGCACAGCGCGCACAGTTCGAGCAGGAGCTCCTGCGGACGGCGATCATCGGCGGCGCGATCCTGCTCGCCGCGGTGGCTGTCATCGTGACCCTCGTGGTGCGCCGCCGGATGCAGAGGCGCGTGCTGTACACCGACGACGGGCCCATCGAGTACCTCGCCTCGATGTCCGAGACCGAGGAGGAACGCCTCAAGGCCATCAAGGGCTGGAAGGACCCGCTCGCGGTGCAGCCCCCCGAGACGCCGAGAGCCCTGCCGCCCGCGATGCTCGACATCGAGGAGGAGCCTGAGGCCGACCAGGTGCTCGTCGAGCGTCGCCGGCGCGAGATCGACCAGATCGCCAAGTCCGACCCCGACGCGATCGCCGTGGCGCTGGCGAACATGATGGATGAGGCGACGGTATGAGCCTGCTCACCGACTCGGCGCCCACCGCAGCAGTCGCGACCGAGACGCCGGCAACGCCGGCGGCGCCCAGTGCCGAGATGAGCGGACTGCGGAAAGCCGCGATCGTGCTGCTGAACATGGACCGCGCGGCGAGCGCGGAGGTGCTCCGCCGCATGGGCGAAGCGCGCGCGGAGCTGCTCGCGGTCGAGCTCACTCAGCTCGGCGGCGTGGACGTCGCATCCACCGCCCGCGCCCTCGGTGCCTTCCGGCGCATCGCCGTCGGGGGCTCGGTCCCCTCGCGCGGCGGACAGGATCTCGCGACCGACCTGCTGGAGACGGCGTTCGGCCGTGAGAAGGCGGTCGGCATCGTCGGTCGGGTGATGTCGCAGGGGACGGTGTCGTTCGACTTCCTCAACGCGGCCGATCCCGCGCAGCTGGCCACGATCCTCGAGGGAGAGCTTCCGACCACGGTGGCGCTCGTGCTGGCCAATCTGCGCGCTGATCGTGCGGCATCCGTTCTGGCTGCTCTGCAGGATCCGCTTCGCACCGACGTCGCCCAGGCGATCGCCACGATGGGCACCGCGACGCAGGAGGCGATCTCGATCGTCGCCGAGTCGCTGCGCTCGCGCACGGGCGTCTTCGCGAGTCGCGACGACCATGAGTCGATCGGCGGTGTCCAGCCGCTCGTCGAGATCATCAACCGCGCCGACACGTCACTGGAGAAGTCGCTCCTGGCCAGTCTCGAGGGTCGGGACCTCGCACTGGCGGAGGACATCCGCAGTCGTATGGTGACCTTCGCCGACATCGTCCGGCTCGAGGATCGCGACGCGCAGCGCGTCCTCCGGGGCATCGACCTGCGCATGCTCGCGCTCGCACTCAAGGGCGCGGATGAGCAGATCGGCGAGGTCATCAGCCGCAACATGACCGAGCGCAATCGTGAGAATCTCAGCGAGGAGACCCGCACCCTGGGCCCCGTGCGGATGAGGCAGGTCGACGAAGCTCGTGCCGAGGTGGTGCGAATCATCCGCGAGTTGGAAGCCGCCGACGAGATCACGATCTCGCGCGAGGACGAGGACGAGCTCGTCGACTGAGGACGCCCCGGTTACGAGCAGGACGGATGTCGCGATAGTCAGCCGTGAGCACGGACCGCTCGCCGATCACGCCACGGACAGGCATCCCCCACGACCTCGGAGTGCTCATGGTGCTCGATTCCGGCTTCACACCGCACACGGTGCCTCGCATGGGCGAGCCGCTGATGGATGTGCGCGCTGAGGCGGAGCGCGCGCGGGTCCGCGGCTACGCCGATGGATTCGCGCAGGGACACCGTGTCGGACTCGAGCGGGCGCAGCGGGAGCAGGCGGCGGAGGCCGAGAGCGAGGGCAAGCGGCACGCGGCCGACCTCGCTGCGCGCGAGAGTGCGCTGCGCGCTCTCGGCGCGGCGCGCGATGAGCTCGACGAGCGCATCGGCACGCTGGGCGAGGTGTCGGCCGCGCGGATCGAAGCGCTCGCCGTCGAGCTCGCCGAGGCGATCCTCGGTGTCGAGCTCTCGGACCCGGCGCGCTCGGCCGCGCACGCCGTGCGGCGGGCGCTGGAGACCGTGGCGATCGACCTCTGGGTCCGAGTCGGATTCGACGAGCGCGATGCGCGGACCCTCCGCGATGACCCGGATGCCGCGAGCACGCTCGGCGGCATCGAGATCCGCGCAGTTCCGGGCCTCGGCCTCGGCAGCGCGATCGTCGAGATCGCAGGCGGCGCCGTCGACACCCGCGTGGCCGAGGGGCTCGAGCGGGCTCGCGCCGTGCTCGATGGCGATGAGGACGCCGAATCGCGGGACGCGGCATGACCTCCCCGACCGCGTCCTGGACGAGAGCGCTCGCGGCATCGCGCCCGGTCCGCTCCGGCACGGTGAGCGCCGTCGTCGGCCTGAGCGTCGAGGTCCGTGGCTTGGATGCGGCGGTCGGCGACCGCGTCTGCATCGACGCGGCCGAAGGTCGATCGGTGGATGCCGAGGTGGTGGCGGTGGATGACGCATCCGCCCGCTGCATGCCCCTCGGGCCCGTGGGCGGCATCGTCGCCCGAGCCCGGGTGCGCCACGCGGGTGCGCCGATGCAGGTCCCCACGGGGGGAGGGCTCCTCGGTCGCGTGCTGGACGGGCTCGGGCGCCCGATCGACGGCAAAGGCCCCCTCGACCGATCCGTGACGTACGCACCCCTGGAGCACGACGCGCCCAGCATCATGAATCGCCAGCGGATCGACCGTCAGCTGAGTCTCGGTGTACGGGTGCTCGACACGATGACACCCATCGGCGTGGGTCAGCGCGTGGGGCTGTTCGCGGGATCCGGCGTCGGCAAGTCGTCGCTGCTGTCGATGATCGCGCGAGGTTCGACCGCCGACGTCGCGGTGATCGCGCTGGTCGGCGAGCGCGGTCGCGAGGTCCGGGAGTTCCTCGAGGACGACCTGGGTGCCGAGGGGCTCGCGCGATCGGTCGTGGTCGTGGCGACCTCGGATCAGCCCGCGATGGCGCGGCTGCGCTCGGCCTTCGTCGCGACGCGCATCGCCGAGTCCTTCCGTGCGCAGGGAGCGGACGCCGTGCTGATGATGGACTCCCTCACACGCGTCGCGATGGCCCAGCGCGAGATCGGGCTGTCCGCGGGCGAACCGCCGGCGACACGCGGCTACCCGCCCTCGACCTTCTCGGTGCTCGCCCGCCTGCTCGAACGCGCCGGGACGGGGCCGACCGGATCCATCACGGGGCTCTACACGGTCCTCGTCGACGGCGACGACCACAACGAGCCGATCGCGGACGCGGCACGCGGCATCCTCGACGGCCACGTCGTGCTCGACCGCTCGCTCGCGATCCGCGGCCACTTCCCCGCGGTCGACGTGCTCGGATCGGTCTCGCGACTCGTCTCGAAGATCACGACCGACGGTCAGCGCGCGGACGCCGTGTCCCTGCGCAGCGTGCTCGCGGCACGCCGCGCGGCGGCGGATCTCATCGACATCGGCGCCTATCGCGAAGGCGCCAACCCGCTCGTCGATCGCGCGATCCTGCACGAGGGCGCGATCGACCGCTTCCTCACCCAGCGCGTCGACGACCTCGCGCACGCCGACGAATCCTGGCAGCACCTCGCTGCCGTCACCACCGAGTTCGGAAGGTTGGCCTCATGACTTTCTCCCTTGCAGCACTGCTGCGCGTGCGCGGCACGCAGGAACGAGTCGCCGCCGAGCAGCTGTCGCAAGCGGCGGCGGACCGCCGGCGCGTCGAAGGCGCGCGCGAGCGCGCTGCCGCGAGCCTCGCCGAGCTCGAGGACGTCATCCACGACAGGCAGCGGTTCATCGCGCTGGCCGCCGCGCGCGCAGCGGGGTTCAGTGCGCTCAACGAACTGCACATGCTCGCCGAGCTGCGCCGGAAAGACGAGGAGCGCGCCAAGGCCGCACACGTCGAGGCGCGACGTTCCCTGAGAGGACTCGAGCGCTTGGAGTCGACCTACCGCGCCGAGTCGGTGCGGGCCCGTCTCGCCGCCGAGCAGGTCGCGCTCGACGAGATCGCCGTCGCGCGCGCCGCGCGCCGCGCGGGGAGTGCCGCGTGAGCTCGTCGATGCGCACGCGGATCGCCGGCGCGCCCGGGTGGATCGGATGACCTCGTTGAGCGTGCTGCCGACCACGGCACCCGCGACGCAGGGTGCCGGTCCCGCCCCCGAGTGGGAGGGCGATACGGAGGGCGCCGTGTTCGGCGCCGTGTTGGCGTCGATGGATGCCGCGACCGACCAGCATCCGCCTCTTCTCGACGCCGAACTCGCGGACTCGGGTGCCGAGACGGTCGAGTCGTCCGCGTCCGACCGCGCGGCCGAGTCGTCCGCGGCGCCGATCTGGTTCGTTCCGGCAGGGCTCCTGCCTCCGCCGGAGGCGCTCCCCGCCGTGTCCGGTGACAAGGGTGGTTCCGTCGCCTCCGCATCGAGCGGCATCGCGTCGCTCGAGCTCCTGGCCCGCGCGCTGTCGATCGCGGCCGACGAGACTCCGCCGGCTGCCGGTACGACGACGGGGTCGGTCGCGGCGGTGCCGACGACGCCCGCTGCCCTTCCCATGCCCGCGCTCGCCGAGTCGGTCGACGGCGTCATGGTCGGCAAGCCCGCCGGCCGCTCGTCCGAGGCCGCACTCCGATCGACCGGGACGCCGTCGGCCGCCGCGACGGGGCCGGACGCGCCGACCGAGGCATCCGCTCCGCCCGCTGCGGCCCAGACGCACGCGCTGCGGATCCTGGAGCAGCCGGCGCTCGTTCCGACGGCGGGCGCTCCGGAGTCCTCTGCGCGGCAGACGGACGGAGGCGCCTCGGCATCGGCGGAGGGAACCGTCGCTCCGACGGTGAGCCTCGCGACGGCGACGGGCGCGCACTCCGCCGACGAGACGACCACTGCTCCCGTCGCGCCGCGGACGATCGCGTCCCAGGTGGCCCCGGCCGTCATCAGCATCGTCCAGCGGCCGGCCGGCACGCACCAGCTCACACTCACCGTGGCCCCCGAGTCCCTCGGCCCTGTCACGGTGCGCGCGCACATCGGCCAGGGCGGCGAGGTGAAGGTCGAGCTCATCGGCGCGACCGAGCTCGGACGGGACGCACTGCGCACGATCGTCGCAGAGCTCAGACGCGATCTCGCCGCCACGATGCCGCAGGCGACCCTCTCCTTGGGGGCCGGCGCAGGCGCGGACGCCGGAGCCGCCGATCGAGGGCCGCACACCGGCTCGGGCGAGGGATTCTCGCAGCAGCGCGGGGGCGACGACGCGCCCGCAGGACGATCCGGCGCTCCGTCGACCGGCGACGACGCGGATCAGCGTCCCACTCGCGCGACATCCCACCCCGCCACCGCAGGAATCGGCGTCGGACTCGACGTCCTCGTCTGATCGGAGAAACCCATGACCATCCCCGCCGTGGACGCGTCGCCCACCACCTCCCTGTACACACAGGCGCCGGTCGACCCGTCGTCCCGCACTCAGGCGATGGACGGGGAGCTGTTCCTGAAGCTCCTCGTCACGCAGCTGACCAACCAGGATCCGTCGAGCCCGATGGACACCAACGAGATGATCGCGCAGACCACCCAGCTGGCGATGATGGAGCAGCTCACCGCACTCTCCGACACAGGGGCCGAGTCCTTCGCGCTGAGCATGCGGCAGGCCGCAGCTGCGCTCGTCGGCCGGTCGGCGAGCTACGAAGACACCGCCGGGGCCACCATCACCGGCGTCGTCACGAGGGTGTCCTTCGACGGCCCGATCCCGCAGGTCACGATCGGCGGCAAAGACGTTCCTCTCGACTCCGTCACGGCCATCGCGGCCTAGTCCCGCAATCCCCTCCCCAGTCCCCACAGGAAGAGAACCCCATGCTCCGTTCGCTCTACTCCGGAATCTCCGGCCTCCGCTCGCACCAGACCATGCTCGATGTCACCGGCAACAACATCGCCAACGTGAACACGGCCGGATTCAAGGGCTCCTCGCTGCTGTTCCAGGACTCGCTGTCGCAGCTCGTGGGCAACCCCGGCATCCCCGACGATCAGGTGGGCGGCCGCAACCCCGCCCAGGTCGGCCTCGGGGTGCAGGTCGCGGGCATCCGCACGAACTTCGCCCAGGGATCGGCGCAGGCCACCGGCCGCGGCGGCGATCTGATGATCTCCGGCGACGGCTTCTTCGCGGTGCGCTCGGGAGGCGAGACGCTGTACACCCGGGCGGGCGGCTTCTCCTTCGACGCGACCGGGAAGATGGTGACCGCCGACGGAGCCGTGGTGCAGGGATGGGCGGCGCAGAACGGGGTGGTCGCCACCGGCCAGGCGCCTGGCGACATCGTCCTCCCGCTGGACGTGGTCTCTCCCGCCAGGGCGACGACGTCGGCGACCGTCACCGGCAACGTCCCGTCGTCGGCCGCGACGGGTGCGACGATCGTCCGCGACGTCACCGTCTACGACGCGCAGGGCACGGCCTCGACGCTGAGCCTGACATTCACCAAGACGGCGACGGGCTGGGATGTGACGGAGCCGACGAGCGGCGCGACGGGTTCGCTCTCGTTCACGGCCGGTGTGCAGACCGCTCCCGGGCTGACGCTGACGGCAGGCGCCCTCAGCATCGACCTCAGTGCCGTCACCGGCTATGCCGACATGACCACGGTCGCCGTGACGGAGCAGGACGGTGCGGCGGCGGGGACACTGAAGTCGTACAGCATCACCGGCGACGGCTCCATCGTCGGCACGTTCAGCAACGGGCGCACGCAGACGCTCGCGAAGATCGCCCTTGCGACGTTCGCCAACCCGGAGGGACTCGAGAAGGCCGGCGGGACGGCATTCCGCGTGTCGGTCAACTCCGGACCGGCCCAGATCGGCGTTCCGGGCGACGCGAGCTTCGGCAAGCTCGTCTCGGGCGCGCTCGAGATGAGCAACGTCGATCTCTCGCAGGAGTTCACCAACCTGATCGTCGCCCAGCGGGGATTCCAGGCCAATGCGCGCATCATCACGACCAGCGACGAAGTGCTGCAGGAGCTCACGCAGCTCAAGCGCTGAGACTCGTGCGACGCGGCCCGCTCCGGTTACCGGGGCGGGCCGCGTCGCGATAGTCGATGCAGACCCTCCCCGACCCGACATCCCCGGAAGTGCGCCCCCGATGATCACCGTCACCCGACTCGACAGGACGAGGTTCGCCGTGAACCCCGACTTGATCGAACGCGTCCACGAGGCGCCGGATACGACGCTGCTGATGGTCGACGGACACGTCTACGTGGTTGCGGAGAGCCTCGATGAGCTCACGGACCTCATCGTGTCGTACCGGGCCCGCGTCCTGGCGGCCGCGCACGCGCTCACGCCCTATCCGGAGGCCTGAGCGTGGACCCGTCCTTCATCATCGGCATCATCCTGGCGTTCGGGGCGCTGTACGCGATGATCACGATGGAGGGCGCGAGCGTCGATGCGCTGCTCCTCCCTGCGCCCATGATCCTCGTCCTCGGATCGACGATCGGCGTGGGCATCGCGAGCCACACGATCCGCGACACGATCCTCTCCGTCAAGAGCCTCGGACGCATGATCCGCGGGCCCAAGAAGACAGCCGCTTCCGTCATCCCCGCACTCGTCGGCTACGCCGAACGCGCACGTACCGAGGGGCTGCTGTCGCTGGAGCAGGAGGTCGAATCCGCGCCCGACGACTTCACGCGCAACGCGCTGCAGTCGCTGGCCGACGGCGCCGACGCCGAGGATCTCCGCACCGTCATGGACGACGAGATCTCGTCCGCCTCGACCCGCAACCGAGTGGCATCGAAGTTCTACTCGTCGCTCGGAGGGTATGCCCCGACGATCGGCATCGTGGGAACCGTCGTCTCGCTCACGCACGTGCTCGAGAACCTCGACGAGCCCGACCACCTCGGTCACATGATCGCGGCCGCATTCGTCGCGACGCTGTGGGGGCTGCTCTCGGCCAACTTCATCTGGAACCCCATCGCGGGTCGCCTGAATCGCATCGGCGCGGTGGAGGTGGAACGGATGAACCTCATCATGGAGGGCATGCTCGCCATCCACGCGGGTGCTGCTCCGCATCTCGTCGAAGAACGACTGCGCGCGCTCGCGGGTGTGAAGGAGAAGTCGAAGGACAAGTCCAAGAGCGCCGCGGATGGTGCGACGTGAGCGTCGCGCATCGCGCCGGCGGTCGCGGCCATGAGCCCGACGGGCACGATGAGCCCGACGAGCGCTGGGCTGTCTCGTACGCCGACATGGTCACCGTGCTGATGTGCCTGTTCATCGTGCTCTTCGCGATGTCGAGTGTGGATGCCGGCAAATTCGAGCAGCTGGCGAACAGCCTCGCGGAGGGCTTCGGCAAGGAGCCCACCGAAGGCGGCGCCGACACGACCGAGGGGCTCGTCATCCCCCCGGAGCTCGTCGCCGAGGAGGGCGTGACCGACCTCACTGCGCGGGCGGCCGTCGAATACGAGTCTCTGGAGGAGCTCCGGGAGCGGATGCGGCAAGCGCTCGCCCAGCACGGACTCGAGGGCACCGTCGACTTCGTCATCGACGAGCGGGGGCTCAAGGTCGGGCTCGTGGGCGCCGAGACGTTCTTCGCCGACAACAGCACGCAGCTGTCGACCGTCGCGCTCGCCGTGCTCGACGTCCTCGGCGACGTCGTGGCGAGCGTCGACAACCAGATCAGTGTCGAGGGCCACGCGGATCACCGGCAGCCGGTGGCGCCGTTCCCGACCAATTGGGAGCTCTCGAGCGGACGCTCCACGCAGGTGGCGAGATACCTGGTCGAGCACGAGGCCGTGTCCGGCGGCAGGGTCCGAGCGACGGGCTTCTCGGACACACGTCCGCTGGCCGACGGCGACAGCGCGGCGGCGCTCGCGAGCAATCGTCGCGTCGACATCGTCGTGGAATCACACGAGGAGGAGCAGGTGCGCGCGCTCATCCCCGCCCTCGTGGAAGCGGCGCACGCACCGTGACGTCCCTGACCCGTACGACCCCGGAGACCGAGATGATCGTCGCAACTTCACCGGATGATGCCATCGCGCGTCATCCGGAATACGACTTCCGCCGGCCCGTCCAGCTCGACCGAGAGAGCACCCGCCAGCTCGAGGCGGCATTCGAGGCGTTCGCGCGCCTGTGGTCGGCGCAGCTGACGGCCAAGATCAGGGTTCGTGCGCACCTCGCGTTCGAGGGCGTCGAGCTGATCTCGTACGAGGAGTACGCCGAAAGCCTGCCCGGGACCACGGCGATGGTGACAGGAGCCTTCGTCGAGCGCGAAGAGCCCTGCGTCGTGCAGTTCGGCCTGGACAGCGCGCTCATGTGGGTGGTGCAGATGATGGGCGGACGCGGCACGTCGCTCCCCGAGGCGCGGACCTTCACGCCGATCGAGCTCGCGCTCGTGCGCCACCTCATGGACGGGACGTTCGAGCACCTCTCGGCGAGTCTCGGGCCGCTGCTGCCGGGGGAGGTCGCGTTCGGGGCCGTCCATTACAGCCCTCAGTATCTGCAGGTGATCTCGGCGAGCGCCGACGTCATCGTCGCGCGCTACTCGATGCACCTCGGCGACGTCCGCAGGACGGCGACCGTCATGCTTCCCGCGTCTGCCGTCGTCGATCGCCTCGCGGAGAGCGGCAGAGGAGCAACCCCCGCTCACACGGCCGGGCAGACTCTCGACCAGCTGCACGCCACACCCACCGATGTGACGCTGCGACTGGCGCCCCTCACGATCGGCGCAGGCGACGTTCTCGACCTCGCGCCGGGCGACGTGCTGCGCCTGCCTCACCCCGAGACGAGGCCGTTCGAGCTCATGGTCGGCGCGGTGCCGATCGCCCACGCCACCACGGGTGCACGAGGGTCCCGCCTCGCCTGCACGATCACCGACATCCTCGAGGAGACCCATTCATGAGCACCTTCCAGGCGACTGCCGTCGCGGCGGCCATCGCCGGCCGGCTTCCCTTCGGACACCCCGTCGTCCCGAGCCCGACCACCGACCCGGGCGCTGACGGAACCGCCGTGGCCATCACCTTCGCGGGCGCGACGGGCGCGATGATCGCGATCCAGGTCATCGACCCCGGAGCGCTCCAGGACGGCTCACCCAAAGCGGACCTGGTCGACCGCCTGCATCCCGTCTTCGAGGCCGCCGTCGTCGTCCTGGGAGCCGGCGCGCTCGGCGACGGCCAGGAGGTCATCGCCGCCGAGGTGTTCACGGCTCCGGGCGCCGAGGTCTTCGACCTCGTGGGCATCGACGGCACGCTGGTCGCTCGCACCGCCGTGCGGATCGACGACGACCGGGCGGCCGGGCGCCCCGCCGCCCCCCAGCGCCTGAGCCGCATCGCGGGCGTCGAGATGGATCTCGTCGTCGAGATCGGCCGGACCCGGATGCCCGTGCGCGATGTGCTGTCGCTGGAACCCGGACGCGTCGTCGAACTCGACCGCGCTGCCGGCTCGCCCGCCGACATCAAGCTCAACGGCCGGCTCATCGGCTACGGCACGGTGGTCGTCGCGGACGGCGACTTCGCGGTCCGTGTCGAGCGCATCCTGGACACCGCGGAGAGCGCCTGAGCATGGAGGACCTGCTCATCGCCGTCCGCGCGATCGTCTCGCTCGCCGCGGTGCTCGGCCTGCTGCTGTGGCTGACGCACCGCATCAAGAAGCGGCAGTCGGGAGGTGCCGGCCGAGGTGCGCTCACGCCGTCGCTGAAGAAGCTCTCGGCGCTGATCCCTCTGCGGCCCGCGCCTCCCGCCGCGGCGCCGCGTCCGGAGCGGATCACGGTCGTCGCCCGGTCGGGCCTCAGCAGCAAGGCCCAGCTGGTCGTCGCCGAGTTCGGCGGCATCCGCTACGTCCTGGGCGTCACCGAGCATGGAGTGAGCGTCGTCGACACGCAAGAGGCAGCGCCCGCGTGGGACGCGGATGCCGACGCGTCGGCCGATCGCGAGAGCACGTCGCTCAAGCCGGTGGCCTGAGCGGTTACGGCCTGACGCGACCGTCGCGATAGTCGGGTCGAGCACGGATCGCTCGTCCCCCTGGCTATGGATCGGCCACGACACCCTTTCTCGGAGTGCCGACGTGCCCGGATCCACCCTCGCCGTTCCGACGCGACCGCGTCCGGGGCGCGCGTCGCGTCGCACGACCGTCGTCGTCGCGGCCGGTCTGGTCACTGCCGTGATCCTGCTCGCATCGGACGCGACCGGCGCGCACGCCGCGGTGACTCCCGCGCCCGGCGAGGGCGTGTCGATCAACGGCATCAACGGCACGCCGTCCGACAGCATCATGACGCTGCTGGGCATCACGGTGCTCAGCGTGGCGCCCGCACTCCTGCTGATGATGAGCAGCTTCACGAAGATCTTCGTGGTGCTCGCCCTGACGCGGAACGCGCTCTCGCTGCCGTCGATCCCCCCGAATCAGGTGCTGGCGGGCCTCAGCCTCTTCCTGACGCTGTTCATCATGTGGCCCGTGCTGATGGACATCAACACCGTCGCCGTCGTCCCTTTCACCGAGGGGCGGATCGACTTCGGTCAGGCGTTCGATCTGGCCCAAGTGCCGTTGAAGGAATGGATGCTGGGCTACACCCGCGAGGAGGACATCGCCCTGATGTACCGCGCGGCGGGGATGGACAACCCGGCCGACCCGGCGAGCATCCCGCTCTACTCGCTCGTCCCCGCCTTCATGATCAGCGAGCTGAAGGCCGCATTCCTCATCGGCTTCATCGTGTTCGTCCCGTTCCTCGTCATCGACCTCGTCGTCGCGAGCGCGCTCATGGCGATGGGCATGATGATGCTCCCGCCCGTCATGATCTCGCTCCCGTTCAAGATCCTCCTGTTCCTGCTGGTCGACGGGTGGGGCATGGTCGTGACCGCGGTCCTGCAGTCCTACGGGGGTGGCGGATGAGTCCGGAATCCGTCATCGACATCGGCCTGGCATCCCTCCTGGTCGCCGCGAAGCTCTGCGCCCCGCTCCTCATCACGGCGCTCGTCGTCGGCTTCGCGGTGTCGCTTCTGCAATCGATCACGCAGGTGCAGGAGATGACGATCTCGTTCGTGCCCAAACTCATCGCGGTCGGCATCGCGCTTCTCGTGTGCGGCCAGTGGATGATCGCCGAGATGATCGCGTTCACGCACGAGATCTTCGCCCGCATCCCGTTCCTCCTGGGGAGCGGCTGATGAACATTCCGATCGACTTCACCTGGCTCGAGGCGACGGCGCTGGCGTGCGTGCGGATCACCGCCTTCCTGGTGTTCGCGCCGCCGTTCAGCCACACCGCCGTGCCGATGCGGATCCGTGCGATGCTCGGCATCGGTCTGGGGCTCGCCGTGTCGCCGGTCGCCGCAGCGGGCTATGAGCGGCTGGACACGGGCGGATTCCTCCTCGCCCTCGTGGGGCAGGCGATCACGGGAGCCCTGCTCGGATTCCTCGTCATGGTGATCTTCAGCGCCATCCAAGGCTCCGGCTTCCTCATCGACACGTTCGGGGGATTCCAGCTCGCTCAAGCGTTCGACCCCGGGATGGCGATCAACGGCGCGCAGTTCACGCGACTCTTCCAGATGACGGCGATCGTCCTGCTCTTCGCCTCCGACGGGTATCAACTCGTGCTCGGCGGGCTCTTCCGCTCGTTCGACGCGGTCCCCGTCACAGGCATGATCGACCTGGCCCGCCCCACCGAGGCGCTCGTCGGGGCAGTCGGGCAGATGATGCTGAGCGCCGTGCAGATCGCCGGTCCCCTGCTCATCGTGCTGTTCCTCGCTGACGTCGGACTCGGCCTCGTGACCCGGGTGGCTCCCGCTCTCAACGCCTTCGCGATGGGCTTCCCCGTCAAGATCCTCCTCACGCTTCTGCTCGTCGGCCTCGTCTACATCGCACTTCCGAGCGTCGTCGCCGCGCTCGCGCAGAACGCGGCCCTGACACTGCTGGAGGTGAGCCGATGAGCGACTCCGACAGCGGTGAGCGCACCGAGCGCGCCACCGACCGCAAGCTCAAGGAGGCGTACCGGAAGGGTCAGGTCGGGCGCAGCCAGGACTTCACCGCCTGGGTGTGCATCGGCTCCGCGGCGGTCATGATCCCATCGACGATCAGCGCGGCCACTCCGGTGCTCACGGAGCAGATGCTGACCGTCGCGCGCGTCGCGCAGCATCCTGATCCCTTCCTCGCCGTCGAGACGCTCGGAGCCGCGCTCGCGGCGATCGGCGGCATCCTCATGCCCATGCTCCTGGTCGTCGTGCTCGCGACCACCGCGACGGCGGTCGCGCAGGGCGGGGTGCACCTGCGCGGGGTGCCGATGCGCTTCGAGCAGTTCGATGTCGTCGCGGGGCTGCAGCGGGTTCTCGGGCGGCACGCCCTCTGGGAGGGCGCGAAGGCACTGCTGAAGACCCTCGCGATCGGCGCCGTCCTGTGGATCGTGGTCTCGGGACTCGTCCCCGTCCTCATGGACACCGGAAGGCACAACATCACCTGGCTGATGCAGCAGGCGAACGGAGGGGTCGTCGCCCTGCTCCAGGTGGCCGTCGTCGTGGGCGTCGTCCTGGCCGCCCTCGACGTCATGGTCGTGATGCGCCGCAACCGCAAGCACACCCACATGACGAAGAAGGAAGCCAAGGACGAGCACAAGAAGACCGAGGGCGATCCTCTCGTGCGCTCACAGCGTCGGTCGCGGCAGCTGGCGATGAGCCGCAACCGCATGATCGGTGCTGTCGGGGACAGCGATGTCGTGCTCCTGAACCCGACGCATGTGGCCGTCGCCCTCCGTTACGAACCCGGCAAGTCGGCACCCCGCGTCGTCGCGAAGGGGGCCGGCGTCGTCGCCCAGAAGATCCGCGAGAAGGCCGAGGCAGCGGGGGTCCCGATGGTGCGCGACATCCCTCTCGCCCGCGCACTGCACGCGGCATGCGACATCGGGCGCGAGATCCCGGTCGAGCTGTACACCGCCGTCGCGCAGGTGCTGGCCTTCGTCGACCACCTGAAGCGCCGAGGCTCGCCGAGAGGGACGCACACGATGCCGGCCGCGAGCCTGCGGAACAGGGGACTGTGATGAGCGAGACCCGTCGGCGACGACACGAAGTATCAGGATCCAGGAGGCGGTGCGCATGATCGGTCAGCTGTTGTCGCGGAGCGCGGTGCCGATCGGCGTCGTGGGGATCATCCTCCTCCTCATCGTCCCGATCCCGACGCCCCTGCTCGATGTCCTGATCGTGCTGAACATCGTCTTCGCGCTGCTGATCCTGCTGACGGCGATGTTCGCGAAGAAGCCGCTCGACTTCTCCGTGTTCCCCAGCCTGCTGCTGGTGGCGACGCTGTTCCGCCTCGGGCTCAACGTGGCATCCACCCGACTCATCCTCGGCGAGGCGCACGCCGGCGCGGTGATCGAGGCGTTCGGAGAGATCACGATCAGCGGATCGCTCATCATCGGCGCCGTCATCTTCCTCATCCTCACCGTCATCCAGTTCGTCGTCGTCACGAAGGGCGCCGAGCGCGTCGCGGAGGTCGGGGCGCGCTTCACGCTGGATGCGATGCCGGGCAAGCAGATGGCGATCGACGCCGATCTCAATGCGGGCCTCATCACCGAGGCCGAAGCGCGCAGTCGCCGCGCGGAGGTCGCGGCGGAAGCGGACTTCTACGGTGCGATGGACGGCGCATCGAAGTTCGTCAAGGGCGATGCGATCGCGGGGATCGTCATCGTCGTCATCAACTTCGTGGGCGGCATCATCATCGGGATGGTGCAGCGGGGGATGGATGCCGCGGAGGCCCTGCAGACCTACAGTGTGCTCACGATCGGCGACGGACTGGTGACGCAGATCCCCGCACTGCTGATGGCGGTCGCGACGGGCATGATCGTCACGCGCGAGAACACCGAGGCGGAGATCGGTCAGGCGGCCGCGCGTCAGCTCATGCAGTCGCGCAACGCACTGCTGATCGCGGGGCTCGCGGCCATCGCGATGGGACTCATCCCGGGGATGCCCCTTCTCGCCTTCCTCGCGATCGGCGGTGTGCTCGTGTTCGCCGCGTCCCGTGTGAAGGCGCGGCAGGCTCGGGAGGCGGCGGCCGAGGTGGACGCCGAGGCACAGGCGGCGGATCCCGCCGCGGAAGGCCCGGAAGAGCTGATGGATCGGATGCGCGTGCACGCGGTCGAGATCTCGCTCTCGCCGGACATCGTCGATCTCGCCGCGGGTGGCGCGAGCGATCTGCTCACGCGCGTCAAGTCCCTGCGCCGCAAGCTCGCTCTCGAGATCGGCTTCCTGATGCCGCCTGTGCGAACCAGGGACAACGTCGACCTGCCCGCGGAGACCTACGCGATCCTGATCGCGGGCGTGGAGTGCGGGCGGGGGAGCGTGCCTCGTGGCCATGTGCTTGCGATCGGCACGGACCTCGAACAGCTGCCGGGCTCGCCGGTCGTGGATCCCGTCTTCGGACTGGAGGGCAAATGGGTCCGGACCGAACTCTCGCACGCTGCCGACATGGCCGGGGCGACGGTGATCGACCGCGCGAGCGTGATCATCACGCACCTCTCCGACATCGTCCAGGCGCAGGCGGCGCGGCTGCTGTCGCTCGAGGATGTCCGCCAGCTGACCGACCACCTGAAGCAGACGCACCCGACGACCGTCGAAGAGGTGACGCCGGCGGTGTTGTCGCTCGCGGCCATCCAGCGCGTGCTCGCCGGTCTTCTCGCTGAGCGCGTTCCCATCGTCGATCTCGCGCGGATCTACGAGGCCCTCGCTCTGCGGGGCAAGACCACGACCGACACACCGCTGCTGGTGGAGGCCGCGCGGGCAGCGCTCGGGCCGGCCGTGTCGGCGCGATTCGCGCACGATGGGCGTATCCGCGTCGTCATGTTCGATCCGCTGCTCGAGCAGCAGATGCTGGAGGGAAAGCGCGTCGTCGACGGCAATCCGCAGATCGTGCTGTCGGCGGACATCACCATGAACATGCTCGAAAGCGCGCGACGCGTCGTCGGGGAGCTCGATCACAGCGGACCCGAGCCGGTTCTGGTCTGTGCGTCGTCGCTCCGGCTCGCCGTGCACAAGCTGGTCTCGGCACAGACCGGCGGGCTTCCGGTGCTGTCGTACGACGAAGCCGCCGCCGGAGGCCAGACCACCGACGTCGTGGGGGTGATCCGATTGACCCAACCCGCCCTTCCCGGCGTGGGCAGCTGACCCGGATCCCCTCGTTTACGAGCGGAAGTGCGGTAACTTGATCGACAGGACGAGCGCGCGACGCTCACGCCATGGAGGGCGGATCAGGACACATGCTGGTACTCACGAGACGTGCGAACGAGAGCATTCTCATCGGCGATGACATCGTCGTGACGATTCTCGGGGTGACTCCGGGTGGCGTGCGGGTGGGCATCGAAGCGCCGCACGACAAGCGCATCCACCGTGCCGAGATCGTGGTCGCGGTCGGCGACGAGAATCAAGACGCCGTCCAGTCCTCGAACGACGTTTCGGCCGAGGAGGCGCTGCGGACGGCGATCGGACGACTCGGCGCCGCGCGATGACGTGTCGAACCTCGTCCGGTCGGGGGTTACCACACCACGCGCGCGTCGCGATAGTGGTTCATGAGGCGGAAGAACCCGCCGAACATCCTTCGACCCCGACGAGGTGACCGACGTGGCCGCGCACGATCTGAGCCTGCATCTGACGCGAGAGCGGGAGATGCTCGAACTCCTGCTGTTCAAGCTCGACGTCCAGCAGATGCTTCTGGCGACGGGGCGCACCCGATGGGTTCCGCAGACCGCGAAGGAGATCGAGCGCGTGATCGCGCTCATGCCCCCGCTCGCTCTCACGCGCGACACGCTCGTCGTCTCGGTGGCGAAGGAGTGGGGAAACCCCGAGGCCAAGACCCTCCGCGAACTCATCGACGTGGCGCCCACCGATGCGTGGCGCGAAGTGATGGATGGTCACTTGACGGCGATGGTCGACCTCGCCGCTGAGATCAGCGAACTGAAGAAGATCAACGAGCAGCGTCTGCGCACCGCGATCCGCGTCACGCAGGAGACCATCGCCGGTCTCGGTGTCGCGACAGGGGAGTACGACCAGGCCGGCGACGTCGTACGGGGTGGCGGCGAAGCCGTCATCCTCGATACGAGGGTGTGACAGCGTGTCGTCCTTCTCGGGGATCCGGCTCGCGGAGTCCGGTCTCGCAGCGGCGAGGGCCGGGATGAACGTCACCGGCCAGAACATCGCGAATCAGACGACGGCGGGCTACACACGCCAGCGCGTCGAGCAGTCGCCTTCCTCGCCCGCCGGACAGACGAGTCTGTGGCCGTCGCCGCTCTCGGTCGGCGGGGGCGTGAACGTCACGGGCATCGCGCGACTGGGTGACGCCGTGCTCGACGCCCGAGTACGCGATGCCCTGTCGACCTCCGGCTACTGGGAGGCGCGGGCTGCCGCGTCGACGCAGACCGAGGCGGCCATGGCCGAACCGACGACGGAAGGCCTCGCCTCGAACCTCGACCGATTCTGGGCGGGATGGGCCGACCTCGCGAACAAGCCCGACGCAGCGACCGCCGGAATCGTCTTGAGCAACGCCCAAGTCCTCATCGGCCAGATCGTCGCGGGCTATGACGCCGTCTCGACGCGCTGGTCCGACCTGCGGGCGGGAGTCGATCGGCAAGTCGCCGGTGTGAACGCCACAGCCGGTCAGGTCGCTCTGCTCAACGGTCAGATCCGCGAGGCGCTCCAGTCCGGCCGCACGGCGAACGAGCTGATCGATCAGCGGAACGTGCTCGCGCAGCAGCTCGCGACGGCGGTCGGCGCGACGGGAACCCTGGAAACCGACGGCACCCTCACGGTGCGGGTCGACGGCAACGCACTCGTCTCCGGCGACCGGGCCCGAGCCCTGGTGGCAGGCGGGCCGCAGGACGTCTCGGACGGCGGGCGCATCTCCCTCGCGTGGGTCGACCGCCCCGGCGAGCCGATCGCCGCGGTCAGCGGCGCGCTCGGCGGCACGATCAGCGTGCTCGCGCCCGCGGCGGAGGGTGGCGCGCTGGCTGCCGCCGCCGCGGCGTACAACACGGTCGCGGTGAACCTCGCGCAGACGGTCAACGACCTTCACAGCTCGGGATCCAGGCCCGACGGAGTCCCGGGGGGCGACTTCTTCGGTCTGGATCCCGCGATCCCTGCCGCGAGGGGGTTGAGCGTCCTGCCCACCGGAATCGACGAGCTGGCGCTCGCCGCCGGTGGTGCGGG
This sequence comes from Microbacterium aoyamense, assembly GCF_023155855.1. Classification (GTDB taxonomy): domain Bacteria; phylum Actinomycetota; class Actinomycetes; order Actinomycetales; family Microbacteriaceae; genus Microbacterium; species Microbacterium aoyamense. The sequence goes on along the minus strand of NZ_JAKNUT010000001.1, from coordinate 263,408 downwards.
GCCGCTCGACACGACGATCGCCGACGCGATCAGCCGCCTCGGGGCATCCGCCACCGGGCCGTCGGCCTCGTGGTCGACCTTCGTGACGAGCTTCGGGGTGCACGTCGCGGGCGACGTGCAGCGAGCGGACATCGCCGGGACGGCGGCCGTGGCATCCCTCACCGCACAGCAATCGAACGCCTCGGTCGACGGTGACGAGGAGACCATCAATCTGCTCACCTTCCAGACGGCGTATCAGGCCGCAGCACGGGTGCTCACCGCGATGGACGAAGCGCTCGACGTGCTGATCAACCGCACCGGTCTGGTCGGACGATGAGGGAGCCGAGGCAGTGAGCGCACGGATCACCAGCAGCACCATGACCGACCAGACGCTCCGCACGCTGCAGGCGGCGCTCGTCGATCGGGATCGCCTGCAGAGTCAGGCCACCTCGCAGCGAGTGTTCCGCACTCCGAGCGATGACCCGGCCGCTTCGGCCACCGCCCTCGGCCTGCACGGCGAGCAGGCGCGAGTGGCGCAGTACGCGCGGAACGTCAGTGACGGAATGGCGTGGGTGACGACCGCCGATACGGCGCTCGGCTCGGCCATCGACCTGCTGAACCGGGCCCGTGATCTCACCGCGCAGGGAGCGAACTCCGGTGCGCTCAGTCAAGCGGCGCGGGATTCCATCGCCGCCGAGCTCGAGAGCATCGGCGCGAGCCTCCTCGCGCAGGCCAACACGACGGTCCTCGGACGCAGCGTGTTCGCCGGCACGAGCGACGCGGGAAGGGCGTTCGAGGCGGGAACCTACACCTTCAACGGAACGGCGGGAAGCAGCGTGGACCGGCGCATCAACGACAACGAGACGGTCCGCGTGGACGTGGACGGATCGCAGGCCTTCGGTGCGGGAGCGGCGAGCATCTTCGCCGTGCTGGGGGACATCGCGACGGAGCTGCGAGCCGGTGCCGAGATCGGCCCGCGGCTCGCCGACATCGATGCGCGGCTCACGAGCATGATCGAGGCCCGCGGCGCGACCGGGGCCCAGCAGGCGCAGCTCGAGCGTGCGTCGTCGCAGAACCTCTCGGCCTCGATCGATCTCGAGGCCCGCCGAGCGGATGTCGAAGATGTCGACAGCCTCGAGGTGCTCGTGCGGCTCCAATCCGCGGAGCTCGTCTTCCAGTCCGCCCTCCAGGTGACCGCTCGGTCTCTGCAGACGAATCTCCTCGAGTTCCTGCGATGACCGCGACTGCCGTCGTCGTCGATGTCGACTTCGCCTCTGCTCCCCCCGGACTCGCTCCGCACACCGCTTACACGCTCCATCGGGTCGATGGCGCGGATGGTCTCTACGCGCTCCACTCGCGCGTGGGCTCGGTTCGCCTCTTCCTCCTCGATCCGCTCGTCGGCGACTACGGGTACCGGCCGGTGCTGACGGCGGGGATGCTCGCCGAGATCGGGGCCGCCGATGGGACCGATGCGCGCGTGTTCGTCGTCGTCAATCCTGCGGATGACGGCGTCTACCTGAATCTGCGCGCACCGATCATCCTGCATCGGCAGACCGGCCGCGCGGCGCAGATCATCCTCGACGATCAGAACTACCCCGTCCGAGCGCTCCTCGGCCGCTGATCGAGGGCATTCGTTCATAAACGAGCGAATCCAAGACTTCTCCCCTTAATCGAGAGGATCGGGTACTCTTTCGTTGAGGCATCCGTCATCTGGCCGACGGCATGCCCTGGGACGAGTCGTGGCACTGGGAGAGCAATATCGCCGCGGCTCATGAATCGCTCGCTTCGAGCGAGCAGTTTGGGGACGGCACTGATGACTGTTATCGCAGGATTCGACCAGGAGCGCGTGAGCAAGCGCGAGTTCGTGCAGCGAGTCGCACGACGGGGGAGTGTTCCGCTCCCGGTCACCCAGCAGGTGTACGACGCTCTCATCGAAGAGCTCATTGAGCTCGTCGCCAAGGGCAACAAGGTCACCCTCACGGGGTTCGGCAGGTTCTACCCGCAGGAGCACAAGGGCCATCGCGTGCGTTTCGCCGACGATGACGGCTCGTCGCAGATCGACGACTACACGGTCCTGAAGTTCTCGGCGACCCGCGCGGTCAATCGCGCGGTCCAGGACCTCGCGGACTGACCACTCGACTGCTCGCGGCCGCTCGTTCGCGATGACAGAATGTGCGCGTGAGACTCGTCCAGATCGCCCAGCACGCGGATGATCTGCAGCGTGCGGCGGACTTCTACACCGTGCTGCTCGACACCCCGCCGTCGGCGCTTTTCGACCCGCCCGGCCTCCTGTTCTTCGACCTCGACGGTGTGCGTCTGCTTCTCGATCGCGCTGCGCCGAGTTCGCTGGTCTATCTGCACGTCGAGAACGTGCACGAGACGCTCGAACGACTGGAAGGACTCGTCGAGGTCGTCACGCGTCCACATGTGATCTTCACCCACGAGGACGACACCCTCGGGCCCGAGGGCTACGAGGAGTGGCAGGCGTTCATCAAGGACTCCGAGGGCAACACGGTCGGTCTGATCGCCTTCCAGCTCCCGTGATGAGCATCCTGATCACCTCCCTTTCTTCCGGGTGAGCACTACGCTGGGACGGTGAGCGCGTACGTCTCGGCGTTCGAGCTGTTCTCCATCGGAGTAGGACCCTCGAGCTCCCATACGGTCGGCCCCATGCGGGCGGCCCTCGACTTCGTCGTGCGCCTGCGCGAGCAGGGGCTCCTGGGCCACGTGGGTCGCGTCACCTGCACGCTCTACGGCTCGCTCGGCGCGACCGGCATCGGTCACGGGACGCCCGACGCCGTGGTCGCGGGTCTTCAGGGACTCGCTCCCGAGACGGTCGATCCCGACGCCGTGCGCTCGGCCTGGAGCGCGTGGCCCTCCGGCTCGACGTTGTCTCTCGACGGGACGCACGAGATCCCGTTCGAGAAGGGCGACGTCGTCTTCGCTCCGCGCACGCGACTGCCGGGGCATCCCAACGCCATGACATTGGAGGCGTGGGCGGATGCCGCGCACGGCCCACCTCGCGCGACGTCGGGCGTGGTCCGCGAGACCGGAACGCCCCGGCTCGCGGCCCCCGCGAGCGACGCGGGCCTCGTCCTGCGGGACACGTACTACTCGGTCGGTGGCGGCTTCATCCGGCGCGACGGCGAGCCGCCGCGCGTGCGCGCACACGCGTTCCCCCTCGACTTCGCGAGCGCGGAAGACCTGCTCTCCGTGTGCGACGAGCGAGGCATCACGATCGCCGAGGCCGCGCGCCTCAACGAAGAGGCGCTGCGCAGCGACGACGAGATCGCCGAGGGACTCGACGCGATCTGGGATGCCATGGCCGCGTGCGTCGAAGCGGGGCTCGTGGCCGACGGCGTGCTGCCGGGGATGCTGCAGGTCAAGCGCCGCGCGAGCTCGATCCGCGCACAGCTCGACGAGGCCGAGGCGACGGGTCACCGCGAGCTCCCCGGAGAGTGGCTCGGCGCGTTCGCGCTCGCCGTGAACGAGGAGAACGCGGCGGGCGGGCGCGTCGTGACGGCGCCGACCAACGGGGCCGCCGGCATCCTTCCCGCCGTCGCGATGTACTGGTGGCGATTCCTCGCCGACTCGGGCCTCGGGGCGGGCAACGCCGTGACGCCCTACGGCGAGCTCGTGGGCAGCGCCCTGCTCGGCTTCCACCCTCCGGTCGTGTCCCTGGCCGAGGAGTCGCCCGGGGCGGTCGCCGAGGCGAATCGCCGCCGCGGCATCCGGCGCTTCCTGCTCACCGCGACGGCGCTGGGCTCGCTGTTCAAGGCGAACGCCTCGATCTCGGGCGCCGAGGGTGGATGCCAAGCCGAGGTCGGCTCGGCATGTGCGATGGCCGCGGGCGGCCTCACGGCGGTCATGGGCGGGACGAACCGCCAGATCGAGAACGCCGCCGAGATCGCGATGGAGCACCACCTCGGTCTCACGTGCGACCCCGTCGGCGGGCTCGTGCAGATCCCCTGCATCGAGCGCAACGCGATCGCGGCGTCGACCGCGGTCACGGCCGCGCGCCTCGCGCTCCGCGGCGACGGGAGCCATTACGTCTCGCTGGATGCCGTGGTCGAGACGATGCGCCAGACCGGCATCGACATGTCGACGAAGTACAAGGAGACGAGCGAGGGCGGCCTCGCGGTCAACGTCATCGAGTGCTGACCCGGCGCGGTCCGTGGGGTCGCTCGGTCGGAGAATGTCACCGATGTCGGATGATTCCTCTGCGATCGATCCGACGATCGCGACATTCTCCGACGGTACGGCCCTGCACCCGGCCTGCCTTGTGATTGCATGACCGGCCGGTCGTAGGCTGAGCGCGTGCCCGAGTACGTCGTCCCCACCGCGCGCCGCCGGCGCGGGAGACCTCGCGCGGGTGAGCCGAGCGCGCGCGACGACATCGTCGACGCTGCTGTCGCGGAGTTCGCCGACCTCGGCTACGACGGCGCGACCATCCGCGGCATCGCGGCGCGCGCCGGTGTGGACTCCGCACTCGTGCACCACTACTTCGGCACCAAAGCAGATCTGTTCGGGCACACGATCGGCGCGCCCATGCGCCCCGACGTCGACATCCCGTCGATGCTCGGGGGCCCGCGCGACGTGCTCGGGGAGCGCATCGTGCGCTACGTGCTCGAGGCGTGGGAGCGTCCCGAGGTGCAGAAGCGCGGCGTCGTTCTGCTGCGCTCGGCGATCGGAAACAAGCTCGCGACGCCTCTGCTCGCCGGGTTCCTCTCGCGCGAGCTGCTGGGGCGGATCGCCGATGCGCTGGAGACTCCGGATGCCGCGCTCCGCGCGAGTCTCGTCGCATCGCAAATCGCCGGCCTGCTCGTGGCCCGCTACGTTCTCAAGCTTCCGGCATTGGCCGCGGCATCCGTCGACGAGCTCGTGGCACGTGTCGGACCCAACGTCCAGACTTACCTGACCGGATAAGGCGCAGGCGGCTGAAAGGAAGCGCATGTCGTTCCAGGCATACCTCGACAACATCGAGGACAAGACGGGGCTCACGCCGCGGCAGTTCATCGACCTCGCGACCGAGAAGGGCTTCGGTCCCGGCACGAAGTCGGCCGAGATCGTGTCGTGGCTGGGCGAGGATTACGGTCTCGGCCGCGGGCACGCGATGGCGCTCGTGCATGTGATCACGAAGGGGCCGAAGATCGATGCGAAGCACGTCGGCACGGGCACGACGCACTCCGATGCGTCCGACACGCTCTGGCTCGAAGGCAAGGCATCGAACCCCTTGACCGCGTAGCGGGTCAGGAGAATAATTCACCGCGTGATGAATAATGCGGTGTCGGTGCGTGGCCTGCGCGTCAAGCGCGGCACCAATGAGGTCTTCGCTGGGCTCGATCTCGAGATCCCGCGGGGTCAGATCACGGGGTTGCTCGGGCCATCGGGCTGCGGCAAGACGACCCTGATCCGGTCGATCGTCGGAGTGCAGAAGGTGGCGGGCGGCACCGTCACGGTGCTCGACCAGCCGGCGGGCTCGCGCGCGCTGCGCGACCGCGTCGCGTACGACACGCAGTCGGCGTCGGTCTACGCCGACCTCACGATCCACCAGAACCTCCGCTACTTCGCGCGGCTGATCGGCGCGCCGCTCGCCGACATCGATCGGGTGCTCGACCAGGTCGGGCTGAGCGATCGAAGGCATCAGACCGTCGAGTCGCTGTCGGGCGGGCAGGAGAACCGCGTCTCACTCGCTATCGCGATGCTCGGCTCGCCCGAGCTCATCGTGCTGGACGAGCCGACGGTCGGGCTCGACCCGGTGCTGCGCGGCGAACTGTGGACCGTCTTCCGCGCGCTCGCCGACGCCGGCGCGACGATGCTCGTGTCGAGTCACGTCATGGACGAAGCGCTGCGCTGTGACCGCCTCGTGCTGCTGCGGGCCGGACGCATCATCGCCGACACGACGCCTGACCGCCTGCTCGCCGACACGGGGACGACGGATCCGGATGCCGCGTTCCTCGCGCTCATCGAGCGGGACGAGGCATCCGCGGACCATCCCCAAACGCGCCGCGAAGCGCGCGAGGGGGGCGAATCGTGAACGCCGCCCGCACGTTCGCGACCGCGGCCCGGGTCCTGCGGCAGCTGAGCCACGACCCTCGATCGATCGCGCTCATGATCATCGCGCCGAGCCTCCTCGTGGGGCTGTTCGCCTGGCTCTTCAGCGATCAGGACGGCGTCTTCAATCAGTTCGGCGGCCCGATCCTCGCCCTGTTCCCGTTCATCGTGATGTTCCTGATCACGTCGATCACGACGCTGCGCGAGCGCCGATCGGGCACGCTCGAGCGGCTCATGACGACGCCGATCGCGAAGGCCGACTTCATCCTCGGCTACGCTCTCGCGTTCGGACTCATGGCCGTCGTGCAGGCGGTCATCACCGTCACGTTCGCGGTGTGGGTGTGCGGGCTCGAGGTCGAGGGCCCGGTCTGGCAGCTCGGCCTCGTCGCCGTCGTCGATGCCCTGCTCGGCACGGCGCTCGGCTTGCTCGCGAGCGCGTTCGCGCGCACGGAGTTCCAAGCCGTCCAGTTCATGCCGATCCTGGTCTTCCCGCAGATCATCCTCGGCGGACTCTTCATGCCGCGCGATCAGATGCCGCAGGCGCTCGAGGTCATCAGCGACTTCCTGCCGCTGAGCTACGCGATCGACACCATCAACGCCGTGACGGCGGGCGATGACGGGTGGGACGTCTGGCGCCCCCTGCTCATCGTCGTCGCCTTCGCCGTCGGCTCGCTCATCCTCGCGTCGCTGACTCTCCGGCGCAGGACGCCGTAGCGCTCCGAGAACGCGATCAGCAGTCGTCGGCGGGCTTGCGCAGCTTCGCCGTGAGGTCGCGCAGCTGCGCGAGCTCTCCGTCACTCAGGAGCGACATCCGGTCCGCGATCGACCGACCGTGGGCGGTCGCGATGCGGCGGAAGGATGCGGCGCCCTCCTCGGTCGCGCGCACGAGCGATCCGCGGCCGTCGTCGGGGTCCGGGCACTTCGAGACGAGGCCGCGGGTGGCCATCCGGTCGACGAGTCGAGACACGCTCGGCTGACTGATGAGCATGTTCGCCGTCACGTCGCGCAGTCGTGCCGTCATCCCGGGTGCTCGCGTGACGGTGAGCAGCACGTCGTACTCCGCCTGCGAGAGGCCGGTGTCGCTGAAGTCGCAGCTGATCTCGTCGAACACCTCGTGCTGGGCGCGGAAGAGGCTCTCCCAGGCATCGATGGCGAGGCGGCGGTCGGTCACATCCACAAGAGTACGACCATGCGTGCGCCCGTAGGCTGTCCGACATGACGCGTGCCGTGGGCCGAGGCATCCGGAGCCTTCTTCTCGTGCTTTCGCTGGCACTGCTCTCGGCGTGCAGCGTGAGCGTGTCGCTGGGCGACGAGCCCGCGGCATCCGTCTCGACGAACCTCGACGACTTCTCGTTTGAGAGTCTCGACGTCGAATACTCGCTCAGCCGCGCCGAGGACGGCACGAGCCGCGCGACCGTCGTCGAGACGTACGTCGCAGTGTTCCCCGAGTACGACCAGAACCGCGGAATGCGCCGTATCGTGCCCGAGACGTACAACGAGCCGGCGAGCGGGGCGGACTGGCCGACGCATCCCACTCTCGTCTCGATCACCGATGAGGCCGGGCATCCACGGGCGTCCGAGACCGAGTCCGAGGACGGCTGGTACTCGATGACGTCGCGTGCCGACGACTACGTCCACGGTCGGCAGACCTACGTCTTCACCTACACGCTCGAGAACGTCACGAGCCGCACCGACGTCGGCGTCGACGAGTTCTACTGGGACGTCAACGGCAACGACTGGGCGCAGTTCTTCGGCCGGATCACGGCGCGCGTGACGATGGATGCCGAGCTCGCCGCCGCCCTCAACGGCGACGCTGCCTGCTACGTCGGCTACCAGGGCTCGACCGACCTCTGCGAAGCGATGCTCGACGCGGGCGTCGCGACCGCGACCGCGACCGATCTGCAACCGCACCAGGGACTCACGATCGCGGTGGGGTTCGAGCAGGGCACGTTCACGCCCTTCGACGGTTCGTATTTCGCATCGCCGTGGGGGTGGCTGCAGGGCATCGCCGGTCTCGGAGTGCTCGCGGCGCTCGTCGGCGCGATCTCCACGCGCGTCAGGCGTCTGAGCGATGAGCCGGGCCGGCCGACGATCATCGCCGAATACACGCCTCCGCAGGGCGTCGACGCGCTCGAGAGCGCGATGCTGCTCGGCCTCACGACGAAGGCGATCCCCGCCGAGGTCCTCGAGCAGGCGGTCGTCGGGTCGCTGCGCATCGTCGAGGGCCCGCGCAAGTTCTGGGGCGGACACAAGCTCATCGCCGAGCTCGTCGACCCCTCGCGCGCCGATGGCGACGGGCTCATGCTGCTGCAGGGTCTCTTCCCGCAGGGGGTGCCCGGCGAGCAGTTCGAGTTCGGTCGCACGGACACCCGGTTCTCGACCGCAGCGCAGGGCATCCTGAAGGCCGCGACATCCGAGCTCGACCGCCGCGGCCTGCGTCGCAAGGTGCCGGCCGGATCGCGCGCATGGCCGATCATCGTGGCAGTGCTCGCCGCCGTCGCGGCGTGGATCCTCGGATTCGTCGCACTCGAGAACGGCGTCCACTTCATCGTGCCGCTCATGGTGATGGGAGCGTCGATCGTCGTCGTCATCGCGGTGATCGCCCTCGTCTCGCGCAAGCCGCTGACGGCGAAGGGCGCCGAGGTGCGCGATCACCTCGCGGGTCTCAAGATCTTCATCGAGTGGGCGGAGGCCGATCGCATCCGGATGCTGCAGTCACCGGTCGGAGCCGAACGCATGCGGGTCGACGTCACCGATCCGCGTCAGATGCTGAAGCTGTACGAGACCCTTCTGCCGTACGCGGTCGTCTTCGGTCAGGAGAAGCAGTGGGCGAAAGAGCTCGCGGTCCTCTACGGCGTCGGCAATGCGCCCGTCTGGTACGCGGGCACGGGCGGCTTCGACGCGAGCTCGTTCTCTGCGGGAATCTCGAACCTCTCGGCGTCGTCGTCCTCGTCGTCATCGACCTCGGGCGGGTCGGGCGGCGGCGGGTCGTCCGGTGGTGGGGGCGGAGGCGGTGGCGGCGGCGGGGTCTAGTCGAATCTCGATCTCGACCATCGAAAATCCTTCGGGGGCGAGGTGAACCTATGAGTCGGCAAAGAATCACGAAAAGATAACGCCGACCCCTTCCCTTCCGTTACCTGGTCGTTATAGAGTGCAAGCACGGTAGTTGTTTTGCTGTGGCAGCTACCGGACATGTGATTGCAGGACACTCTTGGTGCAAGGGACAAGGGCCGGTCGGGAGCCTCTCCGACCGGCCCTTACTCTTGCTGCGGGTCGGGTCGGGTCGGTGCGACGTGCAGCGCACGACGGGACTGCCGTCAGTGCACGAGATGCTCGGAGAACTCGTTCGTCGCGGTGTCGCACATGGTGATGCGCCACGCAGGCTCGCCGTCGTCCATCGCGCGAGCCATCTCGATGATGAGCGGGCTCGGCCACTCTTCACCCGAGCGCAGAGCGGCGTCGAGGATGCCGGTGCCCGAGGAGTGCTGCTCGGCGTCGGTCAGTTCGACCTCGTGCGAGGCGAGTTTCTCGAGAGTGCGCACATCGACGATCGACTCCCGGCCGGCGCTCGAGTCGTTCTGCGGTTCTCCGAAGAGGTCGTGTCGGGTATCGGCGCTGCGTAGGCGCCAGACCCATCGGGAATCCGAGTACTCGAGTCGGAGACCGACGATGCTCCCCGCGACGCCGTCGGACTCGCCCGGCAAAGACTCGAGGAAGTCCGTCGGCCACGACAGCTCGGGCGGCATGCACGTTCCGGGATAGTCCTGGCCGACCGCGGACGGCGCCGCCGGAACGGCGGTGCACCCCGAGAGTCCGATCGCCGCTGCCACGGCGAGTCCGATGCCGAGCATCCTGCCGCTACGCATTCCCCACCCTTCGTCGCCCGGCAAGGAGCCTACCTGCGCTGCGCGCCGAGAGTTGGTCGTCGTGCGAGCAAGGCTCGGATGAGGCGTCGGGGTAGCGTGGAGGCTCCACGATCTTGGGGCCGCAATGACCACCACCATCGCATCCTTCCCGGTCCTCGGGATAGCGCTCGCCGTGCTCTCGGCCGCGCTGCTCACACTCGGCAATCACCTGCAGGCGAAGGGGGTCGCGGCACGCGCGACGAAGGGCTCCGGCGCGATCGGCGCCTCTCAGGCCTGGGCGCTCGTGCGTGAGCCGGTGTGGCTAGCGGGCTCCGCGCTGTTCGGAGCGGCGATCCTCGTGCAGCTCGGCGCGCTGGCGTTCGCACCGCTCATCGTCGTGCAGCCGGTCGGCGTCGTCGCCCTCGTCTTCTCCTCGCTCCTTACGGCGTGGCTCACGAAGACGGCACCACGCCTGCAGGAGGTCGCCGCGATCGCGGTCTGCGTCGTGGCGCTCGGCGTGTTCGTCACGGTCGCCGCACGTGTGAGCGAGCAGACGACGATCACCGACGCGCAGCTCATCACGGTGCTGATCGTGCTGCTCGTCGTCCTCGGGATCACGTTCGCAGCGTTCGCGCTGCGAAAGGGACAGGCGCTCCCGGCCGTCGCCTACGTGCTCCTCGGCGGGCTCTACTCGGGGTTCGTCGCCACGCTCGGCAAGACCGTGATCCTTCGCGTGCAGACTGCGATCCACAACCGCGACTACCGCATCGACGACACGAACCTGCTCACGATCGCCTGCCTCGTCGGCATCGGGGTCGCCGGCGCTCTGTCGATCTACCTCGTGCAGGTCGCGCACACCGTCAACGGTCCGGCCGTCGTCGTCGCGGGCCTCACCGTCGTCGATCCCTTCGTCGCCGTCATCCTCGGCATCACCGTCCTCAACGAGGCGACCGGCGCTCCGGCGTGGAGTTTCATCGTCTTCGCGCTCACGGGCGCCGCAGCGATGTGGGGGGTGTGGTCGCTTGCGCGGACGAGCGCGGCCCAGGATGCTCCGAAGCCCTGACCCCGGCACCAGGCGCGGGTGCTCGCACGGATCACCTCCCCTTCGAGACCGAGTAGTCTCCGATCGTGTCCACCGCCGCGCGAATCGGATCACCCGGGCTGGCCCGGGCCGCTCTCGTGCTCGGCCTGGTCGCCGCGGGGGTGGCCGCGGCATCCATCGCCTGGCTCTCGACGTTCCCAGGCGAGGCCGTCTTCGGGCCGATGGTCGCGGCAGGGTGCGTGCTCGCCGTCGTCGCGACAGCGGGCCTCGTCGTCGGACTCGCGGCGACGGTGAGGCGCAGTCGCCCTCGGTGGATGATCGTCGTCGGCCTGATCCCGAGCGTGCTGGTACTGGCCCTCGCGGGCTACTGCCTGATCGGCGTTCTCGCGATCTGGATCACCCTGACGACCATGTCGCCGTGGTGAGCGTGCGTGGTGACGTCGCGGCACTGGGCTCGACACCTGCGACGATGGAGTGATGGACTTCGTCATCCGTCGGCCGACCCTCGACGACGCGGACGCGATCGCCGCTCTGCACGTCGCGACGTGGCGTGAGACGTACGGGCGTCTGCTGCCCGACGGCTTCTTCACGCCGGATTTCGTCGATGGGCGCAGGCGCATGTGGCGGCACGTGCTGGGCGAGCCGAGCGATGACCGCGTCGTACAGGTCGCCGAGTCCGGCGGCGAGCTCGTGGGCTTCGCGTTCGTCGGGCCGGCATTCGGGCCGGAGGGCGCGGACTTACCGCGTGACCGGCACCTGTACAGCATCTACGTGCGCGATAGCCACCACGGCACAGGGATCGGCCAGGCGCTCCTCGATGCCGCGCTCGGCGACGGGCCGGCGATGCTGTGGGTCGCGAAGGAGAATCCGCGGGCGATCGCGTTCTACCGCCGCAACGGGTTCGACTTCGAGGGCACGGAGCAGGTGGATGACATGGCACCCGCGATCACGGAAGCCCTGATGATCCGCTGAGGTCGGGAGTGTCGGATGCCGCGCATAGCGTTCCGGCATGGTCGAGCGGGTCGAGGCGTGGTGGGCGCGGCGGCAGTTCTCGCGCGGCGCTGACGTGCCCTACGCCGTCGGCACGTATCGCGAGGCGTGGGCGCCGTATCCGATGCTCATCCGCCAGTACCATCCCGACCTCAACGCAGGGATCGTCCTGACCCAGATCCCGCCCGCGGCCGATGTGCTGCTGCTCTGGCAGTGCGATATGGGCCACACTTTCGCGGCGACGCCGGCGGAGCAGAGATCGCGGCCCGGGCGGGAGCGACGGCGATCGGCGTGGTGCCCCGAGTGCGCGCAGCGCGCGAAGCCTCCGCGCGTGCGAGCGGCCGCGGCATCCCGACCCCGTCCCAAGGCCAAGCCGCTGTGTCCCAAGACACCGGCCCTCGCGGTGGGGGAGCCGTTCGTGAGCGCGTGCGCACCGAAGCCGGCATCAGCCGTCGAGGCACAGCTGCGACAGGACCTCTTCGCCCGACTCGACGTGACGCCGGGACTCAACGCCGTAAAGGTCGCGCGGCCGTTCTTCGACCACGTCGAGGTGTGGCCCGACATCCTGCTCCCCGAGCTCCGCGTCGCCATCGAGTACGACAGCACGGGCCGTCACGGGCTCGAGCACGTCGGCGATCGCGAGAAGGCGGATCTGCGCAAAGACCGCGCGCTGCGCGCCGCCCGCTGGGAGGTCGTGCGCATCCGCACCGGCAAGCTCGAGAAGCTCGGTCCCTACGACCTCCAGCTCTCGTCGCTGTCGCGCAGGAGTCTCGATCGCATCGTCGACGTGCTCCGCGGCATCCGCGGGCCGCTGCTCGTCGACGCCTACCTGCTCTGAATCAGTACCAGTTCGTCGCCTGCGAGTGGCCCCACGCGGCGCACGGCGAGCCGTAGGCGCGCGAGATGTAGTCCAGGCCCCACGCGATCTGGGTGGCGGCGTTCGTCTGCCAGTCCGCGCCGGCTTCCGCCATCTTGCTTCCGGGCAGCGCCTGCGGGATGCCGGTGGCACCGCTGCCCGCGTTGTACGCCTGATAGTTCCAGCTCGACTCCTTCTGCCACAGCGACGCGAGGCATGAGAACTGGTCGCCGCCCCATCCGTAGCGCTCGGCCATGAGCCGCTGCGCCGTCGCCTTCGCGCCGTCGGGCGTATTGGCCGCTGCCAGCGCCGCCGCCTCGGCGGCCGCCTTCGCGGCAGCCTCGGCCGCAGCATCCACCGCCGCCTTCTTCGCCACGGCCTCGTCGAACCGAGCCCGCACCTGGGCGACGCGGGTCTGCGCCGTGCTGGTCGCTGCCTCGACGTCGTCGGCCAGTTCGGGCACGAGCATGAGCGGCAAGGTGGTGAGGTCGTCGAGCTTGCCGATCGCCGCGCGCAACGTGGAGGTGTCGATGTCGGTCGATCCCGTGACGTCCAGTCCCGACTCCTCGATCTCGTCGCCGATCGCCTCGACGTCGATCAGCGTCGCTCGCGCCGCGCCGAGCGAGACGTTCGCGTCGGCCGTGACATCCACGAGCGTCTCGTTGACCGGCTGCTCGCCCGTGGCGGCCATGGCTCCCGCACCGGCGCCCGATGCGAGGAGCGCGCCGAGCAGGACTCCTGACACGACGAGGAGCGGCGAGTGGTGACGGGCGCGGCGGACGGGCGTGAAAGTGGAGCGTTTCTGCATGAGAGCGTGCGCGGTTCGGGTGGCGTCCGCACGGTGACGCGAGGTGCCCTCGGGTCGGGCACGGTCATCGAGTCTGCGCACCCTGTCTGGACGAAACCCCAGGTGTCCCTGGCAGAACCGTGTGAGCCGAGCCCGTCAGGCGGGCTCTGCCGTGCCGCGGACGCCCGTGATCGCGGCCTCCACGACGGCCGCCGCGAGGGCGTCGATGACCTCCGGAGGCTGCCACCGGACGGGGCCGTGCACCGCGATGTCGGCGAAGCCGTGCACGGCCGACCAGCACGCCCACTCGGCGAGCGGGCGTCGCTCGGGGGCGAGTGCTCCGGCATCCACCATCGCGTCGAGCGTGTCCATCAGCAGCTGGAACGGCGCGACGATCTCGTCGTCGAGCGTCACGATGCCGCGGCTTGCCTGGGTGTCCTGCGTGAAGAAGGCGAGCTCGAACCAGCCGGGCTCCGATCGCGCGAAGTCGATGTAGGCGCGACCGACCCGGCGCAGGCGTTCGATGGATGCCTCGGCGCGGTCGAGATCCGCAGGAGCATCGCTCACCCGGGCCATGATCGCGCGGGCGAGCGCGAGTTGGGACTCCCCGGCGACGGCGCGCACGAGATCCTCGCGGTCGGCGAAGTGGCGGTACGCCGCGTTGGGCGAGACTCCGGCGGCGCGCGTGACCTCTCGCAGCGTCAGCGCCGAGGGGCCACCGCTGCGTGCGAGCTTGAGGCCCTCGTCGACGAGCGAACGTCGGAGGTCTCCGTGATGATACGTGCGGGCCTGCAAGGTCATTGCGTCACTCCGGCCGAGTGTGTACGGTGTGAACATCGAAATGTGTACGGTGTCCACATCCACCCTACCCGCAGCCGGCACGCAACCTCAGCACCGCACCGACGACGACGAGGACTCATGACCGACACGACCGCAGAACCGGTCCAGCAGAAGCCCGGGCCGAGCACCCTTCGCAGCTTCTACCAGGTGCTGGTCAACACGGCGCTGGCGAACGTCACCTCGAGCTTCCTCTGGTGGGGTCTCACCTTCTGGGCCTACCTCGAGACACGCTCGGTGCTCGCGACGGCGATCATCGGCGGGTCGTTCATGCTGCTCACGGCCCTGCTCGGCGTCGTGTTCGGGGCGCTCGTCGATCGCATGAAGAAGAAGGCGGTCATGATGCTCTCGAGCATGGTGACCCTGGTGACCTACCTGATCGCGGGCATGCTCTACTTCACGTTCCCCGAGTCCGTGCTGGTGGACTGGGGCGGACCGTGGTTCTGGGTCTTCGCCGGCGTCATCCTGCTCGGCGGTGTCGTCGAGAACCTCCGCAACATCGCGCTCTCGACGACCGTGACGCTGCTCGTGCCCGCCGATCGCCGCGACCGCGCGAACGGTCTCGTCGGCACCGTTCAGGGCATCGCGTTCGCCGTCACGAGCGTGTTCTCGGGTCTGTCGATCGGCTTCGCCGGCATGGGCGGCACGATCGTCATCGCGATCGTCGCGACGGCGGTCGCCCTCGTGCACCTGCTCTTCGTGCCGATCCCAGAGCGCGGGGTCGCTCACGTCGAAGGCGCTCCGACGGGCTTCGGCCTGAAGGGTGTCATCCCGGCGGTCATGATGGTGCCGGGCCTGCTCGCCCTCATCCTCTTCTCGACGTTCAACAACCTCGTCGGCGGCGTCTTCATGGCGCTCATGGATCCCTACGGACTCACGCTCTTCCCCGTCGAGATCTGGGGCATCGTGCTCGGGGTCACGAGCATCGGGTTCATCGCGGGTGGCATCATCGTCGCGACCTTCGGCCTCGGCAAGAAGCCCGTGCGCACGATGCTGTGGGTCAACGTCGGGGTCGCCGTGCTCGGCATGACGTTCGCGATCCGAGAGGTGTGGTGGATCTACGCGCTCGGCATCCTGTTGTTCATGTGCCTCATGCCGATCGCCGAGGCCTCCGAGCAGACGATCGTGCAGCGCGTCGTGCCGTTCGAGAAGCAGGGCCGCGTCTTCGGCTTCGCGCAGAGCGTCGAGTCCGCCGCCGCGCCGCTCTCCGCCTTCGTGATCGGCCCCCTCGCGCAGTTCTGGCTCATCCCGTACATGGAGTCCGATGCCGGGCGAACCACGTGGGGCTGGCTGCTCGGCGAGGGAGAGGCCCGCGGCATCGCGCTCGCCTTCATGGCCGCGAGCGCGATCATGCTGCTCGTCGTGTTCCTCGCCTTCCTCTCCAAGCCCTACCGCGACCTGACCGAGGCGTACGAGAACGCCGAACCCTCCCTGCCGGTCGACGACGATGCAGGGGATGCCGCGGCTCCGGCACCCGCGGACGGGGGCGCCGAAGCATCCATCGACGAAACCACCGACGAGACCGAGGAGGTCCGATCATGACGACCGACACCACCGCACTCCCGCGCGTCGTGAGCGCAGAGGAGTGGCAGAAGGAGCTCGCCGAGCTGCGCGTGCGCGAGAAGGCCGCGACGCGCGAGCTCGACGCGATCGCCGCCCAGCGGCGGCGCCTGCCGATGGTCGAGATGCCCGACTACACGCTCGTCGGCAAGGACGGACCCGTGCGGCTCGTCGACGTCTTCGAGGGCAAGCGGCAGCTCATCGTCTACAACCACATGTGGTTCGAAGGCAAGGAGTGGCAGTGCGGCGGCTGCACGAGCGGAACGATGCAGTGGGACCGCCTCGAGTTCCTCGAGCAGTACGACGCCCGTTTCGTCATCGTCACACAGGGCCCGATCGACGAGGCGCTCGCGTACCGCGAGAAGGTCGGCAACCGGATGGAGTGGTACTCGACCGCGGGCAGCGACTTCGGCGCCGATGTCGACGCGCCTCCGGGTGGCGGATTCGCCGTCAACGTGTTCCTGCGCGAGGGCGACACCGTGTACCGCACGTGGCACACGAACGGCCGCGGCACCGAGCAGCTCATGTACACCTTCCCGCTGGTCGACGTCCTCCCGTGGGGCCGGCAGGAGGAGTGGCAGGACTCGCCCGAGGGGTGGCCGCAGTCACCGACCTACAGCCGCTGGCTGTCGTCGCAGGACGTCGCACGGCTTTGGGGCCGCTGACGAGAAAGAACTTCGCCACAACCTGTCGATCCGCCGCGCCTCCTGCGTCATTGCAGTGAGAGCAGGAGATACCCGCTCTCAGGGAGGTGGATCTCATGCTGAACTTCGTGGCCGTTGCGATCGCGTCGGTGGCCGGCATGGCAGTCGGGGCGCTGTGGTTCTCGAAGGCGCTCCTCGGCCGGCCGTGGGCGCGCGCCGCCGGAGTCGAACTCGGTGCGGCGACGCACTGGTCGGTGTACCTGCTGGCGCTCGTCGCGACGGTCGTCACGGCCGTCGTCCAGGCGCTGGCGACGTCCTTCGTGCACGAGAGCGTCGGAGGTTCGTTCCTCGGCGTCGCACTCGTCGTCGCGGCCGTCGGCTGGCTCGGGTTCACGGCGGCACGCTGCGCCGTCGAGTACCTTTTCGAGCAGAGGCCCGTGCGTCTCTACGTCATCGACATGGGACACCAACTGACGGTCGTCCTCGTCATGGGGCTCGTCATCGGTCTGTTCGGCATCTGATCCACTCGTACATCACAGGGAGACACCAATGCAGTACATGATCCTGATCCACACCGAGCCCTACCCCGCGCCCGAACCGGGCCAGCCCGGTTTCGACGAGTACATGGCGCCCTGGCTCGAGTTCAACCGCACGCACGGCGCGTCCGGTGCGCTGGTCGCGGGCGGTCAGCTTCAGCCGACCGAGACGGCGACGACGATCCGTCGTGCCTTCGGCGGTGGCGACACGATCGTCGACGGTCCGTTCGCCGAGACGAAGGAGCAGTTCGGCGGGTTCTACATCGTCGAAGCTGCCGATCTCGACGCGGCGCTCGCGATCGCGACCTCGCTGCCGCTGCCCGCGGGCTCGTTCGAGGTGCGTCCGCTCCTGCGCGACGTACAGATGTGACGTCGCAGCCCGACGCACTCACACGCCTGGCGCGCGAGGAGAGCGGTCGCGTGCTCGCTCTCCTCGCCGCTAGGTTCGGTCTCGAGGTCGCCGATGACGCGGTGCAGGATGCCCTCGTCGAAGCCCTCGACTGGACGACCGTGCCCGACAACCCGCCGGCCTGGCTCTACACGGTCGCGCGGAATCGCGCGGTGGACCGTCTTCGGCGCGCGGCATCGGCCCGGCGTCGGACGCTCGCGGCCGGAGCCGACCTCGCTGTCCTTCGGCCCGACGCGCATGATCCCTTCGAGAGCGGAGAGGAGGATGACATGGTCCTGGACCACGCCGAGGTCGGCGACGAGCAGCTTCGGCTGATGCTGCTGTGCTGTCATCCGGCGCTCGCGCCCGACATCCAGGTCGCACTCACGCTGCGTCTCGTCGGCGGACTCACCACAGCAGAGATCGCCGCGGCGTTCGTCGTCCCCGAGGCGACGATCGCGCAGCGCATCGTCCGGGCCAAGCGCAAGATCCGCGATGCGGGTATCCCGCTCTCGGTCCCCGCCGATCTGTCGTCCCGCGTGGGTGCGCTGCTCGGCATCCTTTACCTCATCTTCAACGAGGGCTATCTCTCGCGCGGTCCGGCGGCCGGTGCGCGTCTCGACCTCATGGAGGAGGCGATCCGCCTCACGATCCGTCTGCACGAGGTGCTCCCCGGTGATGCCGAGGTCGAGGGGCTGTTGGCCCTCGAGCTCTACGCACGATCGCGCACCGATGCGCGATTCGCGGGCGGCGAGATGGTGCTGCTCGACGCACAGGATCGAACCCTGTGGGACGCCGAGCTGATCGCGCAGGCGAACGGCGTGCTCGCGACGGCGATGCGTCGGGCGGATCCTGGCCCCTATCAACTCCAAGCCGTCATCGCGCGGTACCACTCGAATGCGCGGGAAGCCGCCGACACCGACTGGCCCGCGATCGTGCGGGTCTACCGGCGTCTGCTCGAGGACGACCCGTCGCCGATCGTCGCGCTCAATCACGCCGCCGCGATCGCGATGTCCGACGGACCTCGAGCGGGGCTCGTCGCGCTCGACAGCGTGACGGGGCTCGACGCCTATCACCTGTACTGGGCCACGCGCGGCGAACTGCTGGCACGTGGGGGAGAGAGGGATGCCGCGCGCGATGCGCTCGCGAAGGCGCGACGCCTGAGCGCCAACCCCGCCGAGCAGCGCCATCTCGATCGGCGGATCGCCGCGCTCAGCGTCGACTGAGTTCACGCGCCGTCGAGGAATCCCTGCCAGCCGTCGGCGTCGGCGTGCTCGAAGATGAGGTTCGTCTCGGTGTGCGCGACGGCGGGGTGCCCCGTGAGGTGTGTCAGCACGAACTCGCGCAGTTCGCCCGAATCACGTGCCAGCACGTGCAGCAGGAAGTCGTCGGCGCCGGCCATGTGGAAGAGGCTGACCACACCGGGCAGCGTCGTCGCCGTGCGGCGGAACGCCTCGATCTCGGCGCGGGCGTGCTTCACGAGGCGGATCGCGATGAGCGCCTGCACCGTCGCGCCCAGGACGTCGGGGTCGAGCTCGACCCGGTAGCCGCGGATCGCGCCGTTCGCCTGGAGTCGGCGCAGCCGCAGCGACACGGTCGACTCCGCGACCCCGAGGCTGGCCGCGAGTGCCGCGCCCGACGCGCGGGCGTTCGACGACAGTGCGCGCAGGAGCGCGCGGTCGATGCGATCGAGGTCAAGGTTCTGCATCACGAGCGGCTCCATCGATGCGCGGTGGTGAAGAATCTTCGACACAAGTGGATGCAATGCATCGATCCTTCATCGTTGGTTGAGGATACCGCGGGAATCTGTTCTCTTTGACCCATGCATCCCGAGCGCCATCGATTCGAGACCCGCGCCGTCCACGGCGGAATGGCAGGTCTTCGCGAGGCCGGCACGCACGTGCCGCCGATCGAACTGTCGACGACCAACCCTCTGCCCGACGTCGAGGTCGGCGGCCTCTCGTACGAAGAGCTCGCGACGGGCCACGACCTGGGCGCGGGGCGCAGCGCCGTGTACCAGCGACTGTGGCAGCCCGGAGTCGCGAGGTTCGAGGAGTCGCTCGCGGGCCTCGAGGGCACCGACGGCGCGGTCGCGTTCTCGTCCGGCATGGCAGCGCTCACGGCGTGCCTCATCGCGACCGTCTCGTCCGGCAAGCCGCACGTCGTCGCGGTGCGTCCGCTCTACGGGGGCAGCGATCACGTGCTCGAGAGCGGACTGCTGGGCACCGAGGTGACGTGGGCGACCGCCGCCGACATCGCGCGCAGCATCCGCCCCGATACGGGGCTCGTCGTCGTCGAGACCCCTGCGAACCCCACCCTCGAACTGCTCGACCTCGATGCCGTCGTCGCCGCGGCGGGTGAGGTCCCCGTGCTGGTCGACAACACGTTCGCGACCCCCGTCCTGCAGCAGCCCGCGCGTCACGGTGTGACACTCGTGCTGCACAGCGCGACGAAGTACCTCGGCGGGCACGGCGACGTCATGGGGGGTGTCGTCGCCGGCCCGACCGACTGGGTCGAGCACCTGCGCCGCGTGCGTGCCCTGACGGGCGGCCTGCTGCACCCCATGGGCGCGTACCTGCTGCACCGCGGTCTGCGGACGCTCGCGATCCGCGTGCGCGCACAGCAGGCGACGGCCCAGGTGCTGGCCGAGCGCATCAGCGCCCATCACGCGGTGGGGCGGGTGTTCTACCCGGGTCTTCCGGGGCAGGACCCGCAGGGCCTCCTCGGGCGTCAGCTCGACGGGCCGGGTTCGATCATCGCGATCGAGCTCGCGGGGGGCTATGACGCGGCTGCCCGGTTCACCGAGGCGTGCGAGCTCGTGACCCACGCCGTCTCGCTCGGCGGCGTCGACTCGCTCGTGCAGCATCCGGCATCCCTCACCCATCGCCCCGTCGTCGGCGAGGCCAAACCGGGCGCGGGTGTCGTGCGGCTCTCGGTCGGCCTCGAGCACGTGGACGACCTGACGGATGACATCCTCGCCGCGCTCGACGCCGCCCAGGCGGTAACCCCGCCGCTCGAGGTGCCCGCTCTGCTGGCTCGCTGAGCGGGTGGCCCGGTCAGCCGCGGACGATGTCGCACCGACATCGAACCCGAGCATCCTTGTCGAGCCCCGGGTGGACGCCGTGTGGTTCGACGGAAACGCTCGGGGTCGACGATCTCTGCTCAAGCGTCAGGGGAGGACGAGGGATGCCGCGCCCACGAGTGGTCCGCGACCGTCGAGCCCCGTCGGCACGACCTCGACGCGGCGCGCATACGGATAGACGGCGGACTCGCGCACCGAGGCCCGGACGAGGTCTATGTAGTCGGCGCCCACAGCAGCGAAGCCGCCTGCGATGACGGCGACGTCGAGGTCCAGGAGCGTCGACACGCTCGCGATCGCCTCGCCGACGGCGCCCGCCGAACGGCGAACCGCGGCGACGGCGATGTCGTCGCCTGCCGCGTAGGAGACCGCGAGGTCTTCACCGGTGCCGCCGCTCCAGCCCTGCGCTTGCGCCCAGGCGACGGTTCGCGGTCCCGAGGCGATGTCCTCCAGAGTGCCGTCGGTCGCCGGTGACCCCTCTGTTCGGGAACGGAGTCGCGTCTGTCCGATGTGGCCGGCGTTGCCCGAGACGCCGGTGACCGGCATCCCATCGACGATCAGGCCCCCGCCGATGCCCGTCGATACCACCATCGCGAGTGCGTTGCGCGCGCCGCGGGCGGCGCCGAAGGCATGCTCGGCCAGCGCGATGCACGTGCCGTCGAGCGCGAGCCGCACCGGCGCAGCGGGCACCGCCTCCGAGACGATCGAGACGATCGGCAGCCCCGCGGCTCGCGGCAGGTTGAGCGGCGAGACGCTGCCCGCCGCGAGGTCGACCGGGCCGGCGGACCCGATGCCGACGCCGGCCAGACGGTCGCCCTCGCCCAGCGCGGCGTGCGCGGACACCGCCACCGAGCGCACCGCCTCGGCGATCTCGTCGCGCGTGGTCGACGATCCCGTAGGAGCACGGAAGACCGACCCTTCGACGACGAGGCCGTCAGCGGTCACGACAGCCGCTTCGACTTTCGTGCCGCCCAGGTCGATGGCGATGGCGACGGTGCGATCGGGGGTACTCACCAGGGCATCATGCCATGCGAGTCAGTCGCCCTCTTCGTGATCCTCGAAGTCCGGCCACGCGGCGAGGTCGACGCCGTGGTTGTCGGGCGATGCGATCGTCCAGTGCCCCGGGGCGTTCGAGTCGTCGACGATGCGGCCGCCGGCGGCGACGGCGGCATCGACTCGGGCGCGGATCACGTCGGCGGGCACCGAGACGTCGATGTGCGTGCGGCCGCGGCCGGGCTTCGACGGCGTGAGGTCGTGGAACCACAGATGCGGTCCGCGGCGGTTCGGATCGATCGCGTCTTCGTCGAAGAGGTCGACGTAGCCGAGCGCCGCCGTCCAGAACGGGCGCGTGTCGACGCCCTCGGCCTGGGCGACCGCGATCCCCACCGTCTGCACGCTCGAGGGGTCGGGTACAAGGCCCTGCTCGCGGGCGATCCCGGAGATCCGCGCCGCCAGCACGGCGTCCTGCGCGCCGAGCGCCCCGTCCTTGCGCGTGAAGAGGCGGATCGTGACTCCGTTGGGTCGGATGTCGACGTCCGGACTCTTGTCGAGGGATGCCGCGGCCTCGGCGATCGCAGCGACGAAGCGCGCGCCCGCGGCGAAACCGTCCGTGTGGAAGAACGCGTGAGCGCCCCAGAAGAGTACTCGCCAGTCCTCGACGCCCGGCGATGCATGGAACTGCTTGGCGGTCATACGCGTGAACTCGCTCATGGTCGTCAGTGTAGGGACGCCCCGCGACATCCGTCGGAGTACCAAGATGGAGGCATGGTCAGCATCCCCAACGTGACTCTCAACGACGGCGCCTGGTTCCCGGAACTCGGCCTCGGCACCTACAACCTGCGCGGCGAGGACGGCGTCGCCGCCATCGTCGCGGCCATCGGCTCCGGCTATCGCCTGCTCGACACCGCCGTGAACTACGAGAACGAGGCCGAGGTCGGCGAAGCCGTGCGTTCGTCGGGTATCGATCGCGACGAACTGCTCGTCACGTCGAAGATCCCCGGCCGCGACCATGGATACGACGAGGCGATCGCGAGCGTGGAACGCTCGCTCGAGACGCTCGGCCTCGAGCGCATCGACCTCCAGCTCATCCACTGGCCTAACCCCAGCGTCGGCAAGTGGCTCGACACGTGGAAGGGGATGATCGCTGCACGCGAGCGCGGCCTCGTGCGCTCGATCGGCGTCTCGAACTTCACCGAGCCGATGCTCGCGCGGCTCATCGACGAGACGGGCGTGACGCCCGCCGTCAACCAGGTCGAACTGCACCCCTACTTCCCACAGGCCGCGCTGCGTGCCTTCCACGTCGAGCACGGCATCCGCACCGAGTCGTGGAGCCCGCTCGCCCGCCGCACCGAACTGCTGTCCGAGCAGATCGTGATCGACGTCGCGTCGGCGCACGGCGTGACGCCGACGCAGGCTGTGCTCCGCTGGCACACGCAGCTCGGCTCGACCCCGATCCCGAAGTCCGCATCGCCCGAGCGCCAGGTCGAGAACGCGGGCGTGTTCGGCTTCACGTTGACGGATGCCGAGGTCGCCGCGATCTCGGGCCTCGAGCGCGGCCGCCTCTGGGACGGGGACCCCGACACCCACGAGGAGATGTGAGCATGGCGACGCCCTTCGCATCCCTGCCCGACTATCTCGCGATCCCCCGCATCGAGGGCCTGGCGCTTTCGCCGGACGGCACGCGCGCCGTGCTGACCGTCGCGACCCTCAAGAAGGACGCGACGGGCTTCGACCGCTCGTTGTGGGCGGTCGCCGCCGACGGCTCCGAGGGCGCGACGCGGCTCACCCGCTCGGCGAAGGGCGAGTCCGCTCCCGCCTTCACGGCCGACGGCGACGTGCTGTTCGTCTCGGCGCGACCGGACTCGGACGCCGACGAGGGCGACGAGTCCGGCCAGCTGTGGATCCTTCCCGCCGCGGGCGGCGATGCCCGCGCCGTGACCCGGCTCGCGGGCGGCGTGGGTGCGATCGCGGCGGTCGCCGAGGCCTCCACTCGCCTCGTCATCGCGGCAGACCTGCTGCCGTCGGCATCCACGGTCGAGGAGGACGGCAAGCTCCGCGCGGCGCGCAAGAAGAAGAAGGTCTCGGCGATCCTGCACGAGTCCTACCCCGTGCGGTACTGGGACCACGACCTCGGTCCCGCCGAGCCGCACCTGCTCGCGCTCGATCTCGCGGGGCTCCGCGACACGGTCGGCGCGGTGCGCGACGAGTCCGCCGCGGCCGAGGAGTCGGAGAAGGATGCCCCGACCCCGTACCCGGCGTCGCTCCCGCGTCCGAGCGACCTGACGCCGCAGCCCGGCCGCTCCGCCGATGCCGCCGGCATCGCGATCTCGCCCGACGGGTCGACGGTCGTCGCCGCGCTGCGCGTGCCGGCGGGGATGGATGCCCGCTACCGCCTGGTCGCGATCGACGTCGCATCCGGTGCCCACACGATCCTGTTCGACGAGCCGCGCGTCGACTTCGAGGCGCCCGTCATCAGCCATGACGGTGCCCGGCTCGCCTACGTGCGCACCGTGAAGGGCACCCCTGCGGGCCCGACTCAGCAGGAGCTGTGGGTCAGCGCGCTCGACGGCTCGGAGCCGCGCCGGATCGCCCCGGACTGGGACCGATGGCCGTCGTCGCTCTCGTTCGATGCTCACGACGACGCACTTATCGTGGCGGCGGATCAGGACGGCCGCGGGCCGATCTTCCGCATCCCCCTCGACGGGGGTTCGCCGGTCCAGGTGACGAGCGACGACTTCACCTACACGGATGTGCGGGTCGACCGCGCGACGGGCGATCTCGTCGCGCTGCGCTCGTCGTGGATGGCGCCGCCGCATCCCGTGCGCATCGCTCGCGGCGGCGCGATCACTCCTCTCGCCGCGCCGGTCGCCCTGCCCGAGGTGCCGGCGACGATGGTGGATGTCGAGACCACGGCCGCGGACGGCGCGCGCGTGCGCGGATGGCTGCTGCTGCCCGAGACGGATGCTCCGGCCCCGCTCCTGCTGTGGATCCACGGCGGTCCGCTCAACAGCTGGAACGCCTGGAGTTGGCGCTGGAACCCGCAGCTCGCCGTCGCGCGCGGCTACGCCGTGCTGCTGCCCGATCCGGCGCTGTCGACCGGGTACGGCCTCGACTTCATCGCGCGCGGCTGGAATGCGTGGGGTGCCGCACCGTACACCGACCTCATGGCGATCACCGATGCGGTCGTCGCGCGACCCGAGATCGACGAGACCCGCACGGCCGCCATGGGCGGATCCTTCGGCGGCTACATGGCGAACTGGGTCGCGGGGCACACCGACCGCTTCGATGCGATCGTGACGCACGCGAGCCTGTGGGCGCTCGATCAGTTCGGTCCGACGACGGACTTCTCGCCGTATTGGCAGTCGATCTTCACGCCCGAGGCGATGATCGAGCACTCGCCGCACCGATTCGTCGCCGACATCCGGACCCCGATGCTCGTGATCCACGGCGATCGCGACTACCGCGTGCCGATCGGCGAGGGGCTGCGCCTGTGGTCGGAGCTCAACGCGCAGTTCGCGTCTTCGGACGGGACCGTGCCGCATCGCTACCTCTATTTCCCCGACGAGAACCACTGGGTGCTCAAGCCGCAGCACGCCGTCGTCTGGTACGAGACGATCTTCGCGTTCCTCGCGCAGCACGTGCTCGGCGAGGCGTGGAAGCGGCCCGACGACCTCGGGTGAGGCGGACCGACCCTTCGCCGAACCCACACGATCGTGCCGAGGCCACACGATCCGGTCGACCGAACCGTGTGGGTTCGGCGAAAACGTGTGGGTTCGGCGAGACCGCGCTGATCAGGGGAGCGCGGCGAGCCACTCCGCGAAGGTCTCGTGACCGAGCTGCGCGCCCGGGCCCGGGAGGGCCGAGCCGTCGCGCTGGCGGCGGCCGGTCTCTCCGGGCAGCGCGATCGCGGGAATCCACCCGCGATACCCGGTCGCCCGTGCGTACGCCTTCACCATGTCGGCCAGGCTCTCCTCCCGCGGACCGGCGAGGTCGGCGACCCGCCCCGACGGCCCCGCCTCGACGAGCTCGACGAGGCGCTGAGCGACCTCGCGCGCGGCGATCGGCTGCGTGCGCATCTTGGGCGCGACGTGCAGCGGGCCGAGCTTCGCGCCCTGGAACATCTGCGGCGCGAACTCGTGGAACTGCGTGGCTCGCAGGATGGTCCACGGGACGACGGATGCCTCGACCAGCCGTTCCTGCGCCTGCTTGCCGACGTAGTACCCCTCGGTCGCGCCGTCGATCCCGACGATCGAAAGTGCGACGTGGTGCCCGACGCCCGCATCGGCCTCGGCGTCGAGCAGATTGCGGGTGACCGATGTGAAGAACGCCACGGCATCCTCGGTCTTGAGTGTCGTGACGCTTGCGACGTCGACGACGGTATCGACGCCCGCGAGGTCGAGCCCCGTTCCGGCGACGAGGTCGACTCCGCTTCCGCGGGTCAACACGACGACCTCGTGTCCGCGCTCGCGCGCGATCTCGACGACGTACGCTCCGACGTTTCCGGTTCCTCCGGCGACGGCGATCTTCACAGTTCCTTCTCCTTCTTCTGGGTCTTTCCGGGCAGCATGAGCACGATGCCGAGCAGCAGCGAGGCGCCGAGCGACACGGCGTTGCCGGCGACATCGATCGGGGCCATCTCGGCGAAGTGCGAGGCGTGGTAGATGAAATGGGGGATGCCGAAGACCGCCCAGGCGACACCGACGACGCGTCCCGCGTCCGGCGTGCGGGAGAACGTCGCAGCGATGCTCGCCGCGGCGAGGGCCAGGTAGAGCGAGCCCACGTCGCGGATGAGGTGTTCGTTGAACGGCCCGTCGACGGCGATCCACACGCGGCCCAGGCCGGGGAAGCTCGTGTAGAAGGTGTCGGGCCACACGGCCGCCCACAGCCCGACGAAGAGGCCGATCGCGGCGGTGATCAACAGGATGATGCGTCTCAGTGTCATGCTCACGACTACCCGACGATGCAGGCCCGCGAAACGTGAGGCTCACGTTCCGATCGGCTGTGTCGTCGGTAGGGTGCAGGAGGGAGCATCCATGACCGACGAACTCGACCCGCGCGTGCTCGACGCCGAGCGACGGCAGCTCATGGGGTTGGCGTACCGCATGCTCGGCACGATCGCCGACGCCGAGGACGCGGTGCAGGAGACGTACACGCGGTGGTACCGGATGACGGATGCCGAGCGCGACGCGATCTCGTCACCCGGTGCGTGGCTCACGCGCGTCGCGAGCCGCGTGTGTCTCGACATGCTCACCTCGGCCCGCGCGCGGCGCGAGCGCTACGTCGGGGACTGGCTGCCCGAGCCCGTGCCCGGAGAATCGCCCTTCGCGGCGGATCCGCTCGAGCGCGTGACACTCGACGACTCGGTCTCGACGGCACTTCTCGTCGTGCTCGAGTCGCTGACTCCGGCGGAGCGCGTCGCCTTCGTGCTCCACGACGTGTTCGGCATGCCGTTCGCCGAGATCGCCGAAACGGTCGGGCGCTCGGTCGAGGCGACGCGCCAGCTCGCCTCGCAAGCCCGCAGGCACGTGCGCGAACGAAGAGCGGGTGCGGCATCCCGAACCGTGCACGACGCCCTCGCGCAGGCCTTCGCGGCGGCGTGCACGACCGGCGACCTCACCGGACTCGTCGCGATCCTCGATCCGGACGTCGTCCTGCATTCCGACGGGGGCGGATTCGTCTCGGCCGCGCGACGGCCGGTCGAAGGCGCCGATCGCGTCGCACGGTTCCTGCTGGGGCTGCCGCGCCTCGAGCCGGACGCGCAGATCGCGCCCGCTCTCACGGCCGACGGGCTCGGCTTCTACGTCACGCTCCACGGCGCGCCGAACAGCGTCATCACGCTCGGCGTGACGGGTGATCGCATCACGAACGTGTGGATCGTGCGCAACCCCGAGAAGCTCACCCTCTGGAACTAGTGCGGGGCGTGGTACTCGGCCTCGCCGCGCTTCCAGTAGCCCTTCACCGTGACCTGGTCGAGCGGGAGACCCCAGCGATCCAGCAGCAGCGCCCGCCCCGGCTTGACGATCGCCTGCTCGGCGGCGATGAAGCCGAAGACGGCGCCGTCGGGACGATCGCCCGCGCCGATCGCGTCGAGCTCCGCCGCGAGTGCGGTGCCGGAGCGGGCGCCGCCCCGATGGACGAACGTCACGTCGACGCCGTCGGGCACCTCGAGCGGGATCTCGTGGGCGGAGTCGACGACCTCGACCAGGATGCGGCCGGAGGCCGCGGCATCCATCTGCATCACGTACCGGCGGATCGCGGGGACCGCTGTCTCATCGCCCGCCAGGAACCAGGCGTCGGGCCGGCCCGTGAGCACCTTCGACCCGCGCGGACCGCCGATGCCGACCGCCGAGCCGATCGGCGCTGTCGCGGCCCACGGCGCCGCGATGCCCTCGTCGCCGTGGACGGCGAACTCGAGGTCGAGCCAGCCGGTCGCGGCGTTCCACAGGAGCGGTGTGTACTCGCGGCTCGGCGCTTCGCGCAGCTCCTCCACAGAACCGACCGGCCCGCTCGGGAAGAAGACGCGGATGTGGTCGTCCGATCCGGGCGAGTCGAAACCGAGCAGGTCGCCGCCTTCGAGACGGACGCGCACGTAATCGGGCGCGATCCACACGCGGCTTGCGAGTCTGACCTGGCGGAACCTCAACTCGAGACCGCGGGGTTCGAGTGCGAATGTCATGGTGCTCCTTTCAGCTCCACAGCACGACGGGGCTGCCGTCGACGTCGGCGACCCGCGCGGGGGTGTCGTAGAGCGCGGTGAGGTTCGGTGCCGTGATGACGTCGGCGACGCGTCCGTGATGGATGACGCGCCCGCCCTTCATCGCGACGATGTCGTCGGCGTACTGCGCGGCGACGTTGATGTCGTGCAGCACGACGACGATCGTCATGCCGCGCTCGGCGACCTGCGCGCGCAGGAGCGACATGAGCGTCACGGCGTGGCGGGGGTCGAGGTTGTTCAGCGGCTCGTCCAGCAGCAGGTGGTCGGTGTCCTGCGCGATCGCCATCGCGACGAACGCGCGTTGGCGCTGACCGCCCGAGAGCTGATCGAGGAACCGTTCGCGCACCTCACCGAGGTCGAGCAGCGCGATCGCGCGCTCGACGGCATCTCGATCCTGCGGCGAGCGCCCCGAGCCGCCATACGGGAACCGCCCGTACGAGACGAGATCCTCGACGCTCAGCCGGATCGCGAGGTGGTTGTCCTGGCGCAGGATCGCGAGCCGCTTCGCGATCTCGCGCGACGGCGTCTCGTGCACGTCGAGGCCGTCGACCGTGATCGTGCCCTCGCTCGCCTGGATGAGCCGCCCGACCGCTGACAGGAGTGTGGACTTTCCCGCGCCGTTCGGTCCGATGATCGCAGTGAGACCGGTGCCGATGTCGAGGGTGACGTCGTCGACCGCCGTGAGCGCGCCGTGGCGCTTCGTGACGGAGGCGATGCGGATCATGTCAGCGGGCCCTTCCGGTGAGGACGAGGATGATGAAGAACAGCCCGCCGACGAACTCGATCACGACGGGGAGCTCCGTCGAGAATCCGAGCAGGCGGTCGAGGATGAGCTGTCCGCCCACGAGCGCGACCACGCCGATCGCGACGGCGGCGGGGATGCTTCGCAGGTGCCTGTGCCCGACGGCGCCGTAGGCGAGGTTGGCGACGATGAGGCCGAAGAACGTGACGGGGCCGACGAGAGCGGTGGATGCCGCGACCAGCACGGCGATCGCGAGGACGACATGCATGATCGTGCGCCGGTGCTCGACGCCGAGCGAGATCGCGGTCGTCTCGCCCAGCGACAGGACGTCCAGCGATCGGCGGATCGGCCACAGCGACGCGATCGCGACGACGACCAGGACACCCGTCGGCAGCAGCAGCTCGCGATCGATCGAGGTGAAGCTCGCGAAGAGCAGGTTCTGCACGATCGCGAACGTGTCGGGATCGAGCAGGCGCTGCAGGAACGACGTGACCGACCGGAAGAGCACCCCGAGCACGAGGCCGGCGAGCACGATGACGTGCAGGTCGAGCCGGCGACGCAGGAACAGCCACCAGTACAGGAGCACGATCGAACCGGCCATGAGCACGAGCTCGACCGTCCACGACGCCAGGGGCGGTGCCGAGACGAGCAGCGCCGGACCGATCGCGAACGCGACGAGCACTTGGATCGCCATGAACACCGCGTCGAAGCCCATGATTCCGGGGGTGAGGATGCGGTTGGCCGTGATCGTCTGGAAGAGGACCGTCGAGACCCCGACCGCGGCGGCGGCGATGACCATGCCGATGATGGTGCGTGTGCGGAGGTCCACCGCGTACTCCCACCGGTTCGGCAGGTCGGTGAAGAGGTAGAGCACGATCGCGATGACCGCGAGTGCCGTGAGCGCGCCCAGGTGCACGGCGGGGGAGCGGACGAGAGTGCGGATCATCGTGCACCCCCGCTCACGGCGCGCCGACGGCGGGCCGGGCGTGCGGCATCCGACGGCTGCGCCGTCCCCAGCAGCAGCCAGAGGAAGACGACCCCGCCGACGATGCCCATGACGATCGAGATCGGCAGTTCGAAGGGGAAGCGCACGACCCGGCCGATGATGTCGCAGAGAAGGACGAGGGATGCCCCGAGCAGCGCGACGATCGGAACGGATCGCCGCATGTTGTCGCCGACGAGGCGGCTGACGATGTTCGGCGCGATGAGTCCGAGGAACGGGATCGCGCCGGTGATGACGACCATGACGCCCGTGACGACGCCGATGATCCCCACGCCGAGACCCATCGTGGCGCGGGTGTCGAGCCCGAGACCGCGGGCGGTGTCGTCACCGAGCCCCGCGACGGTGAAGCGGTCGGCGGCGATCCATGCGATCAGGGCGACGGCGGCCGCGACGTAGAGCATCTCGTAGCGCCCGCGCATGATGCCAGAGAAGTCGCCGATGCTCCAGCTCAGGAGCTCCTGCAGCACGTCGCTGCGGTAGGCGATGAAGGTCGTGACGGCGCCGATGACGCCCGCGTAGAGGATGCCGACGATGGGCACGAGCACGCTCGAGCGCGACGGGATGCGACGCGCCAACGCGAGGAAGCCGAAGACGCCGACGAGCGCGCCGACCGAGGCGACGACGGCCTTGAGCCACAGCGGCAGCCCGGGGGTGAACAGCAGAAGCATCAGCAGTGCGAAGCTCGCGGCATCCGTCGCCCCCGTCGTTCCCGGCTCGACGAACCGGTTGCGGGTCAGCAGCTGCATGATGAGGCCGGTCACGGCGAACGCGATACCGGCGAGGATCAGGGCGACGGTGCGCGGTACGCGGCTCGCGAAGAGGATGAAGCCATCGAGCGCGGCGACGCCGATGAACAGCGAGATCGTCGCGAGGGCGGCCGTGATGACCACCCCCGCGACGATCAGCGCCGTGGGCGAGAAGCGTTTCAGGAGTCTGCTCCCGGCGTCAGCTCGCGAGCGAGTCGTGGACCGAGGTCAGGACGTTCTCGATCGCGGTCAGTCCGTTGATGACGATGTAGAGCTCGCTCGCGGGGAGGTACACGATGTCGCCCTCGGTCGCGGCCGTCGTCTGGGCGACGATCTCGTTGTCGAGCGTCTCCTCGGCCGTGCTGCCCTCGCCGGTCGCGGCGCCACGGTCGAACGCGATGATCCAGTCGGGGTTCGCCGTCAGGATGAACTCGTTCGTGACGGTGTCGCCGTGGGGCGAGCCCTCGGCGCCGGGCAGCTCGGCAGCCGCGACGGCCGGCGTGAACCCGAGCGCGTCGAAGAAGTAGCCGAAGCGCGATCCCTCGCCGAAGGCGCCGTACTCGCCGCCCGAAACCGAGAGCACGAGGGCCGTGCCGGATGCCTCGCCCTGGATGGTCGAGATCAGCTCTTCGATCTCGCCCGTGCGCTCGGCGACGGCCTCTTCCTCGCCGAAGATCTCACCCAGCTGCGCGGCGCGCACGAGGCCGGCCTCGGGGTCGAACGTGCCGGCGTACGCGGCGGTGAGGTCGATCGTCGGGCCGATCTCGGC
Organism: Microbacterium aoyamense; assembly: GCF_023155855.1. GTDB lineage: Bacteria > Actinomycetota > Actinomycetes > Actinomycetales > Microbacteriaceae > Microbacterium > Microbacterium aoyamense. The sequence goes on along the minus strand of NZ_JAKNUT010000001.1, from coordinate 231,837 downwards.
GAGCTCGTCGTACACGCCGGTGCTGCGTGCGGCGGTGACGATCAGGTCGGGCTCGAGTTCGTTGACGGCCTCGTAGTCGGGCTCGAAGAGCGTGCCGACCTTGGGCAGGTCCGCGTACTCGGAGAGGTAGTCGGGAAGAGCGATCTCGGGGATGCCGACGACCGCGTCACCGGCGCCGATGGCGTGCAGGGTGTCGAGCGTCGCGATGTCGAACGTCACGACGGCGGTCGGCTGGAAGGGGACGTCGACCGAGCCGCGAGGCGTCTCGAGGTCTTCGTCCATGTAGGTCTCGCCGTCCTCGGTCACCTCGACGAGGGTCGGCTGGGCGTTCTCGACGACGATCATCTCGGCCGCGGCGGGGGCGTCGGATTCGCTCGAGGCGGGGGTGGAGGAGCAGGCGGTCACGGTCAGGGCGAGAGCGGCGAGTCCGACGAACGGCAGCGCGGCGCGAGTTCTTGGGTGCATAAGGTGAGGCTAACCTAAGCCCTACCGCGGAGGTCAAATCGATGCCGTCACAAACGGCGGACGGGTGCTACAGCTGCGCCCCGTTGTCGTCGCGGTCCTCGATGCCGACGTTGCGGCCGCGCCACGACTCGTAGGCGATCAGCCAGCCGATCGAGACGATCAGCGCGAGGAGCACGCCGAGCCAGACGTTGCTCAGAGCGAGCCCGACGATGATTCCGATCGCGAACACGAGCGCCGTGCCGAACGCCCATCCGGTGTGCCCGCGCTGCCAGCCGGGTCGACGAGTTGCCATGCGGACAGCCTAGACGGCGGACTCGCCGCCCGCCCACGCGATCGCATCCGCCTGCTTGGCGACCGGGAAGAATTTGAGGTCGCAGGGGAACAGGAACGCGATGCCGTGGATGATCTCGCCGATCACGGTGTGATCGGTCACAAGCGCGATCCGTCCCCACGCGCGCGAGGGCTCGCCTTCGAGCAGGGCGTCCTGCCACAGCGCGCCGAGCGAGTATCGCTCGAACTCCTCACCCATCACGAAGACGAGGTCGACTTTGCCGCCCGCTGCGACCACCGCGTCGATCGCGGGGTCGACGACGGTTTTGTAGTCGGATGCCTCGACCGTGCCGACGGCCCGGAATCCGAGCACGCCGTCGGGAAGGTCGGGAAGAGTCTCGATCATGCGCCCATCATGGCGCGAAGCAGGCGGCCGCGCCAGGCGGGCGGGCTCAGCGTTCGCGGTGGTCTTCGGGGTGCAGGCGCGGGCCGCGTCGTGGCTCCTGCACGCCGCTGGCGTAGATGAGACGGATGACCCGCTGGCGGTGACCCTTCCACGGCGCGAGGAGCTCCAGCATCCCGTCGTCGTCGACGCGGTGCCCCGTGAGCGCGAAGCCGACGACGTGGGCCAGGTGGTAGTCGCCGACGCTCACCGCGTCGGGGTCGCCGAAGGCCCGGATGCGGGTCTCGGCGCTCGTCCACGCGCCGACGCCGCGCAGGCTCGTGAAGATGCGCTCGCGCTCGTCACCGGTCGCGGCTGCGCTCGCGGTGCGCTCGATCGTGTCGCCCCGTCGCGCGGCTTCGACGACCGTGCGCGCCTGTGGGGGTTCGAGCCCTGCGCGGTGCCAGATCCACGACGGCACGTGCTGCCAGCCCTCGATCGAGGGTGGCGCGAACATCGGCTTCGGCGTCGGACCGGGGGCATGTTCACCGCGCCACTGCACGACCCGGCGCCATGCGCCGAACGCCTGCATGCCGGTGACCTTCTGCTCGAAGATCGCGCCCGCGAGCGCGTCGAACACGAGGTCGGTGCGACTGAGGCGCAAGCCTGGGTTGCGGTGGTGTGCGTCGGCGACGAGGGGATGCGTCGACGCATCGAATCCGGTCGGGTCGTCCTGGGCTCCGCACAGCGCCGGCACCTGCGTCAGCGCCCACGAAGCGCCCGGCCCCCATGCCGCGGCCCGCACCGCGCCGCCGGCCGTCTGGCGAAGCGCGAGCGTCGCGACGCCGTCCGGTGTGCGGCTCACGCGCCAGATCACGGCACCCGCAGTGGTCATGGTCGGATCGCCGGCGCCCCGGCGCTGGGACAGCACCGTGCGCCGCATGTCGAATCGCTCGCGCGGTCGGTACTCCGTCTCGAGCGGACGCTCGGCTGGCGGACGCGGGTCGCGGCGGGCCCCGGCATCCATCGTCCTCATGCCGCCCACCCTACGCGGGGCCCACCGACATCTCCCACCCTGCGCCGCCGTACCCGAGCTCTCGCCTCCAGCGTCGAGGCGACACGATATTCACGAGTCAACCCGCTGCTCCCGCGAAAGACGTGTCTCCGCGTGAGAATCGAGTTCACTCGGCCGCGGTCGGCGCCCGCCGAGGCGCCGAACGGGCGGTGCGGCTCAGAAGCGGTCGGGCGAGGGCGTGCCGTGGCCGTACCGGATCGAGACGTCGGCGTGACGGTCGAAACGGTAGCCGACGCCGCGCACGGTGCGCACGATGTCCTCGTAGCGGCCGAGCTTGGCGCGCAGGCGGCGCACGTGCACGTCGATCGTGCGCTCGCCGGGCGCCTCGTCGTCGGTCGCGCCCTGCCACAGCGACGACACGAGCTCGGTGCGCTCGATCGTGCGTCCCTCGCGCAGGACGAGGTACTGCAGCAGCTCGAACTCCTTGAAGGTGAAGGCGGCGGACTCGCCGTCGATGAGCACGCGCTTGCGCGAGATGTCGACCGCGACTCCACCCGGGGCGCGGTCTTCGTCCTCGAGCTCCTCGGCCTTCGTGCGGGCGATGGCCGACGGCTCGTGCAGCGCGAGGCGCACGACATCGACGTCGCGTCCGCCCGACCCGACGGGCGCGAGGGCGACGGTCGCGTAGGTCTCGGCGGAGGGCGCGAGGTCGGCGAGCGTGCGGCGCAGGGCGTCGACGAGGACGCCGAGCGAGACTCCGGATGCCGCGACCTTCGCCTCGTCGATGCCGACGTAGAGGGCGAAGCCGCGCGGTGCGGTGCCGGCAGGGAGCGCGCGCTCCTCGGCGGGACGCTGCGGAGCGACGGTCTCGACGGGGGCGGGCACGGCGCGCAGGTGGCGGGCGGGAGCGGCGGTGGGACGTTCGAGGAGAGCGGTGTTCGACATGATGATGGTCCTTGCGGGAGGTGAACCCGGGCGGATGGCCTGGAGCGGGTTCTCGTGGGTGCTGCGATGGTGCCCCGGTGGGGCGAGTGCGAGGCATCCGGTGCACGCGTGATCGACGCGGCGGAACCGGTGCTTCGGGGGGCGATCCGCGGTCGTGTTCAGAAACGACGCGAGCGCCCGGCGGGTGTCACCGTGCTAGTGGCACATTCGACAGCACATGACATCGCAGCCGGCCATCATCAGGCCAGCAGTCCCGTTCGCCTCCCAGGCGGACAGAGAGCGTGCGTTGTCAGTCATGAGGCCGATTATGACCGAATGCGTCGGTATGCGTCAAATCGCCCTGTCGAGGCATCCCCTTGATGACGAAATGTGTCAGTGTGCTCAATCGCGGCGGCGGCGGGAGTGAGACCGGCGGAGCGATAGCCTCCAAGGAGAGGGGAGTGCGCGTGCCAGGTCCGCAGAATCGCCGTCCGAGCATGGTCGACGTCGCGCGGCTCGCGGGGGTTGCGCACGTCACCGTGAGTCGCGTGCTCAACGACCCCGAGTCGGTTCGCCTCGACACGCGTGCGCGCGTCGAGGCCGCCATCGCAGAAGTGGGCTATCGCCGCAACGACATGGCTCGTGCGCTCAAGCGCGGTCGCACCAACGCACTCGGGCTCGTTCTCGCCGGCTCCGGGCTCTTCGAGTTGCCCCGTGTGCTCTTCGGCGTCGAGGAGTGCGCCGCCGAGTCCGGCTTCTCGCTCTCGATGGCGAGTTGGCGTCCGGGCGGAGACGACTCGTTGGCTGCGTTGATCGACCGCCTCGTCGGTCAAGGAGTCGCCGGGATCGTTGTCATCGCTGACCGTGGGGTGGCTCTCTCGGCATTGGCGGCTCTCGCCCCCGGAGTCGCGGTCACTGTCGTGATGTCGGGGGACGTCGGGAACGGCAACGTGGCATCAGTCGAGATCGATCAGGTGCACGGGGCGCGCGCCGCTGCGCGGCATCTCGTCGGCCTCGGTCACCGCAACATCGTTCACATCACCGGGCGGCTGGATACCTTCGACGGGCGTGCTCGACTCGACGGCTGGCGCGACCAGATGATCGTCTCGGGCATCGCGGCGCCCGAGTTCGTGGAGGGGGACTTCACCGCCCGCAGCGGCTTCGAGTGGGCCGCGCGGCTTGCCGACCGCGAGTCGGCGCCCACCGCGATCTTCGCGGGGAACGATCAGACCGCGCTCGGTGTCCTCGCTGCGCTCGCCGCGCGCGGCATCGACGTGCCACGTGCGGTGTCGGTGGTCGGGTTCGACGACATGCCCGGCACCGACTTCTTCGTGCCCGCGCTCACGACGGTGCACCAGGACTTCGTGGCCCTCGGTCGCCGCGCCGTAACGGGCCTGCTCGACCTCATGGACGGCGGGCGCGCTCGTCACCTCCTGCTCGAGCCCGACCTCGTGGTGCGCGCGAGCACCTCGTCGCCGCGCCGTCAGGCGTTCGCGTCGTCGGTGCCGCTCCGATAGGAGACATCGCTGAAGACGGCGGGGTCGTCGCCAGTCGTCCCGCCGTGCCACGGGCCGATCAGCACGCCGACGAATCCGCCGCCCGTCTCGGTGCTCAAGGCCGTGTGCGGAATGCTCGCGGACACCCGTTCCCCCCCGCCGCCGGTGGCTTCGAAGAGGTAGGTCGTGGGAGCCGTCGTGATCCGCATGCGCACCGAACCGGCGAGGGTGCCTTCGTCGAGCACCGTCTCGGTACCGGCCGAGACGGCGATGATCTGCACCACGGTGTCGCCGTCGCGGCCCATCGCAACGACGCCGACGTGGTACTTCTCGTTCTGGAAGGCGAAGATCCCGAGCCGCTGACCCTCGACCGTGGGCGGGTCGACCGTCGCCTCGAAGGTGCTCGTGCGCATGGTCTGGCGGACGCCGAGGAACGACGGCGTCCCCGTCTGCGCGAGCGTCAGCGGCGACGCGCCGAGGATGATTTCGCCGGCGTCGACGCGAGCATCGACGGGACCGCGAAGGGCCACCCACGCGGGCTCGATCGGGTCGACATCGTCGTCGGCGTCCATGACGATCGCACCCTCGCCAGGCGCGAAGACCGGGCCGTCCCCATCCCATGACATCGGCACGAGGAACGTCTCGCGCCCCAGCGTGTGGTGACCATCGACGGGGCGGACTCCGAGCGCGACACCCCAGGGCGTCCCCTCGGGGGACCACACGACGTCGCCGTGGCCGACGTTCTGAATCGGGCTGTCGCGGCCGAGATGCCGGTGCGTGAGCAGGGGGCTGCGTGGGTCGGTCGTGTACGGGCCGAGCGGGTGAGGGGCCCGCGCGGCGGTGATGGAGTGGTTGTACTCGGTCCCGCCTTCGGCCGCGATCAGGTGATACTCGCCGTTCGCCTTGTAGATGTGCGGGGCCTCGACCCACGTTCGCGCAAGAGCTCCGTGCCATACGGCCCGGCGCGGACCGACGAGGGCTGAGGTGGCCAGGTCGAACTGCTGGACCCAGATCTCGCCCGGCCCGTATGCGCCCGGATCGACGGCGTCTCGCGCGGCGGAGAACCAGCAGGTGCCGTCATCGTCGAAGAAGAGCGACGGGTCGATGCCCTCGGCGCCGGTTATTGCGTCACGTGTCCACGGCCCTGCCGGGTCTGTCGCTGTGCAGACGTAGGTCGATGCTCCCGTGCGTCCGTGGGCGAGGGTGAAGACGACGTAGAACACGCCGTCGTGGTGCCTGATGGTGGGCGCCCACACACCGTCCGAGCTGTCGAAGCCTTCGAGCGGAATCCACGAGTCGCCGGTGAGGACGTGACCGATGAGCTCCCACGTCGAGAGGTCTCGGCTGCGATGGATCGGGATCCCGGGGTGCATCGCGAAGGACGACGTCGCCAGATAGTAGGCATCGCCGACGCGGCAGATCGACGGGTCGGGATGCACTCCGCGGAGGATCGGATTGCTCAGCCCCATGTGCATGCTCCCATCAGAATGACAACGTTTCCATGATTCTAGGGGGAATTCGTTGGTTTTGACGACAAACCTCTTGCACGGCTCTCGACGCTGTGCATATAGTGTCCGTCGAAGCGTTTCCGTCGAAGCGCTTCGACGAGTCGAGGATCGACTCCCCATAATGAACGACAGGCCGGACTGTCCGTCTGTCGCATCGAAGGAGATGTCGCATGGAATCACACGGCACACGTCGCATCGTGAACCGTCGTACGCGCCTGGTCACCATGGCTTCGCTCACGGTCGGCGCCTTGGCGCTGGCCGGCTGCGCAGGCGGGGCCGATGACGGCGGAGGAGGTGGCGAAGACGTCACCCTGCAGTTCTGGACGTGGTCCCTCAAGGAGGCCGACCCCAAGGCGCAGGCCATCATCGACCAATACGAGGCCGAGAACCCGGGCGTCACGATCGAGCTCGCCGAGGTCGGCGGTACCGCCGACACGTCGTCGAAGCTGCTCGCTGCCGACCGGGCAGACGACACGCCCGACATCGTCCAGGTGGAGTACCGCGCGATCCCCTCGCTCGTCACGGCCGGCGTCATCAAGGACATCACCGAGAATGTGGCCGACAACACGCCGTACGTCGCGGACAACATCTGGGCGCTGACGACCCTCGGCGACCAGGTCTACGGCGTCCCGCAGGACATCGGTCCGATGACGATGACATATCGAGCGGACCTCTTCGAGCAATACGGCGTCGAACCGCCGACGACGTGGGCGGAGTATGCCGCGGCCGCCGAGACGATCCACGCGCAGGACCCCTCGGTCTACATCGGCAGCTTCTCATCGACGGAGTTCGAGTTCTTCGCCGCGAACGCGACGCAGGCGGGAGCCGAGTGGTGGAGCACCGACGGCGACGCGTGGTCGGTCGGCATCGACGGCGAGGAGTCGCTCGCGACCGCCGACTTCTGGCAGGACCTCGTCGACCGCGATCTCATGTCGGTCGAGCCGCTGCTGACTCCCGAGTGGAACGCGAAGGTCAACGAAGGCAAGCTCCTCAGCTGGACGGCGGCTGCCTGGGCGCCGAGCGTCATCTACTCGGTCGCACCCGAGACGGCCGGCAACTGGGCGTCGATCCCCCTCCCGCAGTGGACGGAAGGCGATCCGGCGGTGCCGTTCCTGGGCGGCTCGGCGTACCTCGTCCCCGAGAAGTCGGCGCACGCGGAGGCGGCGGCGAAGTTCGCCGCGTGGCTCGGTGCATCCGATGAGGGCTCCGAGCTCCTGCTCACGCTGGACCTCTACCCTGCCGGCACTGCCGGCCGCGAGGCGACGCTCGAGAACGACCCGCCGGCGCTCATGCCGCAACAGACCGACTTCTGGGAAGTCGCGGACGAGATCGTCGAGAACACGACGATCCCCGTGACGTGGGGGCCGAACGTCAATGTCGCGATGGGCGCGTTCGTCGACGCCCTCAGCGCAGCCGCGCTCGACGGCGGATCCTTCCGCGACGTCTACTCCGAGATCCAGGGTGTCGTCGTCGACGACCTCGAGAAGACCGGGTACACCGTCAAGTAGTGCACCGGGTGGTGCTCGACGCGTCGAGCACCACCCGGCCACCACGGAGAATCATGACCACTCACGCAATGACGCCACGACGTCGCGGCATCCGCGGACGCACCGTCACCCCCTGGCTCTTCGCCGCGCCGGCGATCGTCCTCTTCGTCCTGTTCCTTCTGATCCCGATCGCGTACTCGATCTTCCTGAGCTTCCGAGGTGAGCGGGTCGAGGGCGCGGGTGCATTCGGCCGCCGTGTGGAGGGATTCGTCGGTTTCGAGAATTACATCGCCGCACTCACCGATTCGGAGTTCCTCCAGGGATTCGGCCGGATCGGCCTCTACGGACTCATCGCCATTCCGGCCGTCTTGGGTCTCGCGCTGCTGTTCGCTCTCCTGCTCGACGCACCGCGGTCGCGGGCACGACGGTTCTCGCGCACGGCGATCTTCATCCCCTACGCCGTGCCTGGCGTCATCGCGAGCCTGCTGTGGGGGTTCATGTACCTGCCCAGCACGAGCCCCTTCAGCTTCATCGCCCGTGAGCTGGGCGGCAGCAGCATCCCGTTCCTCGACGGTCCGCTCCTGTACTTCTCGCTGGCCAATATCGCTCTGTGGACTGGCGTCGGGTTCAACATGATCATCATCTACACCTCACTGCGCTCCATCCCCACCGAGATCTACGAGGCAGCGCGCCTCGACGGTGCCGGTGAATGGACCATCGCCCTGCGCATCAAGATTCCGCTCGTGGCTCCCGCCATCGTGCTGACCGGCCTCTTCTCGGTCATCGGAACGCTGCAGTTCTACAGCGAGCCCCAGACACTGCGGCCCCTGACGAACACCATCTCCTCCACGTGGGTCCCGCTCATGTGGATCTACCAGGAGGCCTTCGTCAACGCGAACCTCGGCGGTGCATCCGCGGCATCCGTCGTGCTGGCGATCGCGACGCTGGTCCTGTCGGTGCTCATCCTGCGCTTCTTCCAGCGCCGTACGTTCGGAGACAGCGAATGACAGCCCTGACCGCGGCGAGCCGACGCAGAAGAGGCTTCTCCCCGCTCGCCACCCTCGTGCTCGTCGTCGGGGCCGTCTACTGCCTCGTCCCCGTCGTCTGGGTCATCACGGCATCGTCCAAGACTCCGCGCGAGCTCTTCACGACGTTCTCGTTCGTGCCCGGCTCGGGCTTCATCGACAACTTCGTCGCCCTGGCGACCTATGGCGACGGCGTCTTCTGGCGCTGGGGGATGAACAGCATCCTCTACGCGGGCGTCGGTGCGCTGCTGTCCACTCTGGTTTCAGCGATGTGCGGCTACGCTCTGGCGAAGTTCCGGTTCGCGGGTCGCGGCATCCTGCTCGGCGCGATCCTCGCGGGCGTGCTGGTGCCGGGCATCATCCTCGCCGTCCCTCAGTACCTGCTGCTGGCGAGCGTCGGCCTGGCCGGTACCTACTGGTCGGTGCTCCTTCCCTCGATCATCAACCCGTTCGGCATCTTCCTCTGCCGCGTCTTCGCGCAGGCCGCGGTGCCGACCGAGACGATGGAAGCGGCGCGCATAGATGGCGCGGGGGAGGCGCGGACGTTCTTCACGATCGCCCTGCCGATGATGGTGCCGGGGCTGGTCACGGTGTTCCTGCTGCAGTTCGTCGGGATCTGGAACAACTTCCTGCTTCCGTTCATCATGCTCTCGAATCAGCAGTACTACCCGCTGACGCTCGGCCTGTACTCCTTCCTGTCCCGCGGCGCGGGGGACTCGGACCTCTACCCGCTCGTCATCATGGGCTCGCTCGTCTCGATCGTGCCGCTGATCGCGCTGGTGCTGATCCTGCAACGGTTCTGGCGGGCCGACCTCCTGGCAGGCGGACTCAAGGGATGAGTGCGCACTGGAGCCCCGGCAAGATCCTCTTCGGCGGCGACGTCAACCCCGACCAGTGGTCGGACGACGTCTTGGCCGAGGACATCGAGCTGATGCGGCGGGCGAACGTGAACTCCGCGACGATCGGCGTCTTCTCGTGGTCGTCGATACAGCCTGAGCCCGATCGCTTCGAGTTCGGCTGGCTCGATCGTGCGATGGATCGGTTCGCGGATGCAGGGATCGGTGTGATCCTCGCGACGCCCACTGCGTCGCCACCGCCGTGGTTCTCGCTCCGCCATCCTGAGGCGCTTCCTGTGACGGCCGACGGCGTGCGCCTCCTGCACGGCAGCCGCGACACGTACAACCCCGCCTCGGCGGCGTATCGGGCCGCCGCTCGCCGGGCGACGCGAGCTCTCGCGGAGAGGTATGCGGACCATCCGGCGCTCACGATGTGGCACCTGCACAACGAGTACGGAAGCGTTTCGTATGGCCCCGAGACGGATGCCGCATTCCGCATCTGGCTCGAGCGGCGCTACGGATCCCTCGAGGAACTCAACCGGGTGTGGCACACGACCTTCTGGTCGCAGGGCTACACGCAGTGGGACCAGGTCTTCGCGCCGCAGCGGACGCAATACCTTCCGAATCCGACGCAGATGCTCGACTTCCGGCGGTTCAGCGCTGACATGTTGCTCGAGTGCCTGCAGGACCAGCTCCGGATCGTGCGCGAGGTCACCCCCGGCGTGCCCGCCACGACGAACTACATCCTCCCGACGTGGCTGCATTTCGATCACTGGGCGTTCGCGCGCGAGCTCGACATGGTCTCGATCGACGACTACCCCGATCCGAGCGGCGGATCACTCGAGGACCAGATCGCCTTCGCCGCCGACCTCGCGAGGTCGCTCGCGGGTGGACGACCGTGGCTCCTCATGGAGCAGTCCGCCAGTCCGCTGTTCACGAAGGAGGGGCGGATGCTGGTTCGCGAGCCCGGGCTGCTGCGCAGCCACACCCTCCAGTACATCTCGCGCGGTGCCAGCGGGTCGCTGTTCTTCCAGTGGAGGGCAGGGCCGACGGGCTCGGAGTTCTTCCACTCGGCGATGGTTCCCCACGCGGGTCCGGACTCGCGGATCTTCCGCGAGATCTCGGCGCTGGGACGCGAACTCGGCGACCTCTCATCGATCGTGGAGGCCCCGGCCGACCGCGTCGTCGAGAGTCGGGTCGCGATCGTCTGGAGCGCGGACGCGTGGTGGGCGCTGGAGACCCGTGGCCTGCCGCTCGAGATCGATTACCTTGCACAGGTTCGCGAGATCCACGCCGCGGCAGGGCATGCCGGCCTCACCGTCGACTTCGTCCCGCCCGGCGGCGACCTCGGCGCGTACGACGTCGTCTTCGTCCCGACAACCCTCGTCTTGTCGGACGGCGATGCGGACCGCCTGGAGAGCTACGCCAGGGGCGGCGGCCATCTTGCGGTCTGGTTCCTCACCGGCACGGCTGACGAGAATCTGCACGTGCGGCGCGGGGGATATTCAGGGGCGATCGCTCGCATTGCGGGCATCCGCGTGGAGGAGTTCGTACCGCTGCCGACAGGAACCGGCGTTCCGCTGTCGGACGGCTCCGTGGCCGAGGACTGGACGGAGGTCGTCCACGCGATGGACGCTGAGGTCCTGGTGACGCACGAGGGCGGTGCGCACCCGCTCCTGCCGAGGGGAGCTCCGGCCATCACGCGGAGCGTGGTCGGTCGCGGTAGCGTCACCTACGTCTCCGTCCGATTGACAGGGGCCGGTCTTCGGGCGCTCGTCCAACGGGAGATCGCCGATGCCGGAGTCGAGGTGGTCGATGGCGTACCGGTGGAGGTAGTGCGGCGGCATGCCCGCTCCGGCACCTACGCGTTCGCATTCAACCGCGGCTCGACGCCGACGTCGGTTGCGGTGTCGGGAACGGACGTCGCGACCGGCAAGCGTGTCGGTCCTGAGATCGTACTCGCGCCGGGCGACGTGCACGTCATCCGCGAGGATCACTCGGAGGACAGCCCTCCTGCAGACACGATGGCGGAGTACTGAATGGTCAAGATCAACGAAGTCGCCGAGGCGGCCGGAGTGTCGATCAGCACGGTCTCGTATGCCCTGAGCGGCAAGAGGCCCGTGTCGGAGGCGACGCGGCACCGGATCGAGACGGCCGTCCGCGAGCTGGGTTACAGCCCCAATGCGGGGGCACGCATGCTCGCCGGAGACCGGACGCACATCTTCGCGCTGACCGAGCCGTTCCGGCGCGACACCCATGCGCCGACCCACATGGCGTTCGTCCTGGCCACCGCGATCGCCGCTCGGCAGAACGGCTACGACGTGCTCCTCCTCACCGACGAGGACGCGCAGGCAGGCATGCAGCGCGTTGCGGCCAATGGGCTGGTGGACGCGATCCTCGTGCTCGACGTCGCACCCGATGACGGGCGTGTCGCACTCGCGCGTCAGATCAGTACCCCCGCGGTGTTCATAGGCATTCCCGACGACCACGACGGACTGATCTGCGTCGACCTCGACTTCGAGGCGGCCGGTGCGCTCGCCGTCGATCGGCTCGCCGACCGGGGCCACCGGAACATCGGACTGATCGGTCAACCCGACATCGCGTACGCGAAGTCGAACTTCCCTCCACGTGTGCTCCGGGCGGTCGAGGCTCGTGCCGCCGAGCGCGCCGTCCGGCTCGGATTCCGCTCCGCGGGGGAGGTGGATGCGAGTGCGGCGGCCGTGGCGGCCAGGGTGGACGCACTCCTCGACGGCGGTGCCACCGCACTGGTCCTGCATGCGACCGACAGCGTCCACGCCGTCGTACTGGACCGGCTCCGCACTCGCGGGCTATCGGTTCCCGGAGATGTCTCGCTCGTCTCGGTCGCAGCGTCCTTCGACATGTCGACGCTGGCGCAATCGATCGACGTCATCCCGCTCGTGCCCGATTCGTCGTGCGCGCTCGCGGTCGATCTCGCCATGAGAGCGCTGACGACCGAGCCCCCGGCCTCGGGGCTTCACCTGATCCCACCGACCTACATCGATCTCGGCACCGTCGGAGCCTCGCGCGCGTGACTCGCGCGTCCACGAAAGCAGGAGCAGTCAAGTAATGAAGTTCACCGACGGGTTCTGGCAGCTGCGTCCCGGCGTCACGGCGCTGTATGCGCAAGAGGCCTACGACATCTGGCAGACGGATGCCACGGCCGACGGCCCCGGCATCGTCATCACCGCCCCGACCACGGTGATCCGGGGGCGCGGCGACACGCTCAATCGACCCGTGTTGACGACCACGCTCTCGTCGCCCGCGGAAGGGGTCATCCGGGTCCGCATCGCGCACCACGAGGGCGGGACGTGGCATGGCGGGTTCGAACTGCCCGGTGCCGCCGCGGGCGGCGCGGGTGCGGCATCCATCGTCGACGCCCACGGAGTCCTCGAGACCGGCCCCCTCACCGCGCGCATCGCACCCGGGGCACCGTGGAGCCTGTCGTTCGAGGTCGAGGGCCGACGAGTGACGGGCAGCGGGCACCGCGCGCAGGGCTATCTGCAGCTGACCGACGACGCACAGGTCGATCCGGGCGTCGTCGGCAACGCGCGCGCCGGCACGGCGGCACCCAGGCCGCACACGTTCGTGCACGAGCAGCTCGACCTCGGTGTCGGCGAGCTCGTCTACGGGCTGGGCGAGCGGTTCGGCCCGCTCGTGAAGAACGGCCAGACCGTCGACATCTGGAACGCGGACGGCGGAACCTCGAGCGAGCAGGCGTACAAGAGCGTGCCGTTCCACCTCTCCAACCGCGGGTACGGCGTGCTCGTCAACGACCCCGGCCACGTCTCGTACGAGATCGGCTCCGAGGCGGTCGAGCGCGTGCAGTTCTCGGTGCCGGGCGAAGTGCTGGAGTACTTCGTCTTCGCGGGCCCTGCCCCGAAGGACGTCCTCGCGCGATACACCGCTCTCCTCGGTCGCCCGCCGGTCGTGCCGGCGTGGTCGTACGGGCTCTGGCTGTCGACGTCGTTCACAACGGACTACGACGAGGCGACGGTGACCTCGTTCATCGACGAGATGGCCGCACGTGAACTGCCGGTGTCGGTGTTCCACTTCGACTGCTTCTGGATGCGCGAGTTCAACTGGTGCGACTTCGAGTGGGATCCCCGCACGTTCCCCGACCCCGAGGGCATGCTCGCGCGCCTGCACGAGAAGGACCTCCGGGTGAGCGTCTGGATCAACCCCTACATCGGGCAGCGCTCGCCGCTCTTCCGCGAGGCCGCCGATCAGGGGTTCCTCGTGACCCGACCCGACGGCTCGGTCTGGCAGTGGGATCTGTGGCAGGCGGGCATGGGACTCGTGGACTTCACGAACCCGGATGCCACCGCCTGGTACCAGGGTCACCTGCGCCGACTCATCGCGCAGGGCGTCGACTGCTTCAAGACGGACTTCGGCGAGCGGATCCCCCTCGAGGTGGACTACTTCGACGGCTCGGACCCCTCGCGCATGCACAACCTCTACGCCCAGCTGTACAACCGTGCCGTGCACGACGTCCTCGTCGCGGAACGGGGAGAAGGGGATGCCGTGCTGTTCGCGCGTTCCGCCACCGCGGGCGGGCAGACGATGCCGGTGCACTGGGGCGGCGACTCGACTTCGACCCTCGTGTCGATGGCCGAGACGCTGCGCGGCGGACTCTCGCTCGCGCTCAGCGGTTTCGCGTTCTGGAGCCACGACATCGGCGGATTCGAGGGGACGCCGGATGCCGGGGTTTTCAAGCGCTGGACGGCCTTCGGCCTGCTGGGTTCGCACTCCCGATTCCACGGGTCGCAGTCGTACCGCGTGCCGTGGGTCTTCGACGACGAGGCCGTCGACGTCACGCGGACGTTCACGCACCTCAAGATGAGGCTCATGCCGTACCTGTACCAGGTCGGTCTGGAGGCGGCATCCACAGGGGCTCCGCTCATGCGCCCCATGGTGCTCGAGTTCCCCGACGACCCTGCGGCGGCGTATCTCGACCGGCAGTACATGCTGGGCTCGGAGCTCCTCGTGGCGCCCGTGTTCACCGAGTCGGGAGAGGTCGAGTTCTACCTTCCCGCCGGACACTGGACCTCGCTCCTGACCGGCGAGACGGTCGAGGGCGGGCGATGGCTGCGCGAGACGCACGGGTACGACTCTCTGCCGCTCTACGCGCGGCCGGGCGCCGTCATCCCGTGGGGTGCACGGGTGGACCGGCCCGACTACGACTACCTCGACGGGCTGTCGCTGCGCGTCTTCCCGGGTGGCGAGGGTTCGCGGGATGTCGTCGTGACGACGCCCTCGGGCGCGTCGCGGACCTTCGGCGTCGACCTGGCCGAGGTCACCCGTTGACGACGGAGGTTCAGCGAACACACGGGTTGCGCGCTCCGGGGTGATGCCCGGCGGGTTTAGCCTGTGGGGGTGACTCAGCTTCGCTTCACGCACGAACCGGATGCCTCGCGCTACACCCTCCACAAGGGTGACGACCTCGTGAGTGCCCTGGACTACCGCGATGACGGCCGCACCCTCGCCATGACCCGCGCGTACACGGTGCCGACCTTCCGTGGCCACGGGTACGCCGGCGTGCTGGTGGAGAAGGCGGTCGCCGAGCTCGAGGCGCGGGGAGATCGGCAGATCATCCCGGTCTGCTGGTACGTCGCCGATTGGTTCGCCGCGCATCCGGACCGTTCGGGGATCATGCAGCGACGATCGGCGTAGCCGTGCACATGGAGGACGTCTTCACCTACATCGCGGTGGGGTTCGAGGCGATCGGCGCTCTCGCGATGATCATCGGGTTCGCGATCGCGGTCGTCCTCGGCATCCGCTCCCTCCGCAGGCACGAAGGAGGGATGGCGGCCTTCCAAGTGCTCCGCACGACCCTCGGATCGGCCATCCTGCTCGGCCTCGAGGTGCTCGTCGCGGCCGATCTGATCCGGACGATCACGTCGAAGCCGTCGCTCGAGGACGCCGCGATCCTCGGGCTCATCGTGCTGATCCGGACGATCCTGTCGATGTCGATCCAGATCGAGATCGAAGGCACGCTGCCGTGGCGCCGCGCACTGTTCACGAGCGGCGGCCAGATGCTCGGCGAAGCCGTCGCGCGCGATAGGGCGAAGGGCCGTTCAGCCGAATAGGTCTGCGGCATCCCCTTGTCAACCCGTCGCGCGGTGGTCGCAGACGGGTGATGCTGAAACGGACGAGAGGAGTCCGCCATGGACCGCGATCTTGCCGAGGGCGTCATCGACGCCGACCCGCCCGGAGGCTGGGAGGCCGTCGACGACGGCGAGGCATCGGAGCAGAACGCGGATGCCGCGGGTTCGCCCGACCTCGTGGAGCAGCCCGACGAGGTCCTGCGACCGGATGATCCGGTCGAGGGCGAGATCGCGCGCCAAGCCGCCGACCCTGATCTGAGCGGCGACCGAGGAGAGGAGCCCTGATGAGCACGACAGGCAACGCGAACGAAGGCGTCGACCACCACGGGCAGGACGGCGGGAGCGACGCGCTGACCGCCGGCGAGGCGCAGCGCGAGATGGCGGGGCAGGCGGAGCAGGATCGCCCGGCGATGTCCCAGAACAATGCGTCCGACATGGACAAGATCGCGGGCGTGGTGGCGCAGACCCGCGTCGACGTCGGAGGCAAGGATCACGAGAGCATCGTGCACGTCCTGCGTCAGCGGCTCGAGCAGGCGGGCGTGCCGCTCACGGGAACGGATGTCGACGAGCTGGCGCGGCAGGTGCGCGGAGCCTAGGTCTCCGCGACGAACCGCAGGATCGCCGCGGCGGCGGGCGCGGCATCCCGGATCATCGTCTCGTGTCCGTGACCTTCGATCTCGACGAGCCGCGCATCGGGGATGAGGTCGGTGACGCGGTCGCACCATGCGCGCGGCGCCACCAGGTCGTGCTCGCCGCGCAGCACGAGCGCGGGGACCCGGACGCGAGGGTACGCGTCTTCGGGGCGGTGCACGAGCATCGCTCGGAACTTCGCCCGGAGCCGAGGTCCGGCTCGTACGTACTCGCGGGCGCCCCGCATGATCACGGTGGGGCTCTCGACAGCGATGTCCGCCAGCAGTCGCCCGATCTGGCCACGCGCCGTGCGTGCCGCGGGATCGACCGTCGGCGCGACGAGCACGACGCGACGGACGAGTGATGGATGGCGTGCCGCGACTTCCGTCACCACCTGCGTGCCCATCGAATGACCGACGAGCACGACGGGTTCGTCGACGCTCGCGCGCAGGTACGCCGCGACGAGATCCGCCGTGCGCTCCATCGTGAGGGTGCGCACGGGCTCAGGTGCCTCGCCGTAGCCGGGCATATCGATCGCGATCGTGCGCGCTCCCCGTCGCAGGTCTTCGACGAGTTCGGTGAAGACGGTGCGACCCATGCCGATGCCGTGGATCATGACGTAGACCGGGGCCCCGCGCCGTGCGATTCGGCCACGAGCGTGGCGCCGGCGTAGGCGAACTCGCGGACTCCCATCCTGCGAGCCTAAGGTGCGCCCTCTGCTCAGCCACGGGCGACTGCCGTGCAGAGGACGAACCCGGCCGTTCGCGTCCTCCCCCGGGCAGTGGCCCTTGGCCGAGCAGAGGGGCCCGGGTCGATCGCTGTACGCGAACCCGCCGCGGGCCTTCCGGGGGATGTCGGAGGCCGCGCATACCGTGAAGTCATGCGCATCCTGCACACCTCCGACTGGCACATCGGGCGGTCGTTCCACGGCCACTCCACGCTGGATGCGCTGCGCGGTGTGCTCGAGGTGCTGACGCAGCAGGTCCGCGATCACGACATCGACGTCGTGATCGTCGCGGGTGATGTCTTCGACTCCGCGGCTCCCGCATCCGCCTGCTACACACTGCTCACGGATGCGCTCCGCGACCTGTCCGACGCGGGCGCGCAGATCATCGTCACGAGCGGCAACCACGACTCCGCGGCGCGTCTCGGCTTCCAGTCGGCGCTGCTGCGCGACGGCATCCACGTCGTCACGGATCCGCTCACCGTCGGTACACCGATCACGATCGCCGATGCCCACGGGCCCGTGCACTTCTATGGCGTACCGTTCCTCGAGCCCGCGCTCGTGCGGCATCTGTGGCCCGCGGTCCCGTTGCGTTCGCAGCGTGAGACGCTCGCGCACGCCATGCGGCTCGTGAACGACGACCTGACCGAGCGCGGCGGCCGGTCGGTCGCGATCGCGCATTGCTTCGCCGCGGGGGTCGATGCCACGCCCGGTGTCGAGCGCGAGATCCGGCAGGGCTCGCTCGACGTCGTTCCGCTGTCGACGTTCGACGGGCCCGACTACATCGCGCTGGGCCACATCCACAGCCGGCAGACGCTGTCCGACCGCGTGCGCTACGCGGGTGCGCCGCTCCACTACAGCTTCGGTGAAGGGGATAAGCGGCGCGGTTCCTGGCTCATCGAGCTGGATGCCGCGGGCCTCGCGTCCGTCGAGTGGCTGGACCTGCCCGTGCCGCGCCGGCTGCAGACCCTTCGGGGCACGCTCGACGAGCTGCTCACTTCCGCGGACTTCGCCGATGCCGAGCAGTCGTGGGTCTGCGCGCAGTACACCGATGCGACTCCGCAGCCCGATCCGATGCGGCGGCTCCTGACGCGGTTCCCGCATTGCGCGACCGTCGTGCACGCGCCCGAAGGGGTGCGAGACGCCGACGGCCTGACCTACGCGGGGCGCGTGCGTGCCGCGCGGTCCGATGCCGAGCTGATCGACGCATTCCTCGTGCACGTGCGAGAGGGCGAAGGGGCGTCCGAGCGAGAGCTCGAGCTCATCCGCGACGTCATCGACGAGCGGTCGCTCGCCGAGGTCTCGGCGTGAGGCTGCATCGGCTCGAGCTCGAGGGGTTCGGGCCGTTCCGCGAGCGGCAGACCATCGACTTCGACGCGTTCGCCGACGACGGGATCTTCCTCATCGCAGGTCGCACGGGTGCAGGCAAGTCGAGCGTGCTCGACGGCGTCTGCTTCGCGCTGTACGGCGGCGCCCCGCGCTACGACGGCGCCGAGAAGCGTCTGCGCAGCGATCACTGCGCGCCGGAAGACCCCACATCCGTCATCGTGGAGTTCACCGCCGGTGGCCGCCGGTGGCGGGTCACGCGCTCGCCCGAGTACGAACGTCCGAAGCAGCGGGGAACCGGACTCACGACCGAGCCGCACCGCGCGCAGCTCGACGAGCGTGTCGACGGGGCCTGGATCGGACGAGCCGCCCGCCCGGTCGACGTGGCACGCGAGCTCGACGAGATCCTCGGGCTCTCGCAGCAGCAGTTCCTGCAGGTCATCCTGCTCGCGCAGAACCGGTTCGCCGAGTTCCTGCTCGCCAAGAACGACGACCGGCAGCGCTTGCTGCGACGGCTCTTCGGCACGCGCACGTACGAGGATTACCAGGCAGCTTTCGATCAGCGTCGCAAGGACTCCGAACGCGCACTGTCCTCTGCCGGTGAGGGCGTGCAGCTCCTGCTCGGCGAGGCGGAGCGTGTGCTCTCGAACGACCTCGATGCCGATGAGCTCATCGCCGCCGGTGCGGTGCCCGACCGCATCGCCGCGGCGGCGGTGGGTGTGCAGCGCGCCGACTATCGTGTCGGAGCGCTGACGCTCGACCGTGACGCCGCGGACGCGGCGCACCGAGATGCCGAGATCGCGCTCGCCGAAGCACGAGCACTGCGCACGCGCCAGGAGCAACGCGATCGCTCGCGTCTCGCGCTCGCGGCGCTCGAGGAGCGCGCGCCGGCGGTCGCCGCACAGCGCTCGACGCTCGAGCGCGCGCTCGCCGCGGAGGCGCTGCGCGCACCGCTCGAGGCCGCGCACACCGCGACCGTCGACGACGAGCGCGCGCTGAGCAGGCGAGACACCGCGCGCAATGCGTGGGTGCTCGCGTCACCCGAGAGCGCCGACGTCGATGCCGAGGGTCTCGCTCGCCTCGTCGAGGAGCTCACGGGCCGTCTCGCTGTCTGGGCGCTCGCGGTCGAAAGCGAAGACGCGCTCGCGCTCGCCGAAGCGGCGATCACCCGCGATCGCGATGCGGTCGCGCGCCTCGAGGAATCCCTCACGACGATGGATGCCGCGCGAGCGCTCGTTCCGGCACGTCTGCGCGATCTCGGCGACGAACTCGAGACGCTGGGCTCGACCGAGGTGCGACTGCAGGCGGCGATCGCCGCGCTCGCGACGCTCGACACCCGGCGCGAGGCGGCCCGTGAAGCGTCCCGTCTCGGCGATGCTCTCACCGCCGCCGAGTCCGCATACCTCGATGCGTCGGTGCTCCTCGACCGTGACCGTGCGGAGGTGACGGCGCTGCTGCAGCGCCGCCTGGCGGGTCACGCCGCAGAGCTCGCCGGCGGACTCGTGGACGACGAGCCGTGCGTCGTCTGCGGATCGCTCGTGCACCCGCATCCGGCTCCCGCCTCCGAGGACCCCGTCACGGACGACGAGATCCAGCGCGCCGAGGCCGCGCGGGATCGCGCCGCATCCGCAGAGAAGGCCGCCGCCGATGCAGCGCGCACCGCGCGTGCCGCGCACGCCGACGCCGCCGCGCGTGCGGGCGGCGAGAGCGTCGAGGCGCTCGATCTCGCGCACGCCGACGCCACCCGCGCGGCGGCGACCGCGCGCGACGATGACGCGCGCCGGACGACCCTCTCCCTCGAGCGTGAGCGACTCATCGAGACGGATGCCGCATCCGCCCTCGAACGCGATGCGCTCGTCACCGAGCTCGCTCTCGCGCGCGACGCCTTCGTCGCCGCCGAGGCCGCGGCGGCACTCGACCGGGCTGCCGTCGCGGCGGCGAGGGGTGACTTCGACTCCGTGCGGGAGCGGATCCGCGACGCCGAGGAGCGCCGTTCGCTCGCTACGGCGCTCCTCGACGCCGACGCCGCGGCGCGCGCCGCACGCGCGGCCCTGGAGCGCGTGCGTTCCGACGTGGAGGCACGGATCGCGGCATCCGTCTTCTCATCCTCCGACGAGGCGACCACGGGTCTTCGCGACGCCGCCGCGCGCGCCGTGCTCGACGCCGAGATCCGCGAGCACGATGTCGCCATCCGGGCGGAGCGTGATCGGCTGCGCGATCTCGAGCTCGCACTCGCGGGCGAGCCCGAGGAGTTGGTCGATCTCGCCGCCGCATCCGTCCGGCAGACGCAGGCGCGTGAGCGATGGAGCGCTGCCGTCGATGCGGTCGCCGCAGCGAGTCAGACCGCCACACGTCTGCGTGACCTCGTCCAACGGGCGAGCGACGCGCACGCCGCGATCGACGGGGCCGCCGCCGACCACGCCGTCATCGTGCGTCTCGCCGATACGTTGGCCGGTCGCGCGCCCAACACGCATCGCATGACGCTGGAGTCGTTCGTCCTCGCCGCCGAGCTCGAAGAGATCGTCGCGGCGGCGAACGTGCGTCTCGACGACATGTCTGCGGGACGCTACCGGCTGCTGCACAGCGATGCGCGCGCGGTGCGCAACGCGGCATCCGGTCTCGGGCTCGAGGTCATGGACGCGCACACCGGGTTGCCGCGCTCTCCGCACTCGCTCTCGGGTGGCGAGACCTTCCTCGCCTCGCTCGCGCTCGCGCTCGGTCTCGCCGAGGTCGTCACGTCTCGGGCGGGCGGCGTGCGCCTCGACACGCTCTTCGTCGACGAGGGCTTCGGCGCCCTCGACGACGACACGCTCGAACTCGCGATGCGCACGCTCGACGAGCTCCGCAAGGGCGGACGCACGGTCGGCCTCATCAGTCACGTGGCTGCGATGAAGGAGCAGCTCCCTGCGCAGCTCATCGTCGAGGCGACGGCGCACGGGCCGAGCGTGATCCGGCAGGACGCGGCACTCGCAGTCTGATCCCGCCGCACGGCCTCTTGTCGAGGTGGATGCACGGGTGTATCTTTTCGCCAGATCGGCCGTGGGGGCCGGTAGCCCGACTCGCCGGTACCCGTCCGGCCGCGGTTCGCCGCGCCCTTCCCGCCACTCGCCGGCGCTGAGTCGCCGGTATCCCGTCGTACACACCGTCGTGAACCGATCGGAGCCGTTCGTGCACTTCTTCTCCCGGGGACGCCGCGTCCTCGCCACCGCGGCAGCGGCCGCCGTCCTCATCTCAGCCAGCCTCTTCAGCGCCGGGGCGGCTTCGGCCGCACCGCCCCCACCCGCTCGGATGGCGGCGCTCGGCGACTCGATCACCCAGGCGGCGATGTCGTGCAGCAGCCTGATCAGCTGTCCGACCAACAGCTGGTCGACGGGCTCGACGGCCTCGGTCAACTCGCACTCCGCGCGCTTGCGGGCAGCGGGCGCGGCATCCCTCGTCGTCTACAACAACGCGGTCTCGGGTGCCGCATCGAGCGCGCTCCCCGGGCAGGCGCAGAAGGCCGTCGCGCAGGGCGCGCAGTACGTGACGATCGAGATCGGGGCCAACGACGCCTGCACCAAGACCGCCGGGGCCATGACCCCGGCGGCGACCTTCCGAGCGAACGTGCAGTCGGCGCTCACGACGCTCGCCGCGAGCCCGGCATCGCCGGAGATCTTCGTCGCCAGCATCCCGAGCCTCCAGCGCATGTACGACCTCAACAAGTCGAGCGTGTCGGCACGGCTGGTCTGGGGGCTGTTGAAGATCTGCCAGTCGATGCTCGAGAAGCCGACCAGCACCTCGGCAGCGGACGTGCAGCGCCGCGCCGCCGTGCAGCAGCGGGTCAACGAGTACAACCAGGCGCTCGCCGCGGCGTGCGCGTCGGTCGCGAAGTGCCGGTATGACGGCGGAGCCGTAGCGAACTACGCCTTCTCGAAGGCCGACATCTCGACGAGGGACTACTTCCACCCGTCTCTCAGCGGGCAGGCGACACTCGCCGCCGTCACGTGGGCGCGGACCCAGTGGGCGTCCTGAGCGTGTGAACGACAGTGGCGCGGCATCCGTCTCGGGATGCCGCGCCACTGACGTTCCGCGGACTACTCGACCAGGTGCGCCTGGGCGGCGCCGAGGATGACGTCGTAGAAGCGGATCGCCTGGTCTTCGGTGAAGAGGTCGGCGCCCGACATCGAGCTCACGAAGGTGTCGCGGGCGGTGTCGCCGGCGAGCAGGAAGCTCTGACCCGTCGATACGAGCGATTCATCCGTGAAGATCTGGCTGAGGAGTTCCTCGGTGACCGAGGGGTCGACCTCCTGCATGATGGCGACGAGCTCGGGGCGCACCTGGGCGAGGTACGCAGCCTCGTCGTACGCGCCCGCCGCGACGTCGTCGCCCGTCTCGGTCTCAGTCTCGGTCTCAGGTTCGACCGGGGCTTCGGACTCGACGATCGTCGAGTCCGGGAGCGAGTCGATGCTCGTTCCCGCGGCTGCGAGACCGATGATCGCGAGCGCCCAGACGAGGGCGACGATCCAGAGGACGCCGCCGACCACCGACACGATGATCGCCGCGATGCCGAGACCCTTGCCGCCGTGCTTCTTGCCGGCGAGGGCGATGATGCCCACGATCAGCGCGCCGAGCAGCAGCGCACCGCCGATGAGCACGAGCACCAGCGAGACCCACAGGAGCGGGATGAAGGCGACGAGCACGAGGACGAACCCGAGGATGCCGGCGCCGAGCGCGATCCACGCGAGGGTCTTGGAGCGGGTGTCGGTCGCCTTCGGCGCGGGCGCTCCGTACGCCGGCTGGACGCCCGCGTACGCCTGCGTCGCCTGCTCCGCGTACGGCGGAAGCGGCGGGGCGACCGGCTGACCGTAGACCTCCGTCGGCTGAACGTCGGGATCGACCGGCGCGTAGGCCTCGGTCGGTTGGGCGCTCGGGTCGACCGGCGCGTGCGCATCGGTGGGCTGCGCGTCGGGGGTCGACGCGGTCGGATCGGTGGGGTTGGACATGTGTTCCTTGCGTCTGCTGTGTGAGGGGGACGTTCTAGGCTAGTTGCATGACGAAGAACTCCGTGTGGACCATCCTCGGCGTCATCGTCGCCATCGTGATCGCGTGGGTTCTCGTCAACGCGCTGTTCTCGCTGCTGTGGTTCATCGGCAAGCTCGTGGTCGTGGCGGTCGTCGCCGTCCTGGTGTTCCTGGCGCTGCGCGGCCTGTTCGCGCGCAGCGGCGACGAGTCCTGACGCTCAGACGCCGTATTCGGCGCGCACGACGTCGCGCAGCTGAGCACTGCAGGCGGCGACCGTTGTGCGCCAGTCTGTGATCGCGTCACCCTCGGCGCGGTCCGAGACCGACTTGAGGACGCGGATCGGGATGCCGAACTGCTGCGCGACCCACACGTACGCGTACGTCTCCATGTCGACGAGTCCCGCGCCGAGCGGGCGGATGACCTGCACCGCCTCGGAGTCGTCGACGAAGTGATCGCCTGTCGCGATCGTGACTCCCTCGCGGCCGAGCTCGACACGCGGCGGGAGCGACACGTGCTGTCCCACGACGCCGTCGATGTCGGTCACGTCGTGCTGGATCGCGGCATCCACGTCGTAGACGATCGCGTCGAGTCGTCGGTCGATCGCCCCCGCAGTGCCGACGACGAGGATCTCGTCGTACTCCGCCGCGTCCAGCGCCCGCGTCAGCGCGTAGGTCGCCTGCAGCTTGCCGGGCCCCGTCACGAGGCGGTCGAACCCGGGAAGGGTCTCGGGGAAGGCGACGAGTTCGGCATCGAGGGCAGCGACGAGAAGTTTCACGTACCCATTGTCCCAGGTCGCCCCTCCGTCCTGATCGCGGTCGGCGATAGCCTGGGCGCGTGACCACACCCGCGCCGAAGACCGAAGCCATTCCGCTGTCGTCGGGCGCACGGTGGCGCGCGTTCTGGGTGTGCGTCGCGGTCGCGGCGATCACGATCCTCGACCTCACGAAGGTCAACGTCGCCCTGCCGTCGATCGGGCACGTGCTCGACGCCGACTCGACGCAGCTGCAGCTCATCGTCTCGGGCTTCGTGCTCACGTTCGGTCTCGTGCTCGTACCCGCCGGCCGCCTCGGCGACCAGCGCTCGCGACGGATGCTGTTCGTCGTCGGTCTCTCGCTCTACACGCTCACGAGCATCGCGTGCGCGCTCGCCCCCACCGCCGAGATCCTGCTGATCGCGCGGCTCTTCCAGGGGGTCGCGGCCGGCATCCAGATGCCGCAGGTCCTCGGCATGGCGCAGGAGCTCTTCCAGGGCGCCGAGCGCGGCCGAGCGTTCGGGCTCTTCGGCGCGACGATCGGCGTCGCGACGGCCTTCGGCCCCACGCTGGGCGGGCTGCTGATCGCGATCGGCGGTGAGACCGACGGTTGGCGCCTGATCTTCTGGATGAACGTGCCGCTGTGCCTCATCGCGATCGCCCTCGTGCTGTGGATGCTGCCCAAGACGCGCACGCGCTCACCGAGGCCCGTGCAGCTCGATCCGTTCGGGCTCCTGCTGTTCGCGGCATCCGTCGTCGCCCTCATGTGGCCGTTCCTGTTCACGACCGGCGCGCCGACCGACAACCCCGCGCGCTGGTGGCTGCTCGTCGCGTTCGCACTGTTCGTCTCGGCCTTCATCGCGTGGGAGCGGCGGTACCAGAGCCGCGGCAAGAGCCCGCTCATCCCGCTCAAGCTCTTCCGGATCGGGTCGTACCGCAACGGAACGCTGCTGCAGACGGCCTACTTCACGGCGGCACCCGCGATGTTCCTGCTCGGCACGCTCTTCCTGCAGCAGGGCCTCGGCCTCGCGCCCGTCTATGCGGGCATGGTCTCGATCGGCTTCGCGCTCGCGAGCGCCGTGACATCGGTCATCGGCGGCAACATGGTCGGCCGCTTCGGTCGGATCGTGGTCGTGTGGGGTCTCGGGGCGATGCTCGCGTGCGTGGGAGGTCTCGTCGCCGCGGCGCTCTACACCGACCCCGCGTGGACGCCGTGGGTCATGGCCGCCATCATGGTGGTCGGCGGTGCGGGCGGCGGTCTCGTGATCGCTCCGAACCAGACGCTCACGCTCGCCGACGTGCCCGTCAAGCAGGGTGGTGTGGCGGGCTCGGTCGGACAGCTCGGTCAGCGCATCGGCACCGCCGTCGGCACCGCGGTCGGACTGTCGCTCTTCTACGCGGCGATCTATCGCGAGACGGGCGCGGCGTCGGACATCGTCGTGTACCACGACGCCTACGCCTACGGCATGATCGCGGTCGGCCTCTTCCTCGGGCTCGCGTTCATCGTCGCGATCGTCGACCTCACGGCCCGCCGCAAGGGCCGCGACGACTGACCGCGGCATCCCCTCCCGCCGTCCCGCGCACCGGTAACCGGATCGCGCCGAGAGAACTCGATATTCGCGAGAGAACACCCTGTGCGCGCGAACAGAGGGTCATCTCGTGAATATCGAGTTGTCTCGACGACGGTCGAGGTGTGCGAGGACGATGCGCAGGGGCCGGGCGCGACGGGGATGCCCGGACGACCGCGGTCCGTGACGGATCAGCCCCGCAATGCGATCGGCTGCACGAGGATGCGGCGGCGATCGCGCACCCAGCGCGCCCGTGAGATGCGGAACTCGGCCCGCGTCGAGAACCGATAGCGGTACGACACGACGCGAACGAAGCGCGGTCGCTCGCCGTCGAACGGGTCTCGCGCGAGCAGGCGCAGGGTCGAAGCATCCGCCTGCAGCAGTCGCACGAGGAACGCGGTGAACCACTCCTCGAGCGAGCGCCCCAGGGGCAGGAACCACATGAGCCAGTCCAGCCGCAGGTGGTACGGAGCGAACCACCGCGGGATGCGTCGCACGTCGCCCGGCTTGCCCTTGAAGGCGTATTCGCGCCAGTCCGCGGCATCCGGATCCTCGTCCTGCGTGCCCTCGACGACGTACTCGATGCGCTCCTTCGTGACGGTGCCGAACGCGCCGTACGCGTTCGCAAGCTGCCAGCGATTGAAGCTCGCGTTCATGAGCTGCCGCCGCGCCGCGAGATTGCGCGCGGCGGGCCAGCTGATCACCGCATAACCCACCGCGACGAGCGCCGTGATCACGAGCCAGTACACGGGCACGTCGGAACCGGCACCGGACGGCCACGAGACCGCCGAGAACGCGAGCACGATCGTCGCCCAGTTGAGCCAGGCGAAGTTGCCGGTGACGACCAGCCACATCTGGGTCGCGATGACGATGGATGCCGCGACCGTGCCGATGAGCGCGGGCCACGCGGCATCCACCCAGAGTCCCAGGACCGGCGCGAAGAGGAACCACGGCACGACGAGCTGCGCGAAGTGATTGCCGAGCACTTCGCCCTGATGGAACCAGCGGGGGAGCAGGTGCGCCTGCCGGCTCAACGGCCCCGGCATGGGCTGGGTCTCGTGGTGGTACGTGAGCGCCGTGAGGTCGCGCCACTCGCGGCCGCCGCGGATCTTGATGAGCCCCGCGCCGAACTCGAGCCGGAAGACGATCCACCAGAACAGCACGATCACGGCGGTCGCGGGCGGCTGGTCGTTCGATCCGAGGAACGCGGCGAGGAACCCGGCTTCGAGCAGGAGCATCTCCCAGCCGAAGCCGTAGAAGGTCTGTCCGATGCTCGTGATCGACATGTACCCGACCCACAGGGCGAGGAAGCACAGCATCGGCACCCACGGCGGCCCGAGTTGCGGCAGACCCGCGACCAGTGTCGCGGCGATCCCGATACCCAGGACGCACAGGGCGACCAGTCGCCGATCGGTGTAGCGGATCCACCGGAAGATCGTGGGGTTGAGCAGCCGCTTGCGCGGCCGCGCCCACTCCAGCAGGTCCGGGGCAGGGAGCAGACCGCGCTCGCCGAGGAGCGGACGGAACTGATTCAGCGTCGAGACGAAGGCGACGACGTAGAGCGCGGCGATCCCCCGCTGCAGCACCTGCCGGGCGAACTCGAAGTCGACCGCCGCGAAGCCGTCCATCGTCTATCCCGGGAAGAGATCCTCGAGGGATGCCGGGGCTCCGGCATCCCGCAGCACCTGTCGTACCGCGAGCCAGCCCGCCATCCCCGTCACGCCGGGGCCCGGCGGCGTCGAAGCAGACGCGAGGTAGACGCCGTCCATCGGTGTGCGCCACGGGGTGAGCGAGACGACCGGGCGGCGGAACGCCTGACCCATGGTGAAGGCGCCGCCGAGGATGTCTCCGCCGATGTCGCTGGGGTTGTAGGCCTCGCGCTCGGCCGCGCTCATCGCGTGCGAAGCGAGGATGCGGTCGCGGAACCCCGGGGCGAAGCGCTCGACCTGCCGGGTGACGAGCTCGGTCGGGTCGAGCGTCGAGCCCGCCGGCACGTGGATGTACGCCCACAGCACGGCCTTGCCCTCGGGCGCGCGGGAGGCGTCGAGCACCGACGGCTGCACGGACAGGACGTACGGTCGCTCGCTCACGCGGCCCGCCGCGACGGCGTTCTCGCTCGCGGCGACCTCTGCCGCCGTGCCGCCGAGGTGCACGGTCGGCACGTGGGCGAGATCGGCGTGAGCCCACGGGATCGGGCCGTCGAGGGCGAAGTCGACCTTCGCGGCCGCGGGTCCGTAGCGATAACGGGCGATCGCGCGCGCGTACGAGGGCGGAACGGAGGGATGCGTGAGCGCGAGCCGCGGCGACGTGTCCAGCAGTAAGACGTCGCCGCGCGTGGGATCGCCCGCGTCGAAGCCGTCGAGCGTGTCGACGCGGACGCCCGTCTCGATCGTGCCGCCATGCGCCTCGAGGTCGGCGGCGAGCTCATCCGCGATCCGCTGCGCGCCACCGCGCGGATACGCCCAGCCGTCGCCCGCATGCCCGTGCGCGGCGAGGAAGACGCCGGACGCCGCGGCGCCGGGAGACGGCAACGGGGCGTTCGCGTGCGCGAGCACTCCGGCGAGGAGCGCTCGCGCCTCGGGCGTCGAGAAGGTGAGTCGATCGAGCGCCGTGCCGGTCTGCAGGACGCGAGCACCGAACCGGGCGACGGCGACGGGATGCCGCGGCAGGCGAAGCAGCTGATCGCTCGTGTACTCGAGGATGTCGTCCAGGTGCCGCGCCAGGGGACGCACGAGCGCACGCCACGCGTCGCCGTCGCGGCCGAGCCCGGCTGCCGTGCGATCGAGATCGCGCCACGCGATGGCGGCGCGTCCGCCGTCGAGCGGCTGGCCGTACGAGGCATCCGGAACCACCCAGTCGATCCGCGCGCGCAGCCCGAAGGCCCGGAAGAACGGCGAGCTCAGCGCGGCCGGATGCACCGCCGAGCACACGTCGTGGCGGAATCCCGGCAGCGTGAGCTCGGCCGTGCGCACGCCGCCGCCGACGGTGGTGGATGCCTCGACCACCCGCACGGCGTAGCCCGCGCGTGCGAGCGCGACGGCGGCGGCGAGCCCGTTGGGACCGCTGCCGATGACCGTCGCGCGTGGCGCCATGTCCTCATCCTCGCACCGCGCCGGCCGGGGCGGTCAGACCAGGCGGTAGCCGACGCCGCGGACCGTCTCGATCCAGCCCGCACCGAGCTTCTGCCGCAGGTACCCGACGTACACGTCGGCGACGTTCGAGCCGGGGTCGAAGTCGTACCCCCACACCCGGCTCAGCAGCTGCTCGCGGCTGAGCACCTGCCCCGCATTGCGGATGAACTCCTCTGCGAGGGTGAACTCGCGCGCCGAGAGCTCGACCGCGGTGCCGCCGATGTGGGCACGGCGCGTGCGGATGTCGAGCACGAGATCCCGATGCGTCAGCGAGACGGGCGTGGCGGCGGTATCCTTCCGCATCCGAAGCCGTATGCGCGCGATGAGCTCGTCGAAGCGGAACGGCTTGCCGAGGTAGTCGTCGGCGCCGCCCTCGAGACCTGCCACCGTGTCGGCGAGCTCGACACGCGCCGTCAGCATGATGACCGGCATCGTCGAGCCCGAGCCGCGCAGGTTCTCGAGCACGCCGAAGCCGTCCATGCCCGGCAGGTTCACGTCGAGCACGAGCAGATCGAACTCACCGCTCAACGCCAGGTCGAGGGCCTCGGGGCCCGTCGGCGCGACCCGCGTCGCGAAGCCGGCGGCGCGCAGGCCCTTGTCGATGAAGCCCGAGATCCGCGTCTCGTCGTCGGCGATCAGGATGGATGCCACGTCAGTCCCCTCTGGTTGCCGACACCGGCAGCGGCGGTCGCGGCGGGATGATGAGAGCCGGTGCGTCCGTGAGTGGCACGGCGAGGATGAACTCGGCACCGCCGCCGGTCGCATCGACGACCCGCACCGATCCGCCGTGGGCGCGCGCGATGACCTGGGCGATGTTGAGGCCGAGGCCGCTCCCGGCGCGGCCCGCGGCATCCTCCCCTCGATGGAAGCGGTCGAACACGGAAGACTTCGCCTCGTCGGGAACGCCGCCGCCGAAGTCGCGCACGGAAACCTCGAGGCTGTCCCCGGCGGCGCGGCTCGAGATCACCATGCGCCCTCCGCCGTGAGTCACGGCGTTCTGGGCGAACTGGAGGACGGCCTGCGTCACGCGCGCAGGATCGAGCGACGTGACCACCTCGGCGAACGGCCCCGCCGCGGCATCCGCCCCCTCGATCCCCTGCGCCTTGCGCACGATCTGACGGAGGAGATCGGCGGCATCGGTCGGCACGGGGCGCACGGGAGCGGGCCCGTGAAGCGCGGCGGCGGAGGCGAGATCCTGGACGAGTCGTCCCATGCGCTCGAGTTCGTCGACGACGAGGTCGCGCGTCTCTCGGACGTCGGTCGGGTCGTCCGCGTCGACGACCTCGAGATGCCCGCGCACGATCGTGATGGGGGTCTTCAGCTCATGGCCGACGTCGCTCAGCAGGCGCCGCTGCGAATCTAGGGCTTCGTCGAGCCGGTCGAGCATCTCGTTCATCGTGTGAGCGAGTTCCGAGACGTCGTCGCGTCCGACGATGGGCAGGCGCTCGGACAGCGACTGGGCCGAGACCCGCTCGGCGGTCTCGCGCATCTGCCGCAGGGGACGCAGCAGCCGGGTGGTGACGAGGGCCGCGGCGAGGGCGATGACGACGAGCGTGCCGATCGACGCGATGAGGAACGCGCGGGCTGCGCTGTTGATCTCGGCGAGCTCGGCGTCGACGTCGTAGGCGATGACGAACGTCGCACCGGGAGCGCTCTCGGCGCCGAGGGCGATCGGGATCGCCAGATACCGCCACGTCACATCGTCGTCGCCGTACGTTCCCATGACCGGTTCGGACGTCGTCGCGGTGCGCACGATGTACGGCACGAACCCGGGCGCCGACTGCAGGTCGACGTCGAGGGCGACGCCGGGCACGAGCGTCACGGCGCCGGCTTCGAGCCCGACGACCCCCGTGTTGTCGTCGGGCGCCGTGCGTTCGACGACGGCTTCGAGCGCGTCCGTCGACGACGCCCAGGTGCCGGTGTCGTCGTCGCCCTTCTCCACGAGGAACCGCGCGGATTCGAGGTTGGCCTCGAGCAGTTGGTCGACCTGGCTCAGCACGCGTTGGCGCTCCTCGAGATAGACGAAGAAGCCTACGGCGAGCAGGCCGACCGCGGAGACGATCGTGATGACGGCGATGAGACGCGTGCGCACCGACACCCTCGGCATCCATCCGCGCCTATCCCCCACCCCTTCAGTATGGGTGCCGCGTCCGCGGCGAAACGCGAGACTAAGAGAGGTCTCATCACTTCGCGGCGGCCGACGTGCTGGGATCGAAGGATGGATGCCGCGCCCCCCGAGCTCGCCCTGCTCGTCGATGCGCTCGAGCTCGACGACGATGTCGTTCCGGCGCTCGTGAGCCGCGAGCTGCTCGGTGCGGGCTCGATCGCCGGTTTCCACGTGCCCGCCGCGGACGGAAGCACCCTGACGTACTTCGTCGACAGCTCGCGCCGCGTCGTGACCGCCGAGACCGGCATCCTCTCGGGGACGCCGTCAGAGCCGGAGGTGCGCGTGTGGCTGCACCCGGCGGACCCGCACCTGCCGGCGCTCGCTCCCGTCGCCTTCTCGCACGCGGCGCAGTCGCTGCTGGCTCGCCTCGGGTTCGACGACGTCGGGGCGCCCGCACTCGTCGTCTACCGCGCGGGTCGGCGCGCCGTGCTGCGCGTGCCGACCCGGCTCGGCGACACGTGGGTCAAAGCGGTTCCCCCCGATCGGGTCGTCGCGATCGTCGAGACCCACGAGCGCCTAGCCGATGCCGGAATCCCCGTGCCGGCGCTGCGAGGCTGGTCGGCGGAAGGGCTGATCGTGTGGGATGCCGCATCCGGAGTCCCGGCGGCGAGCGTCGCGTGGGAGCCAGGAGCATTGCTCGACGAGGTCGACGCGCTGCGGGCGAGGATCGCGCAGGTGCCCCTCGAGCACCGCGCGCGCACGGGGCTCGCGCGACGGCTCGTCTGGTACGCCGACCGCCTGGAGGGCGTCCTTCCTCCCGACGGCGCCGCGATCGCGGCGGGTGTGGTCGAACGTGCGCGCGCGACGTGGGAGGACGGGACTCCGGCATCCATCCACGGAGACCTGCACTTCGGCCAGCTGTTCCTCGACGAGGAGATGCGCATCTCGAGCGTCATCGACGTCGACACCGCGGGACGCGGAGCACCGAGCGAGGATGCCGCGGCCTTCGCCGCCCATGCGATCTCGAGCGCCATGCTCACGCCTGCTCCGGACGATGCGCGCGTGTGGGAACTCGCGCGTCAGGCGTTCGAGCGCTGGGGCGACGAAGGAATGCGCGCCCGCACGGCGACGCACGTGCTCGGGCATGCGCTCGGCGCGACGGAGGCGGGGGATGCCGAGCGCGGGTACCGGCTGCTGGAGCTGGCCGACGCCGTCGTCCGCAACGCCGATCTCGCCTAAGAGGCGTCTCATGCACGGCTTCGATGCGCCTTAGTGGGCGTCGCGAGACTGATATCGCCCGGACGGGGTCCGATCCCCCTCCGGGCCGAGAGGAGAAAATCATGCTGAACAAGAAGAAGTGGATCACGTACGGGGTCGCCGGCGCCGTCGGACTCACGCTCGTCGGAGGAGCCGCGGCCGCCACCGCGGCGAACATGGATCTGCGCACGGGATCCGGCTCGGTCGTTCCGGGCGGCCCGGTCGTCGGCTCGGGCGGCGATGTGCTCGACCGCGGGGGACTCCAACTGCGGGTCACCGACACGTCGGCGTCGGTCATCTCGTCGCCGTCGCCCACGGCGCCGCCCGTCGCTTCCGCCGCGTCGGTCGCGTCCGTCGCGTCGGCTCCGTCCCAGCCGTCCGTCGTGAGCGCGCCGTCGCCGGTCGCACCGGCTCCTGCGCCGGCCGCCCCCGCTCCCGCGCCGGCTCCGCCCGCGCCGGCACCCGTCGACTCACCGGCGTCGCCGGCCTCTGCGGCCTCGGTCGCATCGGCCTGGTCGGACTGAGTTCGATCGCACGCACGCGCGGGGCGGCATCCATCTCGGATGCCGCCCCGTGCGTCGTCTTCCGGAGCCCGCGCTCAGCGGCCAAGATGAAGTGGCGACATCCGTCCGGCCAAGAAGAGGTGGACCATGCAATCCGTACTGCTCGACACTCCGACCGGCATCTCTGCCCGACTCGGCTGGGATCCGAAGCTGTCGGAGCACGACCGCAAGCGCACGCTCGCGAAGGAGCTCGTCGCGGCCAAGCTCGGCGTCGAGGAGAAGGATGTGCGCGTCGAGCGCGAGGCTCCCGGCAAGTTCGGATTCCACACGCAGCTCATCGCCGAAGTGGACGGCCAGCCGATTCCGTACTCGATCCGCAATGCGAACTTCCGTGCTGCCTCGGTCGTCGCACTGCATGATCCCGGCGTCCGCGTCGGTCTCGATCTGCGTGACGCACACCCCGACGAGATCGAGCTGCACACGATGCAGCGCCACTCCCACCTGCTCGAAGAGACCGATGTGACCAAGCTCGTGGCGCACTGGACCCGCGTGCAGGCCGTGCGAGACGCCGACGGTCGTGGGGCGCGCGTGCAGGGCGACCACGTGCGGCTCGACAGCCCGCTGACGAAGGGCTGGATCCCCGACCGCAAGGTCTACTACCGGCTCGTGGATCTCTCGCGCGACAGCTGGATCATCACCCTCGCGTACGTGCCCGAGGTCGCCTGACCTCGTTCAGGCAGGCGGGAGCGCCGCATCGAGCTCGGCGAGCCAGACCGTCGCGTTGCCGTCGGACGGCGCGCGCCAGTCGCCGCGCGGCGACAGCGAGCCGGCGGGCGAGACCTTCGGACCGTTCGGGATCGCCGAGCGCTTGAACTGAGCGAACGCGAAGTAGCGCTGCAGGAACACGCGGAGCCACTTCGCGACGGTCGACAGGTCGTACGCGTAGCGGTCTTCGTCGGGGAAGCCGGGGGGCCAGGCTCCGGCATCCTGATCCGACCACGCGTGCGAGGCGAGGAACGCGATCTTCGACGGACGGAAGCCGTAACGCAGGATATGGAACAGCGCGAAGTCGTGCAGGGCGTACGGGCCGATGCGGTCTTCGGTCGACTGGAGCTTGCCGTCCTGACCTGCGGGCACGAGTTCGGGCGAGATCTCGGTGTCGAGCACCGACTGCAGGACCGTCTTGGCTTCGTCGCTGAGGTCGGTCGAGACATCGGAGATGACCCACCGGATCACGTGCTGGATCAGGGTCTTGGGCACCCCGGCGTTGACCGCATAGTGGCTCATCTGGTCGCCCACGCCGTATGTCGCCCAGCCGAGAGCGAGCTCCGACAGATCGGACGTGCCGATGACGAGTCCGCCGTTCTGGTTCGCGAGACGGAAGAGGAAGTCGGTGCGGATGCCGGCCTGCACGTTCTCGAACGTCACGTCGTAGACGGGCTCGCCGTCGGCGAAGGGATGCCCGATCCCCTGCAGGATCTCTGTCGCTGCCGGTCGGATGTCGATCGTCTCGATCGATGCGCCGACGGATTCGGCGAGGGCGATCGCGTTGGACTTCGTGTGGTCGCTCGTCGCGAAGCCGGGCATCGTGTACGCGAGGATGTCGCTGCGCGGGCGACCCATGCGATCCATCGCGCGTGCGACGACGAGCAGCGCGTGCGTGGAGTCGAGGCCCCCGCTCACGCCGATGACGGGCTTGGGGCCGCCGATCGCACGCAGGCGCTGCTCGAGCCCCGAGACCTGGATGTTGAACGCCTCGTAGCAGTCCTGCGCGAGTCGGGCGGGGTCGTCGGGCACGAACGGGAACCGATCGACGGGTCGCAGGAGCCCGATGTCGCTCGCGGGCGGATCGAGTTCGAAGTGCACGGTGCGGAAGAACGGCGCGTGCGTGCGCCGGTTGTCGTCGAACGTGCCCTGGCGCAGCCTGTCCTGGCGGAGGCGGTCGAGATCGACGTCGACGATCGTCCGGCGCGGACCGTCGGGGAAGCGCTCGGTCTCGCCGAGCAGCATCCCGCCCTCGTAGACGAAGGTCTGGCCGTCCCACGAGACGTCGTTCGTCGACTCGCCCATGCCCGCGGCGGCATATGCGTAGGCCGCGTTGCAGCGAAGGGACTGCGACTGCGCGAGCGCCTTGCGGTCCTCGGCGCGGGCGATCGTGATCGGGCTGCCGCTCAGGTTGAGGAGCACCGTCGCGCCCGCGAGCGCCGCCTCGGACGACGGCGGGATCGGCACCCACACGTCTTCGCATACCTCGGCGTGCAGCACGAGGCCCGGCACGTCGAGCGACTCGAACAGCAGATCCGGTCCGAACGGAGCCTCGAGCCGCCCGACCCGGATGTCCTCGCCGCGCTGGTCGTCGCCCGGCGCGTACCAGCGGCGCTCGTAGAACTCGCGATACGTCGGCAGGTACGACTTCGGCGCGACGCCCAGCAGCTCACCGCGGTGGATCACGACGGCGCAGTTGTAGAGGCGGTTGCGGTGGCGCAGCGGCGCGCCGACGACGAGGACGGGGAAGAGGTCTTCGGATGCCTCGACCAGCCGCTCGATCTGCGCGACGACGGCATCGAGCACGGCATCCTGCATCACGAGGTCGTCGATCGCGTACCCCGTGAGCGAGAGCTCGGGGAACAGCGCGACCGCGACGGACTCGGTGGAGCACTCGCGGGCGGTCTCGAGGATCGCGTCGGCGTTGGCGGCGGGGTCGGCGATCGCGACGGGGATCGTGCACGCGGCGACGCGCGCGAAGCCGTGCCGGTAGGCGCTCTCGAACGGGAGGCTCATGCCCCCAGTCTGGCAGGTCGTGCGCGCGGTCGCCCCGAGAGCGCGAACCCACAAGATTCGCGCGAACCCACACGATCGGGTCGACGAAAGCATGTGGGTTCGCGAAGAGTGTGTGGGTTCGGCGGCCGGGGTCGTCGCCGGACCGGGGGTGTCGGATGCCGCGGCTAGGGTCGAGGCATGCGATACATCCCAGGCGAAGGCCGGATCGTCTGGAGCGCGAGCGACATCAAGGCGGCCGCCGAGTGCGAGTTCGCGTGGCTGCGCGCCATCGACGCGCGGCTGGGCCGCGTGGCTGCGGTCGAGGAGCCCGAAGACGAGACGCTCAAGCGCGCCGGGCGACTGGGCACCGCTCACGAGCACCGCGTGCTCCAGACCTACATCGAGCGGTTCGGGGCCGACGCGGTCGCAGTGATTCCCGAGACGCGTTCGTCGGATGCCGCGGCTCTGGCCGAGGCGGTCGCCGCGACGAACACCGCTCTGGCGTCCGATGCCGAGGTGATCTTCCAGGCCGCGTTCTCGACGAGCGACTTCGTCGGCTTCGCCGACTTCCTCGTGCGCGACGGGGAGCGCTGGGTCGTCCAGGACACCAAGCTCGCACGCCACGCGCGGGTCACGGCGCTCATGCAGCTCGCGGCGTACGTCGATCAGCTCGATCGCCTGGGCATCCCGCGCGCAGATCGCGTCGAACTGCTCCTCGGCGACGGCACGACGAGCGTTCACGAGGTCGACGATCTCCTGCCGGTGTTCCGGCTGCGCCGGGCACGGCTCGAGGCGCTCATCGCCGACCGACGGCTCGATCTCGGCAGCGAGGGAGCGCCGATCGCGTGGGGTGACGACCGCGGCGAACTCGGTGTCGTGGCGTGCGGTCGCTGCGCGACCTGTGAGCTCGAGGTCGAGGCATCCCGCGACCTCCTGCTCGTCGCCGGCATGCGGCCCGTCCAGCGCGCCCGCTTGCGCGCTGAGGGCATCGTCACGATCGACGAGCTCGCCGACGCTGGCGCGGCCCCGCCGCGCATGAACGCCGACACCTTCCGCATGCTGCGCACGCAGGCACGGCTCCAGCTCGACAGCCCCGCGGGCGGGGTCGTCGCGACGATCGAGAAGACCCCGATCCCGACCTACGAGGTGGTCCAGCCCAAGGCACTCGGGGCGCTGCCCCGGCCCGATCGCGGCGACCTCTTCTTCGACTTCGAGGGCGATCCGCTGCACACCGAGGGCGACCCGACGGTGTGGGGCATCGACTACCTGTTCGGGTGGGTCGATCTTCACGAGCAGTACACCGCGCTGTGGGCGCACACCTTCGCCGACGAGAAGAAGGCGCTCGAGACGTTCCTCGACATCGTGAGTCTGCGGCGGCTGCAGTACCCCGACATGCACATCTACCACTACGCCCCCTACGAGCCGACGCATCTGCTCGCGATGGCGGCGCGCTACGGCGTGCGCGAGGCGGACGTCGACCGGCTGCTGCGCGACGGCGTCTTCGTCGACCTCTACCCCGTGGTGCGGCGGGCACTGCGGGTCGGCTCCCGCTCGTACTCGATCAAGAAGCTCGAGCCGCTCTACATGGGCGACGATGTGCGCACGAGCGACGTGCAGAAGGGCGACGACTCGATCGTCCAGTACGTGCAGGCGCGGGCGTTGGCGGACGAGGGGATGGATGCCGAGTCCGCCGCGATCCTCGCCGACCTCGCCGACTACAACCGCTACGACTGCGTCTCGACCTTGCGCCTGCGCGACTGGCTCGTCGACCGCGCGCGCGAGGCCGGCCTGCGGCCGACACCCAACCTCGACCCGAGTGAGACCGCGTACGAGCCGTCCGTCCGGGCCCTCACGCTCGAGCGCCTCGCCGAGGGGCGACCAGAGCGCGAGTCCCAGGCACTGCGGCTCGGCTCGGCTGCGATCGACTACTACCCGCGCGAGGCGAAGTCGTTCTGGGCCACGCACTACCTGCGGCTGCGCGAGCCCCTGTCACTGTGGGAGGAGTCGCGCGATGTCATCGCGATCGACCCCGAGCGCTCCCGAGTCACCGAGGACTGGCACTTCCTCGAAAGCGGGCGCGGCGGCGAGCGCCGCATCGTCGAGCTGCGCGGCGAGCTCGCTCCCGGCACGCGGCTCGCGGTCGGCACGAACCCGTTCGCGCTGTACGAGCTGCCCGCTCCGTACCCGTTCGACGCGATGCCCCGGTGGATCCACTCGGCTCGGAGCATCACCGTGCTCGAGACGCTCGATGACGGCGTCATCGTCGAAGAGCGCGCCGTCGACGGCATCACGTGGAGCGAACTGCCGCTCGCGCTGACCCCCGCGTCGCCTCCGCCCGCGGGCAACCAGCAGGCCGCGATCGACGCGTGGGCGGATGCCGTCATCGCCGCGTCGCCCGAGCTTCCGCGCGACCCGGGCACCGATATCCTGCTCCGCCGCCCACCGCGCCTGCGCGACGGTCGCTCGCTGCCGGCATCCGTCGGCGACGACGTCGACGCGATCACGCGGGCGATCCTCGACCTCGACCGGAGCTACCTCGCGGTCCAGGGTCCTCCGGGCACCGGCAAGACGTACGTGGGGTCGCACGTGATCGCGCGGCTGGTGCGGGATCACGGCTTCAAGATCGGCGTCGTCGCGCAGTCGCACGCGGTCATCGAGAACATGCTCGACCGCATCGTGGCGGCCGGGGTTCCGAAGACGCAGGTCGCCAAGGCGCCGAAGACGGATGCCCCGGACCTCTCGTTCACGGTCATCCCCAAGAACGGCGTCGCGGCGTTCGCCGCCGAGCAGTCCGGCGGCTTCGTCGTCGGCGGCACGGCGTGGGACTTCGCGCACGAGGGACGCATTCCGCGCGGCAGCCTCGACCTGCTCGTGATCGACGAGGCCGGGCAGTTCTCGCTCGCCTCGACGATCGCGGTGTCGCTCGCTGCATCCCGTCTGCTCCTGCTCGGTGATCCGCAGCAG
Organism: Microbacterium aoyamense; assembly: GCF_023155855.1. GTDB lineage: Bacteria > Actinomycetota > Actinomycetes > Actinomycetales > Microbacteriaceae > Microbacterium > Microbacterium aoyamense. The sequence goes on along the minus strand of NZ_JAKNUT010000001.1, from coordinate 193,582 downwards.
CTGCCCCAGGTGAGCCAGGGCACGCACCCGGAGCCCGTCGACACCTCGGCGCTCGGCTGGGTGATGGACGGCTCCGACGTCATCCCGGCCGAGTTCGGCTACTTCCTCGCCCGCACATGGCGGATGCATCCCGCCGTCGCAGGCCCCGTCTCGGTGCTGTCCTACCGGGGCGAGCTCGCGGCGCATCCCTCGACGGCGCTACGCGTGCTCGAGGGGATCCCGGCGGGCCTCGAGACGGTTCCCGTGCGCCACCACGGCAACGCGACGCAGTCCCTCGAAGAGGCCGCCGTCGTCGTGGGGATCGTGCGCGATCTGCTCGGCCGCGAGTGGCATGACATCCGCGTGGATGACGACGGCGTCACGACGCCGCGCGAGCCCCGCCCACTCGAGCAGAGCGACCTGATCATCGTGACGCCGTACAACGCCCAGCAGGTCGCGGTCGAAGAGGCTCTGGCAGCCGCCGGATTCCCCGACGTCCCGGTCGGCACGGTCGATCGGTTCCAGGGGCAGGAAGCCGCGGTCGCGATCGTCTCGCTCGCCGCGTCGTCGGGACGGGATGCCCCGCGTGGCCTCGAGTTCCTGCTGCTGCGCAATCGCCTCAACGTTGCGATCTCGCGTGCGATGCACACCGCATACCTCGTCTACTCGCCGGGGCTGCTCGACGATCTGCCGTACACGGCCGAAGGCGTCGCGCGTCTCAGCGGCTTCGCTCGACTCGTCGGGCATCCCTGACATCCGCCGCGCGTAGACTCTCGGCACGCTCACGTCCCGACGGAGGTCCCCGTGGCAGATGACGACGCACCCCGCCAGTTCGAGATCGACCTGCCACCCGAAGAGATCGCCGGACACTACGCCGATTTCGCGAACGTCTGGCACACGCCGACCGTCTTCGTCATGGACTTCCTCACACTCGCGCAACCGCCGCATGACGCGATCGACGCCGAGACGGGCGAGCACCGCACGATCGTGCCGGCGCGCGTCGTGAGCCGCATCCGGATCCCACCCGAGCAGGTGTTCGAACTCGCGAAGGCGCTCACGCAGCAGCTCGAGTTCTGGGAGCAGGAGACCGGTCGCCGGTCTCCGTCCGGTCCGCTGCTCGACGACTGAGTATCAGGTCGCGGGTCGCTTCCTCTCAGCAGGAGGAAGGGATCGCGCATGACCACCATCGAGCACGCCGCCGAGGCATCCATCGAGGACGAGGCGCCGAAGCGCCGCCGCGGCTTCGTGTTCTGGATCGTCCGCTACCTGCCCGCCGAGATCGCCGGCACGGCGGCCATGATCGTCGCGGGCCTCGCCGTCACCTTCTGGACCGATCACCCGGCAGCGATCGCGGTCGCTGCGCTGCTGGGAGAGTTCATCGGCTTCTACGTCGTCCTCGCGATCTCGGTCGGACTCGAACAGTCCCGGCTCGGCGTCTCGGGGCGCAAGCTCGTCGCAGCGACCTTCCTGCTGCTCGTCGCCGAGTTCGGAGCAGCCGAGATCCTCGACACGCTGCTCATCCGACCGGCTGCGCTCCTCCTCGGCGTGACACTCCTTCAGGATCCGGTGTGGGGCCTCCTCGCGGGCAAGCTCGTCGCCGACGTGATCTTCTACGCCGTCGCCGCGGGAGCTTTCACCCTCACCGACAAGATCGGCCTGCGGCGGCGCGCCGCGAAGGAGCCGGCGGCATGAACGCCGAGCTGGTGGACCTCCGCCGGCGCGAGACCGCGGCGCTGCTGTCGAGCGACGCGGCGCGCGCCGCGCTCGCGGTGCACGGCACCCCGCTGCTCCTGCTGTCGCCCGAGCGCGTGCGGCGGCAGTACCGCCGACTGCGCGCCGCTCTGCCTTTCGTCCGCTTCCACTACGCCGTGAAAGCGCTCGCCGACGACGCCGTCATCGCGGCGCTCGCGGGCGACGAGTGCTGCTTCGACGTCGCGACGGGCGAGGAGCTCGCGATCGTCCGCCGCCACGGGATCCATGCGGATCGCGTCATCCACACGCATCCCATCAAGAAGCCGTCCGAGATCGTCGAGGCGATGGATGCCGGAGTCCGCACCTTCGTCGTCGACAACGAGACCGAGCTGGCGAAGTTCGAGGGCGCGCCCCCTGACGTGCGCCTGCTCGTGCGGCTCGCGTACCGCAGCCCGCACGCCAAGAGCGACCTGTCGACGAAGTTCGGTGTCGGCCCGGTCGAGGCGGGCAGGCTGCTCGGCATCGCGCGTGCCCGCGGCATCCGCATCGCGGGGTTCAGCTTCCATGTCGGCAGCCAACTCGACGATCCCGACCGTTTCGCGACCGCGGTGACCGAGACGCTCGCCCTCATGGACGCGCTCGAGCGCGAGCATGGCCTGCGGTTCACCGTGCTCGACATCGGGGGAGGCTTCCCCGTCGCCTACGACGAGCCCGTGTCGTCGATCGAGACCCTCGGCGCTCGTCTGCGTGCGGTGCTCGAGCCGTACGCGCACCGGCTCGACATCATCGCCGAGCCCGGACGCATCCTCGTCGCCGAGAGCATGACTCTGATCACGAGCGTCGTCGGTGTCGCCGAGCGGGGCGACGGGCGCTGGTACTACCTCGACGACGGCGTCTACGGCTCGTACTCGAACGTCATCGCCGAGGACGTGCAACCGCTCGTCTTCGCTGTGCGCGAGCTGTTCGGAGCCGAGCCCGACGCCCACCGCTGGTCGACCGTCGCCGGGCCGACGTGCGACTCGACCGACGTCGTCGCGCGTGAGGCGATGCTGCCTGACCTCGTCGTCGGCGACCTCGTGGCGAGCCCCGTCATGGGCGCGTACACCGCTGTCACGGCGACCCGCTTCAACGGTCGCGCGCTCACGCCCATCGCCGTCGTCGGGTTCGGGATGCCGCAGCCCACCGCCGCCGTCAGACGCGTCCCGCGAGCTTCAGACTGTGCCGTAGAGCCGATCGCCGGCGTCGCCGAGGCCGGGCACGATGTAGCCCTTCTCGTTGAGCCGCTCGTCGAGCGAGCCCAGCACGAGGGTCACGTCGCGGCCCTCGACCTGCGTCTCGATCGCGGCGACGCCCTCGGGCGCGCCGAGGATGCAGATCGCCGTGACGTCCTGCGCGCCGCGGTTGAAGAGGAACTCGATCGCGGCGCCGAGCGAACCGCCCGTCGCGAGCATCGGGTCGAGCACGAAGCACTGGCGGTCGCTCAGGTCGTCGGGAAGGCGCTCGGCGTAGGTCGTCGGCTCGAGCGTCTCTTCGTTGCGCGCCATGCCGAGGAACCCGACCTCGGCGGTGGGGAGCAGTTTGACCATTCCCTCGAGCATCCCGAGACCCGCACGGAGGATCGGAACGACGAGCGGGCGCGGCTCGCTGATCTTGACGCCCGTCGTGGTCGTGACCGGCGTCTGGATCTCGATCGGCTCGACACGCACGTTCCGCGTCGCCTCGTACGCGAGCAGCGTCACGAGCTCCTCGGTCAGCTGACGGAACACGGGCGACGGCGTGCGCTCGTCGCGCAGGACCGTGAGCTTGTGGGTGATGAGCGGGTGTTCCGCGACGTGCAGGCGCATAGGGCCAGATTAGCCGGGGTCGTAGTCTCGTGGTGTGCTGATCGACCCCGCTGACCTCGCCGCGATGCAGCGCGCCCTCGAGCTCGCCTCGCTCGCGGGCGAGGCCGACGACGTGCCCGTCGGTGCGGTCGTGCTGGATGCCGCGGGCGTCGTCATCGGCGAAGGTCGCAATCTGCGCGAAGTGTCGCACGATCCGACCGCGCACGCGGAGGTCGTCGCGCTGCGCGCGGCTGCGGCATCCACCCGCTCCTGGAACCTCGAAGGGTGCACGCTCGTCGTGACCCTCGAGCCCTGCGTCATGTGCGCGGGGGCGGTGCTGCAGTCCCGCGTCTCGCGTCTCGTGTTCGGCGCGTGGGACGAGAAGGCGGGCGCCGCCGGCTCGATGTACGACGTCGTGCGAGACCGGCGGCTGCCCTATCGGGTGGAGGTCGTCGCGGGAGTGCGCGAGGCCGAGGCATCCGCTCTCCTGCGCACGTTCTTCGACGCCCGCCGCTGAGTGCGGCGCGACCCGTCCCGATAGGCCGGGCCGAGCCGCCGCACCCGGCCGTTCGCGACGGTTCGCGCGTGACTCCTGCGGCGATCCGTCTCGGACGGCCGAGAATGGATGCCGCACCCGGCCGTTCGCGACGGTTCGCGCTCGCGGTGCCCGAGGTCAGCGGGGAAGGTGGGGGAGCACCTCTTCGCCGAGGTAGGTGACGTGCTCCGGCTCCTGCAGATCGAGCAGCTGGAAGTGCACGCGATCGGCGCCGAGGGCGCGCAGCCGCTCGATCTTCTCGGTGATCTCGTCGGGGCCGCCGACGATGTTCACGCCGTTGCGGACCTCGTCGAGCGAGCGACCCACGGCGGCTGCTCGCCGTGACACGTCAGCCTCGGAAGCGCCGGCGTAGGTCGTCAGGGCGACCGAGAGCTTGAGCGTCGCGGGGTCGCGGTCGATCCGCTCGCACGCGGCGCGTACGCCGTCGAGGATCGGGCCGATCTCGTCCTCGGGGCGGAACCCGATGTTGAACTCGGTCGCGTACCGCGCCGCCAGCTCGGGGGTGCGGCGTGCGCCGCCCCCGCCGACGATGACCGGCATGCGCTTCTGGACGGGCTTCGGCAGGGCCGGGGCATCCTGCAACCGGTAGTGCTCGCCTGCGAACGAGAACGTCTCGCCGATCGGGGTCGACCACAGGCCGGTCACGATCTGGAGCTGCTCTTCGAACGGACCGAACCGCTTCGCGGGGAACGGGATGCCGAGGGCCCGATGCTCGGCTTCGAACCAGCCGGTGCCGAGGCCGAACTCGACGCGCCCACCGGACATCTCGTCGACCTGCGCGACCTGGATCGCAAGGATCGCGGGGTGCCGGTGTGTGGCGGACGACACGAGCGTGCCGAGCCGGATGCGGGAGGTCTCGCGCGCGAGCGCGGCGAGCGCCGTCCACGCATCGGTCGGTCCCGGCATCCCGTCGCCCTCGCCCATGCGCATGTAGTGGTCGGATCGGAAGAAGGCGTCGAACCCGGCGCGCTCCGCGGCCAGGGCGAAGGCGAGCTGGTCGCCGTAGGACGCGCCCTGCTGGGGCTCGGTGAAGATCGTGTACTCCATACCGCCAGTCTTCCAGCCGCGTGGCCGGCGTCGAGACCGACCATTCCCGCCGAAGCCGGCTTCGTCGACGTCCGGTTCGACGGGAATGGTGTGCTTCGACGATCCCGCGGTGATCAGTCGAGCGAGCGGATGACGATGTCTTCCGTGGGCGGCGAGGGATCATCGCCCGGGCGGTACACGTCGGGCTCGAGGTAGATGACCCGTGCTGCCGGCACGGCCGCGCGGACGCGCGCCTCGACGATGTCGATGTCGCGCGCGACGTCGTTGAGGGTCTTGTCGGTCGGGAGCGCGATCTTCGCGGCGACGAGCAGCTCGTCCGGGCCGAGGTAGAGCGTCTTGATGTGGATGAGCTTGAAGACCTCGGGCCCGTTCTCGATGGCGCCCACGATGCGGTCGTGATCGGCATCCGTCGCCCCCTCGCCCACGAGGAGGCTCTTGGTCTCGATGCCCAGAGTGATCGCGACGATGATCAGCAGCGTGCCGATCATGAGCGTGCCGATCGCGTCGAAGACGGGGTTGTGGGTGATCGCCGACATGCCGACGCCGAAGAGGGCGAATGCGAGGCCCGTGAGCGCGGCGACGTCTTCGAGCAGCACGACGGGAAGCTCGGGCGCCTTCGCGCGCCGCACGAACGACACCCACGACTGCCCCTTCTCGCGCACGTGGTTGCTCTCTTGGATCGCCGTCCGCAGCGAGAACGACTCGAGCACGATCGCGATGACGAGGACCGCGATGGGGATCCAGACGTTCTCGAGCTCGTGCGGGTGCACGAGCTTGTCGACGCCCTCGTAGATCGAGAAGAGTCCACCGACCGAGAAGAGGATGATCGCGACGACGAAGGCATAGACGTAGCGTTCGCGTCCGTGACCGAAGGGATGCTCCTTGTCGGCCGCCTTGCGAGCGCGCCGACCGCCCAGGAGCAGAAGCAGCTGGTTGCCCGAGTCGGCGACGGAGTGGATCGCCTCGGCGAGCATCGACGCGGAACCCGAGAGGAACCACGCGACGAACTTCGCCAGGGCGATGCCCATGTTCGCGAGGAACGCGGCGATGATCGCCCTGTTGCCGCCGGATGCGCTCATGGCGAAAGCCTAGACCCGGCCGGTGGACCGCTCAGTCGGCCGAGCGGAGGATGATCGCCTCGGTCGGCGGCGCGGGGTTCGCCGGTGCTCCCACGTAGCCGATGCGGGCGAGCAGCGCCTGCCGGAACTCGGCCGGACGCTCGAGGTGGGGCGAGTGGCCGACGCCTTCGAGCGCGATCTCGGTGACGTCACCGCCCGCGGCGGCGTACGCCCCGAGCACGTCACGGGTCTGCCCCTTCATCTCCTGCGCGGGCGCGACGTCCTCGCCCGGCCACCCGGGGATGATGCCGAGCTGCCCGAGGTAGTTGAGGTCGTAGAACGATGCATCCGACACGATCGCATCGGCGGTGCCGTGAATCCAGAGGATCGGGGGCTTGACCGTGAGGTCGACGATGCCGGACGTGTCGAAGTGTTCGGGTGTCATCGTGTTGAGGACGCCGTTCGCGCCCGCAGCGAACCCCGGCCAGTTCTCGCTGGCCGCCCCGTCGCCGGGGTAGTTTCCGTCGGCCGTCGAGGTCGTGAGCATCGACTCGACCCACGTGTCCTCGTGCTCGGTCGTGTAGCCCGCGGCGACGTAGCCCGAGCGGAAGACGCTCCGCGGCGAGGTCTGGGCCTCGTCGCTCGTGTCGCCATCGGTGAGGCGCTGGACGAAATCGGGGTTCGCGCCCCCGCCCCCTGTGCCGGCGTCGTCTGCCGTGAGCCGCGAGCCGTCGCGACGGGTGCCGCCGAACCCGTACGGCGAGACGGGGGCTTGAAGCGTGAGACTGAGGGCGGGGTGGTCGAGCGCGTACTGCATCACCACGCCGCCGCCCATCGACCAGCCGACGAGGTGGGCCTCGGGGATGCCGAGGGCCTCGAGTGTCGCGAACACGTCGTCGCTGAAGTCGCGCACCCCGCGGGTCGCGTCGATCGGCGCGTGCTCCGAGCTCCCGAAGCCGCGCAGGTCGATCGCGATCACGCGCAGATCGCTCGGCAGATCCTGCATGATCTCCTGCCAGAACAGGCTCGACGAGACGTTGCCGTGGATCAGCACGACCGTCTGCTCGGGAGCCGTCGCCGGATCGTCCCCCTCGCGCTCGAGGATGCCGACCGCCAGGCGCGGCGTATCGACGATGCGGGCGGTGATTCCGTCGAAGAGGGGCATCCGAGTTCCTCCGAGTAGTGCATGCGGCGGCATCCACGCCCCCGTCGCCTCGACTATAGACCCGCCGTCCGAGTATGTGAACTGACTTTCAGGTCTAACCCTGGCCCGTGTAGAAGAGGTACGTCTGGTGGGCCGCGGCTCGCGCCGCATCCGGCTCGCCGCCATCCGCGATCTGGGCGTCGCCCCACGCGTCGGCAGCGCGGCGGGCGAAGCGCTTTCCCTCATCGCTCAGCATCCACGCATCGCCTTCCCCGGGAGGGATGGAGGCATCGCTCGCGAGATGGAGCGAGAGCCCGAGCAGACCCGAGTCCCAGCCCACACCGGTCGCGCCCGGACCGTAGAGCTCCCAGAAGCCGGGCGGCAGGTTGGCGGTGCGCGCGATGTGCACGAGGTCGAGTCTGGTCTCGTCTTCGGCGACGGATGCCAGTGTCACCTCGACCCATGACATCCCGCCGCCGAACTCCCACGTGATGCGGTAACCGGCCGCCCCGTCGGCCGGCGGACGGCATTCCTCCACCGTGCCACCGGCGTTGCCGACGACCTGGTAGTGACCGCTGCTCAGGGGGTCGCCCTCGATCGGCGCGAACCAGCGTGCGATGCGCTCGGGGGTGGTCACGGCATCCCACACGTCCTCGATGGGCGAGGGGTAGGTCTGCGACAGCTTCTGCACGCGTGTGGGCTCGCCGTCGCGCTCGTCGCCGCGCACGGTGCGCTGCACCGCGTCGATCTGCCGGTCGATGTCGACCATGTCACTTCTCCTCTTCGTCGGTGGATTCGTCGTCTGGCTCTTCGGCCTGGATGCGCCTGGCCCGGCGACCGCGCGCGAGCTCGGTGCCCAGCGCGTCGAGCTTGGGCTGCCAGAACCGGCGGAACGGGTCGAACCAGGCGTCCGCCGCTTCTAGCGGGGCGGGGTCGATCGCGTAGAGCCGGCGCGTGCCCTCGGGTCGCACACTCGCGAAGCCCGACTCGCGCAGTACGCGGAGGTGCTGCGAGATGGCGGGCTGCGAGATGCCGAACTCGGTCTGGATCACCTCGCCGATCGCGCCTGCGCTCAGCTCGCCCTGCGAGAGCAGCTCGAGGATGCGCCGGCGGACCGGGTCTCCGAGGATGTCGAGCGCGTGCATGGCATCCATAGTTCACCCAGAACTTATATAAGTCAAGTGCGAAATAGATAGGATGGCGGCATGACCGATGCACTGCCGCACATCGCCATCCTCGGAGCCGGATCCATGGGGGGTGCGATCCTCCAGGGGCTCGTCGCGTCGGGCCTCGCGCCGCGTGTGACGGTGACCAACCGCACGCGCGAGAAGGCGCAGGCGCTCGCGGAACTCGGCGGCGTCACGAGCATCGCGCTCGAAGAAGCGCAGGGCGGGAATATGGATGCCGCGGCGGCCGCCGACGTCGTGCTCATCGGCGTCAAGCCGGCCATGGTGCCCGACCTGCTGCGCGAGATCGCGCCCGCACTGCGCCCCGGAGCGATCGTGGTGAGCCTCGCGGCCGGCGTCACGATCGCGACCTTCGAGGCGATCCTGCCCGCGGGCACGCCCGTGCTGCGCTCGATGCCCAACACCCCGGCGGTCGTGGGCAAGGCGGTGACCGGGCTCGCGCCGGGCACCGCGGTGACGCCCGCGCAGACCGCGGTCGTGCGGCGGCTCTTCGAGACCTGCGGGGCGGTCATCGAGGTGCCCGAATCGCAGATCGACCCGCTCTCGACGATCTCCGGCTCGGGGCCCGCATACGTCTTCCTGCTCATCGAGGAGCTCACGAAGGCCGCCGTGGGCAAGGGCTTCAGCGAGGCGGACGCCCGCCTGATGGCCGAGCAGACCTTCATCGGCGCTGCGGCGCTGCTCGCGGCATCCGGAGAAGACCCCGCCGAACTCCGTCGCCGCGTGACGAGCCCCAAGGGCACGACCGAGCGCGCGATCGCGGTGCTGCAGGCCGCGCGCCTGGACGTCGTGTTCGAGTCGGCGACGGATGCCGCGCTCGCACGCGCGCGCGAGCTCGCCGCCGGCGCGTAATCACCCCGTGCGAGCGACGGTCATCCAGCAGCGGCTCAGCCGCGCATCGAGATGAGCGGCGGGCACTTCGGCGCCGTTGGCCTGAGACGGCGACGGGTCGGTCATCGCCGCTGCGCGCCGTCGCGTGCCAAAACGTAGGAGATTCCTCGTGGGGTTGACCGCAGAACGTCGGCCGCTCGTGAATCTCCTACGGTTCGACACCGCCGCGCCGCCGGGCAGCGAGGGTGACGCGCGGCGCTAGCGGTCGAGGGCGGCGAAGCGCTCGATGTCGCTGTTCGTGCCGGACACGATGATGAGGTCGTGGTTCGTGACGATCGTGTTCGCCTCGGCGTAGCGGAACGGCTTGCCGGGGCTCTTCACACCGACGACCGTGACGTTGTACTTCGTGCGGACGCCCGACTCGTTCAAACCCACGCCGCGGATGAACTTCGGAGGATAGAGCTTCGCCAGCGCGAAGTCGTCGTCGAAGCGGATGAAGTCCAGCATCCGGCCGCTCACGAGGTGCGCGACGCGCTCGCCGGCCTCGCGCTCGGGGTAGATGACGTGGTTCGCGCCGACGCGGGCGAGGATCTTGCCGTGCGACTGCGAGACGGCCTTGGCCCAGATCTGCGGCACCTTGAGGTCGACGAGATTGGCGGTGATGAGGACGGATGCCTCGATCGACGAGCCCACGGCGACGACCGCGACCTGGAAGTCCTGGGCGCCGATCTGCTTCAGGGCATCGATGTTCTTCGCGTCGGCCTGGACCGTGTGGGTCACGCGCTCGGACCACTTCTGCACGAGGTCGAGACTCTCGTCGATCGCGAGCACTTCTCGATCGAGCCGGTCGAGCTCGCCCGCGCAGGCAGCGCCGAAGCGGCCGAGTCCGATCACGAGGACCGGGGCGTCGTTTCTGATGCGGTCACCCAACGATCGGCCTTTCCACCGGCAGCGAGTACAACTGCGAACGGGTTGACGCGGCCACGGCCGCGGCGAGAGTCACTGTACCAACGCGGCCCATGATGATGGTGATCGCCATCACGTAGACAGCGGGGTCGGGGAGCTCGGCGGTCAGGCCCGTCGACAGGCCCACCGTTCCGAACGCCGAGATCACGTCGAAGAGCACGTCGCCCAGATCGGCCTTCGTGATCTGCGTGATGATGATCGTCGAGAGCGCGACGATCGTGGATCCCCAGGCGACGACCGACAGCGCGACGCGCAGGACGTCGCTCGGGATGCGGCGTCCGAACACCTGGTTCGCAAGGCGACCCTTCGCCTCGGACCACACGGCGAGGGCGATCACCGCGAGGGTCGTGACCTTTATGCCGCCGGCGGTCGACGCCGAGCCGCCCCCCACGAACATGAGCATGCAGGCGACGAGCAGACTCGACTGGTTGAGCTCGCCGATGTCGAGGATCGCGAAGCCGCCGGACCTCGTCATGGCGGAGAGGAAGAACGCCTGGAAGGTCGTGTCGAAGGCATCCTGGGTGCCGAGCGTGAGGAGGTTGTCGTACTCGAGGATGAGGAAGACGACACCGCCGGCAAGGAACAGCGCGACCGTCGTGATGATCGTCAGCTTCGCGTGCAGCGACCACTTGCGCACATGCCAGAGGTGCCGGCGCAGCGTGTAGATGACGGGGAACCCGATCGAGCCGAGGAAGACCCCCGCCATGAGCACCGTGAGGAAGAAGTAGTCGTGCTGGAACGGGACGAGTCCGCCGGCGTTCGGAGTGAAGCCCGTGTTGGTGAAGGCCATCGCCGCGTAGAACGGCGCTTCCCACAGCGCCGTGTACCACGGCACGCCAGCAACCAGCAGACCCGGGAAGAGCATGACGGCGACGATGCCCTCGATCACGAGGGTGGACAGCGCGACCGTTGCCAGCAGGCTGCCGATCTGGCCGAGCTGCACGGTCTGGCCCTCGTTGACAGGGCCGCCGTGCGCCCGCAGGGGATTGGAGTCGCCGGCCGCCAGGAGCTTCGTCCGGAGTCCCAGTCGACGCGAGATGACGAGTCCGAGGATGGATGCCAGGGTCAGCACTCCCACGGCGCCGATCTGCACGCCCAGGAAGACGAGCACGTGCCCGAACGGCGACCAGTGCGTGGCCATGTCGACGGTCGCGAGCCCCGTGACGCACACCGTCGAGACGGCGGTGAAGAAGGCGTCCGCGAACGGGGTCACCCGGCCGTCGGCTGCGGCGATCGGCAGCGAGAACAGGCCCGTGAAGACGAGGATGAGCGACAGGAAGATGAGGATCGCGAAGCGCGCGGGGGAGCGCTGCGTGAGTTCGCGGAAGAACTCCAGGAACTCGTGCCCCGCGCGACGGAGGAACGAGCCGCGCGGTGCGCGCGCAGCATCCGTCATCCGGTCCTCCCTGCCACTGTCAGACGATACGTGTCGTCCCACGGTAGGCCCTCATGGTATCCCGCGGGGGTCACGACTACTCTGAGCACATGGCGGACATCTTCGACGTGATCGCGGACGGCACACGTCGCGACATCCTGCGGCTCCTCCTCGATCGATCCGGCGCGGGGGAGTCCGGCACGAGCGTGTCGCACATCGTCGCCGATCTCGGGGTGAGTCAGCCCACCGTCTCGAAGCACCTGAAGGTGCTGCGCGATGCGCACCTCGTCTCGGTGCGCGAAGAGGGTCAGCACCGCTATTACAGCCTGTCGCCCGAGCCCCTCGACGAAGTGGATGACTGGCTCGTGCCGTTCCTCGGCGACGAGCCCGACTACGCGCTCGCCGCGGCGTCCACGCTGACCGATTCCGCCGCGCACGCGGCCGAGGTCGTGGGCCGCGCCGCGGCATCCGCGAAGCACGTCGTCACCAGCGCGCTGAAGAAGCTCCCCGGCCGCTGATCGGGTCTAGCGCCGCCCCGCCTTGCGGCGGAAGAGCCATGCACCCCACGCGAATGCGAACGCGAGGATCGCGGCGCACCAGCCGAGCGCCCACCACGGGGCATCCCCCATCTCCGTCCCCATGAGCAGGCCGCGGATCGTCTCGATGATGGGCGTGATCGGCTGATTCTCGCTGATCCATTGCAACCAGGTCGGCATCGTCGAGACCGGCACGAACGCGCTCGACAGGTACGGCAGGAACAGGATGATGAAGCCGTAGCCGGTCGCCGCCTCGGGAGTGCCGGCGGCGAGGCCGATCGCGGCGAACAGGTACGTGATCGTCAGGATGTAGAGCGCGATGAGTCCCGCGGCCGCGATCCACTCGCCGACGTTCGCCGTCGGGCGGAACCCGATCGCGAGTGCGACGCCGATGACGACGGCGGTCGCGACGAGGTTGCGGATCAGGCTCGCGACGACGTGCCCTGTGAGGACGGCGCTCGCGCGCAGCGGCATCGTACGGAACCGGTCGATGATCCCCGCTTTCATGTCGTTCGCGACATACACGGCGGTGGAGGATGCTCCGAACCCCGCGCACAGCACGATCACCCCCGGCACGACGTAGTTCACGTAGGAGCCCGACGGGTCCATCGCGCCGCCGAAGACGAAGACGAAGAGCACCATGAGCATGACGGGCAGCATGATCGCCATGAGCAGCGATTCGCCGTCGCGCAGCGAGTGCGTCAGGCTGCGCTTCACGAAGACGCTCTCGGCGGTGAACCCCGAGATGCGTGGGCGAAGGGCGGGGAGGGATGCCGTGGTCATGCTGACTCCTGCAGGCTGGCGGCCGGGGCCGAGGTGAGAGAAAGGAAGACGTCGTCGAGGCTCGGTCGTCGAAGCGTCACGACGCCTTCCGCTCCCGACTCGTCGAGCACGTCGAGCGCGCGGCGCAGGCCCGAGACGGTGCCGTCGGTGGGCACTTCGCGCAGCAGGGCTCCGTGCTCGTCGTGCAGCTCGACGGTGTCGCCGTCGACGCGGGACTTGAGCTCGGCAGGTGTGCCGAGCCCGACGATGCGGCCCGCGTCGAGCACGGCGATGCGGTCGGCGAGCTGGTCGGCCTCCTCGAGGTATTGCGTCGTGAGGAAGACCGTCGTCCCGGCGTCGGCGAGCGAGCGGATGACGTCCCACAGCTCACGGCGACTGCGCGTGTCGAGGCCCGTCGTCGGCTCGTCGAGGAAGAGGATCTCGGGCGTCACGACGAAGCTCAGGGCGAGGTCGAGCCGTCGGCGCATGCCGCCCGAGTAGGTGCCGACGCGCTTGGCCGCGGCATCCGTCAGATCGAAGCGTTCGAGAAGCTCGGCTGCCCGGGCACGCGCCTCGCGTCCCGAGAGCCCGGAGAGGCGCCCGAGCATGACGAGGTTCTCGGTCGCGGTGAGGACGTCGTCGACGGCGACGGCCTGACCCGTGAGGCTGATGCGCTGCTTGACGGCGATGGGATTGCGGGCGACGTCGATGCCGAAGACCTCGACCGTGCCGGTGTCGGACGTGCCGAGCGTCGTCAGGATGTTGATCGTCGTCGTCTTGCCGGCGCCGTTCGGGCCGAGCAGGGCGAAGACCTCGCCGCGTTCGACCGTGAGGTCGAGGCCGTCGAGCACGACGGACTTTCCGAACGCGACGCGGAGGTCTCTCACCTGGATGGCGGGAGCGTTCACAGTCGGACCCTTTCTGTGTATGGCTGAAACTGTTTATGACGGTAACACACTGTTTACGTCATAAACAGTCCTAAGCTGGACCCGTGGAGCACGACGTCGAACCCGAGTTGCCGCGCGGCATTGCGCTCGCATGGGGCGTCGCGGCCAATCCGCAGCGCGGCCCTAAGCGCGAGATGAGCGTCGAGCGCATCGTCGAGGCAGCCGTCGAGATCGCTGACGCCGAGGGCCTGGGCGCCGTGTCGATGGCCGCGGTCGCGTCGCGACTGGGCTTCACTCCGATGTCGCTGTACCGCTACGTGACGGCGAAGGACGATCTGATCCTGCTCATGCAGGAGGAGGCGACAGCGCTCCCGCCCGAGCAGTCCACCGAGCCCGGCGACTGGCGCGCACGCCTCGAGGAGCTCTATCGCGGGCAGATGATCGTCTACCTCCGGCATCCATGGATCCTCGACATCCCGATCACGGGATCGCCGATCACTCCCAACAGTGCGTCGTGGATGGATGCCGGACTCGGCGCCCTCGACGGCACCGCTCTGTCTCATGAAGAGCGGCTCTCGGTCATGACGACGATGACGGGTCAGTCGCGGTGGGCGGGCTCGGTCATCGCCGGATACACCCGTGCGCAGCGCGAGGCGGGCATCGGGGGCGAGGATCAGACGAGGCAGGAGGACGCGCTCTTCCGCAGTCTGATCACGGCCGACGCGTACCCCTCGCTGCGCGCCGCTGTCGACGCCGGTGTGTTCCTCGATGACAACGACCCGTTCGCCTTCGGCATGGCGCGGTTCCTCGACGGAGTCGAGCACTACATCGCGGCGATCGCGACGCGGGGGCACGATGCACCGCGCGCATGGGTCGAACTCGACGATGCCGAGATCGCGGGCGACAAGAAGTACCGCGAGGCGCGCAAGGCGGTGCGCGAGGCTGAGAAGGCGCTGCGCGACGCGCGGAAGATCGAGCGCCAGGCGGCGCGCGACGCCGCGGAGCGGCTGAAAAGGGCGAGCGGCGGGGCGTAGCATCCACTTCCGTCCCACGGTTCACATCCGTCACGCGGGTTTACACGCGTCCCCACGGGGCTCTAGAGTGTGGTCAGCACGCTTGGGGACCGAAGGAGGGGTGCTGTGGCTGAACTGCCTGACGTCCGCTTCTTGACGGTCGCCGAAGTGGCCGAGCTGATGCGCGTTTCGAAGATGACGGTCTACCGTCTCGTGCACGCCGGCGAGCTGCCCGCGGTGCGCTTCGGGCGCAGCTACCGGGTCCCCGAATCGGCGGTCACCGAGGCCCTGCATCGGCCCATCGCCGACGTCGGCTAGACTGGTCCGAGGCATTTTTCCGTTTTGCCCGTTGCCCGGGTGCAGACCACTCTGCATCCAGACCCCGATCTAGTGAGGTTTTCCGTGGGTTCTGTCATCAAGAAGCGCCGCAAGCGCATGGCGAAGAAGAAGCACCGCAAGCTGCTTCGCAAGACTCGCCACCAGCGCCGCAACAAGAAGTAAGCGTCATCCGCACCAAGCGCCTGTCCTCCGGGACGGGCGCTTCGTGTCTCAGCCTTCAGGAGTTTTCATGCAGTCGATCGACGTCCACGAACTCAAGGCCCGCGAAGGGCGACCGCTCATCGACGTGCGCGAGACGTGGGAGTACGAGCAGGGGCATGTGCCCGGCGCCGTCAACCTGCCGATGTCGACGATCGGCGAACACCTCGACGAGCTGCCCGCCGAGGCGTTCGACGTGATCTGCAAGGTCGGCGGTCGCTCGGGCCGCGTCGTCGAGGCGCTCGCCGCGCGCGGCTACGACGCGACGAACGTCGACGGCGGCACCGACGAGTGGATCGCCGCCGGCTATCCGATCGAGCACTGAGCGATCGAGACATGACGACCGTCACCCTCATCACGAAGGCGGACTGCCACCTGTGCGAAGTCGCACGTGAGGTGATCGAGGCCGTCGTGGCGGAGTTGCCGGATGCCGCGGCCGACGCGATCTCGCTCGAAGAACTGCCGATCGAGAGCGATCCGCGCCTGCAGGAGCGCTGGTGGGACAAGGTCCCGGTCGTCTTCGTCGATGACGACCTGCTCGGTCACTGGCGCGTCGCGCCCGATCGGCTGCGCGAAGCCCTGCTGGCTCGCGCCTGAGGACTACTTCTCGATCTCGACTGTCTCGGCGTCGGGCGCGTTCGTCTTGACGGACTCGATGCCGTTGAGGGCGCTCGCCTTCGACGCGTAGCCCTGGCTGGTCGCGATGACCTGGCCGTTGGACGCCTTCAGATTGAAGCGGTACTCGCCCGCCTTGTCGACCCAGAGCTCGAACTTTCCGGCCATCGTGAACTCCCTTGTCCTGGGCGCCCGTATGTGCCGCGCTCTGCGGAGTCTCGCCCGCTCGTACGCTAGCGGGCTCCGGCTTGCGAGGAAAGAGTCCACCTCGTCGCGACAGGCGGTCCTCAGGTGGACGGCGTCGCGGCTGCCTGCATCGCCGCCGCTCCGGCAGCTCTCGACGCGTTCAGTTGTGCCGGCGTCGGGTGACCGTTCGTCCGCCGGCGAAGTCGACCCTCCTTCTCGTGATAGGTCTTCCACGCCTGGCGCACACGATCGATCGCTTCTTCGTGGCCATCACCGACCCAATCGACCACGGCCAGCCCGACCTCCTGCAGGTCGACGTTCACCACGCTCGGGTCGTCGAGACGGAGTGCATACGCGTTCGCTCCTGCCCAGGCGACGACGGCCAGGTTCATCGGCACGAAGCTCGTCCACGAGTCGGAGCCGGTCGGCGGTCCGATCATCAGTCCATCGGAGTATCCTCGCTCAACCCCGAATCGTACGATGGCGGCGCCCCGGCGGATCCGCAGCTCCCATACGTCCATCTGCACGGGGCCCCAGAAGCCGACCGGCACGCACCCGCTGTCGAGCAGCAGTCGGGCGAAGTGCGCCGACGAAGCGTCCCTGGCCTCGAGGTGAGCGAGGAACCGCGGCAGGCCGGTGAGATCGAGGTGCTTCGTCATCGTCGGTCAGCATACCGACGCGATCGCGCTCCCCTCCCGCGCGCCGTCGACCTGCCCGCGATAATGGGCGGATGCTCGTCGTGATCTCAGGACTGCCAGGCACGGGCAAGTCCGCGGTCGCGGTCGAAGTAGCCCGACGAACGGGCGCCGTGCACCTCTCGATCGATACCGTCGAGGACGCGATGCTGGGCGGGGGACTCGAGCGGTCGTGGACGACGGGCGCCGCCGCGTATGAGGCGGTGCGCGCGGTGGCCGAGCAGAACCTCGCGCTGGGCCTGAGGGTGGTGGTGGATGCTGTCAACGACAGCGAGATCGCTCGTGACACGTGGCGGCGTGCGGCGGGTGCGACGAACGCATCCCTGACCTTCGTGCTGCTGATGCTCGACGACGAGACCGAGCATCAGCGGCGGCTGGCGGTCCGCGAGCGGAATCTGCGCAGCATCGTCGAACCGACCTGGGACGACGTGCGGCGGCGAGCAGCGGAGTTCGAACCCTGGTTGGGCGATCACCTGCGCGTCGAGGCCGATCGCCCGCTCGCGCAGATCGTCGACGAGGTCGTGGCCGGCATCCGGCCGCGGCACATCCTCGTCACCGGCATGTCGGGAGCGGGGAAGTCGACGCTCCTCGACGAGCTCGGTCGGCGCGGTCGTCGCGTCGTCGACACGGACTACGACGGATGGGTCCTCGCGGACGGTCGGTGGGACGAGGAGCGGATGACGGAGCTCCTCGCGTCCGATGAAGCGGTCGTCGTGCAAGGCACCGTCGAGAATCAGGGCCGCTTCTACGACCGTTTCGCCGCCGTCATCCTGTTGAGCGCGCCGCTGGAGGTGCTGCTCGAGCGTGTGTCCGCTCGCACGAACAACCCGTATGGGGCGACAGCCGAGGATCGAGAGCGGATCGCCCATGATGTGAGGACGGTTGAACCGCTGCTTCGCGCCGGCGCGACGGTGGAGCTCGACGGCCGAGAGCCGGTGACTGCACTCGCCGATCGGGTCGAAGCGTTGATCCGAGGCGACCGGTAGAGGACGTTCGCGGCTGAGCGTAGGCTCCTGGGCATGTCGAGGCAGATCATCACGACACCCGACGCACCGAGTTCGCCATTGTTCAGCCAGGGTGTCCGCGCCGGCTCGACGGTCTACGTCTCGGGCATGGTCGGCGTCGACCCGCAGAGCGGGTCACGCCCCGAGTCGATCGAAGGACAGACACTCCAAGCGCTGCGCAATGGCGAGGCCGTGCTCCGCGCGGCGGGGTGCGCGCTGGATGACGTCGCACTGGTGACCGTGCTGCTCGCGCATCCGCCGGACTTCGCGGGGATGAACGAGGCCTACGCCCAGGTCTTCCCGCAGGACCCGCCCGCTCGCGCGGTCGCGAGACTCGGTCCCGAGCTGCCCGGCATCCTGGTCTCGATCATGATGACCGCCCACGTGCCGGACTGATCGTCAGGGCGCCGCGGCGTCTGCGGTCGCGCCGGGGTCGAGGCGGTTGAGTCGCTCCGACATCAGCAGGCCGAGCAGCATGAGCGCGGCGAGGAAGAGCGGGAAGATCCACATACCGGTGCCCGCAGAGAGCGCGCCGAAGAGGGGCGGTGCGAGCGTCGAACCCGTGTAGGCGGCGGCCATCTGCACGCCGATGATGGCCTGCGAGTTGCGGCGGCCGAAGTTGACCGGCGTGGAGTGGATGATCGCGGGGTAGATCGGCGCGCAGCCGAGACCCGCGATCACGAGCCCCGCGAGCGCGAGCACCGTCGTCTGCACGGGCAGCAGGAGCAGCACGATCCCGAGGCCGACCGTGAGGAAGCCGCGGCGGATCATCCACCGATCGCCCACGCGGTCGGCGAAGAAGCCCGCGAGGAACCGCCCGGCGGTGACGCCGAGCAGGAAGAGCGAGGCGAAGGCGGCGGCGGTCGCGGCATCCACCCCCCGATCCGTCACGAGATACGTCGATGCCCACAGGATCGCCGTGCTCTCGAGCGCGCAGTACGCGAAGAACGCGGTGAGGATCAGCCAGACGCCCCGGATCCGCAGTGCCTGCGCGAGCGGCACGTGCGTCGCATGCTTCCCGGACTCGTCTGCCGTCGTGAGCGGGTTGACCTTCTTCCACAGCGGGATGCTGAGCAGCAGCCCGAAGGTGAGGACCGCCTGCACGACGCCGATGATCAGGTAGGCGCTCGACCAGCCGAGGTCCTGCGTGAGGGCGAAGCTCATGATGAACGGACTGATGGACGCTCCCAGTCCCCAGCACGCGTGCAGCCAGTTCATGTGACGTGCGGCGTAGTGCAGAGCGACGTAGTTGTTCAGCGCCGCGTCGACGGCGCCAGCGCCGAGGCCGTACGGGATGGCCCAGAGGCACAGCATCCAGAACGAGTCCGAGACCGAGAAGCCCACGAGCGCCGCGGCCGTCATGCCGACGCTCACGGCCGTCACGAGTCCGACGCCGAATCGGCGTGTGATCCGCTCCGAGGCCAGGCTCGAGAGGATCGTGCCGCCCGCGATGATCATCGTGATGATGCCGGCGAACGCGATCGGCACGCCGAGGTCTTGATGCATGACCGGCCAGCCGGCGCCCACGAGCGAGTCGGGCAGACCGAGGCTGATGAAGGCGATGTAGATGATCGCGAGCAGGAGTGAGTACACGGTGGAGCGGTCTTTCAGGCGATGGATGCTGCGCAAGATCCGCGGCAATCCGGCTATCGTATCGATTCGACGGCGGTTGCGCTCGCCGGCGTCGCCGGCGCGCTCAGCGCGTGAAAGTCACGTGGATCGTGCCGCTCTCAGCCACGACCGTCGTGACGTTGTGCGTGTGCTCCAGCCCGCGGAGGTCGTCCCACACGCGGTTGCCACGCCCCAGCACGATCGGCGCGATCGTCACGTGGAGCTCGTCGACGAGCCCTGCGCGCAGGAACTCGCGGGCGGTGCGGATGCCGCCGCCCACGCGCACATCCAGGCCATCGGCCGCGACGCTGGCCTCGGCGAGGACGTCGTCGATCGCGCCGCTGCGGAAGTGGAAGGTCGTTCCGCCGGCCATCTCGATTGCCGGCCTGGGCACGGAATGCGTCAGGACGTAGACGGGGCAGCCGAACGGGGGCTCGTCGCCCCACCAGCCCTTCCAGTTCTCGTCGTCGGGGTTCGCGTGCAGCCCGAACATCGCGGCGCCCATGATCTCGGCGCCGACACCCTCGAAGAACGCGACCGCGAAGGCGTCGTCGGTCCCGGTCGTACCCGCTCCGGTGGTGTCGCCGAAGACCTTCTGCCGGAAGGTGCGGGTCGCCGCGTACGCGGCGGTGAGCGGACCCCAGTCCTCGCCCATAGGGTTGTCGACGGCCGGGTCGGGGGCCGCTGTGTAGCCGTCGAGAGAGGCGAAGAGGTCGATGCGCACGCGGGTCATGGGGTCTCCTTCGAGCCGAGTGTATGCGTCGCGGCCGACACCGGTGCGTGCGGCACGTCGCGCTAGCATTCAAGGCATGACCGCGCCCATCGAAGACGTCTCGATCGGCGGCGACGGCATCCGCCTCGGACAGTTCCTCAAGTTCGCCGGCGTGCTCGACTCGGGCGGCGACGTCAAGGAAGCCATCATCGACGGGTTCGTGACGGTGAACGGCGAGGTCGATCGCCGTCGCGGCCGTCAGCTGCAGATCGGCGATGTGGTGCGGTTCGAGGATCGCGCTGTGCGCGTCCAGGCCTGATCACGCTCCACCGAGCGAGACCGCCTCGAGCCGCGCCAGCCGCTGCATCCGGTCGCCGGTGATCTCGACGACCTGGGTGCTGTCGCCCACGAGGTCGGGGTCGTCGATGAGGTCGAGCAGCGCGTCATTCATCGCACCTCTGAGCGCTTCGTCCTCGTCCGCTCCGGCCGCGATCCCGTCCACCGCATTCAGCGGAAGCACCACGATCAGATCGACGTTCGCCAGCGCCTCCGCGGTGACCCTGACCGAGCGCTCCCACAGCTCCCGAGATCCGGCGTCCACCGACGTCGCCTCGAGCGCCGCGAGATATGCGAGGAAGTCGAGTGGTCCGCGTTCGGCGATCAGCTCGTCGGGCGCCTCGCGGGGATCCAGCCGCACAGCGGAGAGGCGGAGCTGGGCCGCGAAGGAAGCTGCGCTCGGGGCATCCCACGACTCGTCGATGAGTTCGAAGGGATCGGGGAGGACCGTGAAGTCCGGATGCCGCCGGGCGAAGTCCGAGACGAGCGTGCTCTTGCCGCTCGCATGAGTGCCCGACACGACGATCCGCATCCTGAGACTCTAGAGCGTTCACCCGCTCGCAACCTCTGGGCGGTACGCTCATGCCACCTGACAGCAGCGCTCTGGGGAGACGATGCGATGTCGACGACGATCGAAGCACCTGCGGATCCGGAACCGGATGCCGCGCCCGCGCGCTCGAAGAGCGCCAAGCGCGTATGGATCACGCTCATCGTAGTGATCGTGGGTGCTCTGGTGATCGGCGGCCTCGTGCTGTTCAGCTGGATGATCGACGAGACGCATTTCGATCGGCCCAGCGCGGAGTTCGATGCGCTCGAGGAGCAGGTCGCCGCTCTTCCGCACGTCGAGGCCGTCGAGAAGGAGCGCTGGGTCGAAGCGCCGGGCTTCTGGACGCCGACATCGTGGATGGCGGTCACGGTCGACGCGGCCGGGCTGCCCGCCCTGCTCGAGCTCGCGTGCGCGAACGAGTATGCCGACCCGGTGACGTGGTCCTTCCTGGTGGTTACTCCCGCCACGGCGCAGGTCTCCCTGCACTCGACGGAGTTCCCGGCTCGCGCCACCGGATGCCCGGACTTCGGGTTCGACGCGCTGAGCGTCGTCGATGCCGCCGATCGACTCGCCCCCGGCATCCCGATCCAGCCCTCGATCTGGTTCGAGGGGACGTTCGCCCTCGTCGCGCTCGAGGACTATGCGGTATCGGGCTACGCCCACCTGCTGCCGCTCGTCGAACACTCGGACGCCTGGCTCGCGGCAGCGGGTCTCGATGCCCAGGATTCGGTCGAGATCAACTCGATGAACCTCGGCATGCTGATCGAGCCCGGCGAGAGCGCTGCTTACCTCGCGCTGCTCCGAGAGCTGGCTGACGAGCACGCAGTGACCAGTTTCTGGGCCGACGGCGCCGGCACCCCGACCGACGGTGTCGAGAAGGTCCAGATCGTCGCACCCGACCGCGAGCATGCGGCGATCGAGGATCTCATCCGCTCGTCGGGCCTGCACATCACGGAAATGCCGGTGCGGTTCATCGAGCAGTAGCGCCCGCTATTCGTGCTCGGGGAGCACGGGCGTCGACCAGCCCGGGTCGCGGCCGAGCTGCGTCGCCCGCGCGACGGATGCCGCACCGAAGCGGTCGCGCAGGGTGTCGAGCACGGAGTCGAGGCGGGCTCCGTCATCCCAGTCGATGTCGAGTTCTGGCGGCACGCTGTCGGCGCGGCCCAGGCCGGTCAGAGAGACCCCGATCAGGGTGATCCCGCGAGCCTCGATCTCGGGCATCGCCGCAGCGAGCAGCCCGCGAGCGACGGAGAGCAGCAGTGCCGTGCGATCGGAGGGGATGCGGAACGACCTCGACCTGGTCGCCTTCGCGAAGTCGCCGTAGCGCAGACGCAGCACGACGGTGCGGCAGACGCGGTCCTTCTCGCGCAGCCGGCGGCCGAGTCGATCGACGATCTGCGTCAGGAAGACGTCGAGTTCGTCGTGAGTGCGCGGACGGCTGCCGAGCGCGCGCTGCGAGCCGATCGACCCGCGCCGCTTGGTGGTGTCGACAGGCCGGGGATCCTTGAGGCGCGCGAGCGCGTGCAGGTGGGCTCCGGCGGCGCGGCCGAGAAGTCGTTCGGCGGTCGCGGCTTCGAGATCAGCGAGTTCGCCGACGGTGTGGATGCCGAGCCCGTGCAGCTTGGCGCCGGTGACCTTGCCGACGCCCCACAGGCGTTCGACCGGCAGCGGCAGCAGGAACTCCTGTTCGCGCTCGGGCTCGACGACGATGAGGCCGTCGGGCTTGCTGACGGCGCTCGCGACCTTCGCGAGGTACTTCGTGCGTGCGACGCCCACCGAGATCGGCAGGCCCACTTCTACGCGGACGCGCTCGCGCAGGCGGACCGCGATCTGCTCGGGTGTGCCCGAGATGCGGCGCAGGCCGCCCACCTCGAGGAACGCTTCGTCGATCGAGATGCCCTCGACCAGGGGAGTCGTGTCGCGGAAGATCGCGAAGACGTCCTTGCTCGCGGCCGAGTACGCATCCATCCGCGGTCGCACGACCACGGCATCCGGACACAGCTCCCGAGCCTGTCGACCACCCATCGCCGTGCGCACGCCGCGCGCCTTCGCTTCATACGACGCCGCGAGCACGACGCCTCCGCCGACGATGACCGGACGCCCCCGCAGCGAAGGCTGGTCGCGCTGCTCGACCGAGGCGTAGAACGCGTCGAGGTCGGCGTGCAGCACGGTCGCCTCGCCCCGCATCCCGTCCTCCTGTCGCTCCCCGGACCCGGATCCTCCCACCGCCCGCCGACATCGCGGCTGCCACCGAGATCTGATATTGAACTTATCGGTTCAGTGTGCAATAGTGAACCGCATGGTTCAACTTATTCAGAAGCGGATGACGCGCTCGACTCATGCCCTGCTCATCGGCGCGACCGTCTCGATGCCGCTCTTCATCGTTCTCTGGGCGCTGCAGGCGTTCACGCGCGAGGGGTTCCGTCCGACGTTCCATCCCCTGAGCCTTCTCAGCCTCGGCGAGGGCGGCTGGGTGCAGATCCTGAACTTCGTCGTCACGGGTCTGCTGGTCATCGGGGGAGGGATCGGCCTGGCCCGCGTGCTCGCGGCCGGAAGGCTGACACGGTGGGCCGGCATCCTGATCGCTCTCATGGGAGTCGGTCTCGTCGTCGCGGGCGTATTCGTCGCCGACGGCGGTGCGGGGTTCCCCGTCGGTGCTCCCGCAGGCGCACCCGTCATGAGCTGGCACGGCGCGGTGCACGAGGTCGGCTTCGTGCTCACGCAGCTCGCATTCGTCGCGCTCGCCATCGTGCTCGCGTTCCGCTTCGGTCGCAGCACGCAGAGGGGATGGATGACGGCATCCATCGTCTCCGTCGTTTCGGCGCTGCTCGTCGCCGCACTCGGCGACCCCGACACGCTGGCCATCCGGCTCGTCGTCAGTTCGGCCATCGAGCTCGGGCTCGTGTCGGCCCTCGCCCTCGCGGCGGTGCGCGATCGTGTGCGATGAGGATTACTCTGAACCGCATGGTTCAACAAGCCGAACTCGATCGGGCCTTCGCGGCACTCGCCGACGGCACGCGCCGCGACATCCTGCAGCGCCTGGGCGACGGCCCGGCTCCCGTGTCGGAGCTCGCGAGCGCGGCGGCCATGACCGTGACAGGCATGGCCAAGCACATCCGCGTGCTCGAAGATGCGGGACTCGTGACCACCGAGAAGATCGGTCGCACCCGGCAGTGCCGCCTCGGCGGCGAGCGATTGGATGACGCGATGGCCTGGATCAGCTACTACCAACGCCTGTGGGAGCGTCGCCTCGACGGCCTCGACGCCTACTTCACACTCCGGAAAGGAACCGACCGATGAGCGACGCACCCCTCGAGCTGCGCATCTCGCGCGTACTGCCCGCGACCCCCGACGAGGTGTTCGATGCGTACACCGATGCCGAGAAGCAGAAGATCTGGTTCTCGATCCTCGACGAGCGCCCCGGCATCGTCGAGATCGAGGTCGATCTGCGGGTCGGCGGCACGCAGACCGCGGTGTGGGGTCCGGACGAGGACACGCTGTTCCGCGAGACGCAGACCTTCCTCGAGATCGATCGGCCGCATCGCCTCGTCACCGAGTCGAGCGGATCGAGCCCCGACGGCATGACGATGGCGACCCGCATCGAGATCACGTTCGAACCCGAGGGCGACGGCACGCGCATGTCCATCGTGCAGAGCGGCTTCCCCGTGCCCGAGGTGCGCGACTTCTTCGTCGACGAGGTCTGGAACGGCGCGCTCGCCCGCATCACCGCGTTCCTGCAGCGGGGTTGACGCTCGCCGCGTGCCGCGTGGCATCATGACAGCGAGCGAAGGAGGCCTGGATGACGGAATCGATCACCCCGGCAGCGTTCCATCGAGCCCCGGGCGTCGAAGCCTGGCGCGTCACGGGTTCCGGCCCGCATGCCGTGTTCACCGCGGCCTCCCTCGCCGACGCGGCACGCCTGGTCGCGCCGATCACCGCGGCGGCCGAACGCTTCGACGTGCTGCCCGACATCGACGTGCGGCCAGAAGCGGTGGTCGTGCGCATCCCGAACCGCGGTGACGACGGCATCCCGGCAGCGGCGACCGGGTTCGCCGCCGAGGTCTCGCAGGCCGCCGCCGGCCTGGGGCTCGCCGCCGATCCGTCACGGGCGCAGACCGTCGGGATCTATGTCGCGCAGCACTCGCGGGCAGACGTGCGGCCGTTCTTCCTCGCCGCGCTCGGGTACGAAGAGCTGGGCGAGACGGATGCCGTCGACCCCCTCCGCACGGGCCCGCAGCTCGCGTTCAACCCGATCGACGGCGACAATCCGGGGCGTGGGCGCACGCACTTCGACGTGTTCGTGCCCGCGGATCATGCGCAGGCGCGAGTGGATGCCGCGCTCGCCGCCGGCGGGCGGCTCGTCGACGACGCGCACGCGCCCGCCTGGTGGTCGCTCGCATCGCCCGACAACCACGGCGTCGACATCGCGTCGTGGACCGACACGTTCGACTGATGGCTCGGACGAGCCCGCTCCTGTGCCCGACGTGCGGTGACCCGCTCGTGTTCGAGATCCTCGACGACGAACGGTTCCTCGTCGCGTGGTCGTGCGTGAACTGCGGGCTGATCCGCACGACCGAGCCGGTCTGAGTCAGAGGCGCGCGGCGATCGTCGCGGCGACGGTCAGCCACGCATCCCGCGTCTCGGGTGACAGCGCGTCGAAGTCGACCGGTCCGCCGTCGACGAGTGCAGGGTCGTACGGCACGTGCTCGACCACCGCCGTGACCTGCGCGAAGTGCGAATCGAGACGATTGCGCAGGCGGCGGTCGGTCTTGTCGGACGGCGACGCGAGCACCGTCACGGCCTCGTCGATCTTGGCGCCGAAGCCCTTCTCGCGCAGGCCGTCGAGCAGCCACGCGGCGCTCGCCGCGGTGTCTTCGCGCACCGTCGAGACGATGACGAGCTGGTCGGCCGCGGCGACGGCGGCGACCCAGTTCGAGGCGCGCATGTTGTTGCCGGTGTCGACGACGATCATGCGGTAATACCGCCCGAGCATGGCGTGCAGGCGGTCGAAGGCCTCGGCGTCGATGGTGGAGGATGCCGCGGCATCCTCATCCGATGCCAGCACATCGAACCGCGAGTCGACCTGCGCACGCACGTAGCCGTCGAGCTGCGCGAGGCTCGCGCGGCTGAGGTCGGCGAACTGGTCGAGGTTGTCGAGCAGATCGACGGCGGTCTTGCTGTGGGGCGTGCTGCGCGCCCGCCAGCCGAGCGTGCCGCGGGTCTCGTTGTTGTCCCACGCGAGGGTCGAGCCGCCGCGCAGATTGCCGAGCGTCTCGGCCAGCAGCAGCGTGCTCGTCGTCTTGTGCGCGCCTCCCTTGGGGTTGAGGATCACGATCGTGCGCGACCCGTCGAGGCGGCGCTTGACCGTGCGCTCGCGATCGAGCAGCGTGCGTTCCTTCTTGTTGGGCTTGAGCGTGACGCGTCCGCCCGTGAGGCGCCGCACGAAGCCGGGCCAGCCGATCGTGCCGCGATCGCCGGCGGGCTGGTCGCGCGATGCCAGCAGGTCGTCGACGGTGGGCTTGGGTCCGCTCGAGGTCGAGCGCTGCTGCAGCGCGCCGGCCGCGGTCAGGGTGCCGGGCTCGGGCACGCGCGCGGGCCGCGGTGGGATCGTGATGCTCTGATCGCCGGTCGACCCATCGGGGTTGACGATCAGCGGGTAGCGCGAAGAGCCCTCGACGATCGTCGCGGTGACAGGGCCGCCGATGGATGCCGCGCGCTGCCGCACGGCCTCGACGAAGCGCGCCTGCAGTGCAGGGCTGTCGGCGGCGGTGATCTGCTCTGAGACGCCGTCGATCACGACCTCGGCAGAGGTTCCCGACAGGATGTTGACGACGGGTTCGCCGGTCTGAGATTCCACGTTCACTCCTCGCGCCCGGGTGGCCGAACGTCTGCCAGCCTACCGAGGTCGGGTGGTTGGACCTCGGAATGGGATGCTGCGTCTAGCCCCGTTCGTCTTCGAGCGCGCTGGTCGTGTGCGCTTTTTGGCCGTTAGTAGCGCTACTCATCGGCTAATAGATCGGCTAATCTTGAGTCATGCAAACGGTGCCGCTCAGCGAGGCGAAGGACAAGCTCTCGGGCTTGGTGGAGCAGGTCGAACGCGAGCATGAGGTGATCGAGATCACTCGCCATGGTCACGCGGCGGCGGTCTTGATGAGTAAAGACGCCCTGGACTCGCTGCACGAGACACTGTTCTGGCTGTCGCAGCCCGGGGTTCGAGACGACGTCGCTGATGCGAAGCGAGAACTCGAAGCCGGCGAGACTCTGAGCGCCGCCGATGTCCGCGAGCGCTACGGACTGCGGCCTCGGTGAACTGGAACGTCCAGTTCGCGAGTGCTGCGATTCGAGGGCTCGACAGCTTGCCGATCAAGATCGCTCAGGCCGTCGTCGAGTTCCTCACGCACACGCTGCCCGGAAACCCTCATCGGATGAGTAAACCTCTCCAGGGCGAGTTCGAGGGCCTGCGATCAGCTCGTCGCGGCGACTACCGCGTGCTGTTCTTGCTCGACGACGAGTCGGGCACGTTGCTGGTGGTTCGCATCGCTCACCGGCGGGATGCGTACCGGCCTCCCGCGCCGAGAAATCAGGGGATGGGTTGATGACTGACACGACAGAAGTAGGCGTCGAAACATTGCGGCGTGCGGCGCACGTGTTGTTCGACCGCATCGAGGAGCTTTCCGGGCCGACCGTCGAGCTCGACGTTGACATGTTCTGGGCGATCCCTCCGGAGCAGCGCAACGACGTCCACTCCACGCCGACCGAGTTCACGATCGGCCAGCTCTCGCGTTCGCTCGCAGAGATCGAGTCCTTGGCCGCTACGCCCGACTCGGCGATTACCTATGCCCTCGTGTGGCTCGCAGACGCCTGTGCGCGGTGGGCGAGAACCAGGTCGCCTGACATGAGCCCGCGCACGCAGGTGGTGTCGCGGTGACCGAGGTTCGCATACTCGACTCACCCGAGCAGCTGCATAGTTTCAGCGTCGTCGGAAGTCGTCTCGCGATGATTACCGTGGCAGAGCACGTCCTCGACCTGATGCTCCAGTTCGAGGATGCATCCGCCACCACTATTCGCATCGAGTCGGCCGCCGAAGTGATAGCGCCCGGGGTCGAACCCGCCACGTATCAAGCGGGTCCAGACTTGGCACGAGCACTGCTGTCCAGCACCGGAGACGACGTGACCGATCAACGAGCGGAAGGCTTGGATCTCGCACTGGTTCTTGGGCGGGGCCAGAACTCCGCATCGTTGTTGACGACTCGGGCTACGAGTCCTATGTCGTAGTCACCCGGGAAGGGGCGACGCTCGTCGCGATTGGAGGGGCGCCGCGATGAGCATGCCGCTCAACGGACCAGTTATACGCAGGAGTTCTCCTTTGAG
The DNA here is from genome assembly GCF_023155855.1 of Microbacterium aoyamense. GTDB lineage: Bacteria > Actinomycetota > Actinomycetes > Actinomycetales > Microbacteriaceae > Microbacterium > Microbacterium aoyamense. Next base: position 165,112 of record NZ_JAKNUT010000001.1, on the reverse strand, counting down.
GGCTAGCAAAATCGTGGTTCCTATGACCGTTGGCGCGCTCGTGATCGGCGGCGCGACAGCCGTTTTCGGGTTCGCCGATTACCCTGTCGACTCGCTCGCTCCGGAGCAGGTCACAGGTCGATGGGTGAGTACCACGAGAGAGGCCCCAGGCGAATTGACGATTGCGCTCGATGGTTCGGCGTATTCCACCAATCTCACGATCCTGGATCCGCACTATTCGAATCCGCCGATCGTCGTCGCACAAGGGCTCACAGCCGAAGGCGGGTGGGTTATCGGTGGGGACAACGTCAGTGTGGTGCTTGAGGATGACGGTAGGCGGATTCAGTTCCCGTTGCTTGCGAGATCCTCGCCGTTCCAAGGCCTCACGCTGCGCACCTACGTAGGCGACCCAGACGGCCCGGTCCAGGAGAGAGTGTTCGTTCGCGAGGACTGAACTTCGCGGGACGCGCTTGAGGCGATACGAGCGTAGGCGCCAGGCGGGAAGAACTCCGGATGAATCTGTGGCCCTGCCGTGGTCGACCTGGGCTTAGCCGGCTCAGGATGCCGCGGGTCGCACCGTGACGGGCTCGTCGGCGATCTGCAGGCGGACGCGGTCGTCGTACTCGACGCGCTCGCCGGCGGAGTGCTGCACCTGCACGAGCGTGCCATCCTCGAGGCGCACGAGGGTGCGGCGGATGCTGCCGAGGAACGTGCTCTCCTGCACCGCTCCGGCAACCCCGTCGGTCGAGAGCCGCACGTTCTCGGGGCGCAGGAAGACCTCGACCGGCCCGTCGGCGACGGGCGACTGCAGGGGCAGGCGCTGATCCCAGACGGTCACCGCTCCGCCGGACGCCACGCCGGGCACGATGCTCGAGATGCCGACGAACGCCGCGACGCCAGGCGTCGCGGGCCGCAGGTAGAGCTCTTCGGGGGTGCCGATCTGCTCGATACGGCCGGCGTTCATGACGGCGATGCGGTCAGAGACCGCGAGAGCCTCCTCTTGATCGTGCGTCACGAAGACGGTCGTGACGCCCAGACGCAGTTGGATGCGGCGGATCTCGTCGCGCAGCTGGACGCGCACCTTCGCGTCGAGCGCCGACAGCGGCTCGTCGAGCAGGAGCACACGGGGCTCGGTCACGAGAGCGCGCGCCAGCGCGACGCGCTGCTGCTGCCCGCCTGAGAGTTGGTGCGGGAAGCGGTCGGCGAGGTGCCCGAGCCCGACGAGCTCGAGCGCGTCGGTCGCGCGGCGCGCGGCATCCTTCGACCCCACTCCCCGGCGACGCAGGCCGAACGCCGTGTTGTCGAGCACCCGCAGGTGCGGGAAGAGCGAGTACGACTGGAAGACCATGCCGATGTCGCGCTTGTTGGTCGGCACGCGCGAGACGTCACGGTCGCCGAGCAGCACGGTGCCGCCGGTCGCCTGCTCGAGGCCCGCGAGCACGCGCAGCGCCGTCGTCTTGCCGCAGCCCGACGGCCCGAGCAGCGAGATGAACTCGCCCGGTGCGATGTCGAGGTCGATGCCGTGCAGCACGCGGGTCGAGCCGTAGTCCTTCACGACGTCGCGGAACTCGACGCGGGTTCCGCTGCCGGCATCGGCGAGAAGCGTGTTGTCGGACGTCCGGGGTAGAGCGCGGGGAGTGGTCATGCGCGGGCCTTTCCATCGCGGGAGCGCGCCACGCGACCGATGAGGAGGAGAAGCAGGAAGACGAACAGCAGCGACAGGAGCGTGAAGATCGCCGACGCGTAGGGGTCGATCTTGTTCGCGACGACGAGGGCCGTCTGCAGCACCTGGCGGTTGAGAAGCGAGGCGATCGTGAACTCGCCGAGCACGACGGCGACCGAGATGAGGGATGCTGCGAGCAGCCCCTGGCGCAGGTTCGGCACGAGTGCGCGCAGCACGACGGCGAGCCATCCTGCCCCGAGCGATCGTGCCGCCTCGGCGAGCGTCTTGAGGTCGACGGCGTCGATGGATGCCTTGATCGAGCGGTACGCGAAGGGCAGCACCGTGATGCCGTACGCGAACGCGAGGGTCCACGCGCCCGTGCCGAGCGTGCGGCCGATCTGCAGGTAGATCGGCGCGAGACCCACGACGAGCACGATCGCGGGGATCGTGATCGGCAGCAGGACGATGAACTCGAAGGAGCGCGCGAAGCGCGGGAAGCGCAGCTCGATGAGGATCATCGTCGGCAGCAGCAGGAACAGCACGATCGCGACCGTCACGACGGCGAGGATGAGCGAGTTGCCCAGACCGGTCCAGATCGGCGTGAGCACCTGCGTGTTCGCGGGGTCGAAGACGCGGATCCAGTTCGTGAGCGAGTAGCCCCCGGTCGCGCGGTCCTGCAGCGTGAACAGCAGCGTCGAGACGAGCGGGATCGCGAAGAGGATGCCGACGACCAGGCCGATGATCCAGCGTGTCGCGCGGGCGGGTGCGAGTCCGTTCACGACTGCCACCTCGCGGCGCGGTTCTGGATGAGCGAGTACAGCCACATCACGACCCCGACGACGACGATCATGCCGAGCGCGAGCGCGCCGGCGAGGTTCTCGCGACCGAGCACGGTCTCGCTCGTGAGCGCGGCGCGGATCTGCAGCGGGACGATCTGCGACCCCTGGCTCGCGAGGGCGGCGGCGGTCGCGTAGGACGAGAACGCGTTCGCGAACAGCAGCAGGAAGCTCGCGAGGAACGACGGCGCGAGCACCGGCATCCCGATCCGCAGCCAGAAGCTCGACCGCGTGCCGCCGAGTGTCAGGTTCGCCTCGACCCACTGCGGCTTGAGCGCAGACAGCGCCGGCAGGAACGTGATGATCATGAGCGGCACCTGGAAGTAGATGTAGGGGAGGATGAGCCCCGGCAGCGAGTACAGCCACGACCCGGGCTGGATGTCGATCGCGAACGTGTCGCGCAGGAACACCGTGACCACGCCCTGCACGCCGATCGTGGCGATGAACATGAACGCGAGCATGACGCCGCCGAACTGGGCGAGCACGCCGGTGGCGGCGTCGAGGATGCTGCGGATCACACCGGTCGGCGGCAGGCCGAGCGCCGCGTAGCAGACGAGCGCGCCGAGAACGGCGCCGACCGCGGCGGTGAGCAGCGAGAGCCAGGTCGTGTTCCAGAACGTCACGAGGATGACGGGATCGCCGAGCGCGGCGATGTTGTCCCATGTGAACGCTCCCTCACCGTCGAAGAACCCCGTGCTGATCGCGAGGATCGTCGGGAGGGCGAGGAAGAGCAGCACATAGGCGGCGAAGGGCGTGAGACCGAGCCACGCCCAGCTGAGGCGACGCGATGCACCGCTTTTCGTGCCGGGCGCGCCCGGCCGGGCCGGAGCGAGCTGCTCCGACCCGGCGGGTGCGAGGGTGACCTGGGTCACTGGACCGCGGCGGCCCATTCGGCGCCGAGCAGCGTGCCGGCGTTCGTCGACTGCTCCTCGGTGGGGACGACGGTCTCTTCGGGGGCGGCCGGGAGGGCTGCGGCGAGCGCCTCGTCGATCGTGCCGGCCTCGATCATGGCCTCCATGCGGACGGGGCGCGCGCCACCTGCGAGCCACAGGTTCTGCGCCTCGTCGCTGTAGAGGAACTCCTGCCACAGGCGCGCCGCGGCCGGGTTCGGCGCGTCCACGTTGATGGCCTGGTTGTAGTAGCCCGCGTAGCCGACGCCGTCGAAGACCTTGACCTTCCAGTCCGGGTTCTCGGCCTGGTGCGAGGCGTTGAGGTAGTCCCAGTCGAAGACGACGGGGGTCTCACCCGACGTGATCGTGCCGGTCGTGACATCCACCTTCAGCAGGTTTCCCGCCTTCTGCAGCTCCGAGAAGAAGTCGATTCCGGGCTGGAAGTCATCGAGCGTGCCGTCGTTCTGCACGGTCGCGAGGCCCACGGCGGCGAACGCGGCGCCGGCCTGCGTCGGGTCGCCGTTGATCGCGACGGCGCCCTTGTAGTCGGCGCCGAGGAGGTCCGAGATCTCGGCCGGCTCGTCGTACTTCGCCGAGTCGTAGCCGACCGACATGTACCCGCCGTAGTCGCCGACGAACAGGCCCGTGGACTCCTTGAGCGCGTCGGGGATGTCATCCCACGTCTCGACCTTGTAGGCGGCGAACTGGTCGGTGCTCTGCAGCGCGACAGTGAGGCCCAGGTCGAAGACGTCGGGCGCCGTGTCGAGGCCCGCGTTCGTCTCGGCGGCCTGGATCTCTTCGGCGCTGGAGATGTCGGGCGACTGCTCGTTGACCGTGATCTCGGGGTACTTCTCCTTGAACAGGTCGATGATCTCGCCGTAGTTGGCCCAGTCGCGCGGGAGCGCGATGACGTTGAGCTGGCCCTCGGCCTTGGCAGCGGCCTCGAGGTCGGCGAGCGTGCCGAAGTCGGCGAGGCTCGTGGCGGTGGATGCGTCGACCCCCGAGTCACCGCCGTCGGCAGCGGGGGCGCCGGTGGAAGCGCAGCCGGCGAGGATCAGGGCGGCGGACGCCGCGAAGGCGATGCCGATACCGGCACGGCGGAAGGACAGAGACATGTGTGTTCCTCTCGGGTTTCCGGGCACGCCGAAACATGCTCGGGATGCTGGGACGAGAGGAACCTATGAGCGCCGGGTTACCGACCCTGGCGTCGAAGATGAACGGCGGGTGAGCCGCTCGTGACGATCAGCCCGCGAGCTTCTCGCGCAGGGCTGCGAGCTCGGCATCCGTCAGCCCGCCCGACTGCAGGTAGGCGGCCGAGCCGCCGTGCGCGTCGACCCACGCGAGCGCCGTCTCGATCGCCGCGGCGGGGGTTCCCGACACGAGGTCGCGGATCTCGGGAGTGAGCGGGATGCCGAACTGCTCGATCATCCCGGTCATGCGATCGGCCCACGGGCCGGCGAGGTTGTCCTGCGATGAGGCGTAGTCGGCCACGACAGCGTCGCGCTGCACACCGACGGCATCCAGCACGAGCGCTGCGCTCACGCCCGTGCGGTCCTTGCCGGCCGTGCAGTGGAACAGCACGGCGGTCGGCGGGTCGACCGTCGCGGCAGAGACGAGCCGCGCGAACTCGGCGAACGAGGTCGCGCCGTGCTCGAGCATGCTCACGTACAGGTCGCCGAGCGACGGCAGCTGCGAGATGACCGCGGCGATCGCCTTCTGCTGCGCTTCGGGGTCCGACCCCTGCGCGAGCGACTGCATGCCCTGCTGCGCGAGGCCCGTGACAGCCCCCTCGAGCAGCGGCAGATCGACGACGTGGAACGGCCGGCTCGCGGGCAGGCGGTCGGGCGCCATCTGTCGTTCCTGCGGAGTGCGGAAGTCGACGATGACCCCGATGTCTCTCGCCGCGAGCTGCTCCAGCCCCGCATCGGTAAGCCCGCTGAGGGCGTCGGAACGGTACAGGATGCCGGAGTTCGTCGCGCCTCCGCCGGCGAGCGGCATGCCGCCCACATCACGGAAGTTGAACGTGCCGTCGAGAGTCGTCGTCATGCGGTCAGGCTATCGAGGCCGGATGCCGCTGCCCGGCATCCTGTCTCGAAATCACCCGCCGATCACCCGATCAGGGGGCGAGGCGCGTCGGGCCGCGGAAGAGGTAGGTCACCTCGCGGATCGACGACTCGCCGAGCAGCAGCATCATGACGCGGGCGAGCCCCATGCCGAAGCCGCCGTGCGGGGGAGCGCCGAAGCGGAAGAAGTCGAGGTAGAAGTCGAGGTGCTCGGGATCGAGGCCCTTCTCCTTCGCCTGTTCGATCAGCACGTCGACGCGGTGCTCGCGCTGGGCGCCCGTCGTGATCTCGACGCCCTTGAAGAGCAGGTCGTACGACTTCGTGAGCCCCGTCTCCTCGTCGCGCATGTGGTAGAACGCGCGGATCTGCGGGTGGTAGTCGGTGATGAAGACGAACTGATGGCCGTATGTCTCTTCGACGTACGCGGCGATCTGGCGCTCGCCCTCGGGGTCGAGGTCGCCGTCGGTGCGGGGCACCTCGTAGCCGCGGGACTTCACGATCTCGAGCGCCTCGGCGAGCGGGATGCGCGGGAACGGGATGCTGGGCACCTGCACCTCGAGGCCGAAGAGCTCCTCGATCTCGGCGCCGTGCTTGTCCTTGACCGCCTGGAACGCCGTCTGCAGCAGTTCCTCCTGCATGCGCGCCACGTCTTCGTGCGAGTCGATCCAGCTGATCTCGGCGTCGATCGAGGTGAACTCGGTCGCGTGACGCGACGTGAACGACGGGTCGGCGCGGAAGGCGGGCGCGATCTCGAAGATCTTGCCGAAGCCGGCGACCTGCGCCATCTGCTTGAAGAACTGGGGCGACTGCGCGAGGTAGGCCGTCTTGTCTTCGAAGTAGGGCACCTCGAACAGCTCGGCGTTCGACTCCGACGGCGAGGCCATGAGCTTGGGGGAGTGGATCTCGACGTAGTCGCGCTCGATCCAGTAGGAGCGCATCGCGTGCTCGAGCGTCGTCTGCACGCGGAAGATGAGGTTGTTGCGGCGCTGGCGCAGGTCGAGGAAGCGCCAGTCCATGCGCTTGTCGACGCTCGAGTCGGCGGCGATCGGCGTCTCGGGGTTGGCCGCTGCGGCGATCTCGAGCGAGCCGATCTTGATCTCGACGCCGCCGAGCTTGACGCGCTCGTCGTGCTTGAGCTCGCCGTGGACCGTGAGGAACGTGCCCGTCGCGAGGTTCGAGATGGTGTCGGTGAGCGCGAGGGCCGCGGCATCCTGAGCCTCGCCGTCCTCTGACGGACGCGTCGCGGGGTTCACGAGCTGCACCGCGCCGGTCTCATCGCGGAGGATGACGAACTGCACCTTCTTCTGATCGCGGACGGTCTCGACCCATCCGGACACCGTGACGGGTCCGTCTGTGCGGGACTGGAGCTGGGAGACGAGAGTGCGTTCGGTCACGAGGGACCAGTCTACGTGGGCCTCTCGCCGCCGCCCGCCGTGCGCTCGCAGCCCTCTGCTCAGCCAAGGTCGGTTGACGAGATGAGGGGAGCAGACCGCCAGATCATCCTCATCTCGGCAGACAACCTTGGCTGAGCAGAGGATCAGAGGGTTCTGCCCAGGTTCTCGTAACCTTCCGCGGCTACGGTCGAAGCGTCGTGTCCCCGCCGGGCGCGGCCTGCCGATCACCGACATGCGCCATCTCGACGGGATACCGATGACCGACAACGTTTCCGAAGCGTCCTGGCTGAGCGTGCTCGCCGACTGGACCGTCTCGCTCATGGACGTCATCGGCGCCCCGGGCGCGGGCCTGGCGATCGCCCTCGAGAACCTCTTCCCGCCGCTGCCGAGCGAGGTCGTGCTGCCGATGGCCGGCCTCGCCGCGAGCCGCGGCGCGTTCACGCTCGCCGAAGCGCTCATCTGGACGACGGTCGGCTCGATCGTCGGCGCCTTCGCGCTCTACGGCCTCGGCCGCTGGCTCGGCACAGCCCGCCTGCGGGCGGTCGCCGCGAGGGTGCCGCTCCTGCATCCCGAAGACGTCGACCGCACCGTCGCGTGGTTCGCGAAGCACGGCGGCAAGGCCGTGTTCTTCGGGCGGATGATCCCGCTCTTCCGCAGCCTCATCTCGATCCCCGCCGGGGTCTCGCGGATGCCACTGTGGCGCTTCGGCCTGCTGACGGCGGCGGGCAGCCTCGTGTGGAACGCGATCTTCGTGCTGTGCGGATGGTTCCTCGGGGAGTCGTGGCACATCGTCGAGGCCTACGTGGATGTCGTGCAGTACCTCGTCGTCGGGCTCGTCGTCGTCGGAGTCGCGTGGTTCGTGTACGCCCGCATCCGCGCGCTGCTGGACTCGCGCCGAGACCCGGCGGCCGACTGACGCGCTCAGCAGTCGTCCCGGTCGGAGAATGTCGCCGATGTCGGAGGAATCGTGCCGGATCCTCCGACCGAAGCGCAATTCTCCGACCGCAGGGACGGGAGACGCGCTCAGCCTGCCCACAAGAACCCCCGAAGTAGACTGGGCGGGTGCCCGCGGATCGCCTTCATCTCGTGCGCCACGGAGAGGTCCACAACCCCCGTCGCGTGCTGTACGGACGGCTCCCGGGATACGGACTGAGCGTCGAAGGGCGCCGGATGACGCGGCAGGCCGCCGAGTACATCCACAGCCTCGACCGGCCCATCGCGAGCCTCATCTGCTCCCCGCTGCAGCGCACGCAGGAGTCGGCCGAGCCCTTCACCGAGCTCTTCGGCATCGAGCCGGTCATCGACGAGCGCGTCATCGAGCCGACGAACGTCTTCGAGGGGCGGCGCATGGCCCGCGCCCTCGTCAACCCGTGGAATTGGCGGCATCTGCGCAAGCCCGCGCTGCCCAGCTGGGGCGAGCCCTACGCGGACGTCGTCGGCCGCATGAACGCGGCGATGACGCAGGCGTGGGATGCCGCGGCATCCGGCGACGTCGTCATCGTCTCGCATCAGCTGCCGATCTGGATCACGCACCTCGCGGTCGCGGGGGAGTCGTTGCGGCACGACCCGCGCGCTCGCCGCTGCGCGCTGTCGAGTGTCACGTCGTTCAAGATGGTCGACGGCAAGTGGACGGAGGTCTCGTACGCCGAGCCGGCCTCGACCTCCGGCGCCGTGGACGTGGGGGCGGTATGACCAGCCGGATCGCGCGGGCCGCGGCATCCGTCGTCGTCGCCGCAGGACTCGTGGGCGCGCTCGCCGCCTGCACGAACGACCCGCTCGCCGAGCAGTACCGCGCGGGCGACAACAAGGGCTACATCGCGGCCGACGGCTTCCGGTTCGTCGAGATCCCCGAAGCCGACCGCACCGACCCCATCGAGTTCGAGGGGGTGCTGGATGCCGGGGGCACCGCGATGAGCGAGGACTACCTCGGCGACGTCACCGTCGTGAACTTCTGGTACGCAGCCTGCGCACCATGCCGTGTCGAAGCGCCGATCCTCGAAGAGGTCAACACCGAGCTCGCAGGTGACGGCGTGCAGTTCCTCGGCGTCAACCTCTACGACGGCGCCGAGGCGTCGCAGGCGTTCGCCGAGACGTACGGCGTCACGTACCCGAGCGCCCTCGCGACCGAGGACGGCTCGATCAAGCTCGCCTTCGCCGGGCAGACGCCGCTCAGCGCCGTGCCGGTGACACTGGTGCTCGATCGCGAGGGACGCGTCGCCGCGCGCCTGATCGGCCAGATCTCCGAGGCATCCATCCTCTCGACGATCGTGCAGACCGTCGTGGAGGAGTCGTGAACCCCGGAGACCTCGTCGCCGACGGCTCGCTGCTGATCGCGATCCCGATCGCGGTGCTCGCCGGACTCGTGTCGTTCCTGTCGCCGTGCGTGCTGCCGCTCGTGCCGGGGTATCTCGGCTTCATCGGCGGGGCCGTCGCCCCCCGTGCCGCCCCGGCTCCAGCCGCGGTGCGCATCGCTCAGGATGGATCAGCCTCCGAGGCTCGGTCGGCGGCCGACGGCTCCATCTATCCTGAGCGATCCGCGCCGGGTCGTGGCCGCCTGCTGCTCGGAGTCCTGCTGTTCATCGCGGGCTTCACGGTCGTCTTCGTCGCGATGAACATGCTCGGCGGCACGCTCGGCCGGTTCCTGATCGAGTACCAGGACCTCATCACGCGGGTGCTCGGCGTCGTCATCATCGTGATGGGCTTCGTCTTCATCGGTCTTCTCGGGTTCGCGCAGCGCATCCAGCGCCCGCAGGTACGCGGCAACCTCGGCCTCATCGGGGCGCCCCTATTGGGTCTCGCACTCGGGATCGGCTGGGCTCCCTGCATCGGTCCGACGCTCGCCGTGATCCTGGGCATGTCGTTCGATTCCGCCTCGGCCGGCCGCGGAGCGCTGCTGGGTCTCGCCTACTCGCTCGGACTCGGCATCCCGTTCGTCCTCATCACTCTCGGATTCGGGTGGGCCGCGGCATCCGTCGACTTCATCCGCCGCCACATCCGCACCGTCAACATCATCGGAGGCGTCCTGCTCATCGTGCTCGGCCTGCTCATGGTGACCGGCGTCTGGACCATGTGGATGGCACAGCTGCAGGGGGTGTTCCTCGGTGTCCCGACGATCCTCTGACGACGTCGCGGTCGACCCGCTGCGCCCCTCCGACCACATGGATTCGACCGACGAGGTCACCCAGCCGGCGCTGGGCTTCGTGGGATGGATGCGGTGGGGCTGGCGCCAGCTCACCTCGATGCGCACGGCCCTCGTGCTGCTGCTCCTCCTCGCGATCGCGGCGGTGCCCGGGTCGCTCGTGCCGCAGCGCAGCGCCGACCCGAACGGCGTCACGCAGTGGCAGGTCGACAATCCCGACCTGTACCCCGTGCTTGAGTTCTTCAAGCTCTTCGACGTGTACAGCTCGCCCTGGTTCTCGGCGATCTACATCCTGCTGTTCGTCTCGCTCATCGGCTGCGTGATCCCGCGCACGAAGCACCACTGGAAGGCGATGCGCGCGCTCCCGCCGCGCACGCCGGCACGCCTCGAACGGCTCGACGCGCATCGCACCGAGGTCGTCGAACTCGCGGCGGATGCGGATGCCGCGGCCGACGCCGAGGCGGCGATCGGGCTCGCCGAGCGTCAGCTGAAGAAGGCCGGCTACCGCGTCCAGCGGTACGACTCGCGCGGCAGCTTCTCGGTCTCGGCCGAGCGCGGGTACCTGCGCGAGACCGGCAACCTCGTCTTCCACGGCGCGCTCATCGGCGTGCTCCTCGCGGTCGGCATCGGGGGCGGCCTCACCTACACGGGCCAGAGCGTCATCATCGAGGGCCGCTCGTTCGTCAACACGCTGCTCGACTACAACTCGTTCAATCCGGGTCGCTTCGTAGACTCCGACCAGCTGACGCCGTACTCGCTCACGCTCGACAGATTCGACGTCACGTACGTCCCCTCGGGCGAGCAGGGCGGCGGCCAGGCCGGGGACTTCGCGGCGAACCTCACGACGCAGCTCGCGGGCGAGCAGCCGCAGGAGGGGGTCGTGCGGGTCAACCATCCGCTCGACATCGCCGGAGACCGGGTCTATCTCATGGGCAACGGCTACGCGCCCACGCTCACGATCCGCAATGCCGACGGCGACGTCGTGTTCTCGGAGTCCGTGCCCTTCCTGCCGCAGGACACCCAGATGACCTCGCTCGGCGTCGTGAAGGTTCCGGACGGGATGCCGGAGCAGCTCGGTCTCGTCGGGTTCTTCTATCCGACCCAGGTGCAGCGCGCCGACGGCGCGTACGCCTCGAGCTACCCGGCCCTCATCAACCCGGTCGTGACGCTCGAGGTCTATCAGGGCGACCTCGGCATCGACGACGGGACTCCGCGCTCGGTCTACACGCTCGACACGGGCGATATGGACAAGATCGCCGGCCGAGGCGTCGACGAGGCCCCGACGATCGAGCTCGCGCCCGGCGAGGAGGCCGACCTGCCGAACGGCCTCGGCACGATCACCTTCGAGAACGAGGCGCCCGCGAGCACCGAGGGCTACGACGGTTCGGTGAAACGCTACGTCTCGCTGTCCGTGCACCGCGACGTCGGCGCGCCCTGGGTGCTCGCCTTCGCGCTCCTCGCCCTGGCGGGCCTGCTCGCGGCGCTGTTCATCCCGCGTCGGCGCATGTGGGTGCGCGCGACCCCGTCGGGCCACACGCTGCAGCTCACGTACGCGGGTCTCGCGCGCGGCGAGGATCCGACGCTGGATGCCGCCGTCGATCAGGTCGCTCAGCGCCACGCCGTCCAGCTCGATGATGTGCTGAGCGCCAGGGGCGGGGCCTCCACCGGGAAAGTAGACTGACGCACATGCCCGGATCAAGCCCGCTTTCGCTCGACGACGTCTCGCTGCTGCTGGTCTGGACCGCGATCGCGATCTATGCGCTCGCGTTCGTCGCCTACGCGATCGACCTGGCCCGTCGCTCGGCCATGGCCGTCGAGGTCAAGGATCGCGAGCTCGTCGGCGCCGCGGCATCCGGCCGCACGACCATCGGTCAGGTGCGCGAGCAGGAGCGCGCTGCCGAAGCGGCTCTCAACGCGCCGCCGTCGCAGCGTCCGCGCCTCATGTGGGCGCGCATCGGCACCTCGCTCACCGTCCTGGGCTTCCTCTTCCACCTCGGCGGCGACGTCACGCGTGGCATCGCCGCAGGCCGCGTGCCGTGGTCGAACATGTACGAGTTCTCGCTCACGGGCACGCTGCTGATCGTCGCTGTGTACCTCGCGGTGCTGTTCCGCTACGACCTGCGGTTCCTCGGCACGTTCATCACGGGGCTCGTCGTCGTGCTGCTCGGCGGCGCAACGCTCGCGTTCTACGTCGAGATCGTGCCGCTCATGGACCCGCTGAAATCGGTCTGGCTCGTCATCCACGTCTTCGTCGCGTCGCTCGCGACAGCGCTCTTCGCCCTCGCCTTCGGGCTCTCGGTGCTGCAGCTCATGCAGGCGCGCCGCGAGCGCAAGGCCGTCGCCGCCGCCGAAGGCGAAGCCGTCAAGGCGGGTCCGGGCTTCCTGCGGACGCTCCCCAGCGCCGAGGCGCTCGAGTCGCTCGCGTACCGCTTCGCGATCCTCGGCTTCATCTTCTGGACGTTCACCCTCATCGCCGGCTCGATCTGGGCCAACGACGCGTGGGGCCGCTATTGGGGCTTCGACACGAAGGAAGTGTGGACCTTCGTGATCTGGGTGCTCTACGCCGGCTACATCCACGCGCGCGCGACGCGCGGCTGGCGCGGGAGCCGTTCGGCGTGGCTGTCGATCATCGGCTTCACGGCGGTCATCTTCAACTTCACGATCGTGAACATGTTCTTCAAGGGTCTGCACGCCTACAGCGGCCTGAGCTGACCCGCCGCCGGTCAGACGTCCGGCAGGTCCGAGCTCGCGACCACGACCGATCCCGCATCGCGGATCTCGAGACGGACCGTCTCTTCGCGAAGCACCGCCGCATTCAGGCGACAGTGGATCGCCACGGTCGAGCCCAGCATCTCGCCTGCGGGGAACTCAGCGCCGTCCGCGCCGATGAACACCACGCGATACGTCGCGCCGGCGGTAAGACCCTCTATGTCGAGGACCGCCTCGGTGCCCCAGGTGTGCGCGACGAGGTCGGCATCGATGTCGAGCCCCGTCTCCTCGGCGACGGCGATCGGCTCGTACGCCCCGAGGGTGCCGGGCGGACCCGTCGGGGGCAGCGCGCCGAGCGCGGGGATGCCCGCGCCGAGCGCCAGCCCGAGGACGAGGCAGGCGGCGCCGACGAGGGCAGTCGCCCACGGTCGCCGAGAGCGCAGCGATGTCGGCGCGCGCGCCGGGATGTCGCCGAGCACCCGTTCGCGGAGGCTCTGGGTCACGACCACGTCATCCCACTCGATGTCGGCGGCCTGCACGCGCACGGCGACTTCGCGAAGACGCGCGAGCTCGTCTTCGATCCACGGGTGATCCAGCGCGAGTCGGCGAAGTTCGTCCTGCTCATGCGGAGTGAGATCGCCGGCGACGCTCGCCGCGATGAGTTCTTCGATGCGGTCAGCGGGCGTGTGCATCGGGCTCCTCCGTTCCCTCGAGATACCCGCGCATGGCGCGGAGAGCGTGAAAGGCGCGAGTGCGCCACGTGGCGACGGGGACGCCGGTCGCGTCGGCGAGCTCCTGGTAGGAGCGACCATGCAGATGGACGGCTACGACCGCTTCGCGGTGCGCCGAGCTCAGCCTCGCCAACGCCTCGACGATCCGCAGCCGTTCGAGCGGATCCGCGTCCGCGGAGCGGAGGTTCTGCAGCTCGTCCTCACCGCCGATGCGCGGCATCCGCGCTCGCGCGCGCAGCGCGTCGGCGATGACGTTCCGCGCGATCGCGAACAGCCAGGTGCGTTCCGTCGCGCGGTCGCTGTCGAAGCGCTCGCGCGCCCGCCACGCCCGCAGGAAGATCTCCTGCAGACAGTCCTCCGCGACGTGCCGGTCACGCAGCGCGTTGACCGCGAAGCCGAGGAGGGCAGAAGCGTGATCGTCGAAGGCCCGCCCCGCATCGAAGGGTCGCGCGTTCCGCGAGCGCGTCGTCGTCGTCGCGTGCGGTCGGGATTCTCGCTCGGCGTGCATCTCGCCTCCCAGCGGTGTCGTCGAGGGGGAATACGTCCGGATGTGCGTCGACGTTCATCCGTGATTCGAGGACGTTCGATGAACGGATGCCGCGTGCTCGACGTATGTCTCGTCATCGGACGCACCAGGCGTCCCGACGGAAGGTTCTGACATGCAGAAGAAGACAATGCCGTTCGCTCTCACGATCGGGACCGCCGCCGCTGTCGGCCTCGTGCTGACGGCCGCGCCGGCGCACGCCGACACCGAGGTCTCGCCGCCCTCGTCGTTCACGAGTGCCTTCACCGTGATGGCGACGCCTGACACCGTGGTCAACAACGACGGTGTCGCGGCTCCCGGCGAGCCCGGAGCCACCGGCACCTTCTCATTCCGCATCAACTCGGACCTCGAGATCATCTGCTATGACATCGAGCTGACGGGCGTGACGGGTGACTACCAGAGCCCTGCGCGCACCGCGACCCACATCCATCAGGCGGACGCGGGTCAGCCCGGCCCGCCGCGGATCGCCTTCCCCAACCCCGCGCCCATCGGCGACGGACCGCGCACGAGCTCCGGCTGCCTGCAGGGGCCGTTCACGACGGGGGTGCTCGCCGACGGCGTCGACACGGGCACGGGGTTCTCGCTCGCGCAGATCGAGGCGAACCCGGGGGGCTTCTCTGCGGATTCGCACACGGTCTCGTTCGCCGCGGGGGTCGTGCGCGGTCAGCTCCAGCAGGTGCCCGTCGGCGGCATCGACACCGGAGCCGGCGGCGCGGCCGCAGCATCCACGGCCACAGACTCCGCCGCTCTCGGCACCGGCCTCGCTGTCGGAGCCGCGGGGCTCCTCGCCGCGGTCGGCATCGGCCTGCACCTGCGTCGCCGCTCCGCCACCCGGTGAGCGGATCGTCCCTCTCCCGACGGCGCCGCCCGTTTCTGCGCGCGGCGCCGTCGATGGCGCTCTGCGTCCTCCTGCTCGCGGGCTGCTCGGCCGCGCCGGACGAGCGCGTCGCCGCGGCATCCTCACCGCTGCCCGTCACCGCAGCGCCCGCGCCTTCTCCCACTCCGTCGGTGACGCCTCTGGCCGAGGGTGTACCCCCGGTACGGGTCGGGATCCCGAAGATCGGTCTCGACGAGCCGCTCATCGATCTCGGCATCGCCGATGACGGGGCGATGGAGGTGCCGTCCGATTTCGACGCCGTCGGCTGGTTCACGCCTGGAGGACGACCCGGCGGTCACGGTCCGCTCGTCATCGCCGGCCACGTCGACTCCCCGACGGGTTCTGCCGTGTTCATGCGTCTTCGCGAACTCGCCGCCGGCGACACCGTCGACGTCTCGGACGCGAACGGGGCGCTGCACACCTATCGCGTCGTGGAGGTGGCCGACTACTCCAAGTCGGACTTCCCGACCGTCCGGGTGTTCGGTGCCGTTGCCGCCGACGAGCTGCGCCTCATCACCTGCGGAGGCGAGTTCGATGCGTCGGTGGGCTCCTACAAGGACAACCGGGTCGTGTTCGCCGTACGTGTCCAGGCGTGATGGGGGCAGGCGCTCGTTCGCCTCAAAGAGCCGCCTGCCGGAGGCTGGGAAGCATTCTGAGGCGAACGAAGCGCTCGTCAGGCGGGAGCGGGGGATGCCTCGAGCAGCGCGCGAGCGGACGTCGTCCGGCGGCGCGCCACCGCGAGGATCGTCGCGGTGAAGGCCAGGGCGGCCCAGATGAGCATCCCCGTGATCGCGACGCCGTAGCCGCCTGCTGACGTGAGGGCGGCGACCATGCCGTGATACGCGGGGGCCGTCGGCATGAGGCCCGCGATGCCCGCCAAGGCCCCGGGCGCCGTCGAGACCACGCCGGTCGCGATCGCGAGCACTCCGATGAGTGCGGCGATCCATCGTCCGGCGCCGCTGAAGACCGCGACGAGTGCCTGGTTCACGGCCGCGAAGGCGACCCCGGCGACGACCGAGATGCCCGCGAACGCCCACCACTGCCCCCACTCGTACGAGGCGGCGATCTGCACGACTCCGGCGACGAGAAGGCCCTGCGCGGCGCCGAGCGCGGCGGCGGGCAGGAAGGAGCGGAATGCGAGGGCGATCGACGGCTCGCGCGCCGACAGTGCGCGGCGCGAGACGGCCTGCAGGGCGATGAAGGTGCCGAGGCCGCCGAACCACAGCGCGAGCATCGCGAGCAGTGGGATCGCCGATGCGCCGAACAGCGACGTGCCGACCCCCTCTGCCTCGACCGGGTTCGCGACGACGTCGGCGAGGGTGGATGCCTCGGAGTCGCTGTACGAGGGAACCTGCTCGACCGCGGTCGCCAGGCCCGACGCGAGCTCGTCGGTGCCGTCGGCGAGCTGCCGGACGCCGTCCGCGAGCGACACCGCACCCGAGCCGGCCTGGTCGATTCCGCCCGCGAGCTGCGTGGCGCCGGACGAGAGCTGACCCGCGCCCGCCGCGGACTGATCGATGCCCCCGGCGACCTTGTTCATACCGCCACCGAGAGCGGAGATGTTCGTCGCGATCTCTCGGAACTGAGCGGCGAGCGCTGTCGGCGCATCTTTCGCCAGCTGGGCGATCCCGTCGCTGGCGTAGCCCGTGAGCGCCACCGCGCCCGGGTTCTGCTCCGACCCGTCGCCCGACAGGATCGCCGAGGTCGTGCCCGCGGAGACGGCGGCCGTGCCCGCAGACGATGCGGCGGTCGCGAGCGCCGCGCAGAAGTCCTCCGACTGGGTGCACTGGGCCGCGAGCGCTCCGAGCGTCTGCGCGGTACCGGCGACCTGAGCCGCGGCATCCTTCGCCTGCCCGGCCGCAAGCGAGGTCGCCGTCTCGGCTCCCGCGGCGACCTGCGTGAGCTGCGACGGCACGATGCCCTCTCGGATCACCTTGTCAGCCCCGGCGTTCACCCCGGCCGCCAGCTGGTCCGCGCCCGAGGCGGCGCCGCGCGCCCCGCCGGCGAGCTGACCGAGGCCGGACTGCAACGAAGATGCACCGGACGCGAGGCCCGACGCGCCCTGCGAGAGCTGCGGCATCCCGCTCGCGAGATGGTCCGCACCGTCGGCGGCCGACGTCGCACCCGACGCGAGCTGCGATGCGCCGTCGGCGGCGGTGCCGAGCTGGTCGCCGAGCGTCGTGAAGCCGAGGAACACGTTCTCGAGGTATACCGACGAGAGTTGGTCGCCCATGACGGATGCCGCGGCCGCCGCGACCTGCGCCGTGATCGCGTCATCGACGATGAGGCTGTCGGGCGGCGTCTGCACCTGGATCGTCGCCTGCTCGGGCGTCTCGCCCGGCCGCGTCGACGTCGCCGCCGCCGAGAAGTTCGACGGAATCGAGATGACGGCGGCATAGGTGCCGTCGGCGAGGCCCTCGGCCGCGTCGTCGGCGTTGGAGATCGTCCAGTCGAGATTCGACGGCTGGTCGTCGGCTCCTTCGACGAGTCCCGCGGTCAGCTGCCGGCCGAGCGGGACGAGCTGGTCGTCGATCGTGACGGGTTCGTCGTCGTTCACGATCGCGGCCTGCATGCCGTCGAGGCGCTCGACGGGGTTGTAGAGCGCGGCGACGAGGATGCCGCCGATCACGACCGGGAGCAGCAGCACGCCGATCAGCGTGAGCCACGTGATGGGCTTGCGCGAACGGGCGCGCTCGAGAACGGTGGTCATGCGGTCACCTCGGTGGTCGGGCGGACGCCCGCTCGCAGGGGAAGGGAATGGATGTCGGAGCGCCGCGCATCGGCGAGCATCGCGAGCGCGCGGCCCTCGTTCTGGGCCGTCGCGACGAGCGTGACCGGGCGTCCGGTCGCGGCATCCCGCAGCACCGCTGCGACCTGGTCGCGCGCGGCGCCGTCGACGGCATCGAGGCCGTCGACGACCACGAGCGTGGTCTTGCCGCGGAGGGCCCGCCGCAGTTCGCGGGCAGGGTCGTCGGCGTCGGCGAGCAGTGCGACGCCGACGTGTGCGCGCACCCACGCCGCGCGGCCGGGAAGCAGGTGCCCCGCGACGCGCAGCAGTCCGTCGCTCGGGGTCAGGCGTCCGGCGATCGTCAGCGCGAACGCGCGGCCCGCGCGGGGGTCGCCCGTCGCCACGAGCGTGCCGCCGGGCTCGACGCGGAAGTCGGCGCCCTCGAACAGCGTGACCTCACCCGCGGCGCGTCCCGTCTCGGCGCGCACCGCGACGCGCTCGCCGACGACAGCGGCGGTCGTGTCCGGCTCGGGCCAGTCCGCGAGGGCGAGCTCGCGCTCGACCGCTTCGCCTTCGATGTCGAAGTGCGGGAGAACGCGTTCGAGCCACCGCGGCATCCACCACGCCTTCTCGCCGAGCAGCGCCATGAGCGCGGGGATGAGCGTCATGCGCACGAGGAACGCGTCGATCGCGATGCCGACCGCGAGTCCCAGGGCGATCGGCTTGATCGACGAGTCGCCTTCGGGGACGAAGGCCGCGAACACCGCGAACATGATCAGGGCGGCGGCGGTCACGACGCGGGCGGATGCGGTGAACCCGGAGCGGATCGCGGCCACCGCGGTGCTCTTATCGGCCTTCTCGCCGCGGCGCACGGCGTGGACGTAGTCCTCGCGCATGCGCGAGACGAGGAAGACCTGGTAGTCCATCGCGAGGCCGAAGAGCACGCCCATGAGCACGATCGGCATGAAGCTGATGATCGGCCCGACCCGTGCGACATGGAGCAGGTCGGCGAACCAGCCCCACTCGAAGACGGCGGCGACGACGCCGAATGCGGCGGTCACGGACAGCAGGTAGCCGACGGCCGCCGTGAGCGGCACGGCGATCGAGCGGAACACGATCATCAGCAGGATGAACGAGAGGCCCACGACGAAGAGGCCGAAGGGGAACAGCGCCCCGCCGAGCCGGTCGGAGATGTCGATTCCGACGGCGGTGAAGCCGGTGACCTTGAGGTCGACGCCGTATTCGTCGGCGAGCTCGGGTGCGAGCGCACGCAGGTCGCGCACCAGCTGCGCGGTCGCGGGGTCGTCGGGCGCTGTCTCGGGGATCACCTGGATGATGCCCGTGTCGGCCGTCTCGTTCGGCGTCGCGAGCGCGATCTCCTTGACGCCCGGCACCTTCTCGACCTCGGCGGCGAGGTCGTCCATGAGGCCCACGGGGTCGGTCGAGGTGACGATCGTGCCGGTCATGATGAGCGGACCGTTGAAGCCCGGGCCGAACTGCTCGGCCGCGAGGTCGTACGACACGCGCGCCTGCGATGATTCCGGCTGCACGCCGGCGTTCGGCAGGGCCAGGGCGAGGCTCGACGCGGGGATCGCGAGCACGCCGAGGCCGACCACGACGGCGACGGTCGTGACGACGGGATGCCGCGTCACGCCCGTGACCCAGCGGTCGGCGAATCCGCGGCGAGGGGCCTTCGTCTCGGCCGCGCGCGCCTTGCGGGGCCGACCGACGACACGGCCCTTCACGAACCCGAGGAGCGCGGGCGTGAGCGTGACGGCGACCGCCACCGCGATCGCGACCGCGACGGACGCGGCGATGCCCATCGTCGTGAGGAACGGGATGTTCGCGAACGACAGCCCGACGAGCGCGATGAGCACGGTCACCCCGGCGAAGACGACGGCCGAGCCCGCGGTGCCCGTCGCGCGCGCGACGGACTCCTCGGGGTCCATGCCGCCGCGCACTTGATCCTGATGTCGTGCGGCGATGAACAGGGCGTAGTCGATGCCGACCGCGAGTCCGAGCATGAGGGCCAGCAGCGGCGTCGTCGATGAGATCGACGCGAAGGCCGTCGAGAGCAGGATGAGCGCCATCGAGAGGCCCACGCCGATCAGGGCCGTCGCGAGGGGCAGCCCCGCGACGAGGAACGAGCGGAACGTCACCATGAGCACGAGGAGGGCGATCAGGATGCCGACGAGCTCCGTCACCGTGATGCCCGGCACCGACATCGAGAACAGATCGCCGCCGAGCGCGACCTGGGATCCGGCCGGGAGATCCGCTTCGAGGTCGGCCGCGGCATCCGTCAACGCCTGCTTCGCTTCGGGCGAGACGTCCGTCGCCTGCCCGTCGAACTGCAGCCGGATGATCGCCGCGCTCTCGTCGTCGTTGACCAGTCCGCTCACCATCTCGTCGAACGGGTCGGTCACGCCCAGCACGCCGTCGATGCGACCGAGATCGGCGACCGTGTCGGTGATCGCGGAGGCGTACGGCTCGTCGGTGACGACGGAGCCGTCACCTGAGACGATCACGACCTGCGCGCTCGTGCCGCTCACCTGCGGGAAGGTGCGGTTGAGCTGCTCGAGACCCGCCTGCGCCTCGGTGCCCGGGATCGAGAACGAGTTGTCGGTGCCTTTGCTGAACGCGAGAGCGCCCCCGCCGGCGATGCCGAGCAGCAGGATCCAGGAGATCAGGACGCGCCACGGGTGACGGAACGACCAGCGTCCGAGCGCGTAGAGAAGAGTGGACAACAGCGCCTCCGAGCCGAGTCAGAACTTTTCGATACAGCGCTGTATCGGATACATGAGTGTATCGTAAGGCGATCCGCTCGCCCTTGCCTGAGTAGTCCGTGTGAAGATGGCGGAAGGAGGACGCATGACCGACGTGGGTGTCACGACGCGCCGCCGCGAGGCGACGCGTCAGAAGCTGCTGGACGCCGCAGCCCAGGTCTTCGCCGAGGTCGGCCTCGATGCGGCCTCCGTCGAGGCGATCTGCGAGGCCGCAGGCTTCACGCGCGGTGCGTTCTACTCCAACTTCGAGACGAAGGACGAACTGTTCCTCGAGCTCGTGGGTCGCGTCGCACGCGAGCGGGTGGATGCCGTGCGCGGCCGCGTCTCCGAGCTCGAGCGCGAGGGCGTGCTGACCGAGGTGCCCGCCGATCCGCTCCGGATCGTGCAGGGCGTGCTCGACGTCTCGGCCGACGATCGTCTGGGTGTCCTGCTCATGAGCGAGATCCGCATCCATGCCCTGCGCAACCCCGCGCTCGCGGCCGCGTACCTCGCGCAGGAGGCCGAGATGCTGCGCAATGTCGAGCACATCATCACCGACATCGGCCGCGCTGGCACCCTGCGCTTCCGGATGCCGGCCGAGCAGTGCGCGCGGCTGCTGCTGACCGTGTGGGAGAACACGTCGGTGCGCGGCGTCATGGCCGGGCTGTCGAACGAGGAGATGTGTCGCCGCACGAACGAGGAGCTCGCGAGCACCGCGCAGCTTCTCGTGGAGCTGCCCGCATAGCTAGTCCGCGGACGTCAGGATCGCGTGGCAGCGCGCGACCCGTTCGAGCCACCACGCGACGCGATCGGGGGATGCCTCGATCCGGTCGAGATCGAACGGCGCGATGCGCCCGACCCGCAGCATCCCGCGCACCGGCACGAGCGGCGGCTCGGCGACGTCCGTCGTGAACAGCGCGGCCGTGCCGAGCCCGCAGTCGTAGTCGAGCGACGGCAGCGCGGCGGCGAGCGCAGTGCCCATCGCGAGCCCGACCGACGTGTCGAGGGCGCTCGAGACGACGGCGGGCAGGCCCGCTTCGGCGACGATCTCGAGGGCGCGGCGTACACCGCCGAGCGGCTGCGCCTTCACGACGAGCAGGTCGGCGGCGCCCGCACGCGCGACGGCGAGCGGGTCTTCGGCCTTGCGGACGCTCTCGTCCGCCGCGATCGGGATGCCCATGTACTTCACGCGGCTGCGCACGTCGGCCAGTTCGTCGACGCTTGCGCACGGCTGCTCGACGTACTCGAGGTCGAACTCGGCCAGAGCGTGAAGCGCGTGCTCCGCCTCGTCCACGTTCCACCCGCCGTTGGCGTCGATGCGCACCCGCCCCTCGGGTCCCATCGCCTCGCGCACGGCCCGCACGCGCGCGACGTCGTCCGCGAGCGACTGGCCGCGCTCGGCGACCTTGACCTTGGCGGTGCGGCATCCGTCGTAGCGAGCGAGCACCTCGGGAACGGATGCCGCGGCGACGGCGGGCACCGTCGCGTTGACGGGGATGAATTCGCGCAGCGGCTCGTGCTGCGGCATCCATCCGTAATCGACGGCAGCGGCGAGCCACGTGGCCGCCTCGATGTCGTCGTACTCGACGAACGGGGAGAACTCGGTCCAGCCCTCGGGGCCTTCGAACAGGACGGCCTCGCGCACGTCGACGCCCCGGAACCGGGTCGCGAGGGGGAGCGCGACCACGCGCGCCGACGCGAGGAGTTCGGCGAGGCCGGGGATGGTGGTCACGGCACTCCGCTCAATACGGCCGGGGCATCCGCTGGAGGGCGGACTGGGCCTCGCTGCGCGCTTGAGCGTACTGCTGCGCCCGCTCCGCGGCTTCGCGCGTCTGCGCCTGCTCGAAGGTGCGTGGCGCGCGGCGGAACGGCCTCGTGATTCGTGTCCACAGCGACGGGCGGCTCATGCGCTCATCCTGTCACGCGAGCGTGCGGGGCAGAAGGGTCGCGAGTAAGACTTCAATGTGCCATTGACGATAGTGTGCGTAACACAGTATGGTGTGAGGCATGAGCGAAACCGAAGCACTCGAGACGCATGTGCAAGAGCTGCGTCGTGGCACCGTCGTGCTGGCGTGCCTCCGGCTCCTCGAACAACCGGGCTACGGCTACGGCCTGCTCGAAGAGCTCCAGGGGCGCGGGTTCGACACCGACGCCAACACCCTCTATCCGCTGCTGCGGCGGCTGGAGAAGCAGGGGCACCTCACAAGCGAGTGGAACACCGACGAGGCGCGGCCTCGCAAGTTCTACCGCACCAGCGCCGCGGGTCACCGACTCGCGGCCTCCCTCACCGAAGAGTTCCGCGCGCTCGCGGCAGCGATCGGCGCACTCCCGAAGGAGAACTGACATGAACGCCACTCTGACCGATCGATACGTGGATGCCGCGACCCGCAGCGTTCCCGAGAACCAGCGCGCCGAGATCGCGGCCGAGCTGCGCGAGCGCATCGCCGATCAGCTCGACGCGCGCCTGGAAGCGGGTCAGCCGCACGACTCCGCGGAGCGGGCCGTGCTGACCGAGCTCGGCGATCCCGACAAGCTCGCGGCCGGATACACCGACCGCAAGCTCTACCTCATCGGCCCGCGCTACTACCTCGACTGGTGGCGCCTGCTGAAGCTCCTGTGGGCCATCGTTCCGGCCTGCGCCGTCTTCGGTGTCGCGCTCGGCATGACGCTGGCCGGCGAGCCTTTCGGCGACATCGTGGGCAGCGTCTTCGCGGTGCTCATCTCGACGATCGTGCACGTCGGCTTCTGGGTGACTCTCGTCTTCTTCATCGTCGAGCGCTCGGGGTCGAAGGCTCCGATGTCGGGCGAGTGGACGCCGGACTCGCTCCCCGAGCCGCGCGAGAAGGGCACGACCTTCGGCGAGATGATCGCTTCGATCGTGTTCCTCGTGCTCGCGGCGGGCGCGGTCGTCTGGGACCACTTCATCGGCTTCGCGCCGAGCGAGCCGGGTCTGTCGTTCCTCGACCCCGGCCTGTGGCCGTGGTGGGTGTTCCTGCTCTTCCTGGTGATGGCGGTCGAGGCGATGCTCGCCGTGCTCGTCTACGTCGTCGGACGATGGACGATCGCGTTCGCCGTGCTCAACACGGTCCTCGCGCTCGCCGTGGCGGTTCCGGCGCTGGTGCTGCTCGTGCAGGGCACGCTCATCAACCCGGAGTTCTTCTCCACGGTGATCCCCGAGGATTCGGCGGCGACCGTGGCATCTGTCGTCTCGACGGTCACCGGGTTCGTGATCGCGGGCGTCGCCGCGTGGGACATCCTCGACGGCTTCCTCAAGGCGCTGCGCGCCCGGCGATGATCCGCCAGTGCCGCGAGAACCCGACTGCGTCACGAGAACACCCGTTCGAGCGTGTGTTCTCGTCCCGCGGATGGGTTCTCGCGGCCCACCATGCCGGCGGCGTGCCTAGGCTTGAGGAATGCTTCTCGACACCCCCGTGCGCCTCGCCGTGCAGATCCAGCCGCAGCACGTGACCTACCCCCAGATCCGCGACGCGGTCTTCCGGCTCGAAGAGCTCGGGGTCGACATCCTGTTCAACTGGGATCACTTCTTCCCGCTGCACGGTGACGACATGGACGGCCCGCATTTCGAGTCGTGGACGATGCTCGGGGCGTGGGCCGAGCAGACCGAGCGCGTCGAGTTCGGCGCGCTGGTGAACTGCAACAGCTACCGCAACGCCGATCTGCAGGCCGACATGGCCCGCACGATCGACCACATCTCCGCCAAGAACGGCGGCGAGGGCCGGTTCATCTTCGGCACGGGCGCGGGCTGGTTCCAGCGCGACTACGACGAGTACGGCTACGAGTTCGGCACCCCGGGTACGCGCCTGAACGACCTCGCCGAGAGTCTCGATCGCATCGAGGCGCGATGGGCGAAGCTCAACCCCGCGCCGACGCGTCGCATCCCCGTGATGATCGGCGGCAAGGGCGAGCAGAAGACGCTCCGCCTCGTCGCGAAGCACGCCGACATCTGGCACAGCTTCACGCACGGCGACGACCTCACGCACAAGATCTCGGTCATCGAGCGCTGGGGCGAGAAGGACGGCCGCGACACGAGCGGCATCGTGATCTCGAACGAGCTGCAGCGACGTGACGAGTCGGACGCCGACGACCTGTATGCGCGCGGCGCGCGACTCTTCACGCTCGGCTTCGGCGGACCGGACTACGACTACTCGATCGTCGAGCGCTGGCTCGCCTGGCGCGACGCCAAGAACGCCTGAGGTTCGCGCTCTAGAGTGAAGCCCATGGTTTCGGAGCTCTTCGACGCGGACGAATGGATGCCGGCCCCCGGCGCGGATTCGTACACCGACATCACGGCCCACGTCTCGCACGACGGCCGCATCGCCCGGATCGCGTTCGACCGGCCCGAGGTGCGCAACGCCTTCCGGCCCCACACGGTCGACGAGCTCTACCGGGCGCTGGACATCGCGCGCCAGGACCCGAAGATCGGCGTCGTCCTGCTCACCGGCAACGGACCGAGCCCGAAGGATGGCGGCTGGGCCTTCTGTTCGGGCGGCGACCAGCGCATCCGCGGCCGTGACGGCTACAAGTACTCCGAGACGGATGCCGTGACCGACCCCGCCCGGGCGGGGCGCCTGCACATCCTCGAGGTGCAGCGGCTCATCCGCTTCATGCCCAAGGTCGTGATCGCCGTGGTTCCCGGATGGGCTGCCGGCGGTGGGCACTCGCTCAACGTCGTGTGCGACCTGTCCGTCGCCTCGGCGGAACACGGGCGCTTCAAGCAGACCGACGCCGACGTGGGCTCGTTCGACGCCGGCTACGGCTCCGCGTACTTCGCGCGCCAGATCGGTCAGAAGAACGCGCGCGAGATCTTCTTCCTCGCCGAGGAGTACTCCGCGCAGCGCGCATACGAGCTGGGGGCCGTCAATCGGGTCGTGCCCCACTCGGAGCTCGAGCGCGAAGCGATCGCGATGGCGCGCGTCATCCTCGGCAAATCGCCCACCGCGATCCGCATGCTCAAGTACGCGTTCAACCTCGTCGACGACGGGCTCGTCGGTCAGCAGCTCTTCGCCGGCGAGGCGACGCGACTCGCCTACGGCACCGACGAAGCCGTCGAGGGCCGTGACTCCTTCCTCGAGAAGCGCGATCCCGACTGGTCGCCCTACCCCTACCACTATTGATGCGACTCGAACCCGTCACGGGCGACGACCCCCGCGACATCCTCCGCGCGCTGAAGTCCGCGCTGCACGGCCCGGGGCCCGCGCTGGCGCTCGGGCTCGTCGGCCACGTCGGCACCGAAGTGCGCGCTGGCGCGGCGGTCGTCGTCACGACGTCGGGCTCGACGGGCGTGCCCAAGAGCGTCGTGCTCAGTCGCGACGCGCTGACGGCGAGTGCGCTCGCGACGGCCGACCGCATCGGCGAAGGGTCGTGGCTGCTCGCACTGCCGGCGAGCTATGTCGCGGGGCTCCAGGTGCTCGTCCGCGCGATCGTCGCGGACCGCGAGCCCGCGATCATGAGCGGATCGTTCACGCCGCAGGCGTTCGCCGCCGCCGCGCTCATGATGGTGTCGACGGAGCACGGCTCCCGGATCCCGACCTTCACTTCGCTCGTGCCGGCTCAGCTGACGACGCTTCTCGACGCCGCCGAGCACGATTCGGCGGTGCTGGCCGCCCTGCGCTCGTTCGAGAAGATCCTCATCGGTGGTCAGGCGCTCCCGCCCGTCACGCTCGAGCGCGCCGAGCAGGCGGGCGCGCGCATCGCGCGCACGTACGGCTCGACCGAGACCAGCGGCGGCTGCGTTTACGACGGGTCTCCGCTGCGCGGCGTCGGCGTCCGCGTGGTGGATGCCGAGGTGCAGCTATCGGGACCGACGCTCGCCGACGGGTATCTCGGCGACGAGGAGCTGACGGATGCCGCGTTCCTCCGCGACGTCGACGGCACCCGCTGGTACCGCACGGGCGACGCCGGGATCGTCGAGGACGGCGTGCTGCGCATCCGCGGTCGCATCGACAACGTCATCGTCTCGGGGGGCATCAACATCTCGCTCGACCGCGTCGAGCGCGTCGTGCGGAGCGTGCCGGGTCTCGCGTCGGCCGTCGTCGTCAGGGTTCCCGACGCGCGGTGGGGCGAGGCATCCGTCATCGTCGCGACGCGCGGCGAAGCCCTGCGCCGCAGCGAGTCGATCCAGCTCGATGAGGCGCGCGTCGCCGTGGCGGACGAGATCGGGGCGCACGCACGTCCTGCGCGCCTCGTGCTCGTCGACGAGTTGGCGACCCTGCCGTCGGGCAAGCCCGATCGCGAGGCCATCCGTCGCGCCGTCGCCGCCCTGCACTGATCAGTCGCGCTCGCCGGTGTCGATGACGCAGAACCGATTGCCCTCGGTGTCCTCGAGCACGATCCAGTCGGCGTCGGGCGGATAGCCGTCGAAATCGACCTCGCGCGCGCCGAGCGTGAGCAGTCGCGCGATCTCGGCGGCTTGGTCGTCGGCGTACAGGTCGAGGTGGATGCGCGGCGGGTAGTGCACCGGGTACCCGGTCACCGAGAGCGCGATGCTCGCGCCGGGCGCGTCCCAGCTCTGCTTGTCCGGCGGATCGAGGATGACCCAGTCGTCGCTCGGTTCGCTGCGGTTGACGTAACCGAGAGCCGCGCGCCAGAAGTCGCCGGCGCGCGTGAGGTCTTCGACCGACAGGACGGTTGTTCCGAGGCTGAGCATGCCGCCATCATGCGTCAGGAGTCATCTCCTGCCAAGAGGTTGGACGAACCGTCGCAAAGAGTAGGAGATTCGGTGCATACCGGCCCGCCCGTGGCTTGAACGGCCGACATCTCCTACGGTTTGCGGCGCGAGCCGTGCTACCTCTGCGCGTGTGCGCATCGGAAGGGGATCTAGGATGACTGCTCGTGGCAGGTACCCCCAGCAAGAAGCGCAAGGCGCACGGTCCGAAGAAGCAGCCGCCGCGCGGCAACCCGCAGAAGGCCCACGCGCCGCGCGATCCGCGCACCGTCGCGAAGGCGACGTTCGGCGATTGGGTAGGCGCCGCGCGGTTGCGCACATTCCCGCTGGCCGTCACCCCGATCCTCGTCGGCACGGGGGCCGCGATGCTCGTCGTCGACGAGTTCCACTGGGTCATCGCGCTGTTCTGCCTCATCGTCTCGATCTCGCTCCAGATCGGCGTGAACTACGCGAACGACTACAGCGACGGCATCCGCGGCACCGACGATCACCGCGTCGGTCCTGCTCGGCTGACCGCCTCACGCAAGGCGAAGCCGCGCACCGTCCTCATCGTGGCCCTCACGTTCTTCGCGATCTCGGCACTTGCGGGCCTCGCGATCACGATCCGCACGCAGCAGTGGTGGTTCCTCGCGGTGGGCGCGGTCTGCATCCTCGCCGCGTGGTTCTACACGGGCGGCAAGCGTCCGTACGGGTACTACGGACTGGGAGAGCTGTTCGTCTTCGTCTTCTTCGGGCTCGTCGCCACCCTCGGCACGACGTGGGTGCAGGCGTTCGCGCTGCCGCAGGAAGCGTGGTTCGGCGCCGTCGCCGTGGGTCTGCTCGCGTGCGCCGTGCTGCTCGCCAACAATCTCCGCGACATCGACCAGGATCGCGAGGCCGGCAAGCGCACCCTCACGGTGCTCATCGGCCGAACCGCGACGCGGTGGCTCTTCACGATCTTCGTGCTCGTGCCGTTCGTGCTCGCGGGCTTCCTCGCGCTGTTCTACCCCATCGCGTGGCTGTCGCTGCTCGCACTGCTGGCAGCGCTGCCCGCGATCCTCATCGTGTGGACCTATCGCGAGCCGAAGGAGCTCGTCGTCGCGCTGGGCCTGACGTCGCTGACCTCGGTGGCCTACGGCGGCTTCCTGCTCTGGGCCTTCATCGGCTGATCGCCGTCAGCGGCCTCCGGCCTCGTCCTCGACCTCTTCGTCGCTCGCCGCAGCCTTCTCCTCGCGGCGACGAGCGGCGAGCCCCGCGCTGACGTCGTCGAGCGGGCGACGCAGGAAGAGCATCGAGAGGCTCAGTCCGATGAGGGCCGCGAAGATCGCCGCGAGCCAGTAGTACTCGCGGAACAGCGGGAAGATCATCAGGATGCCGAACGGCACGAGGAACGCGAGGAGCCGCAGCACCGTGTAGACGACGATGGAGCGGGCTTTCATGCCTCCATCGTAAGCGAGGCACTCTCGCAGGCCGCCCCCAGCCGCGCGCGCCTAGGATGGAGTCGTGGCACGTGCGCTCCTCATCGGTGGGCTGGTGGCGGCCGTCTTCTGGGTCTTCACCATCGTCGACTGCGCCGTGCAGCCGCCGACGCGTCATCGCGGCGTGAGCAAGCCCGCCTGGATCGCGATCGTCGTCCTCATCCCCGTCCTCGGTGGACTCCTGTGGCTCACGGTCGGCCGCGTCCGCCAGAGCCAGATCGCCGCCCGCCGTGCACCAGACGACGACCCCGAGTTCCTCGGCAAGCTCGGTGCGCGAAGCGACCAGGACGAACGGATCCGCCGTCTCGAAGAGGAGCTCGCTCTCCTCGACTCCGAGGACGACGATCCTCGCTGGTCGACGCCGCCCGTGAGCGAGCCCGAGCCGCCGTCGCCGCGAATCGTCGATGGCAAGACCGAGCCTCCCGCTCCTCGCGCCGACGGCGATGACGACGCCCGCGGTCAGCGCGGCGCCGTCGGCTGATCGTGACGAGCCCGCCCGGCGCGGACGCGTCGCGCCCGGAAGAGGATCGTTCGCCGGCGACGGATGCTGCGGCCGCGCTGCTGTGCGCGCTGGTCGAGCACGGGGTCCAGCACATCGTGCTGAGCCCCGGGTCGCGCTCGCAGGCGCTCGCGCTGGTCGCCGCCGAACTCGAGCAGCGCGGCCTCGTGCGTCTGCACGTGCGCATCGACGAGCGGGTCGCCGGATTCACCGCACTGGGCATCGGTCGCGAGAGCGGGATGCCGGCGGTCGTCGTCTGCACGTCGGGAACGGCCGCGGCGAACCTGCTGCCGCCCGCGCTCGAGGCCCACCACGCCGGTGTGCCGCTCATCCTGCTCACGGCCGACCGGCCTCACGAGCTCCGCGGTGTCGGTGCGAACCAGACCACGCGGCAGCCCGGCATGTTCTCGCCGAACACGCGATTCGAGGCGGATCTGCCGACGCCCGAGACCCTCGACGCCGACGGTGACGGCGAGCAGAGCGCGATGCTCCGCGCCGTTGCGGCCGATGCGGTCGCTGCGGCGCTCGGTGCCGGCCTCCGCTCCGCCGGTCCCGTGCACCTGAACCTGCCCTACCGCGAGCCGCTCGCGGGCGTGCTCCCGCAGTGGCTCGGCGTGCCCGAGACCGAGCTCGCCGTCGAACCCGGTGCCGACCTCGATGCGCCGCCCGAGCCGGAGCCCGTCGAGGAAGAGGCGTTCGGTGCGCTGTATCAAGGAGGCGGCGGCATCGGCGAGGCCGACCTTCCGCCTGAGCCCGACGAAGCCCCGTTCGTGCTCGAGCGCGGACCCCGCACGATCGTCATCGCAGGGGCCGACGCCGGACCCTCGGCCGAAGAGATCGCCCATGTCGGCGGCTGGCCGCTCGTCGCCGAGATCGTCAGCGGCGCACGATTCGGTCGGCACCTCGTCCACGGGTACCGGGCCCTGCTCGCCGACCCCGCACTCGGCGGCCGCGTCGAGCGGGTGGTCGTGCTCGGCCATCCCACGCTCTCGCGCGAAGCGGCCGCGCTCCTTTCGCGCGCCGACGTCGAGGTTCTTGCGCTCCGCGGTCCGGGGGAGCCCCTCAACCTCAACGGCGAGACCGTCGCGATCGACTCCGTCGCCGTCGCGTCGGGCGAGACCGATCGAGCGTGGCTCGGAGAATGGATGCAGGCATCTCGCGCGGCATCCATCGACCTCTCTCCTCCTGCGCCCGACGCCGACGCGCTCTCGTCGGCCGTGCCGAACGAACGACTCGGCGCGATCGCGGCCGAGCTCGCGGTCGCGCGGGCGCCGCTCGACCGCGCGGCGCTCGTCGACGCCGTGTGGCGCGCGACGTGGCCGCACGATCGGCTGGTCTTCGGCTCGTCGCGGCTCGTCCGGGTCGCCGACACCGTGCTCGGGGGCAAGAAGGTGCGCGTGCACTCCAACCGCGGGCTCGCCGGCATCGACGGCACGATCGCGACCGCGACCGGCGTCGCCCTCGCCAGCCAGGCCGGCGGTGAGCCGGGCGTCACGCGGGTGCTCCTCGGCGACCTGACCCTTCTGCACGATGTGGGGGCACTTCTGCTGCCGCCGGGTGAGCGCGAGCCCCGCATCCAGGTCATCGTCGGCAACGACGGCGGCGGCACGATCTTCGACGGACTCGAAGTCGCCGGCGTCGCGGGCGACGGAGCGATGGACCGCGTGCTGTACACGCCGCACACGACGCGGTTCGAACACCTCGCCCTCGCCTACGGCTGGGAGTACCAGCGCGTCACGACGCGTGCAGCTCTCGATCAGGCGCTCACCTCGCCCGTCGGCGGACGGCAGCTGATCGAGGTTCCGCTCGAGCGCTGACCCCGAGCTTCGCCGGTCGTTGAGCGAGCGCAGCGAGACGAAACGACGAACCCCCGCCAGAATGGGCGCATGAGCGCCAAGAGCCAGCGGTACTGGACGACCGATGCGAGCGACATCCTCCGGGTGGGGCCGGGGTTCCGGCTCGCTGACGTGGACCCTCGGTCCACGCCGGGCCACACCGGCCGCAAGGACCACGGCATCGCCGATCTCGCCGCGGGCGTCGACGAGCTGGACGAGTACCAGGAGCGGCTGTACGCGGCGTCCCGATCCGACGCCACCGACGCGAGTGTGCTGCTCGTCCTGCAGGCGATGGACTCCGCGGGCAAGGGCGGGATCATCCGGCACGTGGTCGGGTCCGTCGACCCGCAGGGCGTCATGCTCACGGCCTTCAAGAAGCCGACGCCCGAAGAGCTCGCCCACGACTTCCTCTGGCGCATCGAGAAGCGTCTGCCCGAGCCGGGCTTCATCGGGGTGTTCGACCGATCCCACTACGAAGACGTGCTCATCGGCCGTGTGCGCCGGCTCGCACCCGCCGACGAGATCGAGCGCCGGTACGGCGCCATCAACGACTTCGAGACGCGCCTGACGGAGGCGGGAACCCGCATCGTCAAGGTCATGCTCCACATCTCGCCCGAGGAGCAGAAAGCGCGGTTGGGGGAGCGGCTCGATCGGCCTGACAAGCACTGGAAGTACAACCCCGGCGACATCGACGAGCGCGAGCTCTGGCCCGCGTACATGGACGCGTATCAGACGGTGTTCGAGCGGACGTCGACGGATGCCGCGCCTTGGCACGTCGTGCCGGCCGACCGCAAGTGGTACGCGCGCCTCGCGGTGCAGGCGCTCCTGCTCGAGGCCCTCGAGGCGATCGACCCGCAGTGGCCGGCCGCGACGTTCGACGTCGGCGTCGAAAGGGCGCGCCTCGCGGCATCCTGAACGCCATGTCGGTGTGATGTAGATATCTGTCCGCTCAAGTACTTGATGTGATACAGTACTGGACATGACCAACGACGATGCGTTCGCAGCCGACCTGCTGCGCGGTCACACCGACACGATCGTGCTCGGTGTGCTGCGCCGCGGCGACAGCTACGGCTTCGAGATCTACAAAGCCATCCGCGATGCGACGGGCGGCGACCACGAGATCAAAGAGGCGACGCTGTACGCCACGTACCGCCGCCTCGAGAAGGACGGCCTCGTCGAGTCCTACTGGGGCGACGAGACGCAGGGCGGGCGCCGCAAGTACTACCGGATCACCGACGCGGGCCGCGCGGTGTTCGCCTCCAACGTCACGGCCTGGGTCGCCACCCGCCGCGTCATCGACTCCCTCCTCGACGTCCCGTCGATCACTGCGAAGGACTGAATCATGAACACAGACATCCACCGTCTGCTCGACGAAGCGTTCGCCGGCGTCGAGATGACGCCCGACGCGCAGGATCTGAAAGAGGAAGTGCGCGCCAACCTCGTCGCCCGCGCGGCGGAGCTCGAGGCATCCGGCGTCGCTCCCTCCGATTCGGCGCGCACCGCCGTGGCGGAGCTCGGCGATGTGCGCGAACTCCTCGGGGAGATTCCGGATGCCGCGCCCGCCGCGTCATCCAGCGACTACGCCGCCCTGCAGCAGCGCTATCACGTGCGCCCCAAGGTCGGCTACGTCGTGCGGGCCGTCGTCTGGTCGATCGTGGCGGTCGTCGGAATCGTGCTCGGCATCCTCGGGTCGACGGGCGTTCTGCCCGTCGTGATCGGGCCGGTCATCGGCTTCTTCAGCATGGCATCGACGGCTCTCGGACTCCTCGTGGGCGACTCGCTGGCCCAGGAGACCACCACGAACCACCCGATGCCCGGGAACAGGGCGGGCGAGTTCGCCGCGGCGACCTTCCTCGCCTCCCTCGGCCTGTTCTTCGGGTTCATGGTCGCCGTCGGCGCATTGCCGATCTGGTGCATCGTCTTCGCCGCGCTCGGCGTGATCGCCTCGATCGTGCTGTTCGCGTTCCTTGGCGCGAGCCAGACCAATCGTCGCAAGGCGTGGACCCGTCAGGCGCGCGCGAGCGTGCCCGCGAACCGCTTCGAGCGCGAGCCCGAGACCGCCGCGCGCTTCGGCATCTATTCGGCCGTCATCTGGCTCGTGACCTTCGCGATCATCGCCGTGCTCATCTTCACCGTCGGCTGGTGGTGGGCGCCCCT
Organism: Microbacterium aoyamense; assembly: GCF_023155855.1. GTDB lineage: Bacteria > Actinomycetota > Actinomycetes > Actinomycetales > Microbacteriaceae > Microbacterium > Microbacterium aoyamense. Next base: position 132,164 of record NZ_JAKNUT010000001.1, on the reverse strand, counting down.
CGCTTTCGCGGGCGGCTTCGCGGTCATGATGCTCGTCCTCGCCCGCATGCTCTTCGCCCCCGACAAGAGCGAACGGTCGGCCGGCTGATGCGCGCGCTTTCCTGGCTCACGGTCGCAGGAACCGCGATCTTCACGCTCGCGTGGATCGTGCTCGGCGCCGTGAGCCCCGGGTACGAGCTCTTCGGCCACACGATCGCCCCGTACTCCTGGATCAGCCAGCCCGTGAGCGGGCTCGGCCTGGGCGTCACCGGCCCGACGATGAACGCGGCGTTCATCGTCGGCGGGCTGCTCGTGCTCGTGGGCACGCTCGCGACCGCTCGCGCGTGGTGGCGTCGGGGAGGACTCGGCCGCACCGCGGTCGTGCTCATGGTGCTCTCGGGCGTCGGCATGATCGTGTGCGGTGCTTTCACCCTCGAGTCGATGATGCTACACCTGTCGGGCTTCCTCCTCGCCGTGCCGCTGCCCGCGGTCGGGTTCGTGCTCGCGGGGCTCGCGGTGCGCCTCGAGTCGCCGACGCTGGGTCTCATCGGGATCGGCGGCGGCGCGGCATCCCTCGTCCTCTTCGCGATCTTCATGGGGATCTTCGACGCGACCGGAGCAGGCGGCAACGTCGGCGTCGCGGGTCTCGTGCAGCGCGCGCTGATCCTCGTCACGCTCGCGACGCTCTCGGCGCTCGCCGTCGGCGTGGCACGCATCGGCGCGCCGACGCGGACGCGCGTGACAGCCGACCTGCAGGGCGTCTAGGCCAGGGCGTCGACGATCGGGCGGAACTTCACCCGCGTCTCGAGCAGTTCGGTCTCGGGCTCGCTGCCCGCGACGATCCCCGCGCCGGCGTGCGCGACGACCGGGATCGTGTCGGAGTAAGCCGAGAAGCTCCGCAGGGGCGGTGAGCCGACCTGCGCGCAGCGCAATGCGATCGCCCATTCCCCGTCGCCGTTGGCGTCGACCCACCCGACGGGGCCGGCGTAGCGACCGCGGTCGAACGGCTCGATCCGCCGGATGAGCTCGATCGCGGCATCCGTCGGCGTGCCGGCCACCGCCGCCGTCGGGTGCAGCCCCGCCACCAGATCGAGCGCGGAAGCACCGTCGTCGAGGTCGCCGGCGACGTCCGTTGCGAGGTGCCACAGGTTGGGCAGCTCGAGTGTGAACGGCGCCGAGTCCGCCTGCAGCGACCGCGTGTGGGGCTCGAGCACCTCGAGGACGCTCTGCACCGCATAGCGGTGCTCGTCGAGGTCCTTCGTGCTCGCCGCGAGGGCGAGGGATGCCGCGGCGTCTTCCTGCGCGTCGGCGCCGCGCGGAGCCGTGCCGGCGAGCACACGGGCCGTCACGGTTCCGCCCGCGACCGTGACCAGCGTCTCGGGGCTCGCGCCGATGAGCCCGTCGACGGCGAAGGTCCACGTATCGGGGTACCCCGTCGACAGCGCGCGCAGGAGGCGCCGCAGGTCGGCGCCGACGGGGATCGTGCCGACGAGATCGCGAGCCAGCACGACTTTGTCGACAGTGCCGGCCGCGATCGCCTCGAGTCCGATCTGCACGGCCGCCTCGTAGCCTTCGGGATCCAAGCGTCCCGGTCCGAGCGTCGCCGACCAGTACGGACCGTACGGCTGCGGCTCGAAGGCAGGCTTCTCGTCCGCGACGACGGCGTCGAGGCTGTGGATGCGCGTGATCCACGAGCGTCCGTCGCGGCGACCGATCACGAGCGGAGGCACGACGAGCGCGGGGGAGCGCTCGGAGCGCGCGTCGAAGGGGAAGGCGCCGAAGGCGACGAGACCGGTCCCAGGCAGTCGCACCTCGTCGTGGACGCGGGCATCGGAGCACAGCCATCGCCACCCGTCGGCGTGGGACGGGTCGTGCGGGCCGCCGAGGCGCGTGTAGGGCGAGAACCCGGCGACGGGGCGCCCGATCCCGACGATGCCGTCGCCGCGCCGCAGGAACGCGAGCGGCTCGTCGGGCGACGCGTACGAGATCAGATCGTCGATCGCATCGACTTCCTGCGTGTGTGCGACCAGTCGCGGCGGGCGGGTCGGATCGGTCACGCTTCAACTCTAGACTCGCAGGATGAGCGTGATCCCCGTCCGTCCCGAGCCGGGCACGCGGCTCGTGTTCCGCTGGCGCAAGTGGGACGGCGGACCGCACTGGGCGCACGACTGCGTCTACCTCGGCTCCGATGAGTGGGGCGACTGGTTCGGTCAGCCGACGGGATGGCGGAGCCACCGTCCGGGGCGCGACTTCACAGTGGACGGCCCCAACGTGACGCTCCTGCCGCCGAACGGCGAGTACGTCGTGACGATCAACCAGGTGCCACCGGCGAGGTACCGCATCTACATCGACATCTCGTGGGATGCGAAGTGGGAGGGCGACGAGCCCACCGGCATCGACATGGACCTCGACGTCGTGCTGGCCGTCGACGAACGCGGACTGTTCATCGACGATCAGGACGAGTGGGACGAGCACCGTGTCGCCTACGGCTACCCGCTCGAGATCGTCGAGAAGCTCGAGTCGCGCGCCGTCGACCTCGAGCGGCGGGTGGATGCCGGCGAGCCGCCGTTCGACGTCGCGACGGGCGACCGCTGGCTCGAGCGCCTCGCCGCACTGAACCTAGACTGATCGGGTGACCGAGCCCCAGCCCAACCGCGCCGACCTCCACAAGGATCCGGCGAAGGTCAGTGGCATGTTCGACCAGGTCGCGCAGCGCTACGACCTCACCAACGACGTCCTCAGCCTCGGCAACGACCGCCTCTGGCGCGTCGCCACCACCCGCGCGGTCGCACCGCGACCCGGTCAACGCATCCTGGACCTCGCCGCGGGAACGGGGGCGTCGAGCGTCTCGCTCGCCCGCAGCGGCGCCGAGGTCGTCGCGGCGGACTTCTCGCCCGGAATGATCGCTGAAGGCCGGAGGCGGCACTCCGGCATCCCGAATCTCACTTTCGAAGAGGCGGATGCGACGGCCCTGCCGTTCGACGACGACTCGTTCGACACCGTCACGATGTCGTTCGGTCTGCGCAACGTGAACGAGCCGAAGAAGGCGATCGCCGAACTGCTGCGCGTGACGAAGCCGGGCGGGACCCTGGTCGTCTGCGAGTTCTCGCATCCGCCCTCGCCCGCCTTCAACGGGCTGTACCGGTTCTACAACGACCGCATCCTGCCTGTCGTCGCGCGGGCGATGAGCTCCAACGCCGAAGCGTACGACTACCTCAACGAGTCGATCCGGGATTGGCCCGATCAACCGACGCTGTCGAGCTGGATCCGCCAGGCGGGCTGGAGCGAGGTCGCCTACCGCAACCTCTCGTTCGGGATCGTCGCACTTCACCGGGCGAAGAAACCGGCCGCTGAGCCCGCCCGGTAGGCTGGACCCGTGACTCCCTCAGCTCCGGGCTCGCGGATCGCGGGCAAGCTGGGCTTGACCGACCGCATCTTCGCGGGCCCGCGCTCCCGGCGACTCCTCGCCACCGTCGAAGCCGGCCTCGAGCGCGTCGACGAATCGCTGGCGAACGAGCTCCGCGTGACGGACGCCCTCGCCGACGCCACGAGCCGCTACCTGTACGAAGCGGGAGGCAAGCGCGTCAGGCCGATGCTCGCTCTGCTCACCGCCCAACTGGGCGACGGGGCGACGCAGGCCGTCATCGAGGGTGCGACGGCGCTCGAGATGACGCACCTCGGGTCGCTGTACCACGACGACGTGATGGATACCGCGGACAAGCGCCGCGGTGTGCCCAGCGCGCACGCGGTATGGGGCAACAACGTCGCGATCCTGACGGGCGACCTGCTCTTCTCCCGCGCGAGCCAGATCATGGCCCGCCACGGGAACCAGGCGATCCAGCTGCAGGCCGACACCTTCGAACGCCTCGTGCTCGGACAGATGCACGAGACGATCGGGCCCGGCGACGACGACGACCCGGTCGCGTTCTACCTGCAGGTGCTGTCCGACAAGACCGGCTCGCTCATCGCCGCCGCGGCCCAGGCCGGCGTCATCTTCTCGAACGGCCCGACCGAGCTCGAGCAGCCCATGATCACGTTCGGCGAGAAGGCCGGTGTCGCATTCCAGCTGCTGGATGACGTCATCGACCTGTCGGCAGACCCGGACGAGACGGGCAAGGTGCCCGGCACCGACCTGCGCGCCGGCGTCCCCACGATGCCGTACCTGCTCCTCGGGCAACGGACGGATGCCGAATCCATCGCCCTCCATGCGGCGATCGACGACGGCGTCGCCCGCATCGCCGAGGGCGCCGACCCCGCGATCCTCGACGAGCCGCTCGCGCGACTGCGCGAGCACGAAGCCACGCAGGCGACCCTCGACCTCGCGAACGCGTGGTCGCGCGAAGCGATCGACGCCCTCGCACCGGTTCCCGACGGAGCCGTGAAGGAAGCGCTCACGCGTTTCGCGCAGGCCGTCGCCGACCGCTCCAGCTAGTACCGCGCTTCACGCGCGCCACCGACGACTGAAGGACTCTCCATGACCAAGCTCCGACTCGCGATCGTCGGCGCCGGGCCCGCGGGCATCTACGCCGCCGACATCCTCCTCAAGGCCGAGCGCAAGTTCGACGTCTCGATCGACCTGTTCGAGCAGCTTCCCGCCCCCTATGGCCTCGTCCGTTACGGGGTCGCGCCGGATCACCCTCGCATCAAGGGCATCATCACGGCTCTGCGCGAAGTGCTCGACCGCGGCGACATCCGCATCTTCGGCAACGTGCACTTCGGGCGGGACATCACGCTCGACGACCTCAAGAAGCACTACAACGCCGTCATCTTCTCGACCGGAGCGATCCACGACGCAGACCTCGAGATCCCGGGCATCGAGGCCGTCGGCTCGTACGGGGCGGCCGATTTCGTGAGCTGGTTCGACGGTCACCCCGACGTGCCGCGCGAATGGCCGCTCGAGGCCGAGTCGCTCGCCGTGATCGGCAACGGCAACGTCGCTCTCGACGTCGCACGCATGCTCGCCAAGCACGCGGAGGACCTGCTGCCGACGGAGATCCCCGAGAACGTGCACGCGGGGCTCGCGGCATCCCCCGTCACCGACGTGCACGTGTTCGGGCGCCGCGGCCCCGCACAGGTGAAGTTCACACCGCTCGAGCTGCGCGAGCTCGGCGAGCTGCGCGACGTCGACATGGTCGTCTACGACGAGGACTTCGACTACGACGAAGCCTCGAAGGCGGCGATCGCCTCGAACAAGCAGGTCATGGTGATCGACCGGGTGCTGCAGTCGTGGCGCCAGCGGCCTTCGGTCAACGGCAGCGGAGGTGAGGCATCCCGTCGACTGCACCTGCACTTCTGGGCCAAGCCCGTCGAGGTGAAGACCGACGACGAGGGTCGTGTCGCGTCGTTCGTCTACGAGCGCACGCGTCCCGACGGCGAGGGCGGCGTCGTCGGCACGGGCGAGCTGCGCGAAGTCGCCATTCAGGCGATCTATCGCGCGGTGGGATACTTCGGCTCGCCGCTCGACGGGGTTCCGTTCGACAAGCGTCACGGCGTCATCCCCAACCACGAGGGTCAGGTGCTGCGCAAGGACTCGAACGAGCGGGTGCCGGGCGTGTACGCGACGGGCTGGATCAAGCGCGGGCCGGTGGGGCTCATCGGCCACACCAAGTCCGACGCGATGGAGACGGTTCGCCATCTCATCAACGACCAGGGCTCGTGGTGGCAGCCGACGGATCCGTCCGAGGAGGCGATCCCGGCGCTGCTCGCCGAGCGTGCGGTGGCGTGGACCGATCTCGACGGCTGGCACCGCCTCGACGAGCACGAGATCGCGCTCGGTGCTCCGCACGAGCGCGCACGCATCAAGGTCGTGCCTCGCGACGAGATGGTGAAGATCTCGCGCGGTGAGTAGGCGCCGCTAGAGTGACGCCATGACGAGCGACTGGGTGCCCGATGTCCTCGGCGAGCCGTTCGCGCAGCGGACGCTCGAGCTCGGGGTCGACGACGAGGGCGACGTCGTCGCGACGGTCGTTCGGCTTCTGCCCGAGCACGCGATCCTCGGCGGGATCTTCGGCGACCACCGCCCGTTCGCCGACATCGACGTGCTGTACGTCCACGGCTGGTCGGACTACTTCTTCCAGAAGCGGCTCGCGCACTTCTGGGCCGGGCGCGGCGCGCGTTTCTTCGCCCTCGACCTGCGCAAGTACGGTCGGAGCCTGCGGCCCGGTCAGACACCCGGCTACATCTCCGACCTGCACGACTACGACGCCGACATCGCCGCGGCGCTCGAGGCGATGGGCCGCGGCACCGATGGCGCGGGCGACCGCCGCCTCGTGCTCATGGGGCACTCGACAGGCGGTCTGACGCTGAGTCTCTGGGCCGCACGGCATCGGGAGCACGTCGCCGCCGTCGTGCTCAACAGCCCCTGGCTCGAGTTCCAGCTCAGCGCGACGACGCGCGCCGCGATCGCGCCGGTACTCGGCATCCATTCCCGCTACCGTCCCTTCGATCTGTGGCCGCAGACCGATCTCGGCTTCTACACGAGGGCGCAGAACGAGGTCGCGGATGCGGAGGACCCGGTCGAGGTGAATCTCGACTGGCGCCCGGCGCAGACGATGCCGGTGCATGTCGGATGGATGCACGCCGTCATCGCGGGGCATGCGGCCGTCGCGGCGGGCCTCGGCATCCCGGTTCCGGTCTGCGTCCTCTTGTCGGCGCGCTTCGTGCCGCCGACCCGCTGGACCGAGGACCTCACCTCGGTCGACACGGTGCTCGTGGTCGACGACATCGCGCGAGCGGCGCTCAAGCTCGGTCGCTCCGTCACGATCGAGCGCATCGACGGCGCCCTGCACGATGTGTTCCTGTCGCGCCACGAAGCGCGGGAGGATGCCTACGCCCGCCTCGAGCGGTGGACGACCGCGATGCTCGCGAAGCGCTGATTCAGCGAGAGTGGCGCGATCGCGATCGCGGTCGCAGGTACGCGGGGAGCTCGTCCATCCTCCGCCGAGGCTCATAGCGTCGCCAGACGTCGAGGTAGGCGCGATAGACCGACATGCCCGATCCGAGGATGACGAGCAGCCCGGTCAGGATGCCCGCCGTGATCGCCCAGCCGACGGGCAGGTCGGTGAGCGCGACGAGGCCACCGAGGATGAGACCCAGGACGCACGCGTTCACGATCACGATGAGGAACGCGGAACTGCCGCCCATGACCTTCGCGTCGCCTCGGGGGACCATGAAGGAGTACGTGACCTGCATCCCGAGCATGTCGTCGGTCGTCGCTTCGAGGAAATACTCCTCGACCTTCGGGTCCAGATCGACGTAGGCGCCGCGCAGCCGGTTCATGGCCGTGACGAACATCATGTCGTCCTCGGCGACGTTGAAGACCCGGATCTGCGTCAGAAGGCCGACGAGTGCGAGGAAAGCGAGGATCGACAGCGCGGCGGCGGGGAACCATCCCGCGAACCCGGTCGCCTGGCCGAGGAGCCCGATCGTCACGAGGCCGGCCGAGACGAGTGTCAGGAAGATCGTGATCCGAGTGAGCACTTCGCTCTGCGCGGTTCCCCGCGCGGCGAGGAGGCCCCAGTGCTCGGTCGCGAGGATCTGCGCCCTCCGCGCGAGAAGCGCGTCGGACTCTCGAGGGGGCGGATCGGCGGCATCGGCGACCATGGCCGTCATTGTGCACCCGTCGGCGTGCGGACGCCAGGGCGTGTCAGGCGGACGTCGCGCCGAGCTGCCCGAGTCGGCGGGTGAGGTACGCCCGTTCAGCGGGATTGCCCGCGAGCTGGATGGCGCGTTCGTAGGCCGCGCGGGAGTCGTCGCTGCGCCCGATGCGGCGCAGGAGGTCGGCGCGGGCGGCGTGGAAGGCATGGTAGCCCTCGAGGTGATCTCCGAGTCGCTCGACCTCTGCGAGTGCGACGTCGGGGCCATCGACTTCGGCGACGGCGACGGCTCGGTTGAGCCGCACGATGGGCGAGTCGTCGGCGATCGTCAGTCGGTCGTAGAGCGTGACGATCTGCGACCAGTCGGTGTCTGCGGCGGACCGCGCGTCGGTGTGCACGGCGTTGATGGCGGCGAGGAGCTGATAGCGGCCGGGTGGTTCGCCGGTCGCGATCCGCTCGCGCACGAGCGCGTGCCCCTCGACGATCATGGGTCGGTTCCACGACCCGCGGTCCTGCTCATCGAGCGTCACGAGCTCGCCCGTCCGGGACACCCGCGCCGGGCGCCGTGCATCGGTCAGCAGCATGAGGGCGAGAAACCCCGCGACTTCGCCCTCATCCGGGAGTAGTGCGCGCAGCAGTCGGCCGAGCCGGATCGCCTCATCGATGAGCTCGGTGCGGAGCGGATCATCGCCCGCCGTCGCCAGATATCCCTCGTTGAAGATGAGGAGGATCACGGCGAGCACGCCCGCGAGGCGCTCGCGGATGTCGTCCTCGCGCGGCACCGTGAAGGGGATTTCGGATGCCGTCAGCTTCGCCTTCGCGCGCGTGATCCGCTGCGCGACCGTGGTCTCGGGCACCAGGAACGCGCGGGCGATCTCGGCGACCGTCAGACCGCCGAGCAGCCGCAGCGTGAGCGCGACCCGCGCCTCGGTCGGGAGCACGGGATGACAGCACACGAAGATCAGGCGGAGCCGGTCATCCTCCACCGGTCCCGTCGGTTCATGCGGGGTGTCGTCGCGCAGCATGTCGGCCGCCAGGTGCTTGTCGTCTCGGCGGGACTCGCGACGCAGCCGATCGATCGCCTTGCGGGTGGCTGTCGTCGTGAGCCAGGCTCCCGGATTGGGCGGTACGCCATCGCGCGGCCACCTCTCGACCGCCGTGAGGAATGCCTCGGCTGCCGCGTCCTCGGCGATTCCGAGGTCACCGAAGCGGCGGGCGAGACCTGCCACCACCCGCGCCCACTCGTCCTGGTGGGCACGGGTGATCGCCTCGTCGACCGAGGGCGGCGTCACGTCTCCTGTGCGGGTGCGCCGTGCTTCTCGACGATCTCGTCCATGTCGGAAGGGAAGCGGTGGACCTCCTGCGGCCAGTCGAGCGCCACCGCCAGGCGTCCGGCCCAGTAGCGCGCCGCCTCGTCGTCAGCCGCCTCGATGACGGTGAACCCTCCGAGGTGCTCCTTTGTCTCGACGAACGGGCCGTCCGCGAAGACCGCTTCGCCGTTCTTGCTCACGACATTGAAGATGGCGGTGGATGCATCGATCCCGCCGTCCGCGTAGAGGAAGACGCCCGCCTCCTGCATGTCGTCGATCACGGCTCGTGACGCCTCGCTCTTCGCGACGAGCTCCTCGCCGGTGTGCAGGGGCACCCACTCGTCGTTGAATGCGATCAGATACTTCGGCACTGTCGTGTCCTCTCATCGGGAGCCGGATCGCGGCTCCGCAGTACGGCGACCCGAAGGGGTCGCTCACCACATCCACGAACGGCGAGGCTCGGATACGACAGTAGCCGCGAGTTTTCTCGGCGGATACGTGTTCGGCGAGGACATGCGAATCGAATCGCGTGTCGTGCTCACCGATCAATAGCCTGTTCGCTCGATCGAGGATGTGGCGGTCACCCACTGAGCCGCGAGCGCTTCAGAGCCTCGCGCGAGCATCGACACATCCGCGGCGACGAGGACGAAGTCGACTCCGGCATGGACGTAGGACTCCGCGAGCGTCCGGTCGAACGCATTCACCCCGACCGGCGTGCCCTGCGAGCTCACCCGCTCGATCGTCGTCTTCACGGCGGCGATCACCTCGGGGTGCGTCTGCTGACCGAGCAGTCCCATCGACGCGGCGAGATCGCTCGGGCCGACGAACACGCCGTCGATGCCCTCGACAGCGGCGATGTCGGCTGCGGCGGCGACCCCTTCGATGGTCTCGATCTGGACGAGGACGCTCAAGTGGTCAGACGCCCCTCCGAGGTAGTCGTCGATGCGGTTCCACCGTGCCGATCGGGCGAGCGCGCTGCCCACCCCGCGGCGCCCGCGTGGCGGATAGTGCGCCGCGACGACCACTGCTTCCGCATCGGATGCGGACGAGATCATCGGCACGAGGATGTTCTGCGCCCCGAGGTCCAGCACCTGTTTGATCACGACGGGATCAGCCGAGGGCACGCGGACGACGGGCGTGATCGGGTAGGCGGCGACCGCTTGCAGTTGTGCGAGCACTCCTTCGAGACCGTTGGGGGAGTGCTCCATGTCGATCAGCAGCCAGTCCAGCCCACTGCCGGCGCAGATCTCGGCGACCAGTGGGCTGCCTGAGCAGACCCACATTCCCGCGAGGGGGCGGGATGCCTCGGCCAGCCGATCGCGGAGAGTCGGGTCTAGACGAAGCGGCACGACACCGTCCCCAACGGCCCGTAGTCGCCGAGGACGGTGTCGCCGACCTCGACCCACATCGGGCGGGTGAACGAGCCCGCGAGGATGATCTCGCCGGCGTCCAGCCGATCGCCGTGCGGATGCAGCTTGTTCGCGAGCCAGGCGACGCCGTGGGCGGGATGCCCCAGGACGGCGGCGGCGACGCCGGACTCCTCGATCGTCTCGTTGCGGTGCAGCAGTGCCGACACCCAGCGAAGATCGATCGCGTCCGGCGCGACGGGGGTGCCGCCCAGGACCATCGCGCCCATCGCCGCGTTGTCGCTGATCGTGTCGACGATCGTTCGGCCCGCGAGCTCGATCCGTGACGAGAGGATTTCGAGCGCCGGCACGACGTATTCCGTTGCGCGGAGCACATCGAAGATCGATGCGTGCGGGCCCTCGATCGCCGTCCCGAGGACGAAGGCGAGCTCGACTTCGATGCGCACGTTCGAGAACCGCGCGTGCTCGATGACGGCGCCGCTCTCGAAGATCATGTCGGCGAAGATCGCGCCGTAGTCCGGCTCGGTGATGCCCGTCGCGACCTGCATGACCTTGGACGTCAGGCCGATCTTCCTCCCGACGTGACGACGACCGGCGCGGATGCCGCGGCGATGCCACTCCCGCTGCACCGCGTACGCATCCTCGACGCTCATGCCGTCGTGCCGTGCCGTCAGCAGCGGAACGGTCGCGCGGGCATCCTCGGCCGCTGAGAGTTCGTCCGCGATCGCGGCGTGCTGCGCGGCATCCATCATCCGTCCCCGCGGTCTGCCTCGTAGCGCGCTCGCCACTCCGCGTTCAGGGGGAACAAACCCTCCAACGGATGCCCCTCGCGCACGCGCGCGGCGATCCACTGGTCCTCTTCCTCTTGGGCGAGGGCGGCGTCGACGATCTCTTCGGCGATCGCGCGCGGGATCACGATGACCCCGTCGCCGTCCCCGGCAATGACGTCACCCGGCTGCACCGTCGTGCCGCCGCACGCGATCGCGATGTCCGCGTCCCACGGCACGTGCCGGCGACCGAGGACGGCGGGATGCGCGGATGCGGCGAACACCGGGATGCCGATCACGGCGACGGCGTCGTGGTCACGCACTCCACCGTCGCTCACGATGCCGGCAGCGCCGCGTGCGAGCGCCCGGAACGCGAGGATGTCGCCGAGCGTCGCGGCGTGCGTCTCGCCGCGCGCCTCGATCACGAGCACCTCTCCGGGAAGCACCGAGTCGAAGGCGCGCTTCTGCTCGTTGTAGCCGCCGCCGACCTGGGCGAAGAGGTCTTCGCGGAGCGGCAGGTAGCGGATGGTTTTGGCGATCCCGAGGAGCCTCGTGCCGGGTGTCAGCGCGTAGACGCCGTCGATCGAGGAGTTGTCGATTCCACGTTTGCGCAACTGAGCGGAGAGAGCGGCGACGGGCGCGGATCGGAGCTTCTGCTCAAGCGCGGCATCCAGCGTCATCAATGCACCCCGAGGTACTGCTCGAGTGTCGTGGGGTTCGCTGTGAGGAGTGGTTCGTGGACTTCCTCGCCGGGGAACTCGCTCGCCTCGAAGAACCATCGGTTCGACGCCGGCATGCCCCACAGCTGTGCGCGCCGCGGGTTGCTGACGTCCCATCGGATCGGCTGATCCTCGAGGTCGATGAACTGGTAGTGGGTCGTGAACAGCTCGACGCGGTGCTGGTCGGGGTCGCGCAGGTAGAGGAAGAGGGCGTTCGAAATGCCGTGGCGTCCCGGACCGCGATCGATCTCCTCACCGAACCCGAGCGCGCCTGCGACGTCGGCCGCGTGCAGCAGCGCGGTCGCGTCCGGCACGGTGTAGGCGAAGTGGTGAAGGCGCGGCCCTCGGCCATTGGTGAACACGAGGTCGTGAGTATTGCCCTTGACCTCCATCCACGTCCCCCACAGCTCGTCGGTGCCATCGGTCGCGGTGTATTCCGACATCCGCATGCCGAGTCCTGTCCAGAAGTCGGTCGCCGTCTGCACGTCGTACGTGACGACCTGGTAGTGGTCCAGGCGCTGCGGTGCGCCGGCGACGAACTCGTGGAACTCCTGCATCTTGCGCGGCACGAGGTCCATCGACGACGTGAGCTCCATGTGCGTGCCCACGGGGTCGCGGAACTGCAAGGTCGGTCCCTGATGCGGCTTCTCGACGCGCTCGAAGGGCACGCCGGTCGCGGCGAAGTGCTTCTCCGCGGCGAGGATGTCGGCGTCCCGGCGGACGCGTAGGCCGATCTGTAGCGCTTTGGCTTCGGGGCCGCGCTCGAGGACGAGGCTGTGGTGGGCGGCTTCTTCCAGGCCGCGCAGGTAGACCGCGTCATCCGTCTCTTCCGTCACGACGAGCCCGATCACGTCGCGGTAGAAGTCGCGGCTCGCTTCGAGATCGGTCACGGCGAGCGAGACGTGGCTCGCGCGAGTGATGGCGAAGGGTGGTTCGTGATTGGTGGTGGGCAGCATCAGTGATCCTTCGGGTCGTGTGCGGAGGCCCGCCACTGCGCGATGTAGGCGCGACCGTAGTCGTTGCCGTTCGGCAGGCGGAGCGTGCTGTGCACGTGGAAGCGCGCGGGCAGGCGGTTGGTCAGCCACACCCCTGCGTGGTTGTCGAGCTCGGCGATGATGACGGGGCTTTGGATGCGGAAGTAGACGGGCTGCGATCCATCGGTGGCTCCGTACCAGGAGAACCACGTCTCATCGAGGTGAGCGTCGTAGTCGGCGAGCGTCAGCGCGCGTTGCGGCGCCCGCAGAAGCAGGAGGAAGTCCTCGACGACAGAGCGCAGGAGCGCGCGCTGGAGGTCGTCGAGCTCGGATGCCGGGATGCCCTCATAAGGCACGACGCGGTTGTCGCGGAAGGCGCCCGCGACGTGGCGTTCATCGGCGGGATGCAGGCGATCGTCGGGCATCGCAGGGTCGAGCACCGACTCGAACACGACGGCTCGGGCGCGCTGCTCGGGGGTGAGCGAGGACGCCAGCTCGATCGCGACGCGCTCGCGGTGATCGAAGATCGGCGGTTGCGCGCCATCCGAAAGGGCAGGTTCGGCGCCAAGGAACACCGGTGCGATGACATCGCGACCGCCCAGCGTTACGAAGTTGAGCGCGACATGGTGGCCGAAGATCTGCCAGCCCCACGGTTCGTCGGGGGACGGCGTCCCATAGAGGGATACCCAGTAACTCCGGTCGTTCATGACGGTCGGCAGGCCGACGAGCTCGCCGAGGAAGCCGTTGAGCTGCATCGCCTCGATCACCCGGTCGTACCCCTCCGGGCTGAGCGAAGCGCGCATCAGCGCGAAGACGGCCTGAGTCTTCTCCTCGGCGAGGTCTTCGAGACGGAGGCCGACCCGGTGGAAGACGAACTCCGGGTTGCTCCAGCCGCGCCACTGGGGGGCATCGATCGGATAGCGGAATCGCTCGGCTTCGTCCCCGGTCAGCAGACCGAGCAGCTCGTCCGCCGCGGCGATGAGCGCAGCATCCGTCGATCCGTTCGTCGGAAGCCGATACAGACCCTCGCGCACGACGCCGTCGCTCGTGAGGCCTACGAACGGCTCGTCGTACAGCGCGTTCCACGAGTCGAGCAGCTGCTGGAGGAACTCGTTGCCCTGCCGGGCGGCGGTGAACTCCTCGTAGCCCATGCCGCGCCACGGGGCGACAGCCGGGTCGTCCAGGTCGTAGAGGAAGTCGCGGAAGCCCTCGTCGCCCAGGACGACGGCTTCATCGCGTCCCTTCGTACGGGCCGTCGAGAAGAACTCGTCGATGGCTTCGGGATCGGTGCCGCTCATCGATACCTCAGATCGGGAGGTTGAACATGCGCTTGGCGTTGCCCGACAGGATCAGTTCGCGGTCCTCTTCGCTGATCTCGAGGTCGTTCTTGACGAAGTCGACGCCCTGGCTCATCCAGCCGTAGAAGACGGGGAACGACGAGCCGAACAGGTAGTGGTCGGCGCCGCCGATCTTGATGGCCGCCTCGACCTGGTCCTTGCCCCACGAGTGCGGGTGGGTCAGGTCGTAGAAGATGTTGTCCTTCAGATACCGGCGGATCTCGTCGGCACCGGTCGCGTCGAGGCGCTGGATGGCCTCGTTCTTCGGCGACGGCTTCGGCGTGAGGAGGTTCTGGTTGGCGAACCAGTTGCCGCCGAGCATGGTGTGGATGAATCGCAGGTTCGGGAGTTCTTCGAACATGCCGCTGAACAGCTCTCGGCCGACGGCGGTCGCCTGGTCGAGCAGTCGGCCGAACTCCCGACGGAGGTTCGTGTAGTCGACGACCGACTTCCAGTCGACGGGGAGGGGAGTGTGGTGGACGATGACCGGAACGTTCAGCTCGTTGAGGACCTTCATGTAGGGCTTGAAGACCTCATCGTCGAGGTAGAGCTGGCCGTAGTGGCAGGCCACCTGCACGCCGACGGCACCGAGCTCCTTGACGCAGCGCTCGAGCTCGTAGATGTTCTCCTTGCCACCCCACGGCGGGACGCACGCGGTGGAGAACAGGCGTCCGTTCGAGCGCTGCACGATGTCGGCGGCGTTGTCGTTGACGGCCCGGCAGGTCTCGAGGTCGAGCCACTCCTGCCAGACGGGCACACGCATGATGCCGTAGTCGACACCCGCGTCATCCATCGCCGCGAGCTTCGCCTCGGCGGAGTAGTCGCCGTCGACGTAGTTCAGGTTCTGGTGGCCCTTGGGCTTCTCGAGGATGAGGTGCTTCTTGCCGGCATCCGTCGTGTCGACACGCGCGATCTCTCCGAACCCGCGGGGCGCGCTGTTGAGGAAGCCGTTGAGGATCTTCTCGTTCGTGAAGAGATCTTCGGGCAGGTGGTGGACGTTGATGTCGACGACGGTCATTGGCGTGGTTCCTTCTGGTCGGACGGCCGCGTTGCCGGCCCGGGATGTCCTGGGTCTTCATTCACGATATGCACAACTGCGTCGAACGACGTGCACGATCCTGCATAGTTACATTGCGTCCGCGGCGGTGTTGCGGGGGATCTTCGCCGGTTAGCGTTCATGGACCCGGAACCCTCGGCAGCATCGCCGAGTCGTCCACAATCACGATGCAAGGAGGCAAGCGTGAAAGGCAAGACCAAGAGACGATGGCTCGTCGGCGCAGTGGCGCCGCTGGCGATCGCAGGGCTCATCCTCACCGGCTGCACCGGCGGTGGCAGCGCAACCCCCGACGACACGTCGGCGGCGAGCGATGCGACTCTTCGCGTGAACTTCGGCCAGTTCCCCGAGAACTGGTCACCGGGGCAGGAGATGGAGGGCGGCCCGCTCCGCATCCCCTACGAAACGCTTCTCGCGCGCGGCGATGACGGCTCGATCCAGCCGTGGCTGGCGACCGAATGGGAGCTCACGGAGGACTCGCTCACTCTCACGCTGCGCGACGACGTGACGTTCCAGGACGGCGAGCCGTTCAACGCCGAGGCGGTCAAGACGAACGTCGAACTCGTGCGCGACGGAGCGACCGCGTACTCCGGACCTCTGCAGGCGATCGAGTCGGTCGACGTCGTCGACGACTACACCGTCCGCCTCAATCTCACCGGTCCCAACCCTTCGCTTCCCACCACGCTCACGTCGCGGGTGCTCCCGATCGGCAGCCCCGCCGCGATTGCGGACGGGTCGATCGCACAGTCGCCGGTCGGCACGTCGCCGTGGGCCTATGACGAGGATGCCTCGGTCATCGGCACGCGCATGGTCTTCTCGAACTACGCCGACTACTGGGGCGAGCAGCCCGGCTTCGCGAACGTCGAGCTCTACGCGATCACCGAGCCCGAGGCGCAAGCAGCGGCACTGGTCGCCGGCGAGATCGACATCACCGACACCGAATACGAAGTGTTCCCGCGCTTCGAGGGCACGTCGATCGAGACCGTCGAGTACCCCGCGATCCGCAACAACCTGTTCTTCTTCGACCGCGGACCCGGCGGTGTCTTCGAATCGGTCGACCTGCGACAGTCCATCTGCACGGCGATCGACGTCGACCAGATGTCCGAGGTGCAGGGCGAGGGCGAGAGCGCCACGCAGCACTTCGCCGAGGGCGAGGTCGGCTACAACCCCGACATCGAGGGTTACCCGACCGATCCTGCTGCGGCCGAGGAACTGTACGCCGCCGCCGGAAGCCCGACGGTGAACGTGGAGATGGTGTCGGCGCCGTACAACAACCGGCAGATCTCGATCTTCGCGGAGCAGATCGCGCAGACGCTTCCCGAGGTCAGCATCACCGTGACTCAGCTCCCTCCGCCGGAGTACAACAGCACGTGGAACTCCGGCCGCTACCCGCTCGGCCTCTCGAGCAACGAAGAGCAGACGCCCTTCGAGTGGTACGAGGCCTGGTTCTCGGCGGATGCTCCCGGCAACCCGTCAGGGATCGAGAGCCCCGAGCTCGCTGCTGCTGCCGATGCCGCCATCGCCGCGGGCGACTCCGAGGAGGCTGCCGGACTGTGGGCCGAGGTGACCAAGATCATCTCGGACGAAGCTCTCACCTGCGCGCACTGGCGCGGCCCTGAGCTGCTCGCGTGGAACTCCGACACGGTGTCCGGCGTCGACGCGCCGAACGAGCCGTGGGAGCCCAAGTCCGTCAACTACCGCGAGCTGACGCCCGCATCCTGATGTTCCTGTTCCACCAGCCAGGGCGAGCCACGAAGGGCGTGTGCGCCTGATGTACAAGCTCATCCTCTCGAGGCTCGCCCTGGCGATCCCCCAGCTGCTCCTCCTGTCGTTCCTCGTCTTCCTGCTCATGTATCTGATTCCGGGCAGTCCCGCGGCCGCCATCCTCGGGGCCGCGGCCAATCCGGAGAGCATTGCGCGCTTGGAGGCGCAGCTGGGGCTCGATCAGCCGTTCCTCGTTCGCCTCGGCCAGTACTACGCGGGACTGTTCCAGGGCGATTTCGGCACCTCGTTCGTCTCCGGGCGCCCCGTCATGGAGCTGTTCCTCGAACGGCTCCCCGCGACCCTGTCGCTCATGTTCGGCGGGCTCGTCGTCGCGATCTCGCTGGGCCTCGTGCTGGGCATCATCGGCGGCACGAAGCCCGGATCGATCCGGGATCGTGTCGCGACGACATTCAGCTCGGTATCGATGTCGCTCCCCGAGTTCTGGGTCGGCATCGTGCTGCTCCTGCTGTTCGCGGTCCAGCTCAAGATCTTCCCGGTCGTCTCGTACGTGCCCTTCGCAGTCGATCCCGCCGGCTGGGCGTTCGGCCTCATCCTTCCTGCGATCGCGCTCGGCCTCGGCGGCGCGGCGCTCATCGCACGCCAGACGCGCACCGCGATGTCGGTGACGATGTCGTCGCGGTTCGTCGACTCGCTGACCGCTGTCGGCGTTCCCCGCAGTCGCGTCGTGATGCGCTACGGCTTCAAGAACGCGCTTGTTCCCGTGCTCGCCTCCACCGGCATCACCGTGAGCATCATGCTGGGCGCGAGCTTCTCGGTCGAGAAGGTGTTCGCCTACCCCGGGATCGGCGCGCTCATGCTGCGCAGCGTCACCGGCAAGGACTTCGCCGTCGTCCAGGGCGGTGTGCTCCTCATCGCGATCATGGTGATCGTCGTCAACCTCATCATCGACGTCAGTTACGGCGTCTTGAACCCGAAGTCGCGTCCCTCATGAGCCAGACACAGACCACGCGCATCCGCGTCTCGACAGAGAAGCGCCACCAGACGAGCCTCGGACGAATCCTGGGACGGATGCGCCGCCAGCCCGCCACCATCGTCGCCGCCCTCTTCATCCTCGCCCTCGTGCTCGTCGCGATCCTCGCACCCGTGCTCGCGCCCTACCCGCCGACCGAAGTGCACTTCGACGACGTCCTGCAGCCGCCGTCAGCCGAGTTCCTGCTCGGCACCGACGACCTCGGACGCGATCAGCTGAGCCGCCTTATCTACGGCACGCAGATCGTGCTCATCGTGGCGGTCGGTGCGGTGCTCGTCGGCGCGATCATCGGCGTCCCGCTGGGTCTCGTCTTCGGATTCAACGGGGGATGGTGGGATCGCATCGGCATGCGATTCGTCGACATGGCCCAGGCCCTTCCCGGCATGCTCATCGGCCTCACGGTCGTGGCGATCCTCGGCCGCAACATCTTCATCCTCATGTTCGCGATCGGTCTGATCGGAGCGAGCCTCTTCGCACGCATGACCCGCGCGGTCGTTCTCGTCGAGCGCAGCAAGCTCTACGTCGAGGCGAGCGAGGTCGCCGGCCTCACTCGCGCGCAGATCATCTTCGGCCAGATCCTCCCCAACCTCGTCGGCCCGATCGTCACGCAGGGTTCCGTGTTCCTCGGCTCCGCGATCATGATCGAGTCGGCGATGAGCTTCCTCGGGGTCGGTCTCGACACCGACGTTCCCACCTGGGGAGCGATGTTGAGCCTCGCGCTCGACAACCAGGCGACGGCGCCGTACCTGACCTGGCCGCCGGGCATCGCGATCGTGCTCACCGTCCTCGCCTTCAGCGTCTTCGGCGACGGCCTCAACGACGCCCTCACGGGCGAGCGCCGACGCCTGCCGCGACTCGGCCTGCGAGTCAAAGCCGAGCCGACACTGCCCGCTCCCGTGGCACCCGTTCCCGCCTCGAAGCAGGTCGCCAGCCCGCCTGAGGCCCCGGTCACGCCGGCCGCGGCATCCACCGTCCTCATCACCCGCGACGTGACGGTGTCGCTCGCCCGCACGGACCGGTCCGCCGTCGACATCGTCAAGCGCGTCTCGCTCGACGTTGCCAAGGGGGAGATCGTGGGCCTGCTCGGCGAATCCGGCTCGGGCAAGTCGACCTTCGCACGAGCAGTCCTCGGAATGCTCCCGCCCGGGGCGTGGCTGTCGGGCGGATCGATCGAGCTCCTCGGCGAGCAGATCGCACACCGCCGCGAGAAGGATATGCGTCACATCCGCGGCACGCGGATGGGAGCGGTGTTCCAGGACCCGATGAGCGCGCTCTCGCCGGTGCACACCGTCGGGCTCCAGCTCGGCGAGCCGCTGCGCATCCACAAGGGGATGAACAAGAAGCAGGCTCGCGAGCGCTCCATCGAACTGCTCGAGCGCGTCGGAGTCCGCAACGCGGCAACCCGGCTCGACGACTACCCGCACCAGTTCTCGGGCGGCATGGCGCAGCGCGTCGCGATCGCGATGGCCCTTGCCGCGGAGCCGCAGCTGCTCATCGCCGACGAGGCGACGAGTGCGCTGGATGTCACAACCCAGGCGCAAGTGCTCGACCTGATCCTGGACCTTCGCGATGAGTACGGTATGGGCGTCCTCATGATCACGCACAGCCTCGGTGTCGCCGCCGAGACCTGCGATCGGGTCGCCGTCATGTACAGCGGGCGGATCGTTGAGGATGCACCCGTCCAGCAGTTGTTCGAAGCACCGCAGCACGCCTACACGGCTGCCCTGCTCAAGGCCAACCCGATGGGGGCCGAGCCCGGGCAGAAGCTCCACACGATCGACAGCGGCCTCCGCGCCGAGATCGACGCGGCTCTCGCCGAGGTCGACGCGCTGGCGGTGAGGCAGGGATGATGACCGACGCACGCCCGCTTCTCGAGTTCGAATCGGTGACCGCCGGGTATGACAAGGGCGGCGCTCTCTTCTCACCGCGCACCAAGGTCCCCGCGATCGAGGACATCTCGTTCACGATCCACTCCGGCGAGACCGTCGCCTTCGTCGGCGAGTCCGGGTCGGGCAAGAGCACGACCGGCCGTGTCGTGCTGCGGCTCCTCCCGACGATGACCGGCACCGTCCGGTTCGCCGGCGAAGACCTCGCCGCCTGGGGATCCAAGACGCCCCTCAGCTACCGCCGGCAGGTGCAGGCCGTGTTCCAGGATCCGAGCGCGTCGCTCAACCCCCGCCACCTCGTCGCTCAGGCGCTCGAAGTGCCGATGCGTCGCCACGGAATGACGGACCGCAAGGATCTGCGCACTCGCATGGAGCGGGTGTTCGAGATGGTGGGCCTCGACCGCTCCCACCTGAACCGCTTCCCCAGCGAGCTGTCCGGCGGTCAGCAGCAGCGGGTCGCGATCGCACGGGCACTCGTTCTCGAGCCGAAGCTCATCGTCTGCGACGAGGCGGTCAGCGCTCTCGACCTGTCGACGCAAGGGCAGATCATCAACCTGCTCGAAGAGCTCCAGGACGAGACCGGCGTGGCCTATCTGTTCATCGCGCACGACCTCGGTCTCGTCCGCCACATCGCCGACCGTGTGGGCGTGATGAACCGCGGTCGCCTGGTCGAGCTCGCCGCGACCGAGGACCTCTTCACCGCGCCGAAGGACGATTACACCCGCACACTTCTCGAGGCGACACCCGCGTCGACGCCCGTCGGGCGCGAAGAACGTCGCGCCGAGCGGATAGCGGATCGAGCGGCGGTGGCAGGATGAACGCGACGCTCTGTGAGCTGAGAGGCGGACACCGTGGACCGACTGGTGGTGATGCGGACGTTCGCGACGGTCGCGCGGTCGTCGACGTTCAGCGTCGCGGCGCTCGAACTCGGAATCTCGCCGTCGCTCGTATCGAGACACGTCGCGGATCTCGAGGAGCAACTGGGGGTCCGGCTCGTCAACCGCACCCCGCGCTCTCTCACGCTGACGCCCGAGGGGATCGAGTACGCGACCTTCTGCGAGCGGATCCTGCAGGAGATCGAGGATGCGGATGCCGCACTCACGCCCTCCGCGCAGGACTCGGCGGAGGGGCATCTGTCGGTCATCAGTCCCAAGTGGATCGGCCTGATGGATCTCGGAACAGCGATCGGCGCCTTCGTGGAGAAGCACCCACGCATGCGGATGAGATTCGAACTCGGCGGGATCTCGGATCGCCCGTACGACTTCCTGGACCGCGGCTTCGACGTCGCTTTCCATGCGCGGGATCCTCGCGATTCGCGGGTCCGTGTCCGGCGGATCACGGAGCTGCCATTCGTCCTGGCCGGATCGGCGGACTATCTGCGCCGACGGGGCACGCCGCGCGAAGTGAACGATCTGAACACGCACGAGCTGATCGCGCACACGAACGACGCGGCCTGGCGCCTCGGCGAGGGGAAGGACCTCGTCCACTACAAGGTGCAGAACGCCGTCGTGACGACGAACGCCTACCTCGTGATCGAACAACTGGTGGAGTCGGGCAGGGGCATCGGGCTCATTCCCCGGCTGTCGGCACGGCGCGCCCTGGCTTCGGGCTCGGTCGTCGAGGTGCTTCCGCAGCTGCCACCTCAGCCGCGCTCGCTGTACGCGGTGCACGGCCCGGGCGGTCAGACCCCCGAACGGGTGAAGATCTTCCTCGATTTCATGACGGCGTGGTTCCGCGCCCGCAACTCGACCTGACCGAACGGGTCGTCCGAGAAGGAGGACCCTCATGAACGCGGTCATCGAACGCGACGTCGAGTACGCCTTCGGCGCGACGACGATGCGCGGCCTGCTCATCGCAGACGTCGGGAACATCGCCGCGCCGACCGTCGTCCTGATCCACGACGCCTTCGGCCTCGCAGGGTTCTCGCTTCATGAAGCCCGCCGCTACGCGACCCTCGGTTACACCGTGTTCGCCGCCGATGTGTGGGGCGACCGGAAGCAGCCGGCCGGCAACCATGAGGTCGGTCCTCTGATCGGATCGATGGCCGCCGATCGCGAGGAGTGGCTCGGCAGGATCGATGCGGCCCATCGAACCGCCTGCGAGCAGCCCGAGGTGAACCCTCATCGCATCGTGACGGTCGGCTACTGCTTCGGAGGATCGTCGGCCCTCGAGTACTTGCGGACCGGGGGAGAGGTGCGCGGGGTCGTCGCCATCCACCCCGGACTCGATCTCCTCGATGAAGACGCCGAATGGTCTCCCGTCTCCGGCGCCGCGGTTCTGGCCTGCATCGGCGACGACGACCCGATGGCCACCCGCATGCAGCGCACCGGCCTGCAGGCCGCCTTGACCGCCAACGACCTCGACTGGGAGTTCGACGTCTACGGCGGAACAGTGCACGCCTTCACGAATCCGCGGCTCGCGGCATCCCCCCAGCCGACCATCGCGGCCTATAACGAACGCGCCGCGACAAGATCCCAGGAAGCGACGACGCGCTTCCTCCACGAGACCCTTCACCCCCGCACGACCGCTCTCACGAGCGTCGGAGCACGAAACGACCAAGAGGAATCATGACCGACATCGCCATCGTCGGAGCCGGCCCCGGCGGACTCATCACCGCTCTCCGCCTGCACCAGCAGGGCATCCCCCCCACGATCTACGAGACCGTCCCCGAGCTCAAGCCGCTCGGCGTCGGCGTCGACATCAAGACCGTCGGCACGAAGGAACTCGACGACCTCGGGCTGCTCGAGGAGTTTCGCTCGATCTCGGTCGACGCCGAGGACTCGATCTTCTACAACCACTTCGGCCAGGAGATCTACGCCGAGAAGTGCGGCGTCCACATGGGGTACCTGCATGAGCAGCGCTTCGTGCACCGCGGCATCCTCCAGATGATGCTCTTCCGCACCGTGCTCGAACGGCTCGGTGAAGACGCGGTGGTGCTCGGCGCCCGCGTCGAGCGCTACGAGCAGGACGCCGACGGTGTGACCCTCCACATCGAGCATCGCGACGGGCGCACCGAGCAGGTGCGCCACGAAGCCGTCATCGCGGCAGACGGCATCAAGTCGGCGGTCCGCCGACAGATGCACCCGAACCAAGCAGAGCCCGAGTTCTCCGGAATCACGATGTGGCGCGGCACCACCCTCCGCGAGCCCATCCGCGGCGGGCACACCATCCTGCACCTCGGCGACCCGCGCATCTCGACGATGATCATCTACCCGATCGCCGAGAACTTCGAGGGCAGCGGCAAGGACCTCATCAACTGGGTCGTCGAGACCAACGGCGAAGAGACCATCGAAGACTGGAACCAGGTCGCCGATCCCGAAGAGATCATCCCCGCATTCGACACACTGAAGCTGCCGTTCCTGGACGTGCAGCAGCTGATCCGCGAGTCGCGAGAGGTGTACCTCTTCCCGCTCATCCGTCACTTCCCGCTCGACACGTGGGTCGACGGTCGCGTCGTGCTGCTCGGCGACGCGGCGCACGCCATGTACCCGCGCGGCGGCAACGGCATCACCCAGGCCATGCTCGACGCGCGCGTCCTCACCGAGAAACTCGTCGAACTGGAGGACCCGGCGCAGGCGTTCGCGGCCTACGACGACGCTCGACGCGCGATCGTCAACCGCATCGCCGACAACATGCGGGGCGAGGGCTACGAAGTGATCCGGCGGATGGTCGCCGAACGGACCGACGGCAAGCCCTTCGACGACATCGAAGACGTCCTGCCCCTCGCCGAGGCGGACGAGATCTTCAGCAAGTACCACGCGCTGGTCGGTGCGCCGCGGCCGGGTCACGAAGCCGGTGAGGCTACGGGCTTCCGCACCTGGGAAGAACCCGTCTCGACGTCATGAGCACCGCAGACACCGCACCACACGGAACAGATATGAACAACATCAACGAGCCCGACCCGACGACCAGGGATGAGATCCTCGCCGTCGAAGAGCTGCGACAGCGTGCACTTCTCGAGGTGGACCTCGACACCCTCGACAGCCTGTACGACGAGTCGCTCGTACACATCCACGCGCCGGGCGTCACCCACACGAAGACTCAGCTGCTGGAGCATGTCGCCACACGGCAGGCGTACCTCGACATGTCACGGGGCGAACTGACCATCCGACTGATCGGCGACGTCGCGATCATGACGGGGCGGCTCACCAATCGCCTCGGGTCGGAGGACGGATCCGAACGCGTCGTCGGCGGGATGGTCACCCAGGTGCTCCGTCGTGGCGAAGACGGGCAATGGCGGTTCATCAGCTTCCAGATGACACCCGACGGCACTCAGGCGTGGGGTGCTCTTCCGTCCGAGGACGACAAGGAGATCGAGAAGTGAAGATCGCTCGATATCGACAGGATGGCGGTCCCGCGCGACTCGGCCGAGTCGAGGGCGACAGTCTCGTCGACATATCCGACATCCCCGGCGTGGGCACATCGCTGCGCGCAATCCTCCCCGAGCTCCCGGCCTTGCGCGGAGCGATCGAAGCCGTTGACGGTGCGAGGATCCCGCTCTCGCGCGTGACTCTGGAAGCGCCGATCGACGACCCGCAGAAGTTCCTCGGTATCGGCATGAATTACAAGGAGCACGCCGAGGAAGCGCGCGCCGCGGGCATCCCGATCCCCACAAGCCAGATGTGGTTCAACAAGCAGGTGTCCTGTCTGAACTCGCCGTTCGGCGACATCGAGCGTCCCCGCGTGAGCGAGGCGCTGGACTACGAGATCGAACTCGGCGTCGTGATCGGGCAGACGTGCCGTCACGTGTCGGCGGAGGACGCGCGTTCGGTCATCGCCGGCTACCTCGTGGTCAACGACGTCTCGGTGCGCGACTGGCTGCAGAAGCGCTCGCCGACGTTCACGCTCGGCAAGTCCTTCGACACACACGGTCCGATCGGCCCGTGGCTCACGACCGACGACGAGATCGACGACCCGCTCGACCTGCACATGCGACTGACCGTCAACGGTGAGGTCCGCCAGGACTTCGCGACGAACGACATGATCTACGACATCTACGAGCAGATCGCCTACCTGACCCAAGTGATGACGCTCATGCCCGGCGACATCCTCGCGACCGGCACACCGGCAGGAATCGGCGCTCCGACGCAGAACTGGCTCGTGCCCGGCGACGTCGTCCGTGCGGAGATCGCCGGGCTCGGCGCAATCGAGAACCGCGTCGTCGACGAGGCGTGACATGACGGAGCGGGTCAGCATCGAGATCGGGAGCTTTGCCCACACCAACCCGGTGCCCGCCGCCAGCCGGATCGGCCCCTTCCTCTTCACCGGTGTGCTCACGGGTCGCGATCCCGTGACCAAGGAGATGCCCGAATCGCTCGACGAGCAGTGCGCAAACGTCTTCGCTCACGTGCGGGAGGTGATGGATGCGGCGGGCGGCTCGATCGACGACATCGCGAAGATGACCTTCTGGGTCGTCGACTACCGCGACCGTGACGCGATCAACCGCGAGTGGACGGCGATGTTCCCGGACACCGTCTCCCGGCCGGCGCGCCAGGTCATGGCCGCGCATCTCGACGGGGAAGCGCTCATCCACTGCGACCTTGTCGCGGTGCTGGAGGATTCGCCGAACTGACCTCGGCCTAGCGGTAGTTGACGAACTGCAGGTCGACCTCGAGGTCGGATGCCTTGAGCAGGCGCTGCACTTCCTGCAGGTCGTCGCGGCTCTTCGACTGCACGCGCAGCTCGTCGCCCTGGATCTGCGACTTGACGCCCTTCGGGCCTTCGTCGCGGATGATCTTCGAGATCTTCTTGGCGTTCTCGGACGAGATGCCGTCCTTGATCGTCGAGACGATCCGGTACTCCTTGCCGCTCGCGAACGGCTCTCCCGAGTCGAGGCTCTTGAGCGAGATGCCGCGCTTGATCAGCTTCGACTGGAAGACGTCGAGCACCGCCTTGGCGCGTTCCTCGGTGCTCGCCTTGATGAGCACGGACTCGCCGCTCCACTCGACCGAGGCGCCCGTGCCCTTGAAGTCGTAGCGCTGCTCGATCTCTTTGCGGGCCTGGTTGAGCGCGTTCTCCGCCTCTTGGTGGTCGACCTTGCTGACGATGTCGAAGGAGGAATCTGCCATGCGCGGCAGTCTAGTCGCGACGACGCGCGCGATGGCAGATCTGCAAGCGCTTGCACGAGGGCGATGGATGCGGCATCCGTTCGTCCCCGTCATGTCACGAACTCGTATCGATGGGGACACGGAATGCTTGCGCTCGGGCGCGATCGTGGTAACAATGTAAGCGCTTGCAGGTTTCTTGCGAGCGGAAGAACGGTCTTCCACGGTGCACCGCACCGCCGGGGGGCCGGACCACCCCCAACAGCACTTGAGAGAGGCACACCGATGAAGGTGACCAAGAAGGGCGCGCTCGCAATCGGCGCACTCATGGGCAGCGCACTCGTGATCTCCGGCTGCGCAAGCGGCAGCGGAGACAGCGGCGACGGCGGAGACAGCGGCGACTCGACCCCCATCACGATCTGGGTCGACATCGAGCGCAAGCCCGCGATCGAGCCCGTCGCGGCGACGTTCACGGAAGAGACCGGCGTCGAGGTCAAGATCGTCACGAAGGACTTCGCGACCGTCGATCAGGACTTCATCTCGCAGGTTCCGACCGGCAAGGGCCCCGACATCATCGTCAGCCCCCACGACAAGCTCGGCGCGTACGTCGCCGCGGGTGTCGTCGCGCCGCTCGAGCTCGGTGACGTCGCGAGCGGCTTCGCCGAATCGGCCATCCAGGCGATGACGTACGACGGCAAGGTCTACGGCGTGCCGTACTCGATCGAGAACGTCGCGCTCGTGCGCAACGCCGACCTCGTCCCCGACGCGAAGGCCACCTACGACGAGGTCCTCGCCGCGGGCCAGGCCGCCGGCACCGAGTACCCGTTCCTCGTGGGCCTCTCGCCCGAGCAGGGCGACCCCTACCACCTCTTCCCGTTCCAGAGCTCGTTCGGCTCGTACGTCTTCGCGCAGAACGCCGACGGCTCGTACGACTCGAGCAACCTCGTGATCGGCGACGAGGCGGGCCAGGCCTTCGCCGCGTGGCTCGCGACGCAGGGTGCCGCCGGCACCGGCGCGATCAACGCCAACATCGACGGAGACCGCGCACGCGAGTTCTTCCTCGCCGGTCAGTCGCCGTACTACCTCACGGGTCCGTGGAACGTTCCCGCGATCGCCGAGGCCGGTATCAACTACGCGATCGACCCGCTGCCCAGCGCCGGCGGTCAGGACGCGAAGCCCTTCATCGGTGTCAACGGCTTCTTCCTCTCGAGCAAGTCGACCAACGCGCTCGCGGCGACGAACTTCATCGTCAACTACCTCTCGACCGACGAGGCGCAGCTCGCGCTCTACGAGGTCGGCGGTCGCCCGCCGGCGCTCACGTCGGCCTACGAGACGGCTGCCGCGGACAACCCCGACGTCAAGGCGTTCGGTGAGATCGGCCAGAACGGCATGCCAATGCCGGCGATCCCGCAGATGGGTGCCGTGTGGTCGGACTGGGGCAACGCCGAGCTCCAGATCATCAAGGGTGAGGGCGGAGACCCCGCCACGATCTGGACCACGATGGCGGACAACATCCAGACCAAGATCAACGGCTGATACCAGCCGCTGACACAGATGGGTGGGGCTATTCGCAGCCCCACCCATCTGCTAATGAAGAACCCAGACCCTGCGACGGAGGAGTGTCCTCGATGACCGATGTGAAGCAGGATGCCGCGACCCGCTCGGGTTCCGCAGCATCCGGCGATCCGTTCCACCCGAAGAAGCGACTCACGTCGGGCGGGCTCGTCGCTCTGATCTTCAAGGTGGTCCTGCTCGGCATCATCGATGCCGTCACGATCTTCGCCGTCTACATCCTCATCGGCACGGGCGACTGGATCGCCTGCGCGATCCTCATCCTCGTCGTGCTCGGGGTCAACTACATCTATCTGCGTCCGGGCCTCCTTCCGGGCAAGTACCTCGCGCCGGGGCTCACGTTCCTCGCGGTGTTCCAGGTCTTCGTCATCATCTACACGGGCTTCATCGCCTTCACGAACGCCGGCGACGCGCACAACAGCACGAAGCAGGACGCGATCGAGCAGATCATCCGCACGTCGCAGGACCGCGTGCCCGATTCGCCCGAGTACACCGTCCAGGTGCTCAAGCAGGGCGACCAGTTCGGCCTGCTCGTCGCGGAGCCCGGCGGTGAACTGTCGTTCGGCACGAACGAGCAGCCGCTCGAAGACGTGAACGGCGCCCCGGGCGGATGGAACGAGCTCAACCTCAACCAGATCATCCGCTTCCAGGACGAGGTCCTCGCGCTCAACGTCCAGGTGTCCGACGACATCAACGACGGGACGCTGCGCACCTCGGACGGCCAGAAGGCCTACGTCTACGTCTCGAGCCTCGAGTACGACGAGGCTGCCGACACCTTCACCAACACCGACACCGGAGCCGTCTACGTCGACGACGGCGAAGGCAACTTCCGTGCCGACGACGGCACGACGCTGACGCCCGGCTGGCGCGTCGTGATCGGCTGGGACAACTTCGCCTACGCCTTCACCAACGATCAGATCCGCGACCCGCTCCTGCGTGTGACGATCTGGACGTTCGTCTTCGCGATCGGGTCGACGTTCCTCTGCTTCGCGCTGGGCCTGTTCCTCGCGATCGTGCTCAATCATCCGACTCTGCGCGGCAAGAAGTACTACCGGATCCTGATCATCCTGCCGTACGCGTTCCCGGCGTATCTGACCGGACTCGTGTGGGCGGGCATGCTCAATCAGCAGTTCGGCTTCATCAACGAAGTCCTCCTCGGTGGCGCGGACATACCCTGGCTCGCCGACCCCTGGTTGGCGAGGATCAGTGTGCTCCTGGTCAACATGTGGCTCGGCTACGGATACATGTTCCTCGTCTGCACGGGTGCGCTGCAGTCGCTGCCCGAAGACATCGTCGAGGCGGGCAAGATGGACGGCGCCGGTGCGTGGCGCATCTTCCGCTCCGTCAAGCTCCCGCTGCTGTTCGTCGCCGTCGCACCGCTGCTCATCGCGACCTTCGCCTACAACTTCAACAACTTCGGCGTCATCTACATGCTCACGAAGGGCTCGCCGAGGTTCACCGACACGACGCTCGACATCGGCGCGACCGACATCATGATCACGATGGTCTACAAGGTCGCGTTCGGAAGCGGCGGCGGGCGCGACCTGGGCCTCGCATCCGCTCTGTCGATCCTCATCTTCATCATCGTCACCGTGGTCGCGATCGTGAGCTTCCGACAGACCAAGGCACTGGAGGATCTGAACTGATGAGCAACAGCAACCTCAACGCCCGCGCGGTCGAGGAGTCCGAGACCATCAGCGGCAAGCTCGGTGCCTCGATGAACGTCGGCGAAGGTGCCGGGTTCGCCGCCTTCGGAGAGAAGGGGACGCGACGCACCCCGACCGAGCGCAAGCGCACCTTCAAGCAGTGGTTCGTCGACACCGGCTGGCGGCACGTGATCGCGTGGGTCGCGATCGTCTTCGCTCTCTTCCCCCTGCTCTACATCATCTCGGCCTCGCTCAACCCGACCGGCACCCTGACCGGATCCAACAAGCTGTTCTCGGCGTTCTCGCTGCGCAACTACGAGCGTCTGTTCACCGACCCGGCCGTGCCGTACGGCACGTGGTACGTCAACTCGCTCTTCATCGCGATCATCACGAGCGTCGCGACGGTCCTGCTGTGCGCGCTCGGCGCGTATGCGTTCTCGCGCATGCGGTTCAAGGGCCGCCGCTTCGGCCTGGTCACCCTGCTCGTCCTGCAGATGTTCCCGCAGCTGCTCGCGATCACCGCGATCTTCCTGCTGATGATCCAGATCGGCGACGTGTTCCCGGCCATCGGCCTAGGTACGCATGCTGGCCTCATCATGATCTACCTGGGCGGCGCGCTGGGCGTGAACACGTTCCTCATGTACGGCTTCTTCAACACCGTCCCGACGGCGATCGACGAGGCGGCCAAGATCGACGGCGCCGGCCACGCACGCGTGTTCTTCACGATCATGCTTCCGCTCGTGCGTCCGATCCTCATCGTCGTGGGCCTTCTCACCTTCATCGGCATCATCGGCGAGTTCGCCATCGCGAGCGTCATCCTGACCGATCCCGCGACGCAGACCGTCGCGATCGGTCTCTTCCAGCTCGTCTCGGGCTTCCAGTCGCAGAACTGGGGCGTCTTCTCGGCCGGGGCGATCCTCGCCGCTCTGCCGGTCATGGTGTTCTTCCTCTTCTCGCAGCGCTACATCGCCGGAGGCCTCGTCTCGGGCAGCGTGAAGTAGACGGGATGCCGCGTCCTGCGGCATCCTGAATCCACAACCGAACAACAATCCACGGGCTCTGTCATGGCACCCGCCGTGCAACCACGTCGCACCCTCCGGCGGCGCGTTGTCGCCGGCACTCGAAAGGCTGTGTCATGACATTCCTCACTCCGCACCACGACGGCTCGCCGCTGTACGTCGCCAATCAAGAGCCGGCGCTCGGCGCCACCGTCCACGTACGCCTGCGCGTGCCCGAGGGTTACGGCCCGCTCGCAGTCGTGCGGACGCGCTCGAATCCCGACCACGAGCCCGAGTGGACGGACGCCGTCCGCATCGGCACCGTCGGCGGATGGGACTGGTGGGAGGCCCCGATCACCGTCCGCAATCCGCGCCACGGCTATCGGTGGATGCTCCAGCACGACGACGGGACCGTGGAGTGGCTCAACCAGACCGGTCTGCACGGCATCGAGACGCTGGATGCCGAGGACTTCGCACTCGTCGCCTACCCCGCGCCGCCGGCGTGGCTGCATGAGGCCGTCCTGTACCAGGTGTTCCCTGATCGATTCGCGCGTTCGGCTGCGGCCGACGAGCGTCCGACGCCGGACTGGGCGATCCCCGCGCAGTGGAGCGACCCGGTCGACCCGGTCATGCCGGCGCGCTCGCAGCAGTTCTACGGCGGCGACCTCGACGGAATCATCGAGCGCTTCGACCACCTCGTCGATCTCGGGGTGAACCTGCTCTACCTGACGCCGGTGTTCCCCGCGGCATCCAACCACCGCTACGACGCGGCCAGCTTCGACACGGTCGATCCGCTGCTCGGCGGCGACGAGGCGTACGTGCGACTCATCGAGGCCGCGCATGCCCGCGGCATCCGCGTCATCGGTGACCTCACGAGCAACCACTCCGGCGACACGCACGAGTGGTTCCAGGCGGCGTTGCGCAACCCCGGCGCCGCAGAGGAGGACTTCTACTACTTCACCGACGCAGAGAACGAGGAGTACGTCTCGTGGCTCGGGTACGCGAGCCTGCCGAAGTTCGATTGGTCGTCGCAAGAGCTCCGCGGGCGGTTCATCGAGGGCGAGGAGTCCGTCGTCGCGAAGTGGCTCAAGCCGCCGTTCTCGGCCGACGGATGGCGCATCGACGTCGCGAACATGACGGGGCGCCTCGGCGAGGTCGATCTGAACGCCGAGGTGCGGCAGCTGCTGCGCGAGACCATGCTGAGGCTGAATCCCGACGCGGTTCTGCTCGGCGAATCGACGAACGACGCGGCGACCGACCTGCAGGGCGATGGATGGCACGGGGCGATGACCTACCCGTCCTTCACGCGGCCCGTCTGGGGCTGGCTCAGCGAGCCGACGGGCACGCCCTATCTCGATGCGGACGGCGTCGAGCAGACGCAGGCGTGGTTCTTCGGTCAGCCGATCGGGGGGATCCCGCGCTACACGGCCGCGCAGTTCGTCGAGGCCGTGACGCGGTTCACCGCCGGAATACCGTGGCGCGTGCGCCTGGGCAACATGCAGCCGCTCGACACCCACGACACCGGGCGGTTCGCGACCAACGCGGCACCCGGCACGATTCCCGTCGCGGCCGGCCTGTCGATGACCCTCCCGGGTCTGCCGGTCGTCTTCGCCGGTGACGAGTTCGGCCTCACGGGTGCCGACGGCGAGCTCAGCCGCACCCCGATTCCGTGGGACGAGATGGATGCCGCGCAGGGCCGCATCGCGTTGTACCGCGATCTGATCGCGCTGCGTCGCGCCCACCCTGTGCTCGGCACGGGCGGCCTGCGGTGGCTCCACGTCGACGACGAGACGGTCGTGTTCGTGCGCGAGTCGGCGGGGGAGTCCCTCCTCGTGCTCGCTACCCGCGGCGATGCCGACGTCGAGCTCGCGCCGGGTCTCGTCGCAGGCGCGGCCGAGCCGCTCTTCGGCGACGCGACGCTCGCGGTGGACGGAGACGGCGGGCTGCTGCTCGCGGCCGACGGTCCCGCGTTCGCGGTGTGGGCGCTGCCCGGTGTCGCCGTACCGTCGGTGCACATCGCGCTCCCCGCGCCCGAGGAGCCCCGCGGCCTGGTCGACGCCGATGCACCCACCCCGGCGGCGGAGGTCGCCGGGGAGGACTGACCCGCGGCATCCGTCCGGCGACTGCTTGTGGATAACGCTGACACGGGGTGCCTCCATCCGGCACACTGAGTTCCATGTCAGCGTTGACCACCATCGGACTTCCCGTCGCCCTGGGCATCATCATGTTCGGCCTGGGCCTCAGCCTCACCCTCGGCGACTTCGCCCGGGTGCTCAAGCAGCCCAAGGCGGTGATCATCGCCCTGCTGTGCCAGCTCATCCTGCTTCCCGCGATCTGCTTCGGTCTCGTGATCGCGTTCCAGCTGCCGCCGGTGCTCGCGGTCGGCATGATGATGCTCGCGGCATCGCCCGGCGGCACGACCGCCAACCTCTACAGCCACCTGTTCCGCGGCGACATCGCCCTCAACATCTCGCTCACGGCGGTCAACTCCGTCATCGCGGTGATCACCCTGCCGCTCATCACGAACTTCGCGATCTGGTACTTCGAGCCGTTCGACGACCAGCTCGGCATGCAGTGGTCGAAGGCCGCCGAGGTGTTCGCGATCGTCCTGCTGCCGGTCGCGCTCGGCATGGTCGTGCGCCGGTTCTGGCCGAAGTTCGCCGCGGCGATGGACAAGCCCGTGCGCATCGCATCGGTCATCATCCTCGTGGTCGTGATCGCGGGCGCCGTGGCATCCAACTGGGCCCTCCTCGTCGAGAACTTCGCCCGCCTCTCGATCATCACGATCGTGTTCTGCCTCATCAGCCTCGCCGTGGGCTATGTCGTGCCGCGCTGGCTCAAGGTCGGCAAGCGCCAGGCCATCGCGTCGTCGTTCGAGATCGGCATCCACAACGCCACGCTCGCCATCGTGATCGCCCAGACCGTGCTCGGCTCGGTCGAGCTGTCGCTGCCGGCCGCGGTCTACGGCGTGCTGATGTTCTTCATCGCCTTCGGCTTCGGCTTCCTGATCCGCGAGCGCAAGGGGACGGATGCCGGGGGTGACGCCACCCGCGAGGACGAGGCCGAGCCCGCCTCGGCCTGACCCCCGGGGCGTTACCCCTACCGGCGATCGAGTAGCGGGCGGCAGCCCGCGTGTCGAGATGCCATCTTCCTCGTGGGCGGAGGCATCCGTCCGTCCACCGCTCTGCGTGGTCACTCTCCGCGCAGCGGGTCGATCTGCCGTCGCCCCGGTCGGAGAATGTCACGGATGTCGGAGCCTAGCGCCGGGATCTCGCCGACATCGGCGACATTCTCCGACCGCGATGACTCGCGACGGATGCCGAGGGGCTGGCCCCCTAGGCATCCGTCATTCGTAGACTGGAGACGCGACGACCTGGGAGGTGGCATGCGTCCTTTGACCGAAGACGATGTCCGCGCCGCGCTGGCGAACGCGACGCCCGATGAGCTGCGGGTGCTGTCGGTTCCCGTCGAGCTCGTGCTGGCCGATTGGGATCACCTGGACTTCTGGGCCGCGAAGGACCCGCGCACGCGGGGTCGCGGCTACATCGTGGTCGAGCTCGATGGTGAGCCGCGCGGCATCGTGCTGCGTTCGTCCGAGGGTTCGTCGCACGCGCGGTCGGCCATGTGCAACCTCTGCCACACGATGCAGCCCGGCGATCAGGTCGCGCTGTTCACGGCGCGCAAAGCCGGTGAGGCGGGCGAGCACGGCGACAGCGTCGGCACCTACATCTGCGCAGACCTCTCGTGCCACGAGACCGTTCGACTCGCCGCGCCCCTCGCGCCGAGCGAGATCCGCGCGAGCGTCGACCGGCGCATCGACGGCACCCGCTCGCGCGTCGAGGCGTTCGTCGCACGCGTGCTCGAGACTGCGGGATCACGGCGATGACCGGCCGCGCCGTCGTCATCGGCGATGCGCTGATCGATGAACTCCGCGACACGGGCGGAGTCCGCGAGTTCGTCGGCGGCGCCGCTCTCAACGTCGCCGTCGGACTCTCGCGCCTGGGCGTGCCGTCGTCGCTCATCGCGATGGTCGGCGACGACGAGGCGGGCGATCGCATCCGCTCCTATCTCGACGACTACGGCGTCGAACTGATCGCGACCGTCGGCCCGCACGGGTCATCCCGCGCCGTGTCGATCCGGAGCGCTTCGGGCGAGCCGACGTACGAGTTCAACGACGCAGCCTGGAACCGGGCGGTCGACTTCGCAGAACGGGAGCGCGCGGCGATCGCGGATGCCGCGATCGTCGTCGTGAGCTGCTTCCCGTTCGACGATCTCGCGCAGACGGCGGCGCTCGCCGAGGCGGCCGGCGGGTCGCGGCTCGCGATCGATCCGAACCCGCGCTCGGGCATGCTCCACGACCGCGAGCGCTTCGTCACGGGGTTCGAGAGCGTGGTCCCGGGCGCGACGCTCGCGAAGGTCGGTGAGGATGACGCGGCGCTGCTCTACGGCGAGCCGCTCGACCTGCTGCGCACGCGCCTGATCGACCTCGGCGCTGAGGCGGTCCTCGCGACCTACGGCTCGAGCGGCGCCGCGATCGATGCGGGCCAGGATGCCGTGACCGCGCCGATCTCCGGCTTTCCGGGCCGGATCGTCGACACGATGGGCGGCGGTGACGCGGCGTTCGCCTCGACGATCGCCTCGCTGCTGGCCGGGCGCGACGACTGGTCTGCCGTGCTGCACGAGGCGATGGATGTCGCGGCCGCGACCTGTCGTTTCGAGGGCGCTCTGCTGCGGTTGCCATCGGCGCTCGAGCGAATCGACATCGACGCGATCGGCACCTGATCGCACTGGTTTCTCCGCTCCCGAAACACCAGGTAGGATTGTTGATCGCGCCTCTGGTCGACTGTACAAGCCGGACAGGTGCGCACCTGGCGAGTTACCCAAGCGGCCAAAGGGATCTGACTGTAAATCAGCCGTCTTCGACTTCGGGGGTTCGAATCCCTCACTCGCCACCGACCCGAACGAATCAGGGCCCTCGCGCAGCGGGGGCCCTGATTCGTTCTCTGATGCGCGACCCTCACTCGCCACCGACGCTCGTGGACGCGGGGTCTCAGCCGATCACGAGCGCGAGCACTCCCGCCGCGACAGCGGTGGTGAGCCCGGTCCAGAGCACGATCGCGACCGCCTGCCACAGCAGGATCCATGCTTTCGAGACTCCCGTCGCGACGAGCATCGCCGATGTGAACTGCGTGGGCAGCGCGAGCGGACCGAGGATGCTCGCACCGGGGACGCCGAACCGCACGAGGAACCGACGGAACCGCTGGCGTCCCTTCGATTCAGGCCCCGCCTCTTCGACTTCAGGCGTCGGGCCGGACGGCGCGGATCCGTCGGCGAGCACGAGTTCTCGTCGTCGTGCGCGGTGATCGACGATCGCGGAACGGATGCGTGCGCCGAACACGACGACGACGACGAAGACGGAGAGGAAGTTGCCCGCGGCGGCCGCGAAGAAGGCGACGAAGGGATTGAGGCCGGCCCAGACGCCGAGCACGGATGCGAGCTCTCCCTCGACGAACGGGATGGCCGCTGCAAGCGCGACGATGAGGGGTTGCACGAGTGCGGGGACCTGAGACATCAGGTCCTGGAGGAACTCGACGATGTTCATGGAGTGTCCGTTTCCGGGCGCGCCGAGGCAGCGCCCTTGGAGAGATGAGAATGAGGTGCGACGAGGTCAGCGCGGAGCGATGACGCTCGCGGCGACCAGGGAGTTGACGACGATGGCGGCCATCGTGCGGGCGACCGCCTGGCTGGCACCATCTGCGCCGACATCGTTCCGTTCGAACGCACGAGCACGTTCGGCGACGGCGCCGGTCCACGGGATCTCCCGCCACAGCGTGGGCAGCGATCCGCTCGCAGACACGAGCGCGATGAGCGCGGCTGTTCGCGAGTCGGTCATGGCGCTGTCGACGAGGGCTGCACGCACCTCTCGTATGAGTGCGTCGCGCCGCCCCGTGACGCCGAGACGGAGTCGCTCGGTGGGAAGGATGCCGAGCATCCGTCCGCTCGTGCGATCCACGTCGCCTCTGGCGACGAGCCGGTCCAGTACCGGACCGCGGAGCTGCGGTCCGACCGCGGCGAGCACGGTCTGCACGCGATGGGGCTTGTCGGCGACGTACTGCCAGCCCATCCGCAGGAGCTCGTCATCCGGAGCCGTGTCGCCCTCGGCGAGGACGAGCGGACCTCCGAGGCCGTTGCCTTCGGTGCGCACGAAGCCTTCCAGAGCGAGGTCGCTCAGCAGAGCGCCCGCGAGCACGTAGAACAGTGTGCCCTCGCCGGCGATCGTGCCGGACTCGGGGTCGAACAGGGCCAGCATGAGGTCGTCCGCGATACCGTGACGCGTCGCGGTCGCCTTGTCGGGAGTGGAGTCGTTCATCGGTACGAGCCCTTCTGAGAAGTGGTGCGCCAAAGTTAGCACACTGTACTAGTACGCTGTACTAGTCGGTATTATTCCCAGGAGCACGGGAGGCGGTGGGATCATCGGCACACGAGAGAAGATCGTCGACGCCGCGGTCGCAATACTGCGCGGGGGAGCCTCCGAGAGTCCTAGCGTGCGTAACGTCGCTGCCAGAGCAGGGGTCGGCGCGAGCACGCTTCGCCACTACTTCCCCACGCAGAGGGCGCTGTTCGACGCCGCGCTCACACAGGTCTATGTCGAGGCCATGCCGGACGAGCGCATCAGCGACACGACGGTGCCCGCGCGAGACCGGCTCGTGCAGTGCCTGATCGGACTTCTCGAACCTTTCAGCAATGAGACGCAGGCTCGTCGCACGTGGCAGGCCCTGTACGAGACCTTCATCGCACCTGAAGCCACCGACGCCGCACGACAGGGCTATCTCGTCATCGCGCGCCAGGCAGAGCACCGCATCGAGTCGTGGCTCTCGATCCTCGAGGCCGAAGGTGCGCTGCCGCCGGGCGATACGCGTACCCGGCTCCATCTGCTCATGATCGTCGTGGACGGGCTCTCGCTCGACCGGGCGTTCCCCGAACTCCACAGCCGTGAGGAGGTCGAGGCATCCACCCTCCGCCTCGCCGTCGATGCCGTCTTCGGAGCCGGCGGCGAGCGGCTGACGGACGACTCGCCGGGTAGCGTGAGCGGATGAATCGGACCGGCACAGGATCCCTGACCGCGCGACCCGCCATCGAACATCTCGACCTCGTCGCGGCGCCCGTCGCCGATGCGCTCCGACGGCTCGATCCGTCGACCGCCGCAACGATCGGCGTCGCCGAGATCGATGCCGAGGTCGCGGACACGGCGGCGTTCTGCGAGCGGTACGGCATCGCGATGGATGCCAGCGCGAATTGCGTCGTGGTGAAGGGCAAGCGCGGCTCCGACATCCGGTTCGCCGCATGCATGGTGCTCGCCACCACGAGGGCCGACGTCAACGGCGTCGTGCGACGGCGGCTCGACGTGCGCTCGGCCTCTTTCGCACCGATGGACGAGGCGGTGGCACTCACCGGCATGGAGTACGGAGGCATCACGCCGGTCGGCCTGCCGGGCGATTGGCCGGTCCTCGTCGATGCGGCGGTTGCCGCGGCATCCATCGTCGTCATCGGCGGCGGAGTGCGCTCGAGCAAGTTGTTCCTGCCGGGCGCCACGCTGCTCGCGCTCGCCGGATCGGAACTCGTGGAGGG
The DNA here is from genome assembly GCF_023155855.1 of Microbacterium aoyamense. Classification (GTDB taxonomy): domain Bacteria; phylum Actinomycetota; class Actinomycetes; order Actinomycetales; family Microbacteriaceae; genus Microbacterium; species Microbacterium aoyamense. Next base: position 94,532 of record NZ_JAKNUT010000001.1, on the reverse strand, counting down.
CCTCGGCCGCGTGCCAGGATGATCACGAGGCACGACCGTCAGAGACGAGGACGACCATGACCGCACCCGCGCCCTATGCGCCGCAGCCCGCGCGCCCGACGTCACTCATCCGCGCGGCGATCTGGGTCGCGATCGGAGCCCTCATCGCGGCGGCGATCGTCTGCGTCGTGTGGATCTTCGTCGGCGCGAGCAACGGCATCATCGGCAAGGCGTTCCTGTCGATCCTGCTGCTCGTCGCGTTCTCGGGCGCTGCGATCCTCGATGCGCATCTCGCGCCGCGCCGCCCGGCGTGGTTCGCACTGTCGAGCATGGCGGGGTGGGTCCTGCTGCTGCTCATCGGCGCGGTCATGATCTGGATGCCGGAACGCTCGTTCTTCTCGGGCTACGGCCGGTTCATCCAGTTCCTGCTGATCGTGCTGATCGTGCAGCTCGTCCTGCTGCACGTGCGTCTGTTCACGAAAGCCTCGCAGCGGTACGTGACACCCTTCACGCAGGTCGTGACGATCATCACGATCGCGCTCGTCGTGGTGCTCGCCGCCCTCCTCATCGTGCCGCTCGTGGGGTGGGAGTATCTCGATCTGCCCGAGCTGTACTGGCGATTCGTCGTCGCGGTCGCGATCCTCGCGGCGGTGGGCACCATGCTCATCCCGCTCGTGAACGTGCTCTTCGCGCCGAAGAAGGCACCCTACGGAGTCGTTCCCCAGACGGCGCATGCCGCACCCGGTGAGCCGCTGCCCTGGCCGACCTTCGTCGACAACGTCACGCCGCTCCCGGTCATGCCCGACGGCTCGCCCGACTGGGGTGCGTACTACACGGGCTACCCGTCGCCGGGGGCAGTCATCGTCGGCTACGCGCCGGTCGAAGAACCGCCGGCACCTCTCGCGGAGCCGACACCACCGGTCACGGCGCCCACACACGCGGCCGGCGCTCGTTCCGGCTACGAGGGCTATCCGCCCGCGCCTCCGCTTCCGCCTCTGCCGCCGCGGTAGCGCGTCGCGTCACACGTCCGCTGCAGTTCGCGGCATCGGCTGCGTCGATCGGTGCAGCGGATGCCGTGAAGTACCGCGGTCGTGGTGCAGAACCCGTGCCGCCGCGGTAGCCCGGCTCAGGCGTCCGCCGCGGCGAGGAGCTCGAGGGCGGCCATCGCCGCGTTGTGTCCGCCGAGACCGCTGACGGCGCCGCCGCGGCGGGCGCTCGATCCGCACAGCAGGATCGCGGGGTGCTCCGTCGCGACGCCCCAGCGCTGCGCGGGCGTGTCGAGCGGCTCGTCATCCTCGGCCCACGGCCACGACAGCGATCCGTGGAAGATGTCGCCGCCGATCATGCCGAGCTCGTGCTCGAGGTCGGCCGTCGTCTTGGCCTCGATGCAGGGCGTGCCGTCGGCAGCCGTGTAGATGACGTCGGCGATCGGCTCGGCGAGGACGGAGTCGAGGGATGCCTGGGCCGCCCGCAACAGCTCGGCGCGGATCGCATCGGGGTCGGCGCCCTCGACGATCCTGTGCGGAACCTGCAGCCCGAAGAGCGTGAGCGTCTGCGCGCCCGACGCCTGCAGTTCGGGGCCCAGGATCGAGGGATCGGTGAGCGAGTGGCAGTAGATCTCGGCCGGAAGAGGATGCGGGATGCCTCCGCCCGAGGCGGTCTCGTACGCGGCATCCAGCTGCGTCATCGTCTCGTTGATGTGGAACGTGCCCGCGAACGCGGCTTCGGGAGCGACGCTCTCGTCGCGCAGCCGGGGGAGCCGCGTGAGCAGCATGTTCACCTTGACCTGCGCGCCCTCGGGGCGTTCACGGACGATGGATGCCGGGGCCCCGTCATCCATCAATTCGTCGAGCACTCCGAGGCCGACGCCGCTCAGGACGACGCGACCGCGCAGGGTCTCGCTGCCCGCGAGGCCGACCTCGCCGTCGGGCGACACCCGGACGACCTCGGTGCCGGTCCGGAGATCGGCACCCGCCTCGCGCGCGGCGCGCTCGAGCTCGGCGGTCACGCGGCCCATGCCGCCGACCGGGACGTCCCAGTCGCCGGTGCCTCCGCCGATGACGTGGTACAGGAAGCAGCGGTTCTGGCGCAGACTCTCGTCGTCTGCGCTCGAGAACGTGCCGATGAGGCCGTCGGTGAGGGCTATGCCGATCGCGATGTCCGTCTCGAGCGCGTCCCGCAGCATGTACCCGAGCGGCTGCTCGAAAAGGTCGTGCCACAGGTCGTCGTCGCCGACGAGACGCTTGACGTCCTCGCGTCGAGCGAGCGGCTCGGTCACGGTCGGGAAGAGCCGCTGCGCGAGCGGAGCGATGCGGTCGTAGAAGGCGGCGAACCGCTCGGCTTCGTCGGGGTCACCTGTCGCGCGCAGGAACGATGCCGCGGTGGCCGCGGCATCCCCCGTGTCGACGAGGATGCCGCGGGACGGGTCGCCGGGAACGGGCGTGTACGAGGAATAGCGGCGGCGAAGCAGCTCGATGGACAGGCCGAGATCGTCGATGATCTGCCGGGGGAGCAGGCTCACGAGGTAGGAGTATCGCGAGAGCCGAGCATCCACTCCCGCCCACGGGCGTTCCGATACGGCGGCACCGCCGACGTGGTCGAGACGTTCGAGCACGACGACGGAACGGCCCGCGCGGGCGAGATACGCGGCGGCGACGAGCGCGTTGTGCCCACCGCCGACGATGACGACGTCGTGGGTATGGGGGAGGACTGCTTCGGCCATGGCTCAACGCTAGCCCGGGGCGACCGCCGATAGCGTTGAGCCATGACGGACGCGACCGACCTCGAAGCCATCGCCACCGAGATCGCGCGAGAGGCGGGCGATCTCGCGCGCCGGCGACGTGCCGAGGGGGTCGCCATCGCCGCGACCAAATCGGCCATCGCCGACATCGTGACCGAGGCCGACCGCGAGGTCGAAGCGCTCATCCGCGCGCGCCTCGTCGAGCGACGGCCCGGCGACGGGTTCCTCGGCGAGGAGTCGGGCGCCGAAGAGGGCACCACGGGAGTGACGTGGGTCGTCGATCCGATCGACGGCACCGTCAACTACGCCTACGGCATCCCCGCGTACGGCGTGAGCATCGCCGCCGTCACTGGCCCGCCGATACCGGGGGAGTGGGATGCCGTCGCAGCGGCCGTCTACGCGCCCGCGACCGACGAGCTCTTCCACGCGGCGGTCGGGCACGGCGCGTGGCTCGGCGATGAGCGCCTCCATGTGAACGACGAGCCGTCAGCCGCCGGGGCCTTGCTCGCGACGGGTTTCGGATACGACTCTGCGACGCACGCCGGCGACCTCGCCCGCGTCGCTCGCGTCATGCCGATCGCGCGCGATGTGAGGCGCGGCGGCGCGGCATCCCTCGATTTCGCGTACGTCGCCGCGGGGCGTCTCGACGGCTATTACGAGCGCGGGCTCCAGCCGTGGGACCACGCTGCCGGCGCGCTGCTGGTCACCGAGGCGGGCGGGGCGTTCGGCCGCGCCGACGGGTCGTCGCCGCACAGACCCCTTACCGTGGCCGCAGGTCGCGGCCTCTTCGATGAGCTCTTCGCGCTCGCGCTCGATTGATCGCGTGTCGCGGGGGTTCGCACATGGCATTCCCAGGGGGCCTGGGTTAGTGTTTATCCGATCGTTACCTCCGTTGCCCGAACCTCGGAGGGATCTCGTACCCGTCCGACTGCCGCCCTCCCCCCGGCCACGGCATGAACCCGAGAGCCTGCTTCCCCCTTGCTGCACGACAACCCCCTGGCTGATGCCGCGCCGACCCGGCGCTCCAGCCGAACCTCCACCACGCCTGTCCCGGCGTCGTCGGAGACCGCAGGGGTTTCGCGCGTAGAACGCCGGCGCCGCGACGCCGCCCTGACGGCGGATCGCCCGGCAGTCGTGTGGGGTCGCGAAGAGCAGTCGACGGATGCCACGCCCGCGCCGCTCGCCGCCGCGGACGCGGCGCTCGCCGCCGTCGCGCCGATCGTCGAGATCGCCGCCGCTTCGGCCGCCGTCGTGCTCGACGCGGTCGAGGAGGTCGTCCTCCCCGAGCCCGCACGGCGCTCGCGTCGTGACGCTCGCGCGCAGCGCGCGGCCGCACCCATCGTCGAGCCCGAGATCGGCCCCGAGTCGTTCGCCATGCCCGAGCCGCTGCCGCGTCGGGCGACGCTTCGCGCGCCGCGGATCGAGGCGGCGTCCGAGCCCGTCGTCGACACCGTCCTCATGCCGGTCGAGCCGTTCGAGCTCGTCGAGCCCACGGTGGTGGAGCCGATCGTCGAGGCCGCCGCCGAGCCGTTCGAGCTGATCGAGCCCGTCGACGTCGAGCCGATCGAAGAGATCATGACGGATGACGCGGAGGACCCGGCATCCATCGCCGACGATTTCGAAGCGGCCGCGCGCCTGTTCTCGTTCACCGGCGAGACCCCGATCATCTCCGAAGAGCGCGTCGCTCCCGTCGAAGAGCTCGCCGTCGCGCATGTCGCGGCACGGAAGCCTCGTCGCGTGACGGGTGCCGTGTTCAAGCGCGTCGCCGCGACCTCGTTCTCGATCGGCGTCTTCGGCGTCGTGGGCCTGATGACCGTCGGCATGACGACTCCCGCCGAGGCGGTCGCCGCCGCCTCCGGAAGCGACAAGACCGCATCGGTGTCGGTCGTCGCGCCCGGCGACGTCGAGGGCGGCGACAGCGCGGACGCCGAGGCGATCCAGGCGTACGTCGCCCCCGCGTCGACCGAGAATGTCGACGTCGCGCGCTCCGAGAGCTACGCGACGGTGTCGATGGCCGAGATCGCGCGCGAGTCGGGCATCCAGAACTTCTCGAACCTCTTCGTCAACGACCCGACGTCGCCGATCCAGTGGCCCTTCGCCGTCGGCGTGCCGATGTCGTACGGCTTCGGCATGCGCTCGGGCGCGATGCACGAGGGCATCGACTTCACGCCGGGTGCCGGATCACCGGTCCAGGCGATCGCCGACGGCACCGTGCGCGTCGCGAGCGAGTCGGGCGGCGCCTACGGCGTGCACGTCATCATCGACCACATCATCGACGGCCAGCTCGTCTCGAGCCACTACGCGCACATGCAGTACGGCTCGCTGCAGGTCGTCCCCGGTCAGAAGGTCACGGTCGGTACGGTGGTCGGGCACACGGGCAACACGGGCCGCTCGTTCGGTGCCCACACGCACTTCGAGATCCTGCAGAACGGCACGACGCCGATCGACCCGTTGCCCTGGCTGCGCGAGCACGCCGGAGGGTGACCCAAGATTCAGCGGGATGCCAGGGCTCTGGTATTCTCGTCTAGTTGCCCGCGCGCGGGTGACACGCCCCGATAGCTCAGTGGCAGAGCACTTCCATGGTAAGGAAGGGGTCGTCAGTTCAATCCTGACTCGGGGCTCGTTGCATTCATCGAATGCTTCGCGGCGGGGTAGCTCAGTTGGTGAGAGCGCACGACTCATAATCGTGAGGTCGCGGGTTCAAGCCCCGCTCCCGCTACAAAACACTGGGAGGTCGGGCCTTCCGATCGCCGCATCCCATCGCTTACCCATCGTTTTCCGCGCAATAGGATGCAGGCATGGATCTGTGGAGCTACATCATCGCGACCGTAATCTTGGGCGCACTGGGGCTGGTCGTCCTGTACTTCGTGATCAAGATGGCGGTGAGGAACGCTCTCATCGATGATCGCCTGTTCCAGGCGAAGGTAGAGAAGATGCGTGAGCGGCGGTAGATCCGCAGTCGCAGGCGGCCGGTCCACTCCCAACCGATCGCTCTGACCCGCACCAAATGCAGCGGTCCGAGTACCACGAGCGAACGTAGATCGCTAGCGCTTCCGCAATGCACTCATCCATGGTCGGAGGTCGACCTTCGCGGACGTAAGCGCGCGACGTGAGCTCGTCAAACCTCTCGGAGTCCGGCTGCATCATGGGCCCAATTGTCGCCACCCGCGACGACTCACGCGATGAGCGGTTATGGCATCGTGCTCCTGCCCTTCGAGTGACGCGGCCGCGCGCTGCAGGAGCAGGTAGTACCGTGCCGGCGTGAGCCCTCGATCGCGGATCGCCGTCTCCTTGCGTGTGCTGTGACGTGGCCATGCGCGCTCGAAGTCGAGCAACTCCCCAGTCCCCATCGCATCATCCTGCATGCGGCATCCGACATCTACGCTCGTGCCTCAGGTGCTGCCGCCGATATGCTCGCGCCCATGGGGACCGAGATCAAGGATGTTCAAACGACCAAGCCGACTGTGGACGAAGTGCGTCCGCCTCGCTGGCCGAAGTGGTTGACGGAGCCGATGACGAAGTACATCGCGGTCGGCGTCGTAGCGCTCGTCATCGGGATCGGTCTCACGTCGCTCGTCTTCGCACCACGGCTGATGTCGGCCAACGAGTATGCCGACGGCATCGAGCAGGAGCTCGAGCGCGCGGAGACGGGGCTCAGCGCGGCACAGTCTGGGCGGGACGCTGCGGAGGAGCGTTACGAGCAACTGGAGGAAGAGATGCGGGGCGCCGGTGACGAACTGGCGGAGCGCGAGGCAGCTCTTGAAGCTGCCGAGGCCACCCTCGCTGAGGACAAGGCGGAGGTTGAGTCTCGCGAGTCTGCCGTGTTCGACCGGGAGAGCGCCGCCGACTGGTGGATCCTGCAGGTGCGCGAGTGCCTGGCGCGAAGCGGCGCTGACCGAGTTGCGACCGTGACGGAGGGCAACCTGATCGGCCGCGACATCACCTGCTACACGACCTGACATCAGAAGAACGGGCCCTCCCAGGTGTTTCGCCATGGGGGGCGTTCGTCGTTGAGCATACGTCCGTGGAGGTCGTAGCGGTACCGTGACCGTCATGAATCCACTGCTGCTCAGCGTGGTGCACACGGCGCACACGGTCGACTCGCTCGAGCTCGCTCTCGACGCCGCTCACAAGGCGCTCGACGATGCCATCGCCGCTGCAATCGCCGGCGGTGTCACGGTCGCGGAGATCGAGGAAGCATCCGGCGTCGAGGTCACCCGACCCGATCGCGCCTGATCATGTCGGCGCCCACCGGGTAGCCTGGATATCCTCTCGGCCGGAGGAAGGAACCCGGCCCGAGGTGACGAAGAACCGCCGCTACGAAGCGCACTACGACCGGCTCAACGACGAGAAGATCGCGCAGGCCGCGGCCGGCGGCAGGCTCGTCACGCTCCCCCGGCAGGCGTACGGTCCACAGCCGATCGAGTGGTCGAAGGACAAACCGCCCGTGTGGGCGTGGGTGTCCTGGTCCGACGGTCCCGCGACGCGCATCGAAGCGTTCGCCGCCGGATGGAACGACCGGGTCGTGATCGTCGAATGGGAAGCGCAGGGAGGGCGGCGCGACACTGTCGTGTGGCGCAACGCCGTCACGAAACGGACAAATGTCCCCCGAAGAGAGGACAGAAATCAACAGCCTGCGCATAGCCGGCTTGTGTCATAGTTACATCAGGAGCCGCGAACCCCCTCGCTGCTCTCAACCTGGGGAGGCGAGTTGAGTGACGATCATGCGACCCAACCGGACGAATCGCCGGACATTCCCGAAGATCCCCGCGGTGCCGTCGGGGCTCCGATCGGTTCTGCTGAACCCGGATCTGCAGATGCAGGACCTGGTCGACCAGATGAACAACCAAGAGCCGATCCCGACGACGCCGATCACGAAGGTGTCGGCGAGCTCGATCGCGATCAGGGAGACTCGCCTGGCGAGCTAAAGCACGTCACTCCGCAGGTTGTTGCGGAGCTCATCGAGACCGCTGTCGAGAGCGCTGTTGAGGGTGCGGTTCGCGAGGCTGTTCAGGTCTTCGGCGAGAGCTTCTCGGGGCCCGTTCCGCAGGCGAAGGATCTTCACGAATACTCGCCCGATCAGCAGGAACGCATCATGCGCATGGCTGAGGCGCCGAGGACGGATGAATCGAAGCGTCGCGACCTTGTTGTCCAGGCGGGGATCGACAGCAACAAGCGGTCCGCGATCATCCAGCCCGCATTGTTCGTCATCTGCCTTGCTGGATCGGCGGTCTCCTTCTGGGTCTTCCAGAACAACATCGCAGGAACCGTGTTCCTGAGCTACCCGGTCCTCAACTTCCTCGCTGGCGTTCGATGGAACCTGTCGCGCCGCGGGAAAGAGACGAAGCAAGAGGACGAGATCTAGAGGCGTTCTCACGCCGAAATCGCCCCTCCCCAGCTGTGAGCCTGTGGCTCATGCCGGAGAGGGGCGGTTCGTGTGTACGTTTCAGGTGTGAGCATATTGTGATCGCATGCTCGAAGTGTGGGCCGGATGGGTCTGGCCGATCATGGTGTTCCTTGCTGGCGCAGGTGTAGGCGCGTTCGCGAGCTTCTGGTACTCGGTCGTTGCACGGATCGGGCGGATAACCGTGCTCGGGAGCAGCGGCACCCTGGAGGAGTACGAAGTCGCGTTGAAGCTTGAGCCCGCGTGGCTGGGATTCCCCAGCTGGAGGATCAATGTCGCGCGCGAGCCAGCACTGCAATGCAGCGCGTGGATCGAAGGGCGTGGCGGGGCAATGCTGCAATACCTCCCATGGTTTACCTCCATGGGAGAGCCGATCGAAGGAACCGTCGACTTCGGACCCGTCAGCGAGTGGCGCGTTCGAATCGACGCCTCGACGATGGGCGGTAAAGAGAGGTTGAAAGGTCGCGTGGGCCGCCGCCCGAAGAGGCGCGATCGCCGAGATATGACCATCGTCATCGACATGCGATACGGTCGCCGCTCCCGCCTCCGGTACCTCACTCGCATCACCCCGTGGGGATGGGAGCTCCGTTTTCAGAAACGCTGGACTCGACGGGCTTGGAGCAAGAGCTGGTCCTACGTCGACCGAGTGGTGATCTGGCACCAGCACCGAGCCCTCGCTCGAGCAGCGAGGAAGGCGGGGCGCTGAAACGACGAAGCGCCCCCATCCGCGCAGCCGAAGCTCAGTTGACGCCGACGAGTTGCTTGGCCCAGAAGAAGAAGTCGTTAGCCTGCGCCTGTGTGCTCTGTCCGTTGGCGATCTTGCCGAGGTTGTCGAGGTCGGTGAACGCCGACTTCAGGATCGCGACCTCGCTGGCGTCGTATCCGAGGTTGATGAGGTCCTGCTCGGTCATGGTGTCGAGTAGTGCGCGGAAGCGGGTGGCGTGCGCGAGCGTGTCGCGCAGTTGCAGCGCGATAGATCCGGCGCGCTGGTCGAAGTCCTGCTTCGTGCGTGAGAATCCGATGGCCATGTGTGTCTCCTTCAGGTCAGGGGGTGATCGAGTCCCAGGCAGCACCTTCGGCGGCCGACTGGGCGCGGTCGAAGATACGGAGGCTGTCGGCGTAGACGAGGGTGGAGCCGCCGTCGTTGCCGCCCATCTCGATCGCGAGTGTGGACTGTGGGGGGCGGGATAGGCCGGTCGCGGTTCCGAGAAGGGTGCCGTCTCGGTAGAACAGGACGGACGTGCCGTTGCGGACGATCGCGAACTTGTGGCCGTTGGTGTCGGCGGTTCCGAAGTTGCCGTTGTAGAGCGTCGACCAGCCGGTCGGGTTCTGCACGACACCACGCAGCACGCCCGCGGTGTCGACGCGGAGGTCGCACCAGATGTCGGCGTAGGCGTCGTCGGCGACCGCGAACAGGAACCTGGTCGTCGGTGCGGTGAGGTTCGCGGCGCGCGCCCAGCAGCGCACTGTCCATGTGGAGGTGGAAGCCGGAAGCCCCAATCCCCAGACTCCCGCGGCGATCCCGTCAGCGATGCTCGTGACGACACCGCCCGAGCCGCCGTCCCCGCCGCTCGCTGACCAGCCGAAGACGTCGGCGTTCGGTGCGGCGTTGCCGGACATGTCCGCCGACACGACGCCCGTCTGCTCGTTGAAGGGGTACTCAGCGAGCGGCGGGCTCCCGAGCGACGACCGCACAGCGATCGCCCCACGGCGTGCGAGGAGGAGGCTCACGCGAGGTCACCCACCAGCACCCACTCATTCGTCGCACGCTTGCGGATCGAGGCGGCGCTGTACTGGGCACGGAGAGCGAGAAGACCGCCCGCGGTGCGGATCGTCACACCAGATCCCGCGACGACCGTGACCGCCCCGGAGCCGAGCCGCAGCAACTCAATGACCGTGCCGACCGGGAACGCGGCGGTCGAGTTCGGGGGGACCGTGATGGTCCGCGCGGAGGCGTTCGACATCGACACGGCGTTGCCGCCGTCGGCGAGGACGAGGGTGTAGTTCGCGGTCTGCGCGCTCTCGGTGACGAGCTTGGCGGCGGCGATGTCGGCGACCGTGACGACGTCGGTCGACCCGGATGCTGCCGCACCGACCTGCTTCCGTGCCACGAGCTCAGCCCGTGACGACGACGCGGTACTGGTTCGTCGTCGGCGCGACCGCGAACGTCAGCGTCACGACGCTCGTCGACGTGAGCACGACGTCGCATTCCACCTCGACGCCGCTGGAGATCTCGTACACGGCGACGGTGACGTCGAGGGTGCCGAGGCTGTGGGTGATGGTCGCGGACGTCGAGCCGCTGGGGACGTTGACGGCGTACTTCACCGCGACGCCCAGCGACCGCAGATCGGCGATCGAAACGGCGAGCTCGGTCGCGTCGATCGTCAGACCGCCGCCCGCCTTGAGGTCGACGGAGAACGACGACCCGGACAGGTCGAGACCGTCGCCGGCCGTGTAGGTCGCGCCGGATCCGCCGAGCTGGGTGAACGTCAGCGCCGTCGTGCCGACCGTGATGGCACCGTCAGTGGTGAGGATGAAGACCTTGTCGCCGTTGACGGTGCCCGCTTCGACGGGGATCGATGCGGCCGCGGTCACCTCGACGCTGTCGTCGAAGTCCGCCGCGCGCGACCAGGCGCCAGCTGCGACGACGTAGATGCCGTTGTTTGCGCCCGTCGACTGATCCTTCACCAGCACCCGGTCGGCCGCTGAGAGCGCGACACCGTCGATGGTCTGCGTGCCCGACAGGGTGATGTTCGCCGTCGTCGCGACGCGGACGGAGTTCTTCCAGTCCAGGCCGCGGGCGATCGCGTCGAGCTGCGCCTTCGTGACCGCGTCGGCGGGGGCGGTGCCGTCGGCGAGGTTGGTGATCTTCTGCGACGCGACGTCGATCCCGGTAAGGAACTTCTTCGCCATGAGTGCCTGCTCTCAGTTCAGGACCGCGAGGCCCGTGGTCGGTGTGGGGAAGCTGACCGTGACGGTTGTCGTGGTGGCGGTGACGTCGGCTTCGACCTGCTCGCCGTCGACGTAGAGCGTCACGGCGGGGATGCGGCCGAACGTGTGCGGGATCACCCACGACGCGGACGGGACCATCTGCGCGTGCGTCGCGCCAGCGGCGGGTGGGTTCTGCTCGAGGTAGTCGGCGACGGCCGCGGCGATCGCTTCCGGCGAGCCGCCCGATGGGCCTCGCTGTCCCGTGGCCACCTCGACAATGACTGTGGGGGTGGCGATGACCTCGACCACAGGCGCTTCGACGAGAACCTCGACGACTTCGCTCATCGCGTTACGTCGTTCCGCCACGCGGTACGGAACCGCACGAACGTTCTGGGGTCATCGTCGACTGTCTCGACCGCCTGGATGTCCGCGATCCCATCGCCGCCCATTTCTCGCGTCTGGGCTCCCGTCGCACGGACAGTGATCTCGCCCGCGACCGCGTGGCTTGTGTCGACGGCGAGGTCGACGGTGCGGGTGCCGGCTCGCCACTGAGACTTCCAGTCGATCCACGCCGACAGGTCCTCGGGGGTGGTCTCGTTGGACTTGAACCGGAAGGTCTGCGCCCAGCCGTCGCCGGCGTACACCTCGACAGGGGTGGCGTAGTTCGGGACAGGCATGATTCTCCTTCACGATCGGAGGACGAACACGGTGACGATGGTGACCGCGAGCAGCAGATCCAGATCCCACAGTGCGAGATCGAGGAGGACCCACTGCTCGCGGGTCATGGCATCAGAAGTCGGGCAGCGACGTGACGTCGAAGGAGCCGTCAGGGTTCTCGCGTGCGGGCGTCGGCGACGGCGTGATGTACAGGGCCGCGAGGAGCGCCGCGGCAATCGCGAGCACATCCGAGAGGGTCTGCAGTGCGTTCTCCGCCTGCACCGGCGTGAAGTAGCCCAGGGTCGTCAGAGCGGGGGCGACGAAGCCGCCGAGCGTGTAGATCGCCGCGCGGCCGCCACGCTGGAACCAGGTCGCGGCGTCCTGCCACGTGAGGTTCGCGAGCATCAGCAGACCGGCGAGGACCTGCAGCGCCGCCTGGATGATGATGAGCCACGGCTCGATCGCGGACTGCTCGACGACGCCGAGCCGCTGCAGGAGCGGGAGCAGCGCGAGAGCGACGGCGTAGAGCGCGACGCGGCGGCCGGCGGTGAACCAGTCGCGGATGGGCGTGAGGAACTTCTTCACGATGACCTCCTGGTCAGTTGGGGATGTCGTTCTCGGTGATGGTTTGCTGCTCGCGAGCTGCACGGAGACTGCGGCGGGTGGTGGTCGCCTCGAGCGGTTCGGGATTGAGCGTGGACTCGAGGTCGGCGCGAAGCTTCGCGTCAGCGGCGCGGAGCTGCTCATCTGAGTCGGTGAGTTCGGCGACCCGGTCGTAGAGCCCGCGGACACCGAGCTCGAGCCGCTCGGTCGTGTTCTCGACCCGCTTGAGCCCGTCGTTCATTGACGTGCCACCGTTCGGGTGCAGCTCGTGATAGATCCCGTCGACCTTCTTCGCGAGCTCCTCGTGCCGGTTGTCCGACCGCTCGATGAACGACGGAAGCCCCTGCACCGACACGAGGATCGCAGCCGACTGGATGATCCCTCGCGCGAGTGCAACGACGGTCCGCCAGCCCTTCTTGTAGATGAAGAGCACCGCGGCGACGACCGCGGCGACGATGAGGATCAGGTCCCACAGTGAGACGGCGTCGAGCCACGCGACGAGCCAGGGTGGGGCGTCGAGGTTCACCCGCCCGCCAGGACTTTGGCGCACGCAGCCTTGATGACGTCCGCCGCGCCCTTGCTCGTCGCGAACGCCGGGCCGGTGTCGTGCGATGCGCGCAGGTTCGCCAGATAGCCGTCGGTGAACGGCGTGTCATTGGCGCCGTTCGTGAACTCCACGTTGAACCCCGACCCCGCGTTGTAGACGAGTGCCGTGTACGTGGGCTTGGGGCTGGTGGTGTCGTTGCGGTACGTCGCAAGCGAGTTCTTCGGCATGTCGTCGTCCTCCTCGGACTGTGGTTCAGGTTCTGGATTTGGTTCGAAGGTGTTCGAGCCGCTGCCCGCCCACGATGGGATCGCCCACGGGTCACCCGTGAACTCGATGTGCCACAGCTCGCCCGGCACCCGCTGGGTCGCGAACCGCCACTTGGCGCAGAGCGCGGCGAAGATCGCCCACGCCTCACGCTCGGTGCGGGCGAGGTCGCGCCAGTTGGCGACGTCGACGGCACCGTACGCACCGTGCGGCGACGTGCCCGGCTTCGCGGCCTTCGGCTTCCCCGGGCGCCGCTTCCACCAGCGGCCGCCCCAGTAGTACTCGTACCCGGCGACGGGGAGGACGTGCGCGGTGTAGTTGTCGCGCAGGTACTGCTCTTGCGCGGCGAGCGGCCGATAGCCGTTCCACCCGCCCGTGATCCGAAGCGTCACGCCGTACGATGCCCGGGCCTCACCCACAAGACCCTGCCAGTGCGCATTCACACCCGGCAGCAGGTAGTGCTCCGGGCCGATGTAGACGAGCTGCCCGAGCGGGACCTGACCGTTTCCGTATCCGCCCATCACGCCACCTTCAGCTTCCTCGGCACGGCGAACAGCTCGAGCGTCGCGTCACCGGTCTCGGGCAACACATAGGGCGACAGGTCGACCCAGTCCTCACCCCACGTGGTGGTTCCGTTGTTGACCCAGCGGCGGAAGTAGATGCCCATGCCCTCGCGGATCGGCCAGGTGCGGCCGACACAGCGGATCGACTCGGGGAAGATCACCCCGCCTCGATAGCGAACCTGGTTGGCGATGTTGAACACACCCTGCTCGGGCGCGTACACCCAGACGGAATCTCCGACACCGACGTGCATGCCGACGTCGTACGCGTCCACGCTCGCGCGGAACTCGCGGTGCCCGTAGCGGACCTTGCCCCACTCAGCGGTAGCGAGGCCGAGCGCGTCCGCCGAGGCGGTGATCTGGCTGTCCTCGGTGATGCGGCGGATCTCTGCGCTCGTGCCGTCCGGCTCCCGGAACGGGACGTCGGCCGCGGCGACCGTCAACCCGCCCTGCTCCACGGACGTGGTGCCGGAGCCGTAGTACAGCATCCGCGACCGTTCCCAGTCCTCGAGGTCCTCCGACAGCGACAGGTCGCCGACGAGGCCCGTGAGGTGAAGCTCGCGACTGCCCTCACCGCGGCGGGAGACGACAACCGTCTTCGGGGTCGTGACGAACAACTGCGCGCGCGTGCCGACGTCGAGGGTGAAGTTCGGACGCACCCGCCACTCGCCACCGAAGAACGCGCACACCTCGTCGAGCGCGGCACGCACCGTCACCGCCTTGAAGTCCTTCGTGTAGGACCCGCCGCCAGCCGCTGGGGTGATGCCCGCATTCAAGTAGGTCGGGAGCAGCGCCGTCGCCCACGTCGCAAACGTCGTCGGTGTGCTCAGCGGCGCGATGACCGTGCCCTGGTTGTTGTCCGTGCCGAGCTGGCCGACGATGCCGTCACCGGAGACGCGGGTGCGCCGTTCACGGCCCGTGAGTCGACCCGAGAAGCGCGCGTTCGCGAGGATCGCAGCCGTGCCGACGTCGCGCATCGGCAGCCGGGTTGGGGTGACGACGATCGTCCCGAACCCCTGCCCCTGCACGAGCGGCCGGCACAGCTCCACGACGTGCCGCGGCGACTCATCCCGCAGGGTGAAGTCGACTCGCCCCGGCGCCATGTGGCGTTCCTGCACTGTCACGGGACGACCACCGACTGCCGCTGCTCTGACGCCCAGAAGTACGACGCGATCGCCTCGGCGGCGGTGTCCGGGGAGCTGGACAGCATGGCACCGAACCCGAGAGGGAACTCCTGGTTCACGGACGTGGGACTGAACTTCCCCGAGGCGACGCCGATCGCCACTGGTGAGGCGAAAAGCGCCGACCCGCTCGTGACCGCGGTGATGATGCCACCGTTCGTCTGCGACGATGTCGCCATTGTCGACTCGACCTTCGGCGCTCCGTAGGAGCTCACCATGTGCGCGGACACCATCCGGTCACCGCGCCGCAGATTGAACGTCACCTCGACGTTGCCGAGGATGATCGTCGGCGATGCCTGAATGTGTGCGCGGACACGGATCGCGACCGCCTCGGGACTGTTGCGCAGCACCACGAGGGACTTCGTCCGAAGGTAGATGTCGTTGACCGTGGGGAAGAACTCGACTGTCGGCAGACCGGCTACCGTGATCCGCCACACCCATCGCGGAGACAGCGGATTCGTCATCGCCGACTCGAACGTCACCAGATCGTTCGACAGCTTCACGGATGAGCCCAGATGCACGCCCGCGGGGCGGCCCGTCTGCACGACATCGGGGGTCGACAGCAGGTCATCCGTGAACAGGATCGTCGCCGCGCCGTTGTAGAAGTCCTCCGGCTCGCACATGTACAGCCACGAGCACGCCCCATCGAACCGGGATGCCGAGCCTGTCTGCACCGATGCCGCGCCGCGATCCTGGTCCTCGATCCGCATGAACGTGGACCCACTCGCCGCATGCTCGACGAAGTCCGTCGCGCCGCTCGGGAACCCGATCGACCTGGGCGCGGCCGTCGTGATCCCGTGCGCGTTCGTCCGGATCGCGCCCACCGACGCGATCTCGATCAGCGGCGCCTGAAAGTTCAGCACCCGCTCGAGCTCGAGCTCGGCGTACACGACGCCGTCGAAGTAGGCGGCAGCGTGCGGTGTCACCGATGCGCCCAGCAGCCGGTAGTAGCCGTCACGGCTGGAGTCCTCGTCGGACACCAAGGGGAGGAACAGCTCGTCGGGATTGTCGACGTACCCGAGGATCTGCTGACGAAGAATCACCGCATCAGCGAACGCGCCGACCTTCGTCTCCAGGCCCACCGTGACGCGAGACCCTCGGTCCTGCCACGACGTCGTCCCGAAAATGGCCCCATCGCCCACGCGGCCCAAACGGATCAACTCAGACGCTCCTGTCATGTCGGCGGATGACCTCGATGAGCTCGCGGCCGTCGACGTTCAAGTGGATGTGTTCCTCGACGACTGTCGGCTGAGGGGCGCGAGACGGTGCGCTGCTCACGGGGGAGCCGTTCGCGTACTGCGCGGCACCCGCCGGAATGTACGTGCCGCCGAAGATTCGCGCCGTTTCGGACATGATCTGCTCAGAGCGGGCACGCTTCGACGGCGCGTGCGGGACGTACGTCTCACCGCCGGTCTCCGGCTCCGCCCACACCCGCCAAGCGCCGGCGCGCGCCATCTGCGCGACGTGGTTCTCGCGAACCCCGCCGTTGGCGTACGACTCAATGAGGTTGCCGTCCGCCGAACCAAAGCCGAACTGGTTCGCGATCTGCTGGTCGGACAGCGGTGTCCCGTCGGGGCGGGCGACGGTGACCGTGATCGTCTTATCGTTCAGCGCGGCGATCGCGTTCTGGATGCGCTCGATCCTCGTCGCGGCCTCGTCGACCTCCGCGACCATCTTCCACTCTGACTCCGTCGGAATGGCGAGGATCTTGTCGGCGAGGTCTTCCGCAGCCTGACCTGTGATGCCGAGGTCGTTGATGCGGTCGAGCAGAGACTGACGTGAGGACTCCAGCGAAGCCCGGTACTCCTCGTACCCGCCACCACTCTCGCTCGTCGCCTTCGCCGCGTCCATCGCCGCTTCGGCGATGGCGTCGAGGTTCGCCTCGTTCTCGCGACCGGCCTCGGTGTTCAGATCGAGAGAGTTCCCATGCTCAGCCAGGGCTGCGTCGAACTCGGAGAACGACTCGATGAGTCGGCGGTTCGCTTCGCGGGTGTCGAGATTGGAGCGATTCGCCTCGAAGATCGTGTCGATCAGCTCGGACAGGCTGCCCTCGAGATCTCCCACCGCATCCGAGGTCGTCATGTACGCCTCGGCGGCAGTCTTGGACGAATCGATACCGTCCTCGGTGACCTCGTTGGCCCGCTCGTTCGCTTTCGTGCCGCGATCGCGAGCTTCGTTCAGACCCTCGACCGCCTGAGTGACGGTGGTCGACAGCAGCGAGTACTCCGTGAGCGTCAGGCCCAGCTCGTCGAGCTTCGCTTTGAACTCGTCCGATCCGAAGCCCCCGGCTGCGAGCTCCTCCTTGAGCTGCTTCATCGCGGCCGCGTTGCCCTCCGCTGCGGAGGTGACCAGGTCGACGCCGATGCCTAGCTTCTCGGCGGCCTCGTACGCAGAGTCGTACTCAAGACCGAGGGCGCTCTGCCGGAGCTCCAGCTCGGCGGCGACAAACTCCCGCACAGAGTCGGCACCCTGCTTCAGCGCCGACGCGTAGCTCTCGGCGCGCTGCCGAGCCTCTGCCTGCTTCTGCGCGAGGAGGGAGACGACGGTGATAACTCCGGCGAGTGCGATGCCGACGCCTACGCCAGTGAGCGCGGTCCGGCCCAGGCTGATGTCTGCAGCGTCGAGCGTCTTCTTCAGCTCCGCGAACTTCGCCGTGAGCCCCAGGACAGAGCCCTGGAACAGCAACACGGCAGCTCCGGCCACGCCGATGACCAACGCAGTCGCCTGCACCTCGTCCGGCAGCTCCCCGTACCAGTCGACAAGCTCAGTGATCGTCTGGACCATCTCGCGCAGAGTGTCATTCGCCCCTGAGCCGGTCTTGATGAGCGCGGTCTCGAACGCGCCGCCGAGCTTCTCGACGTCGCCCGCGAGGTTGTCCTGCCTGATCGCGGCCTGCTCCGCGGCGTATCCGCTGTCGTCGACCGCGTCGGTCCACTCGTCGATCGCCTTCGCTCCGCCGGAGTACAGGATGCGGGCGGTCGTGATCTGCTCATTACCGAAGATCCGGCCGAGGGCTGCGGAACGCTCCGCTTCCGTGAGGCCGCCGAGACGGTCCTGCAGGATCTGCGAGATCGTCGCCATCGACTTCATGTTCCCTGCGGCGTCGAAGATCTCAATGCCGTACTCGCCCATGGTGCGGGTGGCGATCGCCGACGGTGCCGTGAGCGACATGAGCACGCCGCGGAGGCCGGTGCCGGCCCTCTCGCCGAGGATGCCCTGCGATGCGAGGTAGGCGAGCGTGCCGCCCGTCTCCTCGAGCGAGATGTTCAGCCCAGCTGCCACGGGCCCGACGTACTGTAGCGCGAGAGCCAGGTCGTCGACGGAGCCCTGCGCCTTACCGGCGCCAGCCGCGAGGATGTCGGACACATGGGCGGCCTGCTCGGCAGGCAATTTGAATTGCTTGAGGGTGGTCGCCATGATCTCGGCGGACCGGGCGACCTGCAACTGACCGGCGGCGGCGAGTGCGAGTGCACCGTTGAGGGAGCCGCCGACGATGTCGGACACGCTCATGCCCGCCTTCGCGAGCTCCTCCTCCGCGGCCGCCGCCTCGGTCGCCGAATAGGCGGTGTCAGCGCCCGCCTGCAGCGCTGCTTCGCCGAGAAGCTTCTGCTCCGCCGCAGTCGACATCGTCGCCGCGCGAACATTGGACATCTGCGCGTCGAACTGCGTGAACTTCACCACGGAGAGGGTGACGAGCGCCGTGACTGCGACGCCTGCCCCGATCAGAATCCCCGAGAGCTCCTTGAACGCTCGGGCTTGCTCCTCCGCCGCCTGCTTCTGCTCGCGCGCAGCCTTCTCCTGCAGACGCTGCTTTTGGGCGGCAGTGAGAGACTTCTTGCCGACCTCCTCCGTCGCCTTCGCCTGCTCGTCGAGGGGCTTCTTCGACTCCTTCGCGGACTTCGTGGTGTTCTTGACCTGGTCGTCAAGCTGCTTCAGCTCCGCCTGGGCGACCTTCGCCCCGACCGTCTGGATGCGGAACATCAGCGCGCCGGCGTCGAACGACATCCCTCACCGCCTTCTGCACCCAGGTGCCGTCGATGTCGGGGAGTCGGTAGAGCGCCGTGCGCACGAAATGCCAGGGGCGGGTGTCGAGCGTCTGATCGAGATCCGGGATCAGGCCCGACTGCGCGAGGTCGAGCTCCACCTCGCCGAACAGCTCCGGCCAGATGAGGTCGAGCAGGTCGCGGGCCGTGAGGTCGAGCGGGCCAGGTGCGGCGGCAGCGCGTTTCAGGGCAGCGGCGCGCTGCTCCTTCCACTCCCTGGGGTAGAAGTACTCCGGGTAGACGCCGTTCTCGTCGGGCCTGCCTAGACCGAACTGGGCGATGTCGGCTGGCTCAAGAGCCCCAGCCGGCGCGACAGCGCCCCCGTCGCTTTTAGGGTGCCTGAGAGACCCTCACCGCCCTCGATGTACGCTTTCACGCCGTCGAGGCCGAGGATGGTCTGCCAGAAGAACGCGGGCATGATGACGGCTTCGGCTTCGTCCTGGGAGAGCTCGTTGCCGATGCGGGCGTAGTTGAGCTGCTCGGCCTCGGGGACCGGCTCCCAGAGTCCGGTGAGCGAGTTCTGGCGGGCGCCGTCGACGGCCATGATCAGCGCGTCCGTCCACTCCTTGGCCTTGTTCTGCCCTGCGGCGACACCGAGGTAGGTGTTCGTGATCTGGACGCCTGCACGCCCCGGGAGGGGACGGACCACGATCGGGTCCATCCCCTCGAACGGGGTGATGTGGAGGTCTCTGCCAACTTTGGTGGCGGTGGTCACGCTGCGGCCTTTCGGATCGAGTACGCCCGCTGGTGGGCGTTGGTGCAGGTGCGGCACTGGCGACGCGGCCGCTTTGCACCGTCTGTCGCGGTGTAGGTGCCGTGGTAGGTGTTCTCGTCGGTGAACGGATGACCGCGTTTGCACATTGTCTGCGAGGCAGTCGGATGCACCCCGTTGGCGACAGCATCGAACATGTTGTCGCTCTGAGTGCCGTGCACGAGGTTCCGCGCGGCGTTGTTGCGGCGGTCGTCGTCGCGGTGGCGCACGAGTTGCCCGGGCGGGCATTCACCGATGAAGGCGCGTGCAACGAGGGTGTGCACGTTGCACGTGAGAGTGCGGCCGTCGCGTCGTAGGCTCACCGTCGCGTAGCGGCTGAACGTGGCTTTGAGGACTCTGTCGGTCAGAAGCGAACGGACTCGGCCGAGGTCTGAGACCTCGTAGCGACCCTCGAACCCTCGTACGGGCAGCCAGGACTCAGAGTGGGTACGATCGGTCACGTCGACTCCTAACCAGTCGGCCATGCCCCCGGCCTGTTGACGCAGGTGCGGGGGTCTCTCATGCGAGCGTACGAGAGACCCCCGACACCGACTTAGGCGGCTGTATAGGGGAACGACGCCGAGGCGCCGGCCGCGTTCGTGACGATGATCGCCGCGGCGCCCGACACGGACGCGGGGATGAGCGCGACGAGGGTGTTGTCGTCCTCGATGCGGATCTTCGTCACGTTCTGCGAGTCGATCGTGATCGCCGTGACGCCCGTGAACTTGTAGCCGCGGATGAGGATGAGGTCGCCGACCGTGAGGCCCGACGGCGACGCCGACTCGATGATCGGCACCAGGCTGCCGGCGAGCGGCGAGGTGATCTTCGGCACGACACCATCGCTCGCGAGCGTGAACCGAACGACGCCCTTGTCGGCGAAGCCGGTGTTCGCCTCCGAGTACGCGACAGAGAACTTGCCCTGCAGCACCGGCATGGTGTCGTCGAGCGCGTCCGTGAACAGCTGGAACTCGCGCTTGTTCGCCTCGCCCTCGGAGAACGCCGCGTTGACGAGATCCTTGAACCACGCCTGCGCTGCGACGATCTGCTTCGTGACGGGATCGCGGACGACCTCGACGTCGAACGTCGGCGCGTAGTTGTAGCCGATCACGTCCTCGCTGGTGCGGCCCTTCTGGCCGTACACCTCGCGTGCGACGGTGATCTTCGTCGGGTTGAGGGCGAGGTTGTTCACGTCGCCCGTGATGTTCGTGAACACGCCCGACACCTTGAGTCGGATGAGTCGCTGGTGGGCGAGCGCCACGGAACCCACCGAGGGCGCCATGGTGTCGTAGATGGTGGTGTCGGCCATGGCCGTCCTCCTCTGGTTGGATGCCGGCGCTTCCGGCGCGGTTCCTACGGCCGGCGGCCGCGGAAGTGGTAGGTCGCTGCGACCGCTGAGCGGCCCTGCGTGTCGGGGTCGAAGTCGAGTGCGGAGAACTCCCACGCCCACGAGATGCCGAGCACGTTCGGCGTGTACTCGGTCTGATCGAGGACCGCGCGGAGGTCGGCGGCCCACTGGCGGGCGACGTTCGGTGAGCCTTGGCGGCGCGTGTAGATCTGCGTGCGGTAGACCATGTCGGCGCGGCCGTCGGGGATTGGCCGGAGCGCGGTGAGGAGCGTGAACTCGTCGATGGTCGGCATGATGCCGTCGAGGCGGATGCCCTTCGCGGGGATCGACCCCGTCGGCTGGTAGACGGCGAGATTGGCGGTGTGCAGCAGCTGCGCGATCGCGCGGTTCAGGATGATCTCGGGTGCGTCAGCCATCGAGCGCCGTCTTCGCGATGATCTGCCCGAGTTCGGTCTTATTCTCCATGGCAGCGTTCTCCACCCACTTGCCCTGCGCGTTCGGGTTCTCGTCGGTGGAGAAGTTGTACTCGGGGTGCTCGTGGAGGCGGGCCGCGTAGGGCGTGTCGACGACGAGCGCAGCGCCCTCGTCGGGGTCGCTCGCTGGTTCCACGGAGTGCGCGCCGGCGAGTGTGCCGATATCCCAGGGGGATCGGTCGACGGCGAGCGTCAGGAGTCGCTGCGCCGCGAGATCCTCGCCGCGCATGACACGCTCCGCGAGCTGGTCGCCGAGCGCCGCGAATCCGCCCTGCAGCGTGACGTTGATCCGAACACCCACAGCGGCCTCCTACTCGAGGTACAGCTCGACGTGATTCGGGGTGCGGTGGTTGTACATGCCGAGAGCGGAATCGATCACCTCGGATGTGCGCTCCCGCGGGGTGCCCTTCCACACGGTCACCTTGGTCCGCGGCCGCAGGTCATGCTCCGGGAGCAATACGACCGTGGTCGACGAGGTGATCTCCTGCCCGGATGTTGCGGAGGTGGAGCGCCGGTCGACCTTCAGGCGGCTTTTCTGCTCGGCGTACGCTGGCACGTCCGGGATCGGCGCGCCCCACAGGTCGCCCTCCGCGCCGTCACCAAGGAACGGGGTGACGGTGACCCGGTGCGGCAGGTGCTTTCTGCGTAGACGCGGCATCCGGTCCTCCTACGAGTGAGCGACCGCTGAGCCAATGAGGCCGGCGTTCGTGAGGATGTCGATCGCCTTGTCGCCGATGCGCTGCGCGAGCTTGTCCCGCTCGGTGAGCCCGCTCTTGCCCGACGAGGTCGTGCCGAGCGACACGGACAGGATCGACACGGCGCCCGACGCGGCATCCACGCCGCGCGGGTCGTCGGTGTCCTGCCAGTGCTCGACGATCGCGCACGTCGCCTCGGTGAAGGCGTCCGAGATCGTCTCGTCGGTGGGGAAGCCGTCTTCGTCGGTCGTGTACGACGCGCGGCGGGTGAGCTTCTCCACCTCGACCGACGCCGACCGAAGACGCTTCGCGATCAGCGTCGTGTCTTCGACGGGCTCCTCGGCGACCTCGTTGTAGTCGTCGGGGGTCGCGTATACGCGGATCGTCATGTCAGTCCTGGCGGCCCGGTGCGGTGAAGCTGCCGTCGCCGTTGTCGACGCTGCCGGGGATCGGCTGCGCGGGACGGGCGGCGAGGATGTCGACGATCTCTTCCTTGGTCGCCTTCGACGGGACAGCGATGCCCTCGGTCTCGGCGATGTCGAGAAGGTCCTTCTTCGACAGCGTGGTCAGATCGATGAACGTCTCGACCGTGAAGCCGTGCTGACGGAGCGCGAGCTCACGTTCGGGGTGCAGCTCCTCGACGCGCGCGGTGCCGTCGATGAACTCGAGGCCAAACGCCTCGACGCGGCCGAGCTCTGGCCGCGGGTGCTGGATGTGCAGCATGATGTCTCCCTCGTGTGGTGCTGTGGCGCGGCGGAGCGGATCACGCCGCGCCACAGCCTGCGAGCTACTGAAGGGTGCCGGACGCTTCCGCGGCGGCGGTGCGCTCCTCGATCACCTTCGCGATCGCGGCGAGCTTGGCGTCCTTCTTGGTGGCGTCGCCGAGGTCGATCTCGAACTTCGCCGCGAACTCGTCGATCTGCTCGTGAGTCCACTTGTCGGTGGGTGCCTCGACCTCGACCACCTCGACGGTGACGATCTCGTCGTCCTCGCCCTCGATGGTGAAGCCGTTGTCCAGGAGTGGCCCGCGAGCCTCCTCCTCGAGCGCGGCGAGCTCGGCGACACCGTCCGTGAAGACGAGACCGGAGTGCTCGCCCGTGAAGTCGGCGTCAGGGTGCTTGATGGTGAGCGACATGATGACCTCCTGCAGGTTGTCGCGTGGGTACTGCGGGGTTGGTGGGCCGGGGCGTGTGTGACCCCGGCCCACCGGGAAGGGCTTACGCCCAGACGGGGTCCACAGCCAGGCCGCGGATGATTCCGTGTGCGCGCTCGTTGCCCCACTCGAGGCCGACCTCGCCGTAGAGCTGCTCGCGGTGCGACGCGCCGATCTTCGCCAGAGGCTCGGTGAAGAAGTGGCCGTTCTCGCCGCGGAGGAACTTCGGCTTGAGCTGCGACAGCGTCGAGACCATGAACGCGTCCGCCGGCATCCACCGGTTGAGGATCACGTTGAACACGCCGAAGTCGGACATGATCGTCGTGAGGTTGACGCCGCCGACCTCGCGCGACTGCTCCTGGTACTGACCGAACGCCTTCGCGTAGGCAGTGGAGAGGCTGCGCTTCTGGCGCGGGCCGACGACGATCGAGGCGGTGTCGTTGCCCAGTCCGCCGGACTGGAACACCTTCTCGAACAGCGCGTCGTACGTGTCCTTCACAGGACCCGATGCGGCGCCACCCATGAGCTTCGACACCGAGACCGTCGCGGTGCCGATCGTGATCGCCGCGCCGCCCTTCGTGGCCGAGACCTTGAAGGCGTTCGTCGACTTCTGCACGACGTAGTACACCCGGTCGAGGCGGACGGTCGTCGAGGCGCCCACCGAGGTGAAGCGGATCGCGTCGTTGTCCGCGAGCGGGGTGGACGTGTGCGTGACCGTGTCGGTCGATGCCGACAGCGACGCGTACGCCGTGCCGAGATCGATGACGTTGGTGGAGATCGCCTCGATCAGGCCACCGGTGCGCCGCTCGGTCGTGTTGTCGACGGGCACGTTCTTGCGCCCGAGGAGGAACGACAGCTCGATGTCGACGGCCTTCGCCTTGAGCGCGAGCTCGAGCTGGTGGTCCATCTCGTTGGTGACCGGGTTGGTCTGGTCGTTGTTCACGCCCGAGGTCTGGCCGGTGGCCGCCTGCTTCGTGTACGACACTTCGACGGTCTCCTGGTGGATCTCGACGACGTTCTTCACGTTGCGGCGGACGCGGTGGTCCGACGTCTGGGCGTTCGCGCCCTCGAGGCGGGAGCGGTTCTCCTGCGAGTTGCGGAGGTCCTCCTCCTGCCACTCGAACTCGACCGACTTGACCTCTTCGCCGCCGGTGAGGCCACCGATGGTCGAGAGGATGGGCGTCTCCGACGGGCTCACCTGGAAGAGCTCGCCGACGAAGTTGGGCAGGTTGTAGGTGGTCCCCTGCCCGGTGATTCCAGCCATGCTGGCCTCCTTGGGTTGTGCCGCGGGTGCGGCGGGCTATGCCCCTTGCGCGCGTCTCGCCGCTGCGATGGCGCGCTTGAGGCGGATGGTCGCGGAGAAGTCCTTCGCTTCCTCGGCTGCCTTCAGCTGAGATTCGAGGGTTTCCACCGTCGGGCCCGTGTGATCGCCGGCACCTGACCGGGCGGGGGGCTGTTTGAGGGCGGCGTTCGCCTGGAGCGCCTTGGTGATCTCCGCCGTGATGGCGGCCTGATCGGTCGGTTCTACCGACGCGATCGCGGTCTTGAACTGCTCGTTGGTGAGCAGAAGTGGGATGTTCGCGCCGAGCGGCGCGCCGAGGATCGCGACCTGCAGTGCGACCTGACCGGCCTTCACCTGCGCGGCGGCTGCGGTGAGAGCAGTGTCCTTCTCACCGACCTTCGATGTGAGGTCTGCGACGCTCGCCTGCAGCTTCGCCGGGTCGGTCTCGACCTGCTCGCCGCCGCCGAGCGCCTTCGCGATGTTGCCGAGGATGTTCTTCTCGGCCGCGGCGACAGCGTCGGCGATCGCCGTGTCGCGCTTCGCCTTCTCCTGCGCCAAGTCGCCCTTGACGTTCTGGATCAGGTTCCACGCCTTGTCGGGGTCGAACTTCGTCGGGTCGTCACCCCACGGGGGCTTCGCCGCGCCGTCCTTGTTCGCGTTGGCGTTCGCCGCGGCTGCAGCTGCTTGCGCGGCCGCTGCTTGTGCGGCGGCGTCTCCGGCGCCCGCTGCGCCGTTCTCACCGTCGAAGAATCGGATGCCGGCCACGTCGAAGCGGGTCGGTCGGGTGAGCGCAAGGCCGTCGCAGTTGCGGCGCGCGAACGCGGTGTGCTGGATGGTGGTCATGGTCTGCTTCTTCCCCCGGGCCTGCCGGGATCGGTGCGCCTCACCCCTGCGGTGAGGACGGAGGGCCGTGTGCCGACGCGCAGGGTCGACGGCACACGGGGATTGAGGGCGACGGTCTGACTCACCGCTTCGAGGCGGCGCTACCAGGCGGCACGGTTGAGTGACGTGGCGTCGCGGCCGGGCGCAGGTCGTGTCTCGCGTGGAAAGGTGCACGCGCTCATGACGCTGGGGACGTCATCGACAGCCTTCGCGGGGAGCACATCCACGGCCCCGTGAACCGTGGATCAGAAGCCGCGTTGACGCCCGGACATAGGTGGACCCCGCGGAGCGCGGGGCGGGAGGATCAGTCGACGGTCGTGTCGGCTGGAAGCTGGCCGCGGATCACCGCGAGGTGCGCGCGGGCGCTGTCCTCGGTCTCGCCGTCCTGGATGAAGGCGGCGATGATCTCGGCATCGGTGGCAGTCTCGACGTCGTCGAGGGACAGCGGCGTGATCACTTCAGCAGCCCCTTCCCTCGGAAGATCTCGTCGATCGCGGATGCGACAGGTTCGAAGTCCGTTGTACTCCACTGTCGCGACACGATCCAGGGCGACTCGCTCGCGCGGAACGCGGCGAGCTCCGCGAGCATCACCTTGTCGGCGGAGCGGGTCGCGATGTACTGCGCGTACGAGCGGCCCCATAGCTCGACGGGACTCATCAGGTAGTCGATGTGCTTGACGATGTCGGCCGGCGTCAACGGGTCGGCCTTCAGTGCCGCAAGCGCCCGATACGAGGCGGTCTCGGTGACCTTCGCGAGCCAATCGCGCGTGACGTTCTCCGTCATGAGCCGCGACTCGAAGTTGCGGGTCGTGGTGCCCAGCAGCTGATGGTCGAGGTAGTGGCCGATCTCGTGCGCGAACGTCAGCCGCGGCGATGGGCCGTTCATGCTCATCTGCAGGCGTGATGCGCCACCGCGATAGACGCCGTTCACACCGGGCGCGAGTCGCGCCGTCTCGACGGGCAGATGCCGGAGGCCCGTCGGGATCGTGTGGACGCGGGCGATCGATGCGCGGGCACCATACACAGCAGCGCCGAGGTCGGTGTTCTTCTTGATGCGAATGTCGACGCTCGTGCGCGGTGCCGGCGGCTTCGGGGCTGGGGTGGCGCGGATGGGTCCGCCGCGGCCGTCGGAGAAGTGCAGCTGCTCGCGGTAGGAGCGACGCTGCCGTCCGGTGTCGCGGACGAACTCCCGCATCTGCGCCTGCGCTTCGCGCACACCAGCGGCGGCGCGTGCCCGGTCGGTGTCGTTGAGTGCGGTCGCTTCGAGGCGCTTCGCCGCGCGGATCTCCCGCTCGAGGCGACGCTGCTCAGCGCGTTCCTTCTCCGCCTCAGGGTCGTATGTCGTGTCATCCTGCGGGACGGTGAGCCCGGGCAGGTACGGCACGAGACGACACCGGCAGTTCGGATGTCCCCAGCCTGCGTTCCTGGCGCCGTCGACCGTTGCGGCGACCTGCACGGTCACGCTGCTGTCGTTCGTCGCGTGGGGGAGCGTCACCGGCCCGGCGGGTGTGCCATCGGTCGAGAGGATCTTCCCGGCCCAGGCCGCGCACTTCTTGCACGAGTCGAGGCCGCGTACGACAGTGACGAGGTTCACGCCCGACTGCTGCATGCGCCACACACCCGCGTCGTTGTACGCACGGTTCACCGACGTCCGGCCGGCCATCTCCGCATACGCGCCGATCGTCCAGCGGCGGCCCGAGCGGTCGACGAACGCGGGGATGCCCTCGGCGAGGAACCGCTGCACCGCGGCGGCCTGCTGCGTGCGCGACGTCGTGATGCCGAGGAGCGTGTTCGGCGAGTGGAGGGCGATGATCCGCTGGTAGGCGTCCTGCGGGAAGCGGGTGATCCGCTGGTTCAGCACATCGAGGCGGTTCTGCAGCGACAGAGCCACCATGGCGACCGCCTGCGAGCCTGCAGAGGTGAGTGTCGTCGCCGACGTCGCCGCAGCGCCGCCGAGGAACGGCAGCGGAATAACAGCCGCCGGCACGCGAGACGCGAAGCCGAGCTGTGCGGCTGCCGCGGCTTCACCCTCGCGGGCAGCGAGCTCGATGATCTGCTGCACCATGCCCGACAGGCGCAGACGCTCCTGCGTCGCGACCGCGAGGCTCTGCAGCTCGCGGACAGCGACGGCGCGGTGTGCGGCGAGTTCCGCGAGGATGCGGTTCTGCCTGCGACGTTCGGCGACCGTCAGCCCGCCGGGTGCGATCGCCGTCGGCAGCTTCGATGCGAGCTGCATGTCTCGGGCGGCGCGCTTCGCGATCTCGCGGATCAGCTCATCCTCAGCGTCGCGGTACATGCGGGCGAGCTCGACGGACAGCTGCTCGATGATCTCCTCGACGGACTCCGCGTCAGGGTTCGGGACGAACAGCGCCACGGTTCACCGCCGATCTTGCGAACTGATCCGTCCGTTGTGCGCGAGCGCGAGATCCCGGAATAGCGGACACTCGTCGAAGTCGCCGTGAGCGAACGAAGCGACAGTGCAGATGCGGCCGCGCGCGTCCGTGTACCAGCGCTGAGAGCCGGAACCGTTCACTGCTTGGCCTGGTCGATCTCGTCGTCGCTCTGGTCGCCGCCGTCGAACGTGCCGGGGTCCGGGATGAGCGCGGCTGCTGCCGACTTCTCGTCCTGGATCGCCTTCACCTCGGCGTCGAGGTCGTCCTCATCCCAGTCGGGGCGCATCGTGCGGACACGCTCCTTGAGGGATGCGATGCCCTCCTGCAGCGCGGCGATGCGGGTCAGCTTCTCCGGGTCCGCCTGAGACACGGGAGCGAAGACGACGTCGGGCGCGACGGTCAGGTCGCCGAGGTCACCGTCACCGCCGAACACGGCCTTGTCGATCTCCAGCGCGACGAGAGCCCACTTCGACAGTGCGGCGCGGGCGTACAGCGCCTTCTTGTCGCGGGTGCGCTCGGAGTCGCTGAGGTCTGCGGTGACTTCGGTGGCGGTCATGGCGCCGCGGCCGTCGTCAATGCCGAGGTGCGATTCGCTGTAGCCGATCGTGGAGGCGATGCGGCGCAGCAGGCCCTCGAACGTCTCGAGGTGCTCCTGCACGCGAATGTCGAACTGCACCTGGTCGACGAGGGCCGAACCATCCGCCGACTTCCCGAGCGCAGCACCCACAGCGGTGAACACCTGACGGTACGTGTCGAACTTCGCGCCCTCGCCGGGCTTGCCGGACAGCTCGAGCGCGTCCTCACCGATGATGAGACGACCCTGGCCGTTGTCGACGTCGCGCATCAGCGACGACCACACCTGGTCGACCTTGTCCAGGAGATCCTGGATGCCGTCGAGGTCGGAGCGGCCGAGGTTCGCGAGCGGGCCCAGCTTCCGCCAGTCCCGCACCGGGCGGGCGTTCGGCATGTACACGACCGCGAGACGGTCCGAGCCGGTACCGATCCGCACAGACAGGGGCAGCGCGCCGGGGTTGGCGATCGCCACCGCGAGGTCGGACTCGTTGCGCAGCTGCTCGTAGTGCGCCGTCTCCGGGCGGGATGAGATCGGCACGAGCGCGCCGAGCGTCTTCTCCGTGCCGCGGTACAGTGCGTACTCGATCGTGCCGGGCTCGTGGGTCTCGACGAGACGGAACACCTCGTTGCCGTCGCGATACTCCGACCACAGGCGCACAGACGCGAGGCGACCGTAGCGGAACGTGGGGATCGCGCAGTCTGCGGCGTACGCCTTCGGGAAGACGTGGTCCGAGACTGTGGGGTCCCAGGCGACCGCGAAGTACGAGCCGCCGAGAGCAGCCGCGTACTCGCCGAGCAGCAGCATCTCAGCGTGCGCCTCATCGGTGCCGATGATCGCGTCGAGACGGTCCTGAGCCTGGTGACGCCACTTCGTGACCGTCTTCGACTCGTCCGCGTCAGCGGCCGGCGTCTCCGCGCTGTCCGGCTTACGGAAAAGCACCTGAGGTGCCTCGCCGAACAGCAGATCGGAAGACAGCGTGCACAGGTCGGCGGCGAGCGGCAGATGCATCTTCATGCGCTGCTCGTCGACCTCGACAGGCTGACCCCACCACCACTTCGACAGGGTGCCGAGCACGCCGCCACGGAACGAACGCCCGTTTACGATGTGCGTCTGCGGGCCGCGGCCGCTGTAGATCTCCGAGAGAGTCTGCGTGTCACCAGCCCACCAGGCGTCGAGCTCCTTGAACCGAGCGAACGCGATGTCGAACGGTTCCGGAGGCCAGGTGTCAGCCATGACGCTCCTCTCAGGCGGCGAGCTTGATGTAGCGGCGCCAGACGTTCTCGGTGGTGGTGACGTCGTATCGGCCGGCGTCGATGCTGTGGTCCGCGATCTTCAGCGGCTTGTCTTCGCCCTTTTCGGTGGCCTTCGGGTCCCACGCGTAGCCGGGTGCTTCCTTGATGAAGCCGGGGCATCCGCGGTTCGGGTTCGCGTCGGTCGGGGCGGCGACGAGGAGGTGGCCGGAGGCGATGAGGGATGCCATGAGGCGCAGACCGTACAGCACGTCGTTGTCGGCGTCGGTCGAGGTGATGCCGTGCGTCTTGCGCAGCTCCACCTTGAACGATGCGGCCGACGGGTCGATGATCGTGAACCGCGGCGCCAGCTTCGACTGAGTGGAGGCGGGCAGGTGTCGATCGTTGAGCCACAGCATGAACGCACGGCCGAGCTCGCCGTCGGTGAGCTTCTGCTGCGCAGCCTTCGAGTCGTGCCGGAACTCGTCGACGAAGAACAGGCGCGGTGTGGGGCGGCCGAGGCGGTCGATCTCTGCCGAGACGCCGAGGATGATCGCGGCGGTCGGGTTCGTCGTGCCGTAGTCGAGCGCGACGGCGATCAGCTCGCGCATCTCGGGGAGCTTGTCCCACGGGATCGTGTGGATGTCGGGGTCCCACATGTCGAATACGGCGCCCTCGGCGGCGACCCACAGGCCCTGAACGAACCGCTTGTGCCAGAGGCCTGTGAACTCAGCCTTGATCTGGTTCTTGTAGTCCTCGGTGAGTGCGGGGTTGTCGTCGAGCTGGAAGTGCCAGGAGCGCCAGCCGGCGAGACCCGCGCCGATCCGGTCGAGAAACTTGACCTTCAGCCAGTGTGCGGGGCTGTCAGGGTTCGTGGTGCCGAAGAGCTTCGCTCCGGGCGGGCTCATGCGGCCGAGCAGCTGGGTGAAGAACTCCTCCGGGATGACCGTGACCTCGTCGACGTAGGCGAGAGCGACGGTGAGACCGCGGAGCACCTTCTCGGACTTCGCATCCGATGCGCCCAGCACATGAACAGTGCGACCGAGGATGCGGCCCGTGGGAGCGCCGGCCGTGTAGTGCACGAGCCGAGCGAGCGGGCCGAACAAGCCAGCATTCATCAGCGGCTCGAACACGTTGCGGTACGCGGAGTCGCGTGTGCGGGCGATCACAACGATCACGCCGCCCTTGGCGAACAGGACCGCCATGAGGAAGCGCAGCAGGCTAACGATCGTCTTCCCCGAGCGGATCGCGCCCTCGAAGATGTTCACGCGAGCCTTCGACTCACGCAGCGACCGCATCTGCTGCGGGCCGAGAACGTCGGACTTCTCGTCCTGGTCGACGTCGCTCATCGGCGGTACCACCTGATCGGCATCACCCGTTGGTCTTCGCGGACCGGTGCGTCGTGCTCGAGGACAACGACGCGAAGGTGCTGGCGGATGCCTGCCCACTTCCCGCGCTGCTGCACGCGGGCTTCGACGACCTCGTACGATCGGCCGGTCTGCGTGCGGATCATGTCGCCGGGGGCGAGGACGAACAGTCGTGAGTCGACGTACAGGCCGACAATCGCTCCGGTGGGGCTAGGCATCTTCGTGCAGACCGAGCTCGAGGATCAGGTTCATCAGCATCGACTCGGCCTCAGCGACGCCCTCGTCGTCATCGTCATGGATGAGCTCACGGGCGTCCTTGAGCGCGAGCGACGCCGCTCGATGCAGGTTCAGCAGGTCACCGGTCGGCGCACGGTCGAGAGTGTGCTCCTCGTACGTGTTCTCTTTGCCGCCGAAGTTGAACGCCAGGAACGGCTGATCGATCGCCACCAGATGATCGGCGGCCTTCGCGAACAGCTCGTCGATGAGCTCGAGGCGTCGGACCTTCAGGTCATGTGCTCGAGCAGCCGTCGCCGACGCGGTCGCAGTGGCCCGATCGAAGGTGAGTCCCTCGTCCTTCGCGATGCCGGAGACCGACGACGGAGCGATACCAAGCTCACGGGCAATGGCGTTCCGCGGCATGCCCTCGCCGATCAACCTGATCGCGCGTGCGCGTACGACAGCCTCGACCGGGCGACCTTGGGCCATGGTTCACCTCGATCGTGCGGCGCCTGTCCGCGTTCGGAGTGTCAGTCGATGGTGTCGAGGTCGTTGCTGAGTTCGTCGCAGCAGACGAGGCCGGGGAGTGTGCGGGAGCCGCAGTGTTCGCAGGTCATCGGCGTCTCGGTTCTCTGCAGTAGCGGCACAGTTGAGCCCAGGGGCTGACGGCGGGGCCCAGGCCTTGCTGCCAGGAGTGGATGCCGACGATGCAGAGCCAGCGGAAGCCGAGTGCCATCAGCGGGTGAGCTTGAGGCGACGGCAGGATTCGCAGGTGCTTGCCTTGTGGATCGCCGGCATGTCGCAGTGGGTGCAGATGCGCAGCGCGGGGTTCCGGCTGGGGATCATCGAACCGCCGCATGCGCAGGTCTTGGCGGTGAGCGTCATCGCGCACCTCCTCTCACGAGTGGCCCGCCGTCCATCGTCGCTCCGAGTGCACGGCCGTGCCGCGAGGGCCGGCGCTTGCGCGTCAGTTGTGAGCGTGTGGCGGCGGGGCAGAAGGACCCGGCGCCCTGGGGAAGACGCCGGGAGAATGGCGGAGCCCCTCCATAGGCTGGAGGCCCCGCGCATGGGGCTCGGCGAAGGAGGGGTTGAGATGGCAAAGCGCGTGGTGCTGCACTATGGCGGCGAGAAGTTCGAGCTTCCCGCGAACCAGGCTGATGCACTGGAAGGCATCGAGGACGAGACGGGGACGATCTCGCTGAATGCTGGCGGTGGGAAGTGGATCACGTTCGTCGCGGGCCCAGGGATTCCGGCGCTGCTGGAGACGTGGGATGAGGAAGAGGTCGACGTGCTCGACACCATCCGCTGACGGAAAGAGCCCCGGCGCCTGGGGGAAGGGTGCCGGGGCTCTGACGTTCTCGGGGTGGGCGCAGTGCTCCACCATCTACAGATGATCGTTGCGGGTTTCGCGAATAAACGCCAAGACGCAGCCGGCGTTTCGCGCTAGAGCAACGCGGCCACGACGGCGGAAACGGACAGGGCGAGGGAAAGGGCCGTGGCGATAAGAGCCACGGTTACCAAGCCTCGGCGATCGGTGCGATCCACCGCTCTGATCTCGGCGACAGGAATGTCGATCAGCGGACTGCGGACCGTTACCGACGGCCTCCCATCGGTCACCGCAGAGAAGGCTCCTGTTGCGCGCTTTCGGATCAATTGGGGGTCGATTCTGGCGACCGTGGCCCCGCCGTCGATATCCTGATCTGCCCACGTGAAACCGATAGTTGAGTTGGTCGTCGTGCTCGTGTCAGTGACGAGCATTGGGGGGTTCACTTCGAAATCGAGCGGGTTGTCGTCGTCGAATGCGGATGTGGCGATGTCGGCGCGGCTCGCTGACTCCACCGCGACTGTGAGGAGGTACGGGTCTTGGAGCTCGACGTCGCCGCGCATCACTCGAAGCTTCGCGTGAGCAGCGCCGTCGCGGATGAGTGGAACTGACTTGACGGTGTAGCGAATCTCCCTCTTCGCGAACTGCCGCCGGTAGGTCCGCCAGGCGAAGTAGAGCCCCGCGAGGCTCGCAACCGCAGCGAGGGCGCCGACTGCACCCCAGAAGATTCCCCAGTCCATGCACTGAAGATATCGGCGGACGGGATTCAGCGTCGATTCGGGGTTCCGCGAGGCCGTCCGCGCTTCACTTCGGACTCGATCCGCCGGACTGCTTTCGCGAGAATCTCCGTCACGCCGTGCGCGTTCACGCGGGTCGCGAGGCGGCCCTGATCGATCCAGGCGTAGATGCGGGAGCGGTGGCGGCCGACGAGCACGGATGCCTCGGCGATCGTGATCCATTCCTTCACAGCACCAGGCCCTCGTGTGCGGCGCAGCGCGGGTTCCCGGCGTTGACCATGCAGGCGTTGCAACCGTAGATCTCGGCGCACGTCGGGCAGACGGGGAACTTCGCGAAGTCGCGGGTCGGTCGCCACGTCTTACCGCATAGCGCTGTGATGGCGACTCCGTCGAAGACCGCGCGTTCGATGTCGGTCTTCTTCGCAAAGTGGGCGAACAGGTCGTGTTCGCCGGCCTCGGTCGTCGTGGTGGTCTTTTCGAGGGTGTCGGTGCTCATCGGAGGATGCATCCCTGGTGTGGGTTCGAGTGGGTGCCGCACTTCGTGCAGCATCGGCTGGCGTGCTCGTCGAGCGCCCGCCGGTACTCGGGGTACTGGTCGGCCTGCCATTCCATGGTCGCGAGCGCGCGCAGGTGCTCGTCCTCGATCGAGAGGATGGCGGCGAACTCCTGCACCTTGGCGAGGTCGTCCGGCGTCGGCGTGCCGCCACACATGAACGCGGTCATAGGGTGGCCCTCGCAGTTTCCCAATCGCCAGCCGGGACCGCCTTGCGTCGGCGCAGGATCGTTCCTCCCCACAGGTTCGCGAAGTGCGCGGCATCCGCGAGCTTCGACCAGACCTCAACCCGATCCTCGACTGTCCGGCCGTACTCCCACTCGGTCGCAGCGGTGGGGCCAGCGCGACGGAAGCCAAGAGCCCTGACTGTCGCAGTGAGCTTCGGGATGAGATCGTTCGATTCGAACGACACACCCGCTTCGTACAGCGTGCGGTAGAGCGCTTGAGCGAGATCGTAGGCATCACGTTCGGTGAGCAGGTCGACGCCTGCCTTGCACTCAGGGCACTCCTCTGCCGCGTGGTTGGCGTCTCCACCGTGCGTCGCTGCTCGCGCTCGCGCGGCGTCGATCGCCTCGCGGATCGCGTAGTCCTCATCCTGCGTGACCATCGGGAACCACCTCCCACGGGCCAGCGGGGCGACGGCGGACGATCCGGTCGGCTGCGAGGTAGCTCTCCGAATCGAGCTCTACCTCGGCGGCGTCGTGCGTTTCGAATACCTCGGCACCGTCGGTTGTCCAGCCGTCGCCCTGGGGATAGGCGATGCTGTACTCCCACCCGCCCGTGGGCGGGGTTCCGATCGTCAGGAGCGCTGCGCGAGCTCGATCGAGCGCGTCGATCATCCAGCCACGATCCTCGAAGTCTCCCTTCGCGATTTCGTCGGCGAGCTCGAGGATCACCTTGGCGGTCATGATGCGTTCCTTTCGATGAGGTGGGCGGGGGTCTGGATGGTGTACAGCGAGCTCGTGCGCTGATGGCAGTCGCACGGGCAGGACAGGGACCGGCAGCGGTCGTGGTGGCCGTGCTCGCACGCCTCCGACCCGTGCCAGCGTTCGGCGGCGTCGTCGCGGATCTTGTCGAGCTCCTCGCCGCAGTTCTCGCACTCGACGACCGTCGCGCCGCGGACCTTCCGCTTCCGGTTCTCGAAGAGGGCGAGTTGACCGCAATGGGGGCAGCGAACCCGTTCGAGCTGCAGCGGCTTCGACTCGACCTCGACGGACCGGAATGCGCGCTCGGCGGAGTGAGCGAACATGATCGCGTCGCGGGCGCCGGCCTCCGTGTGCACCCAGGCGTCGAGTGTCGCCCCGGCGCGTGAGCGGAGGAGGCGTGTGCACTCGTCGAGCAGCAGCATCGTCAGCGGCAGGTTCGTGTAGCCGTCCGGGGTGGAGCCCTTGATGCCGCCGCCCTCGGCGCTCACCGCGCGGCCCTCGGTCTCGACGACGAGGCGAGCGAACCGCGGCCACTCCAGCTGCGCCGCCTCGACACGCTCCCAGCACCAGTTGCAGAGGAAGCCGTGGTCGGCCTTGCGGGGGAGGCATCCGCCGCATGTCGGCTCGCCAAGCTCGGCACCCTGATGCTCCGCGATCGCCCGGTTCACCTCCCGGTCGGGGCAGAGGATGCCGTGCTTGCCGCGGATCGTGCAGCGTCGGATGCCGGGGATGCCGGTGTTCGTGATGCAGAGGATCGTCATGCCGCGGCCCCCGGAGGTGTCGAGATCTCGTCGAGCACGGCCTTCAGGCGCTCTGCGACAGTGTTGGCGCGCTGTATCGCGGACACGATGTCGTCGGCGATGTCGCGGCGATCACGCCCTGCGACCTCGGCGAGTATGCCGCGGGCGACGGTCTCGGCGTCGAGCTGCCATGCGAGCCCGCGGAACGCCTTCGGTGTGTCGTCGCCGTATTCGGCGAGTCGGTCGATCTCGGTCAGCACGTTGGTCACTGTCAAGCGGTTCGACCGGTACGCGCTCTGCCCCTCGTCGCCGAGCACCTGGCTGAGCCGAGTGATCTCGCGCGACTGCTCGCGAACCTTCTCGCCGAGCCGATCGGCCTCCTTGTGCCAGTGCGCGCGGTCCGCCTCGGCTGCGACGTCGGCGTACCCGACACGGGCGAAGATCGTGCCCCAGGCCTCGGCGAGGATTGAGCGGTCAGGCTCGAGCTTCGGTGCGTCCCGCACGATCGTCATGAATCGATTGCGGCTCGGCGGGAGCATGATGCCCCACTCAGGCGGGATCGGGATGCCCTCGATGATCGACGCGCTCGAGATCACCAGCCACCAGCGGTTGCAGTACCGCATCCACGCGTCGGCCTTGTGCGGGTCGGCGACCTCAGCCATCACGTCGGCTCGATTGACCTTGATCTCGTGACCGATGATCGTGCCCCGGCCGCCGGTCGTGATCGGCAGGTACAGCGCGTCGGCACGGCGCAGGCCGTGCGGCGCCTGGATCTCGGAGATCAGCCGGCCACCTGCAGGCTTCGACGGCGGCGGCGCGTAGTGCTTGTCGAGCAGGTCGAGCATGTCCTTCGCAGTCCGCCTCGGCGCAGGCTTCTCGAGTCCGGGAATTGTCATGGTGTTCACCTCTCGCTGTTCGGGTTGCTCAGCGCCCAATGCGCGAGCCGAAGAAGGCCGACCGTGCCGAGGAAGCACGCGACCGTGGAAGCCAGGAACTCGATCACGCCGACCTCCGCTCGTTCGCACCCCAGCGGAGCTCCCACGCGGACACCGTCGACCGTGCGATGCGCCGGGAGAGGTCGTGGCGGCCGCGGCGCTCCGCTGCCCTCTGCAGCGCCTCGAGCGAGCCGTGCACCTGCTCGAGCGCCAACCCCGCCGGCACGCCGCCGTCCAGCAACCACTCGAGCTCCTGCAGCGTCTCCTCGACCGACATCGCCTTCTCCGTCGCCTTCTCGGCGCGCAGCACGATGATCGAAGCGTCGAAGTCCTCGTCGAGGTCTAGAGCAGACGCCGGCCACAGGAAACCGCCGAAGGTGTGCAACTGTCGCCAGTGCGTCCGCTCGCGCTCGGCCCACGGTTCGAGATCCATCACGCCACCTCCGCGGCGAGCGCTGCGCACTTCTCGCACGGCATCGGCCACTCAGGGTGCGTCGGGCACGTCGCCTCGCGACGGACGATCGGCGTCGGCTTGTTCTTCGCAGCGACGCGGGCCGCCTCGAATGCCATGCGCGCCGACCCGCAGCCCCGGCAGGCCTTCTCGGTGCCATGGGGGTGCTTCGAGCAGAACGGCGAGAGAGGCGCCGGCGGCGCGCTCTCTACCTCGCCAGAGGTAGAGAGGGTCGGGTCGGGACGGGTCGGGTCGGGTCGGGACGGGATAGACGGGACAAGAACGTCCGTCCCGTAGGCGTCACGCGGTTGTCCCGCGTCTGTCCCAGCGGGACGCGCGGCCTCTTTCGCGGCCTTCTTCGCACGCCACTCCGCCTTGCGGAGCCGCTCCTGCTCGCGCTTCTCCTCGAGCCCCTCGCGGGTCGGCTGATACTCGGCCCAGTTCGCGAACTGGATGCCGTCCTCAGCTTCCTCCCACAGCCCCGCCTCGAGCAGCGCGTCGATGAGCTCCTGCGTCGCACCCCACTCGTCGAGCATGTAGCCGGGCACGTGGCCGTCGAGCTCCTCGGCGCCCGACCAAGAACCGGCGGTGGTCCACAGTCCGATCGCGGGGAAGCGGAGGCGGCGAGGGATCGACACGACCTTGCGGGACGCATGGAACCCGTCGTCGACCTTGAACCACACCATCAGCTGTTCCTCCATTCGAGGTACTGCTCGCCATAAACGGCGTGCATCATGTCGAGGGCGACGACCGCGGGAATCCACACCCGCCGCGGTCCTTCGAGCCGGTACCAGGCCTGCTCGAATGAGTAGAAGACCGGCACAAGTCCGGGGTCGTCGACCCACTTCCGGACCTTCCAGCCGTTGATCAGCGCGAGTCGCTGGAACTTCGCGTCGGCCTCCGCCTTCCAGTTGCAGGTCGCGCAGAGCGTGAGGCTGTCGTCGAGCGTGGGGCGTTCCTTCGAGCCGCCCGCGCCGGTTGCCCGCCGATGCTGATGCGTCAGTTGGTAGGTCAGCCCGCACGCGGCGCAGCAGAACTGATCGCGCTCGTACATGAGCTCACGGTTCTTCGCAGTCGGGGCGGTCATAGCGGCACCACCTCGAACACCTCACGGTAGGTCTTCCCCTTCACCGACGTCTTGCACTCCACGCAGTACGGCGACTTCATCGCGGCGAGGATCACGAGCGCGCGCTGCTTTTGGTCGGCGACGTGGAAGTCGCAGAACGGGAACGGGTGGCGGCAGCACCGCATCAGGACGGCCCAGTGGGCGGGTGACTCGCACGCCGCGGCAGTGCACGGCACGACGTCGCCGAGGTCGCTCACGAGCTCGTCGAACGTCTCGCGCTCTTCGGCGGCGAACATCCCGAAGCGGGTGATCTCCCGCTCCTCCTGGATGGACGGCGCGCTCATGACGCCGCCTCAGCCTTCTTGCGACCGCCGGACTTCGCGCCGTGCGCCGGGAGCCCCATCTTTCGGAGCCGCCGAGACAGGTTCGCCTGACTGAGGCCGAGCTTCTTCGCGATCGCCCCGTCGGTCATCTGCGCTGCGTGCATGTGGCGTATCGCCTCGAGCATGTCCTCGGAGTAGTGCTGCCGGTACTTGCGGGGCGCATCGGGCGGCCGGGGTCCGCCATTCAGCGCGCGGTCGACGTCGCGTTCGATTAGGCGGTGCACCTGCGTGCCGTTCTTCTCCGCGATCTTCGCGAGTCGCCGGTAGCTCTCGGCGGTGAAGTAGCAGGTGACGGGGACGAGGTCGCTCATCGGTACATCTCCGCTTCCCTCTGCGCGGCCCACTGCCGCTCGAACTCGACGAACGGCATCCGCGGGTGCTCCGCCCAGTGCTCGATGAGCTCCTCGGACGCCCACCGGTAGGCGCGGATCGCGGGGCCCATGAACAGCGACAGAGGGTCGATGCCCTTCTTGCGGCCCTCCGCGTTCACGAGGCGGTCGTTGGTCGCAGCCGCGGCCCGCTCGTACTTCGCGTACAGCACCTCGTCGTACGCCTGCCGGCACTCCCGCCATGCGGCGAAGCCATCGGTGATCAGGAGGCTCATCGGAAGCTCACCGCCTTGAGCGCGTCGTCACGCCACTCCTTGTGCTCGCCACGGTTCTTCGAGCAGAGCCCGAACTCATCGAGCTCGAGAGCACGCTGCCCACACAGTGCGCACGTGGGGGAGCCCTTCTGCAGCTCGTCGGCGCGCGCCATCGCGGCGATGTTCACCTGGCGCACCCGTTCCTGCTGTGACGGGTCGAGGGACCAGCCCTTCTCGCCAGAGAAGGACCAGCCGCCGTCCGGCATGTCGCTCATGTCGCCACCGCCAGCAGGAACTCGGCGACCGCGTGCCCGAGGTCGCGCGCTGCGGGCGGCGTGACCGCGTTGCCCGCCTGCTTCACCTTGTCGCGCTTCGACCCGACGAGGTGATAGTCCGCGGCGAAGCCCATACCGAGCTGGATCTCGTGCGGCTCGAGCATCCGAAATCCTGCATCGTCGACGTCCAGCGAGATCGGCACCCCCGGCTCGATGAGGGACTGATGCCCGCCCGTGGTGAGCGTGCGCAGCGGCTCGGTCACGGGTGTCGACATCTCCGCGCCGCCCTCGTTGTTCCGCATGACGAGGGCATGGTGATTGCCCTCAGCCGAGACCGTGTCGATCGGGTGCGACGTCGGCTTTGCGACCCCGTGATTGCGAAGCGGGACGAGTAGCCCGGTCTCGTTGCGGGTCGACTGTGTGCGCAGCGGGTCCGCGACGGATGCCGCGGACTTTCCCTCGCGCCC
Source organism: Microbacterium aoyamense (assembly GCF_023155855.1). Taxonomy (GTDB): domain Bacteria; phylum Actinomycetota; class Actinomycetes; order Actinomycetales; family Microbacteriaceae; genus Microbacterium; species Microbacterium aoyamense. The sequence goes on along the minus strand of NZ_JAKNUT010000001.1, from coordinate 54,824 downwards.
CTCAACAGGGATCAGGAGTGAGGCGTGAGTGCCGCCCGCGACGATCGAGGGCAACACCTCCGACACCGGCTCCGACCGCGAGGCATCAGCTCCGCTGACGTTGTTCACGATGAGCGGCTGCGCCACGAACATCGACCCCGACGCCGTGAGCGCGCCCAGCGCCTCCGTGCTCGGCTTCGCGGGCGTGACGTTCCCCTCTCCGCGCACGATCAGCGGCGGGACGGCGAGACCGTGCTCGGCGGTGCCTGTCTGCAGTGGGAGAGGCTGATCGGTCGGCCACGCGCGGAGATAGCCCGACCCGGTCGTGACCCCGTCGTACGTGTTGCCCGCGGCCGCCGCGACGAACGGCTTCCAGTGACGTTCGATTCCGCGCCGGATCCGCTCGCGGGTCTTCTCGGCCAGGGGCTTCGCGCGATCGCCGATGCGGGGTGCCGGGAGCGACCAGTCGATGATCGACTCGGCGGCGAGCCAGCCCGGCTCGATGACCTGCCAGCACTGCGGGCACCGGTAGAGGTACTGCGCGCGATAGCGGCCCCACTGCTCGGCCTTCTTGAACGCCTGCACCGCCTGCACCTCGCCGTGCGTCGGGCACACCGCCATCGGCCGCGTCCACTTCCCCACGTTCGGCCCCGGGCGCTCAGCGGATGCGAGGTCCTCACGCCACATCACGATGTACATGCGGTCACGGGACTGCGGGGCCGGCAGGCCGCCGATCTGCGCGTGCATGCTGTTCAGCCAGACGAACTGCATCCGGTAGCCGAGCGCGCGCATCGCCATCTGCCACGCCTCGAACTGATCCCACCGGTACGCGTCGACGACGTTCTCGAGGATGATCGCCATGTAGCGGTGGTGCTCAGCGAATCGCGGGATGTCCCACATCGTCGCCCGTGAGCGGTTTGCGGCTTCGTCGGGCAGCGGGCGGGTGCCGTCGAGCTCGAACAGTGCCTGATCCTGCTGGCGCTGACGCTTGATGCCCTTCGCGATCGAGTGGTTCGTGCACTCCGGCGATCCCCACAGGACGTGGGTCTTCGGGAAGTACGCCGGGTTGACCTGCGAGATGTCGGCCTGCGAGTGGTCCGTGTCGGGGTGGTTGATCTGGTGAGACTCGATCGCCGTCGCCCAGTGGTTCGCGGCGATGACGACTCTGTAGCCCGCCTCGACGAGCCCCGAGGACGAGCCCCCAGCGCCGCAGAACAGGTCGGTCACAGTCAGTCCGTTCCACGGAACGGACGGCATCCGGTATCCGACGGCGCTCATACTGTCTCCTCGAGCAGTGCGAGAAGGCCCGGCTCGGGCTCCGGTGTCGGGATCGGGGTGAACGTCGGCTTACCGAACGCCCACTCGACGGTGTGCGTCGGTTCAACGTCGCCGCCGAACCGGAACATCGCGAACGCGGCGAGCACCTGGTCGACAGTGTCGGGCGGGCAGGACTGCTGGATCTCGAGGAACGGGGGAGCGTACTCGGGTGCGAGGTTCATTTCGGCGAGGCAGAAGGCGACGTCGCGCCCGGCGATCCGCTCGCCCTCGGTCCAGAACTGCACGTAGCGGCGGCCGGAGTCCGTCGTGCCGGCGAGGACGATCGGGGCGGTCATGACAGCCACTCCAGGCGCGCGAGGCCGACAACATCCCACGGGCCCTCGCCGACACCGGTCCCGCCGGGGAAGGGGTCGTGTGCGAGCTCGCCGGTCCGCACGGAGACCAGCACCGAGTGGTTCCACGCTCCGCGCGGGCTCGCGGCTGTCAGGATCACCCGGTCGGGCGCGTTTGCGGCTTCGTCAGCCGAGTAGAACCGCTGGAACCAGCCCTCCTCCGGACGCCGCCAGCATCCGAGCGTCCAGCCCGGCAGCGTCTCGCGCACCCACGCGACCGACGCGTCCCACCACTCGAGCGTCCCCTCGGTGGGATAGAGGTGCGCGAAGTGCGGCACATCGGCGATCGGCACCTCGAGCAGCGACGCGAGGCAGGCGCGCCAGCAGTCGCCGGGGATCACGTCCTCGCCGCGATGATAGGCGGCCGTCGTGTCCGTGTACTCCTGCAGCTGCTCACGGAGCGACACCGCGCGCCTGCAGAGTTTCTCCGGCCCATGGGCGCGGCGAGCTTCCTCGACCGCGGCCTTCACGCTCTGCGGCTCCTCGCACACCCACTGCTCGCAGGTGCGACACCAGGCGTTGTGCTTCGCGCGACCATTGACGACGACGAGACGCATCTGAGGGAACGAGAGTGGCATCAGTCGACCTCGCTCGGGTCGGCGACCTCTACCTCGACGGGAATGCCGTCAGTCATCGACTCGGGGATGGTGACGACCGCTTCCGGGCGAAGCGGGACGAACGAGGCCTTCGGGATTCGGAGGACGACCTTCACGACGACCGTGCCGGGCTTCGGCTTCGCGGGACGATTCTGCGTCATCGCGACCACGCGGCCGCCCTGGATCGCATCGGCCGTGTCGCGGCGGTTCTGCGGCGTCCATCGGTTGTAGTCCGGCTCGACCTGCAGGTACGCCGGCGCTTCGATGTAGGCGTTCATGCGTCGTAGTCCTTCCGCTTGGACTCCTGCGCCTCGTACCAGGCGTCGTAGGCGTTGTGCTCGCGCTCGCTCGCGTCGTCCGCGGGAGGGAACATCACCGAGGGGCTCATGCCGCGGCCTCCGCGAGCGTCCACAGGTGCGCGGGGTTTCCGAGGTCAGACGGCCGGGTCTCGTCGAGGCGGACGAACGTGTGCGAACGCACCGACTCCCGCACCGACTGCCCGGAGCCCTCGTTGAGGACCGTGCGGACCCGCTCGTGCGAGCAGAAGAAGCCGTGCTCGGTGCGGAGGCGCGTCCAGATCTCGTCGGCCGTCAGCGGCTCACCGGCGGCATGCAGCGCCTTCTCGATCGCCTGGAGGGTGGGGATGCGCTTCACTGCGCGGTCGGCGGCGATGTGCGACGTCAGCGGGTCAGTCCGGCGGACGTTCGGGGATTCGGGGTAGACGGTTGGTATCTGCCGCTCGTCTGCGGCACTCTGGGTGTGCATCTGTCGGTCCTTCGCTTGAACGGTGGGGTGTCGAATGTGATGTGCAGGGGCTGATCCGTGAGCAAGACGGATCAGCCCCGTCTATGTCAGGAGGAGATCCGGGTGAGAATCCCCTCGAGAAGTCGCCGAATGTGGGGCAGGGAGTAGTCGGCATCGGGGTCGTTCATCTCGTTGCCGACGTAGCCGAGCTGCATCTCGTACGCGTCGTCGAACCAGACCGACATCGTGTTTGCCCACGCCTCGAGGAAGGTCGCCTGCTCCTCTGAACTCGCGTCCGCGATGTGCGCGCCGAGCTCGGTCCAGTCGATCGACACCTTCACTGAGACGCCCGGGGTGGCCGTCTGCGCGTAGTCGCTCATCGGTTCCCCTCCGCGATCTCTTCGGGGGTCTGCTGCAGCGGGTCGCCCTCCTGGACGACGACGACTTCGGGCTCGTCGTCGACGCGGGTGATCTCGACCTCGTCGAGCCCCTTCAGCTGCTGCACCTTCGCTTCGTCGGCTTCGAGCGCGCGTCCCAGGTCGGTCGACTTTGGAAGGAACTTCGCGAGCGCGCGAACCGCAGTCTTCTTGACCATCTCGTCTTCGTTGGTCTTCCACGGGGTCGACTGCCAGTAGGACGGGCGGCGGTCGATGACCTGTGTGCGGGTGAGGTAGACCCAGGTCGTGCCGCCGGCCCGCATCTTGGCGGTCGCGACGACGCCGATCCAGTCCCTGGTCTCCTCGAAGTCCTGCGGGACCCAGTCGTAGAACATGCCCCGCTCGGCGTTCGCGCCGTAGGAGAACTGGTCGCCACGGCGGACGAGGAACGCCTGCACGTTCGACACGAACTCGGAGCGGAGCGCGAGCTTGATGAAGCCCTGGTATCCGATGATCGGGAGGCAGATCTGCCGGCCCTTGTCCTTCCGCGGCGTGAGGTAGAACTCACCGAGCCCGGACCCGATCTCGAGGCGCAGCTGCGCGGCGAGCATCACACCGCCGAGGAGCGTCTTCGGGTCGGCGGCCATGAGATCGGGAGACTTCCCGATCTCCGAGAGCACGGCACGGACGAACGCGGCCGAGTTCATCGCCCCGCCGAGCTGCTTCTCGATCGCGGGCAGCTGCGCCTCGACGAGATCCTTCATCGTCGGGTTCTTCTTGGCCGCGACGGCGGCCTGGGAGAGGTCGGTCATGCTGCCACCAGCCCCGCCGCGACGATCGGGTCTGCGCAGACGTACTCGTAGATCGGCTCGTCGACGGTGACCTTCTTGAGGTTCGCGAGCGCCTCGGGCTCGAACCGCTCAACCTTCTTCGTGCCGACCTGGACGCGCTCGCATGTTCCGGAGTGGAAGTTGATCTCCCAGGCGATCCCGGTCGACGTGACGCCGCGCGCGAGCATTTCGGGCTTGCCGCCGTATTCCGCCTTGCGTGTGACTGCCGTGTCGGGGTAGCGCTCGAGGAACGCGTTGACCTTCGCTTCGCGGTCGGCGTCAGACATCCACTTGCCGTTGGCGTCGCGATAATCGATCGACAGGTCGATCGCTGCTCCGGAGGTGCCGCGATTGGCGTAGTCGTCATGGAACATGACGTAGGTGACGGTGAGGCCCACGCTTTCGACGCGCTTCGTGACCATGTCGGCGGCGAGGTACTTCTGGTAGAGGTTCACTTGCTGGTCTCCTTTGGCTTGATGGTTCGCATGACTCGGAACGGGGAACCCTGCGACGTGTACGCCGCCGCGAGGTCGGGGTGCTCGCGCTTGAGCGCCGCGGCGTCGAACGACTGGCGGCCCTTCTGCGTCTTGAAGGTCAGGACCTTCCGCCCCTTGTGGGTGAGGGTGTCGGCGGTGCCCATGTAGTTGCCGATCGCGAGCTTCAGCGCGTCGGCCTCCTGCCGCATCGCCTCGATGTCGGACTCGAGGATCGCGCGCCGCTCCACGGCTTCCATGGCGGCTTCGGATGCTTCGATCGGAACCTCGGTGGTGATGTACACCTCGTTGAGCTCCGAGAGGGTGTGCGGCTCGGGGGCGACATGCGCGCGCACGTTCCCGTCCCAGAACTGCTGCACCGCGGGGAGGAGGTGCTCGTTGATGAACCGGTCGTCGCGGGGCTCCCAGAACAGGCGGAACTCCCGACCTCCGATCCACACGACGACCGCGGCGCGCGGGGTCCCGGCGACCGCCATTTCTGCCTGCACCTGCACGCGGATGTCTGTCGGGATGCCCTCGTCCCAGTGGTGGCCGGCGTAGTGGTGTGCGGTCTTGAACTGCCACGTCATGAACGGCTGTCCCGAGATCCGATCGAACGATGCATGCAGATACGGGTGCTCGTTGGAGCGGGCCATGAAGCCAGGGGCGAGCTCGACGTCGAGGCCGGAGAACTCGTGCACCCAGGCTTCGATGATCGGCTCCGACTGGTGGCCGATCCAGCCGAGCAGCGGATCGAACGCGCGGTCGACGCCCAGCTTGTGCTTGTACACGTCGAGGGGCGTGTTGCCGTACGACGAGAGACCCATGACCGCCGGGACCTCGGACGCGCCGACCGACTTCCGCCGCTCCCGCTCCCACTCGGGAGTGTCGGGCTTCACGTTGACGACCGTGTAGCCGGTGCTCATGACATGTCCTTTCGAGTCGGGTTGGGGTCGGGGGTGATCCAGAATTCGCTGCGGAATGCGCCGATGCCCCAGAGCCAGACGCCCAGCGCGACGAGCCCCGTGAGGAACAGCCCAGTCGGCTCGAGCGGAGGGATGACTATGTCCGCGGCGATGTACAGCACGCCGGCGACGAAGCAGAGCCAGGCGACGACGACACGGACGATCGGCCACACGCGGCGCAGGAGCATCCCAAGGGGGCTCTGCTTCACCGCGTCGCCGTAACGACTCCACAGCAGTGCGATGCCGGCGGCGATCGCGAGGATCGCGAGGAACGCGATGCCGCCCAGCTCTGGTCCCGGCCCGGTCTCCGCGATCTCATCCGGCAGCGGATGACAGGTAACCTGCAGCGTCTCGGCGTCCTGCGACAGGATGCCGTCCGGGCATTCGGGGATGACGATCTCCGTCGGCTCACCCGGAGGCGTCGTCGGCGTGTAACCGCCCGTCTTGACGCAGATGATCTCTGGCGTCGACAGCTTCATCTGCTGCTCACCAGGAGCGCACGACGGCACCGGGATCGGCGAGTGACCGCCGTCCGCGGGGATCATGCCGCACCCCGATCCTCAGGCGAGAGAAGCGTCCGCGAACCACAGCAGCGGGACAGCTCATCCGGGCCGAGCGCTTCCGTGTGCCCACCGCACGAGCGGCACTCGCCGAACGCGCGGTGATCCTCACAGGTGCGACAGGTGTCCGGGCAGGTGTCGATGTGCTCGGCGCGACCAGCGGCTGACATCCGGCTCCACGTGAGCGACTTCTGCTTCTTCCGACTGCGGTTCGCCCAGAAGCGGGACTCCGCCTCGTTGGACGCCACCACTCCGCCCATCGCGTCGAGGATCGAGCGACCGTTCGCGGCGTGATCCACCGCCGCTACGGGAGCGGGGACGGCGACGATAACCTCGGCGCTCACAGCTCCACCGCCTCGATGCGCTCCGTCACGTCGAGAGGTCGACGGATCTCGTGCACGTTCGTGAGCTGCTCACGGACCTTCGCCAGAGCCTCGCGCTCGATCTCCGCGGCCTCGCTGGCGGCCTTCTCGATCGTGAGGTTCCATGCCTCTAGCGGCGACGGCAGCTCTCGCATCGCCTCGATCACGGCCTCGAGGGCGAAGATCGCGGTCTGTGCGAGAGAGCGGACCATCACCGGGTCGTTGTACTCGGTGTGGGTCGTGTACCACTCGGCCGATTCCACCCGGCCCCTGGCCAGGCGGAGCGAGTCGACCACTGTCGCTCGCGTGTCAGCGGGTATCGTTGTCTTCTGAGCCACGGTGTTGGCTCCTTTCTTGTGTGATGCGGCCCGGTTGCCCCCGGGCCGTGTCCTTTTGTCAGGCACCCCGTCGGATCGGGGTGACGTTGGATTCCGGCTCCTGAGCGTCGATCCATGCCTCGACGACCTCGGGCTTCCAGCGGAGGTACTTGCCGACCTTGATCGCCGGCGGCCCGTAGGGGATCGGCCGGGAACGCCACTGGTACACGGTCTTCACGGACACGCCGAGCAGCGCGGCCATGTCTGTGACGCTGAGAAGTCGGCCCATCACGCCACGGCCTCTGCGTCGGCCAACAGCCCGTCGAGCGAGGTCTCGAAGACGATTGCGATTCGGTCGAGATCATCCACATCCCAGGTCGTGGCGCCCGACATCCGCCGGCTGACCCAAAACGGCGAAACGCCGAGGCGCTCAGCCAGCCAGGAGGCGGGCCGATTGCGTGCCGCGAGGTGTAGCCGGATCGACTTCGTCGCTGAATCCTGAGAGCTTGGCATATCCAAAGCTTTGCATAACCCAAGGTTCTCCGCAACAAAGAATTGGCAATTGCCTAGAGTGTTGCGAATATGCCAAGATCATGGCTATGGCAGACAAGTTCCCACCTATGAGCGACTTCGCCGTTGCCTTCTCCGCTGAGTTCCGAGGCTTCATGAAAGCCAACAAGGTGACGGGCGCTGAACTGGCGACGCGACTCGGCCGGAACGAGGGCTACGTATCCGAGCGCTCGAACGGGAAGCGCGCCGTCGACACAAACGATGTCGACGCACTCGCCTCGCTTGTTAGCGGATGGTCGGGTAAAGACCTGATGTACGAACTGGCTCGGAGAACGCGCGCCGCACTTGAGACCCCAAACAACGTGGTCGCGGTGGACTTCACTGTCCCTGCCTCCGGTGAGAATGCGATGGCCGCGCACAGAAGATCGAAGCGCGACGATGGACACCTGCCGGAGGAGCCGTGACCAATCAGACGTTTGCGGTGCTTGACGCGCTGGGAGTGAAGGTCAAGTACGTCCAGATGCCACCGGATCGCGATGGCGAGTACGACCATCGTCGACAGCTCATTCGAGTGCAGATGGGACTGCCGGAGCGCGCCCACCGTTCCGTGCTGGCGCACGAATGCGCTCACGCTGTCTTTGCCGACGTGCCTAGCATGTTCGGGCCGGTCAATCGCAAGCAGGAGCGACGTGCGGACGAATGGGCTGCCCTCCACCTGATCGACATTGAGTCGTACAAGCGCGCCGAGGTCATCCATCACGGTCACTCCGAGGCGATGGCGGTGGAGCTCAACGTCTTGCTCGAGCTTGTTGAGGCCTATCAACGCACGCTGCAGCGCATCGACGACACGGTCTACCTACGTCCGCGGATGGGTGCCGGCCAGTGGGCGCATCGAGAGCAGGTGGCATGATGGCTCGCCCGCCGCTGCCGATCGGCACCTGGGGCGCCATCCGCCGAAAAGAAGTCTCATCGCGGCAATGGGTCGCCTACGCGCGATTCCGCGATTACGACGGCGTGACGCGGATCGTGGAGCGTGCCGGCGCCTCTGGCGCTAAGGCGGAGACCACTCTCAAGGAAGCCCTGCTCGAGCGAGCGAGAGTGCACGGCGATGACATCAATGCAGACTCGCGGGTCAAGACTGTCGCAGAGCAGTGGTTCCAGGACGAGATCGCCGGCGCGAAGGCGTACAACACTGAGCGCCGCTACCGAGAAGTGCTCGACCTCATGGTCTTGCCGGGAATGGGCATGCTGGCACTCAGAGAGGTCTCCGTCGCGCGGTGCGACCGATTCCTGAAGACGACCGCCAACTCGCACGGTCCCTCCGCGGCGAAGCACGCAAAGACAGTGCTCTCCGGCGTGCTCGGCCTCGCCACTCGTCTCGGAGCGCTCGGAGCCAACCCGATCCGAGACGTCGCGCCGGTGCGGGTGCAAAGGAAGGAGGTCGAGGCGCTCAGCCTCAGCGCAGTTCAGGCGATGCGCGTGCAGCTGTACGCCGATGCGGATGCAGTCGCTAGGGACATCCCGCACGGCGTCGACTTCATGCTCGGAACGAGCGCGCGCATCGGGGAAGCGCTCGCGATCCGATGGCGCGATCTTGACCTCGACGCGCCAGTGCCCACCGTCTCGATTCGCGCGACAGTGATCTTCGTCAAGGGCCGCGGGATGATCATCCAGGAGCACCCGAAGACGTCCTCGTCTCGCCGCGTGGTTCCGCTGCCAGAGTTCGTCGCTCGGAGCCTTCGCATCCGGAAGTTGGAGGCGCGGCATCCGGATCTCGTCTTCGCGTCAGCGCGAGCCAAGGTCCGCGACCCGAACAACTTCCGCAAGGGGTGGGACGCTTTCAAGATGCGGGCCGGGTACGAGTGGGTGCACCCGCACGTGTTCCGGAAGACTGCAGCCGCGCTGGTGAAGGATCCTGAGCTTGCCGCTGGGCTGCTGGGGCATGCCGACTCACGGGTGACCAAGGCGCACTACCTGCCGCGAACAACCCTCGCGCCCGACGTCCGCGATCTGCTGGAGGCGATGGGGGCGCGGCCATCGGATACCCATCGGAATCAGAGGGAAGTAACACCGATCACAGGGAAGAACCGAGCATCAGTGCGCGCGTTCGAGGCTGATCAGACGGCATAAGAGAGCAAAGCCGGGATGAGTAGGGATACACCGGTTGAGACTCGTGAGGTCGCGGGTTCAAGCCCCGCTCCCGCTACAAAACACTGGGAGGTCGGGCCTTCCGATCGCCGCATCCCATCGCTTACCCATCGTTTTCCGCGCAATAGGATGCAGGCATGGATCTGTGGAGCTACATCATCGCGACCGTAATCTTGGGCGCACTGGGGCTGGTCGTCCTGTACTTCGTGATCAAGATGGCGGTGAGGAACGCTCTCATCGATGATCGCCTGTTCCAGGCGAAGGTAGAGAAGATGCGTGAGCGGCGGTAGATCCGCAGTCGCAGGCGGCCGGTCCACTCCCAACCGATCGCTCTGACCCGCACCAAATGCAGCGGTCCGAGTACCACGAGCGAACGTAGATCGCTAGCGCTTCCGCAATGCACTCATCCATGGTCGGAGGTCGACCTTCGCGGACGTAAGCGCGCGACGTGAGCTCGTCAAACCTCTCGGAGTCCGGCTGCATCATGGGCCCAATTGTCGCCACCCGCGACGACTCACGCGATGAGCGGTTATGGCATCGTGCTCCTGCCCTTCGAGTGACGCGGCCGCGCGCTGCAGGAGCAGGTAGTACCGTGCCGGCGTGAGCCCTCGATCGCGGATCGCCGTCTCCTTGCGTGTGCTGTGACGTGGCCATGCGCGCTCGAAGTCGAGCAACTCCCCAGTCCCCATCGCATCATCCTGCATGCGGCATCCGACATCTACGCTCGTGCCTCAGGTGCTGCCGCCGATATGCTCGCGCCCATGGGGACCGAGATCAAGGATGTTCAAACGACCAAGCCGACTGTGGACGAAGTGCGTCCGCCTCGCTGGCCGAAGTGGTTGACGGAGCCGATGACGAAGTACATCGCGGTCGGCGTCGTAGCGCTCGTCATCGGGATCGGTCTCACGTCGCTCGTCTTCGCACCACGGCTGATGTCGGCCAACGAGTATGCCGACGGCATCGAGCAGGAGCTCGAGCGCGCGGAGACGGGGCTCAGCGCGGCACAGTCTGGGCGGGACGCTGCGGAGGAGCGTTACGAGCAACTGGAGGAAGAGATGCGGGGCGCCGGTGACGAACTGGCGGAGCGCGAGGCAGCTCTTGAAGCTGCCGAGGCCACCCTCGCTGAGGACAAGGCGGAGGTTGAGTCTCGCGAGTCTGCCGTGTTCGACCGGGAGAGCGCCGCCGACTGGTGGATCCTGCAGGTGCGCGAGTGCCTGGCGCGAAGCGGCGCTGACCGAGTTGCGACCGTGACGGAGGGCAACCTGATCGGCCGCGACATCACCTGCTACACGACCTGACATCAGAAGAACGGGCCCTCCCAGGTGTTTCGCCATGGGGGGCGTTCGTCGTTGAGCATACGTCCGTGGAGGTCGTAGCGGTACCGTGACCGTCATGAATCCACTGCTGCTCAGCGTGGTGCACACGGCGCACACGGTCGACTCGCTCGAGCTCGCTCTCGACGCCGCTCACAAGGCGCTCGACGATGCCATCGCCGCTGCAATCGCCGGCGGTGTCACGGTCGCGGAGATCGAGGAAGCATCCGGCGTCGAGGTCACCCGACCCGATCGCGCCTGATCATGTCGGCGCCCACCGGGTAGCCTGGATATCCTCTCGGCCGGAGGAAGGAACCCGGCCCGAGGTGACGAAGAACCGCCGCTACGAAGCGCACTACGACCGGCTCAACGACGAGAAGATCGCGCAGGCCGCGGCCGGCGGCAGGCTCGTCACGCTCCCCCGGCAGGCGTACGGTCCACAGCCGATCGAGTGGTCGAAGGACAAACCGCCCGTGTGGGCGTGGGTGTCCTGGTCCGACGGTCCCGCGACGCGCATCGAAGCGTTCGCCGCCGGATGGAACGACCGGGTCGTGATCGTCGAATGGGAAGCGCAGGGAGGGCGGCGCGACACTGTCGTGTGGCGCAACGCCGTCACGAAACGGACAAATGTCCCCCGAAGAGAGGACAGAAATCAACAGCCTGCGCATAGCCGGCTTGTGTCATAGTTACATCAGGAGCCGCGAACCCCCTCGCTGCTCTCAACCTGGGGAGGCGAGTTGAGTGACGATCATGCGACCCAACCGGACGAATCGCCGGACATTCCCGAAGATCCCCGCGGTGCCGTCGGGGCTCCGATCGGTTCTGCTGAACCCGGATCTGCAGATGCAGGACCTGGTCGACCAGATGAACAACCAAGAGCCGATCCCGACGACGCCGATCACGAAGGTGTCGGCGAGCTCGATCGCGATCAGGGAGACTCGCCTGGCGAGCTAAAGCACGTCACTCCGCAGGTTGTTGCGGAGCTCATCGAGACCGCTGTCGAGAGCGCTGTTGAGGGTGCGGTTCGCGAGGCTGTTCAGGTCTTCGGCGAGAGCTTCTCGGGGCCCGTTCCGCAGGCGAAGGATCTTCACGAATACTCGCCCGATCAGCAGGAACGCATCATGCGCATGGCTGAGGCGCCGAGGACGGATGAATCGAAGCGTCGCGACCTTGTTGTCCAGGCGGGGATCGACAGCAACAAGCGGTCCGCGATCATCCAGCCCGCATTGTTCGTCATCTGCCTTGCTGGATCGGCGGTCTCCTTCTGGGTCTTCCAGAACAACATCGCAGGAACCGTGTTCCTGAGCTACCCGGTCCTCAACTTCCTCGCTGGCGTTCGATGGAACCTGTCGCGCCGCGGGAAAGAGACGAAGCAAGAGGACGAGATCTAGAGGCGTTCTCACGCCGAAATCGCCCCTCCCCAGCTGTGAGCCTGTGGCTCATGCCGGAGAGGGGCGGTTCGTGTGTACGTTTCAGGTGTGAGCATATTGTGATCGCATGCTCGAAGTGTGGGCCGGATGGGTCTGGCCGATCATGGTGTTCCTTGCTGGCGCAGGTGTAGGCGCGTTCGCGAGCTTCTGGTACTCGGTCGTTGCACGGATCGGGCGGATAACCGTGCTCGGGAGCAGCGGCACCCTGGAGGAGTACGAAGTCGCGTTGAAGCTTGAGCCCGCGTGGCTGGGATTCCCCAGCTGGAGGATCAATGTCGCGCGCGAGCCAGCACTGCAATGCAGCGCGTGGATCGAAGGGCGTGGCGGGGCAATGCTGCAATACCTCCCATGGTTTACCTCCATGGGAGAGCCGATCGAAGGAACCGTCGACTTCGGACCCGTCAGCGAGTGGCGCGTTCGAATCGACGCCTCGACGATGGGCGGTAAAGAGAGGTTGAAAGGTCGCGTGGGCCGCCGCCCGAAGAGGCGCGATCGCCGAGATATGACCATCGTCATCGACATGCGATACGGTCGCCGCTCCCGCCTCCGGTACCTCACTCGCATCACCCCGTGGGGATGGGAGCTCCGTTTTCAGAAACGCTGGACTCGACGGGCTTGGAGCAAGAGCTGGTCCTACGTCGACCGAGTGGTGATCTGGCACCAGCACCGAGCCCTCGCTCGAGCAGCGAGGAAGGCGGGGCGCTGAAACGACGAAGCGCCCCCATCCGCGCAGCCGAAGCTCAGTTGACGCCGACGAGTTGCTTGGCCCAGAAGAAGAAGTCGTTAGCCTGCGCCTGTGTGCTCTGTCCGTTGGCGATCTTGCCGAGGTTGTCGAGGTCGGTGAACGCCGACTTCAGGATCGCGACCTCGCTGGCGTCGTATCCGAGGTTGATGAGGTCCTGCTCGGTCATGGTGTCGAGTAGTGCGCGGAAGCGGGTGGCGTGCGCGAGCGTGTCGCGCAGTTGCAGCGCGATAGATCCGGCGCGCTGGTCGAAGTCCTGCTTCGTGCGTGAGAATCCGATGGCCATGTGTGTCTCCTTCAGGTCAGGGGGTGATCGAGTCCCAGGCAGCACCTTCGGCGGCCGACTGGGCGCGGTCGAAGATACGGAGGCTGTCGGCGTAGACGAGGGTGGAGCCGCCGTCGTTGCCGCCCATCTCGATCGCGAGTGTGGACTGTGGGGGGCGGGATAGGCCGGTCGCGGTTCCGAGAAGGGTGCCGTCTCGGTAGAACAGGACGGACGTGCCGTTGCGGACGATCGCGAACTTGTGGCCGTTGGTGTCGGCGGTTCCGAAGTTGCCGTTGTAGAGCGTCGACCAGCCGGTCGGGTTCTGCACGACACCACGCAGCACGCCCGCGGTGTCGACGCGGAGGTCGCACCAGATGTCGGCGTAGGCGTCGTCGGCGACCGCGAACAGGAACCTGGTCGTCGGTGCGGTGAGGTTCGCGGCGCGCGCCCAGCAGCGCACTGTCCATGTGGAGGTGGAAGCCGGAAGCCCCAATCCCCAGACTCCCGCGGCGATCCCGTCAGCGATGCTCGTGACGACACCGCCCGAGCCGCCGTCCCCGCCGCTCGCTGACCAGCCGAAGACGTCGGCGTTCGGTGCGGCGTTGCCGGACATGTCCGCCGACACGACGCCCGTCTGCTCGTTGAAGGGGTACTCAGCGAGCGGCGGGCTCCCGAGCGACGACCGCACAGCGATCGCCCCACGGCGTGCGAGGAGGAGGCTCACGCGAGGTCACCCACCAGCACCCACTCATTCGTCGCACGCTTGCGGATCGAGGCGGCGCTGTACTGGGCACGGAGAGCGAGAAGACCGCCCGCGGTGCGGATCGTCACACCAGATCCCGCGACGACCGTGACCGCCCCGGAGCCGAGCCGCAGCAACTCAATGACCGTGCCGACCGGGAACGCGGCGGTCGAGTTCGGGGGGACCGTGATGGTCCGCGCGGAGGCGTTCGACATCGACACGGCGTTGCCGCCGTCGGCGAGGACGAGGGTGTAGTTCGCGGTCTGCGCGCTCTCGGTGACGAGCTTGGCGGCGGCGATGTCGGCGACCGTGACGACGTCGGTCGACCCGGATGCTGCCGCACCGACCTGCTTCCGTGCCACGAGCTCAGCCCGTGACGACGACGCGGTACTGGTTCGTCGTCGGCGCGACCGCGAACGTCAGCGTCACGACGCTCGTCGACGTGAGCACGACGTCGCATTCCACCTCGACGCCGCTGGAGATCTCGTACACGGCGACGGTGACGTCGAGGGTGCCGAGGCTGTGGGTGATGGTCGCGGACGTCGAGCCGCTGGGGACGTTGACGGCGTACTTCACCGCGACGCCCAGCGACCGCAGATCGGCGATCGAAACGGCGAGCTCGGTCGCGTCGATCGTCAGACCGCCGCCCGCCTTGAGGTCGACGGAGAACGACGACCCGGACAGGTCGAGACCGTCGCCGGCCGTGTAGGTCGCGCCGGATCCGCCGAGCTGGGTGAACGTCAGCGCCGTCGTGCCGACCGTGATGGCACCGTCAGTGGTGAGGATGAAGACCTTGTCGCCGTTGACGGTGCCCGCTTCGACGGGGATCGATGCGGCCGCGGTCACCTCGACGCTGTCGTCGAAGTCCGCCGCGCGCGACCAGGCGCCAGCTGCGACGACGTAGATGCCGTTGTTTGCGCCCGTCGACTGATCCTTCACCAGCACCCGGTCGGCCGCTGAGAGCGCGACACCGTCGATGGTCTGCGTGCCCGACAGGGTGATGTTCGCCGTCGTCGCGACGCGGACGGAGTTCTTCCAGTCCAGGCCGCGGGCGATCGCGTCGAGCTGCGCCTTCGTGACCGCGTCGGCGGGGGCGGTGCCGTCGGCGAGGTTGGTGATCTTCTGCGACGCGACGTCGATCCCGGTAAGGAACTTCTTCGCCATGAGTGCCTGCTCTCAGTTCAGGACCGCGAGGCCCGTGGTCGGTGTGGGGAAGCTGACCGTGACGGTTGTCGTGGTGGCGGTGACGTCGGCTTCGACCTGCTCGCCGTCGACGTAGAGCGTCACGGCGGGGATGCGGCCGAACGTGTGCGGGATCACCCACGACGCGGACGGGACCATCTGCGCGTGCGTCGCGCCAGCGGCGGGTGGGTTCTGCTCGAGGTAGTCGGCGACGGCCGCGGCGATCGCTTCCGGCGAGCCGCCCGATGGGCCTCGCTGTCCCGTGGCCACCTCGACAATGACTGTGGGGGTGGCGATGACCTCGACCACAGGCGCTTCGACGAGAACCTCGACGACTTCGCTCATCGCGTTACGTCGTTCCGCCACGCGGTACGGAACCGCACGAACGTTCTGGGGTCATCGTCGACTGTCTCGACCGCCTGGATGTCCGCGATCCCATCGCCGCCCATTTCTCGCGTCTGGGCTCCCGTCGCACGGACAGTGATCTCGCCCGCGACCGCGTGGCTTGTGTCGACGGCGAGGTCGACGGTGCGGGTGCCGGCTCGCCACTGAGACTTCCAGTCGATCCACGCCGACAGGTCCTCGGGGGTGGTCTCGTTGGACTTGAACCGGAAGGTCTGCGCCCAGCCGTCGCCGGCGTACACCTCGACAGGGGTGGCGTAGTTCGGGACAGGCATGATTCTCCTTCACGATCGGAGGACGAACACGGTGACGATGGTGACCGCGAGCAGCAGATCCAGATCCCACAGTGCGAGATCGAGGAGGACCCACTGCTCGCGGGTCATGGCATCAGAAGTCGGGCAGCGACGTGACGTCGAAGGAGCCGTCAGGGTTCTCGCGTGCGGGCGTCGGCGACGGCGTGATGTACAGGGCCGCGAGGAGCGCCGCGGCAATCGCGAGCACATCCGAGAGGGTCTGCAGTGCGTTCTCCGCCTGCACCGGCGTGAAGTAGCCCAGGGTCGTCAGAGCGGGGGCGACGAAGCCGCCGAGCGTGTAGATCGCCGCGCGGCCGCCACGCTGGAACCAGGTCGCGGCGTCCTGCCACGTGAGGTTCGCGAGCATCAGCAGACCGGCGAGGACCTGCAGCGCCGCCTGGATGATGATGAGCCACGGCTCGATCGCGGACTGCTCGACGACGCCGAGCCGCTGCAGGAGCGGGAGCAGCGCGAGAGCGACGGCGTAGAGCGCGACGCGGCGGCCGGCGGTGAACCAGTCGCGGATGGGCGTGAGGAACTTCTTCACGATGACCTCCTGGTCAGTTGGGGATGTCGTTCTCGGTGATGGTTTGCTGCTCGCGAGCTGCACGGAGACTGCGGCGGGTGGTGGTCGCCTCGAGCGGTTCGGGATTGAGCGTGGACTCGAGGTCGGCGCGAAGCTTCGCGTCAGCGGCGCGGAGCTGCTCATCTGAGTCGGTGAGTTCGGCGACCCGGTCGTAGAGCCCGCGGACACCGAGCTCGAGCCGCTCGGTCGTGTTCTCGACCCGCTTGAGCCCGTCGTTCATTGACGTGCCACCGTTCGGGTGCAGCTCGTGATAGATCCCGTCGACCTTCTTCGCGAGCTCCTCGTGCCGGTTGTCCGACCGCTCGATGAACGACGGAAGCCCCTGCACCGACACGAGGATCGCAGCCGACTGGATGATCCCTCGCGCGAGTGCAACGACGGTCCGCCAGCCCTTCTTGTAGATGAAGAGCACCGCGGCGACGACCGCGGCGACGATGAGGATCAGGTCCCACAGTGAGACGGCGTCGAGCCACGCGACGAGCCAGGGTGGGGCGTCGAGGTTCACCCGCCCGCCAGGACTTTGGCGCACGCAGCCTTGATGACGTCCGCCGCGCCCTTGCTCGTCGCGAACGCCGGGCCGGTGTCGTGCGATGCGCGCAGGTTCGCCAGATAGCCGTCGGTGAACGGCGTGTCATTGGCGCCGTTCGTGAACTCCACGTTGAACCCCGACCCCGCGTTGTAGACGAGTGCCGTGTACGTGGGCTTGGGGCTGGTGGTGTCGTTGCGGTACGTCGCAAGCGAGTTCTTCGGCATGTCGTCGTCCTCCTCGGACTGTGGTTCAGGTTCTGGATTTGGTTCGAAGGTGTTCGAGCCGCTGCCCGCCCACGATGGGATCGCCCACGGGTCACCCGTGAACTCGATGTGCCACAGCTCGCCCGGCACCCGCTGGGTCGCGAACCGCCACTTGGCGCAGAGCGCGGCGAAGATCGCCCACGCCTCACGCTCGGTGCGGGCGAGGTCGCGCCAGTTGGCGACGTCGACGGCACCGTACGCACCGTGCGGCGACGTGCCCGGCTTCGCGGCCTTCGGCTTCCCCGGGCGCCGCTTCCACCAGCGGCCGCCCCAGTAGTACTCGTACCCGGCGACGGGGAGGACGTGCGCGGTGTAGTTGTCGCGCAGGTACTGCTCTTGCGCGGCGAGCGGCCGATAGCCGTTCCACCCGCCCGTGATCCGAAGCGTCACGCCGTACGATGCCCGGGCCTCACCCACAAGACCCTGCCAGTGCGCATTCACACCCGGCAGCAGGTAGTGCTCCGGGCCGATGTAGACGAGCTGCCCGAGCGGGACCTGACCGTTTCCGTATCCGCCCATCACGCCACCTTCAGCTTCCTCGGCACGGCGAACAGCTCGAGCGTCGCGTCACCGGTCTCGGGCAACACATAGGGCGACAGGTCGACCCAGTCCTCACCCCACGTGGTGGTTCCGTTGTTGACCCAGCGGCGGAAGTAGATGCCCATGCCCTCGCGGATCGGCCAGGTGCGGCCGACACAGCGGATCGACTCGGGGAAGATCACCCCGCCTCGATAGCGAACCTGGTTGGCGATGTTGAACACACCCTGCTCGGGCGCGTACACCCAGACGGAATCTCCGACACCGACGTGCATGCCGACGTCGTACGCGTCCACGCTCGCGCGGAACTCGCGGTGCCCGTAGCGGACCTTGCCCCACTCAGCGGTAGCGAGGCCGAGCGCGTCCGCCGAGGCGGTGATCTGGCTGTCCTCGGTGATGCGGCGGATCTCTGCGCTCGTGCCGTCCGGCTCCCGGAACGGGACGTCGGCCGCGGCGACCGTCAACCCGCCCTGCTCCACGGACGTGGTGCCGGAGCCGTAGTACAGCATCCGCGACCGTTCCCAGTCCTCGAGGTCCTCCGACAGCGACAGGTCGCCGACGAGGCCCGTGAGGTGAAGCTCGCGACTGCCCTCACCGCGGCGGGAGACGACAACCGTCTTCGGGGTCGTGACGAACAACTGCGCGCGCGTGCCGACGTCGAGGGTGAAGTTCGGACGCACCCGCCACTCGCCACCGAAGAACGCGCACACCTCGTCGAGCGCGGCACGCACCGTCACCGCCTTGAAGTCCTTCGTGTAGGACCCGCCGCCAGCCGCTGGGGTGATGCCCGCATTCAAGTAGGTCGGGAGCAGCGCCGTCGCCCACGTCGCAAACGTCGTCGGTGTGCTCAGCGGCGCGATGACCGTGCCCTGGTTGTTGTCCGTGCCGAGCTGGCCGACGATGCCGTCACCGGAGACGCGGGTGCGCCGTTCACGGCCCGTGAGTCGACCCGAGAAGCGCGCGTTCGCGAGGATCGCAGCCGTGCCGACGTCGCGCATCGGCAGCCGGGTTGGGGTGACGACGATCGTCCCGAACCCCTGCCCCTGCACGAGCGGCCGGCACAGCTCCACGACGTGCCGCGGCGACTCATCCCGCAGGGTGAAGTCGACTCGCCCCGGCGCCATGTGGCGTTCCTGCACTGTCACGGGACGACCACCGACTGCCGCTGCTCTGACGCCCAGAAGTACGACGCGATCGCCTCGGCGGCGGTGTCCGGGGAGCTGGACAGCATGGCACCGAACCCGAGAGGGAACTCCTGGTTCACGGACGTGGGACTGAACTTCCCCGAGGCGACGCCGATCGCCACTGGTGAGGCGAAAAGCGCCGACCCGCTCGTGACCGCGGTGATGATGCCACCGTTCGTCTGCGACGATGTCGCCATTGTCGACTCGACCTTCGGCGCTCCGTAGGAGCTCACCATGTGCGCGGACACCATCCGGTCACCGCGCCGCAGATTGAACGTCACCTCGACGTTGCCGAGGATGATCGTCGGCGATGCCTGAATGTGTGCGCGGACACGGATCGCGACCGCCTCGGGACTGTTGCGCAGCACCACGAGGGACTTCGTCCGAAGGTAGATGTCGTTGACCGTGGGGAAGAACTCGACTGTCGGCAGACCGGCTACCGTGATCCGCCACACCCATCGCGGAGACAGCGGATTCGTCATCGCCGACTCGAACGTCACCAGATCGTTCGACAGCTTCACGGATGAGCCCAGATGCACGCCCGCGGGGCGGCCCGTCTGCACGACATCGGGGGTCGACAGCAGGTCATCCGTGAACAGGATCGTCGCCGCGCCGTTGTAGAAGTCCTCCGGCTCGCACATGTACAGCCACGAGCACGCCCCATCGAACCGGGATGCCGAGCCTGTCTGCACCGATGCCGCGCCGCGATCCTGGTCCTCGATCCGCATGAACGTGGACCCACTCGCCGCATGCTCGACGAAGTCCGTCGCGCCGCTCGGGAACCCGATCGACCTGGGCGCGGCCGTCGTGATCCCGTGCGCGTTCGTCCGGATCGCGCCCACCGACGCGATCTCGATCAGCGGCGCCTGAAAGTTCAGCACCCGCTCGAGCTCGAGCTCGGCGTACACGACGCCGTCGAAGTAGGCGGCAGCGTGCGGTGTCACCGATGCGCCCAGCAGCCGGTAGTAGCCGTCACGGCTGGAGTCCTCGTCGGACACCAAGGGGAGGAACAGCTCGTCGGGATTGTCGACGTACCCGAGGATCTGCTGACGAAGAATCACCGCATCAGCGAACGCGCCGACCTTCGTCTCCAGGCCCACCGTGACGCGAGACCCTCGGTCCTGCCACGACGTCGTCCCGAAAATGGCCCCATCGCCCACGCGGCCCAAACGGATCAACTCAGACGCTCCTGTCATGTCGGCGGATGACCTCGATGAGCTCGCGGCCGTCGACGTTCAAGTGGATGTGTTCCTCGACGACTGTCGGCTGAGGGGCGCGAGACGGTGCGCTGCTCACGGGGGAGCCGTTCGCGTACTGCGCGGCACCCGCCGGAATGTACGTGCCGCCGAAGATTCGCGCCGTTTCGGACATGATCTGCTCAGAGCGGGCACGCTTCGACGGCGCGTGCGGGACGTACGTCTCACCGCCGGTCTCCGGCTCCGCCCACACCCGCCAAGCGCCGGCGCGCGCCATCTGCGCGACGTGGTTCTCGCGAACCCCGCCGTTGGCGTACGACTCAATGAGGTTGCCGTCCGCCGAACCAAAGCCGAACTGGTTCGCGATCTGCTGGTCGGACAGCGGTGTCCCGTCGGGGCGGGCGACGGTGACCGTGATCGTCTTATCGTTCAGCGCGGCGATCGCGTTCTGGATGCGCTCGATCCTCGTCGCGGCCTCGTCGACCTCCGCGACCATCTTCCACTCTGACTCCGTCGGAATGGCGAGGATCTTGTCGGCGAGGTCTTCCGCAGCCTGACCTGTGATGCCGAGGTCGTTGATGCGGTCGAGCAGAGACTGACGTGAGGACTCCAGCGAAGCCCGGTACTCCTCGTACCCGCCACCACTCTCGCTCGTCGCCTTCGCCGCGTCCATCGCCGCTTCGGCGATGGCGTCGAGGTTCGCCTCGTTCTCGCGACCGGCCTCGGTGTTCAGATCGAGAGAGTTCCCATGCTCAGCCAGGGCTGCGTCGAACTCGGAGAACGACTCGATGAGTCGGCGGTTCGCTTCGCGGGTGTCGAGATTGGAGCGATTCGCCTCGAAGATCGTGTCGATCAGCTCGGACAGGCTGCCCTCGAGATCTCCCACCGCATCCGAGGTCGTCATGTACGCCTCGGCGGCAGTCTTGGACGAATCGATACCGTCCTCGGTGACCTCGTTGGCCCGCTCGTTCGCTTTCGTGCCGCGATCGCGAGCTTCGTTCAGACCCTCGACCGCCTGAGTGACGGTGGTCGACAGCAGCGAGTACTCCGTGAGCGTCAGGCCCAGCTCGTCGAGCTTCGCTTTGAACTCGTCCGATCCGAAGCCCCCGGCTGCGAGCTCCTCCTTGAGCTGCTTCATCGCGGCCGCGTTGCCCTCCGCTGCGGAGGTGACCAGGTCGACGCCGATGCCTAGCTTCTCGGCGGCCTCGTACGCAGAGTCGTACTCAAGACCGAGGGCGCTCTGCCGGAGCTCCAGCTCGGCGGCGACAAACTCCCGCACAGAGTCGGCACCCTGCTTCAGCGCCGACGCGTAGCTCTCGGCGCGCTGCCGAGCCTCTGCCTGCTTCTGCGCGAGGAGGGAGACGACGGTGATAACTCCGGCGAGTGCGATGCCGACGCCTACGCCAGTGAGCGCGGTCCGGCCCAGGCTGATGTCTGCAGCGTCGAGCGTCTTCTTCAGCTCCGCGAACTTCGCCGTGAGCCCCAGGACAGAGCCCTGGAACAGCAACACGGCAGCTCCGGCCACGCCGATGACCAACGCAGTCGCCTGCACCTCGTCCGGCAGCTCCCCGTACCAGTCGACAAGCTCAGTGATCGTCTGGACCATCTCGCGCAGAGTGTCATTCGCCCCTGAGCCGGTCTTGATGAGCGCGGTCTCGAACGCGCCGCCGAGCTTCTCGACGTCGCCCGCGAGGTTGTCCTGCCTGATCGCGGCCTGCTCCGCGGCGTATCCGCTGTCGTCGACCGCGTCGGTCCACTCGTCGATCGCCTTCGCTCCGCCGGAGTACAGGATGCGGGCGGTCGTGATCTGCTCATTACCGAAGATCCGGCCGAGGGCTGCGGAACGCTCCGCTTCCGTGAGGCCGCCGAGACGGTCCTGCAGGATCTGCGAGATCGTCGCCATCGACTTCATGTTCCCTGCGGCGTCGAAGATCTCAATGCCGTACTCGCCCATGGTGCGGGTGGCGATCGCCGACGGTGCCGTGAGCGACATGAGCACGCCGCGGAGGCCGGTGCCGGCCCTCTCGCCGAGGATGCCCTGCGATGCGAGGTAGGCGAGCGTGCCGCCCGTCTCCTCGAGCGAGATGTTCAGCCCAGCTGCCACGGGCCCGACGTACTGTAGCGCGAGAGCCAGGTCGTCGACGGAGCCCTGCGCCTTACCGGCGCCAGCCGCGAGGATGTCGGACACATGGGCGGCCTGCTCGGCAGGCAATTTGAATTGCTTGAGGGTGGTCGCCATGATCTCGGCGGACCGGGCGACCTGCAACTGACCGGCGGCGGCGAGTGCGAGTGCACCGTTGAGGGAGCCGCCGACGATGTCGGACACGCTCATGCCCGCCTTCGCGAGCTCCTCCTCCGCGGCCGCCGCCTCGGTCGCCGAATAGGCGGTGTCAGCGCCCGCCTGCAGCGCTGCTTCGCCGAGAAGCTTCTGCTCCGCCGCAGTCGACATCGTCGCCGCGCGAACATTGGACATCTGCGCGTCGAACTGCGTGAACTTCACCACGGAGAGGGTGACGAGCGCCGTGACTGCGACGCCTGCCCCGATCAGAATCCCCGAGAGCTCCTTGAACGCTCGGGCTTGCTCCTCCGCCGCCTGCTTCTGCTCGCGCGCAGCCTTCTCCTGCAGACGCTGCTTTTGGGCGGCAGTGAGAGACTTCTTGCCGACCTCCTCCGTCGCCTTCGCCTGCTCGTCGAGGGGCTTCTTCGACTCCTTCGCGGACTTCGTGGTGTTCTTGACCTGGTCGTCAAGCTGCTTCAGCTCCGCCTGGGCGACCTTCGCCCCGACCGTCTGGATGCGGAACATCAGCGCGCCGGCGTCGAACGACATCCCTCACCGCCTTCTGCACCCAGGTGCCGTCGATGTCGGGGAGTCGGTAGAGCGCCGTGCGCACGAAATGCCAGGGGCGGGTGTCGAGCGTCTGATCGAGATCCGGGATCAGGCCCGACTGCGCGAGGTCGAGCTCCACCTCGCCGAACAGCTCCGGCCAGATGAGGTCGAGCAGGTCGCGGGCCGTGAGGTCGAGCGGGCCAGGTGCGGCGGCAGCGCGTTTCAGGGCAGCGGCGCGCTGCTCCTTCCACTCCCTGGGGTAGAAGTACTCCGGGTAGACGCCGTTCTCGTCGGGCCTGCCTAGACCGAACTGGGCGATGTCGGCTGGCTCAAGAGCCCCAGCCGGCGCGACAGCGCCCCCGTCGCTTTTAGGGTGCCTGAGAGACCCTCACCGCCCTCGATGTACGCTTTCACGCCGTCGAGGCCGAGGATGGTCTGCCAGAAGAACGCGGGCATGATGACGGCTTCGGCTTCGTCCTGGGAGAGCTCGTTGCCGATGCGGGCGTAGTTGAGCTGCTCGGCCTCGGGGACCGGCTCCCAGAGTCCGGTGAGCGAGTTCTGGCGGGCGCCGTCGACGGCCATGATCAGCGCGTCCGTCCACTCCTTGGCCTTGTTCTGCCCTGCGGCGACACCGAGGTAGGTGTTCGTGATCTGGACGCCTGCACGCCCCGGGAGGGGACGGACCACGATCGGGTCCATCCCCTCGAACGGGGTGATGTGGAGGTCTCTGCCAACTTTGGTGGCGGTGGTCACGCTGCGGCCTTTCGGATCGAGTACGCCCGCTGGTGGGCGTTGGTGCAGGTGCGGCACTGGCGACGCGGCCGCTTTGCACCGTCTGTCGCGGTGTAGGTGCCGTGGTAGGTGTTCTCGTCGGTGAACGGATGACCGCGTTTGCACATTGTCTGCGAGGCAGTCGGATGCACCCCGTTGGCGACAGCATCGAACATGTTGTCGCTCTGAGTGCCGTGCACGAGGTTCCGCGCGGCGTTGTTGCGGCGGTCGTCGTCGCGGTGGCGCACGAGTTGCCCGGGCGGGCATTCACCGATGAAGGCGCGTGCAACGAGGGTGTGCACGTTGCACGTGAGAGTGCGGCCGTCGCGTCGTAGGCTCACCGTCGCGTAGCGGCTGAACGTGGCTTTGAGGACTCTGTCGGTCAGAAGCGAACGGACTCGGCCGAGGTCTGAGACCTCGTAGCGACCCTCGAACCCTCGTACGGGCAGCCAGGACTCAGAGTGGGTACGATCGGTCACGTCGACTCCTAACCAGTCGGCCATGCCCCCGGCCTGTTGACGCAGGTGCGGGGGTCTCTCATGCGAGCGTACGAGAGACCCCCGACACCGACTTAGGCGGCTGTATAGGGGAACGACGCCGAGGCGCCGGCCGCGTTCGTGACGATGATCGCCGCGGCGCCCGACACGGACGCGGGGATGAGCGCGACGAGGGTGTTGTCGTCCTCGATGCGGATCTTCGTCACGTTCTGCGAGTCGATCGTGATCGCCGTGACGCCCGTGAACTTGTAGCCGCGGATGAGGATGAGGTCGCCGACCGTGAGGCCCGACGGCGACGCCGACTCGATGATCGGCACCAGGCTGCCGGCGAGCGGCGAGGTGATCTTCGGCACGACACCATCGCTCGCGAGCGTGAACCGAACGACGCCCTTGTCGGCGAAGCCGGTGTTCGCCTCCGAGTACGCGACAGAGAACTTGCCCTGCAGCACCGGCATGGTGTCGTCGAGCGCGTCCGTGAACAGCTGGAACTCGCGCTTGTTCGCCTCGCCCTCGGAGAACGCCGCGTTGACGAGATCCTTGAACCACGCCTGCGCTGCGACGATCTGCTTCGTGACGGGATCGCGGACGACCTCGACGTCGAACGTCGGCGCGTAGTTGTAGCCGATCACGTCCTCGCTGGTGCGGCCCTTCTGGCCGTACACCTCGCGTGCGACGGTGATCTTCGTCGGGTTGAGGGCGAGGTTGTTCACGTCGCCCGTGATGTTCGTGAACACGCCCGACACCTTGAGTCGGATGAGTCGCTGGTGGGCGAGCGCCACGGAACCCACCGAGGGCGCCATGGTGTCGTAGATGGTGGTGTCGGCCATGGCCGTCCTCCTCTGGTTGGATGCCGGCGCTTCCGGCGCGGTTCCTACGGCCGGCGGCCGCGGAAGTGGTAGGTCGCTGCGACCGCTGAGCGGCCCTGCGTGTCGGGGTCGAAGTCGAGTGCGGAGAACTCCCACGCCCACGAGATGCCGAGCACGTTCGGCGTGTACTCGGTCTGATCGAGGACCGCGCGGAGGTCGGCGGCCCACTGGCGGGCGACGTTCGGTGAGCCTTGGCGGCGCGTGTAGATCTGCGTGCGGTAGACCATGTCGGCGCGGCCGTCGGGGATTGGCCGGAGCGCGGTGAGGAGCGTGAACTCGTCGATGGTCGGCATGATGCCGTCGAGGCGGATGCCCTTCGCGGGGATCGACCCCGTCGGCTGGTAGACGGCGAGATTGGCGGTGTGCAGCAGCTGCGCGATCGCGCGGTTCAGGATGATCTCGGGTGCGTCAGCCATCGAGCGCCGTCTTCGCGATGATCTGCCCGAGTTCGGTCTTATTCTCCATGGCAGCGTTCTCCACCCACTTGCCCTGCGCGTTCGGGTTCTCGTCGGTGGAGAAGTTGTACTCGGGGTGCTCGTGGAGGCGGGCCGCGTAGGGCGTGTCGACGACGAGCGCAGCGCCCTCGTCGGGGTCGCTCGCTGGTTCCACGGAGTGCGCGCCGGCGAGTGTGCCGATATCCCAGGGGGATCGGTCGACGGCGAGCGTCAGGAGTCGCTGCGCCGCGAGATCCTCGCCGCGCATGACACGCTCCGCGAGCTGGTCGCCGAGCGCCGCGAATCCGCCCTGCAGCGTGACGTTGATCCGAACACCCACAGCGGCCTCCTACTCGAGGTACAGCTCGACGTGATTCGGGGTGCGGTGGTTGTACATGCCGAGAGCGGAATCGATCACCTCGGATGTGCGCTCCCGCGGGGTGCCCTTCCACACGGTCACCTTGGTCCGCGGCCGCAGGTCATGCTCCGGGAGCAATACGACCGTGGTCGACGAGGTGATCTCCTGCCCGGATGTTGCGGAGGTGGAGCGCCGGTCGACCTTCAGGCGGCTTTTCTGCTCGGCGTACGCTGGCACGTCCGGGATCGGCGCGCCCCACAGGTCGCCCTCCGCGCCGTCACCAAGGAACGGGGTGACGGTGACCCGGTGCGGCAGGTGCTTTCTGCGTAGACGCGGCATCCGGTCCTCCTACGAGTGAGCGACCGCTGAGCCAATGAGGCCGGCGTTCGTGAGGATGTCGATCGCCTTGTCGCCGATGCGCTGCGCGAGCTTGTCCCGCTCGGTGAGCCCGCTCTTGCCCGACGAGGTCGTGCCGAGCGACACGGACAGGATCGACACGGCGCCCGACGCGGCATCCACGCCGCGCGGGTCGTCGGTGTCCTGCCAGTGCTCGACGATCGCGCACGTCGCCTCGGTGAAGGCGTCCGAGATCGTCTCGTCGGTGGGGAAGCCGTCTTCGTCGGTCGTGTACGACGCGCGGCGGGTGAGCTTCTCCACCTCGACCGACGCCGACCGAAGACGCTTCGCGATCAGCGTCGTGTCTTCGACGGGCTCCTCGGCGACCTCGTTGTAGTCGTCGGGGGTCGCGTATACGCGGATCGTCATGTCAGTCCTGGCGGCCCGGTGCGGTGAAGCTGCCGTCGCCGTTGTCGACGCTGCCGGGGATCGGCTGCGCGGGACGGGCGGCGAGGATGTCGACGATCTCTTCCTTGGTCGCCTTCGACGGGACAGCGATGCCCTCGGTCTCGGCGATGTCGAGAAGGTCCTTCTTCGACAGCGTGGTCAGATCGATGAACGTCTCGACCGTGAAGCCGTGCTGACGGAGCGCGAGCTCACGTTCGGGGTGCAGCTCCTCGACGCGCGCGGTGCCGTCGATGAACTCGAGGCCAAACGCCTCGACGCGGCCGAGCTCTGGCCGCGGGTGCTGGATGTGCAGCATGATGTCTCCCTCGTGTGGTGCTGTGGCGCGGCGGAGCGGATCACGCCGCGCCACAGCCTGCGAGCTACTGAAGGGTGCCGGACGCTTCCGCGGCGGCGGTGCGCTCCTCGATCACCTTCGCGATCGCGGCGAGCTTGGCGTCCTTCTTGGTGGCGTCGCCGAGGTCGATCTCGAACTTCGCCGCGAACTCGTCGATCTGCTCGTGAGTCCACTTGTCGGTGGGTGCCTCGACCTCGACCACCTCGACGGTGACGATCTCGTCGTCCTCGCCCTCGATGGTGAAGCCGTTGTCCAGGAGTGGCCCGCGAGCCTCCTCCTCGAGCGCGGCGAGCTCGGCGACACCGTCCGTGAAGACGAGACCGGAGTGCTCGCCCGTGAAGTCGGCGTCAGGGTGCTTGATGGTGAGCGACATGATGACCTCCTGCAGGTTGTCGCGTGGGTACTGCGGGGTTGGTGGGCCGGGGCGTGTGTGACCCCGGCCCACCGGGAAGGGCTTACGCCCAGACGGGGTCCACAGCCAGGCCGCGGATGATTCCGTGTGCGCGCTCGTTGCCCCACTCGAGGCCGACCTCGCCGTAGAGCTGCTCGCGGTGCGACGCGCCGATCTTCGCCAGAGGCTCGGTGAAGAAGTGGCCGTTCTCGCCGCGGAGGAACTTCGGCTTGAGCTGCGACAGCGTCGAGACCATGAACGCGTCCGCCGGCATCCACCGGTTGAGGATCACGTTGAACACGCCGAAGTCGGACATGATCGTCGTGAGGTTGACGCCGCCGACCTCGCGCGACTGCTCCTGGTACTGACCGAACGCCTTCGCGTAGGCAGTGGAGAGGCTGCGCTTCTGGCGCGGGCCGACGACGATCGAGGCGGTGTCGTTGCCCAGTCCGCCGGACTGGAACACCTTCTCGAACAGCGCGTCGTACGTGTCCTTCACAGGACCCGATGCGGCGCCACCCATGAGCTTCGACACCGAGACCGTCGCGGTGCCGATCGTGATCGCCGCGCCGCCCTTCGTGGCCGAGACCTTGAAGGCGTTCGTCGACTTCTGCACGACGTAGTACACCCGGTCGAGGCGGACGGTCGTCGAGGCGCCCACCGAGGTGAAGCGGATCGCGTCGTTGTCCGCGAGCGGGGTGGACGTGTGCGTGACCGTGTCGGTCGATGCCGACAGCGACGCGTACGCCGTGCCGAGATCGATGACGTTGGTGGAGATCGCCTCGATCAGGCCACCGGTGCGCCGCTCGGTCGTGTTGTCGACGGGCACGTTCTTGCGCCCGAGGAGGAACGACAGCTCGATGTCGACGGCCTTCGCCTTGAGCGCGAGCTCGAGCTGGTGGTCCATCTCGTTGGTGACCGGGTTGGTCTGGTCGTTGTTCACGCCCGAGGTCTGGCCGGTGGCCGCCTGCTTCGTGTACGACACTTCGACGGTCTCCTGGTGGATCTCGACGACGTTCTTCACGTTGCGGCGGACGCGGTGGTCCGACGTCTGGGCGTTCGCGCCCTCGAGGCGGGAGCGGTTCTCCTGCGAGTTGCGGAGGTCCTCCTCCTGCCACTCGAACTCGACCGACTTGACCTCTTCGCCGCCGGTGAGGCCACCGATGGTCGAGAGGATGGGCGTCTCCGACGGGCTCACCTGGAAGAGCTCGCCGACGAAGTTGGGCAGGTTGTAGGTGGTCCCCTGCCCGGTGATTCCAGCCATGCTGGCCTCCTTGGGTTGTGCCGCGGGTGCGGCGGGCTATGCCCCTTGCGCGCGTCTCGCCGCTGCGATGGCGCGCTTGAGGCGGATGGTCGCGGAGAAGTCCTTCGCTTCCTCGGCTGCCTTCAGCTGAGATTCGAGGGTTTCCACCGTCGGGCCCGTGTGATCGCCGGCACCTGACCGGGCGGGGGGCTGTTTGAGGGCGGCGTTCGCCTGGAGCGCCTTGGTGATCTCCGCCGTGATGGCGGCCTGATCGGTCGGTTCTACCGACGCGATCGCGGTCTTGAACTGCTCGTTGGTGAGCAGAAGTGGGATGTTCGCGCCGAGCGGCGCGCCGAGGATCGCGACCTGCAGTGCGACCTGACCGGCCTTCACCTGCGCGGCGGCTGCGGTGAGAGCAGTGTCCTTCTCACCGACCTTCGATGTGAGGTCTGCGACGCTCGCCTGCAGCTTCGCCGGGTCGGTCTCGACCTGCTCGCCGCCGCCGAGCGCCTTCGCGATGTTGCCGAGGATGTTCTTCTCGGCCGCGGCGACAGCGTCGGCGATCGCCGTGTCGCGCTTCGCCTTCTCCTGCGCCAAGTCGCCCTTGACGTTCTGGATCAGGTTCCACGCCTTGTCGGGGTCGAACTTCGTCGGGTCGTCACCCCACGGGGGCTTCGCCGCGCCGTCCTTGTTCGCGTTGGCGTTCGCCGCGGCTGCAGCTGCTTGCGCGGCCGCTGCTTGTGCGGCGGCGTCTCCGGCGCCCGCTGCGCCGTTCTCACCGTCGAAGAATCGGATGCCGGCCACGTCGAAGCGGGTCGGTCGGGTGAGCGCAAGGCCGTCGCAGTTGCGGCGCGCGAACGCGGTGTGCTGGATGGTGGTCATGGTCTGCTTCTTCCCCCGGGCCTGCCGGGATCGGTGCGCCTCACCCCTGCGGTGAGGACGGAGGGCCGTGTGCCGACGCGCAGGGTCGACGGCACACGGGGATTGAGGGCGACGGTCTGACTCACCGCTTCGAGGCGGCGCTACCAGGCGGCACGGTTGAGTGACGTGGCGTCGCGGCCGGGCGCAGGTCGTGTCTCGCGTGGAAAGGTGCACGCGCTCATGACGCTGGGGACGTCATCGACAGCCTTCGCGGGGAGCACATCCACGGCCCCGTGAACCGTGGATCAGAAGCCGCGTTGACGCCCGGACATAGGTGGACCCCGCGGAGCGCGGGGCGGGAGGATCAGTCGACGGTCGTGTCGGCTGGAAGCTGGCCGCGGATCACCGCGAGGTGCGCGCGGGCGCTGTCCTCGGTCTCGCCGTCCTGGATGAAGGCGGCGATGATCTCGGCATCGGTGGCAGTCTCGACGTCGTCGAGGGACAGCGGCGTGATCACTTCAGCAGCCCCTTCCCTCGGAAGATCTCGTCGATCGCGGATGCGACAGGTTCGAAGTCCGTTGTACTCCACTGTCGCGACACGATCCAGGGCGACTCGCTCGCGCGGAACGCGGCGAGCTCCGCGAGCATCACCTTGTCGGCGGAGCGGGTCGCGATGTACTGCGCGTACGAGCGGCCCCATAGCTCGACGGGACTCATCAGGTAGTCGATGTGCTTGACGATGTCGGCCGGCGTCAACGGGTCGGCCTTCAGTGCCGCAAGCGCCCGATACGAGGCGGTCTCGGTGACCTTCGCGAGCCAATCGCGCGTGACGTTCTCCGTCATGAGCCGCGACTCGAAGTTGCGGGTCGTGGTGCCCAGCAGCTGATGGTCGAGGTAGTGGCCGATCTCGTGCGCGAACGTCAGCCGCGGCGATGGGCCGTTCATGCTCATCTGCAGGCGTGATGCGCCACCGCGATAGACGCCGTTCACACCGGGCGCGAGTCGCGCCGTCTCGACGGGCAGATGCCGGAGGCCCGTCGGGATCGTGTGGACGCGGGCGATCGATGCGCGGGCACCATACACAGCAGCGCCGAGGTCGGTGTTCTTCTTGATGCGAATGTCGACGCTCGTGCGCGGTGCCGGCGGCTTCGGGGCTGGGGTGGCGCGGATGGGTCCGCCGCGGCCGTCGGAGAAGTGCAGCTGCTCGCGGTAGGAGCGACGCTGCCGTCCGGTGTCGCGGACGAACTCCCGCATCTGCGCCTGCGCTTCGCGCACACCAGCGGCGGCGCGTGCCCGGTCGGTGTCGTTGAGTGCGGTCGCTTCGAGGCGCTTCGCCGCGCGGATCTCCCGCTCGAGGCGACGCTGCTCAGCGCGTTCCTTCTCCGCCTCAGGGTCGTATGTCGTGTCATCCTGCGGGACGGTGAGCCCGGGCAGGTACGGCACGAGACGACACCGGCAGTTCGGATGTCCCCAGCCTGCGTTCCTGGCGCCGTCGACCGTTGCGGCGACCTGCACGGTCACGCTGCTGTCGTTCGTCGCGTGGGGGAGCGTCACCGGCCCGGCGGGTGTGCCATCGGTCGAGAGGATCTTCCCGGCCCAGGCCGCGCACTTCTTGCACGAGTCGAGGCCGCGTACGACAGTGACGAGGTTCACGCCCGACTGCTGCATGCGCCACACACCCGCGTCGTTGTACGCACGGTTCACCGACGTCCGGCCGGCCATCTCCGCATACGCGCCGATCGTCCAGCGGCGGCCCGAGCGGTCGACGAACGCGGGGATGCCCTCGGCGAGGAACCGCTGCACCGCGGCGGCCTGCTGCGTGCGCGACGTCGTGATGCCGAGGAGCGTGTTCGGCGAGTGGAGGGCGATGATCCGCTGGTAGGCGTCCTGCGGGAAGCGGGTGATCCGCTGGTTCAGCACATCGAGGCGGTTCTGCAGCGACAGAGCCACCATGGCGACCGCCTGCGAGCCTGCAGAGGTGAGTGTCGTCGCCGACGTCGCCGCAGCGCCGCCGAGGAACGGCAGCGGAATAACAGCCGCCGGCACGCGAGACGCGAAGCCGAGCTGTGCGGCTGCCGCGGCTTCACCCTCGCGGGCAGCGAGCTCGATGATCTGCTGCACCATGCCCGACAGGCGCAGACGCTCCTGCGTCGCGACCGCGAGGCTCTGCAGCTCGCGGACAGCGACGGCGCGGTGTGCGGCGAGTTCCGCGAGGATGCGGTTCTGCCTGCGACGTTCGGCGACCGTCAGCCCGCCGGGTGCGATCGCCGTCGGCAGCTTCGATGCGAGCTGCATGTCTCGGGCGGCGCGCTTCGCGATCTCGCGGATCAGCTCATCCTCAGCGTCGCGGTACATGCGGGCGAGCTCGACGGACAGCTGCTCGATGATCTCCTCGACGGACTCCGCGTCAGGGTTCGGGACGAACAGCGCCACGGTTCACCGCCGATCTTGCGAACTGATCCGTCCGTTGTGCGCGAGCGCGAGATCCCGGAATAGCGGACACTCGTCGAAGTCGCCGTGAGCGAACGAAGCGACAGTGCAGATGCGGCCGCGCGCGTCCGTGTACCAGCGCTGAGAGCCGGAACCGTTCACTGCTTGGCCTGGTCGATCTCGTCGTCGCTCTGGTCGCCGCCGTCGAACGTGCCGGGGTCCGGGATGAGCGCGGCTGCTGCCGACTTCTCGTCCTGGATCGCCTTCACCTCGGCGTCGAGGTCGTCCTCATCCCAGTCGGGGCGCATCGTGCGGACACGCTCCTTGAGGGATGCGATGCCCTCCTGCAGCGCGGCGATGCGGGTCAGCTTCTCCGGGTCCGCCTGAGACACGGGAGCGAAGACGACGTCGGGCGCGACGGTCAGGTCGCCGAGGTCACCGTCACCGCCGAACACGGCCTTGTCGATCTCCAGCGCGACGAGAGCCCACTTCGACAGTGCGGCGCGGGCGTACAGCGCCTTCTTGTCGCGGGTGCGCTCGGAGTCGCTGAGGTCTGCGGTGACTTCGGTGGCGGTCATGGCGCCGCGGCCGTCGTCAATGCCGAGGTGCGATTCGCTGTAGCCGATCGTGGAGGCGATGCGGCGCAGCAGGCCCTCGAACGTCTCGAGGTGCTCCTGCACGCGAATGTCGAACTGCACCTGGTCGACGAGGGCCGAACCATCCGCCGACTTCCCGAGCGCAGCACCCACAGCGGTGAACACCTGACGGTACGTGTCGAACTTCGCGCCCTCGCCGGGCTTGCCGGACAGCTCGAGCGCGTCCTCACCGATGATGAGACGACCCTGGCCGTTGTCGACGTCGCGCATCAGCGACGACCACACCTGGTCGACCTTGTCCAGGAGATCCTGGATGCCGTCGAGGTCGGAGCGGCCGAGGTTCGCGAGCGGGCCCAGCTTCCGCCAGTCCCGCACCGGGCGGGCGTTCGGCATGTACACGACCGCGAGACGGTCCGAGCCGGTACCGATCCGCACAGACAGGGGCAGCGCGCCGGGGTTGGCGATCGCCACCGCGAGGTCGGACTCGTTGCGCAGCTGCTCGTAGTGCGCCGTCTCCGGGCGGGATGAGATCGGCACGAGCGCGCCGAGCGTCTTCTCCGTGCCGCGGTACAGTGCGTACTCGATCGTGCCGGGCTCGTGGGTCTCGACGAGACGGAACACCTCGTTGCCGTCGCGATACTCCGACCACAGGCGCACAGACGCGAGGCGACCGTAGCGGAACGTGGGGATCGCGCAGTCTGCGGCGTACGCCTTCGGGAAGACGTGGTCCGAGACTGTGGGGTCCCAGGCGACCGCGAAGTACGAGCCGCCGAGAGCAGCCGCGTACTCGCCGAGCAGCAGCATCTCAGCGTGCGCCTCATCGGTGCCGATGATCGCGTCGAGACGGTCCTGAGCCTGGTGACGCCACTTCGTGACCGTCTTCGACTCGTCCGCGTCAGCGGCCGGCGTCTCCGCGCTGTCCGGCTTACGGAAAAGCACCTGAGGTGCCTCGCCGAACAGCAGATCGGAAGACAGCGTGCACAGGTCGGCGGCGAGCGGCAGATGCATCTTCATGCGCTGCTCGTCGACCTCGACAGGCTGACCCCACCACCACTTCGACAGGGTGCCGAGCACGCCGCCACGGAACGAACGCCCGTTTACGATGTGCGTCTGCGGGCCGCGGCCGCTGTAGATCTCCGAGAGAGTCTGCGTGTCACCAGCCCACCAGGCGTCGAGCTCCTTGAACCGAGCGAACGCGATGTCGAACGGTTCCGGAGGCCAGGTGTCAGCCATGACGCTCCTCTCAGGCGGCGAGCTTGATGTAGCGGCGCCAGACGTTCTCGGTGGTGGTGACGTCGTATCGGCCGGCGTCGATGCTGTGGTCCGCGATCTTCAGCGGCTTGTCTTCGCCCTTTTCGGTGGCCTTCGGGTCCCACGCGTAGCCGGGTGCTTCCTTGATGAAGCCGGGGCATCCGCGGTTCGGGTTCGCGTCGGTCGGGGCGGCGACGAGGAGGTGGCCGGAGGCGATGAGGGATGCCATGAGGCGCAGACCGTACAGCACGTCGTTGTCGGCGTCGGTCGAGGTGATGCCGTGCGTCTTGCGCAGCTCCACCTTGAACGATGCGGCCGACGGGTCGATGATCGTGAACCGCGGCGCCAGCTTCGACTGAGTGGAGGCGGGCAGGTGTCGATCGTTGAGCCACAGCATGAACGCACGGCCGAGCTCGCCGTCGGTGAGCTTCTGCTGCGCAGCCTTCGAGTCGTGCCGGAACTCGTCGACGAAGAACAGGCGCGGTGTGGGGCGGCCGAGGCGGTCGATCTCTGCCGAGACGCCGAGGATGATCGCGGCGGTCGGGTTCGTCGTGCCGTAGTCGAGCGCGACGGCGATCAGCTCGCGCATCTCGGGGAGCTTGTCCCACGGGATCGTGTGGATGTCGGGGTCCCACATGTCGAATACGGCGCCCTCGGCGGCGACCCACAGGCCCTGAACGAACCGCTTGTGCCAGAGGCCTGTGAACTCAGCCTTGATCTGGTTCTTGTAGTCCTCGGTGAGTGCGGGGTTGTCGTCGAGCTGGAAGTGCCAGGAGCGCCAGCCGGCGAGACCCGCGCCGATCCGGTCGAGAAACTTGACCTTCAGCCAGTGTGCGGGGCTGTCAGGGTTCGTGGTGCCGAAGAGCTTCGCTCCGGGCGGGCTCATGCGGCCGAGCAGCTGGGTGAAGAACTCCTCCGGGATGACCGTGACCTCGTCGACGTAGGCGAGAGCGACGGTGAGACCGCGGAGCACCTTCTCGGACTTCGCATCCGATGCGCCCAGCACATGAACAGTGCGACCGAGGATGCGGCCCGTGGGAGCGCCGGCCGTGTAGTGCACGAGCCGAGCGAGCGGGCCGAACAAGCCAGCATTCATCAGCGGCTCGAACACGTTGCGGTACGCGGAGTCGCGTGTGCGGGCGATCACAACGATCACGCCGCCCTTGGCGAACAGGACCGCCATGAGGAAGCGCAGCAGGCTAACGATCGTCTTCCCCGAGCGGATCGCGCCCTCGAAGATGTTCACGCGAGCCTTCGACTCACGCAGCGACCGCATCTGCTGCGGGCCGAGAACGTCGGACTTCTCGTCCTGGTCGACGTCGCTCATCGGCGGTACCACCTGATCGGCATCACCCGTTGGTCTTCGCGGACCGGTGCGTCGTGCTCGAGGACAACGACGCGAAGGTGCTGGCGGATGCCTGCCCACTTCCCGCGCTGCTGCACGCGGGCTTCGACGACCTCGTACGATCGGCCGGTCTGCGTGCGGATCATGTCGCCGGGGGCGAGGACGAACAGTCGTGAGTCGACGTACAGGCCGACAATCGCTCCGGTGGGGCTAGGCATCTTCGTGCAGACCGAGCTCGAGGATCAGGTTCATCAGCATCGACTCGGCCTCAGCGACGCCCTCGTCGTCATCGTCATGGATGAGCTCACGGGCGTCCTTGAGCGCGAGCGACGCCGCTCGATGCAGGTTCAGCAGGTCACCGGTCGGCGCACGGTCGAGAGTGTGCTCCTCGTACGTGTTCTCTTTGCCGCCGAAGTTGAACGCCAGGAACGGCTGATCGATCGCCACCAGATGATCGGCGGCCTTCGCGAACAGCTCGTCGATGAGCTCGAGGCGTCGGACCTTCAGGTCATGTGCTCGAGCAGCCGTCGCCGACGCGGTCGCAGTGGCCCGATCGAAGGTGAGTCCCTCGTCCTTCGCGATGCCGGAGACCGACGACGGAGCGATACCAAGCTCACGGGCAATGGCGTTCCGCGGCATGCCCTCGCCGATCAACCTGATCGCGCGTGCGCGTACGACAGCCTCGACCGGGCGACCTTGGGCCATGGTTCACCTCGATCGTGCGGCGCCTGTCCGCGTTCGGAGTGTCAGTCGATGGTGTCGAGGTCGTTGCTGAGTTCGTCGCAGCAGACGAGGCCGGGGAGTGTGCGGGAGCCGCAGTGTTCGCAGGTCATCGGCGTCTCGGTTCTCTGCAGTAGCGGCACAGTTGAGCCCAGGGGCTGACGGCGGGGCCCAGGCCTTGCTGCCAGGAGTGGATGCCGACGATGCAGAGCCAGCGGAAGCCGAGTGCCATCAGCGGGTGAGC
Source organism: Microbacterium aoyamense (assembly GCF_023155855.1). GTDB lineage: Bacteria > Actinomycetota > Actinomycetes > Actinomycetales > Microbacteriaceae > Microbacterium > Microbacterium aoyamense. The sequence goes on along the minus strand of NZ_JAKNUT010000001.1, from coordinate 18,657 downwards.
TTGAGGCGACGGCAGGATTCGCAGGTGCTTGCCTTGTGGATCGCCGGCATGTCGCAGTGGGTGCAGATGCGCAGCGCGGGGTTCCGGCTGGGGATCATCGAACCGCCGCATGCGCAGGTCTTGGCGGTGAGCGTCATCGCGCACCTCCTCTCACGAGTGGCCCGCCGTCCATCGTCGCTCCGAGTGCACGGCCGTGCCGCGAGGGCCGGCGCTTGCGCGTCAGTTGTGAGCGTGTGGCGGCGGGGCAGAAGGACCCGGCGCCCTGGGGAAGACGCCGGGAGAATGGCGGAGCCCCTCCATAGGCTGGAGGCCCCGCGCATGGGGCTCGGCGAAGGAGGGGTTGAGATGGCAAAGCGCGTGGTGCTGCACTATGGCGGCGAGAAGTTCGAGCTTCCCGCGAACCAGGCTGATGCACTGGAAGGCATCGAGGACGAGACGGGGACGATCTCGCTGAATGCTGGCGGTGGGAAGTGGATCACGTTCGTCGCGGGCCCAGGGATTCCGGCGCTGCTGGAGACGTGGGATGAGGAAGAGGTCGACGTGCTCGACACCATCCGCTGACGGAAAGAGCCCCGGCGCCTGGGGGAAGGGTGCCGGGGCTCTGACGTTCTCGGGGTGGGCGCAGTGCTCCACCATCTACAGATGATCGTTGCGGGTTTCGCGAATAAACGCCAAGACGCAGCCGGCGTTTCGCGCTAGAGCAACGCGGCCACGACGGCGGAAACGGACAGGGCGAGGGAAAGGGCCGTGGCGATAAGAGCCACGGTTACCAAGCCTCGGCGATCGGTGCGATCCACCGCTCTGATCTCGGCGACAGGAATGTCGATCAGCGGACTGCGGACCGTTACCGACGGCCTCCCATCGGTCACCGCAGAGAAGGCTCCTGTTGCGCGCTTTCGGATCAATTGGGGGTCGATTCTGGCGACCGTGGCCCCGCCGTCGATATCCTGATCTGCCCACGTGAAACCGATAGTTGAGTTGGTCGTCGTGCTCGTGTCAGTGACGAGCATTGGGGGGTTCACTTCGAAATCGAGCGGGTTGTCGTCGTCGAATGCGGATGTGGCGATGTCGGCGCGGCTCGCTGACTCCACCGCGACTGTGAGGAGGTACGGGTCTTGGAGCTCGACGTCGCCGCGCATCACTCGAAGCTTCGCGTGAGCAGCGCCGTCGCGGATGAGTGGAACTGACTTGACGGTGTAGCGAATCTCCCTCTTCGCGAACTGCCGCCGGTAGGTCCGCCAGGCGAAGTAGAGCCCCGCGAGGCTCGCAACCGCAGCGAGGGCGCCGACTGCACCCCAGAAGATTCCCCAGTCCATGCACTGAAGATATCGGCGGACGGGATTCAGCGTCGATTCGGGGTTCCGCGAGGCCGTCCGCGCTTCACTTCGGACTCGATCCGCCGGACTGCTTTCGCGAGAATCTCCGTCACGCCGTGCGCGTTCACGCGGGTCGCGAGGCGGCCCTGATCGATCCAGGCGTAGATGCGGGAGCGGTGGCGGCCGACGAGCACGGATGCCTCGGCGATCGTGATCCATTCCTTCACAGCACCAGGCCCTCGTGTGCGGCGCAGCGCGGGTTCCCGGCGTTGACCATGCAGGCGTTGCAACCGTAGATCTCGGCGCACGTCGGGCAGACGGGGAACTTCGCGAAGTCGCGGGTCGGTCGCCACGTCTTACCGCATAGCGCTGTGATGGCGACTCCGTCGAAGACCGCGCGTTCGATGTCGGTCTTCTTCGCAAAGTGGGCGAACAGGTCGTGTTCGCCGGCCTCGGTCGTCGTGGTGGTCTTTTCGAGGGTGTCGGTGCTCATCGGAGGATGCATCCCTGGTGTGGGTTCGAGTGGGTGCCGCACTTCGTGCAGCATCGGCTGGCGTGCTCGTCGAGCGCCCGCCGGTACTCGGGGTACTGGTCGGCCTGCCATTCCATGGTCGCGAGCGCGCGCAGGTGCTCGTCCTCGATCGAGAGGATGGCGGCGAACTCCTGCACCTTGGCGAGGTCGTCCGGCGTCGGCGTGCCGCCACACATGAACGCGGTCATAGGGTGGCCCTCGCAGTTTCCCAATCGCCAGCCGGGACCGCCTTGCGTCGGCGCAGGATCGTTCCTCCCCACAGGTTCGCGAAGTGCGCGGCATCCGCGAGCTTCGACCAGACCTCAACCCGATCCTCGACTGTCCGGCCGTACTCCCACTCGGTCGCAGCGGTGGGGCCAGCGCGACGGAAGCCAAGAGCCCTGACTGTCGCAGTGAGCTTCGGGATGAGATCGTTCGATTCGAACGACACACCCGCTTCGTACAGCGTGCGGTAGAGCGCTTGAGCGAGATCGTAGGCATCACGTTCGGTGAGCAGGTCGACGCCTGCCTTGCACTCAGGGCACTCCTCTGCCGCGTGGTTGGCGTCTCCACCGTGCGTCGCTGCTCGCGCTCGCGCGGCGTCGATCGCCTCGCGGATCGCGTAGTCCTCATCCTGCGTGACCATCGGGAACCACCTCCCACGGGCCAGCGGGGCGACGGCGGACGATCCGGTCGGCTGCGAGGTAGCTCTCCGAATCGAGCTCTACCTCGGCGGCGTCGTGCGTTTCGAATACCTCGGCACCGTCGGTTGTCCAGCCGTCGCCCTGGGGATAGGCGATGCTGTACTCCCACCCGCCCGTGGGCGGGGTTCCGATCGTCAGGAGCGCTGCGCGAGCTCGATCGAGCGCGTCGATCATCCAGCCACGATCCTCGAAGTCTCCCTTCGCGATTTCGTCGGCGAGCTCGAGGATCACCTTGGCGGTCATGATGCGTTCCTTTCGATGAGGTGGGCGGGGGTCTGGATGGTGTACAGCGAGCTCGTGCGCTGATGGCAGTCGCACGGGCAGGACAGGGACCGGCAGCGGTCGTGGTGGCCGTGCTCGCACGCCTCCGACCCGTGCCAGCGTTCGGCGGCGTCGTCGCGGATCTTGTCGAGCTCCTCGCCGCAGTTCTCGCACTCGACGACCGTCGCGCCGCGGACCTTCCGCTTCCGGTTCTCGAAGAGGGCGAGTTGACCGCAATGGGGGCAGCGAACCCGTTCGAGCTGCAGCGGCTTCGACTCGACCTCGACGGACCGGAATGCGCGCTCGGCGGAGTGAGCGAACATGATCGCGTCGCGGGCGCCGGCCTCCGTGTGCACCCAGGCGTCGAGTGTCGCCCCGGCGCGTGAGCGGAGGAGGCGTGTGCACTCGTCGAGCAGCAGCATCGTCAGCGGCAGGTTCGTGTAGCCGTCCGGGGTGGAGCCCTTGATGCCGCCGCCCTCGGCGCTCACCGCGCGGCCCTCGGTCTCGACGACGAGGCGAGCGAACCGCGGCCACTCCAGCTGCGCCGCCTCGACACGCTCCCAGCACCAGTTGCAGAGGAAGCCGTGGTCGGCCTTGCGGGGGAGGCATCCGCCGCATGTCGGCTCGCCAAGCTCGGCACCCTGATGCTCCGCGATCGCCCGGTTCACCTCCCGGTCGGGGCAGAGGATGCCGTGCTTGCCGCGGATCGTGCAGCGTCGGATGCCGGGGATGCCGGTGTTCGTGATGCAGAGGATCGTCATGCCGCGGCCCCCGGAGGTGTCGAGATCTCGTCGAGCACGGCCTTCAGGCGCTCTGCGACAGTGTTGGCGCGCTGTATCGCGGACACGATGTCGTCGGCGATGTCGCGGCGATCACGCCCTGCGACCTCGGCGAGTATGCCGCGGGCGACGGTCTCGGCGTCGAGCTGCCATGCGAGCCCGCGGAACGCCTTCGGTGTGTCGTCGCCGTATTCGGCGAGTCGGTCGATCTCGGTCAGCACGTTGGTCACTGTCAAGCGGTTCGACCGGTACGCGCTCTGCCCCTCGTCGCCGAGCACCTGGCTGAGCCGAGTGATCTCGCGCGACTGCTCGCGAACCTTCTCGCCGAGCCGATCGGCCTCCTTGTGCCAGTGCGCGCGGTCCGCCTCGGCTGCGACGTCGGCGTACCCGACACGGGCGAAGATCGTGCCCCAGGCCTCGGCGAGGATTGAGCGGTCAGGCTCGAGCTTCGGTGCGTCCCGCACGATCGTCATGAATCGATTGCGGCTCGGCGGGAGCATGATGCCCCACTCAGGCGGGATCGGGATGCCCTCGATGATCGACGCGCTCGAGATCACCAGCCACCAGCGGTTGCAGTACCGCATCCACGCGTCGGCCTTGTGCGGGTCGGCGACCTCAGCCATCACGTCGGCTCGATTGACCTTGATCTCGTGACCGATGATCGTGCCCCGGCCGCCGGTCGTGATCGGCAGGTACAGCGCGTCGGCACGGCGCAGGCCGTGCGGCGCCTGGATCTCGGAGATCAGCCGGCCACCTGCAGGCTTCGACGGCGGCGGCGCGTAGTGCTTGTCGAGCAGGTCGAGCATGTCCTTCGCAGTCCGCCTCGGCGCAGGCTTCTCGAGTCCGGGAATTGTCATGGTGTTCACCTCTCGCTGTTCGGGTTGCTCAGCGCCCAATGCGCGAGCCGAAGAAGGCCGACCGTGCCGAGGAAGCACGCGACCGTGGAAGCCAGGAACTCGATCACGCCGACCTCCGCTCGTTCGCACCCCAGCGGAGCTCCCACGCGGACACCGTCGACCGTGCGATGCGCCGGGAGAGGTCGTGGCGGCCGCGGCGCTCCGCTGCCCTCTGCAGCGCCTCGAGCGAGCCGTGCACCTGCTCGAGCGCCAACCCCGCCGGCACGCCGCCGTCCAGCAACCACTCGAGCTCCTGCAGCGTCTCCTCGACCGACATCGCCTTCTCCGTCGCCTTCTCGGCGCGCAGCACGATGATCGAAGCGTCGAAGTCCTCGTCGAGGTCTAGAGCAGACGCCGGCCACAGGAAACCGCCGAAGGTGTGCAACTGTCGCCAGTGCGTCCGCTCGCGCTCGGCCCACGGTTCGAGATCCATCACGCCACCTCCGCGGCGAGCGCTGCGCACTTCTCGCACGGCATCGGCCACTCAGGGTGCGTCGGGCACGTCGCCTCGCGACGGACGATCGGCGTCGGCTTGTTCTTCGCAGCGACGCGGGCCGCCTCGAATGCCATGCGCGCCGACCCGCAGCCCCGGCAGGCCTTCTCGGTGCCATGGGGGTGCTTCGAGCAGAACGGCGAGAGAGGCGCCGGCGGCGCGCTCTCTACCTCGCCAGAGGTAGAGAGGGTCGGGTCGGGACGGGTCGGGTCGGGTCGGGACGGGATAGACGGGACAAGAACGTCCGTCCCGTAGGCGTCACGCGGTTGTCCCGCGTCTGTCCCAGCGGGACGCGCGGCCTCTTTCGCGGCCTTCTTCGCACGCCACTCCGCCTTGCGGAGCCGCTCCTGCTCGCGCTTCTCCTCGAGCCCCTCGCGGGTCGGCTGATACTCGGCCCAGTTCGCGAACTGGATGCCGTCCTCAGCTTCCTCCCACAGCCCCGCCTCGAGCAGCGCGTCGATGAGCTCCTGCGTCGCACCCCACTCGTCGAGCATGTAGCCGGGCACGTGGCCGTCGAGCTCCTCGGCGCCCGACCAAGAACCGGCGGTGGTCCACAGTCCGATCGCGGGGAAGCGGAGGCGGCGAGGGATCGACACGACCTTGCGGGACGCATGGAACCCGTCGTCGACCTTGAACCACACCATCAGCTGTTCCTCCATTCGAGGTACTGCTCGCCATAAACGGCGTGCATCATGTCGAGGGCGACGACCGCGGGAATCCACACCCGCCGCGGTCCTTCGAGCCGGTACCAGGCCTGCTCGAATGAGTAGAAGACCGGCACAAGTCCGGGGTCGTCGACCCACTTCCGGACCTTCCAGCCGTTGATCAGCGCGAGTCGCTGGAACTTCGCGTCGGCCTCCGCCTTCCAGTTGCAGGTCGCGCAGAGCGTGAGGCTGTCGTCGAGCGTGGGGCGTTCCTTCGAGCCGCCCGCGCCGGTTGCCCGCCGATGCTGATGCGTCAGTTGGTAGGTCAGCCCGCACGCGGCGCAGCAGAACTGATCGCGCTCGTACATGAGCTCACGGTTCTTCGCAGTCGGGGCGGTCATAGCGGCACCACCTCGAACACCTCACGGTAGGTCTTCCCCTTCACCGACGTCTTGCACTCCACGCAGTACGGCGACTTCATCGCGGCGAGGATCACGAGCGCGCGCTGCTTTTGGTCGGCGACGTGGAAGTCGCAGAACGGGAACGGGTGGCGGCAGCACCGCATCAGGACGGCCCAGTGGGCGGGTGACTCGCACGCCGCGGCAGTGCACGGCACGACGTCGCCGAGGTCGCTCACGAGCTCGTCGAACGTCTCGCGCTCTTCGGCGGCGAACATCCCGAAGCGGGTGATCTCCCGCTCCTCCTGGATGGACGGCGCGCTCATGACGCCGCCTCAGCCTTCTTGCGACCGCCGGACTTCGCGCCGTGCGCCGGGAGCCCCATCTTTCGGAGCCGCCGAGACAGGTTCGCCTGACTGAGGCCGAGCTTCTTCGCGATCGCCCCGTCGGTCATCTGCGCTGCGTGCATGTGGCGTATCGCCTCGAGCATGTCCTCGGAGTAGTGCTGCCGGTACTTGCGGGGCGCATCGGGCGGCCGGGGTCCGCCATTCAGCGCGCGGTCGACGTCGCGTTCGATTAGGCGGTGCACCTGCGTGCCGTTCTTCTCCGCGATCTTCGCGAGTCGCCGGTAGCTCTCGGCGGTGAAGTAGCAGGTGACGGGGACGAGGTCGCTCATCGGTACATCTCCGCTTCCCTCTGCGCGGCCCACTGCCGCTCGAACTCGACGAACGGCATCCGCGGGTGCTCCGCCCAGTGCTCGATGAGCTCCTCGGACGCCCACCGGTAGGCGCGGATCGCGGGGCCCATGAACAGCGACAGAGGGTCGATGCCCTTCTTGCGGCCCTCCGCGTTCACGAGGCGGTCGTTGGTCGCAGCCGCGGCCCGCTCGTACTTCGCGTACAGCACCTCGTCGTACGCCTGCCGGCACTCCCGCCATGCGGCGAAGCCATCGGTGATCAGGAGGCTCATCGGAAGCTCACCGCCTTGAGCGCGTCGTCACGCCACTCCTTGTGCTCGCCACGGTTCTTCGAGCAGAGCCCGAACTCATCGAGCTCGAGAGCACGCTGCCCACACAGTGCGCACGTGGGGGAGCCCTTCTGCAGCTCGTCGGCGCGCGCCATCGCGGCGATGTTCACCTGGCGCACCCGTTCCTGCTGTGACGGGTCGAGGGACCAGCCCTTCTCGCCAGAGAAGGACCAGCCGCCGTCCGGCATGTCGCTCATGTCGCCACCGCCAGCAGGAACTCGGCGACCGCGTGCCCGAGGTCGCGCGCTGCGGGCGGCGTGACCGCGTTGCCCGCCTGCTTCACCTTGTCGCGCTTCGACCCGACGAGGTGATAGTCCGCGGCGAAGCCCATACCGAGCTGGATCTCGTGCGGCTCGAGCATCCGAAATCCTGCATCGTCGACGTCCAGCGAGATCGGCACCCCCGGCTCGATGAGGGACTGATGCCCGCCCGTGGTGAGCGTGCGCAGCGGCTCGGTCACGGGTGTCGACATCTCCGCGCCGCCCTCGTTGTTCCGCATGACGAGGGCATGGTGATTGCCCTCAGCCGAGACCGTGTCGATCGGGTGCGACGTCGGCTTTGCGACCCCGTGATTGCGAAGCGGGACGAGTAGCCCGGTCTCGTTGCGGGTCGACTGTGTGCGCAGCGGGTCCGCGACGGATGCCGCGGACTTTCCCTCGCGCCCCTCAACAGGGATCAGGAGTGAGGCGTGAGTGCCGCCCGCGACGATCGAGGGCAACACCTCCGACACCGGCTCCGACCGCGAGGCATCAGCTCCGCTGACGTTGTTCACGATGAGCGGCTGCGCCACGAACATCGACCCCGACGCCGTGAGCGCGCCCAGCGCCTCCGTGCTCGGCTTCGCGGGCGTGACGTTCCCCTCTCCGCGCACGATCAGCGGCGGGACGGCGAGACCGTGCTCGGCGGTGCCTGTCTGCAGTGGGAGAGGCTGATCGGTCGGCCACGCGCGGAGATAGCCCGACCCGGTCGTGACCCCGTCGTACGTGTTGCCCGCGGCCGCCGCGACGAACGGCTTCCAGTGACGTTCGATTCCGCGCCGGATCCGCTCGCGGGTCTTCTCGGCCAGGGGCTTCGCGCGATCGCCGATGCGGGGTGCCGGGAGCGACCAGTCGATGATCGACTCGGCGGCGAGCCAGCCCGGCTCGATGACCTGCCAGCACTGCGGGCACCGGTAGAGGTACTGCGCGCGATAGCGGCCCCACTGCTCGGCCTTCTTGAACGCCTGCACCGCCTGCACCTCGCCGTGCGTCGGGCACACCGCCATCGGCCGCGTCCACTTCCCCACGTTCGGCCCCGGGCGCTCAGCGGATGCGAGGTCCTCACGCCACATCACGATGTACATGCGGTCACGGGACTGCGGGGCCGGCAGGCCGCCGATCTGCGCGTGCATGCTGTTCAGCCAGACGAACTGCATCCGGTAGCCGAGCGCGCGCATCGCCATCTGCCACGCCTCGAACTGATCCCACCGGTACGCGTCGACGACGTTCTCGAGGATGATCGCCATGTAGCGGTGGTGCTCAGCGAATCGCGGGATGTCCCACATCGTCGCCCGTGAGCGGTTTGCGGCTTCGTCGGGCAGCGGGCGGGTGCCGTCGAGCTCGAACAGTGCCTGATCCTGCTGGCGCTGACGCTTGATGCCCTTCGCGATCGAGTGGTTCGTGCACTCCGGCGATCCCCACAGGACGTGGGTCTTCGGGAAGTACGCCGGGTTGACCTGCGAGATGTCGGCCTGCGAGTGGTCCGTGTCGGGGTGGTTGATCTGGTGAGACTCGATCGCCGTCGCCCAGTGGTTCGCGGCGATGACGACTCTGTAGCCCGCCTCGACGAGCCCCGAGGACGAGCCCCCAGCGCCGCAGAACAGGTCGGTCACAGTCAGTCCGTTCCACGGAACGGACGGCATCCGGTATCCGACGGCGCTCATACTGTCTCCTCGAGCAGTGCGAGAAGGCCCGGCTCGGGCTCCGGTGTCGGGATCGGGGTGAACGTCGGCTTACCGAACGCCCACTCGACGGTGTGCGTCGGTTCAACGTCGCCGCCGAACCGGAACATCGCGAACGCGGCGAGCACCTGGTCGACAGTGTCGGGCGGGCAGGACTGCTGGATCTCGAGGAACGGGGGAGCGTACTCGGGTGCGAGGTTCATTTCGGCGAGGCAGAAGGCGACGTCGCGCCCGGCGATCCGCTCGCCCTCGGTCCAGAACTGCACGTAGCGGCGGCCGGAGTCCGTCGTGCCGGCGAGGACGATCGGGGCGGTCATGACAGCCACTCCAGGCGCGCGAGGCCGACAACATCCCACGGGCCCTCGCCGACACCGGTCCCGCCGGGGAAGGGGTCGTGTGCGAGCTCGCCGGTCCGCACGGAGACCAGCACCGAGTGGTTCCACGCTCCGCGCGGGCTCGCGGCTGTCAGGATCACCCGGTCGGGCGCGTTTGCGGCTTCGTCAGCCGAGTAGAACCGCTGGAACCAGCCCTCCTCCGGACGCCGCCAGCATCCGAGCGTCCAGCCCGGCAGCGTCTCGCGCACCCACGCGACCGACGCGTCCCACCACTCGAGCGTCCCCTCGGTGGGATAGAGGTGCGCGAAGTGCGGCACATCGGCGATCGGCACCTCGAGCAGCGACGCGAGGCAGGCGCGCCAGCAGTCGCCGGGGATCACGTCCTCGCCGCGATGATAGGCGGCCGTCGTGTCCGTGTACTCCTGCAGCTGCTCACGGAGCGACACCGCGCGCCTGCAGAGTTTCTCCGGCCCATGGGCGCGGCGAGCTTCCTCGACCGCGGCCTTCACGCTCTGCGGCTCCTCGCACACCCACTGCTCGCAGGTGCGACACCAGGCGTTGTGCTTCGCGCGACCATTGACGACGACGAGACGCATCTGAGGGAACGAGAGTGGCATCAGTCGACCTCGCTCGGGTCGGCGACCTCTACCTCGACGGGAATGCCGTCAGTCATCGACTCGGGGATGGTGACGACCGCTTCCGGGCGAAGCGGGACGAACGAGGCCTTCGGGATTCGGAGGACGACCTTCACGACGACCGTGCCGGGCTTCGGCTTCGCGGGACGATTCTGCGTCATCGCGACCACGCGGCCGCCCTGGATCGCATCGGCCGTGTCGCGGCGGTTCTGCGGCGTCCATCGGTTGTAGTCCGGCTCGACCTGCAGGTACGCCGGCGCTTCGATGTAGGCGTTCATGCGTCGTAGTCCTTCCGCTTGGACTCCTGCGCCTCGTACCAGGCGTCGTAGGCGTTGTGCTCGCGCTCGCTCGCGTCGTCCGCGGGAGGGAACATCACCGAGGGGCTCATGCCGCGGCCTCCGCGAGCGTCCACAGGTGCGCGGGGTTTCCGAGGTCAGACGGCCGGGTCTCGTCGAGGCGGACGAACGTGTGCGAACGCACCGACTCCCGCACCGACTGCCCGGAGCCCTCGTTGAGGACCGTGCGGACCCGCTCGTGCGAGCAGAAGAAGCCGTGCTCGGTGCGGAGGCGCGTCCAGATCTCGTCGGCCGTCAGCGGCTCACCGGCGGCATGCAGCGCCTTCTCGATCGCCTGGAGGGTGGGGATGCGCTTCACTGCGCGGTCGGCGGCGATGTGCGACGTCAGCGGGTCAGTCCGGCGGACGTTCGGGGATTCGGGGTAGACGGTTGGTATCTGCCGCTCGTCTGCGGCACTCTGGGTGTGCATCTGTCGGTCCTTCGCTTGAACGGTGGGGTGTCGAATGTGATGTGCAGGGGCTGATCCGTGAGCAAGACGGATCAGCCCCGTCTATGTCAGGAGGAGATCCGGGTGAGAATCCCCTCGAGAAGTCGCCGAATGTGGGGCAGGGAGTAGTCGGCATCGGGGTCGTTCATCTCGTTGCCGACGTAGCCGAGCTGCATCTCGTACGCGTCGTCGAACCAGACCGACATCGTGTTTGCCCACGCCTCGAGGAAGGTCGCCTGCTCCTCTGAACTCGCGTCCGCGATGTGCGCGCCGAGCTCGGTCCAGTCGATCGACACCTTCACTGAGACGCCCGGGGTGGCCGTCTGCGCGTAGTCGCTCATCGGTTCCCCTCCGCGATCTCTTCGGGGGTCTGCTGCAGCGGGTCGCCCTCCTGGACGACGACGACTTCGGGCTCGTCGTCGACGCGGGTGATCTCGACCTCGTCGAGCCCCTTCAGCTGCTGCACCTTCGCTTCGTCGGCTTCGAGCGCGCGTCCCAGGTCGGTCGACTTTGGAAGGAACTTCGCGAGCGCGCGAACCGCAGTCTTCTTGACCATCTCGTCTTCGTTGGTCTTCCACGGGGTCGACTGCCAGTAGGACGGGCGGCGGTCGATGACCTGTGTGCGGGTGAGGTAGACCCAGGTCGTGCCGCCGGCCCGCATCTTGGCGGTCGCGACGACGCCGATCCAGTCCCTGGTCTCCTCGAAGTCCTGCGGGACCCAGTCGTAGAACATGCCCCGCTCGGCGTTCGCGCCGTAGGAGAACTGGTCGCCACGGCGGACGAGGAACGCCTGCACGTTCGACACGAACTCGGAGCGGAGCGCGAGCTTGATGAAGCCCTGGTATCCGATGATCGGGAGGCAGATCTGCCGGCCCTTGTCCTTCCGCGGCGTGAGGTAGAACTCACCGAGCCCGGACCCGATCTCGAGGCGCAGCTGCGCGGCGAGCATCACACCGCCGAGGAGCGTCTTCGGGTCGGCGGCCATGAGATCGGGAGACTTCCCGATCTCCGAGAGCACGGCACGGACGAACGCGGCCGAGTTCATCGCCCCGCCGAGCTGCTTCTCGATCGCGGGCAGCTGCGCCTCGACGAGATCCTTCATCGTCGGGTTCTTCTTGGCCGCGACGGCGGCCTGGGAGAGGTCGGTCATGCTGCCACCAGCCCCGCCGCGACGATCGGGTCTGCGCAGACGTACTCGTAGATCGGCTCGTCGACGGTGACCTTCTTGAGGTTCGCGAGCGCCTCGGGCTCGAACCGCTCAACCTTCTTCGTGCCGACCTGGACGCGCTCGCATGTTCCGGAGTGGAAGTTGATCTCCCAGGCGATCCCGGTCGACGTGACGCCGCGCGCGAGCATTTCGGGCTTGCCGCCGTATTCCGCCTTGCGTGTGACTGCCGTGTCGGGGTAGCGCTCGAGGAACGCGTTGACCTTCGCTTCGCGGTCGGCGTCAGACATCCACTTGCCGTTGGCGTCGCGATAATCGATCGACAGGTCGATCGCTGCTCCGGAGGTGCCGCGATTGGCGTAGTCGTCATGGAACATGACGTAGGTGACGGTGAGGCCCACGCTTTCGACGCGCTTCGTGACCATGTCGGCGGCGAGGTACTTCTGGTAGAGGTTCACTTGCTGGTCTCCTTTGGCTTGATGGTTCGCATGACTCGGAACGGGGAACCCTGCGACGTGTACGCCGCCGCGAGGTCGGGGTGCTCGCGCTTGAGCGCCGCGGCGTCGAACGACTGGCGGCCCTTCTGCGTCTTGAAGGTCAGGACCTTCCGCCCCTTGTGGGTGAGGGTGTCGGCGGTGCCCATGTAGTTGCCGATCGCGAGCTTCAGCGCGTCGGCCTCCTGCCGCATCGCCTCGATGTCGGACTCGAGGATCGCGCGCCGCTCCACGGCTTCCATGGCGGCTTCGGATGCTTCGATCGGAACCTCGGTGGTGATGTACACCTCGTTGAGCTCCGAGAGGGTGTGCGGCTCGGGGGCGACATGCGCGCGCACGTTCCCGTCCCAGAACTGCTGCACCGCGGGGAGGAGGTGCTCGTTGATGAACCGGTCGTCGCGGGGCTCCCAGAACAGGCGGAACTCCCGACCTCCGATCCACACGACGACCGCGGCGCGCGGGGTCCCGGCGACCGCCATTTCTGCCTGCACCTGCACGCGGATGTCTGTCGGGATGCCCTCGTCCCAGTGGTGGCCGGCGTAGTGGTGTGCGGTCTTGAACTGCCACGTCATGAACGGCTGTCCCGAGATCCGATCGAACGATGCATGCAGATACGGGTGCTCGTTGGAGCGGGCCATGAAGCCAGGGGCGAGCTCGACGTCGAGGCCGGAGAACTCGTGCACCCAGGCTTCGATGATCGGCTCCGACTGGTGGCCGATCCAGCCGAGCAGCGGATCGAACGCGCGGTCGACGCCCAGCTTGTGCTTGTACACGTCGAGGGGCGTGTTGCCGTACGACGAGAGACCCATGACCGCCGGGACCTCGGACGCGCCGACCGACTTCCGCCGCTCCCGCTCCCACTCGGGAGTGTCGGGCTTCACGTTGACGACCGTGTAGCCGGTGCTCATGACATGTCCTTTCGAGTCGGGTTGGGGTCGGGGGTGATCCAGAATTCGCTGCGGAATGCGCCGATGCCCCAGAGCCAGACGCCCAGCGCGACGAGCCCCGTGAGGAACAGCCCAGTCGGCTCGAGCGGAGGGATGACTATGTCCGCGGCGATGTACAGCACGCCGGCGACGAAGCAGAGCCAGGCGACGACGACACGGACGATCGGCCACACGCGGCGCAGGAGCATCCCAAGGGGGCTCTGCTTCACCGCGTCGCCGTAACGACTCCACAGCAGTGCGATGCCGGCGGCGATCGCGAGGATCGCGAGGAACGCGATGCCGCCCAGCTCTGGTCCCGGCCCGGTCTCCGCGATCTCATCCGGCAGCGGATGACAGGTAACCTGCAGCGTCTCGGCGTCCTGCGACAGGATGCCGTCCGGGCATTCGGGGATGACGATCTCCGTCGGCTCACCCGGAGGCGTCGTCGGCGTGTAACCGCCCGTCTTGACGCAGATGATCTCTGGCGTCGACAGCTTCATCTGCTGCTCACCAGGAGCGCACGACGGCACCGGGATCGGCGAGTGACCGCCGTCCGCGGGGATCATGCCGCACCCCGATCCTCAGGCGAGAGAAGCGTCCGCGAACCACAGCAGCGGGACAGCTCATCCGGGCCGAGCGCTTCCGTGTGCCCACCGCACGAGCGGCACTCGCCGAACGCGCGGTGATCCTCACAGGTGCGACAGGTGTCCGGGCAGGTGTCGATGTGCTCGGCGCGACCAGCGGCTGACATCCGGCTCCACGTGAGCGACTTCTGCTTCTTCCGACTGCGGTTCGCCCAGAAGCGGGACTCCGCCTCGTTGGACGCCACCACTCCGCCCATCGCGTCGAGGATCGAGCGACCGTTCGCGGCGTGATCCACCGCCGCTACGGGAGCGGGGACGGCGACGATAACCTCGGCGCTCACAGCTCCACCGCCTCGATGCGCTCCGTCACGTCGAGAGGTCGACGGATCTCGTGCACGTTCGTGAGCTGCTCACGGACCTTCGCCAGAGCCTCGCGCTCGATCTCCGCGGCCTCGCTGGCGGCCTTCTCGATCGTGAGGTTCCATGCCTCTAGCGGCGACGGCAGCTCTCGCATCGCCTCGATCACGGCCTCGAGGGCGAAGATCGCGGTCTGTGCGAGAGAGCGGACCATCACCGGGTCGTTGTACTCGGTGTGGGTCGTGTACCACTCGGCCGATTCCACCCGGCCCCTGGCCAGGCGGAGCGAGTCGACCACTGTCGCTCGCGTGTCAGCGGGTATCGTTGTCTTCTGAGCCACGGTGTTGGCTCCTTTCTTGTGTGATGCGGCCCGGTTGCCCCCGGGCCGTGTCCTTTTGTCAGGCACCCCGTCGGATCGGGGTGACGTTGGATTCCGGCTCCTGAGCGTCGATCCATGCCTCGACGACCTCGGGCTTCCAGCGGAGGTACTTGCCGACCTTGATCGCCGGCGGCCCGTAGGGGATCGGCCGGGAACGCCACTGGTACACGGTCTTCACGGACACGCCGAGCAGCGCGGCCATGTCTGTGACGCTGAGAAGTCGGCCCATCACGCCACGGCCTCTGCGTCGGCCAACAGCCCGTCGAGCGAGGTCTCGAAGACGATTGCGATTCGGTCGAGATCATCCACATCCCAGGTCGTGGCGCCCGACATCCGCCGGCTGACCCAAAACGGCGAAACGCCGAGGCGCTCAGCCAGCCAGGAGGCGGGCCGATTGCGTGCCGCGAGGTGTAGCCGGATCGACTTCGTCGCTGAATCCTGAGAGCTTGGCATATCCAAAGCTTTGCATAACCCAAGGTTCTCCGCAACAAAGAATTGGCAATTGCCTAGAGTGTTGCGAATATGCCAAGATCATGGCTATGGCAGACAAGTTCCCACCTATGAGCGACTTCGCCGTTGCCTTCTCCGCTGAGTTCCGAGGCTTCATGAAAGCCAACAAGGTGACGGGCGCTGAACTGGCGACGCGACTCGGCCGGAACGAGGGCTACGTATCCGAGCGCTCGAACGGGAAGCGCGCCGTCGACACAAACGATGTCGACGCACTCGCCTCGCTTGTTAGCGGATGGTCGGGTAAAGACCTGATGTACGAACTGGCTCGGAGAACGCGCGCCGCACTTGAGACCCCAAACAACGTGGTCGCGGTGGACTTCACTGTCCCTGCCTCCGGTGAGAATGCGATGGCCGCGCACAGAAGATCGAAGCGCGACGATGGACACCTGCCGGAGGAGCCGTGACCAATCAGACGTTTGCGGTGCTTGACGCGCTGGGAGTGAAGGTCAAGTACGTCCAGATGCCACCGGATCGCGATGGCGAGTACGACCATCGTCGACAGCTCATTCGAGTGCAGATGGGACTGCCGGAGCGCGCCCACCGTTCCGTGCTGGCGCACGAATGCGCTCACGCTGTCTTTGCCGACGTGCCTAGCATGTTCGGGCCGGTCAATCGCAAGCAGGAGCGACGTGCGGACGAATGGGCTGCCCTCCACCTGATCGACATTGAGTCGTACAAGCGCGCCGAGGTCATCCATCACGGTCACTCCGAGGCGATGGCGGTGGAGCTCAACGTCTTGCTCGAGCTTGTTGAGGCCTATCAACGCACGCTGCAGCGCATCGACGACACGGTCTACCTACGTCCGCGGATGGGTGCCGGCCAGTGGGCGCATCGAGAGCAGGTGGCATGATGGCTCGCCCGCCGCTGCCGATCGGCACCTGGGGCGCCATCCGCCGAAAAGAAGTCTCATCGCGGCAATGGGTCGCCTACGCGCGATTCCGCGATTACGACGGCGTGACGCGGATCGTGGAGCGTGCCGGCGCCTCTGGCGCTAAGGCGGAGACCACTCTCAAGGAAGCCCTGCTCGAGCGAGCGAGAGTGCACGGCGATGACATCAATGCAGACTCGCGGGTCAAGACTGTCGCAGAGCAGTGGTTCCAGGACGAGATCGCCGGCGCGAAGGCGTACAACACTGAGCGCCGCTACCGAGAAGTGCTCGACCTCATGGTCTTGCCGGGAATGGGCATGCTGGCACTCAGAGAGGTCTCCGTCGCGCGGTGCGACCGATTCCTGAAGACGACCGCCAACTCGCACGGTCCCTCCGCGGCGAAGCACGCAAAGACAGTGCTCTCCGGCGTGCTCGGCCTCGCCACTCGTCTCGGAGCGCTCGGAGCCAACCCGATCCGAGACGTCGCGCCGGTGCGGGTGCAAAGGAAGGAGGTCGAGGCGCTCAGCCTCAGCGCAGTTCAGGCGATGCGCGTGCAGCTGTACGCCGATGCGGATGCAGTCGCTAGGGACATCCCGCACGGCGTCGACTTCATGCTCGGAACGAGCGCGCGCATCGGGGAAGCGCTCGCGATCCGATGGCGCGATCTTGACCTCGACGCGCCAGTGCCCACCGTCTCGATTCGCGCGACAGTGATCTTCGTCAAGGGCCGCGGGATGATCATCCAGGAGCACCCGAAGACGTCCTCGTCTCGCCGCGTGGTTCCGCTGCCAGAGTTCGTCGCTCGGAGCCTTCGCATCCGGAAGTTGGAGGCGCGGCATCCGGATCTCGTCTTCGCGTCAGCGCGAGCCAAGGTCCGCGACCCGAACAACTTCCGCAAGGGGTGGGACGCTTTCAAGATGCGGGCCGGGTACGAGTGGGTGCACCCGCACGTGTTCCGGAAGACTGCAGCCGCGCTGGTGAAGGATCCTGAGCTTGCCGCTGGGCTGCTGGGGCATGCCGACTCACGGGTGACCAAGGCGCACTACCTGCCGCGAACAACCCTCGCGCCCGACGTCCGCGATCTGCTGGAGGCGATGGGGGCGCGGCCATCGGATACCCATCGGAATCAGAGGGAAGTAACACCGATCACAGGGAAGAACCGAGCATCAGTGCGCGCGTTCGAGGCTGATCAGACGGCATAAGAGAGCAAAGCCGGGATGAGTAGGGATACACCGGTTGAGACTCGTGAGGTCGCGGGTTCAAGCCCCGCTCCCGCTACAGTTTCTTCCTCCGAATCCTGCGAAATTACGCGGATCTCGCGGAATCGCCACCCTCTCCGATCAGGCGTCCTGAGGTGTCTGTGGCCATAAATGGGCCAAAAATGGCAGTTGGCCGTGCGGGGCCCAATCGCTCTACCGGTTGCTACTGGTCAGTCCCGGCTCTCGCGGATGCGATGTGATCGACGCTCGGCAAGGTGGCGGCGTTCGGCCTTGTCACGAGGCCCACGTCGGTCGAACTCTTCCTCCGAGAGGCATCGGCCCTTGCATTGTAGGTTCTACCCGGCGGCCCTGATCGAGCGCCCGGCAGGCTCGCCGGGATAGCGAATCGCATCGGCTCATTCAGGCAGCACTTATCGTCAGAGCTGAAGGCGAACGGCCGTGGGCCGATTCGAACTCCTGCGTCGGTGCCGATCTTCTTAGGTTCGGACCGGCATCTCAAGCATTTCGCTCAGAGCCTCGGGCGTCAGCAGGGCGGACAGGGGTACGAGCTTGTTCATGGTCGTGCCCACTCTCTGCGCGGTTTCCGGAGATGCGTGATCACTGGTCGACCATTGAGCATTGTGGCCGCCGCGATGCTCGACCGGAGTTCAGTTCTCAATCGTGGAAGTGAACCTGCGGGACAGCGCGACGGGTACCGTCGCGCTGTCCCGCAGGTTGGGGAGTTGCCCCCGCGGGGACGTCTGTCAGTCCTGGGCGCCGACGGCGGTGTCTTGGCCGAAGAGCGCCTCGAATATTCTCAACTCGTCCACCGTCATCGAGGCGACTCCGGCGTAGCGTCGGCGGGTGGTGTTGACGTCGGAGTGGCCGAGGAGACTCCGGGCGTCCCTTAGGCGGCCTGGTTTGCACGCGCCGAGGGTGCTCGCGGTCCTGCTGAGCATTAGCGGGGTGAGCTTCTTCGGGTCGAGGCCAGTCTGGGCGAGACTTTCGCGCACTGTCGGGGCGACCCGCACCTCGCGCAACTGACGGCGGAAGGTGTGTGTGCCGACCCAGCTACCGTCGCGGCTCTGAATCGCAGGGGCGCGACGGCTTCGGTCGTCCGCGGCATCCTTCGCCTCCGCGAGCGCAGCGAGTGCGAACGGTAAGAGCAGCACACGGCGCGCTCGGGTGCGGGCCACGAGTTTCGGCTGCCGCGTTGTCCCCAAGGTCCCGCCGTCGGCCAGTGTCGCGCGCACTTTGATGACGCCCTGTTCGAAGTCGATATCGGAGTGGCGGAGCGCGAACACTTCGCCGATTCGCAGGCCTGAGCCGGGTGTGTCCGATAAACGGTGGATCTGGTCTGGCGGTCATTAGTTGATACGGCCTTCGAATGCGATCGCGAACGCGTTCAGCGCCGGCTTCCACCTCGTCGCCCAGCGTGCCCTGCCCCGGCCGGTC